>JAAOXG010000060.1 GCA_013036995.1 Lacrimispora defluvii
CATTATTATACTAGGAGGAACAAACATGATGTCATTTATTCAGAGCCTTGAGAAGAGAAGAACCTATTATAATATCAACCGTGAGCTTCCTGTATCAGAAGAGGAAGTACTGGATATTGTCAGAAAGGTTACAGAAGCAACACCAGATGCGTTCAATATGAAGAGTGCCAGAGTTGTGGTTGCACTTGGAGAGAAGCAGGATCAGCTGTGGGACAGCGTTTATGATGCATTTGGCGGGCAGATTGAACGAGGTAAGATTGATTCCTTTAAGAACGGGTATGGAACCATTCTTTATTTTATCGATGAAGATCTTATAAAGTCATATCAGGAACAGTTTTCCCTCTATGCAGATAACTTTCCGGTATGGGCAAATCAGTCCAACGGTATGCTTCAGTCTAATATCTGGACTGCATTACGGGAAGTAGGTGTGGGAGCCTCTCTTCAGCATTATAATCCGGTTATCAATGAGGCGGTTGCCAGATTGTTTGATATTCCGGCTGGCTGGAAGCTGATCGGGCAGATGCCATTTGGAGGCATCGGCGCAGAACCAGATGGGAAAGAGAAAGAAGACATTAATAAGAGAGTTGTTGTAAAGAAGTAATAATAGCTTAAAAGCTGTCCGGCACTTGTTCGCCGGGCAGCTTTTTGTATTCTTTGATTCTATTATGTGAAGTCTTTTACTAATTGATGCCAAAGATTATGCTTCCTGAATATGGAATAGAAGTCATAGAGATTGAACGAAAAATACAGGGAAAAGAAGTGATCAGTTCTATAAAGGGTTATTGGTATTACGTATAGATAGGAGAAAGATTAATATATATTTTGAATTTGTTTCGCATATGGCGTAATGCTATAATAATGCTATATAAAATGAAAGATTAAGGAGTGCAAAATTTGTTTGACTTATCTTATTTCTTTAGCGTATTTCCAATTATAGCATCAAAATTACAGGTGACGCTTTTGCTGACCCTGACGGCTGCTGTTTTTTCCATCATCATTGGAGTTACAATTGCAGTGATTGCATATTACAGGATCAGGATCTTTTATCCCATTACCCGTTTTTATTTGTCCATCTTAAGAGGTACTCCTCTGGTGGCTCAGTTATATTTTTTCTACTATGGGCTGGCACGGGTCAGTGAAATTGTTCTGAACATGAAGCCGTTGACGGCAGTGGCATTGGTTTTAAGTTTAAATACAGGTGCTTTTATGTCGGAAAGCATTCGGGGAGCCCTTCTTTCGGTTGATTCAGGGCAAAAGGAAGCTGCCGCCATGATGGGGATGTCAGAGCTTCAGACGATCAGAAGAATTGTCCTGCCCCAGGCATTTCGTGTTTCACTGCCCGCTCTGTTTAATGATTTGATTAATCTTTTAAAAGCAACGTCTCTAGCATTTATGCTTGGCGTCAGAGATATTATGGGACAGGCCAAGAGCGAAGGCGCGCAGTCCTTTCGTTACTTTGAAATTTATCTGGCAGTCATGATTATTTACTGGCTTTTAGTGTTGGGATTTTCTCATCTTCATAAGATTATGGATAGAAAATGTATGGAAATGTACTAATGACGAATTTAAATTGGGAGGAAATTAAAATGAAAAAAATGATACCGATTCTCTTTACTGCTTTGGCAGTGACCCTTTCTGGCTGCAGCAGTCAGGCTGTTTCCAAAGCAGCAGATGGAAAGAAAACATCTGAAGAAAGCGTAAAATCAGAAGCCACAGAGGCAGCAGGGAAGCGTAAAGTTATTATTGCTACCGGAGGCACAGGAGAGCCCTACAGTCTTTTGAGCAGTGATGGAAAAAATTGGACTGGAATTGATGCAGAGATGTGGAGTGAGATTGGAAAACGTACTGGATGGGATATTGAAGTTAAGCAGACAGAATTTTCCTCTTTATTTGGCGAACTGGATGCCGGACGTGTAGACGTGGCAGCAAATTGCTTTGCGACTACAAAAGCCAGAATGGACAAGTATACCACGTCTCACCCATATTATGGTGATGCCCAGTGTATCATTGTCAACGAAGATAAGTCAGATATCAACACCTTTGAAGCATTGAAAGACGTCACCATTGGAGTAACACAAGGGCAGGCCTCTCAGGTGTCCGTGGAAAAAATGGCAGATACATATGGTTGGAACGTAGTGGTTTATGAAACAAGTGATACCGGATTTCAGGATCTTTATCTGAAGCGGATTGATGCCATGGCTACCACGGACAGCCTGGTACATAAATATGAAAAGACTCAAAACATGAAGTTTCATATTCTGGATAACAGACTGTTAGCCAATAACGTTGCCTATTATTTTCAAAAAAATGACAAAGGAAAAGAACTTTGTGAGGAAGTAAACCAGGTTCTTGATAAAATGATGGAGGATGGAACTACTTCAAAAATTGTTACAAAATGGATGTATTCCGATATGACCAAAATGATACACGAATAAGCACATGGAAAGGTACTGAAAATGATTGAAATAAGTCATTTATGGAAGTCGTTTGACGGAGAGACTGATATTTTAAAAGATATTAATATATCCATTCAAAAAGGTGAAATTGTAGCAATACTTGGTTCTTCAGGAACCGGAAAATCAACATTGCTTCGATGCCTGAATTATTTAACAAAGCCAACCGGTGGAATCATTCGCATTGGCAGTCATGGGATTGATGCAAAAAACCATTCTAAAAAAGAGATTATGGAGCTGAGAAGTCATTCTGCCATGGTTTTTCAGAATTATAATTTATTTAAAAATAAAACAGCCATTGAAAATATTATGGAAGCTTTGATAACCGTGAAAGGAAAAAGTAAAAAGGAGGCACAGGAGATCGGTTTAAGGCTGCTGGATAAGGTTGGTATGCTGGAGCGGAAGGATTTTTATCCTTCCAGGCTTTCCGGTGGCCAGCAGCAGCGGGTAGGCATAGCCAGGGCGCTGGCTCTCAATCCAGAGGTGTTATTACTAGATGAACCTACCTCAGCGCTGGATCCTGAGCTGGTAGGAGAAGTGTTAAACACCATTCAGAAGGTAGCGGAAGATGGCGCCACCATGATACTTGTGACTCATGAGATTATGTTTGCACGAAGGATAGCCACCAGAATCTTGTTTATGGCAGAGGGAACCATAATTGCGGATGGGACACCAAAGGAGATACTGGACAACCCGGAAGATGAGAGGGTGAAACGTTTTCTGGATTATAATCTGAAATAAATCATCTCTCTGATATGGGAATCAGAGGGTCATATTTGAAAGGAGTCTTACAATGATCGAGATGAAAAAGGAACTGCCTCAGATATTTGATAGCTTTGCTGAGGCCAGAAAAAACGGGTTTCTTGCAGTAAAGAAAATTAAAGATTCAGGCAAGGGAGTGGTGGGACAGTTTTGTACTTACACACCTCTTGAGATATTCATGGCAGCCGGGCTGGTTTCTGTAAGCCTTTGTTCCACCAGTGACGAGACAATTCCTGATGCGGAAAAGGATCTGCCAGGTAATTTGTGTCCGCTCATTAAATCAAGCTACGGTTTTGCAGTTACAGATAAATGCCCTTATATGTATTTTGCAGATCTGGTGGTTGGAGAAACAACCTGTGACGGCAAGGTAAAGATGTATGAACTGCTTGCTAAGAAGAAAAATTTACATATTTTACAGCTTCCCCGCAATCAGTTTACTCCGGAATCAAAGGCGCTTTGGCGTTCAGAAATAGTCCGCTTAAAAGAGCGGGTAGAAAAAGACTTTGGCGTGACAATTACCGATGATATGCTAAGAGATGCCATTCATAAACGCAACGAAGAGCGGAGACTTCTAAAGGAGCTGTATGAATTAAGTACCTTGTGTCCCCCTCCAATTACGGGCCTGCGCCAGCTTCAGATTTTATTTGGTTCCCAGTTTAAATTTGACTGGAAGGAAAAAACAGAAGAAATCCAGAATGCAATCAATCAGATAAAGTCAGGCTATGAAGCAGGAGAACGGCCTGTATCCATAGATGCCCCCCGGATTCTCATCACCGGATGCCCCATGGGAGGAGTAACGGAGAAGGTAGTTAAGGTGATTGAAGAAGCTGGCGGTGTAGTGGTTGCTTATGAAAACTGTACCGGAGCCAAGCAGATGGATCGGCAGTGTTCAGAAGAAGGAGATCCAATTACCAACATTGCAGAGCACTACCTGCAGATTGGCTGCTCCATTATGACACCCAATCCCAACCGGTTTGAACTGTTAGGAAGGCTGTGTGAACAGTTCAAGGTGGATGGAGTAGTGGAAATGACTCTGCAGGCGTGTCATACATATGCGGTAGAATCTCATACCGTAAAGACATTTTTAAAAGAGAAAAACATTCCTTACCTCCAATTAGAAACAGATTATGGAACAGCAGATATCGGACAGCTATCAACAAGAGCCGGTGCGTTTGTGGAGATGTTGTAAACAATGAAACAGATATCAGTGGGAATTGACTGTGGATCAGCCGCCTGCAAGGGAGTCTTGTTAAAAGAAGATTCCATTGCTGCAGTCTGCGTAAAGCCAACAGGCTGGAATCCAAAAGAAACTGCCAGAACCGTCTTTCGGGAGCTTCTGGAGCAGACAGAAACAGCGGAGCATGAGATACGTGTGGCAGCAACTGGATACGGAAGAGTGGGAATTGACTTCGCCCATAAAAAAATAACAGAGATTACCTGCCATGGGATAGGTGCAGATTACCTTCTTAAAGGAGTCCGCACAATTATTGATATTGGAGGCCAGGACTCTAAGGTGATTTCGGTGGAAAATGGCAAGGTGCTGTCCTTTCAGATGAATGATAAATGTGCCGCCGGGACAGGGAGATTTCTCGAGATGTCTGCTCACCGCATGGGGGTGGATTTATCTGATTTTCCAAAGCTGTTAACGGAAGGAAAACGCTGTTCTCTAAGCAGTATGTGTGCAGTTTTTGCCGATTCAGAAATCGTATCCTTACTGGCAGCAGGGAAAACCCGTGAGGAAATCGCCGGTGGAATTATTCAGTCTGTGGTGACAAAAGTAATGGCACTGGCAGGAAGAGTGGGGACAGAGTCTCCCATCCTTTTAACCGGAGGTCTGGCACAAATGGAAGGAATCCGCAAAGAACTGGAATTGCAAACCGGATGTCCTGTAAATGTTTCTCAATTCTCCCGCTATGCAGGAGCCATTGGAGCAGCATTAAAAGCATAAGTATTATAATAAGAGGTAAAGTTAAAATGCACAGTTACTTTCGGGTAATTGTGCATTTTTTGTTTGTATTTATAATTGATTTTTATAGTTGTTATGAAAAGTAGATACATTATTATTGAAACATGGATGCTTTATAGATAAAATTAATAAATGCAAACGACAATATAATCAATATTTTCTTGTAAAATGACTAAGTTTCTATTATGATTTAAATGTAGATTGTAGACAATCTACAATACTGACTGGTTTAAGGAGAAGTTATGGACATACGTAAGATTAATAAGTTTACCTCTTGTGGAGGCTGTATTGCTAAACTGCCTCAGGGCATGTTAAAAGAAGCGTTATTAAACATCCCTCATTTTGACGACCAGAATCTTATTGTGGGATTTGATACTTCTGATGATGGGGCCGTTTATCGCCTGGGGGATGATCTGGCGATTATTCAAACCCTTGATTTTTTCCCACCTATGGTGGAGGATCCATATTTATTTGGAAAGATTGCGGCAGCAAATGCATTAAGTGATATTTATGCAATGGGGGGAGAAGTTAAAGTTGCTCTTAATATTGTCTGCTTTCCTGAGGATGAAGACCCGGCTATATTAGGTGAGATACTCAGGGGAGGAGCCGAAAAGGTAAAAGAAGCAGGAGGGGTTCTTAGCGGAGGCCATTCCATTACGGATAAGGAACCAAAATATGGTCTTTCTGTGACTGGAATCGTCCATCCACAAAAGATTATGAGAAACAATTCCTGTTGTATGGGGGATGATATCATACTTACCAAGCCCCTGGGAGTAGGACTTGTAACATCTTCCTATAAAGCCGGAGAAGCCTCCCTGGAAAGCTATGAGCAGGCGGTTAACAGCATGCAGACCTTAAATAAATATGCAGCAGATGCAGGTAGAAAATATCGGTTGCATGCTTGTACGGATGTAACTGGATTTGGTTTTTTAGGACATTTAAACGAAATGGTTACAGATGAATATTCCATTCAGGTAGAATGCTCAGAAATTCCTTATATAAAAGAAGCGTACCGCTTGGCGGAGGAATATCTGATTACAGGCGGAGGTAAGAAAAACCGGAAGTTTTTGCAGGATAAATTGCGGTTTGAACAGGTATCTCAGCCTATGCAGGAAATATTATTTGATCCACAGACTTCCGGAGGTTTGCTGCTAAGTGTAGATCCCCGGGACACGGAAGGATTATTAAAGGATTTGGCTGATTTAAATATAAGAAGCTCTAAGGTTGCCTCTGTAATTTCACGTCAGGATAAGAACATGATTATCTTAGGATAATCACTTACATACTGGAATGAATCTTTTTGGTTGAAAGGTTGTGTCACTATGGATTTAAAACAACTGGAAGCATTTGTTTATGTGGCTAAGTTGAACAGTTTTTCAAAAGCGGCTGATACAATTTATTTATCTCAGCCTACGATTAGTTCCCATATTAATGCATTGGAAAAAGAGTTGGGTACGCAGCTGTTAATACGTTCCACAAAGGAAGTTTATCCCACGAAAAGCGGGCTGGATTTTTTCGTATATGCTCAGAATATGCTGGCGCTGCGTGATGAGGCCATTCATTCTGTGGCACAGGGAGGCAGCAGCATCAGAGGAGAGATATCGTTATTGGCATCCAGTGTTCCGGCACAGTATTTACTGCCTTCACTGATCGCCGTATTTCAGAAAAGCTATCCTGATATCCTGTTCAAGGTCCGGCAAAGTGACAGCGAGCAGGTAGGGAAGATGCTTTCTAACTGCATTTATGATTTTGGTATTACAGGTACAAGACTCTCTGGAAACAAATTTGTTCAGGAACCATTTTATCATGATTCGCTGGTGCTTGCAGTTCCTGCCTGTTATTCAACTCCACAGAATCTGTCACCAGAGTTGCTGATCAAGCTCCTTCGGACCCAGCCGTTTATTATGAGGGAAGATGGATCCGGGACAAAGAAGGAACTGGAGAATTTCCTTCTTCATCTCAATCTGACTCTGGAACATTTAAATACGGTCTGCTGCTTTAACAACACTCACAGCGTTTTACAGGCTGTATCCAGCGGAGCCGGAATCTCCTTTGTATCCCGGGTTTCTTCAGCCATGTATACACAAATGGGTTTAATCAAAACCATTGAATTAAATGATTTTGTTATTAAACGGAACTTTTATCTGCTGTCAAAAAAAGAAATGATATTACAGCCTGTTCAGAAATTGTTTCAGACATACCTTCTTAATTATTATAAGGAATAACAATGACGATACCAGTATTTAACTGGTGCCAGAAAGGATTTTATGATGTATTTTGATAGCGCTGCTACTTCGTTGCCGAAACCCCAATGTGTAATTGATGCGGTTACAGCCGCAATGCTTACCCAGGGTAACCCATCAAGAGGAGTGAACAATGCTTCCCTTGCCGGACTCAGATGTATAACAAATGCGAGACAGGAGATTGCCCGTTTTTTCGGCGGTGAGAATGAGGTTGATGTGGCATTCTGCCAAAATGCCACCATGGCACTGAATCAGGCAATTGGCTCTGTCGGCAAACATATTGTGACGACTGCGGCAGAACACAATAGTGTCCTTCGGCCGGTTTACCGGACAGGAGATTATACCATTGTTCCAGTGGACACAAAAGGAAGGCTGGATATAAAACAGGTGGAGGAAGCAATTCGGCCGGATACCGGGGCGGTTGTAATGACCCACGCTTCCAATGTGACTGGGAATAGTTATGATATTTCCGCAGTTGGAGAACTTTGCAAGAAAAAAGGGATCTATTTTATTGTAGACGCCTCCCAATCTGCCGGGCTGCTGCCCATTGATATGAAAGCAATGAACATAACTGCACTTTGTTTCAGCGGACATAAATCGCTATATGGTCCTCAGGGAACAGGGGGCATATGTGTAAAACCGGAATTTTCCATATCTCCCATGCTGACGGGTGGAAGCGGGAGCAATACATACTCCAAAACCGGTCCGGAGGAGATGCCAGAGCGGCTGGAGGCCGGCACTCAAAACAGCCACGGGATTGCAGGACTTCTGGCTGGCGTCCGGTATGTAGGCGGGAATAGAGAATTGTTTTTAAACCAGGCAATGGAATTGACAGATTATTTTCTGGAAGAATTAAGAAAAATATCCTCTATTCAGGTTTATGGTGATTTGGAGTGCACCGCACGTACTCCGGTGGTGGCTTTAAATGCAGCCCATACGGGAAGCAGTGAATTGGCATTTGAGCTAAATGAAAAGTATGGTATCTGCGTTCGTGCGGGAGCTCATTGTGCACCACTTATGCATGAGGCCCTGGGAACAAGGGACAAGGGTGCGGTACGTTTTTCCTTTTCACATATGAATACCATGGAAGAAGTGGAATCTGCCGTAAAGGCTCTTCGGGATATATGCAGTTGATGTATAACTTTTAATTAAAGGAGATAACTGGTATGAAAATAATTGATGCTATGGGAAAGGCCTGTCCGGTTCCGGTAGTCCTGGCTAAGAAAGCAGCGGCGGAACTTGCTTCAGAGGGCGGTGAATTACAGGTGCTGGTAGATAATCAGCCTGCATGCGAGAATTTAAGAAATATGGCAGAAGGAAACGGCTATGCCGTCATGGAAGAAAAGATTGAACCTGGCAGATACCGAGTTACTATTAAGGTTCCGGTACAGGAACAGAAGCAGGTTCAGATTCAATCTGTCAAAGAACAGACTCCTGTAATAAGGGAGGAGAGCGGACTGGTAGTTGTCATCAGCAAAGATTCTATGGGGCAGGGAAGTGAAGAACTGGGAAAAATACTTATAAAAGGGTTCTTGTTTTCTCTCACCCAGTTAAAGAATCCGCCAAAGGCTGTCTTATTTTTTAATTCAGGTGTCCTCCTCACGGTGGAGGGATGCAATACATTAGATGATCTGCGTGAACTGGAACAGGCAGGTACCCAGATTGAAATCTGTGGAACGTGTGCGGATTATTATTCTGTGAAAGACTCCATTGGTGTTGGTAAGATTGTAAACATGATGACAATTACAGAGCGTATGGCTTATGCAGGCTCTGTCATTAACATATAAGCTGGAAGGAATGCCACATGGAAGATATTTTGTTCACATTTCACAACACACATCATTCAATTATGGCTGAGTCACTATTGCTGGGTGAAAAGATATCAGTAAAGGTTATGCCCATGCCGGAGGCTATTACTGCCGGCTGTGGGCTATGCCTTCGTCTGCCGGAGGGAGACTGCCCCAAAGCTCTTGAAATACTGAAACAAGGCAGTATTATGCCAAGGGGAATTTTTAAAAAGACAGCAGGAACATATTGTAATCTGCCCATAGAGGGTTTTTCTGCTTCCCCATCAACCTGAAAGGTTATTCTATGGCTTTGAGGATAATCAGGGAGAGCCTGACTCTTATAATAATATCAATCTTGTTTAAATCTAGACCGGTGATATCTTTAATCTTTTGAATACGGTACTTTAGTGTATTAAAATGGATATGCAGACAATCCGAAGCAGTGTGCAGATCCAGCTGATGCTCCAGGTAGCAGGTGAGTGATTCCATTAAGGCTGTACTATGAAGCCTGTCATATTCAATCAGATCATGAATACCAGGCTCAACTATGTGAACAGGCGGGTTTTGAAGCAGATAGGTTTCTGCCAGATCTTCTAAAATATAATCTTCATAATAAAACAACTGTCCCAGGCCTTTCTTTTGTCTTGAAAATTCAAAGGCTTTTTTTGCCTGCTCTAAGGCATGGCCTGCCTGTGAAAGGTCCAAAAAGGCGCGGCTTACTCCTGCAAACAAATGATTTGAACTTAGTATCTGCAGAAAGTTCTGCAGCCGGTCATCATCAAGCGGAGACCTCGTGCATTGATCAGAATCCATGAGGATCACTGTCTTACCTTCGAACATCTGAGTCAGGCCTCCGATAAAAAATTTATTCAGCAGTGTACAAATATAAACCATTTTCTCCCTGGAGTCAAAAAGGTCATTGTCTGTAATATAGATTAAGTATATGTATTTTTTAAAATGGAGTCCGGATTTCTTCATTAGCTGTCTGATCTTTTCCGGATTGGGCTGCTGGGTTTTTAAAACATAAAGAAATATTTCCGATAGTGGGGAATCGTAGGAGCAGTAAAAATGACCATCATTACAAAGCCGGATTCCCGCAAAATGGGTAAAGATCTGTAATATTTCACTGGAAAATTCCGTAAAGGGCCGGTTGTACTCCAGTTCGCTGACAAAAGCAATATTCATATGGCTCTGTCTGATACGCAGGATACGCTGGCGGTGTTTATAAATCTCCGGATAATTCATAATATACGGTGTCGGGGAATTGAGCATATGACGTTGAAATGCGTAATCAGCGTTGCAGATATCGTTGTATTTTTGGGAGAAGGTCTGATTCTCCTTATATTCCATCCACTGAGGCTCATCCAACTGTTCCTCACCCCAGCAGGAGACCACAGGATTGTGGGCGGAATCGATCACTCTTAACGGATTTCCAACATACTTAAAGGTCACTTCCAGCATTTTCTTCATGGCATCCGGATCGTCTAATGCCCGGATCATCTCTTCCTTGTACTGGTACAGGGTCAGTTCCTCGAAAAAGAATTCCTCCGTCAGGTTAATTAATTTTGGTAATGTGACCAGTCTGGGATCACAGACAATCCAGTTGATTTTATTTTCCATGCCATAGGAGCGGGGGAGTTCCTTATCCCCAATAAGTAAAAGATTGACAGCTTCTGAAAGCGGGAGTGAGTCAGGCAGGTCGGAGACGAGTGCGATGTAAACAAGATCGGAGCAGAATGCCTCAGGTAAGCCATCAAGACAACGGCATGATCTAATGGCCAAATCATTACTGATATGACTGTGACAGCTGTAATTCTTTAAAAACTCTGCCAGATTTTTCATGTGCTTTGCCATAAGCGTCCTCTTTTCATATGAATTTGTGAATCATTATGGGAAATATTATATCACTATTTTTATGTAGGTTCCAGAATGGATTGTTAAAAACAATTAAAAAACAAAGATAAAATTGTTTGATTTAACAAAAGACATCTTAGTAAAACCCATAAGAAACTGGTAAAAGTTTATAGATTCAGACATACCCTTTTCCTTTTGTATTTGATACTATTTTTTCATAGCAAAAATAAAAGGAGAGGACAAATATGCAGAACAAATATGAAAAGCTTTTTGAACCGGTTAAAATCGGTAATGTTACATTGAAAAACCGCTTTGTTATGGCACCCATGGGTCCCCAGGGGCTTGGTGACTCCGTGGGAGGCTTTAATCAGAGAGGAATTGATTATTATGTAGAACGGGCCAAGGGCGGAACCGGGCTTATTATCACAGGAGTATGTTTCGTTGATAATGAAGCAGAGCATCATTCTATGCCAAGCACTCCCTGTCCCACCATTAATCCGGTGCATTTCACCCGGACTGCAAGAGAAATGACAGAACGGATTCATGCTTATGATTCCAAAGTATTTCTCCAGTTAAGTGCCGGTTTTGGCCGGGTTGCACCTCCTGTTGACCCGGATTTAAAGCCGGTATCAGCGTCAGAAATTATGAACCGCTGGGTAGATATCCCTTGCAGAGCTTTGACAAAGGAGGAAATCCATCGGATTGTGAAACGGTTTGGGGAAGGAGCGGCAATTGCTAAAAATGCGGGATTTGACGGAATTCAGATTCATGCGGTTCATGAGGGATACCTGCTTGACCAGTTTGCGATCTCATTTTTTAATAACAGAACGGATGAATACGGCGGCAGCCTGGAAAACCGCCTTCGCTTTGCAAGAGAAATCGTGGAAGAAATAAAGAAAACCTGCGGAGATGATTTCACAGTTACGCTTCGCTACAGTCCTAAATCATTTATAAAAGACTGGCGTGTCGGTGCTCTTCCCGGTGAGGTATTTGAAGAAAAGGGCCGTGACCTGCCGGAAGGCATTGAAGCAGCCCAGCTGTTAGAACAGTACGGGTATGATTCCCTTGACGTGGATGTGGGCTGCTACGATGCGTGGTTCTGGAATCATCCGCCAATGTATCAGAAGAAGGGACTTTACATTCCTTTTGCAAAAGCAATAAAAGAGGCGGTAAATGGTCCCGTTATCTGTGCCGGCCGTATGGATAACCCGGATCTGGCTCTTTCTGCTATTGAAGACGGAAGCTGCGATTTAATCGGACTTGGACGTCCCCTACTTGCGGATCCTGATTATGTAAATAAACTGCGCTTCGGTCAGACGGAACTGATCCGTCCATGTCTTTCCTGTCATGAGGGCTGCCTCGGCCGCATGGTTCATTATGGCTGGCTGAACTGCGCTGTCAACCCTGCCTGCGCAAGAGAACGGATTACAGAATTAAAACCAGTTCTGAAAAAGAAAAAGGTAATGATTATTGGCGGAGGAGTGGCTGGGTGCGAAGCTGCCAGGGTGTTAAGTCTGAGAGGCCATCAGCCAGTGATCTATGAAAAATCAGACCGCCTGGGAGGAAATTTAATTCCAGGAGGAACACCGGATTTTAAGGAAGATGATCATGCACTGGCAAAGTGGTATGAGAACACATTAAAAGATCTGTCAGTACCGGTTTATTTTAATACCGAGGTAACTTCTGAAATGGTTCGCAAAGCCAATCCCGATACGGTCATTGTTGCAACCGGTTCAAGACCTAAGGTGTTCGGTCTAGGAGATGACAGTAAGGTATTTACAGCCGAAGAGGTTCTTCTTGGAACCAGAGATCCGGGCAGCCGTGTCGTGGTTTTAGGCGGAGGTCTGGTTGGTTGTGAACTGGCTTTGTGGCTTAGGGATAACGGAAAAGAAGTTTCCATTGTGGAAGCCCAGGACGGTTTGCTAAAACTAAATGGTCCGCTGTGTTTTGCCAATATCAGTATGCTTTTATCCTTGATTGAAAGCAAAGGAGTATCCGTTTATACAGGTTCCAAAGCTATTCGTACCACGGAGCAGGGGGTTCTAATTGAGACTGGTGCAGGAGAAGAGGAATTAAACGCGGATTCTGTAGTGCTTGCAGTTGGTTATGATTCCGAGAACAGACTTTATGATGAATTAAAATATGAAGTCAGGGATCTTTACATATTAGGTGATGCAAGAAAGGTATCCAATATTATGTACGCCATCTGGGATGCGTTTGAGGTAGCATCAAATATTTAAAAATGGGAAAATGAGTTTCCACCGTACAGGCACCCAATATGGAATTCTGTGCGGTGCAAACTCATTTTTATTGCTATAGGATGAGCTCCTTATCATTTTTTATGATGTTGCGTTTATCAACGCCGTCAGGCACCATTCTGTAGACCAGGAAGCGCACATCCTCATCAAAATCATTTTCCAGTGTATGAATGGAATTTTTTACTCTGACGATTGAATTTTCTGAAACAGTCCTCCATTCTGTCTGTTCTGCTTCTTTCCACAAAATTTTTAATTTACCGGAGATTACAAATATGGCCTCTTCAATATTATGGTGTTTGTGCCATTCCTGAATGGAGTGAGGGGGGAGGGTATTGAGATGAATTTCATATTCATCGAAGATAAAATAGTTGACCCTTGTGCGGTTCTCTTTTTCTACATAGATCGAGTCTGCAGTATCATAGATTTCCAGATTCATAGTAACACTCCTTTGTACTTTGTCTTTAAAGAGATTCCTTTTCTTCAGTATAGGCCTGGATTTAATGATTTGCAATCAGCAATAATAAAAGGGAACTGCAGCCCGAAAGAATTATCAGTGACAGCAGTTCCATAAAAAATATTTATCCAAATATCTCTTTCAATTCTTTCCGGCTTCCCTCATCGGTTAAAGCCAGAATATCATCCCCCACCAGAATTTGGGAATCCCCCTTTGGAATGACTAAGGCATCATCCCTGGTAATGGCGATCAGTACTGTCTTTTTAGGTATAGACAGGTTTTTCAGTAACTGGTTAGCCGCCCTGGCAGACTCTGCGACTTTCATCTGGATAATGGAATAATCACCCCGTTTTAACTTTAAAATGGTGAACATATCCTCTAAATCCATTTCTTCCACTACAAAGTGAGCCATTAAATCGGCTTGATTGACGCCCACATCTACGCCCATACTGCTGTTATAAAGCCAGGCATTTTTGGGATTGTTCACCCTGGCAACCACTTTTGGGACACCAAATTCCATTTTAGCCAGAGTGGATACAACCAGATTGATTTCATCGGCATCGGTTACTGCTGCGATAACGTCGGCAGAGTCGATACCTGCCTGCTCCAGTACAGCAGGGTCTGAACCGAAGCCGTTAATTAATACTTCCGAAGGCAGTTCTTTTAATAATTTGTTAAAATTTTTATTCCGATGTTCAATTACCTTTATTTCATGTCCGTTGGATAATAACAGGGAAGCAAGATAGGTTCCGACCTGGCCCCCTCCTACAATAATCACTTTCATAGCATTCGTGGCATCCTTTCTTTGCATTTTCTCACAGTTCGCCTTGTTATCTATATCAGATCCAGCATGGATTTTAACTTATCTGTTGCGGCTATAATAACTGAAATGTACAGGATATCCTCTGCCTCCAGAATTGTACCAAGAGTGGGTAAAAAAGTTTTGTTATTCCGGCTGATGGAAACAACCTGTATTTCACCCAGCACTGTGATCTCATTTACCTGATGACCAACCAGGAGAGAGGGAACTTCAATGCGGACCAGATTCACAGTTCCATTTCCAATGTCATAGACACTGTCCAGCTGATGATAGGTCAAAAACTGGGTTGCCCGTTCAATGCCCCAGGAAGTGGTGGATATAGTCTGAATGCCAAGTCTGTGATAGATTTCTGCCTTTTTCATGTCATACAATCTGGCAACCACATGAGGGACACGGTAAATCGTTCTGGCAATCCTGGCGATTACGGCATTGATCTCATCGCTTTCCGTACAGGATACCACAGCATCTACTTTATCTATCCTGGCTTTGCTTAAAACGTCCCGGTCAAACCCAAATCCCAGAACCTTAATACCTGCAAAATCGCTTCCCAGGCTGTCTAAAACTTCCGGATTTGAATCAATGACTGTTACCTGATGTCCTTTTTTAATTAAATTATTGGATAAGCCGATTCCCATTTTTCCTAAGCCAACTACAATCACTTTCATAACGATCACCTCTCTATGATTTTAATTTCCTGCCCGTTACTTATTTCGCAGCCCAAATTTCCTTACCTCTTCAAGCAGCAATACCAGCGGCGGCCAGATGCATAACAGCAGCCAGTCAGTAAGCAGGAGAGGAGCCGTATGGAATACGGTTTGTAATGGCGGCAGATAAACTAAGGCAAAGATTAATAGAATCTCGATCAGGATTCCTGAGTTAACCTGTTTATTTTTAAATAAACCGACTTGAAAAGCAGACTGTTTTTCCGTACGGCAATTAAACACAGCTCCAATCTGGCTGAATACAATGGCTGCCAGTGCCATGGTAGTAGCCCTGAAATAAACCGGATTATTTCCGCTGGCTAACGGTATATCCGGCCAGCCGTTCTGTATATTGACAAAGAAATACGAAAAGGCAGAGGCCAGAGAACCCAGCATTCCATACCATAAGAAGGCTTTTATAATCAGCGGCCTGTTTAACAGAGTCTCTTTTGGATTACGGGGCGGCTGATCCATAATTCCTTTTTCCGGTTTCTCTGTCCCTAATCCCAAAGCGGGCATCATATCCGTCCCCAAGTCAATGGTGAGAATCTGCATGACAGTCAGTGGAAGGGGAATCAAACCTCGGGAAAACAGGAACAATGCGGATGGTACGGCCTCCGGCATATTGGAGTTTAAAATATACAGCAAGAACTTTCGGATATTACTGTAAACAGCCCGGCCTTCTTCAATAGCATGGACGATGGAAGCAAAGTTATCATCTGTTAAAATCATATCCGCCGCCTCTTTTGCCACATCAGTTCCGGCGATTCCCATAGCCACTCCGATATCGGCTTTTTTCAGGGCAGGAGAATCATTTACACCATCACCGGTTACGGCAACAATCTCACCCAGATCCTGTAAATTCGTTACAACTCTGAGTTTTTGCTCTGGTGCCACCCGGGCAAATATTATTTCATCCTTTAAATATTCCTTTAACTGCTCATCAGACATTTCTTCCAGTTCCAGCCCTGATACAACTCTTGGATTTGTACCTTTTACAATACCAATTCGTTTTGCAATGCTTTCTGCCGTTAATCCGTAGTCACCTGTTATCATAATAATGCGGATACCAGCGTGCCGGCATTCTTCAACGGCTGCAGCTACTTCCGGTCTGGGCGGATCTGCCATGACTACCAACCCCACAAAAGTCAGATCCTGTTCTATCAGATCCGGTGTATAGGCGCTCATGGCTGTTGGAATCTTATCTTCTTTTTTCAGAAGGCGGTATGCCACAGCCAGAACCCGTAATCCCTGCCTGGCGTAATTGTCATTGGCCTCCATGATTTCCCTTCGCATCTTTTCTTCCATGGGTGAGACAGACCCGTTTCTGAGAATGGTATTACTTAGTTTCATGATTTCTTTAGGGGCACCTTTTACGTAGGCAATCAGTCTGGTGCCTTCTATGGTTCTTTGCAGCCGATGCACGGTTGTCATTCGTTTCCTGCGGGATTCAAATGGCAGTTCTCTTAATCTTGGTGTCAGCTCCGCCTGTTTTGCCACGTTAATCCCAGCTTTTTCTGCAACAACGCCAAGACATGCCTCTGTAGGATCTCCAAGCACTGTATAACGGGCGGATTCTTCTCCTGGGGGGAGCAATCTTGCATTGCTGCATAGTGCAGCACCGGTCAGCAAAAGATTCATGTCCTCATCCTCACTGGCTTTTACTGTTTTTCCGCCTGTCATAATTTCACCTTTGGGGCTGTAGCCAACGCCCGTTACTTCATATTCCCGGTCGGCAAGCCATAAATGGTTTACTGTCATTTCATTCTGGGTTAAGGTTCCTGTTTTATCCGTACAGATTACTGTAGTACTTCCAAGTGCTTCCACAGAAGAAAGCTTTTTTACCAGAGCATTCCGTTTTGACATTCTTTGAACTGCCATGGCAAGAGATAACGTTACAGTTGGAAGAAGACCTTCCGGTATAAAAGCCACAATCATACCAAGAGCAAAGATAAAGGAGGAGGCAATTGGTTCCTTCACCAGTAACAAAGCTGCCACAAAGAAGAATATGCCAAATGAGATGGCAATAACAGAAATTTGTTTTGTTAAACGGTTCAGTTCCTTTTGCAGGGGACTTTGCACTTCTTTCATATTCTGTGTTAATCCTGCAATTTTACCAAATTCCGTACGCATCCCAATTTCCATTACAACGGCTTTTCCGTTGCCCTCGGCTACATTGGTGCCTGCAAATATCAGATTGGGGGTTTCCGCTTTTGTCAGGTCATCTTTTAATACAGCATCCTTGATTTTCCGCACCGGGTTGGATTCTCCGGTTAAAGTGGACTGATCCACCTGCAGATCACTGCTTTCTATTAATCTGGCATCAGCAGAGATTTTGTCTCCCTCCTCCAACAATATAATATCACCGATAATCAGATCTTCTGCCAGTATTTTCTGATCTTCCCCGTCACGGATGACGCGCGCATAGGAAGGCAGCATGTTTCTTAATGCATCTGTAGCTTTTCCGGCCCGGTGTTCCTGCCAGAAGCTGAAAACACCGTTAATGACGTTAACCAGCCAGACAGCCACTCCCAATTGGGGCATCCCTGCAAGAAATGCCACAGCACCGCCAATCCAGAGCAGAATCGCCATGAGATGAATAAAGTTTCCCAGAAAGATAAGTATTACAGATTTTTTCTTTTTTTCTTCAATTAGATTTTTGCCAAGTTTTTTTTGCCGTTCTGCCACCTGTGACTGATTCAGTCCACGGACATTGCTTCCCAGTGCAGCGTAGACCTGATCCGCAGGCAGCTTTGCAATATTCTCTTCCTTACCCTCTTTTTCTGTAACCATTGTGTTATATCCTTCTTTCTCTTAAAAAATGATTTCGAAGACTTTTTAACTAAATCGTTTCTGAGAAAATAATTGTATACCCTGTAAGTTTGCCGCTCAATAATATTAACAGAATCTATATACTTCCATATATTTCCTTAATATTATCTTTAAACTGGTCATTATGGCATAAAAAAAGACAGGTAAAAGGAATTTCAACTTTTACCTGTCTATTATATATTTTTGTACATACCGGTTAAACAGCAAATCAAAAAAGTAGTTAATGCCATACCGGGTATAAACGTTTTGCATTCCGTTGGAAATGTAATCGCAGGATTGAAACTTGTCACTCAGGAAAATGATGGTGTCATAATATTCCTCAAACTGTTTTGCGTGGTTTAATGTAATCAGAAATTTACGTGCCTTCACATCTTTTACGTCATCCTTGGTCGCAATGGCGTAATTTCCAGATGCAGAGCAGGTAATCAGCAGATCATCTTCCGTAAGAGCAGGAAGAATTCCGGTATTGCCGGAAATATTGGTGACAATCTTAATCAGCCTGCCAAGAGAAGTCATCTCCAGCTGGAATTCCTTGGCAGAAGAGCTTGAGGTATCATAATTCAAAATGACAACATTACGGCTGTTTTTGATCAGATCCACAAGCAGTTCAATTTTTTGCTGGTCGATGGTATCATTAATATCCGTCAGCATGTCAACCATGGAAGTCATGATGTAATCATGAAAAGAGGACTGGTTGACGAAGTCAATAAATGCTCTGGTATGAACCCGCATATGTCTGATGTTATCCTTCATGTGTGTAAAGCTTTCAAAGCCAATGCTTTTTACGAATCTGTGTATTGTACTCCTTGATACATAACAGTAATCGATCACATCATAAATGCTGATTTTATCCAGAATATCTATGCGCTCCAACAGATAGTTTGCTAAAACGTAGTTAATATCGTCTTCGTTGGAATTATTAATGATAGCAAGCAGGGAAGAGGTAATACTAAAGCCCTTGAGACTAAATGCATTTTGCTGTTTTTTATTATTTTCATCCATGCCCAGATTATATATCAAAAATAATAGAGACACAATATAAAATCAGGGTAAAATAATTAAAATTCAAATTTGGTTTCATATTCTGAAACCCGCGGTTTTGTGAAAATCTGATATAATCTGGCTATGGAAATACATAAGGCGCGCTGGTGTAAATCCAATGGTTCAATGAGGGTATGGTGAAACAAAAAGCAGACTATAAGAAGGGGAAAAATCATGGCAAAAAAAGATTATGTACAAATATGTGCAGATATAATCAATACTTGCGGAGGCGAATCAAACATTGCTAATGTTACACACTGTATGACCCGTCTGCGTATTCAGCTGCATGATGAGACAAAACTGAATAAAGATGAGGCAAAAAAAATCCCGGGCATTCTTAACCTGATTGTACAGAGCGGAGAGTACCAGTTTGTGATCGGACAGGATGTACCGGCACTTTTTGCAGAATTTAAGAAGCGTGACGGCATTAAAACAGGCGGTGAAGTTCGGGATTCAAATGCAGTTAAGCAGGATGGTAAAGCTGGCAGAGGAAATGTTTTTGCAGGCATTATGGCTTTTATCGGAGGCACATTTTCTCCGGTGATTCCCGTACTGATCGCCGGTGGTCTTACGGGGGCAGTGTTAACGCTTCTTACCACACTCTTCGGAGTGTCTTCTGAAGATGGAGCATACAAGATTTTCTATGCGGTAAACCAGGCGGCTTTTTATTCCCTGCCGGTATTTATCGGTTTTTCAGCAGCAAACAAATTAAAATCCAATGGATACCTTGGAGCGTTTCTTGGAGCAATCCTGTTATATTCCACCATCAATAATGCAGAAGCTCTTGACTTCTTCGGAATTAAGGTAGCACAGATCGCATATAACTCAACGGTATTTCCTGTAATCCTTGGCGTTTTATTTATGTCCGTCATTTATAAATATTTACAGAAGATCATACCAGTTTATCTGCGGACGATCTTTGTACCCCTTATTACCATGCTGGTTACGGTGCCGGTCACACTCATTGTACTGGGCCCCATAGGAAATCTTGCAGGAACCTGGCTGGCAGACGGCGTACTGACTGTTTACAGAGTAGCTCCGGCAATTGCAGTTATGATCATTGGTATTACGACTCCCCTTATGGTGTTCTTTGGAATGAAATTAAGACTCGCTATTTAATACAAAGAAATGCGGCATAGGCACAAGGGTGTCGGGGTGTCGTTTAGGGTGTCGGTTTTGCAGAAAACCGGCTGTTTTTATATACAGGAGGATTTGAGATGCCTACAATAACCAAGAAGCAGTTAGAAGATTATGAGCAGCTGTGCCGAGACCGCAACAATGGTCGTCTGCTGACACCGGATGGCCTGCGTTTCATCTGCGAAGCCAATAACTATGACCCAAAAGCCATCGGTCGGCATTTCCTTGAGGTTCTGGCTAAAATACAGCAGCATTAGATTTATTCACACTTCGGTGGTATAATTTACTACGATGAAGAAACTGCGAAAGGAGCGTTTCAAGATGGACGATTACATTAAAAAAGTTGGTCAGTCTATTGATGATGCGATAGATTTTTTCCTGAAAAGGATAAATGAAATAAGCGAAAACGGGCCATACAGGAAGTCCAGAAAAATGCCTACCACATTTCCTATGTTGAAGCTCGGCAACGATGAGTTTTATGAATATGCGTATTTTGAACGAACATTGGAATGGTTTGTCCGTGATCTTCTGATCAACACGATTCTCCATGATTTATTTACTATCCACGGCATCGAATCAATGTGGCCGGATAATAAGAATTATGTTCGTTACAGTACCGAAGCTATCGAGGATGTTTGTCCTTTTGAATTTATTATTAACATCAACGGCAAGAAAATAGGTGTGCGTTACACTGGCCTTTGTGCTGGTGAAGCAACTGAATTGATGGAAAAATACGAGATTGAGAAAATCCTGCAAATCAAATGGGATGATAAGTTAACCAGTCGTGAGGACCAACAGGAAGAATATAATGTTGTTACACCGGCAGAATTTTTCGAGAATTACTTCTCGACAGCAGAATACGAGCTTTTTCTGTCAAAGGTATTGCCAGCGATAGAAGCAGCAAATAACGAAATTGGGTTTGAAACAATACCTCGGCTGTCACTGCGATACCTATCAAATTTCAAGGCAGATGTGAGCATGTTTTTAGGTAATGCAGCTTTTGACCAGATGCGTTTTCAGGTGTTGCCGGGCTCTAAAGAGAAGAAACCGTTGGCCAGTATGACTTTTTCTGCGGTTGACTATGAAATCATGAATAGGAATTTTCAGGAGAGAGGTCTGTATAAAGCGTTGCTTGGCACTGAGGGATTTGCGAAATGCTTTGTTACCGCAGAATATCAGTTTCAGGTTTTTAAACAGGGCCACAGCTTTGATTACACATCTGTTGTCTGCGGCTATCTCAAAGCCGTTGAACAGTTGCTTTTTAAATTATTGTTAATCAATCTTGACTTTCCGTCTCAGGATAAGCTTTGGATAAAGAAGAATAATTCTAACATACCAAATTACAAATATATGCAGGATGTGACTGTACGACAGAATCCTATCACAAAAAAGCCACAGGTTGTTTTCGAACGTGACTTCAAAGACTACTTTGATATCACATTAGCACCGATGATTTGGTTTTTACATGATAATGTGAACGGCTGGAAAATCTCTGATGCAGGCCGATTAGTGATACATAGTTTTCTGTTGAACTTTGCAGCTGATTGCCGAAACGATCATTTCCACAAGGATAATATTGATGATTTCGGTGTGGTCTCTCGAATTAGAAATAATGCGATACTGATTATATATTTACTTCTTGGTGGGTATAAATTGACGGGAAGTCATCAGAACGACATTGTTGCATTAGGTATTGACGATGACTCCTTTGATAAAATGTATAAGAAGATTCAGGAATTGCCAAGAGGTATGAGTAAGTTTGTGGTATATTTTGAAGGTCAAAAGCCTATAAAAGCGTATCGTCATTATACGCAGGAACCAACAATCTATGATGATAATGGTTCTGTAGCTGCATCAAAAATCAGATTTGTAGCTGTTGATGAGTTCGGTAGTGACGAATATGATCGTGCAATGCAGGGAGAATACCGAGAAAGAGAATTTACCCTGAGAAAGGATAATATTCCGACGAAAATCAGTTATATAAATGGCCGACAGGAAGAAATTTTCATTGTTTGGTAAGGTTCGGAAGCTCTTTAGGCATTATGCGAATTGAAATTTCAGGGAAAATGTGATAAAATATTTAGCGACGTTGGGCAACATAGGCTACTATTTTGAGTCTTGGGACGTAAGTTCCGGAAAGGAGGTAGCTCTATG
This sequence comes from Lacrimispora defluvii, assembly GCA_013036995.1. Lineage (GTDB taxonomy): Bacteria > Bacillota > Clostridia > Lachnospirales > Lachnospiraceae > Lacrimispora > Lacrimispora defluvii. Next base: position 22,463 of record JAAOXG010000060.1, read on the forward strand.
AACTATACAGTTGTTCTTGACTGGAAGTTTGCTGTTGCCCTTGGCGCAGCAGCTGTGGGCATCATCTTCGCTGTGAAGATGGACGCTGCAGATGCTAAAGAGGTGTCAATCCATGCGATTGATGTTTGCAAGGAATATGCAGTTGCCGTAACTGGCGACTGCTAATCCTTCCCAGACGTCAGGGCATGCAGTCTTCGGATTGCGTGCCTTTTTTATATGAAAAAAGCGCCTCGCCGCCGGAATGAAATCCAGTGGTGAGGCGTTTCTGCGTCTATGGGGTTATGCCTTTATTTCCTGACCGTGCTTGAAGGTGATGCGAATATCGTCGGCGCTGTAGACGGTGGCGTAATCCACCAGCGCATGCCAGTTTTCAGCGCTAAACTCGGTGAGTGTATCTTGCAGCTCCTTAAAGGACTGGAGGAAGGCTTCAATGTCGGCTCGTTGCAGCTGCATCTGCTGGAGCTGGGCCATGACCGTCTCCAAGCGCTCCTTTGCGGTATCAAATCGGTGTGTCAGGCTGTCATAGCGTTTCTGGTATTCCGCTTGGTCGAGGGCAACATGGGCATTCTCGTAAATGCTCTGCTGTACCATATCCGAAATCAGCTGCGTTTCTTCCAGCAAGGTGGCCTGTTCCGTTTCCAGCTCGGAAGTGTCAAAGAGCAGTTCCACCATCTCGTGGCCATTGGCGATGACCTCGTCTTTGGTGGCCAGCAGCTTGTTTGCCGCTGACAGGAAAGCATTCTGGATGTCCTCATCCGTCAGGTGCGGCGTGGTGCAATGCTCGTCGTTATCGAATTTGTGATTGCACTGCCAGACGGTCTTGCGGTATTTGCTGTTGGAGTGCCAGACCTTTATGGAATCAAAAAATTTATGGAGGGACTTTTCGGCTTTTTAAAAGAAAAAAATCGTTGGGAGCCGGAAGAAATCCGCTATCTGCTGAGAAAATCCTATGGAACCCTGTCTGCAGCCTTTGCCCGACGCAGAGTTGATATTGATATGTTTTTGGATAAAAATGGATTGAATATGGAAGCTTCTATCAGTGATTATACGTACCTGGAAAAAATCAGGCAATCTGTATTAGAACTTGTGGAACTTTATAAAAAAGAGTATGAATCAAATAGCGGCAGGATTTTGAGAAAAGAGGTTGCCGAAGCGAAGAGCTTTGTAAGAAAACATATGAAGGAAGAGCTGCAGGTGGCAGATATTGCGGCCCTGGTGAATATGAGTGGGAGTTATTTTTCTCATATATTTAAAAAGGAGGAAGGTATTAGTTTTTTGGAATATGTTTACCGGGTGAGAATGGAACATGCCAGATACTTACTGGAAAGCAGCGATTTAAAGGTGAATGAGATCGCGGACGAAGTTGGTATCGTTAATCCCAATTATTTTAGTACTCAGTTTAAAAAGAGTGTGGGACAATCCCCTCTGGAATACCGCCAGGCTCAATTAAATAAAACAGAAGAAAATAGCAGGATTTGAAAGAAAAACAGCAGTATTTTAGAGCATTGACAAAAATGAAAGATTAAGGAGCGGAAAATCGAAAGAATTGGGAGAAAGACAGCAGGCGGGGGGATATCTCTTACCTGCTGTTTTTGTTATAGTATAGACAGCTGTTACAGTTTGGTCGTGTCATTATTATTCAGTAATGGGGTCGAACTGCAATCAAATTATTGGAGGAAGGTATAATGAGAAAATGGAAGAAATTAGGGGCTTTGGGTATGGCATCTGTCATGGCAGTGTCAGTGATGGCAGGTTGCCAGGGTAGTCAGAAAACGCAGCAGGCAGCCACGTCTGCAGATACTGTAAAAACGGAGGGAGCGAAGACGGAGGGGGAAAAGACAGATAACCCGGCCCCCGTGGTTTTGCGGATGTGGGGAGGTGTTCCGGCGGAAGCTGGCCCTCAGGCAGTTTGTGATAACTTCAACCAGCTCTATAAGGACAAGGGGATACAGGTTGAGTATGAACGATTTGTAAATGATGATACAGGAAATTTAAAGCTGGAGACAAATCTTCTCTCAGGAGATGGAGTAGATCTTTATATGACCTACAGTACCGATGCTCTCACAAAGCGGGCGGAAGGAAACATGGCACTAGATCTTTCAAAGCTGATCGCCCGGGATAATTTCCAACTGACAAACTATTTTGGAACTTTGGCTGAGGCATATTACATTAATGGGAAACCCTATTCCATTCCAACAAAGCTTGATCAGTATGGAATTGTATTAAACCAGGACATGTTTGAAGCAGCGGGAATTGAAATTCCTACGGAATGGACTTTTGATGAATTCAGAGAGATTGCCAAAAAGCTTACTCATGGAGACGGACAGGATAAGGTATACGGAATGTTCTGGAATTCCCAACAGGATTTGACTTACCTTTTTACCTATCTGGCAGCCCAGACCAATGGCGGGGATCCTATGTATAAAAATGACAAGGAAACCAGCTTTGACGACCCAGTGGTAATTAAATCCGTTGAGCTGATTAATAATATGATGAATGTAGATAAAACATCCCCTACACATACGGACTCTGTGACCCAGAAACTATCACAGGAAAGCATGTTTTTAACAGGAAAATCTGCCATGACGGTGGGCCCGTGGATTGTAAGAAGCATAAAAGACCAGGCCAGTTATCCTCATGAATTTAAAACAGCTTTTGCTCCATATCCGGTGGTAGAGAAAGGGCAGAGAAAGTACACACAAGGAGGTTATGGAGATCATTTATGCATTAATCCCAAGTCACAAAATATTGATGCAGCATGGGAGTTTGCTAAGTGGTATGCGACAAAAGGAATGCTTCCTGTGGTAGAAGGCGGACGGGTACCTGCTTCAAATACCTATAATGCTCTTGAAGTAACAGAGGCATTTGTTTTGGGTGCTGAGAATTATCTGGATGCAGAAACCACACAGAAGATCCTTATAACACCAGCCGATAATTACGCAGTTCCTTCTATTACGAATCATATTGCCGAGGTAAAGAAAATAGCAGTCGAAGAATTGGAAGGGATCTTTATCGGAAAGCAGACGGTTGAAGATGGCATGAAAAAGGCCAAAGCAAGGGCAGATGAGCTTTTGCAAAAATAATCAGAGATAAGATTCCCGGAGCTGCCGAAAATGAGACGGCAGCTCCGGGAAAATAAAAAGAGAGGAGGGAATCATTGACATGAAAAAAATCAGGCTTAGCAAACAGTTAAAAATAGATTTGACAGGCTATGCTTTCATAATGCCCAATATTATCGGTGTATGTCTTTTTACCTTGTTTCCTATGATCTTTTCCCTGATTATCAGTTTTACGGACTGGGATTATACAAAAGGAATTGGAAACTGGAACTTTATTGGTCTTACGAATTTTGCTGAAATGTGGCAGGATGAATGGTTTACCAGTTCTCTGATTAACACCATAATTTTTGCGGTGGGAGTGGTGCCAGTGACGGTATTTCTGGCACTGATACTGGCGGTCATCATTGATAAATACTGTGTTGCCAGACTTCCCATGAGGCTGGCGCTTTTTATGCCTTATATTTCTAATATTGTGGCAGTAGCCATAGTATGGGTGATGATGTATTCTCCCTGGGGACCATTTACCCAGCTGGTAAAGCTCTTCGGCATGGAGAATCCTCCCCAGTGGCTGGGAGATACAACATGGGCCCTTCCGGCTCTGATGCTAATGACCGTATGGTCCGGAGTGGGTTATTCAAATATGATCTATACGTCGGCACTTCAAGGGCTTCCGCAGGATGTTTATGAGGCTGCGGACATTGACGGAGCGAATGAAATTCAAAAGTTTTTCAGACTTACGATTCCGTTTCTGTCACCAACCACCTTTTTCCTAATTATTACTACATTTATCACTTCCTTCCAGGTGTTTGCTCCGATCCAGATTATGACAAGGGGCGGCCCAGGAACGGCTACCAATGTGTTGGTGTACTATATTTACACTTCAGCCTTTACCTTCTATAAAATGGGATATGCCTCCGCCATGTCATGGATCTTATTTTTAATTCTTTTTGGCATAACAATGTTTCAATGGGCAGGGCAGAAAAAATGGGTCAGTTATTAAAGGCAGGAAATACCCTGCGGGTATCCCTGTATGCCCAAAGGGCGTGGGCAATTAAGAGGAAACACCCTGCGGGTATCCCTGTATGCCCAAAGGGCGTGGGCAATTAAGAGGAAACACCCTGCGGGTATCCCTGTATGCCCAAAGGGCGTGGGCAATTAAGAGGAAAGTAGGCGGATGAAATGAAGAATTATAAACGGATTATCTTAAAGGTTCTGTTTACCGCAGTCATAGGGGTTCTGGCTTTCTCCATGATAACACCGTTTTTGTGGATGATTTCGGCATCAATGAAGCTTCCTATGGATGTAATGAAGCTGCCGATTGAATGGATACCAAAGTATTTTTACCCGGATAACTATAAGAAAGTGTGGAATGTAGGTGGGCTGGCAGCAAGGGATTATCATTTCGGTCTTGCATACTGGAATTCCATAAAGATCGCAGCGATTAATTTAACGGGATCTGTGCTAACCAGTACACTGGCAGGGTATGCTTTTGCCAAAATAAAGTTCAGAGGGCGAAATGCTCTGTTTCTGATTTACCTTGCTACCATGATGATCCCCAGCCAGGTAACGCTAATCCCCAAGTTTGTTATGTTTAACAAAATGGGGCTGACCGGAACCCACTTAACCCTTATTTTGCCGGGACTGATTACTATAACAGGCACATTTCTTATGCGTCAGTATTTTATGCAGATTCCGGATGAACTGAGGGAGTCTGCAAGGGTGGATGGTGCCCATGAATTTCTCATCTGGCTAAAGATTATGGTGCCAATTGCCAAGCCTAACATGGCATCTCTGGCTATGGTGGTGTTCCTTTGGAACTGGAACAGTTATTTAGAACCGCTGGTGTTTTTAAGCGACTGGAGGTTGTATACAATTCCCATTGCCCTGACAAATTTTATTGAAGAAAGCGTGACGGAATATAATTTGGTCATGGCGGCAGCAGCCTCTGCCCTGGTTCCGGCTTTCCTCGTATTTTTACTTGGGCAGAAATTTCTTGTCAAGGGTCTGGTGGCCGGCGCGGTGAAAGGTTAAGGTTGATAATATGAAATACATAATAGAAAACGAGAGAAAAATACCAGTAGTACGTGAAGTGGATGTGTTGGTACTGGGCGGTGGTCCGGCCGGAATTGGAGCGGCGGTTGCAGCAGCAAGGGAAGGCGCTGTAACTATGCTGGCAGAACAGACGGGTGATGTAGGAGGAATTGCGACAACGGGTCTTATGAGTCACTGGACGGGAAAAACAGAAGGGGGACTTTATGAAGAAATTCTAAGTCGTTCCGCAGAATTAACAGGAGAAGGACGGCAGATCATTAATCCGGAGCGTTTAAAAACAATTTTCCTGCGCATGCTTACGGAGGCAGGAGTTTACCTCCGGCTGTACTCCTTTGCCAGCGATGTCATTATGAATGATCATGTGATTCAGGGAGTCGTTCTGGAAAGCAAATCCGGCAGGGAGGCTGTGCTTGCAAAGATTGTCATTGATGCCACTGGTGATGGAGATATTGCTGCCAGGGCAGGCGCACCTTATTTTAAAGGCAGAGAAAGCGACGGGCTTATGCAGCCGGCTACGATTATGTTTAAGGTGGCTGGCGTAGATGAGGAAAGAGCCGTTTTTCCAGGTGGGTTTGAAGAAAGCTTTTCCCTCCCTGACGGGGATTTACAGGAGCTCGGGAAAAAACATCTGCCAGGTCCTGCGGGACATGTGCTCTTATATAGAACAACGCTCCCAGGAATTGTGACCTGTAATATGACCAACTGCACCGGGGTCGACGGAACGAATGTGGAGGATCTTACTAAAGCAACTCTGGTGTGCAGAGAGCAGATGGATGATATTGTTGTTTTTCTAAAAAGATATGTTCCTGGTTTTGAAAATTGCTATATTATCAGTTCTGCTTCTCTGATGGGAATTCGGGAAACCAGGCATTTTAAGGGGGAGGAGACTATAACAGAGCAGGATATTTTAGAGGCCAGGGTATTTGATAACTGGGTGGTAACAAAGGCAAACTTTAATTTTGATGTACATAATTTAACCGGAAATGGACTTGATGAAACCGGCTGTCAAAAGCATTTTCCACAGATAAACGGATATACCATTCCTTACGGTTGCTTTGTGCCTTTGAAAATTGACAATCTATATCTGGCGGGAAGAAATATTTCAGGAACCCACATGGCTCATTCCAATTATCGCGTTATGCCCATTTGCGTCAACATGGGGCAGGCGGTAGGCATTGCCGCATCCATGTGTGCTGCCTCCAAAGTGGTTCCCAGATTTCTTGAAGTAAAAAAAGTACAAAACCGTCTAATGGAACTGGGGGTGAGTCCGTGATAGTCTGCCAATATGATTTTGTAGTAGTGGGAGGCGGCATGTCTGGCGTCTGTGCGGCCATAGCCGCCGCCAGAAGAGGCGTGAAAACGGCTTTGGTTCATAACAGGCCAGTGTTAGGGGGAAATGCCAGTTCTGAAATACGGATGCATATCTGTGGGGCAGATCATCATATGTCGGCTCCTAATGCAAGAGAAACCGGAATTCTGGAAGAAATACTTTTAGAAAACAAGCTCAGAAACCCGGAAATGGTATACCCTATTTTTGATTCGGTTCTATGGGAAAAGGTTCATTATCAGAAAAATCTCACTCTTTATTTAAATACCCATATGACTGAGGTTCTATGTGATGGTGACAGGATTGAAGCAATATGCGCTTTGCAAATGACAACGGAAAAATCCTTCTGCATTTATGGCAGCTTGTTTTTAGATGCAACTGGAGATGGCGTTCTGGGAGCCAAAGCCGGAGCGGAATATCGGATCGGCAGAGAGAGCTGTTCTCAATATGGAGAGTCCCTGGCACCGGAAAAAGAAGATCCTTATACCATGGGAAATTCTCTCATGTTCAAAGCCAGAGACATGGGGCATGAGGTGCCCTTTATAAAGCCCTTCTGGGCTAATACCTATACAGAAGAGCAGCTTAGGCTTCGGGACCACAGTGACATTACTTCCGGTTATTGGTGGATTGAGTTGGGAGGCGGAGAGCATGATGTGATTTCCCAAGGGGAAGAACTTCGTGATGAACTGCTTAAAGCCGTGTTTGGTGTGTGGGATCATATTAAAAACGGCGGGGAACAAGGAGCGGAAAAAATGGAATTAGAATGGGTGGGATTTCTGCCTGGAAAAAGGGAAAGCCGACGGCTTATGGGCGATTATGTTCTGACAGAAAAAGATTGTCTGGAAAGCACCCGGTTTGATGATGCCGTAGCCTATGGAGGGTGGCCTATGGATATCCATACGGTGGAAGGCTTTTTGAATGAGAGCGACGTACCTACAGTATGGAACCAGGTTAACGGCATGTATTCCATTCCTTACCGGTGCCTGTATTCAAAAAATATCCGGAATCTGTTTTTGGGAGGCAGGGCTATCAGTTGTTCCCATGTGGCATTTTCCTCTACAAGGGTGATGGGAACCTGTGCGGTAGTAGGCCAGGCGGTTGGTACAGCTGCTTCCATGGCAGTAACAAGAAATCTGGAGCCAAGAAAGCTCCTGGATTATGTGGAAGAACTACAGCAGGAACTTCTAAAAGATGACTGCTATATTCCCTGTGTTATTAACAAAGATCCTGCTGACTATGCCAGACAGGCGGTGGTGACAGCAGACAGCCACATTCCGGGATGCGATCCGGAAAAAGTGATAAACGGAGTGGCAAGAACGGTGGAGGAAGAGACAAACTGCTGGCGTGCACCCATAGAGAGCCGTCCATCTATTCTTCTTTCTCTTCCGGAGAAGATGCCCATCCGGGAAATTCGTCTGACTCTGGATTCTAATTTAAGCAAAGAAATCACTCCGTCCATAAATCAGAGTGTTCTGTCCAGGCAGAAGTCCGGGCCGCCACAGGAACTGATAAAGGAATACGAAGTGAATATTCTTCTAAATGGAAAGGTTGTGAAGCATATGGCCGCCCAGTCTTATGGACAGAGGCTCCAATGTCTTTTCCCTGGCAGTATAGACGGAGATGCTGTACAAATCAACGCGATTTCCACATACGGCAGCAGAGACGCAACAATTTTTGAAGTGAGAATTTATTAATTAAAAAATAAGCTGTGCCTTCTTCAGGGGAAAAGATTCCAGGAGAAGGCTTTTTTTTTTTACGGTAGTAGAAATATCCCCCTGCTATTTATGCCGGTTTACAGCCTGGAGGACTCCGTTCTGGATAATAAAAAAAATAAGTATAAGAAACATCATTGACAATATCACTAATTAGTGATATATTAAAACTATGAAAAAGAACACTATATCTTATGGAAAAGAAAACGATACCAATTTAAAAGCATTCATTGGACTCAGCAGAACAACCCAGGCACTTCACAGAAGAGCGGGTGCTATTTTTAGCCAGGGAGGTCTCACATCAGCGCAGTTTGCTGTGCTCGAGGCATTGTACCACAAAGGCGATTTAACAATTAACGAGATTATCGACAGTATACTTTCTACCTCCGGAAATATGACGGTGGTAATTAACAATCTGGAAAAAGATGCCATGATAGAAAGACATCCCAATCCAAATGATAAAAGGTCCTGTATTATTGCAATCACGCAAAAGGGGAGAGAGAAAATTGAAGAGATCTTCCCCAGGCACGTGGAAGATTTAGCAGAGAGTTTTACCGGACTGAATGAAGAGGAAAAGGAAATGTTAGTGCTTCTGTTAAAAAAAATAAACACAAGGAGTGAATCAAATGAGCAAAAAAATAAAGGCAATTGAAAAAATAGGATTTCAATGGGGAATGGATAGTCCGTTTCTGGCATGCATGCATCACAAGGATCAGTTCCCGGCAGGGAATGATGTACAGGGACCTGCGGTTTCTTTAGCAGGAAGAAATATAGGGAATGATTTTTCCGGAAAAGACGGCTTTAGTATGTATCATGGAGAAAAGGTTCCGGGATTTCCAGTTCACCCACACCGTGGTTTTGAAACTGTTACCGTCGTACTGGAAGGAATTGTTGACCACTTTGATTCCAAGGGTGCAGAAGGACGCTATGGAAATGGAGACGTTCAGTGGCTGACTACCGGAGCAGGATGCCAGCATGTGGAGATGTTCCCGCTGATTCATCAGGATCAGGAAAATCCTCTGGAGCTATTTCAGATCTGGCTGAATTTACCGGCAAAGAGTAAATTTGCAGATCCGGATTATAAGATGCTCTGGGCAGAAGAGATTCCAGTAATTAAGCATACCAATGAAAAGGGAAAGACAGCAACCATCCGTTTAATTGCTGGTAAATACGAAGACCAAAAGAGCCTGGAGCCGACAAAAAATTCATGGGCTGCAAAGGAAGAAAATCATGTGGGAATCCAGCTTGTCATACTTGAGCCTCAGGCAGAGTTTCAAATCGCTGCAGGTTCTAAGACCTTAAACCGCAACCTGTATTTTTATAAGGGAAGCAGCTCCATCACCATTGACGGTAGGGATATTGATCCCTCTACCCGCATCAAGCTTTCAGGGGAAGATGAAATTACTGTGGGGAATGGAGATACAACCAGTTACCTTTTACTCCTGGAAGGGGAACCAATTAATGAACCAGTCGCACAATTTGGACCCTTTGTTATGAATTCCGAACAGGAAATACGAAAGGCATATGAGGATTATCAGAGAACACAGTTCGGAGGCTGGCCATGGCATAATGATGAGCCGGTTCATGATAGGGAGATGGGAAGATTTGCCCGCTATCCAGATGGAAGTGTGGTTAAGAGGTAATGGTTATCAGGCATAATGGGTCTGGTATAAGTAGACGTATAACAAAATAACTGGATAGAAAGAAGGAGCGTTTATAGTATAGGATTCATATACTATAAACGCTCCTTTAATCAGGCATTTTTTACCAAATGATAATCACAATGCTCACAACAACCAAATCCATCTTAAATCCTTAATCTTACATAACTACAAGTGTAAAATTTCGTATTGCATATGAGTCTGAAATTATTCTAAGTATGATAAAAAAGGAAAAAATGACGGGCAGTATCGGAATTTTTACATATAACAGTACATATACAGGTTGAATGTTATTTTGTTATAAAACACTTATTTAGTTATTTATTAATGTATCATTAAACAATTAATATGTAATCATTCGTTGAAACATGTTAAAGCATCGACAGTTGATATATTAAAAAAATGTTTTTGAAGAAGTGGATAAATAAATCAATTTATATTTTTTCAATTTAATATGAATGGATAAAAATCCATTGATATAAATAATTAAAGGAGGTAGTTAATATGTATGGAATGGTGAGTTTAACTAATGAAGAGCTCAATGAAGTGAAAGGAGGAGCATGCAACTCTGATTATGGGTATACATTTTGCTGTCCTGCAAGCAAGACTAAGTTGCAAGAAACTTTAAAGAAGTATAAAAAAACAGATATGGAAAAGGCGAAAAAGTATATTCAGTTCTGTTACGAGTGTTGTGACGTCTGAAAAAGTGTCTACTAATCTGGGGCTAGGATCTTTATACTCTAAGGTTCTAGCCTTTTAATATAGTATAAAATCAGATTAAAGTAATCACAGTAAATAATAATTGATATAATTAACATATTATCGCAAAGGATGACGGTTATGAGATATAAATGCGTTAAACAGTATGATTCAACAGATTGTGCTTGTGCTTGTATTGCATCTATAGCTTGGAATTATGGAAAACGAATATCATTAGCTGAAATTCAAAATTATACCAATATGGATAAAGAGGGTATAAATATAAACGATATTATTAACGCATCTCAGAACATTGGTTTGCAAGCAATAGCGGCTAAAAAAACAGAAGAATTTGACAGCAGTGAAATAGAGCTGCCGTGTATTGCTCATACGTATTTAGAAAATGGTGAAGGGCATTATATTATCATCTTTAAAATTAAAAAAAATAAGTTGGATATTTTTGATCCTGCTATTGGCATGCTGACAATTAATAAAGGAAACTTTTTTAATTGTATTTTTACAGAAATCTCACCATATATATGGAGCGGAATATTAGTATTTTTAAAGCCAGGTAAGGAGTTCGTTATAAATTCAAAACAGAAAAAAAGTAGAAAGTTTTGGGAGTTAATAGCATTTCAGAAGAGAAATGCTATTAAGATTATTGTTCTTTCTTTTTTATCTATGTTATTAAGCATTTTAATGTCATTTTATTTTCAGATAATAATAGATAAAATAATACCAAATAGATGGGTATATACACTTGCTTTAGTTACGCTTTTGTTTATAGGAATGAATATAGCTAATGCATATATAAATAAATTAAGAGTCAAAGAATCCCTGGTTATTAGTAAGAACATTAATTTGAAAATGTCCTTAGATTATTATAGGCATGTATTAAATTTACCACTTTCATTCCATGAATCAAGAAAAAATGGTGACTTTATCTCCAGGTTTCAAGATGCAAGCAGGGTGCAGGAGATTTTAGTCACCAGTATATTGATCCTGCCTGTGGATGTAATGTTCATAATTATTGTAGGCATTATTTTATGTATTAAAAGTTTAGAGCTTTTTGTTCTGGTATTATTAATGTGCTTTAGTTATATGGTTGCAATTGTTATGTATAGAGATAGATATTCTGTGTTAAATGCAAAAAATATGAATCAGCAGTCTGTAATGACAAGCCATTTGGTAGATTCTCTAGATGGAATTGAGACGATTAAAGTTTACCAAAAGGAAGATCGTACGTTTAATGCAGGGAAAGAAAAGTTCATAAAATATCAAAATTTAATTATTGACTTGGGAAATGCAGAAAACAATCAGGCCGCATTAAAAACTATAATTAATAGTGTGGGCGAGATTTTAATTATCTGTGTAGGTGCATTGGGAGTTATTAATAGATCTATTACAATTGGTGAGCTTATTACATATAGCATATTGATTAGATATATGTTGATGCCAATAAGTGATATAGTTAATCTGCAACCGGAATATTACATTGCAAAGGTTGCAATGGAGCGATTACAAACAATAATGGAGGCTGAAAAGGAAGATAATTTAGGCAGGCATTTAATAAGCATTGATCATATTGAAATGAATGATGTTAACTTTAGCTTTAATTCTTATAAAAATGTACTAAATTCAATTAAAATCAAAGTTGAAAAAGGAAAAAATATAGCAATTGTTGGGGATAATGGCTGTGGAAAAACTACAGTAGCCAAGCTTTTTATGAAGCTATATATCCCGCAATCAGGAAATATTAATATTAATAATGTAGATATCTCAAAATTAAGTAATCAATTTGTGCGTAAACATATTGGATATGTTACACAAGAGGATTTTGTATTCTCAGGTAGTATAAAAGACAACTTACTTATGGGTGAGATTGATATCTCTGAGGAGAGATTAATTACTGTAGCGAAAATGATGGGAGTACATGATTTTGTAAGCAAAATGTCAAGAGGATATGATAGTGTATTAACAGAACGTGGAAAAAATATATCTAAGGGGCAAAGGCAGAAAATAGCTTTAGCAAGAGCTGTGTTAAATAATCCTGATTTTCTTATATTAGATGAAGCAACTAGTAATATGGATATAATTAGCGAACGCAAAATCATTGAAGCATTAAAAAAAGATACAAACATTACGTTAATTATTATATCTCATAGATTAAATAATATTATGGATTGTGATCAGATTTATGTTATGGATGGCGGTTATATTGTTGCAGAAGGAAGGCACAATACTTTATTGAGAGATAGTCTGCTTTATAGAAAATATTATGAAAATCAGGAGGAGAGTAATGAGAAAGAGTATAATTAATCGCATTATAATTTTATTTGTATTATTGTTTATTGGAGGAGGGGCATTTTTTCTATTGCCTAAGGTAAGAGAAGAGACAGCAGGTAGTAATTCTGTTAATTACACTTTGGAGCAATTATATAATGAGGACGGACATTTCTATGTTTATTTTAATAGAGAGGATTGTCCATATTGTGATAATGTAAAGGAAGATATGGAGATTTTCTCTAAAAAGGAAAAGGTGGTTATAATTGATACAGAATCATTAAAGGGAATTAAAAATTATGACTGGGATGCACATGAAGCTAAATATGATGTAGAAATCGGAAAAAAAACTGAGGATGGTAAAATAGAGTTTTACGATGATAAAACTGAGAAGGACATTAAACAGCTATATCCTCCTTTGACATATAAAATTATCCAGGTAAATGAAAAGTATGCAGGACTTCATGATGGTAAAGAGACTGGAAAGGTTTACGCAGTCTATACCCATCCTGTTTTGGAACAAGAAGCTTTAAAAAAAGAGAATTTAGTAATACCGGCGGTTCCAATCTTAATGGAGTTTAATAATCATGAAGTAATTAATTATTACTTTGACGATAAAGAAATCATAGAATTTTTGAAGGTAGTCAAGAAACCTCTAGATGTATACTGGAATCTTGATTAGTAAGGAGAAAACAGTCTGATGAAAGCATTACAAGTAATTTCACTATCAAAAACTTATGAAAACGGCAATTCATTCGCAGAGGTGTTGGATAATATTAATTTATCCATACATCCCAAAGAATTTGTATCCATCATTGGTTCATCTGGAAGTGGAAAGACCACACTCCTTAATATAATCAGTGGCTTGGAATCCCCAACCCTGGGGAAAGTATTTATAAATGAAACTGATTTTTGGGAGTTAGATGATGAGGAAAGAACAAAATTCAGATTAAAAAACATAGGTTTTATTTTCCAAAATTATAACCTGATTCCAGTAATCAGCGTCCTGGAAAACATAATACTTCCTGCCAAACTGGATAGAAGGAAAATAGATATAAATGAAGTGCTTGAAATAGCAAAAATATTGGGAATTGATGATAAGCTGTACCAAATGCCAAATTTATTATCAGGAGGACAGCAGCAAAGGGTTGCAATAGCTAGAACATTATACACTAGACCGGCAATTGTTTTGGCGGATGAGCCAACGGGAAATTTGGATTCAAAATCTAGCGATAATGTTATTAAGCTTATGAAAAATATGAGTGAGAAATTTGGACAAACCATGATTATTGTTACACACGATGATAAAGTGGCCAAAGTAGCAGATAGAGTTATACAGATAGAGGATGGAAAAATTGTTAATGATGGGAAATGATAATTATGATATTAATCAAAATGGAATAAAGGTATTAGTTTACGCCTATAAAAGAAACAATAAAAAACGAGACGTTATTTTGATCTCAGGTGTTTCAATCATGGTAGGATTAACATTTATTGTTTTTAGTTTTTTATATGGAAAGTTAAATACAGATATATTAAAAAATATACGAGAAGATGGTATTACAGTATCCTCTTATTTAGAAAATGGAACAAAAGAACTTGAAGATATAATCAGTAGACTTTCGTATGTAAAAAAAGTGGGTACAGAAACATTTGCAGGAAAAGTTTTTTTAAATGATCAAAAGATTGCTACCTGTATTGTGACGGATGAATTAACATATCAGACTATGATAAAGCCAGCATATACTGATGTGAACGGAAGCTATCCCCGGAATGTGAATGAAATAATGCTGTCTCAAAAAACATTAAGGGTTTTGGGAATTGACAATCCCCAAATCGGTATGGAGATTAACTTGGAATTTTATTGGAACCGCCTGAGTAAAGAGAAGTTAACTGGCTTCCAGACATTTATTTTGTCTGGTTATTATACAGATTATCAAAACAGCCTAAGCAATCAATCAATTGCGTATATATCTGATAGCAGATGTAAGGAGGGGAATATTGAACTATATCCGTCACGCATATTGATAGATGTTAATACAAAATATGCAAAAGGAGAACAAATTGAGGCAAACTTGTATCAGAGTATTCCTTTAAGTGATGATGGTCAATATTTTGTTTGCGGCGAGACTGCACAATATAGGGCAATGGAAAGCATTGCAGGTGGATTTGGCAGTGCTATAGTATTTATATTACTAATAAGTTTTAGTATGTTTATCTTTGTATATAATACTCTTTTTATTTCATTAAATTATGATATAAGGCAATATGGCCTTTTAGAAGTAATAGGGGTAACAGGCAGACAGATTAAAATAATAATATACCGTCAAATAATAAGAATATTTATAACAGGATGCATACTTGGAGGTGGGATTGGTGGAATTGCAGTATATCAGTTCTTACCGAAATTACTAAATAATATGTATCTTGGCAATGATATAGATGTAAGAGAAATTAGTGCTTTTAACACGTGTTTTTTTGCGATAACAATATTGTTAACGGCTGTCACTATGCTGACAGCCGTAAAAATAGTAGTTAATAAAATATTAAAAATGAGTCCTGTTGAGGCTATGAAGGGTGTAAAACAGGCTGGTAGTGAACGAGAGTGTGTAACAAAAAAAGAAAGGTATTATAACATAAATCCTATCTTTGCTCTGGCTTTTGGTAATATAATACGAGATAAGAAAAAGTTTGCATTAACGGTAGCCTCTTTAACAATTGGCTGTGTAATCGCATTAGGTTCCTGTGTGTTGGCAGTAGGAACGGATTCGATTAACAAACTGTCAAAAAGTCCGGATTTTGAAATAGGAGTTACCCAGGAGGCAATTTACAATTTATTAGAAAACAATGATGATTTATCAGAAAAACAGCTGTTAACAGAAGAATTAATTTCAGATTTAATTATAAAATGTAATTTGAACCAGGAAAATCTAATAAAGGTATACGGATATTTGCCCATTTATGATGGATCAGCTCAAAATATTCTGGGATTATTAAATGAATACAGAGACCATACGATTGTAGTACAAAAAATTAACAGTCCGGAATGGAAAAACCTGATGAAATATGTTTTGGATAAAAAATTATTAATAGATACCAAAAGGTTTGATGAAGGAGAAGGAACCATTATCTTACATAATCATTTGTCTTCAAAAGGAAATGAAAAGACACAGGAAGGGCTAATAGGAAAATCAATCCTTCTTTATGATATTGCTCCGCAAGGTACAAAGGTATCGGAAATAAGTTCAATACAATTGCAAAATTGTGGATATCTGGATATTTCAAATACTGGATTTCCAGATTTGAATTTGAGTGATAATGGCGCAGATCCCATATACTTTATTGTGCTGGAAAAGGAATTTAATCGTTTGTCAAAATCACTAACCAAACAACTTTTGAAAACTGAGATCAACGTGTCAAAAGAAAAGGAAAACAGTGTAAAAAGTTCGCTGAAAAGCTGGGTCAGGGAAAAAAATTTAATATACCAAACGAAAAACGACTTACAAAATCAAAATTTAATGTATCTTGTTTGTAATTCTGATGTAATAGCAGGTCAAAAAAATTACATTGCTGGCAGCAGAATAATTATGATGTCTATCTGTACGGCATTGTTATTTGTTGGTATCATAAATTATTCCAATACAATGGTAATGAATATACTAACAAGAAATAGAGAACTGATTATTCTGGAAAGCATAGGTTTGAGCAGAAAAGGTCTAAGATCTATGCTTATATTAGAAGGTTTACTATACAGTTTTACAATAATTGGGATTTTGCTCACAGCCGGAAATCTGTTTTTGTTTTTACTGGTGAAATATGTTCAATCTAAATTAATATATTTTAAATTTGTGTATCCTTTTCCGGCACTGTTTTTATTAGGACTATCATTGGTATTTATGTGCATTTTAATACCATTTGTCGCGTATGGACGGCATATAAAGGGGAGCATTAGTCAGCGTATTAAACAAATTAAAGAATGAAATCCTTTTATCAATTGCCTGATGTCTGCCATGGGATGAGGTTTGAGTAGCTGGTTGATAAAAGAAGCTTCTACAATATACTCACAATATGGGTAAAAAGCATACTGTAAAAGCTTCTTTTACAAATGAAACAATTAGAACTTAATCCTCTTCTCTAACAACGAAATCCCCTGATACAAAATAGCAGAAACAATACAGAGAATCACTATACTCATTACAACCAAATCCATCTTAAACACCTGGCTGCCATAAATAATCAGATATCCCAGCCCCTTATTGGCCGCCAGGAATTCTCCAATAATTACCCCAACCAGACAAAGCCCGATATTCACCTTCATATTACTGATAATCAGAGGAACAGATCCCGGAAGAAGCACTTTTAACAGTACATCCTTTTTAGTCCCACCCAGGGAATAAATCAGCTTAATCTTATCCGGATCTGTCTGTGAAAATCCAGTATGGAGTGTCATGATACACCCGAATACAGCAACAGAGATGGAAGCAACAATAATCGTTTTGATATTATTGCCCAGCCATACGATCAATATAGGGGCAAGGGCTGATTTGGGAAGACTGTTTAACATCACCAGATACGGCTCCAGAACTTCCGATATGCTGCGGCTGGACCAGAGGAGAACGGCAATCAGGAAGCCGCACACAACCACCAGTACAAAGCTGACCAGTGTTTCCATAACAGTGACTCCGATGTGCATAAAGATGCTTTTATCTTTTACCATTTCAAGAAAGCAGATGGTAACTCTGGAAGGGGAACTAAAGATAAAGTCATTGATGATGCCCAGTCTGGCACATAGCTCCCAGACAGAGAGCAGAAGAACCAGCAGCATGAAGCGCCATACTCTTACGTTTCTGCGGTGCAGCTTCTCTTTTTCAATAAATGCCTGCTGAGCTAACGTAGGGTGTGTTTCAATCATGATTTTGCAGCTCCTTCCATACCTGATTAAAATAAACGGAGAATTCCGGCATATTTCTACGGTCCAGAGGCCGGATGTTCTCACTGCCAAAGGAGATGGGAACAATAGCCTTGATCCTGCCAGGTCTCTTTGTCAGGACGATTACCCGGTCTGCCACACTGATGGCTTCAGAAAGGTCATGGGTAATCAGAATAGCAGTTTTATGAGTACTTTTAATGATCGTACTGATATCGTCACAGACGGAGAGTCTGGTCTGATAATCTAAAGCGGAGAATGGTTCATCTAATAAAAGAAGGTCCGGCTCCAGTGCCAGGGTGCGGACCAGAGCAGCACGCTGGCGCATACCGCCGGACAGTTCGGACGGTCTTGCATTTTCAAAACTGCCAAGACCGTAAGTATGAAGCATGTTATGAAGCTTCTCTTTGGAACTGCTGTTTCGTTTCTTCTGAATTTCCAGTCCAAGCTCAGCATTTCCCATTATGGTGCGCCATTCAAAGAGATGGTCACGCTGCAGCATGTAGCCTATATTAACACCTGATTCAGACTTTGGTACGCCATCAATTAAAATATCGCCCTCATCGGGAATCAGCAGTCCGCATAAAAGTGATAACAGGGTCGATTTCCCGCAGCCGGAGGGACCGACTACAGCAAGGAATTCCCCGTTGTCAGCAGTAAAAGATATATTGGAAAGGGCCAGTGTCTCACCCTCAAGGGAATGATAGGAGTAACTGAGCCCGGAAACTTCCAGTTTTGGTTTCATGGGTCCTCCTTATTTGACAGAACTAACTCTGATATAGTGTTATAATATGTACAAATTAAGGGATTGTGAAGAAAACTTTGTCCTCTCTCGTAATCGAAACAATTTAAGAAATTCAAATAATAAACGGAAATATCAGAAAAAACAAGAAAAACCCTTGCAATGCCAGGAAAAGGGTGTTATACTATTCAAGATAACAAGCATGTTTGACTGATAGAGAGTGGGCGGAAGTCCACTCTTTCCATTTTGTTTGGAAAGGTGGGAAGAAAATGGCTAAAAGAGAAGAGTATGAGGCAAAGACAGAAAGCTTTTTAATGCCCCTTATGAAAGAGAACAATTTCGAGCTGGTTGATGTGGAATATGTAAAAGAAGCCGGAAACTGGTACTTACGGGCTTATATTGATAAAGAAGGCGGAATTACAGTTGATGACTGTGAAATTATAAGCAGACAGCTGGGAGACTGGCTGGATGAAAAAGATTTTATTGCAGACAGCTACATTCTGGAGGTCAGTTCCCCGGGACTTGGCAGACCCTTAAAGAAAGATAAGGATTTTAACAGAAGCATCGGAGAGGATGTGGATATTAAGCTGTATAAGCCTTTGAACAAACAAAAGGACTTCACTGGTACGCTGATATCCTATGACAAGGACACTGTAACCATTGCCCAGGAAGATGGATCAGAGCTTACGCTCAACAGACCGGACATCGCACTGATCCGGCTGGCATTTGATTTCTAAACAGTAAGAGATATTAGGAGGATAAAAAAATGAATAAGGAACTGTTAGAAGCACTGAATATTCTGGAAAAGGAGAACAGTATCAGCAAGGAGACCCTGTTGGAAGCAATTGAGAATTCCCTCCTTACTGCTTGCAAGAACCACTTCGGAAAAGCGGATAATATTAAAGTCAGCATCAACCGCGATACCTGTGATTTTAACGTTTCTGCAGAAAAAGAAGTGGTGGAGACAGTTGAAGATCCTCTGCTGCAGATCAGCCTGGCAGAGGCAAAGATGACAGATCCAAAATACGATCTCGGAGATGTGATTCATTGTCCTATAGACTCGAAAAAGTTTGGAAGAATTGCCACACAGAATGCGAAGAACGTGATTCTGCAGAAGATCCGTGAAGAAGGCAGAAAATCACTGTTTAATGACTGGTACTGTCAGGAGCGGGAAGTCGTTACTGGTATTGTACAGAGATATCTGGGAAGAAACGTCAGTATCAACTTAGGCAAGGTAGACGCCATTTTAAATGAAACGGAGATGGTAAAGGGAGAAGTATTCAAGGCGACAGAGCGAATCAAGGTTTTTGTTCTGGAAGTAAAGGATACACCCAAGGGACCAAGAATTTCTGTATCAAGAACTCATCCGGATCTGGTAAAACGCCTGTTTGAGTCTGAAGTAACGGAAGTAAAGGATGGAACGGTAGAGATTAAGGCAATCGCAAGAGAAGCCGGCTCCAGAACCAAGATCGCCGTAAAATCCAATGATACTAATGTTGATCCGGTAGGAGCCTGCGTTGGTTTAAACGGAGCAAGAGTGAATTCCATTGTAAACGAGTTAAGGGGAGAAAAAATCGATATTATTAACTGGGATGACAATCCAGCTTACTTAATTGAGAATGCACTCAGCCCGGCAAAGGTAATCTGCGTTGTGGCTGACGAAGTATCCAAAGAGGCACAGGTGATTGTACCGGATTACCAGCTGTCACTGGCAATTGGTAAAGAAGGTCAGAATGCAAGACTTGCTGCAAGGCTTACAGGCTACAAGATTGATATTAAGAGTGAAACACAGGCAAGAGAACTTGGTCTTTTTGAGGAACTTGGTCTGGAATATCAGGACAGTGCAAACAACAGCAGTGCTTTTGAGGAAGCGTTACAAGGCGATTATCAGGAAGAAGAGTCCGAAAACAGCTACCAGGAATAATAATTAGGATGTGATGGAGACGTGAGTACAAAAAAGGTACCGCTCAGACAGTGTATCGGATGCGGTGAGATGAAAAATAAAAAAGAGATGATACGTGTTTTAAAAACTTCGGAAGACAGCTTTGTTCTTGATGGAACCGGGCGTAAGAATGGACGGGGAGCTTATTTATGTCCTTCTATGGAATGCTTCAAAAAAGCGGTAAAAAGCAAGGGATTGGAGCGTTCCTTTAAAATGTCGATTCCAAAAGAAGTTTACGAAGCGTTGGAAAGGGAGATGGAGCAGTTTGGTTAACAGACAGAAAATTCTGAATCTGATCGGGCTTGCAACGAAAGCCGGAAAGATTTCAAGCGGAGAGTTCATGACTGAGAAATCCGTTAAGGCAGGAAAAGCATCGTTAGTGATCGTTTCTGAGGAAGCCTCAGACAATACAAGGAAGATGTTTACCAATACGTGTACTTACTATAAGGTACCAATTTATTTCTTTGGAAGAAAGGAAGAACTGGGTCACGCTATGGGTAAGGAGATGAGGGCGTCTCTTGCTGTCGTGGATAATGGGTTTGCAAAGGCAATCGAGAAACTAATGAATACAAATGCAGGTAGTGAGTGTGAGAATGAGCCTTCACATCTACCAGTATGTGCTGCAGAATGTGCACAGAATGGAGGAAAGCATGAGAGTTTATGATCTGGCAAAAGAACTGGGAAAAGACACGAGTAAGGAGATACTGGATATATTGGAAAAACATAATATAAATTTAAAAAGCTCTTCAAACATCACCGATGAACAGGCATCAATTGTAAAAAAGGAAGTAGGCGCAGGAAGGGGAACTTCACCTGCACGTCCTGAAACCCCAGGCGGTGATGATTCCGAAGCACCAAAGAAAAAAATAGCGGCTGTATTCAGACCGCAGAACGCACAGATGAAACCACAGGGCCAGGGTACATCAAGACCTGCACAGAAGCCTGCACAGAATATGGGACAGAGAGATGACATGCAGAAAAAGACGGAACAGACATCAGAGAGTACGGTAAGAGATCATAGTACAGTAACACGTGAAGACAGACCACAGGGAAGCTATCAGGGAAATCGCGAAGACAGACCACAGGGTCAGGGCGGCTACCAGGGAAACCGGGAAGGAAGACCTCAGGGCCAGGGAAGCTATCAGGGAAACCGGGAAGGAAGACCTCAGGGCCAGGGCGGCTATCAGGGAAACAGACCCCAGGGTCAGGGCGGCTACCAGGGAAACCGGGAAGGAAGACCTCAGGGCCAGGGCGGTTATCAGGGAAACAGACCCCAGGGCCAGGGCGGCTACCAGGGAAACCGTGACGGAAGACCCCAGGGTCAGGGCGGTTACCAGGGAAATCGTGATGGAAGACCCCAGGGCCAGGGCGGTTATCAGGGAAACAGACCCCAGGGTCAGGGTGGTTACCAGGGAAACAGACCCCAGGGCCAGGGCGGTTACCAGGGAAACAGACCCCAGGGCCAGGGTGGTTACCAGGGAAACAGACCGCAGGGTCAGGGCGGTTACCAGGGATACGCAAGACCCCAGGGTCAGGGCGGTTATCAGAATGACAAGGACAGCGATAACACCCGTGGCCAAAGACCACAGGGAGCACGTTCTAACAGAGACGGAGCACCAAAGTCTTTTGATACCCCAATCCAGGCAAAGCCAACCAGCAACAGAGCAACAAAGAATAACTATAAAAATGACAGGTTTGATAAGAGAGAAAAAGAAGATGTAAGTAAGGGAAGAACAGCAGCCAAGGGCGGAAAAGCTGCAAAAGCTCCGATTCTGCCTCCGGTTCATGTAGAGCCTAAGGTTGAGGAAATCAAGACCATTATCGTACCTGAAATTTTAACCATAAAAGAACTGGCAGAGAAGATGAAACTTCAGCCATCTGCTATCGTTAAGAAGCTGTTTTTAAAAGGCAAGATCGTTACTCTCAACACAGAGATTGACTTTGAACAGGCAGAAGAGATTGCAATGGAATACGAAGTACTCTGCGAAAAAGAAGTAAAGATCGATGTTATTGAAGAACTTCTGAAAGAGGAAGAAGAAAACGTAGAAGATATGGTAGCAAGACCGCCGGTTGTCTGCGTTATGGGCCATGTAGACCACGGTAAAACTTCTCTTCTTGATGCAATCCGTAAGACCAGTGTTACCTCCAGAGAGGCAGGCGGTATTACCCAGCACATCGGTGCTTATACAGTCGATATCAGCGGTCAGAAAATTACATTCCTCGACACACCCGGCCATGAAGCATTTACAGCCATGCGTATGAGAGGAGCTCAGTCTACCGATATTGCTATTTTAGTTGTAGCGGCTGACGATGGAGTAATGCCTCAGACAATTGAGGCCATCAACCATGCAAAAGCAGCTGAAGTTGAGATCATTGTTGCCATCAATAAGATTGATAAGCCAAGTGCAAACATTGACAAGGTGAAACAGGAGTTATCTGAGTACGAACTAATTCCGGAAGATTGGGGCGGAAGTACGATATTTGTTCCTGTATCTGCACATACTAAAGAAGGAATCAAAGAACTTCTGGAGATGATTCTTCTGACTGCAGAAGTAAAAGAATTAAAAGCCAATGCAAACCGCCGTGCAAGAGGTCTCATCATTGAGGCAGAGCTTGACAAGGGTAAGGGACCGGTTGCTACAGTCCTTGTACAAAAGGGAACGCTCCATGTAGGAGATACTGTTACTGCAGGTTCCTGCTACGGAAAAGTCCGTGCCATGATGGATGATAAGGGACGGAGAGTAAAAGAAGCGGGTCCATCTACTCCCGTAGAGATTCTGGGCTTAAACGACGTTCCTGGTGCAGGTGATGTTCTGATCAGTACAGAGAATGAGAAAGAAGCAAGAAGCTTTGCTGAAACATTTATCTCTGAAGGAAAGAACCGTCTGTTAGAAGATACAAAAGCGAAGCTGTCACTGGATGATCTGTTCACCCAGATTAAGGCTGGTAATGTAAAAGAACTTCCTATTATTGTAAAAGCAGATGTTCAGGGTTCTGTAGAAGCAGTAAAACAGAGTCTTGTGAAGCTGTCCAATGAAGAAGTTATGGTTAAGGTGATTCATGGCGGTGTTGGTGCCATCAATGAATCAGACGTTTCTCTGGCGTCTGCATCCAATGCAATTATCATCGGTTTCAATGTAAGACCTGATGTAACTGCAAAATCAATCGCAGACAGAGAGAAAGTAGATTTAAGACTGTACAAGGTAATTTATCAGGCCATTGAAGACGTGGAATCCGCTATGAAGGGTATGCTTGATCCGATCTTTGAAGAGAAGATCATCGGTCATGCCGTTGTCCGCCAGACCTTTAAGGCATCCGGCGTTGGTACCATTGCAGGTTCTTACGTAATGGACGGTAAATTCCAGAGAGGCTGCAGCGTACGCATCACCCGTCAGGGAGAGAAGATCTATGATGGTCCTCTTGCATCCTTAAAGAGATTTAAAGATGATGTAAAAGAAGTTGCTACCGGTTATGAGTGCGGTCTTGTATTTGAGAAATTTAATGATATTATGGAAGATGACATGATTGAAGCATATGCCATGGTGGAGGTTCCACGCTAGGAACCCTCCCATGAACGTTCAAAAGATGAGCCCGTTAAAACGGGCTGGTCTTTTTGAATATGCGGGCAGACAGCGAAAGGAATAAGATGCGTAAAAACAGTATAAAAAATACCAGAATTAATATGGAAGTACAGAAGGAATTAAGCCAGATCATCCGTCTGGAAATCAAGGACCCAAGAATTCATCCAATGACTACCGTTGTTTCGGTTGAGGTGACTCCTGATTTAAAATTCTGTAAGGCATATATCAGCATTCTGGGCGACGAAGAAGCAGGAAAATCAACCATCGAAGGACTGAAAAGTGCAGAAGGCTACATTCGCCGGGAGCTTGCCCGGAGAGTCAATCTGCGAAATACACCCGAGATCAAATTTATACTGGACCAGTCCATTGAATATGGAGTAAATATGTCCAGACTCATTGACGAGGTTACGAAAGACATCAAAGAGTAAGGAGGTGCCATTGTGAGTTTCCTTGAAACAATTCTCAAAGATGTGAAAGATGTGGCGATTCTAGGCCATGTAAGGCCGGATGGGGACTGTATTGGTTCCTGTCTGGCAGTTTATAATTATCTGGAAGAAAATTATCCGGATATTCATGCAGTGGTTTATTTAGAAGAACCATCTGTGAAATTTTCATATTTAAAAAATATTGACCGCATTGTCAGTGACTTTGGCAGAGACGAAAGTTATGATCTTTGTATCTGCTTAGATAGCAGTGACACGCTTCGTTTTGGCGAGGCGGTCAGGTACTTAAACACAGCGAAAAAGAGTCTGTGTGTAGACCACCATATAACCAATATTGGTTATGGGACGGAGAATGTAGTAAAAGGCGATGCAAGCTCCACCTGTGAAGTTTTATATGGTCTTCTTGATGAAAGCAGGATCAGCAAAGCAGTGGCAGAGTGCATCTATACCGGAATTATTCATGATACCGGTGTTTTCAAATATGACTGTACATCAGCAAAAACCATGGAAATTGCGGGAAAGATGATGGGAAAAGGAATTAATTTCTCCAGCATTATCGATGACAGCTTCTACAGAAAGACTTATATCCAGAATCAGATTTTAGGGAGAGCTTTATTAGAAAGCATCACCTTTCATGACGGCAGGTGCATTTTCAGTGCCATCAGCAAAAAAGAAATGGATTTTTATGAAGTAGGCAGCGCCGATATGGATGGAATTATTGACCAGCTGAGAATTACAGAAGGCGTGGAGTGTGCCATTTTTATCTATGAAACAGCATGCAGGGAATATAAAGTGAGTCTTCGTTCCACCACAGAGCTTGATGTAAGTAAAATTGCCGTTTATTTCGGCGGGGGCGGACATAAAAAAGCAGCCGGCTGTACCATGACAGGAAGTGTTCACGATGTGATCAACAATCTGTCGGATCAGATAGCGAAGCAGCTTAATTAGGAGATACAGGCAATGGCAGACGGTATTATTAATGTGTATAAAGAAAAAGGCTTTACCTCTCATGACGTCGTGGCGAAAATGAGAGGTATTTTAAAACAGAAAAAAATTGGTCACACAGGAACGCTGGACCCGGAGGCAGAAGGAGTGCTTCCTGTCTGCCTTGGTAAAGCAACCAAACTGTGTGACATGTTAACAGATAAAACGAAAACCTATGAGGCAGTGCTCCTTCTTGGTCTGGAGACAGATACCCAGGATACCACAGGAACTGTATTAAATACTTATCCCGTAGAGGCAGGGGAAGAAGAGGTAAAGGCTGCTGTTATGAGCTTTCTGGGTCATTATGACCAGGTTCCCCCCATGTATTCTGCATTAAAGGTAGATGGAAAGAAGCTATATGAACTGGCAAGAGCGGGAAAAGAGGTAGAACGGAAAGCAAGACCTGTGGAAATTCTTGATATCCGGATCCAGCGGATGGAGCTTCCAAGAGTGACCATTACAGTCAGCTGTTCCAAAGGAACCTATATCCGCACACTCTGCTATGATATCGGAAAAAAACTGGGATGCGGCGGATGCATGGAATCCCTTTTAAGAACCAGGGTGTCAGACTTTGTGTTAGAGGACAGTCTTACACTTACCCAGATCGAGCAGTTAAGGGATGACGGAAGCCTGGGAGAGCACATCCTGCCAGTGGACAAGGTGTTTTCTTCCTATCCCCAGCTGGTGATGAAAGAAGAGTTTGACAAACTGGTCCATAACGGCAATCCTTTTATGCGTGACCAGGCAGAAGGAGAATACCAGATCTCCGATGGTCCTGTCCGGGTTTATGACAGCCGCATGGAGTTTATCGGAGTTTATGAACCAAATGGGGAAGGAAGTCTTTTAAAGCCTCAGAAGGTTTTTCTGGGAGGAAGCAGATGATGGAATATATCACTGGGACCAGAGTGTTTCAGATCGAAGAGCCGGCTGTGGTGACTCTGGGGAAATTTGACGGACGCCACAGAGGCCATAAAAAACTATTGCAGCGAATGCTGGAAATTAAGAAAGAAACGGGATACAAGACGGCAGTATTTACATTTGACATGTCTCCCGGCACTCTTGTAAACGGAGTTCTCCAGAAGGTAATTACTACCAATCTTGAGCGGAAAAACAATCTGGAGAGAGTAGGAATTGACTATCTGGTGGAATACCCCTTTACCAAAGAAACAGCCAGAATGGAGCCTGAAGAATTTGTAAAACGGATTCTGGTTGGACAGATGAATGCCAGAACCATTGTTGTGGGGACAGACTGCTCCTTTGGATATAAGGGTGCGGGAGATGCGGCACTGTTAGAGAAGTTAAAAAACCAATATGGCTATGAACTGATTGTGATTCCAAAAGAGCAGGACGAGCACCGGGATATCAGCAGCACTTACGTCAGAGAACAGCTGGATCTTGGAAATATGGAAAAAGCCAATGAGCTGCTGGGAGAACCTTATGCCATTCATGGTGAGGTGGTGCACGGCAACCATATCGGCGGAGCCATCCTTGGATTTCCGACTGCCAACATCCTTCCTCCTCCGGAAAAGCATCTGCCTGTATTTGGGGTTTATGTGTCCCGTGTTTACGTAGATGGAACTTATTACGGAGGAATAACCAATATTGGAAGAAAACCCACAGTAGAGGGGATTTCTCCAGTAGGTGCAGAAACTTACATTTTTGGTATAAATCAGGATATTTATGGAAAGACTATAGAGGTACAGCTTTTGCACTTCATCCGTCCGGAACGGAAATTCGAGGGGCTTGAGCAGTTAAAAGAACAGATAGGAAAAGACAGGGAACTGGGATTAGAATATTTGAAGAACCTGCCTGGAACAGAAATCACTCAGTTGCAGTAGGAAAAGGGCATTTTCACTGCCCGATTCACAATTAAAAAACTTGCGAAGGAAAGTGCATATGACTGACAAAGCATGGAAAGTACTTGGCTTTGCCATCGCCTGCGGGTGTACCGTATGGATGGGAACAGCAGATGTACAGGCCGCAAGAACAGAGACTGATGTCAGGACCGGATCGCCTGTAGCAGGCGTGGAGGTCTATATGGATCAATATCAGCAATCCAGAGAACAGAAGTCGACAGGAAATACGGCCGGTCTTACGCAGGAAAAAGTGAGGTATGGAACCTTCAATACTATTTTTAACAACCTTGGAGTAGCAGTTGTGGAGGATTCCTTGAACATCAGGAAAGAACCAAAGAACGATGCGGAAATCGTAGGGAGATTAAGAAGCCACGCAGGCAGCAGTGTGCTGTCGGAAGAGAATGGCTGGTATAAAATAAAATCAGGGCAGGTAACCGGTTATGTATACGGAAAATACTTAGCCACTGGGCAGGAGGCCAGAGCAATCGCATATTACGATATGCAGCTGATGCTCCGGGTAGACATTGAGACCCTTCGTGTCCGCAAACAGCCTGATATGAATTCAGAAATTGTTGGAAGAATTCATGAGGGTGAAACGTACCGTTACATTTCCCGTAACGGAGGCTGGGCCAAAATTCAATACAACGGACAGATTGCGTATGTTTATGCACCGGAGAACGCTACCATTGCCTATACCATTCCGGAGGCAGAGAAAAATGGGGATCTGCGGACCCAGGTCGTAAGCTATGCGGTGAAATTCGTTGGAAATCCATACCGCTGGGGCGGAACAAACCCCAATACAGGCGCTGACTGCTCTGGCTTCATTCAATATGTGATGGAGCACGCTGCAGGCGTCCAGCTGGATCGTACCTCCAGGCAGCAGGCTGCCGAGGGACAGGCGATCCCGTCTTCCAGCATGGAACCGGGTGACCTCTTATTTTACGCCAGCGGCAGGGAAATTGATCACGTTGCCATGTATATCGGGCAGGGGAAAATTGTTCATGCGGCCAACCGGAGAAGCGGGATTAAAATTTCCTCCTGGAATTACAGAAGACCGGTTACCATACGACGGGTAATCGATAATTAAAAACGCAGACAGATGTATGACAATTGAGTCAGATATCTGTCTGCGTTTTTTGTTAATCTTTCTTTTTTCCAAGATAAGCAGCTTTTACAGATTCATCTGCAAGAAGCTCTTTACCAGGTCCTGACATGGTGATCCGTCCGGTTTCCAGTACATATCCTACGTCAGCTGTATGAAGCGCCATATTGGCGTTCTGCTCGATTAAGAGGACTGTCACACCCTTTTTATTAATCTCCTTAATGATTGAGAAGATATCCTTTACAATCAGTGGTGCAAGACCGAGAGACGGTTCATCCATCATGAGGATTCTTGGGTGGCTCATAAGAGCTCTGGCGACTGCCAGCATCTGCTGTTCCCCTCCGGAGAGAGTTCCGGAAAGCTGCCAGCTTCGTTCTTTAAGCCGTGGAAATAAATCATAGACCCAGTTAATATCCTCATCCAGATTATCATTTCTTAAATAGGCCCCGATTTTAATATTCTCAATGACTGTCATATCGGGAAATACCCGGCGTCCTTCAGGAACCAGCGCGATTCCCTTTGCCACAATGTCCGGTGTATCCATACCGATTAATTCCTGACCGTCCAGAGTGATGCTGCTTCCGGCAGAGGGCTTTGCCAGACCTACGATGGAGCGGAGAGTGGTGCTTTTACCAGCTCCGTTTGCACCGATTAAGGTCACAATGCTTTTGTCCGGTACTTCAAAGGAGATTCCTTTCACGGCTTCAATTCCGCCGTAATTTACTCTTAAGTTATCAATCTTCAGCATCGTCACTCACCCCCAGATATGCTTCAATTACCCGTTCGTTATTCTGGATTTCTTCCGGCGTACCCTGTGCGATCAGTTTACCGAAGTCCAGAACGTAGATGCGGTCGGAGATCTGCATAACCAGATCCATATGGTGTTCAATCATTAATACAGTCAGATTGTAGGAATCCCGGATCTGTTTAATAAAATCAGTCAGCTCCTGGGTCTCCTGGGGATTCATGCCTGCAGCCGGTTCATCAAGAAGCAGAAATTTCGGCTCAGTAGCAAGCGCTCTGGCAATTTCCAGACGTCTTTGAAGGCCGTAAGGAAGAGAAGAGGCAATTTCATCTTTTAAATGAAGTAAGTTCTGCTCTTCTAAAAGAGCGGAGGTTTCTTCCCTCATTCTGGCTTCTTCCCTGCTGTTTAAGCGCAGGGTAGCAGAGAATACGTTCTGTTTTGCCCTCATATGCTTTGCGATCAGTACGTTGTCAAAAACGGTCAGCTGACCAAACAGCCTGATATTCTGAAAGGTACGGGCAATTCCTTTTTTTGTTATGATGTCCGGTGTATTGCGTACGATGGAGAGAGGTCTGGGTTTTACTTCTCCCAGATACATTTTCTGCATCTTTCCCTTTGGAGTGTTGGAGAGAATGGTCTCGCCCATAAAATCCACCTGTCCGAAGGTTGGTTCATAAATACCGGTCACGCAGTTAAATGCAGTGGTTTTACCAGCACCGTTAGGGCCGATTAAAGCAACGATTTCCCCCTCATTTACATCGAGAGTTAAGCCGTTTACCGCCACAACACCGCCGAACTGCATGGTAACGTCCTGCATATGAAGTACATTTGCACGGTTTTTCGCTGTCGCTGACATTATGCGTTTTCTCCCTTCTGTGCTTTATTTTTCTTCTTTAGTCTGCCAGGGATTCCCTTTATCAGCCGGAACAGTCCATTCCAGGAAAATTCGTTGCTTCCCATAATACCTCTGCGATAGAAGAGTACCACTGCCATAAGAAGAATGGAGAAGATAACCATACGAAAACCGGAACGGAACAGTGGAATCTGAACGCCTGCAATATAAAGAGGATTGTCAAAGAATCTCAGCCATTCTCTGCCTGCAGTAACCAGGAAGGATCCGATTACGCTTCCGGTTATGCTGCCGATGCCGCCCAGAACTACAATCAACAGAATATCATAGGTCAGGTTAATGGAAAAGGTCTTGGATTCAATGGAACGCATGAAGATGGCCAGAAGACCGCCGCCCACGCCAGTGAAAAAAGAGGAAATAATAAATGCCAGCTCCTTATAACGGAACAGATTCAGTCCCATGGCCTGTGCGGCCACTTCATCCTCACGGAGAGCCTTAAATGCCCGGCCGTAAGAGGAATTGATCAAAAGAACCATTAAAAGGATACAAAGGGCACAAAGTCCGAATGCCACAAACAGGTTTGGAAAACCTGGAATGCTCTTTAATCCGTAGGAACCGTTGGTCACCTTATTTAACTGTGGTGCAGCGATGACTGCACGGATAATCTCGGAGAATCCAAGAGTCGCAATTGCCAGATAATCGCTTTTTAAGCGGAGAACCGGAATACCGATCAGGGCTGCAACTCCTGCAGCGAACAGTCCTGCAATAATCAGAGCCAGCCAGTAAGGACACTGAAGATTAGCCAGGAAAGGAGCGATGCCGTCTACATAGTAAACGCTGGCTCTGGTTTCCACAGGGATTGTAAGAATCGCTACCGTATAGGCTCCGATTGCCATAAAACCTGCCTGACCAAGGGAGAACAGACCGGTAAAGCCAGTCAGTAAGTTCATGGAAACGGCTACCACTGCATAAATGGCACTTCGTTCCAGTATGGAGATCTGATAGCTGAACTGTGCACTGTTAGCCTGTAAAAAGCCAAGGATGCCGATAATGAACAATAAGGCGATCAGGGTATAAAGTTTGTTTTTGGAAAATGCTTTCTTTTTCATAGATGACACCTCACACTTTATCGGTTGTCTTCTCACCAAACAGGCCGGTAGGCTTGATCAGGAGAATGATGATTAACAGAACAAAGGTAAATGCGTCGCTGAACGTGGAATAACCCATGGCAACCAGAGCTGTTTCCCCAAGTCCCAGGATAAAACCGCCGATTACAGCGCCTTGAATGCTTCCGATACCTCCGAAAACTGCGGCTACGAAACATTTCAGACCTGGTAAAGAGCCTGAGAATGGAAAAACGGTCATACGGTCTGTAAAATACAGGATAGAGCCGACAGCAGCTAAAAGAGAACCAATGGCAAATGTAAAGGTGATAACGCGGTTGATCTTAATTCCCATTAAGGAAGCAGTATCGTAATCTTTGGAAACGGCACGCATTGCCATGCCGATTTTTGTCTTATTAATGAGAATGATCAGGGCATATACAATGATTAATGTAAGTACTGGTGTGAGAAAGGTAACAAATGATGCGGAAAGACCGCCGATTTTAAAGATCTTCTTTAAAAACGGAATTTCCGGATATCCCTTTGGCAGTGCCGTAAATAAGTAAGTAGCCAGGTTCTGCAGCAGGTAAGAAACACCGATAGCAGAAATCATAACGGACATTCTTGGTGCGGTACGTAAAGGACGGTATGCCACCCGCTCAATGGAAACACCTAAAAAGACGGTGATGAGTAAGACGACGGGAATGGCGATATACCATGGAAACGTTGCCATTGCGAAAATCATAAAATAGCCTGCCATCATAAAGATGTCACCGTGTGCGAAATTGATGAGCCGCAGGATGCCGTAAACCAGTGTGTAACCAATGGCAATCAGTGCGTAAGCACCGCCTAAGGAAATACCGGTCAGGCACTGCTGTAAAAAGGTTGAAAGACTCATGTGGCAAAATGCCTCCTATCTGTTTAGTATGGAATATGCATAAAATCAGCCTCCAAATGGAACGAGTGGGGAAAGAATTACGTCCCCACTCATCCGTTCGTGACTGCTTTGTCGCGGTATGTGCGTTTATTTTACTGTAGTTGTTGTTAAGAATTTGAACTTGCCGTTTTCAACGGTCTTGATGAATGCCATATCTTTCTTCGCATCGCCGTTTTCATCAAAGGAGATGCTTCCTGTAACACCATCAATGGAAACGCCCTTTAATGCATCACGGATTGCGGCACCGTCTGTGGAGCCAGCCGTTTCAATTGCTTTCAGAGCACTTAAGTAAGCGTCATATCCAAGAGCTGATACGGCAGGAATGATTTCGTCCTGTTTCTGTTCCTTTAAGTATGTTTTGAATCCGGAGATGAAAGAAGCTGCTTCATCGTTAGCCGGTTCTGCCTCATCAAAGAACGTGGAGAGTACGATACCATTTGCAGAATCCCCTGCATTTTCAATGATGGTTGAGTTTTCCCATGTATCACCTGCAGCGATGGTAGCTGTAATTCCAAGCTCGCGGGCCTGCTTGATAATAAGAGGAGCCGTTGTAATGGAAGATGGTGCAAAGATGATGTCAGGGTTCTGTGCCTTAATGTTGGTTAAAATTGCCTTGAAATCTGTCTGATTGGTCTGGAACTGTTCTTCGCTTACAATGGTTCCGCCAAGTTTGGTAAATGCTGTCTTAAAGAAAGAACCAAGTCCGGAGGAATAATCGTCGCCAAGCTGAGTGATGACAGCCGCTTTCTTTGCTCCGTTGTCATTGGCGTAGTTTGCCATAACAGTTCCCTGGAACGGATCTAAGAAGCATACGCGGAAATAGAAATCGTTGCCCTGAGTAACCTGAGGATTGGTACAGGAAGCTCCGATTGCAGGAATCTTTGCATCTGCGAAGATCTGTCCGGCTGCAATGGATACACCGGAACCATAACTGCCCAGTACAACGGATACTTTTTCGCTGACAAGCTTCTGCGCTGCGTTTACGGCTTCTGTCTTATCAGATTTATTATCAACTTCCACTAATTTAACCTGATACTCCTCTCCGCCGATCTTTACAGTTGGATGAGTCTGGTTTGCATAACGGATACCTAATACTTCCTGCATACCGCCGCCGCCGTTCTCTCCGGTGGTTGGTTCAAAAACTCCGATCTTAATTACCTTCTCACCGTTATCCTTTGCAGACTGGGGACTGGAACTGCATCCGGCGATTACACTGGCGCTTAAGCATGCAACCATAGTCAGTGCAAATACTTTTTTCAATTTCATAATTTTATCCTCCTTTTTGTGTGTCTCATGCAAAAACAATTGTCTTCCGTGCAGACACACGTTGCATTATATTATAGCAGAAGATGAGAAAAGTGCAAGAAAAAAATGAAAGAAAATAATAATATAAAGTAAATTCTTATTTTCAGAATTAAAATGAAGCCTTAGCAATGGAAGCGTGTTCCAACTTCTGGTAACTTCATGGAAATAATGGAGTTTACTGGTGTTTCAGCGGCGGACAGGCAATTTGCAAATTAAAATGAGGGGGTTGACCGAATGGAAGGATTTGTATAAGTTGAGTATACCTGCTGTCTTGTTCTTCAATGAAGGAGGCTTTATTTTTGTATCCGTAGGAGTACTTTTTCATATTTTTTATCCCGCCCATATCTTAATATTCTTTATTCTAAGTAAGGTGTGTCTGTATGTAAAATAAAAAAGAGCCCGCCTCTCAGTGAGAGAGTGCGGACTCCATATTAATAATGAATACATTCTACCTATGATTAACAGCAGCACGAATGAATTCCCTGAACAGGGGGTGAGGCCTGTTCGGTCTTGATTTCAGCTCCGGATGTGCCTGGGTTGCGATAAACCAGGGGTGGTTGGGAATTTCTATCATTTCCACGATACGTCCATCTGGTGAGATACCGGATAATTTCATCCCTGCTTTGGTTAAATCATCACGGTAATCATTGTTCACCTCATATCTGTGTCTGTGACGTTCATGAATCAGTTCTTCTCCATAAACTTCAAAGGACTTGGATGACTTGTCCAGGACGCATGGATAGGAACCAAGGCGGAGGGTTCCGCCGATATCTTCAATCCCGTTCTGGTCAGGCATTAAATGAATGACCGGATGAGTTGTGGTTTCATCAAGCTCTACGGAATGGGCGTCACTGAAACCGACTACGTGGCGGGCAAACTCCACGATTGCCATCTGCATGCCGAGGCAGAGACCGAGGAACGGAACGTTGTTTTCTCTTGCATAACGGATTGTGGATATCTTGCCTTCGATTCCGCGGCTTCCAAAACCTCCGGGAACCAGAATTCCGTCTACATCACCGAAGTATTCGGAAGCGTTCTCGTCGGTAACAAGCTCTGAATCCACCCACTTGATATGAACGTCTGCGCGGCTTTCAACTCCGCCGTGCTTTAAAGCTTCCACTACAGAAATATAAGCGTCGTGAAGCTGGATGTATTTTCCTACAAGAGCCACGGTTACTTCATGCTCCGGATGTTTCCAGTTATCGATCATTGCGGCCCAATCTCTTAAATCAGGTTCCGGGCAGGGTAAATGTAAGCTCTCGCATGCAACCTGAGCCAAGTGTTCTTCTTCCATTACAAGAGGGAGTTCATATAATACTTCCACGTCCAGGTTTTGTATTACGTGTGTCTTGGGAACATTACAGAATTGTGCGATTTTGCTACGGATTCCGTCATCAAGGGGCAATTCGGAACGGCATACGATGATGTCGGGCTGGATACCCATTCCCTGTAAATCTTTTACACTGGCCTGGGTTGGTTTTGTTTTCAGTTCGCCGGAAACTTTCAGATATGGAACCAGGGTCACGTGGATCAGAATCGCATTTTCGTGGCCTACTTCGTGTTGGAATTGTCGGATCGCCTCTAAGAAAGGCTGGCTTTCGATGTCACCTACCGTTCCTCCTACTTCTATAATAGCTATCTCAGTATCGGAGGCATTGTGGTTGCGGTGAAAACGGCTCTTTATTTCGTCGGTAATGTGAGGGATAACCTGTACGGTGCCTCCCCCGAAATCCCCGCGCCGTTCACGGGTCAGTACGTTCCAATAAACTTTACCAGTGGTAACATTGGAATTCTTTGTTAAGCTTTCGTCGATAAACCGCTCATAATGACCAAGGTCAAGGTCTGTTTCTGCGCCGTCCTCTGTGACGAAGACTTCTCCATGCTGAACCGGATTCATAGTACCTGGATCAATGTTGATGTAAGGATCGAATTTTTGCATTGTTACTTTGTAGCCTCTGGATTTCAACAATCGTCCAAGCGATGCTGCGGTAATACCTTTGCCAAGTCCGGATACAACGCCTCCGGTGACAAATACGTATTTCACTGACATAACAGTGTAACCTCCTTCTGTGATGGTATGGGGATATTTTCAAAAAAAATATTATACGTCTTTTTTAATAAAAAATCTAGTGGTAAATCAAAAAAACTAAGATAATTAAGTGGAAACATTTACTATGAATATTATGTCCTGAAATGGTCAAAGAAATCAGAACGGAGGCTAATAAAAATTTGTCCAGATATTAATGTTCCTTATTGACAAGCGGAAAAATAATGATATACTAATAAATGTATTTTTACATTAAATAAGGGTATGACAATTGCGTCAGGTGAGCCATTGGCCCTTCCTGACGCTTTTTTTCATGGTCCCAGCTGATGTTTAAGGAGGAAAAGTCTATGAAATTGAGGAAAATGGTCGGCCTTGCACTTGTAAGTGTAATGGCACTGTCCCTGTCAGCGTGCGGAGGTTCCGCTCCGAAAGCGACTACCGCAGCAGAGAAAACAGAGTCACAGGCTTCAGAAGCTGCCAAGACAGAGTCGAAAGCGGAAACCACAGAAGCTTCCAAAGGCGGCATTGCCAAAGAAGATTTAAAAGTTGGATTTATCTATGTTGGTGATGAGAATGAGGGTTATACGGCAGCTCATTACAAGGGAGCCATGGAAATGAAAAAGGCTCTTGGTTTATCAGACGATCAGATCATTATTAAATGGAATGTACCGGAAGATGAAACCTGTAAGGACGCAGCAATGGATCTGGCTGACCAGGGCTGTAATATCATTTTCGCCAACAGTTTCGGACATGAATCCTATATGCTGGAAGCTGCAAAAGAGTATCCCGATGTACAGTTCTGCCATGCTACCGGCTATCAGGCTGCAACAAGCGGACTGAGCAACATGCACAACTACTTTACAAACGTTTATGAATCACGTTATGTATCCGGTGTTGTTGCAGGTCTTAAGTTGAACAAGATGGTAGAAGACGGCAAAGTAAATAAGGATGCAGTTAAAGTTGGTTATGTAGGTGCTTATCCTTACGCAGAGGTTATCAGTGGTTATACTTCTTTCTTCTTAGGTGTTCGTTCCGTATGTCCGGAAGCAACCATGGAAGTTAAGTATACAAACAGCTGGGCAAGCTTTGATCTTGAAAAGGAAGCAGCAGATGCCCTTATCTCTGACGGCTGCGTATTAATCAGCCAGCATGCTGATACAACCGGTGCTCCTACGGCATGTGAAGCTGCGGGTGTTCCGGTCGTTGGATATAACATCTCCATGATCGCAACTGCTCCGAAAACAGCACTTACTTCTGCATCCATCGATTGGGGCCCATATGTAACTTATGCAGTACAGAGTGTCATTGATGGCAAGACCATTGATACAGACTGGTGCCAGGGATACAAAGAGGGAGCAAACTCCATTACAGAGTTGAACAAAGATGCGGTAGCTCCTGGAACAGAGGAGAAGGTAAAAGAAGTGGAAGATGCCATTAAAGCAGGAACTCTTCATGTATTTGATACCTCTGCCTTCACTGTAGGCGGCAAAAAACTGGAGACCTATAAAAAAGACGGAAGCGATGTTGAGTATATTAAAGATGGTTATTTCCATGAATCTGAGCACGGTTCCGCACCGGCATTTGATATTTTAATTGATGGCATTACTACCATCGATAAATAAGATTTCGCCGGATATGAACAGAAAGCGGCGCCAGACTATCTGGCCCGCTTTTTGGGTTGTATGAGACAATGGAAAAATGAGGAAAAATGAAACGGAGGTTAGCCGGGTGAACGAAAATAATGCCAT
Organism: Lacrimispora defluvii; assembly: GCA_013036995.1. Taxonomy (GTDB): domain Bacteria; phylum Bacillota; class Clostridia; order Lachnospirales; family Lachnospiraceae; genus Lacrimispora; species Lacrimispora defluvii. The sequence continues at coordinate 59,568 of JAAOXG010000060.1, forward strand.
TGAACTTAAAAATATCACAAAACGGTTTGGCCAGGTAGTTGCCAATGATAAAGTCTGCCTGTCATTAAAAAAAGGTGAGATTCTCTCTATTCTGGGTGAGAACGGAAGCGGAAAGACGACTCTTATGAATATGATTTCGGGTATTTACTATCCGGATGAGGGGCAGATACTGATTCATGGGAAAGAGGTCACCATACGGTCGCCGAAAGACTCCTTTGATCTGGGAATTGGTATGATTCATCAGCATTTCAAACTGGTCGATGTGCTTACTGCAGCAGAGAATATCATTCTGGGATTGCCTGGAAAAGAGATTCTGGACCGGAAAGCAGTGAATGACAAGATCAATGAACTGACCGGAAAATATGGATTTGATCTGGATCCGGACCAGAAAATCTACCGAATGTCCGTATCCCAGAAGCAGACTGTTGAAATTGTAAAGATGCTTTACCGCGGAGTTGATATTTTAATTCTTGATGAGCCCACCGCCGTTTTAACCCCTCAGGAAGCTGACCGTCTGTTTGCCGTTTTGCGCAATATGAAAAAAGCCGGTCATTCCATTATCATCATTACACATAAACTCAACGAGGTTCTTTCCCTGTCTGACCGGGTGGCTGTTTTAAGAAAAGGACAATACATCGGCACCATTGAAACGAAAGATGCCACAGAAGAATCCTTAACCGAGATGATGGTTGGAAAAAAGGTGAGCTTAAACATCGAGCGCCCAGACCCTGTAAACCCCAAGGAGCGTCTCAATGTAAAGGGACTGACCTGTATCAGCAGGGAAGGGGTAAAGACTTTAAACAATGCCTCCTTTACTGCTAACAGCGGTGAAATTCTTGGAATCGCAGGCGTGGCAGGAAGCGGACAGAGAGAGCTTTTAGAAGCAATTGCAGGCCTGGTTCCTTCTGCAGAAGGTTCCATTTCCTATTATCCACCGGAGGGCGGGGAAAAGGAACTTACTTCCATGTCAGCTGCAGAGATTGCCAGAATCGGAGTCCGTTTATCCTTTGTACCTGAGGACCGTCTGGGAATGGGACTTGTGGGTGCCATGGATATGACAGACAATATGATGCTTCGAAGCTACCGGAAGGGCAGACCGTTTTTTGCTGACAGGAAAGCGCCAAAGGGGCTTGCTGAGCGTCTGATTGCCGAGCTTGAGATTGCTACTCCCGGAACGTCTGTACCGGTACGGAAGCTTTCCGGAGGTAACGTTCAGAAGGTTTTGGTAGGAAGAGAAATCTCCCTGGCTCCGGCAGTGATGCTGGTTGCTTATCCGGTACGCGGACTTGATATTCACTCCTCTTACACCATTTATCATCTTCTCAATGAGCAGAAAAGGCAGGGTACTGCGGTTGTCTGCGTTGGAGAGGATCTTGACGTATTGATGGAGCTTTGTGACAGAATTCTGGTTATGTGCGGCGGAGAGATCAGCGGCATTGTGGACGGAAGAACTGCCACAAAAGAAGAAATCGGAAAACTGATGATGAAGACAGGAGGAACACAAGGATGAGTAAAGGAAAGGAACCGGTTTTTCAGATGACAAAGCGGGATGCCATAGAGCCATGGAAGGCCTGGATGATCCGTCTGATTGCCGTGGCACTGTCTCTGGTTGTCTGCGCAGGTGTTATTATCGCTCTGACGGGACTGAATCCGGTGGAGGTTTATAAAGGAATTTTTGATGGAGCAGTGGGAACCAAGCGGCGTGCGTGGATGACCATCCGTGATACGCTGGTACTTCTTTGTATTGCAGTTGGTATTACACCTGCATTTAAGATGAGGTTCTGGAATATCGGAGCAGAAGGACAGATACTCATCGGCGGCGTTACTTCTGCAGCTATGATGATTTATTTGGGAAATACCCTTCCTCCTGTGATTTTATTTCCTCTCATGTTAGCAGGAAGCGCTCTGGCAGCTCTGGTATGGGCAATCATTCCGGCATTTTTTAAGGCTTACTGGAATACCAACGAAACACTTTTCACCCTGATGATGAATTACGTTGCCATGCAGGTTGTCACCTTTGGAATCATTTTCTGGGAAAATCCCAAAGGCTCCAACTCAGTCGGTACCATTAATTCCGCAACAAAGGGAGGCTGGCTTCCCAAGCTGTTCGGTCTGGAATACGGCTGGAATCTGGTGATTGTACTGGCTCTGACAATTGCGATGTTTGTCTATTTAAGATACAGCAAGCAAGGGTATGAAATCGCGGTTGTGGGCGAAAGCGGCAACACGGCCAGATATGCCGGAATTAATGTAAAGAAGGTAATCTTAAGAACCATGGCGATTTCCGGCGCAGTCTGCGGAATTGCAGGCTTTATCATTGTAAGCGGAGCCAGCCATACGATTTCCACCAGTACAGCAGGAGGCAGAGGCTTTACTGCCATCATCGTATCGTGGATGAGTAAGTTTAATACCTTTGCCATGATTTTAGTATCCTTTTTCCTTGTTTTCATGCAAAAAGGTGCGGGTCAGATTGCTTCCCAGTTCAATTTAAACGAAAATGCCGCCGATGTAATTACCGGCATCATTCTCTTCTTCATCCTGGGCTGTGAATTTTTTATTGATTATAAAGTTAGAATAAGAAGCGCAAAACAGGCTGGGTCAGAAGAATAGGAAGGAGAAACGTTCATGGGATTTTTGGTAATATTTATTCAAAAAGTCATTGGTCAGGGAATCGGAATCCTTTATGGAGCCCTGGGAGAAATTCTCACGGAAAAATCCGGTAACTTAAATCTTGGAATTCCGGGCATGATGTATATGGGAGGAATTGCCGGACTGATCGGCGCCTTTCTTTATGAAAATAACACGGCTCAGCCAAACGGTCTGGTTGGCGTTCTTATATCATTTTTATGTGCATTTTTATGCGCAGCACTGGGCGGTCTGATTTACAGTATTTTAACCATTACCCTTCGTGCAAACCAGAACGTAACCGGACTTGCACTGACCACGTTTGGTGTGGGCTTCGGTAACTTTTTCGGCGGTTCCTTATCAAAGCTGGCTGGCGGAGTTGGACAGATTTCCGTTGCAGTGACTGGAGCAGCATTTAAGACACCGGTACCGGGACTTTCCAAACTGGGGGTGATCGGTCAGGCGTTTTTCTCTTATGGATTTTTAACCTATCTTGCCATTATTTTAGCGATTTTACTTTCCTTTTTCCTAAATAAAACCAGAAAAGGACTGAATTTAAGAGCAGTAGGTGAAAGCCCATCTACTGCAGATGCAGCAGGAATTCATGTAACAGCATACCGGTATCTTGCCACCTGTATCGGAGGCGGTTTAAGCGGACTTGGCGGACTTTACTTTGTAATGGAATATTCCGGGGGAACCTGGACCAACAACGGTTTCGGTGACAGAGGCTGGCTTGCCATCGCTCTGGTAATCTTCGCTCTCTGGAAACCGGTCAATGCGATCTGGGGTTCCCTGCTGTTCGGCGGTCTTTATATCCTTTATTTATACATTCCGGGACTCAGCCGCAGCACACAGGAAATCTTCAAAGCGCTGCCTTATGTAGTAACCATTGTGGTGCTGATTATAACAAGCCTTAGAAAGGAAAGAGAGCATCAGCCACCGGCAAGTCTGGGGCGGGCTTATTTCCGGGAGGAACGTTAAAAAATTTTAAAATGTGAATTCCATCCAGTCCCCGTGTTTATAAGTATTTTATAATTCTTTTCTTGATTTATGGGGAGAATGACAATATAATGATAGAGGTATAGAATGGGTAGAAACTATCCGGATTGGAGAATTTACACAGATGGATAACAAGAATCAGAATAATAAAATGCCTAAGAATGCCCAGGCCATCGTTATCTGGGTTACAGCGTTTCTGATTGCAGTAGCAGGTATCTCGTATCTGCATAATGCCATAACGACGAGGACGAATAAAGAATTAAGCTATGATACCTTTATGAATATGGTAGATCAAAAACAGGTGGAATCGGTTATTGTTGAGGATGCCAGAATCACCATTACTCCCAAGAAGACCTGGGAGGAATATAAGCCGGGTGTCAGCTATTATACGGTAAGAATGGACAACGATTTAAACCTGGCAGAGCGTCTTCGTACTGCTGGCGTGGAAACCGTAAGGACGCGCCGGGATGGAAACTTTTTCATCCAGACCATTGTCAGCTATCTTCTTTTATTTGCAGCAATGGGCTTCTTACTGAACTTTATGATGCGTCGTGTAGGCGGCGGCGGACTGATGGGCGTTGGAAAGAGCAATGCCAAGGTCTACGTCCAGAAAGAAACAGGAATCACATTTAAAGATGTGGCAGGTGAAGATGAAGCCAAGGAATCCTTAACGGAGATCGTTGATTTCCTTCATAATCCCGGAAAATATACAAAGATCGGTGCCAAGCTTCCCAAGGGAGCCCTTTTAGTAGGCCCTCCCGGAACAGGAAAGACGCTTCTTGCCAAGGCAGTTGCAGGTGAGGCTCATGTTCCTTTCTATTCCCTTTCCGGTTCTGATTTTGTAGAGATGTTTGTGGGTGTTGGTGCCTCCCGTGTCCGTGACTTATTTAAGCAGGCACAGGAATCCGCTCCCTGTATTATATTTATTGATGAAGTAGATGCCATCGGTAAGAGCCGTGACTCCAGATTTGGCGGCGGCAACGATGAGAGAGAGCAGACCTTAAACCAGCTCCTTTCCGAGATGGACGGGTTTGATTCTTCCAAGGGCCTTCTGGTTCTGGCAGCTACCAACCGCCCGGAGATTCTGGATCCCGCACTCCTTCGTCCCGGCCGTTTTGACCGCCGGATTATCGTTGATAAGCCGGATTTAAAAGGCCGTGTGGACATCTTAAAGGTTCATGCAAAAGATGTACTTCTGGATGAAACAGTAGATTTGGATGCCATTGCACTTGCAACTTCCGGTGCTGTTGGTTCCGATCTTGCCAACATGATTAATGAAGGTGCCATTCTGGCAGTAAAGAACGGACGTCATGCAGTATCCCAGAAGGATCTGTTTGAAGCGGTTGAAGTTGTTTTAGTTGGTAAGGAAAAGAAAGACAGGGTTCTTAATAAGGAAGAGAGACGGATTGTATCCTATCATGAAGTTGGTCATGCCTTAGTCAGCGCACTTCAAAAGGATGCAGAACCGGTGCAGAAGATCACCATTGTTCCAAGAACCATGGGAGCGCTGGGTTATGTAATGCATGTGCCGGAGGAAGAGAAGTTCTTAAACTCCAAGAAAGAGCTTCACGCCATGCTGGTTGGTTACTTAGCCGGACGTGCAGCAGAGGAAATCGTTTTTGATTCCATTACCACTGGAGCAGCCAATGATATTGAGCAGGCCACCAAGGTTGCCCGTGCCATGATCACCCAGTACGGTATGTCAGATAAATTTGGTCTCATCGGTCTAGCTACAAAAGAAGATCAGTATTTAAGCGGAAGAATGGTTATGAACTGTGCAGAAGCAACTTCGTCCCAGATCGATGAAGAAGTCATGAAGATGTTAAAAGAAGCTTATGAAGAAGCTAAGAATCTTCTGATGGAGAACCGTGACATCATGGATCAGATTGCTGAATTCTTAATTGAGAGAGAGACCATTACCGGCAAAGAATTTATGAAGATCTTCCGTGAAGCAAAAGGAATTCCGGAACCGGTGAAATCAGACGAAGAGTCAGGAGAAGACGAAGCATCTGAGGAGCCAAAAGACGGACTGACCGATTGGGTGAAAGAGGAAGTTAAGGCGAAAACAGAAGAATTTCGTGGTGATACAGAGGACAAAACGGAGTTATGATGGTTTGACCGTTTCACAAACTGATTGTAACAGATGGAGATTTTTGGTATAATAAAGGCAATAGCCTTGAATCAGATACAATAAGGAACGAAGAATCAAACGGCTGTCATGTAGGATGATAGCCGTTTCTTTCTGTCTGTTTTTATAGGAATAACAAAGCGATGGGAGATGAGTCAAAACAACCATGATACTGATGAATGAGATACCGGACCGTTTCTGGGGACTGTTCCGTTCCATAAACCGCTCTACCTACATAGAAGCTCTTTTAAGGATCAATGAAGAATATGAATACAGTAACTACTTTTTAAGCCGTGAGGTGTGCCTGCAGGTTTTGGAGGAGTATTTTGTCCAGAAACGTCTGGTGATCTGGCAGGATGAGCTGGAAGATGAGGCAGATGAATTGCTCCCCCCAGCTTCCAGAGTATTAAACTGGCTTTTAAGGGCAGGCTGGCTTCGCAAGGTGGATGATTATGCCTCCATGACGGTGAATATCGTAATTCCTGATTATGCCGCTGTCATGATTGAGGCATTTTTTAAGCTTTCCAGTGACGAAGAGGATGAGACACAGATCTATATTCAGAACATTTACGCCATTCTTTTCTCTTTGAAACATGACCCCAGGGCGGGAATCAGCCTTTTAAATACGGCTTATGTTAATACGAAACGGCTCAATAAGTCTTTGCAGGATATGCTGCATAACATGGATAAGTTCTTTGCAAGTCTTTTGGAGCAGAAGGCGTACGGGGAGCTGTTAAAAGAGCATCTGGAAGGCTATGTGGAGGAGATCGTAAAAAAGAAGTACCACATTTTAAAGACGTCGGATAACTTTTATCTTTACAAAAATGATATTAAACGGTGGATTGGCAGTTTGCGGGACGATATTGGGTGGATGGAAGAAATGAGCCGGCGAAGCGCTAACCGGGTGACTGCCGCAGATGTGGCTGAAAAGCTGGATCAGATTGAACGGGGATTTGATCACATCGAACACCGGATTTCCAACATGGACAAGGAGCATTCCCGCTACATCCGCGCTACGGTAACAAGGCTAAATTATCTTCTCAATCAGGAGGATAACATGAAAGGTCTTGTGATCCGGTTATTAAACCATTTATCTCTTGTGGATGATCCGGAGGAAGCCATTGAAAAAGCGGGGAATTGTATGAACTTATCCCAGATGGCAATTCTTTCTGACAAATCCATTTATAAAAAGAGAAAGAGCAGAACGGAGTTTAAGGAAACGCTGGTGCCGGATGAGGAACCCACGGAGCTGACTGCAGAGGAGATTCTGAATTTAAACCGGGTGAAGAACCGTTACAGCAGGAAGGAAATTGAAAGCTATATTGAATCCCGCATGGTAGATGGGCGCATGGAGGTCAGGGAAGATACCATCCGCACACCGGAGGAATTTGAAAAGCTGATTCTGGCCTATGATTATTCCATAAGGAGAAAAAGCCTTTATCGGGTGGAGGATATGGATCCGGAGCTGGTGGATAATGGTAAGTACCGTTATCCCCGGCTGGTATTTGTAAGGAGGAATGAAGTATGACAAATGAAGAATATACTGGCTCAATCAGCCAGATTCCATATTATGACGGGCTTTTGCAGGGAGAGAAGGCGGAATTAAGAGATGCCATACGGCTGCTGTTAAAACAGACCTTTATCCTGGAACATCGGTATGACAAGCGTTCCAGCCGTTTTATTTATAACCAGGAGTTTAAAGTCTGCAACAAGCACCTGGAGTTTATCCGGGCTTATTTGGCAGTCAGCGGTATTCATGTGCTGGAGAACAGCCAGCTGGGACTCATCTATATACAGGGAGAGGACACCATGGGAGAAAAGCTGCCAAAGCTTGCAACTCTTTATATACTGGTGCTGAAGTTGATTTATGATGAGCAGATGGCGGCAGTTTCCACCAGTATCAATGTTTATACCACCATTAGCGAGATCCACGACAAGCTTGGTAATTACCGGCTTTTCAAAAAGCAGCCATCTGTTACGGAGATCCGCCGTGCCATTGCTCTGTTGAAAAAATATCAGATTCTGGAGCCTCTAGATGTACTGGAGGATTTAGATGGGGACAACCGGATGATTATCTACCCCAGCATCAATGTGGTTTTATTTGGCGATGACGTAAGGTCTCTGCTGGAATCATTTGAAGAAGAAGGAGACAGCGATGACGAATCAGAATTTTGAGGCATTGTCCAGGATACTTTTGAATAACTGGCATTATATTACCCGTAAGACTCTGTCTTTTCATGAAGAGATCAATTTTTTCACTGGACATTCCGGCAGCGGTAAATCAACGGTCATTGATGCCATGCAGATCCTGCTTTATGCCAATACAGACGGAAGAGGATTCTTTAACAAGGCGGCTGCCGACGATTCGGACCGGAACCTGATTGAATATCTGCGGGGAATGGTCAATATTGGAGAGAATAATGAATTTGCCTATTTAAGGAATCAGAATTTCTCTACCACCATTGCTTTGGAGTTAAAGCGCACAGATAACGGGGAATGCCAGTGTGTGGGAATTATCTTTGATGTGGAAACAGCAACAAATGAAATATCAAGGAAGTTTTTCTGGCACAAAGGCCCGTTGTGGGAAAATGAATACCGCACCGGTACAAGAACCATGACAATTGATGAGATGACCTCTTACCTTCAGGTTCATTATGAGAAAGATGAGTATTTTACCACCTCTCATAACGAACGGTTCCGCAGACAGCTGTATGATGTCTATCTGGGGGGCTTGGATTCGGAGAAGTTTCCTCTGCTCTTTAAGCGGGCAATTCCGTTCCGCATGAATATCCGGCTGGAGGATTTCGTAAAGGAATATATCTGCATGGAACAGGATATTCACATTGAGGACATGCAGGAAAGCGTCATGCAGTATGGGCGGATGAGAAAGAAGATTGAGGATACCTTTGTGGAGATTGGGTATTTAAAAGAAATGAGATCGCTCTACGATTCTGTACTGGAAAAGGATGAAGAGATCCGGTCAAACACCTATTATTTCCGCAAAATGGAGATTCTGGACTATCAGACCCGTATTCAGGCGCTGAAGGATAAGATCCGTCTTTCAGGGGAGGAGTATACCCGTCAGGAAGAGCGGAAAGAAGGGCTGGATGTTCAGATTTATGACCTGACAAAGCAGGGAGAAGAGCTTCTCCGCCAGATCTCTTCCACCGGATATGAGGACTTAAAGAATCAGCTGGAGTCAGCCAGGGAACTGGTGAACCATTTAAATAAAAGTGTGGTAAAGTGGCAGCAGACGGCAGACCGCCTGAATGCCTGGATTGATGAGGAATCCACCTCCAACCAGACCATATGGGACATTGAGGAATTTGAGAAAAATACCATTGATGAGGAGAAGCTTGCCAGGTTAAAGAAATCCATCGCCCAGATGCAGGAGGAGACGGAGGACACAAAAAAAGAGGCGGAAAGCCTTTTGAGAGAGATTAAGAAACGGGAGCGTCAGACCAGTGAGGAGCTTACCCAGTTAAAAGCAGGAGCAAGGCTTATCCAAAGCACGTGGAACGGGCAAAAACCTTTCTCCAGCAGCGTCTTCTTCAAAAGACGGGCAAGGCAGTGGAGGTTCACGTTCTTGCGGATCTTTTGGATATCCGGGATGAGAAATGGAGAAATGCGGCAGAGGGATATTTAGGCAATCACAAGCTGTCTTTGGTGGTTGCACCAGCCTATGCAAAAGCAGCCATGGAGGTCTATGAGGAACTGGATCAGAGTGAAGCCTTTCATGTGGCAGTTCTGGATACTGAGAGGGCAGGAGAGAGCACCCATGAGGTTCTTACCAATTCCCTTGTGGAAGAAGTAATTGTAAGAGAGTCTTATTTACAGCCTTATCTGGATTTGCTTCTTGGAAAGGTGATCAAATGCGAAAGTCTGGAAGAACTCCGCAGCTGCCGGATTGGTATCACGCCGGAGTGTATGTTGTACCACACCTTCCGCTTACAGCACATAAATCCCGATCATTACACCAGATTTGCCTATATCGGCAAGGACAGTGTACGCCGCAGAATCCGTCTGCTGGAAAAGAATCTGGAAGCCATGGAGGCAGAGAAGAAGCCGCAGGAACTGATTATAGGGGAATGCAGCCGCATTCTTTCTCTGGAAGCTTTAACAGAGGGGACAGAGGTCTATGCAGAGTGGCAGCAGGAAATGGCTTCGTTCAAGGAAAAAGAGAAAGAAATCCGAAAGCTGGAGCAGAAGCTGGAAAAGCTGAAAGCCCAGAATGTGGAGGAATGGGAAAAGGAGCGGGAAGCCATTTTAGGACTCTGCGAGGGAAAACGTGCCGAGTTAAGGGCGTTAGACCGTCTCATGGGAGACCTTCAGAGAAAGGCAGAAGAGTTCCAGCGTGAAGCGGTGCAGTTGGAAGAAGAACTGGTGGCGAAGGAACGGGCACTGGAGGCCGACCAGGAGTTGGAGGGAGTATTAAAAACATCTCTGGAGGGAAATGAAACTCCCCGCTATGACCGTTTGAAGGACCGCTACTTTGCTCTTTTAAAGAGAGCAGAGGAAGCCCGGGAAGAGGCGTACCGCCTTCTTGTCTCTGCAAGAGGAGAATATGTGCGTAAGTATCCCAACCGCAACTTTTCCCTGACTGCTGAGGACAATCAGGAATATGACCGTCTTCTGGAGATCATGGAGTGCGCAAATCTGGAAGAATATAAAAACATGGCAGCAGAGCAGGCAAAGTCCGCAGTCCTTCATTTTAAAGACGACTTTATGTTTAAGATCCGAAGTGCCATTCGGGATGCGTTGCAGAGAAGGGATGAGCTGAACCGGATTATCAACAGACTGGATTTCGGAAAGGACAAGTATCAGTTTGTCATTGGAAAGAACAAGGGGCCGGATGGCAGGTACTATGACATGTTCATGGATGACTCTCTGGAAATCAACCCTTCCCAGCTGACAGATTCCCTGGATAATCAGATGAATCTTTTCACCATGGAACATGAAAACCAGTACGGGGAATTAATTAATGATCTGATTAATATCTTCATTCCGCCGGAAAATGCAACTCCGGAGCAGATGGAAGAAGCAAAGCGGAATATGGATAAATATGCGGATTACCGTACCTATCTGACCTTTGACATGCAGCAGCTGATTCAGAATGAGGATGAAGTCATAAAGATCCGTTTAAGCAAGATGATTAAGAAGAATTCCGGTGGAGAGGGGCAGAATCCCCTTTACGTGGCGCTTCTTGCCAGCTTTGCCCAGGCATACCGGATTAATGTGCCTCAGAAGATTCAGAGAAACCCAACCATCCGTCTTGTAGTTCTTGACGAGGCATTTTCCAAGATGGATGGGGAAAAGGTGGCAAGCTGTATCGAGCTGATCCGCGGCCTTGGTTTCCAGGCCATTATCAGCGCTACCAATGATAAGATTCAGAACTATGTGGAAAATGTAGACAAGACCTTTGTTTTCGCAAACCCCAATAAGAAATCCATCTCCATACAGGAATTTGAACGGGAGAGCTTTCCCCAGCTGATGAGGGAACTTGATGAGGAAGATGAGGATGCAGGTGGCGTGGCTGGAGAATAGTCATTTGCCTGATCAGATAACGAAAAAAACACCTTGCCCGGCTTTTTTGATATGCTCCCTTCTAGGTAGACAAGTGAAATAATAAAACTTGTTTATCTGGAAGGGAGTGTTTTTTTATCCCCAGGCAGGAACTGCCAGATAATAGGCTGTATCGGGATTCGCATCCCAGGCGGCTTCCTTAACCCATCCCCAGGCTCCGGCTTCGTTCATAACCAGGATATAGGAGTGTCCGTCCTTTACTGCCCAGCCGATAGGGCAGACTGTTTCTCCAGGGCTGACAGAGAAAGCGGGGGTATCTCCTTCCATAGAAGTTGTGACAGAAAATGTATGGGATACCACATAATAATTCTCCGGATTCTGATGAAGAAACGCGTTGGTGATCATGTCATAATTCTTATTGAAATAAATATTCTGGGGTACTTCTTTTAATTTCCCGTCTTCATAGGACCAAACCAGATCTACGAAGTAACACCCAAACTGGAGAGTAGATTCAGAAAATGGAGTATCTGCAGATACTTTCAAAATTCCGTCGCCCTCTGCTGTTAATCCTCCCCCACGGAAAAGAGATCCCTTTCCTTCGCAGACGGGACCTGCCAGATCTCCAATCAACTCCAGACTGCCGTTTTGGTAACGATAGAAGCTGTATGAGTAAAGGGAGTCGGATTCCTGGGATATATCCAGGTGAAGCTCGATTTGCTGGTCCTTTTTATTAAGGTCCAATGCCGTCAGACTGATGTTGCCCCTTACATTTTCCGGAATCGAGGCCTGGCTCTTGCCATTAATAGAAAGTTTGAGGCTTTTCTCATAAGAATCTTTGGGGTCTTCGGTGCTGCTCCAGCGAATGGTTTCGCAAACACCATCACCATCTAAATCCAGCAGATAATCTTTGTCTGGTTTCAAGATAACACCTTCATCAGTGATTTCTTTGTCAGGCAGCTGAATTTCCGCTGTCTTAATCAGCTCCAGATTTTTCTTTTCGATCTCATTTAGAACATCCTCTTTGAAATCAGCGGGAGACGTCTCTGCGTGATACCATGATTTACTGTTGAAATATTCCTGCAGATCTGCTGCATCAAATTTTCTTCCATGGCGGGCATAGATTTCGTTTCTTGCCAGTCTCAGCATTGATGGATCAGCCTCCAGCAAGTCTCCCCCAGTGAGATAGCCTGTGCTGCTTTCCGGAAATATATAATCTGGCTGTGCCGTGGCATTTACGGCTTCATCTTCTGATTTTTGCGCAGCTGCCATGAGCTGCTTCCCGTAATCATTGAGTTTATCTCCGACCTGTTCATAAGGGATCAGTGTTTCCTGACCGGCAGAAGAACTGGTTTTTCCACCATTCCACTGAGAGGATAATAAAATTCCTTCCTTTACAAGTGCAAACTGGCTGAGGTCGGAAGACATGATCTGGGTCAGAAGGGACGAGTTGGAACTGCCGTCGGCAGATGCCTGACCTGCCGCATCCTGGGCAAGTGCCAGTTTTAATCCCTCCGGATCATCGGAAAGAGCAGAAAAAGTGATCCTCTTTCCATTTTGTACATCATAGGAACTTAAAAAGGTAAATGTATCATTGCGGTTAGTACCCCTGATGTCGGTACCGCTCTGCTTCAGACTTAAAAGTCTTCCGTCATTTCGCAGTACCTGATAATCAAAGGTATAAAGGTAATTTTTCTGTGGATTACCGGCTTCTGCTGGTGGGATTTCCATGGTATCACTAATAAAATTGTTTCGCCTGGTGTTCTGATCATTCTCTCTAACGTTTCGGTTAATGAGATACTGGGATGTGAGGTTATCAGGAATGATCATCTCCGGCACCCGGCTGTTCCAACGGTAAATCAGGGCACCGTGGTCAGTATATTTCTCGCTGGTAACCGTAGTCCAGGTTTTTACTGTTACCGGACTTACGCTATTTTCCGTATTTGATTTTCCAGCTTCCGTATTGCTTTCTTCCTGTGCTTCAGTATCCTGTTTTGTGATGGATTGAGACGGTGGGGAAGGGGTCTCCTCCAACCGGGAATTCATCTTACATCCGGAGGCGGTTATGGAAAGAGTAAGTAATATAACTGGCAGTAATGGATGTGGTTTCATATATCTTCATTCCTCTCTTGTGGTTTATAATAATTATACCATGTTTTTTTTTTGGGAAGACAGTTTTACAATAATTTTATTCCAGACGAGAAAAGCATATTGGATTCTAAAAAATGCATTGAGGATTAAAATATTATCGAACAAATGTTTGCAATACGGTTCATGTTGTGCTATAATGGGGAAAACCGGTTGCTGAGTAACTACGGGTGCGGACTTCATATCATAAGTCCGCATTCGATTGTTGTGAGATTAATAAATTTCAGGATATAACAGGAGTACAGTATGGCAAAACAGTATATTAAGATAAGAGGTGCCAATGAGCACAACCTAAAGAACGTGAGTCTGGACATTCCCAGGAATGAGCTGGTTGTATTAACCGGTCTCAGCGGTTCCGGGAAGTCTTCCCTGGCCTTTGATACCATTTATGCTGAAGGTCAGAGGCGGTATATGGAGTCTCTTTCCTCCTATGCACGGCAGTTCCTTGGCCAGATGGAGAAGCCGGACGTGGAGAGCATTGAAGGTCTGTCACCGGCCATTTCCATTGACCAGAAGTCGACCAACCGGAACCCTCGTTCCACAGTCGGTACCGTTACGGAAATTTATGATTATATGAGGCTTCTTTATGCCAGAATCGGTATCCCCCACTGTCCCAAGTGCGGAAGAGAGATTCGCAAGCAGACCATTGACCAGATGGTGGATCAGATTATGGAGCTGCCTGAACGGACCAAAATTCAGCTGCTGGCTCCGGTTGTCCGCGGACGAAAGGGAGAACATGCCAAGGTTCTGGAAAGTGCCCGCAAGAGCGGATACGTTAGAGTCCGGGTTGACGGCAGTCTCTACGAGCTTTCTGAGGAGATTAAGCTGGATAAGAATATCAAGCACAGTATCGATGTGGTTGTAGACCGTCTGGCCATCCGTGATGGAATCGCTAAGCGTCTTACCGATTCCATTGAGACCGTGATGGAGCTGGCAGGCGGATTGATGACCGTTGACGTTATTGACGGAGAGCCCATTCATTTCAGCCAGAGCTTTTCCTGTCCGGACTGCGGAATCAGCATCGATGAAGTGGAGCCAAGAAGCTTCTCCTTTAATAACCCCTTTGGTGCCTGTCCGGACTGTTTCGGTCTGGGATACAAGATGGAGTTTGATGAGGATTTAATGATTCCTGATAAGAGCTTAAGTATTGATCAGGGAGCCATCACAGTACTGGGCTGGCAGTCCTGTACGGATAAGGGAAGCTATACCCGTGCAGTCTTAGATGCTCTTGCCAGAGAATATAAGTTCAGTCTTGATACACCCTTTGAGGACTACCCTCAGGAAGTTCATGATATTCTGATCCATGGAACCAAGGGAAAAGAGGTCAAGGTCTACTACAAGGGACAGCGTGGAGAAGGAGTCTACGATGTAGCATTTGAAGGACTGGTACAGAATGTTGCCAGAAGATATCGGGAGACCTATTCTGAATCCTCCAAGGCTGAATATGAGACATTTATGAGAATTACGCCCTGTCCTTCCTGTGGCGGCAAGCGATTAAAGAAGGAATCCCTGGCTGTAACAGTAGGGGATCAGAACATATACGACGCAACCAACATGTCCATCGTCCGTTTCCGTAATTTTATGGACGAGCTGCAGCTGACTGACATGCAGCATGCAATCGGAGACCAGATCTTAAAGGAGATCAGGGCGAGAATTTCGTTCCTTATCGATGTAGGTCTGGATTACCTGACACTGACCCGTGCAACAGGAACTCTTTCTGGTGGGGAGGCTCAGAGAATCAGACTGGCTACCCAGATTGGCTCCGGTCTGGTGGGTGTGGCATACATTTTAGATGAGCCAAGTATCGGGCTTCATCAAAGAGACAATGACAAGCTGTTGAAGACTCTTTTGCATCTGAGAGATCTGGGTAACAGTGTAATTGTGGTGGAGCACGATGAAGATACCATGATGGCTGCTGACTATATCGTGGATATTGGACCGGGAGCTGGTGAGCATGGCGGTAATGTAGTGGCTGTGGGCAATGCAAAGCAGATCATGAAGAATAAGGATTCTGTTACCGGCGCTTATTTAAGCGGAAGAATTAAAATTCCGGTTCCTGCAGAGAGAAGACAGCCTACCGGTTATCTTACGGTAAAGGGAGCCAGAGAGAACAATTTAAAGAATATTGATGTGACATTCCCACTGGGCGTAATGACCTGTGTCACCGGTGTATCTGGTTCTGGTAAGAGTTCTCTGGTGAATGAAATCCTTTATAAGGCATTGGCTAAGAAGTTAAACCGCGCCAGGACGATTCCTGGGAAGCATAAGGAGATTATTGGAACAGAACAGCTGGATAAGATTATTGCGATTGACCAGTCACCCATTGGAAGAACGCCGAGATCCAATCCAGCCACTTATACAGGTGTGTTTGATCTGATCCGTGATTTGTTTTCTTCCACGGCAGACGCCAAGGCAAAGGGGTATTCCAAGGGAAGATTCAGTTTTAACGTAAAAGGCGGACGATGCGAAGCCTGCAGCGGTGACGGTATTATCAAGATCGAGATGCATTTCCTTCCTGATGTTTATGTACCATGTGAGGTTTGTAGTGGCAAGCGGTATAACCGCGAGACATTGGATGTGAAGTATAAGGGAAAAAGCATCTATGATGTTTTAAACATGACTGTAGAGGAAGCACTGAAGTTTTTTGAGAATGTTCCTACGATTGCAAGGAAGATCTCAACGCTCAATGACGTAGGATTATCCTATATCCGGCTGGGACAGCCATCGACAGAGTTGTCTGGTGGTGAAGCACAGAGAATCAAGCTGGCTACAGAGCTGAGCAAGCGGGGAACTGGCAAGACTATTTATATTCTGGACGAGCCGACCACCGGACTTCACTTTGCTGATGTACACAAGCTGATTGAGATTCTCAGGAAGCTGTCTGAGGGCGGTAATACAGTAGTAGTGATTGAGCATAACTTAGACGTTATAAAGACAGCCGACTATCTCATTGATATCGGTCCGGAAGGCGGAGACAAGGGTGGAACAGTCATCGCTCAGGGTACGCCGGAAGAGGTTGTGAAGTGTCCGGAGTCTTATACCGGTTACTATGTGAAGAAGTATTTAGAGCAGTAGAAGAAGATTTATGACGGAAGATCCCGGAGATTTTCCTGCCTGGTTTCTCTTGCTGTCGTCTGTATGTGAAGATGCATGTGCAGGGGCCAGTTTGGGAAACGGGGATTTCCGGCATTTTCCGTTTTTTCTGTCTGATTGGTGAGAAAAACAACCTGTCAGGAACCTTTGGTTGTAGGATTCGACATCTTTTTCGCGAAACTTAGAAAATGCTTGTCAAGCCATTGGAAGTAGAATATAATATTATCCAAAGTGCTATTTGTTGAAGCTTAAATTAGGAGGAATACCCGTGAAGAGAGAAATGATTATCGTTCTGGATTTCGGCGGACAGTACAATCAGCTGATTGCCAGAAGAGTCAGAGAATGCAACGTTTACTGTGAGGTCCATCCCCACACACTGCCCCTGGACAAGATTAAGGAAATGAATCCCAAAGGAATCATTTTCACAGGCGGTCCAAACAGTGCCTACAAGGAAGAATCCCCTCGCTGTGAGAAAGAAATCTTTGAAATGGGAATCCCGATCCTTGGAATCTGCTATGGCTCCCAGCTAATGGCTCATATGCTTGGCGGTAAGGTTGCCACAGCTCCTGTCAGCGAGTATGGTAAGACGGAAGTTACTTCAGTAGTTGGCAGCAAAATATTAGAGAATGTTAGTCCAAAGACCATCTGCTGGATGAGTCATACGGATTATATAGAGTCAGCACCGGAAGGATTTACTGTTACCGCTCATACCCCGGTATGCCCGGTTGCGGGTATGGAATGTGAGGAGAAGGGACTTTACGCGGTTCAGTTCCACCCTGAGGTTATGCACACACAGGAAGGAACCAAGATGCTTTCCAACTTCGTTTACAATGTATGTAAATGTACTGGTGACTGGAAGATGGATTCTTTTGTGGAGACTTCTATTCAGTCCATTAAAGAAAAGGTTGGAGACGGCAAGGTTCTTTGTGCACTGTCCGGCGGTGTAGATTCTTCTGTGGCAGCGGTTATGCTGGCAAAGGCGGTTGGGAAACAGCTTACCTGCGTTTTCGTTGATCACGGTCTGCTTCGTAAGAACGAAGGTGACGAGGTTGAGGCGGTATTTGGACCTGCTGGCCCATATGATTTAAACTTTATCCGGGTGAATGCTCAGGAACGTTTCTATGAGAAACTGAACGGGGTGGAAGATCCGGAGACAAAGAGAAAGATTATTGGGGAAGAATTTATCCGTGTATTTGAGGATGAAGCGAAGAAAATTGGTACAGTGGATTACTTTGTGCAGGGAACGATTTATCCTGACGTGATTGAGTCTGGTCTTGGTAAGTCAGCGGTGATCAAGTCCCATCATAATGTGGGCGGACTTCCTGAGCATGTGGATTTTAAGGAGATCATTGAGCCGCTTCGTCTTCTGTTTAAGGACGAGGTACGCAAAGCTGGTCTGGAGCTTGGAATTCCGGAATATCTGGTTTATCGCCAGCCATTCCCGGGTCCGGGACTTGGTGTAAGGATTATTGGTGCAGTTACACCGGAAAAGGTTAGTATTGTACAGGAAGCAGATGCCATTTATAGAGAAGAGATTGCTAAGGCAGGCGTGGATAAGGGACTGGGACAGTACTTTGCTGCACTTACTAATATGCGTTCGGTTGGATGCATGGGCGATGAGAGAACCTATGATTATGCAATTGCTTTGAGGGCGGTATTAACTTCTGATTTCATGACTGCGGAATCTGCAGAGCTTCCTTGGGAGGTTCTGGGGGTTGTGACAAGAAGGATTGTAAATGAAGTGAAGGGCGTGAACCGGGTGTTGTATGACTGCACGGGGAAACCGCCGGCTACGATTGAGTTTGAGTGACCTAGAAATAGCGGGAAGCCTTATTTTATAGGGATTCCCGCTTTCTACGTCTATAAAATGTCTTTAGTATTTTAGAAAGAAACAAGACAGATATATTGTCATTAGGTTGATATAGTGCTGAAAAATTATACAGGTCTATTTTTTTTGATTTTAATTTGAATTAGTTCAATTAAGTTATCTGGCTTATCGTCTATAATATCGCACCAACCATTTTTTTGTAGTTCCTCATAAAAACTTGTTTTTAAAGGACTTTCTGAAAAAATACCAGGATTAAGTTTGTTTTCTATTTTAAGTATTTTTTTGATTTTTTCTAGCATTCTAATTCTCCATATTTTCTAGTTCATCTAAGGTATCCTTAATATCTTGAATGGAAATATCTTCCACTGAACTATTTCTTTTTAAGCATTCAACTAGATGAATGTACTTTTCTTTAATATTATCATTTTTAAAATCGTCATAAAATATTCTGACTTTTGATAAACCAACGTAAGCGCTTAATAAAAGAG
>JAAOXG010000061.1 GCA_013036995.1 Lacrimispora defluvii
CATGGGTGGGCCGTATGTATATGGGCCGAGAGGGCATAAGTAATTTTTTTAAATTATTTTGCATTTATGATAGTCTTAATGTCGAGTTTTAAACCTTTTAAAGTTGCCACCGTTTTACCATTAAATATTTCAGTCTTTACAGGAATTTCTTTTTTTAAGGTGTAAGCAAATAATTCTTTCATTTCAATATCAGTTGCCATTCTATTATCCCAAATAGATGTTCGGTGTAGCACAATAGATTCCCCTGTGTTAAGCTTTCCAAAGATCATAATTACATGCCCTTTTTTTTCATATAAACTTAAAGCAGTAAATGTTTGTGCATACACAGCTTTTTTAATATTCAATGCACTAAGACTATTCTCAGAAACAGCCAGCCTTTCCATAGAAAATCCAAGCTTATATTTAATAGTATCGATAGACGCAACTATAGATAGTAAATGCGGAGAGCAAAATGCTTTTGACCACTTGTTATTACTCCAATCACCTAAACCTTTAGGAAAAAGAATAGAGATATAGCCTTCATTATTATCACTATTTACTTGCGCCTTTCCAGTCACTATCTCTATAGATTCATCATTTACTACCTGTTCAAAATCACAAAGTTTACGGCTTTTAAGCTTACCCATACCAGTCCCTTTTGCATACCAGTCTAATACAAATGACTTTTCTATTCCATAACGTGGTAAAACTGCAGATAGATCCATTCTCGCTTGAACTACATCTGATCCCACCGCTGAGCCTAATGAATGAAGTAAAAGTGTAGTTACAAAAATATAATATTTTGGATATTTGGTATCACCATTACGAGACTCTTCCAATACATTCCATATTCTTGCAGTATCTAATGCCATTCGCAGTGGCTTATCTAATAGTTTTGCATATTCAAACCACAAGCGATAAACATAGGTATCTGCAGGATGTTGCTCCCGCATAGACAACAAAGTATTCAAATGATTGAAAATTTTTTCTTCATCTGTCTTTATTGCTTTTGCTTTATCCTTTAACTCAATTTTACGTTGATATAAACGAACTATGCTTAATCGTATAATGTACTGTCCACGATAATCTTCGGCTGACAAAGAACTAAGATAGTTGTTAAGTTTTTCCAATGCAGTATCAAAATCTTTAGCATAGCAAGCTTTATTAAACTCTTCTTCATTTCGATAAGCCAAAGATATAAATTGTGCGGTATTCCTTAATTGCATATCACGTACATTTTCGATCTCGCAGGAAGCTTCTGTGCCCGCTAAAATAAATTTATCTAATTCAGTTTTTTCCCTAAGTTTTTCTATACTACTGTTTATCAGAAGGGGGTCGCTTTCTCTTACATAGCTAATTGCCAATGTCGCTGCCTTAAGAATGTGAGGAATAGCGTAATCAGGGCTTCCCAAACGGGACGATTTCTTAAAATGATCAATAGCTTCTGACAAAAAGCTAAGTGCAGATTGTAAAGGATCTTCGCCTTCATTTATTATTATATTGTTTTCGAATATTATACTTGCACGTTCAACCAAGCACATTCCTAACATATGCTCAAGAGTGTCATCTTCAATACCTCTACTATCTATTATCTCTTGTGTTTTATCACAGTACTCTTTTACAGCAACGACTTGTATCTCAGGGGTATCATCAAACGCACCAATATCTGCTCTAATTCGAGCATACTGTGCGTAAATGTGTGCCAATATCCTATATTCTAAAACGCCAGCCCCCTTAACAACATTGCTTTCAAACAGCGAACCCATTTTATCAGCAATCTTGCCTATAGCTAACAGCTTATTTGTACCCGGTATAGCATCCAGTAATTCCGTATATTCTGGATCACTAATAGCAGCACGACTTCTGCTTTTATCAGTAAATAGTGTGGATATTATATCATTTATATTTGCGTCCATACCATTTTGTGATATATCAATAAGCAAATCTATAATATCATTAACCGGTTCGTTAAGATTACCATGCCAATCAAATCCATCATTTTTATCAAGTAGCTGATGTAAAATTTCTTCAGCTATTTTAAAATGTTTAATAATATATCCTGAATCACTTTCTAATAATAAATCATTAAGAGTCAATACACTATTTCGGGCTGATTTATCCGTCTTATTAGCAAATCGCATGTATTTAGTAATGTATGCAAGAGGAAAAGGAATCCCACCATAATAATCAAAAATTGAAATCATAGCCAATAAATTGCGTAGTTTATGTGAATCAGTATCATTCAATTTAGGAATAGAACGGCCTACATAATTTTCCAATGAAAAATTTTCTTCCAAAAGATATAAATTGACCAAAAGAGGGCATCGATCAGTATGCTTGTTTAATTTTTTTTCTAATCTTGTTTTACGATCATTATACTTATCATCTTGTCCTTGCATTTTTAACATATCAAAACATTGCCCACATAATTTTTCAAAATCACCTGGTAAATTAATAACTTTTTTAATTGGACTGCTTTCTCTTAAAGTCATAGACGCTTCTGATTCTGATATACGTTTAACTAACAATACTTTTATTCCATACGCTTTACTGCGAGATATTATTTCAATTTCATTCATTATTAGAGGTGAAAAATGGTTTTCATCAACAAGTAAAAAAAAAGCACATCCCAAAGTAGTATATAGAATATCTAATCTTTGTTGAAATTCATTTTTGTCGGTATATTTTTTTAGTATAAACACGGGCATTTTCTCATGCATATGCCAGGCAATTATTCTAGAATGAGTTGTACCACCAAAACCAGGCCTATGTAATAAATAATAGCAATGGTCATCTCTCTTCTCAATTGCTCTTTCGAAGTCATGAAGATTAATTAGGGGTTTTACGTCTGGTATTGTAGCCCATGCGGCAGGATGCCCATGCATAAATTCATTTAGATTTCTTTTTGTAATATCCTTTGCAATATCTAAGTGTAAAAATTCAAATTCATTTTGAAAAATTTTAAAACTAGATATTGGTAAACTAGATTTCACACCATTTGTATTTATAAATTTATAACCATCATTTACTATGTCAATTTCTGAACGTTGCTCTGGAAGAAAATTAATTGATTTGAAAAGCAGGTCTAAGGCATTTGAGAGTTCACAAGAAGTTTCATATACCTGCCCTTGCTCGGTTGGCAGATCTGTTTTAGGTATAGAAGCTCCAATTTGATTACAGAGATAAATAATATCCATCTGTTCAAATCTATCGGAAAAATCAAATAAAAAATCATCTATTCTCTTATTCTGCAGCCCAGCAACAACTACAGTAACATTCGGAAATAGCGTACTATATAAAGCATTATAAACTGATTCAAATAACACTCTCTCGTTACGAATATGTTTACCTAGTGCAGAAATACCATTTTTAAAATCCCCATTATGCAAATTAATATATATGGTTTTTCCACTTAATGCTATAGACAATCCTTGTTTTAGATTAGAATAAGGGAGTTCTTGTATTAAATCATATTTACTTCCATAATCTTTCAGACCTCCTATTGAAGACATGCCATCAAAATCAATTATCAAAGAAAACGGAATTCTAAAAAGTGCCTCCAAATTTTCTATAGGAATGTCTTGCATTGCTTTAGTTATTAATACATAACGACGCTGAGATGAATCAAAATCTCGCATCCATGCTTTAAAATGTTGAAAATCAAAACTTTGATATTCTATCTCTGGTAATATAGGAATATTATATATTTCTTTGGGTTTAGTCATACGTATTACTTTTGAAATATTATTATACCGACGTCTCAAATTTTGTAATGTTGTAATAATACTTAAATGCTTGGCCTTATTCATATCTTGTCTATCTTCACATAATATATCTAATGCCACATCTGTAAGTACACATTTTTCTAAATCTATTTGACTACTATTATAAATGGCAATAGAGTTGCAAAAATCGTTACACAAAGCACGCAAATTATCACCTGCTTCTGAATCATCAATATTTCTGAACTTTTTTTCACTTCCAAACCATACTGGTATACATTTTTCAATACAAAAATTTCGTAACGCAGAATCAATTATTCCAGCAAGTTTTACATTGCATTCTTTAACACAATTTAAAAGTGCATCTGTTCCAGTATCTCCTATATTAATTAATCTAGTACCTTCACAATAGTTTTGGGCAACACTCTTCATATCATTAACTAAGCTTCGTTGACGTTGATCAATTAACGTTCTCATGGCTATTCCCCCATTTATAATTGCTATAAAGTTTCACAAAATATTATATCATTGTGATCAATAGATCGGCAATGTTTAATTATATATAATTTTATAAATTTTAACTATTTAAATAACCGTAAGTTGCCACTACCTGATATAACTATAATAGCTCATGGCATTATTGAGGACCAGATGGGGCTATTTGTAAATCTCAACTTATCGCAAGCCCCGAGAAGGCTATGCACCACATTTCTATTGTATTAAAATGATACTAGAGGGTAAGCATTTAGTTTTTCCTTGCAAAATCTAAAAATTTAGTACTATTTCACTAACCCCGGATACTGTAGTGCACCATCCTGATCTGGTGTGAGCGTCACCTGCTCCGTGACCATTTTGCCATCAGCATCCACCGCATAGATCTTTCCAGAATTCTCTACAAGCTGAGATCTACACATAACCCCGTCCGGTCCCAAGTAGTACCATGCGTTGTTATACTTATACCAGGTATTTGTAACCATAATTCCTGCAGCATTAAACCAGTACCAGAGGTTCTTCTCTTTTTCCTCAAGCCAAGCATTCCGCACGCATTCCCCTGTATTGCCATTGTAAAAACGCCAGCCGCCAGCCTCTTCTTTCCAGCCGGATTCCTTAACCTCTGTTGCTGTTAGAGCCGCTTTGAATGCGTCCCAGGTATGCTGCGTATGGTTATAAACATAAGGATTAGGACAAACCTTCCCTGTTACATCATAGTGTCGTATCACATAATCTGCAGGAATGTTGTACTTTGCCATGAGTTCCTTGGTTAATTCAATGGCTGCTTGCACCGTTGCGTCCTCAAAGTACCAGTCCCTGCTTGTATCTGCTTTGCTGCCTTTATTTCGGACACACATTTCAATGCCAATGCTATTCGCATTCCGGCATTCAGTATGCACATACTTCTTTGCTCCGCAGTGCCAGGCGATATTCTTGTCCTCTACAGACTGCCAAATTTCCCCGCCAAATCCTGCGTAGTAGTGGGCGCTGGCACCAACATACTGTGAAGCATAGTATTTGCAGTTTGCCTCTGCGCCTCCCAGTGCTCCTACATAATGAATGACAATATACTTAATACGGCTTAGTTCGCTGTCGCTGTAATTGTATGGTGTAAGTAATTTATTGATCTGCATATTATTTTTCTCCAATCTAAAAAGGGACCCAGGATTAACCCAGGTCCATAAAGTTGTGACATTACATCCGTTTCGACGGTCGCAACAGCTTAAGTATTATCCGGCAGCTCGTCCGTGTACTGTGTAAGGAATTTCTTTACAGTCTCCCACAACCGTTTCACCGGCAGACCGCACAGAGTCATGTTTTTAAGAATACTCACCAGCTCATACGCTATGTACAGAAGTCCAAAAAACTCCGCCACTCCAATGGCATTAACCGGAAGATAAGACCGAATCGCTTCCGGAATGAAGCCGATCAGGTTTAGATGTACAATTCGATCAAGTATCAGTAGGAACGCCAGGGAAGCTACCATGGAGATTTTCCGGATCGCTCCATCGATGCCAAAACAGCTGTTAAATTCATGCTCCTTTATTGCTCTGATACAACCGAAGCAGGTATCCATCACTACTGCTAAAATAACCAGTTTAATAATTGAGCTTCCCCATGCCAGGGCAAGCAATACTAAGATTCTATCCATTTTTATTATCCTCACTCTTTCTTATTTTTTAGTTGCCAGGATCTCCTGTTTCTCTGTGTCTGTGATCCAACCCTTTATAACCGCATTGGCCAGCATAGTGACCGTCAGAGGTCCTTTACCGGCCGCATACAATCTCTTTAATGTTTCAAACATAATTACCCCTCCAAACCAGATAAAATTAGCGTATTGACTGTTGCTCTTAAGGATTCCATTTCCTGATCTGTGCTCATTACTGGATTAATGACTGTCTCGACACCATTTTCACCCACTCTATAAAAAACGCCATCACGGTATCGATCTCCAGCTTGACAAGGATATTGTAAACAATCCACTGAAAAAGCTTTATCTCCATATGCGGCCCTAGTTAACCAGTTTGCCATTTCATAATTATCACACACAATAATATTCTTTATCTCTTCCTCAAAAATTTGAGCAAATACTTGATGTACAACCATAAATCAATCCTCCTTAGATTAATAACCCCATCTTACAATACATATACCAGACCCACCACTGGAACCTCGTATCCCATTCTCGTCTGACCAACCACACCAGCCGCCACCTCCTCCACCTCCTGTATTGGCTGCACCAGCTGAACCAGCATTCCAACCATCTCTACCATTACCACCTCCACCACTGCCGCCAACACCTCTATAAGATACCCCTTCAGAACCATTACCACCACCTCCGCCTCCGCCAGCATACAGTGTACCATTTGGTTCTCCAAAAGCTCTAGTGGTCGTATGTTGCCCCAGACCATAATTACTATCCGCTCTCCCTCCATTACCACCGTCAGAACCACCATCCCCACCAGGGTAGCCAGCTTTGCGATAAGTTCCACGACCGCCGCCAGAACCTCCATTGCGGTAAGTTGTCCCACCTGCTACTGAATAACTACCAAAGGTTGTGTTCCCTCCATTGTTAGGATAACCATTTGTATTAAGACTACCACCAGCCCCTATAGATACCGAAATGGTCTGTCCTGGAGTTACTGGTATATTCCAATGTGTTGCAGTATACCCGCCGCCACCACCACTTCCTGCTTCGAAATTTCCACTTCGATCACCATAACCACCAGCAGCTCCTCCTCCTACAAGGAATACATTTACTGCATATACTTTTGCCGGTACTGTAAATATTCCAGAGCTTGTAAAAGTTTGTGTACCCGTAATGGCAGTATTGTTAATTGAGCCTTGCACATATCCACCATAATTTCTGCCAAAATTTGTAGTTATGTAGTTCCACGATCTGAAATACCATATACCCTCTGCTAATTGCTTTGAAGCCCATGTTCCCGCCCCCTCATAAAATAAAGTACCATCCCCAGCATGTGCAGGATAGCTACCTTGTTTGCACATCACACGTATACCAGACCAAGGGCCCACTGATGGTAATGCCCAGGATGCAATAATTTGTTGAGTTGCATACTGGGCTAAACTAAAAGACGCTACACTTTGTATCGTTAACGTTCCGGTAATTTTACTCCCATTTACCCAGGCAGTCTGACCACTTAGTATATGTCCTGCAGAAGCTGTTCCTCCAGTCTGGCTCGCTAAGCTATTAGCTATAACTTTTCCAGAACCATTATGGTATCCTGCAGGAATTGTATAACTTCCTCCCGCGTTGAGTGTTTGGTTTACCGCTCCCTGGTTTACCATACTTCCTGCTCTTTTATTTTTAGGATTGGTGTTATAATAGGATTTACCAGCTAGTACTTGACTATCTGCAGCATCTCCAGTTAGCTCCAGTGTTCCTTCCACCATCTCATCATCAGAATCATTAGTGATAGCAGTATAACCCTTTAACAGCTCTGCCCTCGTAGCTGTACACTCTTCTGACCCTGCGCCAGCTCCACCAGTTTCGGAAATAATCATTTTACCCATTTGCACTCACTCCTCTCAGATATACACTAAAGTCTTCAGTTGGCTTTTTCTCTCCACAATAAAAGGTTATATATCCATCTTCCGTCTCTCCATCGGTTATCATTCCGGCCAGTTTTCTTCTAAGTTTCACTGCTCTTGGTTCCAGTTTTTTAGGTGTACAAGGGCTTAATATCGGATTGTCAGTTGCTTTAATTCCTCCTACAGCTACTTTCTGGCTATAGGGAACCGAATTGCTCCACCCATCGGCTGGAAGATTTATCTCGATCGGCTGTTCATGCTGCTCCTGTACCATTTTGTTATAAAAGGTATTATTGAAAAGCTGTTCTATTTCAACTGCCATCTCCTGACCATCTGCCAGAGATTCTCTATCCCACTTCCGTATTTCCGTTGAATATTCCGGCGGATTTTTCACATTGCAAAATGCCATTAGCGCACCTCCTAAAAGATTTCGTCCATATCATAGATCTGGGGTATATCTGCGTCCTTCCCTTTGCGCATGAATGTCCGATAAGCAACCAGATCTCCATCTGAATCAAAAAGTCCCATTTCCGATATTTCCTTTCCAGTCAGCTCTCCCTTTTCCAAGGTAGCCGTATATCGGCAGGTTGTTTCCTCTTCGTTTGCATAGGAGTGGGCTTCTATCGGTTTTTTCAATAATTCGCTGTAAAGTCCGATTTCATTACCGGTTGTGGCTTTTGGCTGTCCATTTTCATCTACGCCTTCATCTCCCCAGGCCATATGGGTAATGACCGGAAGCGTCATGTCTCCGGCGTGGGCTTTGCAGAATTTTTTCCTACTGGTCACGGTAATAACTCCATTTGTTGTGTCTGCCATAATTCTCATCCTTTCTTATAAAATTGCTAAACCACCATTTAATCTGCGGCCGCCATCTAATTTCCAGTTATTGTCCATCACGTTCCTATTCAGGATACGGACTGGACCTGCCGTTGTCTGCTCTGTAATTCCAGATGCAACGGTTATACTTTCAATGTTTTTAATATTTTCCTTTACTCCTGCTTCAAACTTAAATACCTCTACAGAGAGATTAATTCGTTCCTTAGCATTCATAGAAGCTCTAACCATTTCTGCCTCATGAACAGCTTCCGTAGTCTCCACACGGACCTTGAACTTCACCGGGTAAAAATCAATGAAATCTCCGCTGTCATATCCATTTAACTTACGGCTACCGTCAAGTGACCAGATATTGTCCAGATATAAATGCGGCAGGTTATAGCGGGGGTAAAAAGCCGTTTGGAAATGTATTGAATTATTTCCGGATACCAGAACTTTATAATTTCCTTGGTATTTACTAAAGAAACCGGCATTTAGATTGGCCGGTATCATTTCCCGTACCATCTCTTGAATGCTTTTTACAATAGACCGAGGGCGTTCTATCACCACAAGTCTTAATTCATAAATGGAATTCTGGATATATAATTTATAATCACTATCCAACATGGCTGTAAGCTGTTCTCTCAGCTTCTGTTCCGTGTAGGGGAGCTGTTTACTCCAACCTGCAAAAACAGCTGCCCGTCTCTCTTCTAAGGAACGTTTGGGATTTGGCCGGATACTCAGTAGAGACTCCCATTTCTTTATCCCCTGATAGCTCGCTGTCAATATAAATCCATCGTTCCATAGGTCCATGCATTTTTCTGATAAGTTTCTTATTTCTGTTGATTCCAAGTCGGTTATCTTATCAAACTCATTCATGTTCTTAAATGGATCCGGTAAATAATAATTCAGATTGATTTCTCTATGGTCAGACATGGATATCACCCCTTACTGCAATACGTTCAGAAGGAATTAAATAATTTCCGCTGACTCCATTGATACTCGTATCCAGTACGTCAAGAATCCCTACTACATCAAGGAGCCTACTTTCAATTCGGGATACCCTCACCACAATTTCGTCAACCTCCTGCCAGGAACGATTTAATTCAGTCAGATATTCATCTATCACCTTGCTGATATCTTCCATGCACTGACTTTTATCGTACCCGGTCTGATAGGTTATATTGGTAGTAACGGATACCGTTTCTGCTTCCGCCCCGGTCACCGTGACCACATGACCGATCGGGGCCAGCCCATAACCTTTTCCACGTTTAGGATCCGGATCAATGGTATCCTGCACTGCCTGGATCAGGTCGGCAGTTGGAATATTATAAGAGGAATCAACAATGAACAGTTTTACGGTTCCTCCACCATTCCAGGCAGGAAGAACCTTAACGCCTCCCACTCCGGAAATCGCAGATACCTTTTTCTTATAGTCAGCTATGTTCCCGCCAAATGCCTGAGAGTTTAAGCTTTCAAAATAACGCTTTCGGAAATGTTCTGTTTCTTCCCCATCTTCTCCAGGTATTAAGACTTCGGTCAGTTCTGCCCTTGTAAGTCCTTTGATATACTCAATCGGGATTAATGTACCAAAGTTATTGTTTCCATGGGTTCCTGGGGTTTCACACTGCATCCGGTACTCACCATTTCCCAACCGTTCTATGGAGATGTAGTTAAGCTCATCAAGAGAAAAACGGCTGCCTACTGGAATATCCATATTAAATTCTCCCCTAAGCTCTGCATAGGAAGCTCCTTTTGGAATTACCCCTCGCTCCGCTGCTCTCCGGATTAAATACTCTCGGTCTGCGGTGTCTGCAAACATTTCCTTTAATACCGTATCAAGTTCCATATACGTGGCTGCAAGTTCCATGGAAGCCGGGGCCAGAGCGGTATAAATGATGGATCCCTCTCTCTTATCCATACCGGCCGGTACCTGGTCTAACATCTGTTTTAAGATAACTTCATAGGTCTTATCTTCAAACCTTCGTATCCACCTCCAATTCACCAAATTTTGTTACTGCTCTAAAACTAATTGAAAGCTTATTTTCTTCTATCGCTACCTGGAAGTCTCTGATTTCATTTATATATGGATTTATCATAAGGGCCTCTTCCACCGATGTCTGACAATCCGTTTCCAGAAACTCCTGTGTCAAAGTCTGGCCTATATACTGTTCAAGTTCTATACCGTAGATCCAGGAATATATCGGGTGGCGGAACCGTTCTGTATGCAAACACAGCCATATCCACATCCTGACAGCCTCTTTTCCTTTGACCTTTTGTCCGGTAAGCTGTCCGGTTTCTAAATTGATTTCATACTCCACAGGCTCCGTATATTCCCCGGGCCGGGCTGTTATCTTATTCTGTGCGAAGGTCGGAAGCAGACTCATAATCCCACCACCCTATCCAGAACCAGATATCTCGTTTGGCTTACTCTTATAACCGCCACTTCATCACCGGCCTGCAGAGGCTGCATATACTGACTCTGATCGGAATGCGATTCGCTGACAGATACATTTGTGGCTAACCGGTTCAAAAGATGTTCGGAAAATATAAGGTCCTCTTCCACCAAAAGGAAATCACCTAACTTACAGCTTTTTGGTCCTGACATTGTCGCAAATTCTATGGTTGGAGGATTGTTTTTTGCTCCTTCCTCCTGTATGATTCTTACAAGATCTTCTACCCTTAACTTTCCCCCTGACTTTCTTTTTCATCCATTAGATTCTTGAAACTCAACTCCAGCTCCATGGTATGCACTCCATCTTTAAAACTGTGTTTATCTGACTTGATCCAATATAAGCCCTTCATGCCCGTTACGCTATCTTCTACAGTGACCCCGTATCCTGAAAGGCAGTTCATATCACCTATAGCTTCAATGGATAGTGTCTGTTCTGGATGTGTCAGCATCAGATTGGCCGCTGTATTCTGATTGACTCCCTCTTCTACCGTGTACAGTTCCTGAAAAAGTCCATACTGTTTTATGGATTCTTCATCGGTGACTTCTCCTACCTGGTTTCCCTTGTCATCGTAGATCTTTACTTTATTGATAATGCTTTCCGTGGATTCTGTAAATGAGGATTTTGTTATATTCAACCCTTCAGATAATTTATAATTGGTTACAATCATTCCCTTCTCTACCACGGATAGTTTATTGTTTTCCAGTAAGCACATATAAAGCTTCTGATTCACTTTGTGTGCTATGGTGTAAGCCTGCATGATAATGTCATAAATCGTTTCTCCCTGACAGAGCATGGATTTTATATTAATCCCGGTAGGTGCCAGGGTGTGAACTGGGAACTGTACGTCAGCAAGAACCTGGGCTGCTATCGCTTCTGCTGTCTTATTCTTAAAATTATAATTCCATTTGGATTTCAAGAGATATTGCAGGTTATCAATACAATTGACCGTTACAGTTCCAATTTCTGATGTCTTCTCTATTCCATAGACCCTGCCAAAAAACTGTTCTTTTTCCTCTGTCAATGAAATAAAATCCCCAGTAGCGGGACGAGGCAGGGAAGAAATATTTTTATCATAAGGTGCATTTATAATGGTGATATCGGCGGTACGTGCCACAGATTCCGTAGAGCCAGACCAGTCCACGCTTTCGACCATCTGCGTAATATCATAAGTTTTATTATCACTTTGTTTCGTAAGCTTTATAATCATGGTATTATCAACACCTGCCCTGGATATATTTTGTTAGGATTGCTCCCTATGGTACTTTTATTGGCTTCATACACTGGTTTCCAGTCCGTAGATCCAGTCTCCTTGCGAGCAATGCTTATCAGACATTCCCCTTTCACAACTGTATGGGTCCTGCCCGCTTTAGGAACCGGACTTTCTCTTACTGTGACAGTCTCCTGTGTCTGGCTTGTAAGTGATGATTCTGGAATACTTAGATACCGATATTCCTTCAGGCCTAATGTATAGGTAATGTCTCTGGTTCCATCATTCTCTTCATAATCAAAGGTCTCTATTGTTACTTTTAATGATAGAATTCCAGTTATATGGAGCCTCATGGCTCCGTTCCTCTTCATTTTTTCTAACAGCCTGATATATTCCTTTGGCCGTTTAATACTGGTTGAACAAAAGCTTTCGTAATGGCAGGGAAAAAAAGAAGAGAAGCTTACCTCAGTAAGTCCTCTCTTTCCCAGAAGATTGATCTCTCCCAATTCATTGATATTTACTGTTGTGTTGTTTTGAGAAGTACTTACCTGGTACGAAGAAGGCAGGACAGGGATTCTCAAATGTCTATCACCTTGCTTTAACCATATTTCCATATTAATAAGCACCTCCCATATTTACCCTTACTTTTTGCATTTCTCTGACAAGTTCATTAGCTATTTTCCTTACATCCGCCTCTTCCCGAACTACCAGACTGGCAATATGGATATTTACGTCTCCAGAAGACTGGCCTTCTTTTCTTGCCATGGAAACAGATTCATCATGAGGATATACCCGGCTTCCTCGTGGTAAATCAATAATTTCTCCACCACGTTCATGAACCTGTACAATTCCACCCTTCCAGGAATCCGTTCCCTTGGCAAGCATTGGTATGGTTGGTATATTCAGACTAAATGCTTTTCCCCCAATGCCCGGTACCCATTCCGGTATCTTTATTCCCATTCCATTAATTGTCTTAACTACGCTGTTAATAGCAGAAGCCACTCCGTTTATTACTCCTTTGGCAATGCCTACGATGGCTTCAAATATGCCAGAAAAAATAGATTTTATTCCTTCCCACGCCATTGACCAGTTTCCCGAGAATACACCTGTTATAAATGTGATGATTCCATCAAATATTGTAATGACCCCATGCAAGATAGGCTCCAGCTGAGTGACAAAACCAGATATGAAGCCAGTCAAAGCAGAAAAACCAATCTTCATTTTTGCTATAAATACAGAGGCAATGAACGTGATGACCGGCTGTAGTGCTGTCTTTATGCTTTCAATCATAGGTCCAATTTTATCAACTACAGACTTAAACTGAGGAGCTACAGAAGCAAAAGCGGTTTTTACCTTTTCAATGGTGGTTTTTACCGTGGATATCTCTCCTTTAAAGTGAGAGGCAAATCTTTTCACTGCAGCTTTTACTTTGTCAAAATTCTTTATCACTAATATGATAACTGCAATGAGCGCTACAAGACCTATGATGACCAGCCCAACAGGAGATGTAAGGAGTGGAATAACGCCTTTTGCAAACTTAATGGCTTTTCCCAGTTTATTAAAGATCATCAATCCTTTTCCCACACCACTCACAAGCTTTCCAAAGATCAAAAGTGCCGGTCCTGCTGCAGCTGCCATTCCTGCCAGTTTAATAATCATAGTAACCTGTGAATCGGATAATCCATTAAAGCGGTCTGCTGCCCGACTTACCGCCTCCGTTAATTTTTCAAAGAAAGGCAGAAGTTTTTCTCCTACCTTTATTCCTGCATTCTTCACCTTGTTGAGGGCAATGTTCCACCGTTCCGTTGGTGTCAGCATCTTTTCATAGGACCTTTGGGTAAGTCCGGCAGCACCGTCCATCTGATTAAGGGCTTCTGTAAAATCTCCAAACCCTGCACCTGCAAGGACGGTCATGGAATTAAGAGCCTCCACCGAACCGAAAAGCTTCGCCATTGACTGCGTATTTCCGTTTGTCTTATCTTTAATTTCTGCCATGAACTGAGCCCAGCCCACTGATTTTAAATGGGCTGCATTAAATTCAATCCCCAGCTTTTGGGCTTCTTTTTGTGCATCTGATGTGGGCTTTAATATATTGGAATAAGCTGCCTTCATGCCTGTTACTGCCTGTGAGGTCGCTATACCATTTTTTGTAAGAACCGCAATAGAGGAAAACAGGTCTTTTGAGGATACATTTAGCGAATTGGCTATAGGGGTCACCTGACCCATGCTGGAAGCTAATTCCCCAAAGGTGGTCTTTCCATAATTCTGGGTCATCATCATCTGATCGGCAATGGCTGAATAGTCTACGGCTCCCTGGTAGGAGTTAAATACGGTAGTCAGACCATCTATAGAGGTTGCTGTATCTGTAAAACCTGCTTTTGCTGCCATGGCTGCTGTTTTGACCAGGTCAAGGGAATCTGCGGTTTTAGCTCCAGCAGAAATCGCCTGATACTGTGCTTCGGAAATCTCCGTAACTCCAATACCCATTTGATTAGAAAGATTAAGAGTCCCATTTCGAATTTGGTCCATGCTCATAGCAGTTGTATCTGCAATAGTTGAAACCTTCGCCAGACCATTTTCAAAATCCAGTGCCATTTTTGTAGAAGCCACTCCCAGCCCTACTATAGGCATTGTTACAGCACCGGTAAGTTTTTTCCCGGCACTTGAAATGGACTTTCCTACTTTTTCAATATCACGGGACATTTTTATAGCACTATTTGACATGTTGGTCATAGAAGTTATAGACCTTCTCGAATTACCACTGAATTCATCTCGCAGTCTTAAAACTGCATCTATTACTCTAGCCCTTCTTCATCTCCTCTATTTCCTTATTCCGCGCTTCGATTTCTCTGGCCATAAACAATCTAACAATTCGCTTATCACTCTCCAACATATCAAAATACTCAGATGGACTCCAGTTCTTATACCGAAACAGAAGGTACATCATTCGAACCTCTGAATCGGTATCAATTAGTTTTTTATTTCATTGTCAGATTCTTCTCCAAATCCGCTTAGCTCCGTAATAAGGTCTCCCACCTTCGACATCTCACCGCCCTGGAAAAGAACTTCTGCCAAATCCTTTGGTGTCTTACAGCCAAAGTGTTCCTGAAGCTTTGCGTCTCTTAAATCCGGCTCCACAACTCCTTCTACGGCAAGCAGCGTATTCACTCTATATACCTTTCCAAGATCAAGTTTTCCTTTATGGTCTGTCATAACAGAGCCGATTTCTGTATAGCGTTCCCCTGGAATGGCTCTGCACTTTACAGTGAACGGTTCTCCAGTTAATTGTGATAATCTCTTAATCTCTATCTCCCCGGTCGGTACTTCCTCCAATTTTTTCCGGTCCAGTTTCATTAATTTTTCTGCTAAATTCATTTATATCTCCTCCTTATATCCTGTCTAATATTTACCAATCCTCAAAAGTAAAAGAATAGGATTCTTCTGCATTTTTCTGCGCTTCCCAATCGGCCAGAATGGCTTTATCCAGTTTACAATTATAAAAGGCAACCCTCTCCGCCCCTAAAGCATCCGGATCAGCTACCTTTGATATAATCGTAAACGATGGAGTTTTTCCCCTTTTTAATGAATCTGACACTTTCCCCATTACTGTGGAAGAAACCTTATGTAGCTTGAATTCTCCCTTACCTTCAAGTCCGGTCATCTTTTGTCCGTCAATCAAATGACCTACTCTTGTAATTGATGTATACTTAATGTTCAGTTCTCCCTTGCAGGAAAGCACCTCAGCCATATAATCTCCATCAAACCACAGTTCTCCGTAGGTACCATTTATGACGTTATCTGGATTAAAACCTCTCATTTCGTTTCACCTCCTGCCTAAATGTAGATATTCAAGTCAATATCTTCGATGGCATCAAGAATAGATACCTTTGCTTTCAAGAACACATGGGAGCCTACATTGGCTTCTTTAATTTCCTGCTCACTCATATCTTCCACAGCAATTTTATTTGTCTGCAGATAGCTTCTCTGGGAATCAATGTCTATCTCGCATGTACCAGATTCGATAATGCCTTCCCGAATAAGCTCTGAAAAATAACCATTGATTGCAGTGATCAGCAGGCACTTATTATCGTAAGTATTTGCAAACTTACCAATATAGTTGTCCTGGACCGTCATCCGGATATCGTCCTGAATCATATCCATTGCTTCTACAATCTTGATCTTTTTAAAGCTGTCTCCTTTTTCATTACCAACTGTTACAACACTATTGATTCCCCTGCAGGCCTTTACTTTCTCCCCGTCCCACAGGAACACAAACTTTCCGGCATTCACAGCGGAATCAAGTTCCTCTGCTGTCATGCGTGTACAGTCTGTAAAATCTGTTAGTGGAGCATAGGTACAGGCAATGGTCATAGGAGTACCGGCAATAAGCCCGGCCACCCTTGCTGTGACTTTTTCCGGCTTGTATTCTGTCTCATTCTTAAAGAGACTGGATATCACATTTACGATTCCCTCTGAATCTGCCTCAACATTGGGAAGAACCGCTTTTACGGTCCGTTTTGATTTCCTCTGTGCTTTGATCCATGATGCGATTTCTTCTGTCTTCTTATCGGTTTCTACTGAAGGAACGGCCAGCCAGTTAAAGCCAGTGATTTCAAAGTATTTTTCCATTTCCTGATATTCTGTTTCCATGTCTTCCGGCTTCGAGCTCATGATATACAAAATAACCTTTTGCGGTGTTTTCTGATATCCTCTCAGTGCCATTTCAACAAGTTCCTTATTTTCATCACTTAACTCTTTTGGAATGTCTGAAACTGAATAAATTACTTTTTTCTGTTTTGTCTTATCTTTTAAAACAAGAGCTACTACACCACGTTCTCCACGCTCCATTGCAGTAACCCCTTTTTCTATGAATATAATATTAATCGAAGGTGCTCCCCTTATTGTTCTCCTTTCTTTAATGCCACATCAACGTTATCAATTAGTTCACCGGCAGGCGGCTGGCAGAGATTTTCATACCAGTCCAGCTCCACAGATATTTGCAGGATATTATTATATTCTCCTACATAATCATGGTTGTAACCTTTTACGTCCAGCTTCCTGCTGCCAACACAGAACTTCATCCCAATTAATTTCCGAATTTCTTCAACCTTATGAAGCTGATCCGGTTCATTTACTGTTTCCTGGTAATAGGTAATTTTCAATACACAGGATCTTTTAGCAAAGTTAATTGTTTCATAAGTAGTTACCCCTGGAATGCACTCAATAAAAAAGTATGGCTTTTTCCAACCTTCCGTGGTATCATTTCCGTATTTTTGTATATCAGGAAATTTATTTCCCAGAAGGCCGTTTAATGCACAAATTAATTCCTGGTATTCGATCACAGATTATTCCCCCTTAGAATCTCGTCTAAAAACTCTTCGATTTCATCTGGGAACTTATCTTCATATTCCTGTCTGGTTCTTTCGGCATAATGCTTTCCTGGAACAAATCCACCGGTTGATCTCCCCCGAATGTATTTTTCATGACCGTTTTCTACCAGGTGAAAATGTGGAGCTTTGTTCCTGATCTGCACTTCCGTAACAACGTGAGCCTGCTGCTCTGACCGGACCTCCCATGATTTTGGAATTGCACGTTTCCCAGAATGATAATTTGCTGGCATCTTGGCATTACAATCTTTTTTAAATTGATTTCCCAATGACCTCATTTTTTTATTAACTTCATCGGGGTGTTTTACTACTACGTTTTCAATATCTCGTTGAAGATCTTCCAGTCCCCTAATCTCAAACGCCATCCTCTGCCTCCGGTTTCTTTTCATGGATTTTTTCTGTACACATGACTTCCTGAATGTATCCCTGTTCCTCTACATTAATGATACTGTTGATGAGGAACTGCCGGCCGTGGTATTCCAATACGTCTGAGGGGAGTAAATCCGGTACATAACGGATCGTGATTTTATACTCCAGGCTATTGCTGTCCTTGTAATATTCCAGGTATTCACGGCCTCTTACAGGTCTAATTTCTGCATATACCGCTTTGTGCCTCTGAAGTCTGCTGACTGTATTGCCTAATTCGTTAGGGGTATCCTTATACCGCATAATGGTAACTCTTTTTTTCAGTCTGCCCGGATTTATTCCCCTTCTGCCACCTCCTTATTACTGTACTGCAGTTGAAGGATAATGGAAGCATAGGTATAGGACATGCGCTTTTTCTTTTGCTCTGTAACCATAAGCTCCCTATTATCGTACAAATCCTGTACCAGTGCCATAAAAAGCAGATTGGCTTTCGGGTTGTTTTTGTCATACTCCCCTACTGTATCTTTGATATAAAGTTCAGCTGCCTCCATGATACATTTAATCAGGTTATCATCATCCTCAAAGTCCACTCTTAAAAAACTTTTTACTTCTTCAAGCTTCATCATGAGCCTCCAGATTTACTGTGTTACGCCTTGCTCGCTTTTACCGTTGGATCAGCCAAGTCAAATTCTGCATATACAAAAGCTTCACCATCCTTTTGCTGACAATCTTCTCTTTCAATAGCCCGGAAAATGGTAAGATCCTCTGCAAAGGCATTCAAGTCACCAATGGCCGCAATGTTGGAGGTCATGATAGTCATTTGATTTCTATCAAAAAATTTAATACCTTCCTTCAAATCACCAATAATAAATGGGATTTTTCTGTGTCCAGCAGTCTGAACATCTGATGCCATATCATCGTTGGGTACGATAAATATTGGAATAACGGTTGCACCTGCACACAGTCTCATCTGCATCGGATTAGCCGGATCAGGCTGCAGTAAATACTCATCCTTATTGTTTTTCAGAGTATCAAGCCACTGAAGGCCATCATCGTTTGTAATGATTTTAGATGTAGCTTTAAATGCCTGCCCCAGAGTTATATTGAGAATCTTCTTGATATCGTCTAAGCCGGTGATCGCCTGCTTGGTTTGTTTTTTAATGACATCATGAATAATGTTGTTCCTTGTCACCCGGCTCTCATCACCTAACCAGGAAATCAAAGTGCCTGTTATATTGGCATCCGTATCAGAAAGCAGCTCATTCGTTACAGGAAGATAACCGGCATATTTTGAAATTTCATAGGAAAGTCTCTCAAACTGCGGCGTATTTTTCGCTCCAATTTTTCCGCCCTCTGCTACTTTTGCAAATCCGGTCTGCTGGCTACGCTTTTTATAGGTTCTGGATCCTTTTTGATTTGTTACATTTTCTACATCAACAAGATCTATTAAGGATTTCTTTGCAGAACGGTATTCATTTACCTTTGTCTGGATATCTTCTGGTACCGTATACCCTCCATCTGCATTAGATCCCTCTGTCATGGTTACATTCTTAAATCCGCTTCTGGCAGCATTGGCAAAATCTGAGGTGGAATCTTTCTTCTGGACAGGTACTGCCCCCTGAGCCTGGGGTTCTGATAGCTGGCCGTCCCCATCGGGATCAATTACATCTTTTAATAAATCAAACTGCTCCTGGAGATTCTTGAGTTCTTCCTTTGCTGCTTTTGCCTCTTCAATCTTTCCCTCATTGCTCAGGTTGATAACCTCTGTTTTTTTTGCATTAATGCTGTTTAATAATTCTAAAAGTTTCTTGTTCCTTATAGCCTCTCTTTCCTAGACCCCATACAGGTCTATATCACATAATAATTCACTTTTTTCATTTTCAATCTGGTCTTTAAGGGCTCTGTCAGCAAGTACCTTCTGGCGAATCTCATCAGTTAGCCGCAGTCCAGAGACATTATTTGTAAATACTGCAGTGTCCTTTGCAATCGAATCCACAAATCCCATTTCCAGTGCCTGATTTGCCGTAAGCCAGGTTTCTTTATCCATGAGCTTTAGTAT
This sequence comes from Lacrimispora defluvii, assembly GCA_013036995.1. Classification (GTDB taxonomy): domain Bacteria; phylum Bacillota; class Clostridia; order Lachnospirales; family Lachnospiraceae; genus Lacrimispora; species Lacrimispora defluvii. Next base: position 20,034 of record JAAOXG010000061.1, read on the forward strand.
TTCATCCTGCGTTTTCCCGGTCTTTGCCGTATAGGCTGCTGCCAAAGCTGCATTCATGTTCTTCAGGATTTCAGCGTTCTTCTGCATATCATGATAATCTCCGCTGGCTCCCCACATGGATACATTGTGAATCATAATCATTGCCACCGGACTTATTTCTGACCGGTTCGCCATTGCTATGACGGATGCTGCGGATCCGGCTAACGACTGGATCTTAATTTCCACATCATTACGTCCATAAAGCATGGAGAATATCTCCTGCCCGGCCATGACCGAACCACCTCCAGAATTAATATGTACGGTCAATGTCTCACCTGGCTTGCATTCTGACAGAGCAGTTTTAATATCACCCGGACTTGTAGCTTCCCAGCCCAGCCAGTCATAGATCCACTTATCATCATTGCTTACGATATCACCACTTACATCTATTGATGCCATTTATCCTTCACCTCCCTTTTTACGGTATGCCGCTCCAACGTCTGTAAGCGGTACGCAATTCCCATTTACAACAAGTACATCTCCTCCTTCTTTTGGTGGCATATCTAACTGATTACGTCCCTCATTAGACGTATAAATGCCGTTCTTTACCGCCGATATAATTTGATCCATCTGAGACTTTGAATCCGTTCTTAAGATTACTTTCTCATTGAATTTGTAAAACAGACCCTCTTTAATCTGCTGATCTGTCTGGCATTTATAGTTAATCTCCTGCTCATATTGCGTGAGGCGGTAAAGCATGGTATCTACCAAAAAAGCGAGCTGTTGAGACTCGCTGTTTGCATAGCTTGATTTTTCATAATCATTAATCTGGTTTGGCTTGATTCCAAAGGCTGCGGCTATCTGCAGAGCCGTATACTTCTTTAATTCGTAGAACTGCGCATCGGTAAGCTTTATATTTAATGGCTGTAACGTCATTCCAATCGGAATGGCTACAACCTTTCCTGCATTCTTAGCCCCTGTCAGTAAAGAGTTATACTCCTTTTCCAAAGTAGCCCGCATCCCTTTGTCTAAATCACCTGTATACTGTAACGCCATTGAAGCAGTCAGCCCTTGGGTATATAAGTTGTTCAAATAGGTTTGTGCTTCTCCCAAACCTCTAACCGTGGATTTTAAAATATCCTGCACCGATGCCCCCATAATGCCGTCAAAACTGCACCAGGTTTTAAAGTGCATGACACTCTCCTGTGGAAATGTATAGGTTTTTCCTGTTTTCGGATCACTATAACGGTAATATAATTTACCAGCACAGCCAAATATCCCTGCGTCGTCCATAAGAACAGTAGTATAGTTAGACTGCATTGGCCAGAAGGATTTTATTTTATATTCTCCTCCATACTTACCCTTTTTTATAAATACCGTTTGAATCCATACAAATGCATTACCGTAATGCTGGCAGTTTGCCTCTACGGTTCCCCAAAACGTGGCTGGAGTCATAATTGGATTTGGTCGGTTCATCAAAAGCTTTGCTGTATCATCAGGTGCAGCCCTTGTCCTTCCGTCACCTTCTACTTTATAATACTTTAGCGGTAGTTTTCCCATAGTCTCTGAAAGCATTTTTAAACAAGTGAAATAGGTTGCTTCGTTTATTGATTTTCTGCTTCCATGTTTATCTATACCCAGCCATTGGAGCAGCTCAGGATCACCTAAAGATACTGCTGTACTACCCTTTAACGCATTTACTGCTCCTTTTATTCTGCTCCTAAAGTCCCTTCTCGCATCTCCTTTAAAAATCTGTTTAAATAATCTGTATAGTCCTGACCAAACTCATGATACAATGCCAATTTAAAAGCACACAGAACGGCGTCTACCGGGTCTATGCGCTTAGTGGTTGCATCTTTATCTATTTTAATCAGTCCATTATTCTGACGAATGACCGCATTACTCATAGCGTAATTCAAAAGTGGGTTGTATAGGTAAAGGATGTTTTTACAAGCCACCTGCTCCCGAAAGCCCTGGGTTGATTCGTTAAGACTTTTTTGTGACTGGAAGACCTCTTCAACTTCGTATCCTTCATTGGATAGATCCATCATCAGCTTTGAGGCATTGGCCGGATCAAAACAAAGTGTCTGGATTTTCCAGTCATGCTTTTTACATTCGTTTAGGACATATTCCATAACTGCCCCCTGATCCACGATGGGTGTATCTGTAACTGTAAGATACCCACGTTGTTCCCAGGAATCATATGGTACTTTATCTTTCAAAATATGCTCCCGGAGTTTTTCTCTTGTAGGAATAAAGCTGTGAGAGAATACGATATATTTAATAATCTCTTTCCCATGCGCATCTACTTCACCACTCTGGTAAGGAATTATGAAAGCTACCGACGTAAGGTCTGTCTTTGCTGACATATCAAAACCTACATACACAGGGCGACCTTTTATATCAATGGGTAGATCTTCTACCTCGCAGGCCTTCCACTTGGACATATCCATGTAGCTGTTTTTCTTTGCCTGCATCCAAACATTTAAACATTTGGTCTTAAATGCGATTAGCTTTTCTGGAATATCTTTTGCTATTTTCCATTCACTCTGTAGTTTTTGAAGTCCAGCAGGGAAAAAGGCCCTAATGGGATTTGCTTTCTTTAACGTATTAATGTCATCCGGATCATCATTTTCATCAGCTTCGCATATATCAACAAAGTATTCATCGTTTTCTACATCACTGCCAGGATCCAGAAGTTTTGAGCAGTAGGAATATTCTTCTGTATAACATGGATATGTTAAATCCTTTCCCGCTGTCGTAATAATCATTAACAGCGGTTCCTTCGTAGCAGATCCTAGACCTAAATCATAAAAATCTGTGGTTGGGTGCTGATGGTATTCATCAAGGATAAGACCTGCCGGATTTGTTCCATCTCCTGATTTTCCATCTTCTTTATTAAGCGGGCGGATAAAACTTCCAGTTTTCTTATGTTTTATAATATCTCTAGTAATTCTGAATTTTGTTTTTAGTGGTGAACCTATTAGCATTAACTCACATTCATCAAAAATAACTTTTGACTGTTGTCTCTTTACCCCAGCAGTATAATATTCATATACCTCACCATTTCTTGTTGCCTGTTCTGATATTTCATTGAGAGCAACTCCCGCCTCCATCTGTGATTTTGCATTTTTCCTTGCTACTTCTACAAACGACTTTTTGAAACGCTTATACCCAGTCTTCTTATGCCGCCAGCCATAGATCTGACACAAAAAGAATTTCTGCCATGTAGTCAAGATGATCGGCTTCTTAGCAAGCTCACCCTTGGAGTGTCTCAGGTATGAAAACCATTTTACAATTCTTTCTGCTTTTTCTTCAGACCATATGTACGGGAAACCCTCTGAATCTATCCTACCCAGATCCTTTAAGAATCTGGCACAGGCCCATTGATGTTTTTCTCCAGAAGGTATCCTATCCTCCAGGCAGTCTCTGGAATATCGTATCAGTTCTTCCTTTATTGTCATTAAATATCACCGAACTCATCCTCAATCTCATTTTCAACCTTATCTATCTTTATAGTTGCTGCTTTCAATCTGCTGTCTATGGTAAGACCGCACAGTGAAGCAAACTTACGCATTTCTTCCGCATATTTTTTCTGTATCATGATTAGCGGATTTTCTGCATCGTATTCTGTTCCACTGGCGGATGTCTTTTTTACTATTAAATCAGACTTGCTTAAATCCTTGGTGGCCTTCCGGTACATGGAGTACGCATTACAGTATCCACATAGATTTGACAGGTCTAAATTGCCTATAATTTTTATGTTTTTTAGGTCTTTTATGACCCTTTTATACTCTGATTTTGCAACTGAATCTATTAGCCAGGCAGGCGGTTTTTGTATATCTTCATCACCTGTTAGAATCGCCTGTTCTTCCAGTATTTTCCTATCCTTTTCCTCATTTGTGAGGTTGCCGGATTGCTGATCTAATGGCTTTCTATTTTTTGACCTTTTATCACCTACATTTCAAAATTTCTTATTTGGAGTTTTGTGTGAAGAAAGGAGGGGCTGCGGTCTTGGGTAATTTGCCGAAACTTTTTTCATACCCCCTACCCTATGCCTTCCTGGAATAATATTTCCACCAGTATCTTCTGTGTTGCCTCTTTATCTGTCTTATAGAGCATGTGTATTTCATCATGACTGGCTCTGGATACTGGGATCAGATTACTGAATGCAAAGAAAAGGCTTTCATCATCTGAGGTCGGAACAATGTGATGCACTGTCTCTGCATATTCTAATCTCCCATGTTGATGAAGGACCCATAGATCTATACCGTTATACTTTGCCATGACTACAGATCGTAAGTCTCTCCATCTCTGTGTATGATAAAGCTTATATATACCTGATGGCGGTTGGTACTCACGCTTACGGCATTTGCAGGTTGTTCCTGATTGGATTCTTTTTCCACAATGTGGACATCTTTTATAAATCATAATTTCCTCCAGATAATTGCGGAGAGAGGATTTGAACCTCTGACTTCCAGCTAAGGAGGCTGGCGAGCTACCAGACTGCTCTACTCCGCTATAATAAAAAGACATCTGCACTAACAGATGTCTATAAAACTTTTATTGATTCCACTTTCTTACAGCAATATAATGTACCTACAGGCTACACAAAGCCAAGTACATAAAGGAGGAATTCAGCTATGACCGTTATTGATGCTATTAAGCTATTCAGACATGAGATGATAAACGAAATTTATCATTCTTCCGGCGATGATGCCTTAAAAGATTCTCTTGTAGAAGCCGTAAACGATGTAGCCGACACCGTCACGACTACTTATGAAGCCGAGGAAAAACTAAAGAAGAAAAAATAATTACCTGCATAGCTGTGATTACCCCAATAATCATGGCTATATTTTTTGAAGTTTCCCTTATAAGCTCCTGCGTTTTTTTCCAATATCTTTTATCTTCTTCTCTCATAAAACCTTCGAAGGCATATCGCTTCCACGTTTTATTCACTTGTCCTCACCTCCTATTTAATGGCAATATAAAAGCACCCGCCACACTGACAGATGCCCGGATTTTTCCTTTTCTTATTCGTTTGTTTTGGAATATAAAAAAGAGACGGGGTTGTCCGCCTCTGAAAATACTGATTTTATACACACAAACGGGTTGTATGCCTTTATTCATTATCTAAATGTTTTTCTAAGTAAGTGATTAAATTGGGGATATTTTTTTCTTTAAGAACTTCGATACCTAAAAGAGTACTGATTCTCCCTATAAAAACCGCTCTTATTAACTTATCTTCTGTTGACCTTTCTACAGCATTTTTTATAGTACTTGAACTATTTATATCGTTATTATTTTCGATTTCCAATTTAAATTCTTTTAAAATTTTATATTCCATGCATCTACCTTTTTGTGTTAATGCACTTATTGACCTTATGTAAATTTCAGCAATTTCGTTATCAGCAAAATTATTTAGCAAATACTCAGTATTGTCTTGGTTTTTTCTTGGGGCTATAGTATTAAATAATTGTTTTTTTACATCTGTTAAATCACCTCCCATTTCTTGTAGCTTTTTATCAACCCCCTCTAGTGCGCGGATTTGCTCTATCACTTTATTTTCATAAGTACTATTAATTTTCTCAATATTACATGTAACACAATCCAACCTATTAGTAGCATTAATCATCTTATCTTTTATCTCATTATTTGTGCGATCACCTGAAATACTCATCCAGATGGCAATTACCGAAAGAATTATTGAGGTAATTGTACTAGCAAAAGAAAACTGTCCAACAAAGCTTTCTTGACTACTCCCAGCCACAACTAAGCATCCAAACGCAATGAATACAGCAAAAAACGCAACTGCCGTACTTAATTTAATTACCTTATTACCGTTTTTATCATCTATCATAGTCTTTTATTTTTTCCCCCATCTATTTACCTACATCATACACCAAAATTTACCAAAGTCTTCAATAATTATTGGTTATCACCACCTAGTTAATTAGGCGCCGGTTTGTTGAGACCGAAAACATATGTGAAATATGTTTTCAACCATTCATATTTTTCTCTTACGTCCGGTCTGAGATCTTGTATTCCATTACGGATCGTTTGATCAACGTTTTCCTTAAATACTTCATATCTTCCTTCATCAAACTCTTCCATCTGGTTAAGATAATCAATAAACACAATTTTATCTACAGGGTCAATTCTAAGTAGTCTATTTATAAAGTTCATTTCGTATTCCTTCGAATTTTGAGGCGCTGGATTATTATATCCAAACTGAATAACCTCGCCGCCGACATATACTCTTGGGTATTTTGCACATGTACTTTCATATGTATATGCCTGAATCATCGCTGGTCCAAATACTATATTGCCCTTATGAATAATATCACCTATTGAGATGCCGCCTCGAGTAAGTATGCCCTCATTTAATAATGTATTTTGTAAATATACTATATCTAACATTATTCCAGGAACACCGCCTCGGTAATTTAATGGATATGAGATTACTACAGAATCCGAAAATACTGAAACCTCTTTACCAAGATCTGATAGAGAATAAGTCCCTTTATAATTTTCTTCTTCTATCATTTTGAGATAATTCATAATTGAAAATATTTTAGCTCGGTATTTTAAATCACACGCTGTCGCATTAATGTGATTCTTAAATCCCAAAATATCAATAAATGCAACAACTCTATTTTCATATGCTATTTCCATGCTACTCCCTCCTTTAATATTGTCATTCTACTACAAACTTTTGCAAAAGAAAACACCCAGCAACTAAAAATCGACAGGCATTTTCAAAAAGTAGAGTATTAGGAATCAATCGGTCACCGGGCTGTTACACCCGGCAACCGTAGGGGATAAAACTATTCAAAATTCTTTATAATAAGCTCTTTATATTTTCGACTAACATTCTTAATAACAAGATTATCTATTCGGTCTACTTCAATTATTGTATATCCCTTATACAGATCGCGAATCTGTTGACAGTCATTATAGGATAATACAAATTTTCCCTTAATATTGCCCAGGCATTTCCGCAGCCGTTCGTGATCTTCTGGGTTAAATCGATCTGGATAATACTTCTCTGCTTCATAATATGGTGGGTCTAGGTAGAATAGAGCATCAGGGCGATCATAGGTTTTGATTAATTGCTCAAAGTCCTGATTCTCAATCACCACTCTCTTCAATCGATCCGATACCTCTTTAAGATAATGAACTGCCTTGCGTATATCTTTTAAACAAACCCCAAATGTATGAAGATTAGTCCCAAAGCTCTCTTTTATTACGCAAAAGAACCTGGCTGCTCTCTGAATATCTGTCATGCCTCTGGTATTTTTGTTTAGTTCGTCAAAAAATTGCTCTCTCGACATAAGCAGCCATTCCAGTTCATTCTGCAGAGCTTCTGGGTGATATTTAACAATTCTATATAAATTAATCAACTCACCGTTTACATCGTTAAATACCTCCATAGGTGCATGCTTGTCACGTGAAAACAATACCCATCCGGCTCCTCCAAATACCTCTATATATCGATTAAAGGATTCCTGCTCCGGAAATTGCTCTAAAATCTTTTTTCTTAGTAGCTTCTTGCCACCAATCCAACTAATAAAACTATTCATGTTACCATCTCCTCTCATATGATGGTAACGAAATCTTGTCGGGAATAATAAAGAGCCTACAATCTGGAAGCTCAATTTGCACATTAATAGTATAGCAGGTTTATTTAAAATATTTTCCATCCCAGTTCCATCATTTAGGCACTCTTGTTTCTAAACAATTCTTGATGTATCTTTTCAAAGGCTATTAAGGCCTCACCATGCTTATTAATTATGTATTTATATGAATATCCCATGTCACAGGCGATTTGAGTAAAATTCTTTTCGTTCCTAACATAACGCCGATATAAGATATCAATATACAGACCATCATTTAAATCATGTATCTGATCTATAAACTTATGACGGAGTTCCATGTATTCAATGATTTTATTTTCGATATCCTCTTCCAAGGACACAATACGCAAGGCCTGCGATTCTGTGGGTTTTCCACTGGAACCAACAAATGAAGTCTGAACTCTATCAAATTCCATTCCATCAGTACTAAACGGTATACCTCGATTTCTTTTAGCTTCTATAAGTTCTTGCTTCTTATGCCATATTTTTTTATTAAGTTCATCTAATTGGGTTAAATACTCCTTAGCTGTCAAAATAAATATCACCTCCTGCTGCCTAACCATTTTTCACCATTGACAAAATGGTTAGTTAATTTTCATTATCTAAAGTCAAGGATTAATAGTTTTTTAAACCATTTTAATTATTGCAATAATCTAAAAAGCACTTATTTTTTTCTTTACACTTTTTCTTGTCTATAATATAATAACCTTGTAACTCAGTTTGAGCTGAGTTGTAATTTATTTGACAGGTGTGTGTTTACGACTGATAGTACGTTATTGATTGGTCGTAGTTTTTGGACAGAGTTTGTATTTACGGATGATGGTACATTTTAGATTAACCGTATGTTTAATCAAAGAGTGTTTACGACCGATGACCGTTTTGATTGGTTGTATATTTGATAGGAGATTGTGTTTACGACTGATAGTCGTTTTTAATTGGTCGTATGTTTGATAGGAGAGTGTTTAATTACATCTCAGCTCCTTAAAAAAGGAGTCAAATATGAAGAAGATTATTTTCATATGCCTAGGTATTCTTTTTTCCATTTTATTCTCAATGGATATATATTGAATGGTAGGTCCAGGAGGAATCGTTAAGATTCCTCCTTTAATTTTTTCCACTCTCATATTACAACATCTTCCTGCTGCCCTGTCAGCTTATCAATTCAATGAGTTCCAATATAATTTACATCATTAACAAGTACTTTTTATCCTGCTGCCTCCTGCTCCTTAAACCGAATCATTTCCTCCAGAATTCCTTTCATAGTTTCCGCACCTGCTTTTAATTTATAGCATGTCTCAATATTCGGTTCTGCTTGATTGCATATCTGTTCATATAAATTAATAGTTATGTTCTGTAAGTCTAACCATGCCTTTCGGCTCTCAGTTTCCTGGACCTCACTTCCGTCATGGCACTTTATATATCCTTCCGGTAAAGTTTCCGGATAATCCTCCATATCCAATTGTCTTATGGATTCCGTCTGATCGGATTCCTTTATATACTCTTTTTTAGGAATCTCGCCGGGCTCTGAACCTCCGATAAGGAATGGGGAATCCTGCTTTTTATTTACTTCCTGTTGCGCCGGCGCTTTTTTACTGTTTTCTGTATTTTTATGTGGATAACTTTCTTCCTTCTTTTCTCTATTCTCCTGATCATCTAAATTATCCACATTGCTTTTCTTTTCCGGTTCTTTTGGTGCTTCCTTATAGGGCTCTTTTTTAATTTCCTGCTTGTCCTGCTGCTCAACCGGCTCCGGAATTATATCTGGTTCAAGTTCTGGACCGTAAACATTCTCCCATGGATCCAGTTCATTATCCTGATTCCGACTTGTAAATATCAGATGGGCGGTCTTTGCAAAGGTCATATAACTAATAGAGTGGTTTTCGTTATCTCTAAAAACCTTATACTTCATCCCATGTGGAGCATCATAGAGGAATACCATATATCTCCCAGCCCGAAATACTGCGTTTCCTTTTGGATTTATACATTCCTGAATCTGTTCCTCTTGAGTAAGTACTGGGTCTGTCCGTTCACCAGTTACAATAGCCAGAAGATCAAGGAGCAGTTCGTGAAGGTCTTTTGCTGGCCGTCCTGCTGCCGGACGGAAAAATTCCAGGATAATATTCTGTATATCACTCCCCTCTTTTTCCGGTACATCTTCCAATGGCTGATTGTTGAAACGCTTTAATTCCCTTATATCTTCCCTGGTTGTTTCCGGTGTAATCAGATCTACATCTTCATCCGGCAAATTCAGCATTTCAGAAAGTTTTGTCTGCGCAAGCCCCTTGAAGCGCTCGGCCAGCTCCGGGGAATCTCCATCTATGGAATACTTGTCATTAATTCGGATAAACCGGTATGTATCATCTTTTTGAAGGCCGTACTCTTTCTGAGCAAATTCTAAAATGTCTGAATATCCATCCTGTTCATATTCGCAGCTTTCCCTGACCTGCTTTAACTGATATCCAATATAAACAAAGTTTTCAGCTGTTTCCCGGAGCCGCTTCCTGATTTCTTCTTTTCTATCTCGATAATTCATTAATTCCTGCATATCTGCCTCCTTTAAGCCGGTATCCGGTCAGCTTCAAACTTCTGTTTCTCTATATATGTTTTAAATGCCTTGAGGTAACTCTTTACCTCTGAGGTCTGATCTGCATTACATTTCCCTCTGCACTGAATGATATCTGTCCCCTGGATCTCCATGGTGTAAAATGGCTGATCTGGTTCTTCTTTCTTTCGTAAGAAAAGAATACATGTCTGACCTGCTGCCACCCGATCTACATAAGTGGCAACACAGTGATGCTGTTTATTTCCTTCTTTCACGATATCCTGAAGTGTTTCTGGTATTATAATTACTAAATCTTTATGCTCAAATGAATAGCGGTCTACATACTGACTTTTAATCTCCTGATATTTCTTGTTTTTTTCCAGGTCTTCCATGTCCTTAATGGTTTTTAACATCTTGTCATGTTCTGCTTTTAAACTCCTTGGAAACAGATTAGCTGTAGTAAGCTGCAGACCAGATGTTTGCTGCATCCTGATATAATCTTTCCAGTCCAGTATAAAATTTCCCGCCTCATGCCTGCTGTCTAAACTCTTACTCATATACCTAAGAAATTTGGTCAATCCTGTATTCTCCATTACCCCTGGAAGCTGCTCTACATTCACCTTATGCCTTTGAATGATATTTACTTCCTCTTCTGTAAATGACCGGTTCAGGATAACTTCAACCTGCAACCGCTTAAGCATATCTAGACCTCCATTTTCTGTAATTAGTTGTTTTATCTTGTCTTTTGGCAGGTTTAATATCTTGTCTGGCCTTTTTTCTTTATAATTAATTGTAGAAGTGTATGGGTGTTCCAGATATTCTTCTGTCAGCCTATATAGCCCCATTTTGATCATATACTCTATGTACGGCATCCGCTCATAGTTCTCAAGAAGTGCTGTGTGATGTATAGGACCGTTAGTATGTTTTTGAAGTTCCCCTAAGGCACAATATTTAAATGGTGTTTTATCAAGTACCTCTTCCAGGTTATCAAGGTATAGATACCCAATTCCTTTATTAATGTTATTTACATTGGAATCTGTCCAGGTGATTTCATCAGTATAATATCGATAGTATGAATAATCATCGTATCTTCGTTTTCCATTGTAAGTCGATCTTGCAACTTCCACATGATCAAAATCTATACTTTCACCCAATGGAGAAGCACGATATTTTAATTCAAGGAAACGGCTTACAAAACCGCCTTCTATCTTTTGCATGATTATTGCTTTTTTGTGAACATGAACTTGATCCTGTTTTCCCCTTACTTTATAAAGTCCTTTGCTTCCACAGTAAGGGCATTTACAAGGCATATTATGCATTGGCTTTTCTGTTCTCCGGTCGTATTTTATTTCTTTCTGACAATGAGAACAGACACCTGCTGCTTTCACCTTTGTTTGTGTTTCATAGAATATAAAATGTTCTTTTTCAAATAGCTGGTGAAACCATTGCACTGCACCTTTCGGAAAGTCCTTTACTAAAGAGATCCGTCTGTCTATCGCATTCTGGTGATACTGCATTTTCTTTTGAGCTTTCTCACTTTTTATATCTCTTTCATTCTCTTGCAGTCTTTTTTCTGCACTGTCTCCCCAACTCGCAGGAGGAAGAAACTCATATACAGCAGCTGCTGCACCTGCAGGGAAATAAAGATCTGGCATACTATACCATGAGGTTTCCAGGCCAGCTTTCCCCCATGGCTTCAAATTTTTCGGATTATAGGTTTCAAAATCCTTCCGGTCTGTTACATAACGTTTTTCTGGAATAAGCTTACTCTTTTTTGAAATACATCTGGTCTTATAGAGATCCAGTATTAAAATTTTTTCTCCTTTTATTTCAAGGAGCTGTGAAAACACGGTATAATCCTCTTTCGTTTGTTTTAACTCCCGTTCCAGCATTGGTACCGTTTCAATGGCTTTTCGTTTCATTGGTCCTGACCTCCTTCGTAATATTCACGAATCATTCTGTATCCAGATGAAGGTGGGATACAGGCACACTGACATCCACTTCTGGTTTTTATCTGCTTCTCAGCTTCTGTTTTCATGTTCTCCAGACATTTAATAAGGGTTCTGCTTTTTCTTCGAACCATGGAAGCAAATTTCTCCCTATCACAAAGGCTCTTGATATACTCCGCTACACAATCTGCTGTGTCCCCATATGCCTTAACAGCTTCTGGAAGTTCCATGTCGATCTTTCCCATGGCCGCTATGGTGACATCTGACAGCTCCGGTATATCCCCTGTTATATAAAGATTGGCAAAATCTTCTGGTATTCCATTTTCTTTGGCCAGAACTAATATATTATCCATGTCATTTTCATTGAATAAACCTTCTGCTGCCTTATTCAGTTCTTCTACTGAATCAAATTCTCCAAATATATCAAACATATTGCGGTCCTCCTTATACTTTTAATTTTATAGAAAGGAAAATGAATTACTTTAAAATTGCTCCGTTCTCTATGTTCATTTCCTGTTCTGGTGCAAGCTGTACATATTCTTCAATCACATTAACAGCATTTTCATATCCATAGCACACACACGCGAAATGTCCTGCTACCTTCATGGCTAATAGCCATTCTTTTTGAGTTTTCTGCAGGGTACCGTTGTCATATTTCATTTCTATGTACAGTCCGATATATTTCCCTTTTCGGATGGGAAGATGCAGATCTGGGACCCCTGGCTTTACTCCCTGGGCTTTCAAGCGGATTGCCTCTGCTTTCTGCCTGCTGCCTCCATTCGGACAGTGATGAATCCAATGAAGTTCAGGATATATTCTCTCATGATGAAAGCACCATGAAATTACGTTCTCCTGCTCCGTTGATTCGCTTCTTAACCTAGTAGTCATGCCTTTTTCTCCATTTTATATTACAAATTACCCCTCTAACTTTTAGTTTTATGAGTTAAAACCAGACCTTTATTCTGCTATAGTTCTGGCTATTCCTAGAAATTTACTACATACTAATTGATTAATCCTTTACCTTCCCGTATAATAAATTGCAAGGAAAGGAGTTGATTTTTATGTGTAGTTTCAACACAAACAATCTTATTTGTCAAGTTTGTGGAAAACCAATAACATATCCAAAATTTAGAATTGAATGGGGATATAAAAAGTTAACCTCCCCAAAGCCGCAACCTTTTGACTTTATTCAAATGTGTCACGAAGATTGCAGTTGGGGAATACAATCATCAAGTAATAATCCAACTACGTTTGGTGATATGATTTTTGATCAAGTATCATATGATGCTTCCACTTGTAGAGAGCGATTAGATCAATTATTAAAAGACAATCCTCCATTACAAGATTCGATTTTGGCAATCAAAGAAAATCTTTTTAAATAAGTAATACTATGGTAGTTGGATTATAAATTCAACTACCATTAGTTTTTAAGAGCCAATTTATCTACTTGCTCATTAATTGCTGAAATTCTAATACCACCTCCTTTATCGCCTCCTAAATCCTAATTTAAGAGTTAATATCTACGCCACCTCTTTCTCTCTCTCAGCTTTTCCCGCATCTCTCTATCAAAACCAGTTTCATAAAAATACTCCAGTCCATTTTTATAAAAGTAGAACGTCCTGCTGCCTTTTGTTATAGAGCCTATATATTTCCCTGGTGGCCTTTCACTACACGACCATGCTTTTCCCAAGGCTTCTTCTAATTCTGGTGTTAATTTTTCTGGCATTGCCATTTCTTCTCACTCTCCTTATTCTCCAATGTCAGGCGGAAAACCATTGTATGGCTCCCAGTCCTTGTCAGATGGATTTATCTTAATCATGATATATCGTTGATATGGGTACCCTAGCTTGTCCGTTCCGTTATAAAGGCTTTCCTGATCTATGTAGTATCCCGACCTGGGCTTCGGGTCCATATTCCATAAGCTCTTTGTTTTCCGGATACGGCTATGTGGTTTTGGAGTAATCAGGTTACGAGAACATGAATACCTCTGTCTTACTGGACTATCGCCCTCCCGGAAAGTCTTTTCAGTCTCCTTAATGAAATAATCCGCTAACTTTCGATACTCTCCATTGTCGTAAAGAGATACAAACTTTGGATTGCCATTCCCTTTCCATAGTTCCCTTATGTAATCTGACGTTGTCTTTTTCCCATCATTCACATTGTTAATTATGAGGTGGTGATGGATTGCTTTGTTCTTATACTCAGTGACGAGAATATATTTCATCTCAAAACCATTTTTTCTGTATCTGCCTCTTAATCCATCAATCAACTTCTTTATGATCTTATGTGCAGTTTCTGGATCTGGTCTGGTCTCTTTACGGTATGTCAGAACCACGTGCCAGTCTCCCGGCTTAAAATTCGCATTTATCTTTCTTGCCAACTTCCTGGAGGCTTGTCTCATGTTTGCCTCTGCCATTTCCTCAGAGGTCTTTTTCTTAATTGGTATCCCATATCCACTACCCCTACACCCTCTAGGAATACACTTTATAACCTCAATGGTGATACCTGCCTTGAACTCTATTTGTTTATACCTGTGCATATGTACTCATCCTCTAAGTTTAATCCTTTTATCAAGTCAAAAATGTAGGTTAAAACGCCCGATTTTATTGACTTTTTGGACTGCACAGCTTATAATAAATTTATGAGATTTATAGCTGTGCATTAAAGTTTGCACCTGTCATTACTGGTAATAATGGCAGGTGCTTTTTCTTTATTTTTTCATTGTTCATAATGGGCTCTTTCTAGTTTACATAATTCATCATAGACAAATAATAGCTTGTCCACCATACCCGCCATCAGGCGGTTCCCTCTTTCCGTAAGTGAGCTGCCCTAAGGGCAGGGTATGCAATCTTTCCGAGTTGCTTACTAATAGCTTCTACCTCTTCTGGTGTTGTGTTCTTGCAATAGTCATCGTGGAAGATGAAAGTCGTATCTCCCTTTTTTACCTCTTTAACTATGGCCATAGCCTCACCCCTTCCTTTATCTAATTGAGTTTATGTCGAATGGTTTGTACACCTTTCCATATTGCAATAATTTTCCTGCTCCTCTATACTTTAAGTACAGAATTCTGCCAAAGCCCAATAAAAAGAAAGGACTAAAAACACTTATGTCAAAAAAATTTGACCAACTATTTACCACACAACAAATACTTGCTAAATATGTAGCCACTCAAAACAGATTGGCTAGCTCTTTTTATCAATCCTATAAACTGTCAGCTTTGGATATCCAACACCCCTTTACATCAATAAAATTCCCCCGATATAAGATTTCAGCAGAAATGCAAGCGCATTACATGTCGTTGTATGAATCGTTAACTTATAACAAAGATTATCAGAAACAGCTTTTTACACTGCAGAGCAGACTTTCTACCCTTGCTTCAGCTTATAAAACAATCAACATTTATGATAAATACGTATCTGTTCCCAAATCTTTGATTCCCGAAGATTTTGTATGCGAAGAAATAATTGATAATACTTCAAAAACTACTGATAAGATAACGGAAACAGCAGAAGTTTCAAAAAAGTTATCATTTTCTGACGCGCTCATTGTTATTCAAATACTGATTGATGTATTAATTTTCACAATTACTTTCATTCAAACAAGCCAAGGCTCTTTACAAGAACAAAAAAATCACAACGAGCAAATTGCGGTTGAAATAGAATACAACAAAATTCAGGAAGAACGAAACCAAATACTTCAAAAACAAGTTAATGCAATTGAAAAACAAGCCGAATATCTTATGACTATTTATTATGAAGTCCAACAAGCTGATCTTGCTTTTCAAGAATCAAATTCAGCTTTTTCAGATATTGATTCAACTCTTTTGAATCCTGCATCTCCATCTCAATGTAGTGATTCATGTCAGCCCATAGAAGCTGATGAGCCTTGCGATTCTGATAAACGCCATACAACTGATTGAAAAAGAGGAGCACTATTGCTATCCATATTGCAATGATGCTTCTTCTTATTTCCTTTCTCAAATTTGCTCTCACCTCACTTTCGATCTCACCTATTACCCTGCTTTTCTTGGCTCGCACTGCTGTCCTGCCAACGCTGCCGCTGTGGCCATACAACCTTTTAAATACATCTGCACTGCTTCTGGGCTTTTATCCCAGATCTGAGACATTTCCTCTGCCTGCATCAGGCGCTCCTGAATGGCATCAGGACTAAGTTCTACATAACCTGTTTTCATATTCTCACCTCGCCCTCTTTTTTCTACCCTGCCTTTCTCGGTTCACTTTGCTGTCCTTCATTAGCAGACTGACTTGCTAGTAGTAAATTGGCCCCCATTACCACAATGCTACGGTTAGGTTCCCGAAGCTGTTGGTAAATAGACGCTAACTTTTCCAATTCAAAATCATCAATAATTACGCTCGTCTTATACTCGCACATAACTTTCACCTCCATCTTTCGTTCTGTATGCGTCCATTATAGTACTTTATCAGAACTGTGTCAACACGCTTTTGTTCGGTTTGCGAACATTTTTAATTTACTTTTCTAAATTCACGTGATATAATGACCCAAAAGGAGGGAAATCTAATGTCATTAAATATTAAAGAAGATAGTATTCCAGAGATTAATAATCGGTTTAAATTATTACGAGAAAATTGTAAAAAAAGCCAAGAAGATTTTGGAAAAGCTATTGGTATAACAAAATCAGGAGTATCAGATATAGAAAATGGTAGAAGGAAGGTTACAGAACAGCACATTATTATGCTGCGTAACTGGAGTGAATTTAAAATTAACGAGAATTGGCTAAGAACTGGAGAAGGTGAAATGTTTCTTAAACCACAAAAAAACGACCTCGTTACAAAGGCCGCTTTATTGCTTGGGGAACATGATCCCGTATTTGAAGCATTTGTTGAAACATATAGTAAGCTTACACCTGCTAACCGTAAAATTTTACTTGATTTCGGTTCAGATTTTATAGATAAACTAAAGCAAAACACAAACAATTAACTAAACCCACGGTTAGTTTTATCAGGGTAAGAATCAGCAAATGAATATACTGCCATCAAATAATCTATATCGTTGCTTCTTTTTATGAGAGAAGATATCCAACGCCTATAGTCTTCCGTTGTAACAGCTCGTACAGAGCTATTTTTACTATTATTAATATTCATAAGCACATCCCCTTTCCCTTTGGACAGATACAAAAAGCAATCATGGCAAAAAATTAACTGCTGCCGTTAACATCTATCTTTCAAAACCTTAATAAGCTGAAACATAATATGCCAGGGAAAGGAAGCATAATGTATCATAGTGGGATACTTATTACTGTTATCGGTCTTAATAGTAAGTGATTCATGCATTCGTCAGTGAGATTTAAATTGCCATTCGAACATTTGTTCTTTTTAATTATAAACCAAACTGATTTAAAATGCAATATTAATGAGAAGCCTTTAAGGAATTTAATAAAATTGTAAAATTGATATTCAAATAATAAATGAATAATTATATATAGATAAGAATATGCTAAAATGTTAGAGTATAATTATTAT
>JAAOXG010000062.1 GCA_013036995.1 Lacrimispora defluvii
CATTTCTTAGCTGGACTTTATATACATTCATTTTTCATCCGTCATACAGAACCCAAAGCTCCGTACCATGGTCCGCCCAGAGCTAATGAAACGACTGCTCTCCCACTCCCCTGCACTGTAGCAGAAATCGATACGGCCGGCTGGAACTGTCCGTCTCCCTGCTCATCGAATCATCCGGACGCTGTCAATACCTCTCTACCCAAATTACGTCCGAACAATAATCCGGCCATTAAAAGTGATGCACCCAAGCCGGTATAAAAAACCGCTATAAACTGTTCCGGTGCCAATCCGCTCGACCGCAGACCTATCCCGCCGGTCATCATTACCGCCATAACAGCAAACGACTTTCCATCAAAAAATTTAAGAAAAAAATGCCTTTCTTCCACATAGGAACGGATTCTGGCCGTATGCTTTTTCACAAGCCTTCCAAAAATAAACTTCTGAAACACAGCAAAAACCAGAGCTGATAACAGAAAATTCCGCACAGACCGATACGGAAGGTACGAAATCAACCCTATGCGAAGAATATTAAATCCTGCAGCGCTCCACACAAGACAGGCGAGAAGCAGCAGAGTATTTCTTTTTACTTTCATAATCTACCTTTCTTGACTGAACAGTGTTCATTTTATGTAATAAAAAACTCCCACACCCGGTGGGAATTCTAATAAAGAGTTCGGCACACGATTTCCAGCACAGCACCTGGATCATAGTCCTGTCGCAGCAAAGCGGACAGCATCAAAGAAAACAGCACCTCTGCAAATTTCTCCGCGGTAAACTGCTCGTTGAAAGCATCCGGCCGAACCCTCGCATCCCGCTTCAGGACAGAACACAACTCTTCTGAAACATGTTGCCAGGTTTGCTCCATTCGCCGCTTTCCATCTGACTTATCCTCCCTCATGAAGCCCAGAGAATGGAGTGTAAAAAAACCAGGATACTGCCGGCAGCCATATTCCATTCTTCCATACATCCAGGCAATACATGCCTGCGTATCCTGAAATACGGTGCCATCTTCCGGACGGTGAAAAATCTCACACCAGACACTTTCCACCGTTGCTCCCACCAACGCCGTTTTGGAATCGAAATAGTTATAGATAGACCCCACAGACACACCACAGGCAGCCGCAACAGAACGAATGCTGACCGCTGACCACCCCTGCCGCTGAATCAGTTCCCGGCTGGTTTTCAAAATTTCTTCTTTTGATGTTACAATATGATTCAATTTATCACCTCAATATGAACAATGTTCATTATATAATTAATTTATTGCTCTGTCAAGAAATTGCAGGAAATGTCCGCACCTCCCTATCGTTCAACCATTTTTTCCATTCCACTCCCCGGAATCCCTTCCACAATAATTAAATTAGTTCGCATAAATCCTCCTGTAGACCTACGCTCCCATTCCGTTAAATATATCTAAAATCAAGCTTCTCTGTGCTCTTTGCATCCGTGACTATTTAAACTTTTACGATTTTCTCAATTCTGTAAACTGAAGTTGTCTAATGCAGCAATTTTACAATATCTCCAATCATATCGACCACTTCCTCAAATTGCGAATTTAATCGCTTAATACAGTATTGCAAATATCACTAACAATACTTTCAATATCTCTTTCAGATGTAATAATAACTTCATTTAATACATCTGAAAAATCCTTTTCCCGCCACCATCTGCGCATTGCTTCTTCACCGAAATCATTACAATTAGGTTTTGTTTTGTGTCGTTTTAATGTTTCTTCAAAAGGAATATCAAAATAGTATGCATATACTCTTTTATCATATAATTGAACAGCCAACTCAAACAAGGGTTTATACCAATCTGCATACATAATACCTTCCAAGATAACAATATTGCTATGGTTACTGCCATAAATCAAAAGTTCTTTCATAAGTGGCAATGCAGGTGTATTTTCGCCATCTTTGACTCTAAGCATATCTCTTCTGATCACGTCCTGTGAGATGAGCATAGTATTCCTGCCTAATCTCTGTTGTAATTCTTTGGCAACCGTGGTTTTTCCACTCCCTGAATTTCCTCTAAGTACAATAAGTTTTACCACATCATCGCCCCACAAATTTCGATTTTTTCTCATTTTATCACATTTCTACTACTATCTCAAAAGAGATAACGGTTCACCGGCTGTCCGACATGTAAACAGACCTGCAAGGACTTTGAAAAGGAAGCAAGGATTTTTCGATAGCTGAGTTAATTATAACAAAAAAGCAGAAGATACTGCTTAAAAATATTCTGTAAACTCCTCAAAAAGCTTTTCAGATCAGTCCACGGTGTCAGGTAAATCAAAACTCTTTGTCATAACTTTTTCGTTCCTCTCAGCTCCATTTTCACTAATCCAACTGTCAGCAGTCCAATAAGAACTGCGGAATCTGCGAACAACAGCGTAACAATATTCTTTACTACTCCGAAGGTAAAGAGTACCGAGAAAATTTCCGTCGACAGCACAATAAAACACAGATAATTTGTCAAATATTCGGTGATCATTTCTCCACGGGGATTCATGTACACTTTCACATAAATAAACGGTTTCAGCAGATATCGAATGATAATACAGGCAACAGGACAAATAAAAATATACTTTTTGCTGACCAAAGATACTGCTGCGCCTCCGCTGTTCCACTGCACAGGGATTTCCGACGGTAATTCAGAATAAAAAATCAGCCCCACAATCAGACATAAGGTTGTAATAGCCGCCCATGTAATCCTGCTTCCCCAGAGATACAGAAAACTGACGGAATCTAATTTCAAGACCGTCTGATACTCCTCCCAATACCCATATAATTCGGGTACATATTTTTCTATCTGCAGTTTTTCATAACTTATGTTTTCTTCCTCAAGCATTTTTTCACACATAAACTTCGCCTTGTTCAGTTCAGTAATCTGATCTTTCAATATCTCGTTCTGTCTTTCAATCGTTTTCTTCAACTCTGACTTCCCGGATATCACACTTCGTATCTCTTCAATGGAAATTCCCAGCGTGCGCAGATAGGCAATCTTCTTTATATTTTCCACATCATATTCAGAATAATCTCTGTACCCGTTGCTTTCATTTCTTGAAGGCTCAATAAGTTTTTCTTTTTCATAAAAACGGATATTAGAACGAGATAACCCTGTTTTTCCTTCTACTTCTTTAATCGTCATACAATGTCCCCCTTTCCTCTGTCTCTGCTCTATCCTGAAAATAAACTATAAACAATGGTTACAGTCAAGTATTTCTTCGTATCGGGATCATATTTCGGTGCAAATCTGAACAGGCAGGCCGAAATATCGACCTGCCTGACTTTCCTTTGATTCTTTTTTCACCTGTTCGAGATATCTTTGCAAATTCCGGTCGATCGGTATGATAATTCCAATTTCACCGGTATACTCATTCTAAAACAACAGTATAAACTTTCTGCTTGTAATGTAATTATTTATCAATAACAGCTTTAATTCTTCGAACACCGGCAGAAGAAGATTGTTCTTTGACAATTCTAAATTTCCCCAAACATTCTGTGTTTTCCACATGAGGACCTCCACAGACTTCTCTGCTCCAAACTCTTCCCTCAGAATCTTTGATGGTGTATACCTTTACGATGTCAGGATACTTGTCCCAGAAATTCCCATTGACACCGCGCTCTTTTGCTTCCGTCTTCGCTAGTTCGGAAAAAGATACAGTGGCTTTAGCGGAAATTGCATCATTTACAAATTTTTCAACCTCCGATAATTGCTCTTCTGTAAGCTTTTCATCATGGTTAAAGTCAAACCTTAATCTCTCTGCCGTAATATTACTTCCTTTTTGCAAAACATGATCGCCCAGTACCTGTCGCAAACCTGCCAGCAACAAATGTGCCGCCGTATGAAGTGCCGTAGTTTCTGCGGATTGATCGGCTAAACCGCCCTTGAATTTACCGGCAGATGCGGTTCGGCTCATTTCAGCATGCTTCTTTGCAGCTTCAGCATAAGACTCTTTTTCGTCTATACCATATCCGCTTTCCGCCAGAAACTCTTCTGTCAACTCAAGCGGAAAACCATAGGTTTCATAAAAATAAAATGCATCTGCTCCGGTAACTTTTCCTTTGTTCTTAAGGTGCTTCTGAATTTCGATTTCTCCTTGCTGCAAGGTTTTGTGGAATAGCTTTTCTTCCTTGTTTATGATTTCCAAAACCTTCTGCTTATTGGCAATCAAATCTTCGTAGCTGACTGCTTCATCGATATAAACTTCAGCCAGTTGACCTACCAGGTTTCCTTGTATTCCAAGCTTTCTGCCTGCACGAATTGCCCTTCGCAGCAGTCTTCTTGTCACATATCCGGCATCATTATTGGATGGCTCTGCACCGTCATTAATTAAAAATGTTGCCGCACGCACATGATCCAATATGATTCGAAAAGACTTCAAATCGTCCGTATACTCTTTGCCGCTTAATTCTACCAACTTTTGCTTGGCATTCAGAAAGAACGCCGTGTTATAAATATCACGATCGCCACTTAAAGCAGTGGCAACTCTTTCTAATCCGCCACCATAATCAATGTTAGGATTTTTCATTTTCACAAAACCGGTGTCCTCTTTTTTATAGCACATAAACACATTGTTACCAATCTCCAGAAACCGCCCACTATCGGTAGCAGGATGATCCAGTGCATCACCGTCCGGTTCAAAATCATAAAACATTTCACTATCCGGTCCTCCCGGCTCTCCTACAGGCATATTAAGAGGGCTTCCCGATCTGCTCCACCAGTTTTCATTTTCACCATATAAAAAGATTCTGCCCCCTCTGGAGGTTCCATATTCATAAGGCTCCTCTTCTACGACGGGCTCAATACCAACCGACTTGAATTTCTCCGACCAGATCTGAATTGCCTCTGTATCTCTCTCAATATTCAACTCTTCGCTTCCTTTGAACGCACTGACATACAACCTTCCTGGGTCAATTCCCAATTCATTAACCTGCCAATCCCAAATAGCGTCAATCTGCTTTCTCTTATAGTCATTTTCATTTGCCCTGAATTCCCAACGACCTATCATTTCAAAAAAAGTCAGATGAGACATGTCTCCTACTTCTTCGATATCCACTGTTCTCAAACACTTCTGGATGTCAGTTATCTCATTCCCTATGGGGTGCTTTTCTCCCAGTAAATAAGGAACCATGGGTTGCATTCCGCTTCCTGTAAACAACGTGGACGGATCGTTTTCCGGCAGCAGACTTGCCGAAGGCACTTGACTTGCTCCTCTTTTTTTCATGAAACCAATATACGATTTTCTTAACTGATCCGGTGTCATTTCTTTTTTCTCCTTTTTAATCTTTTTTCCAAAACAAAAAGCCCTAAGTCGACTATTTGTCAACTTAGGGCGAACTCTTCTGTCCGTGTTACCACCTAATTTCAGATTCCTCTGCACTCTGTCAATACGGGATTTCTCCGATATTGCTTCCTACGTTAACGGGGGAACTCCGTTGAAGCCTACTAAGATTCTCTGTTCGGTTCACAGCTCAGAGGCTGCTTCAATACCAGTTCAATGAAGATTCGCACCAACCATCTTCTCTCTGTGAAATCCCCAATATTTACTATTCCTCGTCAAAGCCTTTTTGTTTTGAATTATGGTGAGTATAGCACTGTTGAATATTGAAAGTCAAGCGCCAGTTTTTAAATAATGTGTTTCTCCATAACTTCGCTCCTATCTGCCACCTCTGTTCTCTCTTCTATGGTTCATTATATGAGTTTTTTTAATTTACCCAAAACTTGATACATTCTCTAAAATACATATTAATATTTTTCTAAAAATCAGAATTTAATGGGCGCAAATCAAGATACATTAATTCAAAATCCACATATTCCCCATCTATCTTAAAAAATGCTGGTGATATTCCAATAGATTTAAATCCAAATTTTTCATATAAATGAATTGCATTTATATTATCTTTTCTCACTTCTAAATTAAGAATTTCAATTTCATTAGCAGTTATCAATCTCAATGACTGTATTATTTGCAAGCTTCTTATGCTTTGACAGCTTCCTTTTCCGGTTCTTTTCTATTACACTGCGGACTTTATCCATTCCCTCGATCACAAACATCTGTGCATTCCCGATATCATACTTTTGTCCATAACCCTTCTCCTGCAAAAATGTATTATACCTGGTAAAGTTCAGCTCGATAGAATCCAGCAGGCCAGCCAGATGGTAATTGATCGTACCACGCCAGACAAATGTATAACGGTTTGCGTTGGCTTCAATCTTAGTCCCATCAATAAAAAGTTCTTTCAGTGTAACAAGGCCTTCTTTTTGAAGTCGGCGCAAAAACTGGTAATTAAGGTCATCCAGTATTTCAGAGGTCAGCTTTTTCCCTTTAAACTCATAAAAAGCATCCCGTTTTGGTTTCTGCCCACGGGTCAGCCAGATAAAAGCGAGATCTCTTTCACATAATTCTACAATACGGTCAACAGAACGTACCCCGCGCATGTTTGCATAAGTAACTACAGCATACATCATAATTGGGTTATACCCGGTTCTTCCCTTATCTGAACAATTGGCCAGCAGGCCAGAAAAATCTAAATCCTCCATCACTTTTTTCAGGGTATAGACTGGATCGTCGTCGGGTAAACTCAATTCGAAGAAACTAAAGTTAATTTTCTGTTGCCCAAACTCAAAAAAGTCGTTATAATAAGTAGTTGTTAGCATAGTTACTCAAGTTTCGCACCCTAAGAACGTCGTTCTATCCTTGGTTTAACAAGGAGGGTTACTATATATCAGCTTAAAAGTACAGAAAAAGACATCTCTTTTTGGTAAAATGTAAGTACCACACCAACATTTTAAGGAGAGATGTCTTATGGCTAATATTTTACCAGATAAAACGGAAAAAAACGAGTTTAATTCTAGTATTCATCAGTTTATGACACAATTTAAAGTGGGCACCTTGTTAAATCAATCGAACATTAGAAAAGAAGACGGCGTTAGTGCAACCGCTATTGTCACTTTTCTATTTGCGGTCGCTTTCCATGGCGGAAAAAGCATGAATCAGCTGTTAAATGATCCTGAGAAGCAGCCAGGATTCAAAAAAGATACGGTCAATCGTTTTCTTAAAAATGAGCAGTTCAATTGGCGGAAATTTCTGATTTTATTCTCTTCGAAAGTAATTGCCACATTGATACCATACGTCAAAAAAGACGACGAGCGCGTACTTATTCTTGATGACTCTCTCTATAGTCGTAATCGAAGCAAAAAGGTAGAGCTATTAGCCAGAAACTATGATCATGCGAGCGGAAAATACATGAAAGGCTTTCGTATGCTCACTCTAGGATGGAGTGATGGGCATACGTTTATTCCGTTGGCTAAGACCTTCCTCAGTTCTAAAGAAAAAGCCAAACGTCTAACTGAAGTAGATGATCGCATAGATAAACGGACCGTTGGGTATAAAAGGCGCCAGGAAGCTCAAAAGAAAGCAACGGAAACACTATTTGATCTACTCAGTTCTCTTCCTTTAAACCAGTTGAAAGCGAAGACGATCCTCTTTGATAGTTGGTTTGGTCATGCGTCAGTCATTAAGCGCGTCGTCACTGACTACTCTTTAGATGTTATCTGCATGATAAAACCCATGAGAGCCAAATATGGCTACGAAGGAAAACAGTACACGCTTAAAGGATTATACGCCCATCTGAGAAAAAAACGTGGACGTGCCATTGTTAAAGCAGAAGCCATTGTCAACCTAGGGCAGAATGATAAAGGGGAAGACATTCAAGCCAAAATTATTTTTGTTAAAAATCGAAACGTTAACGGTAAGCGAAACTGGTTAGCTTTACTTTCCACAGACACTGAAATGGACAACAAAGAAATTATTCGCTTATACGGCAAACGTTGGGGTATTGAAACATTTTTTAAATACTGTAAATCGTATTTACAGCTTGGGAAAGAAGTGTACGGCCGAAAATATGACATCATGATAGCTCATACGTCCATTGTATTTATGCGCTATATATTTTTCGCCTTGGCTTCGCGGAATGAACAGGATCCAAGAACGATTGGAGAGCTGTTTTATTTGGAATGCGATGAACTGGAAAATATTCGCTTCACAGAATCACTGTCTCTACTGTTAGATGCATTGAAAGAACTGCTTGAAGACGAATTTGTACTATCTGAACAGCAGGTAACGAAGTTACTAGATCAATTGATCGACACCTTACCGAGCAAATTTAAAGATATTTTAGTCGGAACACAACCAAAACAAAGACAAATCGCAGCTTGATTCACTTGATGAGCCTTGAACTGATAAGCTTTTGACGGTTTTTTTAAGGTGCGAAACTTGAGATAGTTACATTATAACATGTAACGGAGAGAAAGATGGTTGTCGTTAGCCATCTTTTTTTCTTTTTTGATAAAAAATTTGGGGAGGGTGTGACTCGGTATGAGTCACACCCTCCCTCTCTTAGAACTGTCTATTTCCCGACAGCCCCCCCTGTTTTTTAACCTTCAAAAATGCTTTATGGCTCCATGCGAACCGTGATCTTGGACGGATACTGTCCACCATGGAAAACTGTATTATGTGCAACAACCGTTGTCTGGCTGTTGAAACCATCTTTTGTATTGCTGTTCGGGAATACAAAGTTCTTTGCACTGGAAGTGATGGTCACGCGAATACGATGTCCCTTCTTAAAGCAATTGGAGATCTTGGTGGTAAGGATCGTCAGCGGAACCACCTCGCCCGGATTTAAGAAGTCCGCATGATCAAATCCATTGCGGTATTTTGCGGATAAGATACCATCTGCCAGCTTGATGGAACGGCCATTTTCATCTATATCCGTCAATCGAACCATGAAATCTGTATCCGGTGCATCGGAAGAGATGTAGAGAGACACGGTTATATCGCCTGTGATTACCACATCCTTCTCAAGCGGAGCCGTGGAGTAACACAGCATATCCTGACGCTTCTCCTCCTCTGTGTAGTCCTCCGGAACCTCGATTTCATTTTCAGACATATCAATGATATGGGTTGACGGATTCTGAGGATCATAATCATAGCTGTCCTGGCCACCCTGCTCCGGCAGTTTAAAGGAAAGAACTCCATCACCGGAGGATGTGTTGGCATGACCGCAGCTGTCCAGATAAATCTCTGTTTCCAGAGTCTCCGGAATCGGCCAGTTGGAAGCTGCCTTCCATGTTTCCTGTCCGACGGTATAGTATTCAACCGGAGCTGTCTTATCAATTCCGTTGTCTACACCCTTCAGATGATGCTCGAACCACTGGAAATAGATGAAATCTAAGTCGAAACGCAGAGCCTCGTCACCAAATGACACTCCATGCATATCGTACTTACTGTTTCCGCTATGCTGCCACGGACCAAGTATTACTTTTCTCATGCCTTCCGGGAAATCATGCACCAGCTCCAGGGCCTCTGTCGTTCCCATTCCATTATCATCAAACCACCCAGACTGGATGAGAGCCGGAATCTGCGCATGCACAGAGCGCTCCTTCCAGTTGGAACGATGCCAGAATTCATCATAATCTAAATTTTCCAGCCATTTATCCAGGAATGGAACATGATATCCCAGTGCCTTTTCCGCAAGCTGATCTAACGGGCGAATGTTCAGTACCTCTTCCCAGTCATCCCGCTCCATCAGTTCCGGATGGAATTTTTTCTGAGAAACAGCAAATCCCCAGGCAAGCATTCCAGAGGTAAAGCAACCGCCTCTTCTCGGCAGATCCACAAATGCACTTCCTGCACATACGACGCTGATTAAAGCCTTCAGATGGGGATTACCGCTGGCTGCTGCTGCCCACTGTACATATCCCAGGTAGGAGCCGCCTACCATGCCGACACTGCCTGAAGACCAGGACTGATCTGCAATCCAGTTCAGAGTATCATCGCCATCTTCCACCTCAGAGTGGTTCGGAATCCATTCTCCTTCGCTGAGATTGCGACCCCGCACGTCTTGAACTACGACTGCATAGCCGCGTTGTATGTATCGATAGTAAACCTCACAGCCATCCTCTTTTCCGTATGGTGTACGAATCAATACCGCCGGCACCTTCTCGTCCAGCCCAGCCGGCAGATAAACATCCGTTGACAGATGAATACCATCCCGCATAGGAACCGGAAAGCTTCCAAGATGACTGACTCCGTATATTTTCTCATCCGGCCAGGTATTTCTCCACATTTTAAGAACCGTTCTGTCCTCCTCGCCGTCCCGTACCAGCACCGTAACCATTTCCCTTGCCGGGCAGGACACTGCAAGCAGTTCTCCATTTTCTACCAGCTTGTTATTCGGGAATTTGATATCACGCTGCAGATACCAGGAATCCTTGCTGCTTGTATAGCGCTCTGCGCCTTCCGGCAGCTCTACGATAACTTCTCCGTTTCCTGCAAGCTTCTGTTCATAGCTATGAAGCTGATGTGAAAGCTTCAACAGGTCAATTTTTGTAAATGATTTATAAAAGGCATTGTCCTCTTCCGACAAAGTCTCCCACGGAAGCAGCTTAGCCGATGCAATATCCAGTTTTTGAATGGAGAGCGGCTGCGTATCAAAATCAAGTCCCGCATAAAGAATTCCCGATACATACAAATGATATAGTTTCATAACGATTCATCTCCCTACTCGCTGCTGTGCCCAGCAGCGTGATTTTTCTGTTATGCTCCGATGATGCCGCGAATAGCATAAGCAACTGCAATACCAAGATAGTTGCCCATCGCTCCGGCCAGAACGCCCATCAGAAGACCGGTTGTAATCATAGTTTTCCACTGTGCACTCGATGCAATCAGAGCAGCTGTCGGGCCGTCAGAAATACATGCCACAGCAGAAAGAAGAACATACTCAAATTTTACCTTCAGCAGTCTCGTTACGAGCAGATGCAGTACAATGCAGCTGACGATAACGCAGAAGCAGAATAAGGTAATATAGAAGGTAGATCCGAAGAACTGTTTCAGATCAACGGCGAATCCAATGGTGGTCAGGAATAACAGTGCCACAAAAAGTCCCAGGTCAAAGTTGCCGCGCAGTTTACGTACTGCCGGAATCTGTGCAATGATAATTGAGAAGGTTGTAATCAGAATAATACGTCCTGCACTGCGGAAGCCCGTTCCAAATACCATACCTGCAATGGTCGTAGCTGCCCATACGGTTCCGAAGCCGATTGCCAGCAGCCATGCGATCTCCTGAATGGACCATTCCTTGGATGCCATCAGTTCTTCATGATCTCCAGCGCCCTGCAGCTCTGCCTCTGTCATCTCATACGGCCACAGCTTTCTCAGCAGCTTTGAATTTTTGTAGATAGCCGGTGCCGCAAACATAAGAATCAGACTCGGAATACCGATTACATAGTCTGCTGCATTGGCAGCCGCAATGGTTCCTCTTGAAGCATCAAGTCCAACTGCAATTGCTGTCAGGTTGGAACTTCCTCCTGTATAGGTTCCGACAAACATTCCAGCAATCTTCCATCCCTCATCAATCTTGGATGCGAATAAAACACCAAACAGGAATGCCATCAGGCAGACACTTGCCGCTGCAGATACCAGTGAAATAATCGAGTTTCTGTTTAACAGTTTTTTCATCTGTCTCAGATCCAGACTCAGCAGACAGATAGAAACAGACAGCGGAACACAATAGCTGCTGAGTGCATCATAGGTTGGACTTGACACCGGTACAATTTTCAGGTTTGAAAGAATAATACCGGTAACAATAACCGTTAAAGCCGGCCCAAGTACCTTAAACACTTTAAAGCGTTGAAGCCAAAAGCCGACAGCTACCATAAGAAACATAACCAGAAGCTATGCGCTTTCTGATGAAAATAATGTTGTGCTTTCCATATATTTAGGTAATCCTTTCTAGTAAGAATCTCCGCGAGGCCTGGCGTATGACTTCGGTCAGCGCATCCCCGCGGAGCATTTATTATCCAAATTAGAAATCAAGATCCAGACCAAGACCCGGTTTCTGAGACAGTGTATATACACCGCCCTCAATGGTGAAGCCACCCGGCATACCCATCTCCGGATCCACAGCATACATAAAGCTGTCGCAATCTGCTTCTGTAATATTGCTCTTTGCAGCAACCAGGCTGACACCTGCTGCAATCGCAACCTTTGTCTCCAGCATACAACCAACCATACAATTTACATGATTTGCTTCTGCAATTGCATTGATCTTTTCTGCCGGATAGAGTCCGCCACACTTCATCAGCTTAATATTCAGAATATCTGCCGCATCCATCTTGCAGGCTCTTGCTGCATCAATCGGAGAGTGAATGGACTCATCCAGCATAATCTGCATATCAACCTTCTGGCGAAGGATCTTGGAACCGTCCATATCCCACCATGGCAGACACTGCTCTACTGCGTCAACACCGATTTTTTCGAATTCTTTCAGAACTCTTACCGCATCATTTACGGTATATCCCTGGTTTGCGTCCACACGCAGACGAATATCCGGTCCAACTGCTTCACGAATCAGAGTAAGTGCACGAATATCATCTGCTGGGTTAATTCCAGCTTTCACCTTCAGGATGCGGAATCCATCACGCTCAACACGCTCTTTTGCTTCCTGTGCCATCAGTTCCGGCTTATCAATACCGA
Source organism: Lacrimispora defluvii (assembly GCA_013036995.1). Lineage (GTDB taxonomy): Bacteria > Bacillota > Clostridia > Lachnospirales > Lachnospiraceae > Lacrimispora > Lacrimispora defluvii. The sequence continues at coordinate 12,542 of JAAOXG010000062.1, forward strand.
TTGTCATATCTGTCACGATCTGGTCACGGTATCCACCCAGTACCTTGTACAGCGGCTGGTTCATAACCTTGCCCTTCAGATCATACAGTGCAATATCGATTGCAGCCTTTGCTGAAGTATTGCCGGAAATCAGGCGATCCATCATCAGATGAATTCCCTCAATATTCATCGGGTCCATACCGATCAGACCCTGTTTAAACAATTTAAGAACTTCCAAAACGGTTGCACTGTTCTCTCCGGTAACCGGTTCAAACGGAGCTGCCTCTCCGATTCCATAGAGTCCCTCATCTGTCATAACTTTTACCAGAACATTCTCAGAATGATCCTGTACGGCAAATGCAATACGGAACGGCTTCTTCATCGGAATGTGAATCACTTCTACTTTTACGTCAGTAATTTTCATAATAGACCTCCATACTGTAAAATTATTTTAAAATCACTATAATTTTACTATCGTTAAAATATATAGTCAACCTTTTCCCTTTCAAAACAAATTCAAAAGGTAAACTTATTCCTTTTACTCCGTTTTCGATGTTTTCGATAAAAAATTCTATTATCCACATTTCAATTCTATATTACTGATTTCAATGGGGTTTATCCACACCTTATAGGCTTGGTTACGCAGCGAAATAAATTTTGTGGATATTTTTTTGTTTTTTATCTTTTCATCGACCACTTCCTTTGCTATACTATATTCATGTTTGAGATATGCCTTGCATATCAAACCGAGATATATCTTCTCTTGTTAGTTGCCGTCCAAAGCTTGCTAGCAAATCAGAAGATATATTTTTTTGCAGTTTTTTAATCTCCTGTTTCTTAAGGAAAAAGTACTCATATAGCTGCTTTATGAAATCTGATATCTGTTCCATGAGATAATGATTTTTCTGTGCTTTTTCATGAAAACTGCAAGCATGTTCTATGTTTCCTTGCCAATGTTTCTGGCGATTAAATCCCTGATTTTCTATTTTCCATCTGGAACGTCCCGCATTTACTAATTTTTGTGCATTTTTATTTGTGATTTCGATATTCGTGATCCAAGTGAAATTTGTAATGATTTCTTTCTTGGCCTTCACTTTTCTTTCTGTGTAATTTAAAACATTAATTTCTTCTTTCCCAAAAACTAAGCCATTCACATATTCGACCCCTAAAAGGCTGTTCTTTTCTGGCAGTGCTTCGTATTCTTCTTTGATTGAAGATGCACAACCTTCTTTATATCGAATCAGGTAATCCCAACCATAAGAATTGCATGTCTGGATTACTTTTTTATTCACATAAAGACCATCTGCAACAATGCAAATAGGAAGCCTTGGAAAGTTCTTCTTTAACTTTTCAGCTAGGCGTACAAATGCACTACTTTCGCAGTCTTGCTTGACTGCCTGTGCACCCTTTCGCTTTTCATTGTATTGCTCTGAGTTTTCTATGGTTTCTGTGGCTGCACTACAGACAAGATTATTCCCAAAATATATTTTTGCCTCTAAAACACTTCTATGATATTTTACAAATTCATTTTCTTCCCCACGGTTATACACTCGCCTTAGATAATACTCATTCTTTTGTGTAAAGTCCTCATCAAGCTCCGTTGCATCAATTAAAATGAGCCATTTTTTCAGAACTGTTGCTTCATGAAATGTCTTTCTGCGAATCATTTTATATACAAGATCCTTTTGAATTTTCTCTAACTCCTTTGGTTCCACCCGCTCAAGGTACTCATTCAAGGTTACTCCATGAGGCATAAACTCCTTTGTTTCACTTCTCATAAAATGATATAAATTACTTGCCACAAGTTCATCGTTAAATTTTCTTGTCATTTCCTGCATACTAGGCAAACCAGCAATTCCCTTATAATATAAGGTGCCAAGCATCTCTTTTCCACTATACTCAATGTAGCTGCTATGGCGGGGGTCCTTTACCTCCTCAAATTTTGAAAATAGCTCAGGATAAAACTGTCTCTGAATCCTATTGCATTCTACAATGGCGTTCTTTTCTCTCTTTTGAATGATTCGTTCTCTTTTTCGACTCATTGGAGCCTCCTATGCGACAAAGTTTTTTCTATATTTTACCTTATCGATACGAAGATTCCTAGTTTTCTGGATTATTAGTGCGAATTATTTTCACCTTTCAGTTCTGCAAAAATATACTTTCCATTGACATTTTACTGGTTCTTGGGTATATTATATTTAGTGGTTGCGCTACGGAAACTTGAGATGCCCGTGGCCGGAGGAGCTCATGCGTGGGCTCCTTTTTTATTTTTATAGGCACCACAATAACCACACTATGCAAAGGAGACATCCGATGGGAAAAGCTTTTTTTACATATGAACAACAGTTATACAAATTACAATCAGAAAAAGAACTTACCATTTCTGATCCTTCCTACGCTTTAAAAACATTGGAGAAACTCAGCTACTATTCTCTGATTGGTGGATATAAAGATTTATTCAAGCATCCTGCATCAAAAAAATATCTAAGAGGTGTAACATTTCCTCATCCTCAGCATCGGGTTTTACCTTAAAGCGGTTTCTGAGCAACTTTTCATACTTCTTGAAGCCTTCGGATATGACCGTCTTTCCGCTTGCATGGAACTTAAAACCATCGCAGTCAAGCTCCACCTTTACGCTCTTATAAATGTGTCTCCCGGATGTAGCGCAAAGGACACGATATGAAATGAGGGAAAGAATCTTCTTCTCTCCCTCTGCAAGTGCATCCATATCCTGTTTTGCTATTTCCATCGTGGGAATGATGGCGTGGTGGTCTGTGACTTTTTTGCTGTTTAAGACTCTGCCGATATCCGGTGAATAATCCTGCGGCATCTTTAATACGCTCTTAAACACCGCTCCGATCACATCCTCCGCAGTCTGTCCCATATCATCGGATAAAAACTGGCTGTCCGTCCTCGGATAAGTACAAAGACGCTTTTCATAAAGGCTCTGGGTATAATCCAAGGTCTGTTTTGCCGTAAATCCAAAGATACGATTGGCATCCCTCTGCAGGGTGGTAAGGTCATAAAGTCTCGGCTGTGCGATACTTTTTTCCTCTTCCTCCACCTTCGTAATACGCACCGGGTTAAATACGGCACATCCCTCTATGGACATTGCCTCATCTTCGGTCTTGAACTTTTCAGATACCGCTTCCATGCCGTTTACATCTATATGGCAGGTATAAAACGGCTCTTTCTTAAAGGTTCGGATTGCTTCGTCTCTGTCCACAAGCATTGCATGTGTAGGAGTCTGCACCCTTCCGACTTTCAAAAGTCTGTTATAAAGCACCGTGAAAAGCCTTGTACCATTGATACCCACAAGCCAGTCAGCCTGTTGTCTGCATAAAGCACTCTGATACAGGTCGTTGTACATATATCCGGGTTTCAGATTGGCAAAGCCTTCCCTTATGGCACTCTCTTCCATAGATGAAAGCCATAAACGCTTGATAGGTTTATCACAGCCTGCCTGCTCATATACAAGACGGAAGATCAGCTCCCCCTCTCGTCCGGCATCGGTAGCACAGATAACCTCATCCACACCTTTATCGTGCATCAGCTTCTTAAGTACCTTAAACTGGGCTTTCGTATCCTTTTTGATCTCATACTGCCAGTTCCCCGGCATGATCGGGAGCGAATTATATGACCACTTCTTTAAAGCGGGATCATAAACATACCCATACATTTCTATATGGTCTTCTTCTAGAACCGTACATTCGCAGATTCGTCAGTATCCCCGCCAAGGCATACATTCTAACCATGAATATTTTATAGAATCTTGGTCTATAGGTAACATACCTCACCGCTGAGGCACTTTCGGAATCCTTTGGCAGGATTCTACGGTTACTCTCGACCGTTGTCACGGAACTCCACACCCCAGCCATTACAGCTGACGCATGTCCGTCAAGACTAGGCGTTTCAAGGCGTTACCCTATCATTCCACCTATCGAATTATCAGTTCACAGACTGAAATATTAAATTTTCACGCTGTGCGCAGACTTTTTACCGCCTGCGAACAAGTCGTACATGACAATAGGTAAGACTTTGAAGTTATCTCCGTCTTTTCCCCTGTCCCACACCGGACATGCGACTTTCACCGCATCCGGCGTTCCATCGATTGTCTTCACAAGCATTTAATCAATCACCATTTATTACGCATTAATCTATTGCAGATTGATTCGCCTGCTTTCGCAGACTATTAATTTTTACTAACATTTTATTTGTTATCTCGAAAGATTGTGATGTGGCTTTTAATATCTGTTGCGATTTTTCCTGCAACAGAGGTATATACCTTTTGTGAATCAGAATCATATTTTTGTAGCGCTCCTCACCGCCATTATCTTTTGGTTTCTTCAACCAACCCGCGATATCAGATGCACTCTGAAACTCCTCTCCACTGATTGCACATTTCCCATGCTGTGCAGAATAAAGTGAAATCCTGCTATCCATGTATTCTGTGCTACGACCGTTTGACACTTGCTCTCTTAATTCTTTTAACAAAAATGCATTAAGATTTAGATTGCTATGTATAAGTGCCCTTCCTTCGGCTGTGTAGCTACATACAGCCGACCTTCTAGCCATTGGTATTTTGTTTTTGATATAGGCTATCGGATATATCATTTGGTCTATTCCTGCAACATATCTAATCATTTTGGAATTTCCAAACCGCTCTTTTTCTGCTTGGGTAATAGTTCCACCCTCGCGTTTAAGCTGACAGCCCTTTTCTGTATTAAGCCTGTTGGTTAATACCGTCATAACTCGTCTATGTATATCCCTGCAATCAATACTGATACAGGTTGCAAGCTGATAATAATTCTGTATTCCAAGAACCATTGAATTGAATAGCTGAATTTCTCCAAGGCATGTTTTCTTTTCTCTTGGTCTAGCTATATTTTTAGCTTGCTCCACTAACTTGTCTGTTTCGATTTTAACCTTTTTGTCACAGATTGCTGATTGTACAATATATTTATGGTGCTTTGGTCTTACCCTAATCTTGAACCCTAAAAACTCCGACCACCTCTTACGAGTATTAACAATCCTTGTCTTTTCGGGTGAAACCTCAAGTTTTAACCTCTCTTCAATCCACTTTGTAACAGCTTCTTTTGTCTTTATTGCATCTTCTTTGGTCTTACAGAATATCCTAAAATCATCAGCATATCTTACAATATGCATTTCTTTTAGCTCCGTATTCTTCATAAGCCTGTAACCATGGCTTTTGTCGAATACCTCTGTCTTTCCTATTATTCGATGTCTGCCTCTGCTAGTTGCAACAGGGTGTTCTTCCCATTGGCTAGCAACCCACCAATCAAGTTCATTAAGTACGATGTTTGCTAGTAGCGGTGAAATGATACCGCCCTGCGGTGTACCCTTGTCTGGTATTACAGTAGAACCGTCTGGCATCCGTATGGGTGCTGTCAGTATTCTTTTTATTACAAAAATCAACTGTTTGTCCTGTATTCCAAGTGACCATATCTGCTTCATTAACTTACTGTGATTTACATTATCAAAGAATCCTTTTATATCGAATTCTATAACATAGTGCATGTTCATCATCTGAAGCATGGTATAGGTTCTGTTAATGGCATGTTCAACCGAGCGGTTAGGACGAAAGCCATAGCTGTGATTGTAAAACTTTGCTTCGCATATGGGCTCTAATATTTGTTTAATGCATTGTTGTATAAGCCTGTCCCATATACATGGAATACCTAACGGACGCGTCTTTCCGTTTGGTTTCGGGATATCCTTTCGCCGTACAGGTTTTGGTCTGTACCCATGATTGCTCCCTGTGACTATAAACCTCACTTTCTCGATAACTTCTTCGGGTGTTTTTCTCCCGATGTCAGTAATGTTTTTGTTATCTGTTCCTGCCGTGTAGCTTCCCCCATTAGCCTTTATGTTTCTATAGGCTAACAAAATGTTATCGCGTGAAAGAATCAAACTCATAAGATTACTGAAGTTCTCTCCATTCTTGCTCTTCTGATAAAGTTCATCAAAAGTTTGTTGCATGCCGTAGTATTCTGCATGCCTTAGGTCTTCTACACATAGACTTTTGTCTTTCTTTGGCATAAGGCATCACCTCCTTTTGAAGTGACCCTTTTGGTCTTACTCGAATCCTTATTATAGATTGAATAATGCCTGTTTATTTCAACCGACTTGAGGCCATTCCTCCTTTTCCCATTACAGGAAATATCACAAGTTCGACCTCTACTTTTCAGCACCGATTAATCCGCTTATTATTCTTCGTCGGAATATCCCATAGGGACTCGATACCTTTCCTTGTTCCGATAATTCTATCTGTGCATATATTTTTAGGTTTCTGCTATAGTCCTGCTAGCTTGGTAATGCCTGTAACATCACATGGTCGTTCGTAGGGCAAATTTCTACTAAACCACACTAGCTATGCTTAAACATACCCATACATTTCTCCGCCTGCGAACAAGTCGTACTCACCCAAAAATCTTCCCCGGACTGCTGGCCCTCTCCCTTCGTATTTACTATGATCGTATTTACCAGCTTTAAAATATCCTTCTCACTACGGATGTAGGCGAAGGGGTTATAGTGCATGGAACGTGCGAAGTTTATTGTGTTCAGGACCTTTATTTTATATGGCTGATAGACGGTCTTTCCTTTGTCATCCTTCACCACGGCACCGTTATCATCTAAGAGCGGAATGCCCTTTTTAAGCATCCTCCCGCACTCAACCAAAACCGTGCCTTTCGGAAGCGTTTCGTCAAGA
>JAAOXG010000063.1 GCA_013036995.1 Lacrimispora defluvii
GGGGCTGTAAAATAAGTCCCTAAAACAAGAATCGCCAGTTCCGGCAAATGCCGGTTCTGGCGATTCTTGTTTTTATTATTCAATATTTAATGTGAGTATAGCTTCTTTTAGAAAAAAATGGTACACGAAATAAATCCATGCGAATAATTGCTTCGTTTTTATACAACCAATTCTATTCGCTGTTTTTTATTATGATATTTGTAAAGGTTAAAGCCACAGGAAATCAGCGTAAGTTCAAGAATTACGCTTTTCTCACCTCTTCGAAATAATCTTTTGTAAGACTTATTCCATTTTAGAACACCAAACGTTCCTTCGGCCTGTATACTGCGATTCATTCTCAAAAGTGCTCCGTGTATGGATTCAAGGTTAGAAATCACTTCTTGATGAATCGAGGTTAATTCCTGATTCATTCGGATCGTCCTGTTGCTTGATGCTTTAGGACAACAATCACTTTTATACTGGCAATCTGCACATGACTCACATTCATAGATTTCTTCCGTTCTTCCATATTTGTTTTTATAAACATGCGTCCTGCTTTTAAAATGAAATCTTTTTCCGTTTGGACATATCAGATTTCCGGATTCATTTCGTTTAAAATTTACTGCTCGATATGGGTTCTCATGATACTTTTTATCGGTTGTTTCCTTTTTGAACATGGTGAATTTCATGTATTTTTCCATCCCATGTTCTTCGCAATAAAGATAGTTATTATAGGAACCGTACCCTGCATCTGCAACTGGATATTTAGGATAATACCCGTAAGATTTATTAAATTTCTCTAATAAAGGAACAAAGCATTCCATGTCTGATGCATATGGTTTTACATCAACTACTGCAATGTATTCATCACAGATCGCAGTTTGGAGATTATACGCTGGAAGAAGCTGATCATTTCCCATGTAATCTCGTTTTATTCGCATAAAAGTTGCATCGTGATCCGTTTTAGAATAACTGTTCCTTTCCTCCCCACAGATTTCTATATGGTGCGCATATGTTTTTAAACGTTCCAGATAACCTTGTAATTCCTGGTACTGTTTTTGTTGAATGCTTTTCCTGTGACCACAGCCTGAAACAAACGTGGATTCATCCAGCATTGTACCTTGCTTGTACAGTTCCAATAGTCCGGAAACATAATCAATAGCATACTCTTCACGTTTCTCAAGTTTCGTACCCATATATCCTAAAACTTCATGGTTCATGCTATCAATCAGAGCAGATATTTTTTCAAAAACTTTTCCCCGATTCTTAGTACAGGATTTTTTCCATATCCAGGTATAGCGGTTCGCATTCGCCTCTATTTTAGTGCCATCGATATAAGTGTGTTCCAGATCAACATGATCCTTTTCAAATATATATGTATTTACATCCAGAAAAATCTGTTCGATCGAATCGGTAAGTTCATTTCGGATAATATTTCCAAATGTGGCGAAGGAAGGTGCTTTCATGCCATCGAGAAGATACATATATCGGATATCGTTTCTGCAGAGTTTTTCTATCTCTCGCAAAGAAGAGATTCCGTGTTCCATAAAAGAAAAGAGTATCACTTTAAGGAGCTTCTGCTCATCACATCTTGGACGACCTGTTCTGCAGCCTTTCTCCACAAAATATCTTGATAGGTCAATGTGATCCATAACTTCACAAAAAGTGTATACTGGATCGGAAATATCAATTAATTTTTCGATTTCCAATGGTAATTTTAACTGTCTTACAGTATAATTAACGTTGGTGTTTTTATTTATTAGCATAATTAATTATACCAAAAAATCGCTCAAGCCTCACGGCCTGAGCGATTTTTCTTTAAGGGAGTTTTTTTACAGCCCC
>JAAOXG010000064.1 GCA_013036995.1 Lacrimispora defluvii
CGCAGTATCAAGTATACTGCGCCATTTTTGTGCATTTTATCCAATTAAACTATTAAAAAAATATGTAATCCATGCTGTCATATTCAGATGTAAAAATAGCCTGCAAACTGTATATTTTAAGTTTGCAGGCTATTTTAATTACTTCAATCTAAATAATCCAGAAATTTTCGTTACATACAATCCGTCTGTACGTTTCGAATTTAGACCACTTATTATGAAAAGCGATTTTATTATCAGCTCCCAGATCATTAAATTCACGCAGACAGTTTGACAGATCTTCTTTGGAACCGATTTTTAAGGCAAAGCCTCTTTCATCGAGAATTGGTAATCCCGAATAACTATAATCATCAAGGCTTATGATATCCTGGATTGTCTGGTTTCGCACAAGAACTGCCACGGAGTCATCTAAAGATATTACATCAAAAAAGTCAGGATAATGGAAGCTGTCTCCCGAAACAGAAACGACGTCCCCCTGGCGATAGGTGGTCTCTTTTGTCTTCTGTCTGGAGAGGAACGCATTTTCCAGGTTAAAATAGAATTCTTCAAAGATGTATCCGCCAGCCCGTAATCCACCTTTTTCAAAGTATGGTTTTTCGTCCCCGTTTTCCACCTGTTCCACGACACCGCAGGCTGATGTCATATGGCTGACCCGGTCAATTAAAATCAGCTCTCCCAGGGTTTTATTTCTTTTAAATTCATCAACTGGAATCCGTTGGGAAAATTCCAGCAGACAGGACGCAATTTCATTTTTACCAATCTCATGGGCTGGTAAATGCTCCCCTGTATTAATATCCACCTGGTACTCAATGCGTTTGACCACTGCCGGAAGCATTCTTGTTCCCAGTTTCAGCAGATAATCGTTTCCTTCCCTAAGAGGTGCTTCATCCATCCACAAGATGGAGGCTTTCACTTCTTTGCTTACAGGCAGCTGCTCCTGATCCGTCAGAACATTTCCCCGGCTCACATCTACTTCTCTGTCAAGCTGTATGGTAACTGCCTGCCCGGCAGCCGCCTGGTCAGCTGACCGGTCTCCCACCAGGATGCTTTTTACTTTTGCAGTTTCATTTCCCGGAAGTACTGTAAGGCTTTGTCCGACTGTGACGGTTCCTGATTCCACCTGACCCTGAAAACCACGAAATTCATGGTCAGGCCGGCACACTCTCTGGACTGGCATATAAAAACCGCTTCCAGTATCCTCGGTAACCTCTGTCTGTTCCAGACAGGTAAGGAGGGTTTCTCCCTGATACCAGGCCATATGATCTGATTTAACCGTTACATTATCTCCTTCCGTAGCACTGACGGGAATGATAGTCACATGTTTTAAAGACAAATCCTCAGTAAGAACCTTAATGCTCCGGCTGATCTCTTCAAATCGCTCCTGGCTGTAATCAGCCAAATCCATCTTATTCACTGCAAAGATGAAATGACGGATTCCCATAAGGGAACAGATTCTTAAGTGGCGTCTGGTCTGTACCAGAACCCCCTGCTTCGCATCCACCAGAATGATTGCCAGCTGGGCGAAGGAAGCTCCTACCGCCATGTTTCTTGTATATTCTTCGTGTCCCGGTGTATCTGCAACGATAAAGCTTCGCTTCTCCGTTGTAAAATACCGGTATGCCACATCAATGGTAATTCCCTGCTCCCGCTCTGCCATCAGACCGTCTAGAAGAAGAGAATAATCAATCTCTCCGCCTCTGGAACCCACCTTACTGTCAAGCAGCAGCGCTTTTTCCTGATCTGCATACAACAGCTTGGAATCATAGAGTATATGACCGATCAAAGTGGATTTTCCATCGTCCACACTACCACAGGTAATAAATTTCAGCAATCCGTTCATCAGAAATAGCCCTCCCTTTTTCTCTTTTCCATACTGGCTGCTCCGCCGTCTTTATCAATCACCCGGCTGGTCCGTTCTGATTCTACGGAGCTTAAAGTTTCATCAATGATCTGATCAATGGTAACCGCCTCTGAAAGAACGCCCCCAGAAAGGGGATAACAGCCCAGCGTCCGGAAACGAACCTTTTTCAGCTGGGGAACTTCTCCGGGATATAGCCGCATACGGTCATCGTCCACCATAATAATATCATTATCCCGATAAACCACTGGCCTTTCCGCTGCAAAATACAATGGAACAATAGGGATATTTTCCTGTTTTATGTACTGCCAGATGTCCTTTTCCGTCCAGTTGGAAATAGGAAATACCCGGATACTCTCTCCTTTATAAATCTCTGTGTTGTAAAGCTTCCACATCTCCGGCCTTTGATTTTTAGGATCCCAGGCGTGGGCTGCGTTTCGAAAGGAGAAGATCCTCTCCTTTGCCCTGCTTTTTTCTTCATCCCGTCTGCCTCCCCCAAAGGCTGCCGTAAATCCATACTTATTTAATGCCTGCTTTAAAGCCTGTGTTTTCATGATATCAGTATAGGATGAACCGTGGTCAAATGGATTGATTCCCCGTGCAACGCCGTCTTCATTGATATATTCCAGCAGCTCGATTCCCAGTTCCCTGGCTGTTCTGTCCCGGAATTCAATCATTTCTTTAAACTTCCAGGTGGTGTTCACATGAAGAAATGGGAAAGGCGGTTTTTCCGGATAAAAAGCCTTTAATGCCAGATGAAGCATAACGGAACTGTCCTTTCCAATGGAATAGAGCATAACCGGCTTCTCACACTGGGCGGCTACCTCTCTGATAATATATATTGCTTCTGCTTCCAATTCATCCAGATGGGATAATCTGCTCATAATCATCTCTCCTCTAATATTTATTCGAATTTTTGCCGTTGACCTCAATTATGCGGACGGTACCATCGGGTCTTGTAACTTTCCAAAGAAGGAGATCACCATGTTCTGATACGTTCATCACAGTACCATTTCCTCCCATATCAGCTCCTAAGTAAAAATCAATGGCTCCAAACCCACACGCCTTTACACAGGAAGCGCACCCCCAGCAGTCTCTGGAATATTTTATAAATGCTTTCCCGTCTTTTTCCTTTATCAGACTCCCCGGACACACTCTGGTGCATGCCAGACAACCCACACATGCTTCTTTAGATATCCGTATGCTCATAACCGCTCTCCTTTCCTATATCACGAAGTCTTAAAACCAGCACTCCGTCTTTCATCCTGGAGTTTACAAATTTATGGTAAGCCTCATCTGACCTGGGAAAATCCAGATTTTCCTGGAAGGAATGCCACCTGGTCTCTTTTCTGAAACCTAAATGGGCAATTACTGACCGGCATACAACCAGGCGTTCCAGAAGCTCATAGACAAACATCAGCTCATGCATGTCGGGGGCATTTATATATCTGGTCAGTTTCATGATTTCCAGTATTTTTTCTTCCCCAAGCTTCAGCTGCTTTTCATTATACTGATAATTGACCGAAATTCCTCCTGCGTACTCATCCATCACCTTCTGCATGGCTTCTTCCAGTTCCTCTGCTGTAAAAACTGCCTCTGAGCCATTTAAAATCCGTTCATACTCCAGAAATGTTTCCTCAGCAAAGGGTAAAACCTCATAGGAACCATCTATTCTCCGGCCTTTTTTAATAATATCAAGTGCTGCAATTTCTCCTTCTGCCAGGGCTCCGGTCACATACTTCTGGGGACAGCCACCTGCTACGTCACCAGCAGCATACAAACCGGTTACAGTGGTTTCCCTGTTGGTATTAATCCAGTAACCGCTTGCCGTGTGCCCTCCAACAATATAAGGCTCGGTTCCGGCTATTTCCACATCCTCTTTTCCAGGGGTCCTGTCACTTTGCAGCCACCGAAGAGTCTGGCTGGGGGCCATATTTAAATACGCTTTCAGTAAATCCTCCTCTGTATCTTTGTCAATTCCCTCTGTGTGAAGATAGCAGGGACCATTGCCAAGCTGATTCTCCCTTACGGTTCCATAGACCCGTTCACTGGTGGTAATCCCGTATTTTTCTTCGTAAATCTCACCTTTTGAATTGATCTGTTTTGCTCTGACTCCCTGAGCAATGGTTCCGGTAGGTGCTATGGTATCCTTGCAGCGGAGTGCAATAAACCGCATTTCAAAGGAGGTCATTTCTGCACCCGCCTTAATTCCCATGGCATAACCTGCACCTGTATTAAAAGGAGGGTACCACATCTTATGGCGGGAAAAGCCCGGGTTGTTGGGTTTATAAAGACCAGCCGCACCTCCGGTAGTCACAATAACTGCTGCAGCCCGGATTTCATAAGCAGTAGTTTCTTCTATATGAAAGCCCACAGCCCCCCTTGCTTCATTGTCAGATACAAGAAGATCAGTTATATTTACGTGCTCTAAGACCGTGACATTTGGTGCCTGCAATACGGCATCAGCAAGAACAGGCTTTATGTTTTCTCCATTTATCTTAATATTGCGCTTTCCTCTGGTCACATAATTGCCCGATTCATCCTTTAGGATCACAAGCCCCAGCCGTTCTAAATCAGCGGTCACTTTGTTAAATCTCCTGGCTGCCGTTAACAGAAGATCTTCTCTGGCAATGCCCGCCGCATCTTTCATTGCATAGTCCACATAATCCTCAGGGGTCTGCCCGTCAGTAATATAGGCATTTATGGCATTTACCCCTGCTGCCAGACAGCCGCTCCTCCTGATCCCTGCTTTTTCGGCAACGATGACCTTTAAATCTGAATGGTTTGAAAGAGTCAGCGCCGCATAACAACCAGCCGTCCCTCCCCCTATAATCAGGACATCCGCCGTCATAACTTCCCGTTTTAACCTTATACTCATTTTTGACTCCTCTGTAAGATCTCTATTTTCTATGTCAGAATGTGACGATATTGGCTCCGTTTAACAGTGAATTTTCCAGCAGATACGCTTTCTTGTCATCGTAAGCATAGATCCGGTAAACAATCACATGCATTTTTTCTCCAATGGAAACAGGACGCCTTTCTAAGGATCTGCGTGTTGTTAAGGAAACTCCGTTTACATTCAGACGGACCTCCAGATAATTTCCGCGGAATGAGATATCTTCAATGATTCCCTCCTCCGAACATCTCATCACATCCTGAAATTTTAAATTGTCACTTTTAAATGCTTCCACAAATTCCGGCCGTATGATCGCCCCTATAAAATCACCTTTTTCAAATCCCTTCAATTTATGATACCCTTCCATTCTGGCGGACTGCCCGATAAACTCAGCGACGAAAGGAGTTGCAGGATTTTTATAGATCTCAAACGGATTTGCAATCTGTTCGATTCTGCCCTGATTGGTGACAATAATTTCATCTGCAACTTCTACTGCCTCATCCTGATCGTGTGTCACAAAGATGCTGGTAATGCCCACCTTATGAATCATCTCCTTTAACCAGCTGCGAAGTTCCTGACGCACTTTTGCATCAATCGCCGCAAATGGCTCATCAAGAAGCAATAATCCTGGGTTTGGTGCCAGTGCCCTGGCAAATGCAACCCTCTGACGCTGTCCCCCGGAAAGCTGATTGGGATAGCGTTTTTCTAACCCTTCCAATCCGGTTAAGGAAAGCAGTTCCATGACACGCTCTTTTATCAGCTTTTTGTTAATCTTTTTCACTTCCAGTCCGAAAGCGATATTTTCATAGACGGTCATATACCGGAACAGTGCATAATTTTGAAATACAAAACCGATTCCTCTGTCTGCAGCAGGCAGATCATTGACTCGTTGCTCATCGATTATGATATCACCGGTATCCGGTGTTTCAAAACCAGCAATCATACGCAGAATTGTTGTTTTCCCGCTTCCGCTGGGTCCAAGAAGGGCTGCCAGTGTTCCTTTTTCCAGCCCAAAATTCACCTCTTTGGAAGCCTTAAAATCTCCGTATGATTTCTCAATATTTCTCATTTCTATGTACATAAGACCCTCCTGACTTCACATTAATGGTTTTCCTCATTCTTTTTTGCCTGATGCTCTGCTATATTTCGTATGATCAGCACTGCTACTGCCATAAGAACCAGAATGGAAGAGACAGCAAATGCCGAGGTAATGGACTCCGATGAATTGGAAAGATAGAGGGCATCGATTTCCAGAGGAAGGGTAAATGTCTCCCCTCTGGTTTTTGACAAAGCATGGACAGCGCCAAACTCTCCAAGTGCTCTTGCCGTGCAGAGAATCACCCCATAAATAAGGGCCCAACGGATATGAGGAAAGGTTATTTTCCGGAATATGGTAAAGCCATCTGCCCCCATAAGTGCCGCCGCCTCTTCCTCTTCTTTTCCTACAGACAGAAGTACGGGTATAATTTCCCTTGATACAAATGGAAATGTGACAAATACAGTGGCAAGCACCACTCCCGGAACGGCAAATACGATCTGGATATTCGTTCCAAGAGCCTCATTCAGTCTGGCAATCAGACCGCCTGCCCATCCCATCCTCCCAAATGTCATTAAAAAGGCAAGCCCTGCAATGACTGGAGAAATGGAAAATGGAATGTCAATGACTGCTGAGAGAATCTGTTTTCCTTTAAAAGAAAATCTGGTAATCAGCCAAGCTGCTGCAATACCGAAGATGGTGTTGACCACGACCGCAATCACAGCTGCCAGCACAGTGACTCCAAACGCCGATTTTACAGTAGGGGAAGCCAGTGATTGAAAGTAAAAGCCCATCCCCTCTTTTAGGGAATTAATAATAACGGAGATCAGAGGCAGAACCAGCATGAAAAAAAGAAATACTCCACTGATTCCTATGAGAATCCACTTACTTTTTATTTTCATACATGTTACCTCCTATAAGCAGCTGGTGCGCTTCGCCTGATGTACCTGAACCATATTTACTAAAAGCAAGACAAGAAAGGATAAAAAGAGCATCACTAAAGCAATTGCCGTTGCTCCCGGATAATCCACATAATTGAGTTTCTGCATGATCACATAAGAAACCACCTGTGTCTGATTTCTGGCATTGTTCCCTGATATGTAGATCACGCTGCCGTATTCCCCCACCCCTCTTGCAAATGCAAGACCAAAGCCAGTTAAAAGCGCAGGTCCAAGCTCTGGAAGAATTACCTTTCGAAAGGTGTGGAACTTCCCGGCTCCAAGAATTGCCGCCGCCTCTTCATACCGTGGATCAAGTGTCTCCAGAACCGGCTGAATGGACCGGACCACAAATGGGATTCCAATAAAAATCAGGGCAATGGTAAGCCCGATCTTCGTATATGCCGCTTTTATCCCAAACAGTCCAAGGAATCCGCCCATAACCCCGGTATCGGAATACAGCTTAGACAGTGTAATTCCTGCTACTGCAGTGGGGAGGGCAAAGGGAAGCTCAATGATTCCGTCCATAATCCGTTTGCCGGGAAACTCGTACCGGACAAGGACCCAGGCGAGAATCAGGCCGAACACACTGTTGACAAATGCGGCAAAAAGAGAACATAGCAGGCTGGTCTTGAACGCATTTACCACATTGGTCTTTGTAATCAGTTCTAAAAATTCCCGGGGTGATAACTGGAAGGAATATATCAGGACTGATGCAAGGGGAATCAGTATAATGGCGGAAAGCATAAAAAGAGTAATCCCCATACTCAGTCCGAATCCTGGTATGACTCGCTGGCTTTTTCCTGTCCGATCTAACTGTTTCGTCATGTGTGGTTCCTCCCTCTAATTGACGTAAATTTCATCGAAGATTCCTCCGTCTGCAAAAAAAGTCTCATAAGCAGCATCCCAGCCGCCAAAATCGTCAATGGTGCAAAGATTTACATTAAGATCAAATTTTCCAGAGAATTCAGATAGAATCGTTTTGTTTGAGGGTCTGTATCCATATTCTCCGATCAACCTCTGGGCTTTATCGGAATAAAGGTATTTTAAGTATTCCTCTGATGCTTTCTCTGCTCCGTCTTTGCGGGCGTTTTCATCCACTACCGCCACACTGGGTTCTGCAAGAATACTGATACTGGGAGTGATTATTTCATACTGATCCGGATACTCTTTCACCGTATTGATGGCTTCGTTTTCCCATGCAATCAGCACATCTCCCTGACCATTTTCCACAAATGTGGTGGTGGCTCCCCTGGCTCCTGAATCCATGACAGAAACATTTTTATAAAGATCTGCCACAAAGGCTTTCATCTTCTCCTCATCTCCCTGATCAGTGATCTTTGCATACTGCCATGCCGCCAGGAAATTCCAGCAGGCACCACCACTGCTCTTGGGATCCGGGGTAATGACTTCAACACCTGGTTTGATTAAATCAGACCAGTCTTTTATGTTTTTTTCATTCCCTTTCCTTACCAGAAATACGATTGCAGAGGTATAAGGTGATGAATTTCCCTCAAATTCCTTAATCCAACCGGAATCGATCAGACCAGACTTTTCAATCATGGTAATATCATGAGCCAGAGCCAGAGTCACCACATCCGCTTTGGCTCCTTCAATGACGGAACGTGCCTGACCCCCTGATCCTCCGTGGGACTGGACCACAGTTATTCCGGTTTTATAGGTGTCCCTGTAATAGTCTTCAAAGATTTTGTTGTACTCCTGATAAAACTCTCTGGTGGGATCGTAAGAAACGTTGGTAATAGTAATTGTTCCGTCTTTACCGGAATCCGTCTGCTTTGCACATCCTGCCAGTATTCCTGCTGCCACTATCATCAGCGCAAGGGCTGCTGCCCGCTTTTTTCCTGGTTTTCTCATTTATGAACCTCCGCATGCTCCGTGTGTTATCTGGAAGTTTAATCCCCATTTACATATTTGTAAAGTATGTTATTGTTTTTTCTTTATCTATATGGTAGAATTTCCTTATCTATTCCCCTAGAACCATATTTTTTTGCTTATATATCATATATTACCAGTATGTAAATATGATATCAGTCAGGAGGAAGTCATGTCCATTAAAACATTGATGATCTTTGTCACCGTCTATAAGGAAGAAAGCATTACTGCTGCCGCCAATAAGCTGAATATCAGCCAGCCTGCCGTAAGCCTTGCAATCCGGGAACTGGAAAACGAATACTCCATCCGGTTATTTGAACGGGTTGGTAGGGGCATTCAAAAAACCAGCGCAGCCCGTCATCTGTACGAATTCGCGTCCCACATTACCTCTCTTTATATGGAAATGGATCTGGAGTTTAAAAAGCAGAATCATACCACTCCGCTGCGCATCGGATTTTCAAGCACAATCGGGGCTTGTCTGATGCCTGAAATCATTCATTGTTTCACGAAAGACGATGAGATTCCCATGCCTTATATAAAAGTTGACACCTCAGAAAAAATAGAAACTGCCATACTGGAAAACCAGCTGGATCTTGCTCTCACAGAAGGAGTGAGCAGCTCGGACAAAATTCTGACGGAACCATTTGCCAAAGAACAGTTAGTGCTGGTATGCAGCCCTTCTCACTCCTTTGCCAAAAAGGAGAACGTTACACTGGAGGACTTAAGGGAAGAACGTTTTCTGTTAAGAGAAAATGGAAGCCAGACCAGAAAACTGGCTGAAGCTGCCTTTCACCTCCATGATTTCATTCTCCGCCCTGCCCTTGAAAGCACCAGCAACGAAGCAATCATATGGGGAGTTCATGCTAATCTTGGAATTGCCATACTGCCAGAACGCCAGGTGGCTGAATACTTGGAAAAAGGAACACTTATTGCCCTGCCCCTTAAGGAAATTGAACTGAAACGGGATTACCAGATAATTTACCATCAGAATAAATATTTAAATCCGGAAATGCTGCGTTTTATGGAACTGGTGAAAAGTAAATCAATACCGTAAATATAGCCTGTTATTAAATCGCTGTTGCTATTATCTGTTTGACCGTTTATGATGGTTCTATCAGGATAAATGCGGGGGATATTATGGAAATAAACAGCAAATTATTATTGGTTGATGATGAAAGGGATATTGTTGATCTGATACAGGAAGTGTTGCAGCAGGATGGTTTTCGTGTCATTGAGCGGGCATATTCCGGACTTGAAGCATTACAGATCTGCCGGGAGTTCCAGCCTGACGTTGTTGTTCTGGATGTGATGCTCCCGGATCTTGACGGCCTGGAGGTATGCAAAAAAATCCGGGAATTCTCCTACTGCTCCATCTTGTTTCTTTCTTCTAAGAATGATGATATTGATAAGATTCTGGGGCTTTCCTGCGGAGGTGATGATTATATTACAAAGCCATTCAGTCCAAGAGAATTGGTTTTCCGCATCAAAGCCCATATTCGCCGTCAGCAGTATCAGGCCTCATCCTGCCTGGGGGACGGGGAAATTTTAAATGCCGGGGCTCTTACTCTGAATAAAGAAAGCTGCCGTGTCTATAAGTCAGGGCAGGAAATCTATCTGACGGGACGTGAATTTCTGCTACTGTCTTATCTGATGGAAAACACGGATAAAATCATCAGCAAAGAGCGCCTGTATGAAAAAGTCTGGGGCGAATACAGCAGCATTTGTGATAATACCATTATGGTACATATCCGCCATATCCGTGAGAAAATAGAAGACACTCCTTCAAATCCACGGCAGCTGATTACTGTAAAAGGCCTGGGATACAAATTAAAGAAGAGGACTGATTAAATGAAAAAATCCGGATATTGTACCATTTTTCATATTTATCTGATTTTCTTTCTATCGCTGCTTGGAACGGTTATCACTGCTGCATTCCTATTTTACTTATTAATTGCGGTTAAAACACCTGCCGGTATAAACACAAGAAGCGACTGGCCCAAAACAATAACGGAGAATTTCAAAGAATACATTGTTTTGACAGATGGAAACCCACAAATCCTGCCCGAGGGACTGGAACTGCTTCAGGAAAATAAGATCGGACTTCAGATTATTGATCATTCTGGAAATGAACGATTTAGCTTTCAAAAGCCTGACCAGACTGATCCCAGTTACTCCGCTCCTGAGCTTTTTAAGCTTTATCAGACAGGAAGATTAGATGGCAGCAAAACAACCGCTTTTGTAGGGACAGTTACTGACAATGGAGAGGACTATGCCTATATACTCTATTTTCCAATGAAGATTTCCAAAATAACTATGTATCTCAATGGAGACAGGTTTTCAGATGGAAAAACAATTATACTTCTTATTCTGGGAATACTTTTTTCTGTTGTTTTAATTTTAGGTATTCTCTATGGATTCTGGACAACGCACATCATGAACCGCTTAACAACCTCCATCAGAGAAATTTCATACCGTAACTATCTTCCAGTTAATATTAATGGTGCTTATAAGGATCTTTACCTTAGTCTGAACACTCTGGATTCAGAAATTAAAGAAAGCGACAGACTGCGGGAACAGACGGATACAATGCGGAAAGAATGGATTGCCAATATCACCCATGATTTAAAAACACCTTTATCCCCTATAAAAGGGTATGCTGAACTATTACAGGAAGACGGCATTAAAACAGAGGAACAACGCAAACAGTACTCAAAGGTTATCTTAAAAAATGTCTCCTTTATGGAATCGCTGATTCATGATCTGAAATTAACCTATCAGCTGGATAATGGTATGATTCCTCTGAATCTGCAGGAACAGAATTTCATACGCTTCCTGAAAGAACTGGTAATTGATATCTTAAATAATCCAGAATATGAACAACGTACCATAGGCTTTGAATCTTCCGTGGAAACATTTTTATTCTCTTTCGATCCCGTACTCTTAACAAGAGTATTTCAAAATATCATTCTCAATAGTTTTGTCCATGGAGATGAAAATACCGCGGTTTCTCTGCAGATATCCGTTTCTGATACCATGCTTCTGATCAACGTATCTGATAATGGAATGGGAATGTCAAAAGAGGAAACACATTCCATCTTTCAGCGCTACTATCGGCGAACGAGTACCGAACCCAGGTCTGGTGGAACGGGCCTGGGGCTTGCCATTGCAAAAAGCATTACAGAACTTCACGGAGGAATCATTACCGTGTCCAGCACGCCTTTAATTGGAACATCCTTTCATATACAGTTTCCCATTGGTTAAGGTTAATTAAGGTTGCCTGAAACGCAGATTAAGGTTGATAGTCTATCATTTCATTATGATAGCTGTCAGCCTATTTTTATGCCATTTAATCAGAAAGCAGGTGTTTTGTTGAAAATAATATTAAAATACATTTTAATTAATGGGAAAGAGCACAAAGCAAGAACTGCAGTTATGCTTCTTTCAATCCTTCTCTCTTCCACATTGCTGTTTGTGTCTTTTTCTCTTGCTTCTTCCTATGAAAATGCCCAGGAGAAAATGGCACGTGGTATGTCAGGAAGTGCAACGGTTTCTATTCATGCTCCAGGGGAATCAGATTCCTTAAAAATTGAGGATATACCCGACTTACCCCTGATCAGTGCAAAAGTCGGTATGCTGAAAGAAAGCTGTTTCTATCACGAAAATGGCTATTATGAAACAGTGGACTTAATTGCAGCAGATCTGTCACAGCTTGATGAGATAAATAAGCCTCGTCTCCTGGATGGCAGAGAACTCAAAGACTTCTCCGGTAGAAAAATTATTCTTCCTGACCGGTTTACTTTAAAGTACGGCATTAAAAAGGGCGATAAGATCACCCTGCAAATCGGAGGAAATCCAGTTTGTTTTGAGGTAGCTGAAATTGCTGCTTATGATACTGTTTTTCTGAGAAAAACAAGGGGTGCAACCGCACTTTTACCACTTTCTACGTTATCCGGGCTTTTTAATAAAACAGATGGATACAACGAGATTTTAATAAAACCATCAAAAGGCGTCTCTACAGCAGACCTGATAAACGGGCTGGAGTCCGTGCTGCCTGACGGCAGATTTCAGGTGTCTGAAATTATAAACGAAGCACAAATAAAAGCCGATGCAAGGCAAAAGTCCATGCCATTTTTTCTGATCAGCTTTTTTTCCCTCACAATCAGTGTTTTTATCATTTACAGCAGCTACAAGGTAATTACACTGGACCGGCTGCCTGTAATCGGAACGTTTCGAAGCATAGGTGCAACCCAAAAAGAGGTCACCCGTATTCTTCTTTTGGAAAGCCTGTTATATGGCAGTATAGCCGGACTATTTGGCATTCCAGTTGGAATGGCTGTGCTGAAACTGATTTTGCGGGGTATGGGAAAGTCTCTGCCACAGGGGATTGAGATTCCCGTTGTTATAACACCATTCAGTATCATAGCCTCTTTCACTACAGCTTTTGCCATTTCTCTCCTTAGCGCATGGCTACCGGTTTGCCGGGCAAGCCGCCTTCCAATTAAGGAGGTTGTTCTTGGCACTGTTGAAGAGCCTTCCCCTCCCCGGCACTTAATCATTGGATCAGGAAGTATTCTCTTTCTAATATCAATATTTCTTCCAAAGCTTGTTCCTCAAAACATGTTGAATCTAGCTGGCGGGTTCTCCTTATTAGGGCTGATTGCAGCAACCATTTTAATCATTCCCCTTTTGACAAATCTGGTTTCCATAGGGCTTGAATGGGTTTACGGCCTGCTTTTTCATAATATAGGCAGGCTGGCTGCCAGGAACTTGCGGGACAATAAAAACATAACACAGAACATCACACTGCTTTTTATCAGTATTTCCGCAGTGATCGCAATCAGTGTTGTGGGGGATTTCGTAAATACCTATATCAGTGATGTATTTAAAGGCGCAGAATTGCAAGGCTTTGCAGACGGGCAAATGACCCCTGAGTTTGTAGATCAGGTGGAAAATATGGATGGGGTTCATAAGGTACTCCCACTCTTTGTGTACAAGAATGAATTACATGGAAACGGCGTTCTTTTTTCACGGCTTGAGGCGACAGACAACCTGGAATGGTATAATTCCATGCTGGCACTTCATTATACAAAACCCCTTATGCAGGATCAGGCTGTTTCTGCATTTGCTACCAATCGATCCATCCTATTAAGCGAGAGTTGTCTGAATCGGACAGGGTTTACTGTGGGAGATACTCTCACACTATCCAATGGAACCGCTGCTGCCTCTTATGTTATAACCGGCAGTTTTAAATCTAGGGCAACTGATGTGGAAGCCGTGATTCCAGGTTCTTATGCAGCCATTGATTTTGGCATGAAAAACTACGGCTTTTTAGCTTATACTGCCACTGATCCTGATGGGGTCATGATCCAAATCCGTGATTTGTTTGGCAATACACAAAACTGGAGCCGGACGGTGAAAGAATTTAATGCAGATGCCCATTCTACAGTAGGGGCCTTTTTAAAACCCATGCACAGCCTGACTTACTTTATTTTATTGCTCGCTGCAATTGGTGTTATTAATAATCTGCTCATTAACTATATGCAGAAACGCCGTACCATCGCCATGTATCATTCAATGGGTCTAAGCATCCGGCAAAACAGGAGAATGACGGTAATTGAAAGTTTTTCCTGCGGCATGTTGGGCGCAGCAATTTCCATATTTGTTTCCTATATGGAAATAAGAACAATTTTTATAGTGGCTGGTCCAAAAATCACTATGGAACCAGCACTTAGTGCCAGAACATTTTTAATGGCAGGAGCAAGTGGGATATTAATCACCCTGTCTGGTTCTGTCATTCCGATTTTTAAAAGCCGGCAGATGAAAATAATAGAAGAGATCAAATTTTAAGGTCAAAAAATGGAGGTTCTGCAAATGAAACCATTAACCAGTACCATAGCTGTTGAGGGCATACATATTGTAAAAGATTTTCGGATTGGCGAAACCATAACCAATGTATTAAAAGATGTGTCTTTGGAAGTAATGAAGGGGGAATTTGTATCCATTATGGGACCTTCCGGTTCCGGAAAAAGTACGCTGCTTTATATACTCGGCGGCCTTGACTCTCCCACCAGCGGCACCATACGTCTTAACGGTACCGATATCTCCCATCTGAAAGATGAACAAATGAGCCGTTTACGCCGTCAGAAAATAGGATTTGTGTTTCAGTTTTATAATTTAATCCCTAACCTGAATGTGGAAGAAAACGTCATGCTTCCTTTGCTTTTGGATGGCAGGAAATGGAAGGACTATATAAAGAAATTAAGCTACATTTTGGAATTGACAGGGTTATCTGACAGGCAAAAGCATACTCCCCGTGAATTGTCAGGCGGACAGCAACAGCGTGTGGCAATTGCCCGTGCCTTGATTGGAGGCCCTGAGATTCTTTTTGCAGACGAGCCCACTGGAAATCTGGACAGTAAAACCGGGGCGGAAATTATGCACCTGCTGCACCAGATCAATGAGGAGAGCAAACAAACGATCATCATGGTTACGCATTCAGCAGAGGCAGCCAAAAGCAGCAGCCGGATAATCACTGTCCGGGATGGAATGGTTGAATAAGTTTTTCGTCTATGATCGCTTATCAGCAAAAACTCCCCGCCAAACACAACGTCTGGAGGGGAGCCTAATGTATGGAGTCCGGTGAGGACTTATTTTATTAATATGTAAACAACTGTACCCAGTACTGTGTACCTGCACTGTTTTGTAAATTACCAACACCGATATGTGTAAAGCTTTTATTTAAGATGTTAGCGCGGTGTCCGGCACTGTTCATCCAGGCATTCATAACTTCTTCTGGTGTTTTCTGTCCCCAGGCAATGTTCTCACCTGCGCCCTGGAATTTAACGTTCTGCTCTTTTAATGCAGTGGAGAAGGAGCTGCCGTTAGGACGTACATGCTCGAAAGAAGACTGAATTTCATTGGCTCTAACATTAGCTGCTTTTTCTACGTTAGTATCAATGGTAAGAGGTGCAAGTCCAGCTTTTGCTCTTTCTGCATTTACCAGATCAACAACCTGCTGGGTGTAGGTCTTGTTGGTAGTAGAACTGTTGTTTGTGTTGCCATTGTTTGTGTTATCGTTGTTGGTATTGCCATTGTTGGTATTTCCGTTGTTGGTATTTCCGTTATTGGTATTTCCGTTATTGGTATTTCCGTTGTTGGTATTACCATTGTTTGTATTTCCATTATTGGTATTGCTTCCGTTACCATTGTTGCAATTTCCATTATTATTACCATTGCCGTTGATTAAGCATGACCAGTCAAAATTGTTTGAGTTGATCCCAAGCTGCTGAAGCTTCGCCTTTAAATCACTGGCATTGCAGGAGCCATAAATTGCAGTCACGTTTCTTCCGCCATAGCACTGTCTGTAAGAGTTATTCACCGCTGCGTTTGCTGATAATGGAAGCATGCTTGTTAAGGTTAACGTAATCAATCCAATTGCCTTTAGTTTCTTCAATGTTATTTCCTCCTTTTGGGTTTGTTACAAATTTATTACATTTGTGTTACAAGAATATGATAGCACTCTCACTTCCATTTTTCCAGTGGTAATACATGGTAATTATTTTTCCAGATTCCCAGAAACGGAAAAAGGTATTTTCCATACTCATTCCAATTCTTTGTATGCATCTGTCAAAAAGTCCAGAAAATGCCTGCTTGCAGCAGGTAAAATCCTCTGATCCTTAAATACGACTCCAATGGTTCTGCTAAGCGGCGGTTCCATATTTCTTACAGCATTTTTATAATCCACCCTGTTTAAAATCAAGTCGGAAAGAATACCCACACCCAGTCCTTTTTCAATCATCGCCATAATTGTATAATCATCATGAACAATATATTGAATGTTGGGCTTGATTCCATGCTGCTGGAAATATTCCATAGGCTCATTCATACTTCCCTCTTCCAGCAATATAAATGGCTCCTGCGCCAATTCCTCAATAGGAATATTATCTTTCGCCGCCAGGGGATGGTTGATGGGAAGAACTGCAAGCATGGGATCTTTTTTTAAGGGAATGGTTTTCAATTCCTGATCGGTTACTGCCTGGGGATTAATGAAACCAAAGTCCACGCTCCCTTCCTTCACCAGCTCCTCGATTGCCGTGTAGTCTCCCTGATAAAGCTGAAAGCTGACAGAAGGATATGTTTCTTTGAATCCTTTCATCAGTCCCGGAAGCCAGTGACAGGATACGCTGGCAAATGTTCCAATCCGGATGGATGCATTCTGAATTCCTTCTATCTCACTTCGTTTTTCCATCAATTCCCTGTATGCATGGCAGATATTTTTTATGTAAGGCATAAGTTCTGCACCGTCCGGAGTCAGTGTTACACCTTTTTTTGACCGTACAAAAAGGACCGTATCAAGTTCCTCTTCCAGAGACTGAACCATCTGGCTCACAGCAGACTGTGTATAGCCCAGCTCTCTGGCCGCCTTTGTAAATCCCCCACATTCTGCAATCTTAACGACTGCCCGGTACCGGTTCATTCATCCGCCCCCTTATCCATCAGTTTTCCTAATGTTTCCATTATAAACATTTGTTTTACTGATGTAAAGAACCGTGGTATATTTTTCTTAGTTTACCAAAGGGTTACAAGCCCTGTTACGGAGGATTTTTATGAATCAGCGCAGCTTACAATATACTACCGGAATAAAGGACGGGATTCCAATCGGGCTTGGGTATTTTGCAGTATCCTTTACCTTTGGCATCATGGCAGCAAATACGGGTCTTACACCATGGCAGGCCATCGTGATGTCACTTACCAACTTAACCTCAGCAGGACAGTTTGCCGGACTTGGGATTATTAAAGCAGGGGCATCCCTTGGAGAACTGGCTCTCGTCCAGTTTGTGATTAATTTAAGATATAGCTTAATGTCCTGTTTCCTGTCCCAGAAATTTAAAGAAGAAACTCCTTTTATCCATCGTCTTCTTATTGGATACGGCGTAACAGATGAAGTTTTTGGTGTTTCAGTGTGCAAATCCGGAAAAATAGATCCACTGTACTGTTATGGACTCCTGTCTGCAGCCATACCTGGCTGGACACTTGGAACTGCTTTCGGTGCAGTGTCAGGAAGCCTGCTTCCAGACCGGATTATTAGTGCATTAAGTGTGGGGTTATATGGCATGTTTATCGCGATTATCGTACCTCCGGCAAGGGATAACCGTACTTTGGCGTGGGTAGTGGCTGCTTCCATGATTCTCAGTTTCCTGTTTTCCCGGCTTCCATGGCTGCGTATGATTACTTCTGGTATGAGGCTTATTCTTTTGACAGTTGTAATTGCAGGAGCAGCTGCATTTTTATTTCCATTTCCAACCAAAGAGGAGGATTGTTATGAATGACCGTATCTATGTATACATTTTGGTAATGGCAATTGTGACTTACGCCATACGGGTACTTCCTCTGACTCTGATCCGGCGGGATATAAAAAATACATGGGTACGGTCTTTTCTCTTCTACGTTCCTTATGTAACCTTGTCCGTGATGACGTTTCCGGCAATTTTATCAGCTACCAGGAGTATCTGGTCCGCAGCGGCAGCATTGGCGGCAGCTGTGATTATGGCTTATAGGGGGAAGTCGTTAATTTTTGTTTCCATGACGGCTTGCGGGGTTGTGTTTTTAATGGAGTTAATACTGGGGATTATATAAAAAAATTAATGCTGTCATTTACACCAAATGTAGAAAGCTGTTGCAATAATCCACACTATACTTAAAGTATATTTAGATGCTTCTAAAAACCAGGCATTTTTATTCACAACCGGATAAAAGTTCTTCGGATTTTTTTCATCATATTGTATTATTCGGATCTCTCCAATAGGTAATTTTTCCTCTTTATTTTCATGAAACGGAAACTCTTCTTCGTATGTAATATCGTTTACTGTGTAACGATATGTCGGATAATAGTAATATTCTTTAGAAAAATTCTTCTTTTTTTCATAAGTTTCTCTGACACCTATGATTGAACCCTCCGTTTTTCCTTCATAAGTTCTAATTTGCAGGCTCATTTTTACAGCTTTAATTAATAATCTGCGAATAATAAAAACAATCATAATCACAGAAGACACCAGATAAATAATTCTCACCATAAATAAATTCCTTTCTTAAAACAAACCAGTATATTATAATATCAAATATAACATTTATCATTTTATGGCAAAAAATTCAACCTTAGTGACAAAATTATACACGTTAACTTCCAAAATTGTACATGGCCAATCAATTTTGTTACTACGAGTCCTTGCTTCCGTAATTCCATAATGCTATGAATTCCTATGAGAATAGCATTAAGGTAATTATTGAAATAAGTTATTACAAATAAATAAGTGCCTTCGGCACC
>JAAOXG010000065.1 GCA_013036995.1 Lacrimispora defluvii
GGAGTTTTTTTACAGCCCCATCTATCATCTTATCTCTGACACTGAAATTCCCCTAAATCATTGGTTCTTTGTGCTCTGTATAAAAACACAGGTTTTAATTTCTCAAACCTTCTCATTATATAATTCATAATAAAATACTCTCTTTACTTTAATATCAGATTTCGCCATCTAATAAGGCAAATGAAGTTACTTCAAAAATATCTTTAAAAGCAGTCGATCGCCATGCGTTTTTCTTATCTGCTGGAAAAAAGTCAAACAATTCCATTCACAATATATCGATAAGTAGGTACATGTTAGCTTCCAAAATTCGACAATAGCAGATTAGCATCGCTTTGTGAAATTGCACGAAAGCCTTAATATTGCTTTAACTGTAACGATACCAATTTTCCTGCATACACAAAAAACAGACACCTTTCGATGTCTGTCTTCCGCTATCTCATATATGGCAATAATAAAACTCCTCCCGCAAAATCCTTTAAGAATATACTTAATTCTCCTATATCACATAATTATTCATATAATCATTCTTATGAATTAAATCTGCAATGGTTATCCCGTCAAAGTAATCATTAATCAGCTTATTAAGCCCTTCCCACATCTCCAGAGTCTGACACTGACCGGCTCGGTTGCAGTTATTGGTCTCCCCTTCCAGACAGGAGACTGGCGCAAGAGATCCTTCTGTAAGCCGCAAAATGCTTCCCACAGTATAAAGCTCCGGATCCTTGGCAAGCTTATAGCCGCCGCCTTTTCCTCGTAAAGAGATAAGGAGATTATTCTTACTTAAAATAGAGACTATGGATTCCAAATACTTCTCTGATATCTCCTGCCTTTGGGCAATGTCCATCAGCGTGATAAATTCTCCGTTATTGTGTTCTGCCAGATCAATCATGAGTCTGATGGCATAACGGCCTTTCGTTGAAATTTTCATATGCATAACCTCCTATTCATAATTTACCACAAGGTTAATATGTTTTTCAAGCCTAATTCTAATATTCTTCCTGATTTTCTTTTTTATCAGTCTTTTTCTCATCATAATCATCCAGAAAATGATGGACTGCCCCATCCTTTTTATAAGCAATAATGGTGCTTAAATTTACATTCTCCACACTTTTAAATAAATTGCCTTCAATATAGGGGTTAGTCTCCTTCAGCTGACTGATCAGATTCTTAATCTCCACCCGTTTGGAGCCGGTATTTCCATCTGTCCTGCAGGTGGTGCAGGTATCAGTAAACCGGCATGCGCACTGGATGAAATGAAGGTCATTGTAATCCCGCCACCGTTTGATGTCATCTTCTCTGATAAGATATAGCGGACGTATGAGCTCCATACCTTCAAAATTGGTGCTGTGCAGCTTTGGCATCATGGTCTGGATCTGACCGCCGTACATCATTCCCATGAGAATGGTCTCAATCACATCATCATAGTGATGACCAAGTGCAATCTTATTGCAGCCCAGTTCCTTAGCCTTGCTGTATAAATGCCCCCTTCTCATTCTTGCACACAGATAGCAGGGGGATTTCTCCACTTCATAGACTGCATCAAAAATCTGCGTTTCAAAAACGGTAATGGGAATATTTAAAAGTCTGGCATTGTTTTCAATTACCTGACGGTTTGTCTCGTGATACCCCGGATCCATAACAAGAAATACCAGTTCAAAAGGAAATTTGTTGTGGCGCCGGATCTCCTGAAACAGCTTTGCCATCAGCATAGAGTCCTTACCGCCTGAGATACACACGGCTATCTTGTCATTTTCCTTTACCAGTTCATATTCATTAATTGCCTTGGCAAATTTACTGAATAGTTCCTTGTGAAATTTCTTTCTGATACTCTTTTCAATCTCTTCCAGCCTGCCCTGACCCTGCTCTTCTTTTTTCATGGTCTGAATGAGCCATGCTCCATAACCTCCTGCCAGGCTGTAGGCCGTGTATCCTTTTTCTCTTAAAGTCTCTGCCGCTTCCTCGCTGATCACACCCTTTAAGCAATACAAAACAATTTTTTTCTCTTTGGGCAGGGCGCAATCTTTTGCTGAGACTGCTTCCATCTCCATGTGAATGGCACCGGGAATAAACCCGTGCTGATAGGCTCGTTCCTCTCTGATATCCACCAGAACATATTCTGACTGATCCATCTGCTCCAGCTGTTGTAATGACAGACTGCATTCACAAGTATCCATGTATTCTGAATCCATATCCTTATCTCCTATTCCTTTTACGCTTTCTGCTGCCCGCCTGCAAGGTCTTTAATGACCTCTCCAGCAATAATCAGACCTGCAACAGACGGCACAAATGCCAGACTTCCGGGAATATCCCTTCTCTCTGTGCACTTATGGGCAGCTCCGGGAGGGCAGATACAGTTTGTCCGGCAGCTGATGGACATATCCTCGATGGGCCTGGTTGGTATTTCCTTTGAATAAACCACCTTAAGCTTTTTCACTCCCCGCTTCTTTAACTCTCTTCTCATAACCTTTGCAAGGGGGCAAACCGATGTTTTATAAATGTCAGCGACCTCAAACCTGGTGGGATCTAATTTGTTTCCTGCTCCCATGCAGCTGATAACCGGAACGCCTGCCTCTTTTGCCTGCATCACAAGCTGAAGCTTGGCTGTTACCGTATCCACCGCATCCACTACGTAATCATAGTCCTGAAAGGAAAATTCTCCTGCGTTCTCCGGTAAAAAGAAGCATTTATGCATCTCTACCTCAGCATCAGGATTGATCTCTAAGATCCGCTCCTTCATTACTTCTACCTTATATTTGCCAACCGTTTTTCTGGTGGCTATAATCTGCCTGTTAATATTGGTCAGACATACCTTATCATCATCAACAAGAACAAAGGAACGGACTCCGCTTCTTACCAGAGCTTCCACAACATATCCGCCCACTCCGCCTATTCCAAATACTGCAACTTTCGCTTCTGACAGACGCTTCATAGCATCTTCCCCCAGTAACAGCTGGGTTCTGGAAAACTGATTTAACAAATGAATCTACCTCTTTCTACTTTTTCTGCCTGTTGGTATAAAAAAACACACTTCAAGTAATTATACTTCGAAAAGTGTGTTTTGGCAATTCATTTTTACTGGATAAGGTTTCCTGCAGACAGGAATTTATTTTATTTTATAAAACGGTCTATTGCCTTGTTCAAATCCTCTATAGCCTGCTTGTCTCCTGATTCCACCGCGTCCACAATACAATGTTCAATATGATCCTTGATAATTACCTTTCCAGTCTGATTGAGCGCTGATATAACAGCTGACAACTGGATCAGTACCTCACTGCAGTCTCGTTCCTCACTGACCATACGTTTCACAGATTCCAAATGTCCGATCGCACGGGACAGCCGATTCATAACCACCTTTGTATTCGTGTGCTTATGGGGGTGTCCGGGTAAATGGGAATGGGTGTATTCCGTTCCATCCTCTGCCTTATGTGTGTGAAATTCCATGTTCTCGTTCATATTTGCTACTCTCCTCCATACTTCTCTATTGTACTCTAAATTTTGTTTTTTCACAATATGGAAGGGGAATTCTTGTAAAGATTATACTTTAAATTCTTTCATATAATAAAATCATTTTAATATGTTCGGTACAAAATCATCAGTCAAATGATACACCTTCATCTCTTTAATATTTTTGAGGTTAGCACATGAACCATTGCATAACAAATAGTTGTATCACTTTCTTCTATTTAATATTTCAAGACATCACGGTCATTTTTTAAATTTCCTTGACGCATCCTCCCAATCATGCTATACTTTTACTCCAATTTTTTAATACAACAGGAGGAAAACATGTCAACATTTTATGAAACCCAGCGGCTTTTACTAAGAACACCGGAACTGTCATTTGCACCCATGATCACGGACTATTATATAAAAAACCGGGAATTTTTATCGGAATGGGAACCTGTAAGACCCGAGGAATATTACACCACGGAATATCAGGAGAAACAGCTGGAAAACCAAATCGCAGACAGCAATGCATTAAAACTGTGGATCTCCAAAAAAGGGGAAGAAGACAAGGTGATCGGCGCCCTGACATTCAGCAATATTGTAAAAGGAGCATTCCTCTCCTGCTTTCTTGGGTATAACCTGGATAAAGATGAAATAAATATGGGTTATATGACAGAAGCTGTGAAAAAAGGAATTGAAATTATGTTTCAGGACTACGGCCTTCACCGGATTGAAGCTAATATTATGCCAAGAAATATCAGATCCCTGAAGGTGACACAAAAGCTTGGCTTTCAGGAAGAAGGTCTTTCCCCACAGTACTTAAAAATTAACGGGAAATGGGAAGATCACCTTCATATGGTATTATTAAACCATAATATGAATGAATAAGGGGCGTTTGCAAAATGGCTGGCTTTCAGTCATAGGGCAGCGCAGATGGAAACCGCCGAAAGCAATGCCTGGGGCGGTTTCTTGTTAAATGCACTAGCACTCCTTATTACGTTCTCCTAAGAGTTGAAGAATCATTTTGTCATATTTCGCTTTCCTATACCAACCTATTCCAATCAAAATAATTCCAACTAGTAAAGCAAATGTTCTTCTTATAGAAATGGGTGAAAACAAGCATGAAACTACTATCCCAGTACCAGCACCTGTAAAAAAATCAATAATTGATTTTTCATGTTTGATATTCTTCATATGGCTGAGTGTTTCCATTAAATTTTCATCAGCTTTGATTTTAAACTCTGAATCGTTTAATCGTTGAGCGCATAGCAGTTCATTTGCACTTACACCTAATTCCACACATAGCATTGTAATAACTGATATATCTGGCATATAATTTCCGTTTTCCCAACGGGAAACTGTTTTATTTGTAACGCCAATTCTTTCACCAAGTTCTGATTGAGTCATACCTTTTTCATTTCTCAACTCTGCTATAAATTTTCCTATTTGTCTTTGATCCATAGTAGGTACCTCCTTCGATAAATTTAATTATAGTAAAAATTGTTAATTATGTATTCCCCATAAATAGCGAATTGCCTTATTTTCACTCTACTAATGCAGCAAATATATAAATAAACTTCACGAATAGAGTAACAAAGCTCATTGGACCTGTCACGTTCATTAATATGCCCCCCATCATGCTGTCCTGCTCCATCATATAGGTAAGTTTTTTGTTCTTTCTCCCATTACCTAAGAAAAGATATATAAAACTTCAATCCTATTTATAATGGTCAACACCGCATGCTTCCTCCGGTAAATTTCTTTTCACGACTAATTATTTGCATAAAAAAACTACTAACTTAATACAGAAGTTAGTAGTTCAATTGCAATTTATAATAGTTTAATCACAACAATGTGACTCATACTCTGCAATCAAAGCATTACATGCAGCAACAATCTTTTCCGGCTCAATCATATTTTTATAGAAAACCAAATCGTAGTCAGGATCTTTGGGTTTATATTGATTTACACCGTACGCAACACTATTTGGGGGTATATTTTTTGTAATAATCGCACCAGCGCCTATAACAGTACCGTCACCTATAATTACTGGACCTAAAATTTTAGCGCCATCGGAAATGACAACATTTTTTCCAATAACTGGATTCCCAACATTCTCCCATTCATTTGTTCGCTTATTATATTTTAGGTTTGATCCAATAGTAACATTTTGATAGATAACTACATTTTCACATATCTTTGCTGCAACAATAGTGCATCCCTTTGCATGATGTGCAAACAAAACACTTTCAGCCATCTCTATCGCGCTAATTTGGCAACCATATAGCTGTTCCAATTGATCGGCCGCATCTTGCTTCTCTTTTTCATCTGTTGAAAAGCAATTCTTTTTAAACAATTCATCAAACATATATATGTTTCTCCTCCATAATTTTTGAATTTCTTAATTAAGGATACACCAATCACTACCAACTATCAATATTAAGTTTCAACGTACAGTAATCACTCAAATCCTGATTTAAGGGTAAAACAGTGAAAGGCGGGTGCCGAAGCACCCGCCAACAAAATAAATTAGTTATGACAAAATCTGATAATAGATGCTTTCGTTCACAAGAGCAAAACCAGTCATATTGAACCAGCACCCTTCCAACCATTTAAGTCTAAGTATAAAGTATAACCGGCCCCTCTACACCAAATGGTTCAATAACCAGATATTGAGACAAGCCATCCCTGATCTGTGTCCCCAACGTATTGGTCACTTCCACCCTTAATGAGTTCTCTCCCAGTTTCACCAATCCAGTTAAATCAAATACATAGGGTGGGCACAATTTCACCCCGGCAGATTTATTATTTACAAATACTTCCGCAATTTCATAAACAGTCCCCAAATCCAGAAACACCTCATCTGGCGCTTCCTTAACGGTAAAAACCGTCTCATACGATACAGTCCCGCACTTATCCTCATATCCATCAATCGTATTTACCGTCACCACTTCTCTGACCGGCAGCGTCTCTTTAAAATCCGGGTAAGAGAAGCTGTCTGCAAAAGAAACCTTCCACTCCGCCATCAACTCCTGTTTTTTTCCATGGCACATCGGTTTTACACTTTCATTTGCATCTTCAATAGGATCTTCTGAAAAAATCCAGACACAGGATTCATAAGGAGCCAGTTTAAGCCGATAACCGGACTCTTCCTTCTCCAATTGATAAAGCGTATTCGAAAATGCATCATAGGAGTATGCATAAGCAGCTTCCGGCATCTCAATTGTCGTATCAACAGTTCTTGACAAATGTTCATTAAAAAACATCCAATTCTCTGTCCCCTGCTCATAATGATAATAAACCAATTCCCGGTAAGGGGATTTCAGCCTTATCTCTGCCAAATCCTTGCACAGGTCTGCCAAATCACTGACAGCTCCTGTCAGGCAGACTTCCTTCATCATAAGCCATTCTTCCTCTGTCAGTTCCCCTCCAAGCGTTCTTGACGGATAATCCTGAAGAAATATTACCCGCAATCCTGACTGGGCATATTCCATCGCTTTCCTCACTACGTTTACAGGGATCGCCTCACCATAAGGGATAATTAAAGTCTTAAAATACTCCTTATGAATCTTCAGCCTATTCTCTTCCACCACCCCATCTAAAAGATAATCAGCGGATACAATATCACAGTCAATCTGATTTTCCAACAGTTCCCGCACCGGTTTTTCCACCGGCATATAGTTCCCTGCCCATTCTTGCTCCGCCGGATATAAGACCGCGGCAGGTGCTTTATGAACTCCATTTTGAAACAGGTTCATAAGACGGTTTGCATAATTACTATAAATACTAAAATACCGAAACTGCGGATTATGCCCCTGGGCATAAAAATGGGGCGGGCAGTCCCAATCTGGAAATTCTTTAGGACTAAATGCATGTGGAACCAGATAATTAATCCCTCTGACAAGCAAATGGTCGGTAATCCATTTCATCAGCTTCAGCCCCTCATTCCAGCCATACGCACCGAACGCCTCACACATTGCCCGGCCTTTTTTCACCGGATCCAGATGGGCAGCGGAAGCCCCCAGTTTTGCAAGGGCAAAATGATAAAACTCCCCGTCACAACCTCCTGTGGAAAAAGAATCATGATGATACGGCATTCCCGGAACAATCTGGGTTCCTATCACATCGATTCCTGAAAAATCCTGTTCTGTCTGCCCTCGGAAGTAATGACCCGTTCCGTATCCCAGTCTGGCATGGGCACCGTTGTCTTCAATATTGTGTCCCAGGTAGCTGACCCCTCTGTCATGACACCATGCTGCCAGCACGCCTGTGAAATTCTCATGATATAATCTTGTGATAAGATTCATGTACTGAAAGCGGATTTCCCCTTCCATTCCCTCTCCCTGCACCCAGAGTAAGGGAAGATACTTCATTTCAAAAGGAAGCTCATTTTCAATCCCAAGCCTCCATGGAAGAACCATATCCTGTCCTATGCCTGCCATAAATCCCTTTTTATTTCCGAACCTTGGCTCATCAGAAAAAAATCCTGTAATTGTTTTACCAAAATCCTCTTTATATTTTTCATAATGAGGTTCGTAAACCGTTTTGACCAGAACTTCAGTGGCCGCCGCAGACAGCGGATTCAAGTAATCAGCTGTCGATTCCTCTCCCCCGTTTCTGGTATAATATACTGTAAATATGCGATACCCACCTTCTGGAATGTCAATGGTTATAATACCGTCCTTGTATCCACCCGTTATATCCATCAACGTATCAATCATAATCTCTTCTTTGCCAGTATTCCGGTCGCTCACACGTTTTGCCATGTAAACGCCAATTACATGATTGATATCCTCACTGACACCATCCCATGGCCGGCCTGCAAGATAACTGATGTTAATTCTGGCACCTTTCACAGGTCCTGCAGCATCAAAGCAGCGCATGTAAAGATACCATTTTCTATGTTCCGGATATTTTTCTTTTATAGCTCCATTGGCATATCCTGTAGGAAAATGGGAATCATCAAGAATCCAAACTTTCATATCCCGTTTTCTTGCTTCATCCAATATAATATCTAAATCAGTCCACCATTTTTCACCCAGGAAATCCGGATGTGGCCTGGCTTCGATACAAACCGCTTTCATTCCGCTTTCCTGTATCTTTTCCATATATTGACGGAGCACAGCCTCTGTTTCCCCGTGCTGCCAGAAGAATGGATAAAAACTGTTTTCCACCTTCCCATTTAAAATATCGTTTATTTTGCTGTACATGATCATTTACTCCGATCCGTTTTATTTGTATCCTCTCCAGCCAGTATAAAAGCCAGGACTGCTGATATTACAAAAGATATGGCTGCACATAAGGCAAAACCATAAAAGCTGATATCCAGACCTTTGGGATTAATCATTGCCGGAAAACGAAAGATTCCATCCCCTATGAATGAATACATTCTGCCTCCAAGTCCTGCCATAATTCCGCCTCCAACTCCTCCTCCCACAAATGCTGCAATAAATAACTTAAAATTAGGAAGTGCAATGGAATAAATGGTGGGTTCCGTGATACCGAACAGACAGGATACCAGATTTCCAAACCCAAGGGATTTCTTCTCCTTATCCTTTGTCCTTAACGCATATCCCAGTGATACGCCAGCCAGTGCCCAGACAGTGAGTCCTAATACGGCATTGACGGGATCACTTCCCAAGGTAAATAAATTATTCATCAATACCGGTATAAAAGCAGAATGTAATCCCAAAAGAACAATGAGCTGCCAGAATGCACCGAACAGTACGCCACCCAGAACCGGAACATGATTAAATATGAACATCACTCCGGCACTCAGGACATTGGATACATAGGTCATAACAGGTCCGATTACCAGATAGGATAGCGGCACAGTTATCATAAGAACAATTGTCGGTACAAAAAACAGCTGTACCATCTGGGGAATGATTCTTTTTGCTCCCTTCTCGATTTTAGAGGCAACCCAGGATGCCGCCACAACAGGAAGTAAGCTGCCGCTATAATTAATCAGAGTAACCGGTATCTTTAAGAAGGTCAGCGCTGTGCCCGCTGCCTGGGCTGCAATGATATCCGGATAAATCAGAGAAGCGCCGATGATTGCAGTGACAAACTGATTGCAGCCAAATACCTTTCCTGCATTAAAGCCTACAACGACTGGCAAAAAATACATGATAGAATTGGCAGCTGCGTATAAGATCAGATATGTTCCATCTGTTGCCTCAAGCACTTTAACAGTTGCCAGAACTGCAAGCAGACCTTTAATCATACCGGAAGCAACCATAACTCCGATCATGGGCATAATACAACCACTGATAATTTTAAAAATCCGGTCAAACAGATTGCCATCCTTTAAAAGCTTCATGTCAGTTTTTTCTTCGCCCTCCGAGATCCCCGCCTCTTTTTTTACATCTGCAATCACTGTGTTAACATGAGTGCCAATAATAATCTGATACTGTCCTCCCTGCCGGACTACCCCTTTTACATCCTTAACTTGTTTTATCTCATCTGTTTTTGCAGCATTCTCATCCTTTAAGACAAACCGCAGCCGGGTCATACAATTGGTGACACTGATTATATTTTCCCTGCCACCAACCAATCTGACAAGATCTGATGCCAACTGAGTATAGTTGATTTTTCCCATATTCATCTTCTCCTTCTCTCTCTAAAATAGTGTCTGGGTACTTTGTATTTTTATACTACCATACGAGAATGCTTATAATAATAACGGAATCAATTTTGTTTATTGACCAAACTAACGATGGAGCATATACTTGTCCTGTACACTATTTTTTCATTCAGTCACCCTTAAGGAGAATCATATGGATATAAACAGCCTTGATCTGACACTTCGAAGCCTGAGCTCAAGTGAGGAAAAATATAAAAGCGGATACATTCCTGACTTTTGGGACCACATGCCGAAAATCAGGATCGGCGGACAAAACGTCAACTGCATCTATTTTGAAGAAAAAAATAACAGATTAGGAAAACAGGGCGTTTTATCCGGATGGCAATCCACTTCTCTGGATATCAGCATTAAAAAGAATTCCCGGTTTATTCCGGTACCAGTACACGTTCACGATTATGTTGAAATTAACTACGTTTATTCCGGCATTTGCTCTCAGACTATTAAAAACACAGATATCACCTTAAAGAAGGGGCAGGTGCTGATCATTGAGCCAAATGTCCCCCACTCCATAAAAGAGACAGGTGAAGATGATATTATGATCAGTTTCATGGTATCAAAAAAATATCTGCGGGAAAATCTTCTGGATCATTTCTCCACAGACAGTATCCTATCTCATTTTTTTATTAATGTCATGAACGAAAAAAGCCATGAAAACAAATATCTGTTGTTTCAATCGGAAAACAGCAGAAGAACGCAGTTATTTACTCAGGAACTTTTATGTGAATGCTTTGACCCTTCTGTCAATTCCACCGATTTTATAAAAAATCTGTTCAGTTTGATTATAGCCGAGCTGATCAATGTATATAAGAACCAGCTGGTACGGGAGGAAAGTGAATCGGATACGCCTTCTATCCTTAGTATCATCCGGTTTATTGAAACAAATTTTAAAAGCTGTTCGTTAAATTCAGTCGCCGCATTTTTCCATTTAAGCCCCAACTATCTCACTTTCCTTATTAAGAAACATACCGGTATGACCTACAAACAGCTGGTACAGTCACAGAAATTAAAATACGCTGCTAAATTTTTGAGAAATACAAATATGTCAGTTACAGAAATTGCAAATGAAGCCGGCTATGAGAATATCAGCTTTTTTTATCAGAAATTTCAGGAGCACTATGGCTGCAGTCCCAAGGAATATCGAATGAATAAAACCAGCGGCATCATAAATTAAGATCACCTGCAAACAGAGGCTTCCCCTATTGATTCAGGAAACGTCTGTCTGCAGATGATCTTTCTTCGTTCTTTATTACTTATATACAGCCGTAAAATCCACCAGCTCCACATCATGATCCCTCAGCCACTGTTTTACAGCAGGATCACAGGCTGTCTCCAAATCCCTGCATCTTGCTGTTGTCAGGGAAGAATGATCCAGAATGTAGGCGTCCACATATCCCGGGTGGAGATGAATGATGTTAAATTCAAAGGGGCTGGTCAGAATCCCAAACCGGTCTTCGATAAAATCCTGGGGCGTACAGCCTCTGTTTAAAATTTCCATAGCCATAGGATTGCCCGTCATAATCTCATGAACCGGATACCACCGGTCTGTCTCCACCTCCGGTTCTGTCATGCAATGAATCTGGAACTCTGCTGCCGCCTGATGAAATCCCTTGCAGACGTTTTTATTAATGACTGAATGACCTTCAAAATGATTGGGCAGATGTCCGGTCAGTTCTTCAAACCGTCTTATCTGGGCTGCTGTTTCCTTATAACAATCCTCTGCTGTGACCACTATATCCCCCAGACATTTCTGGTCTGATTCATCCTCCCCTTTCCATTTGTAGGAGCGGTAAAACTCCC
This sequence comes from Lacrimispora defluvii, assembly GCA_013036995.1. Classification (GTDB taxonomy): domain Bacteria; phylum Bacillota; class Clostridia; order Lachnospirales; family Lachnospiraceae; genus Lacrimispora; species Lacrimispora defluvii. Next base: position 11,891 of record JAAOXG010000065.1, read on the forward strand.
CGTTTTGATCCACAAGTGATGGAATCAAATCCGGATTACTCACCGGCTTTCCCTGAACAAAATTAGTATGGACAACCAGATTTGCCTCCGGTACCTCCTTCTTTGCAAGCTCTACTCCGTGAATCGCTGCTTCCATATTGCTCATAAGAGAGAGTACCGTTACGATCCCTTCCCGGTAAGCGTTCACTGCCCCATAGTTATAGCCTTTGCTGAAGCCGAAATCATCAGCTGATACAATCAGTTTTTTACTCATGCGGTATCTCCTCCCGTCCCCATTCCTTTAAGAAATCCGGATTAAAAACAGGCCCTTCATCCATATCGTATACCTTCCTGCCCATGACAAATGTTTCAGCAGCACGGTAATCCTCGGTTATAACAGTAAAATCTGCATCTTTCCCTGCTCTTAAGGAACCTTTCTCTTTATCAAAGCCATACGTTCTGCAGGGATTTAAGGAAAACATGGGCCAAACGGTTTCCATGGACATTCCCAGCTTTTCTACCAGCACACTTACCCCGTATAGAACAGGCTGGCTGGAACCCATCAGACGTCCGGTATCGGTTAACACAAACCCATCTTTTGATACATTGATCGTCATCCCTTGTTCTAATCCACGATAACTTCCTTCCGGAGCACCGGAAAACGGCGTGCAGTCCGATATCATCATGAAATGTTCCGGTTTCTTAATTCTGAAATAAATCTGAAGCATCTCCGGACAAATATGCATTCCGTCACAGATTACCTCACTTGCCACCTCATTATTTAAAAGTGCTGCTCCCAGCCCTCCCACATCTCTGTGGTGCATGCCGGTCATTACGTTTCCTGTATGAGTCGATACGGAAAATCCCTTCTTATAAGCCCTTTTCGCATCTTCATAATTAGCGTCACTATGTGCAAGAGCAAGGGTAATTCCTTCTGATAAGAAATATTCGATCACCGAATCAATTCCCGGAATCTCCGGTGCCAGGGCAACCAGCTTTAACAGTCCCTTTCCATCAGAAACCATCTGCTTTGCAGTCTCAATTGACACCTCCGGCCAGCCTGTCTTAATTCCCTTTTCTCCCGTGCGGTTTAACCACGGTCCTTCACTGTGTATCCCCAGTATCTGAGCTCCTTTTAAATTCTCTGCCGCCGCATCAGCGACAGCAGAGATCATGGAAAGACCGGCGGTGGGGAATACACCGGTGATTCCCTGGGATGCACAGCCTTTTAAATATCCGGCTATTGTTTCCCTTGTTCCTTTATCCATTAGCCCGTAGCCACAGGTTCCATGATTATGGGTATCAAAAATCCCCGGTAAAACCCTCATGTTTCCATAATCAATCACGCCCTCTGCGTCCGTGCTGTTCATAAATTCTTTTATTTTTCCTTCCTCAATTACAAGGAAGCCATCTTTTAAGCCATCCTCCATATAAATTCGTTTTGATTTAATTATCATTGGCTGTCCTTTCCAGATTAGAAAATCCCAATAAAGGCTCCGATAAAGGCAATGGCGAAGATTCCAACGATCAACTGTACCGGCCGTCTTCCCTTTTTAATGAGACTCATCAAAAACAGTACCAGAATGATGCTTAAAATACCTGGAAAGATGGAGTTTAACACATCTGCCACCACTACGGAAGTCTGGCCCATGTGAATCGTCCAGTTAAGTGGAACATTGACAATTCCCGCTGTCATGGCTCCCACCATCATGACTCCTAAAATAGAAGCTGACTTTCTGAGAGCCGGCATTAATCCGGAGCTGAAAACCTGATCTATAAACGAGGTTCCATAGATATATCCGAATTTCACACAGAAATATTTTAATACAGACTGGGTCACACCATAAAGGAGAATGAAAATCGGAACTCCCAGAAAATTCCCCTGTGAGCAAAGTCCAATGGCTACTCCGGCTGCAATGATTCTAAGACAGTTAAAGAACAGGGAATCAAACATTCCAGCCGTTGGTCCCATTAAAGCCGCCTTGATGCTTTCAATGGTTTTACCGTCCACAGAATTCTTTACTTTGTGCTCTTTCTCCATGGCATAGGATAAACCTGCGATAAAGGAAAAAGGAACTGCGTGGGTGTTAAAAAAGTTCTGATGGCGTGCATATGCCTCTTTTTTCCCATCCGGATCGTCCTTATAAACCTCTTCAATGGCTGGCTGCATCGTAGTGGTAAAGCCATTGGCCTCCATCTTTGTCATATTGAAAGACAGGAAGGTTAAGTGAGAACGGATAAACATGGATTTTAATACTTTCTTTTCTGTATGGTCCAATAATCTCTTTTCCATTAGAAGAAATCCTCCTCTTCCTCAGATGGCTTCTGCTCGGCAGCCACCCTCATATTTTTCATATCGATCAGCTGCTTTTCATAGAAGAACATGGTGATTGCAATGGCAGCGCCGATAATGGCAATTGATAAGGAATCCATTTTTAGAATCTTCGCCATAATATAACCTACAAAGAAGAAGCTGGCTACCTCTTTTGACCAGATCATGGAAATCAGGATTGCAAATCCCACTGCAACCATCATACTGGAGGCAGCTGTAAGGCCTGTCATAAAGAATGCAGGAAGTGCATTTAAAGCCTGGTTTAAACCGGTTACTCCATAAGCAATGCCAAGGAAAATGATAATGACATTAGGAAGTGGATAAATAAGTCCGGAAAATACAAGGTTCTGAGCAAGAAAGCTTCCTGGTTTCCCGGATACTGCAAGCCTTTCCCAATAAGGTGCCAATGCGGAGCTGACCGATAGGAAAATACTGGATAGGGAAGCCATAACAGTTCCGATAGGAAGGGCAATGGCGAGTCCGGTTTCCACATCAGAGCCGGTTAATACGGTATAGCACACGGCAACAATACTGGCGGATAGCGCATCTGCCGGGACAGAACCTCCGATGGCTGAGATTCCCATAAATATAGACTCTAAGGATGCACCCATGATAATGCCGGTATGAAAATCACCCAGTAAAAGTCCCAGGATCGGAGCCACCACAATGGGACGGTTCAGACACTGCCATGATAAAATATAAGGATCCATAACATAGAAAAACCAATACGTAAGAGTACCAATGATTGCAACTGTCATAACGGACATAATCCTTCCCTCCTTAACTAAGTACTTTAAATAGTTCCTCCGGAGTGTCATCCGGAACTGTCTGGTAATTACATTTGATGCCTGTTTCCACCACCTTTTTTAAGTCCATAACTTCATTGTCATATGCATATAAATTCTTCCGGTAGGTTTTCCTTGGCTCTCCGTCCGCTTTCGGTGCAACCCTTCCGTAATTTCCTACATTTACAAGAGGAATATCAGCAACCTGTGTCACTACTTTCAGGAGTGCAGAGGGATTACTGACAATTACAAGAATCTTATGATCTGCTGCCTTGGGATTCTTTAACAGCTCTATGGCCGCATCCACATCTTTAATTGCGGTTTTTGCTGTGGGCGGAGCCGCCATCATTAAGGATTTTTGAATCAGGGGATTTGCTGCTGCCTCATCGTCTGCCACCACAATCCTGTCCACTCCCGTATGCTGGGACCATTTAATTGCCACCTGTCCATGAATCAGTCTCTCATCCAGTCTAATCATTACGATCATAATTTCACGCTCCTTTTAAAAAAAATCTTCCTCCTGGGAAATGGTTTCTTTTTCCAGATCTACAACACAAAGCATTTCTCTGCTCTGTATGATCAAGTCATTCAGTTCCTCTCTTGAAATACACTCTCTGCCAGCCAGCCCGATCATCAGTGCCAGGTTTGCACCGGCAATTAACGTGGTGTCCGGCCGGTCAAGGAACAGGCTCATGGCCTGGTTCACACTGCTTCCGTAAAGATCAGAGATAAGTAAAACCTGTTCTCCTTCATTAACCGTTTCAAAAAACTTCTCCAGCTGTTCCTGAACGGAACGTTCATCCACATATGCGTCAAAAACAGTAATGTTGTCACATCTGCCATACAATATCTCCATGGAACTTTTTAAACCGCTTGCCAGATGACCATGTGACGATACGAATAGTTTCATCTTCTCTCTCCTCCTTTGATAGCTTTATTATAATACTTAAACTTCCTTTTTTCTATGTTCACATTTGTCCTTAATAAGTGAAAAGCACTAATTCTCGATCAGAATTAGTGCAATTTTCAGCATGGATTTTCATTCATATTTGATGCATTTTTCAATCATATCAAACAATACAGGCCTTCCCCGTTCAGAAAATGCTTTCATATTAGAATTCTCAGAAAACAGCTTTCTAAAACTGTTCTCATACGCCTTCACTCTCTTCCAGTCACCCTTCCAGTCTGCAGAAATGAACAACAGATACTCCACTTCTTTTCCTCTCCAGGTACCGGATTCTGTCAGGCAGTACAGTTCCATACACTCTTTTTCACAAAGGGAGGAAGGAAGATAAAGCATCACAGATTTTGCTGATAAATATCCGGTATCGTAAAGACTGGCTTTCTCTAAATATTCCTGAATCCTCTCCCTTTCTAAAGCAGTTTTTCCATGACGGAATGCAAGAAACTGAAGGAATTGCAATTCATCAGTATAACGGTAATTTTTGTTGATTTCAATTTGACTGGAAGGCGGAATCAGTGTTTCTGTCTGGTATGCCCTGATTAACTGCCGGTTAAAGAGCAGATCCATTTCCTTTTCGCTGCTTAAGGTATGGATGACACAGCAGGGAAGATCATAGTGATAAGCTATTTCACTGGTATCCGTTAATACAGCATCATACTCCTCCTGATTCATTCCACGTATCTCATAGAGTTCTGCGATTGTAAAGGACTCTACCAGATGCTGATATCTTTTTACGATTCTTTTTTGAATAATTTCATTCAGGCCTAATCCATTGGAATTGACTAAAAGCAGTCTCTGGGGTCTTAAGTCATATTCGGTGAGAGATGCCATTTTAAATATCAGGGAAGCCATCTGGGAATAAAATGATACCGAAATAGTAACATTCAGACGATCCTGCAAAAAACCTGCAGCTGTACAGGCCAGTGCGGCTGATACAGGGCTGCAAAACGCCTGATTTTCGTAATCATACCAGAAACGGTACTGCCCCTCCAGACCAAAGTGAATATTGATGAAAAGGGAAATCAAAAGGCTTAACAGTTCTTTTTCTGCCCAGGGAAAACGAAGAAGATCAATTCCGCAGGTATGGCTCATATAATCCTCAAGTTCAGTCATCATATTCAGGGCATCTTCATAAAAGAGAGCGTATTCCTCCCGGGGCTGCTTAACATTCCACATATCCCTGCAGGACATCAGATATACTGCCAGAAATACAATCTCTTCTTCCGGTAAATCAAAACCTGAAAAGCTGCTTTTTAATTTGTTGTAGATCTCACTGGCTACTGCAAACTCGTCTGATCCTATCACCTCTTCCTTCCAGACATCCGGCAGCTTTAAACGGTAACCCGCATTGCAGCGGTTCCTGACGATAATAAAATAAATGGCGAGACGCTGGGTGTTGGTGTCTGTGACTTTGATCCGGGATTCTCTTAATACTTTAAGAAAAACGTGCCGGATATCCTGCCGTTCCTCGTACCCGCATTCCGTCCACTTGGCATACTCCATTCCGGCATTGTCTAACAAAACCTTATGAAAATGGACAGCAAACAACTCAGTCATGGCAATCCGCATGTGATATTCCGTACCAAAGGCACGTATTCCAAGGCCAGGCTTGCTTTCCGTCTCAAGGTGATAGCTTTTCAAAAAATTCATTACATTGTTGACCGCTTCTCTTATGGCACTTCTTGATAAATAGAGCTCATCTGCAATGTCCTCAAGCTTTGCAAAGCGGGAGGAAGAAACCAGCTTTCTTGCAATATAAAGAAATCTTGCATTGTCATCAGAACCGAAGTTATTGGTCAGACTGGACTGAAGCGAGAGAGGTTCAAAATACCGGTCAAACAATTCCCGGTCTTTCACCAGAATGGAATATCCTTCATTGCGCTTGGCAAAAAGTTCTGCCCCATACTTTGGCAAAATGGATTTTACTTCTATCATCTCATACTTTACAGTACGGGCGCTGACAGACAGTCTTTTGGCCAGTTCATCTGTGGTTAACGGACCTTCACTGACTGCCAGCTGGTAGATGATGCTTTCCTGTCTCCGTTTCATTTCGTTACCTCCTGTATCAATCCATTATATCAAAAATAATGCGTTACAGCATGAATTTTTAAACACAAAAAAAGAGTGGAATAAAACAACTGATTCCAGTTATTTTACCCCACTCCGCTTTTTACACCAGCCGGTACAGATCTTTTTCTTCTTTTTCCATACGCTGCTCAATGGACTGTATGATTCCTCTTGATTCATTTAAAAATCGATCTCTGTCAGAAAGTATTTTTATTTTTGTATTAAAGCTGTTTTTAAAGTCTGTGAAAACAGCCAGAAGATTTCCCATCTCATTTTGGTATTCATGAGCTTTTCTCACCAGATTTTCATCCCTTCCACGGAAAAAGGAAGGGTATAAATACTGGTCTTCGGAAGTCAGATGAATATTTAACTTACCGGCCAGGCCGCTGACATGAAATGCCAGCTCTGTCGCATTCTGCTCCAGATCCTGCTTTGCCAGAAGTTTTTTCAGTTCTGCCAGCTCTTCTCTGATTCTGTCATGCTGCTCTAAATAATGCTTTAATTCCATGGGTAACATTCCCCTCTTTTGTATGATAGAAGCTGGGTAATATTATGCCAGCTTGCTGCGAAGCCAGTTTTCGTAGTGTTCTTGTACTCCGTCTTTTCTCGCCTGAATTTCAAAATTCTCTGTCTCTGTATCTACATCATTCAACTTATCTGCGGGAAGAGCGCGGGCAGCAAAGGCATAGGCAGCCTGATCTTCTTTATCTATATGACGCTGTAACAATGCACCATACCCTACAGCATTGGATATGATATCCAGCTTATGGTCTGTGACGGGATCTTTTTCATATTCTTCGATTGCCGCTTCCAGCTGGGTAAGATGCAGTCTTCCCAGATCGTGTTCAACCAGCATTCCGTTACGGATCAGTTTATCGGCAACAGGACCCATATTCTCCATCATAATACGGAACAGAATTTTTTCTTCCTTTCCATGATGATGCTTGTCTGCATAATTTCTGCCAAAGTCAATGCATTCTCTAAGTAGAGCTCCGTCTACTTCTCCGCCTTCAACAATACCAGCACAGATCTTTCTTAAAAAACCGTTGAAAGCCAGAATATTTTCATGTTCCTTCATTAAAATATCGATTCCATTCATTAGCGGCTCCTTAATTCATACTCCTGATTTCCAGTATGATGAAATTGTACACTTGAACCTTCAAACATTCCCTGAATCAGGGCTTCTCTCAGTTCATAGTAGTTGCTTACATCTCCGTGGATCATATCCCAGTATGGCTGGTGTATTTCCACTGCCTGACGATAGGCCAGAAGATCCGGTTCTTCCTTTACAAGCTGATTTACTCTGTCACATGGCATACCGTTTAATAACGTATTTTCCAGATGATCATAGGCCTGTTTTACAGATAAATTCCCACTTGCACTGTGGTTTTTTCCAAATTCCTTTACTGCCTGTTTTATTTCATCAAGACGTGTGGAATCTTCTTCTAAAAGAGTTGTAACAGCATAAGCAAGGCGGTTTTCCACCAGGCTTACCCTCTCCTGAAGCCATCCGTGAATGTTATCTGTATTGATGTTATCCTCTAAATTACCGGTTTCCAAAGTCCCGTATCTGGAGGCCAGCTTCTCACTTAATCCCTTTGTCCAGCCCTTTTCTTCTGCATAAGCAGTAATCGCATCGGTCATTGCATTCTGAAGCAGGATTTTATTATATAACCAGGTATGGATCGGTCCTAAAAATGCACTCATTTCATTCCTCTTTTCTCTATTTGTTTAATTGTTCCAGCACTTCATCCGCATCAAGTCCGTGAACCATACAGGCATCCTCTAAGGACTCCATCTGAGAAGACGGGCAGCCAAGGCAGTGCATTCCGCAGCCCATTAAAATTTCTGCTGCTTCCGGTTTGCTTCTTAAAATTTCTCCAATATACATTTCTTTCGTTATCATTATTTCTTCCTCCTGTTAATTAAATGCTGTTATATTTTCGGTTACATTTCTTAAATCTTCCTCTGGCATGGGAATCAGGGATATTTTATGGTCTTTTCCCAGGATTGCCAGTATATTACGTGTAATAAGCTTCTCCATGGATTTATAATCCGGTACAATAATATAGGAGCTTTTCTGGCTTAAGTCTGCTTCTTTACAGATAAAATTGATCTCAGCTGCTTCCTCTGCAACCGGAAGAAGATCTTCCATTGTTAAGTCATAGCTTATGATAGACAAAGCTTTGTAAAAGAATTCATTTATTTTTTCATTTTGATCTCCCTTTACCAAGGCAGGAAGAGCATAAACTGCAATTCCTTTGACAGAGGATAAAATCAGGGACTTTAAAAAACGAATGTCTTCATCAGCTGCCCAGATGTTTTTTATGTCATAATCTGAAGTATTACCGCAGACACTTTTACAAACGGCGCAGCCCGGTGCGATCCTGTCTTTTTCCCTTCTGACTCTTAAAAGCATGTCTGACAGGGCCTGATCATCAAAGCCTGCATCGGCAATTGTTGTGATTAAACCTTCCATCAGAAGTCTGGTTACGGCTGTCTGGCGGATATTCATCTTACAGGCTTTTGCCAGACCGATGAGCGATCCAGTCAGCTCATTTAAGAAACCGGACATTTGATTTTCCATTTCTTCGTACTGCCTTTCCTTAAAATATTACTACCAAAGACATCTTAAAACTTTCCTGCCCATATACAGCATGAGGTTTTTTCGCCGGCATGACCAGGGTTTCCCCTTCGTTTAAAATAAACTCGGTTCCGTCTACCGTAAATTTTCCTGTTCCTTCTAAGACGGTAACCATGGCATCTCCATTGGATTCATGGGTACTGATCTCTTCTCCTTTATCAAAGGCAAACAAGGTGACGCTGACTGACTGATTCTGTACCAGAGTCTTACTAACAATCTGGCCCTTTTGAATCTCAACTAAATCTGCTAACTTTAAAATTTCTTCCTGTGCTATATTTTTTAAGAGTTTCTCTGACATTTGTCTCCCTCCTTATTTTGTTCTTGTCTTTCTATAGGGATTATAATATAATATTATCATCATTTCTGTTGTTTTAACAACATTTTAAAAATATTATTTAAAAATGGAAAAATGGATATATGGAAATAACCATTCACATACTTAGGAGGGGCAATCATATGGAAGAATTTCTGCCTGTTTTAAAAAAATCAAGCTTGTTTTCGGGTGTCTCGTCTGATGAAATCAGAGGCATGTTAAAATGCTTATCTGCACGAATGAAGTGTTATAAAAAAGATGAATTTATTATAAGAAGCGGTGATTACATTCATTCCGTGGGAATGGTTCTTTCCGGAACCGCTCTTATTATACAGGAAGATTTCTGGGGAAAGAGAAGTATCATCTCAGAAGTGATGCCTGGAACGCTGTTTGCAGAAACCTATGCCTGCATCTCATCCGTTCCCATAGAAATGAGCGTAGTTGCAGATTCTGACTGCGAGATTATGTTCCTGGATTTTAATAAGATTTTAACTGTATGCACCTCTGCCTGTGGTTTTCACACCAGGCTGATCCAGAACTTTCTATCGGCGATTGCAGGCAGAAATCTGGTTCTGACGAAAAAGATGCAGCACATGTCAAAAAAGACAATCAGGGAAAAATTGCTCTCCTACCTCTCTGCAGAGTCTTTAAAGAGCAACTCTTCCACATTTGATATTCCGTTTAACAGACAGCAGCTGGCTGATTATCTTTCCGTAGACCGGAGTGCCCTGTCCAATGAACTGAGTAAGCTCCAGGCAGAAGAAATACTGAATTTTAATAAGAACCGGTTTACTTTAAAAGAACAGGGACCGGAAGGTTATTTATAATTTATGATCCTGTCTTGGGAATCGAGACTGTAAAACAGCTTCCCGATTCCTCTTTACTTTCTGCCACTATGGTACCGCCATGGGCTTCCACAATGGATTTTACAATGGTCAGACCGATTCCGGCGCCACCGGTTTTCCGGTTTCTGGATTGATCTGTCCGGTAAAAGCGTTCAAAGATAAGAGGAAGCTCTTCCTTCCTGATTCCGATTCCCGTATCCTCTATGGTTACGACTCCATTCTCCTTTGTATCAGATACGCTGATCCGGATACTGCCGCCTTCCGGCGTGTATTTGACGGCATTGGAAAGTAAGTTGGAAAATACCTGTCCCATTCGGTTTTTATCTCCATCCACAAAAACCGGTTCTCCTTTTATACTGAGAGCCAGCTTCTTCTTGTTGATTTCTCCCGTCATATTTTCTGCAGCCTGACAGACTGCCGAATATAAATCCATGGAACCCTTCTTCAGGCAAAAGCCATCCCCTTCGATTCTTGCCAGCTGTTCCAAATCAGCTACCAGAGTTCCCAGCCGTTTTACCTCTTCATGACAGCTTTTTAAGCGTTCCGGTGTGGCATCCCACAACCCCTCTGTCATCGCTTCCAGATGTGAGCCAAGAGCTGTGAGGGGAGTCCTCAGTTCATGGGCAACATCGGCAGTGAGCCGTTTGCGCAGCCGCTCCTGCTCACTTAATGCTCCGGACAAATGGTTTATGGCTATACCCAGATCGTCAAGCTCCTTTATCCTGGTACCTGGTTCAAATTTAAGTTCATAATTTCCCGTGGAGATCTGCTTGGCAATATAGGCAGTTTTAGTAACTGGACGGGATATCCTGCTTCCCAATACACAGCCAACCACTACAGAGCAGATACTGGATAAAACTCCAATGACAAGCAAAACGATGTTCATCACACGGATGAAATTAAAATCTGCTTCATTCATGAAAAACGGTCCGTAATATTTAATGGAAACGGAACCCGTCTTTTTCCCGTTTTGTGTCAGCTCATAGGTGTGATCGACGAAACCGCCTTTCGCCCCCCGTTCTTTCATACGTGCGGAAATATCGTTCATGATCTGGCCGCAAAGCCTCATGTCATGATTCTCTGCATCCCACACCATATTCCCATCTGCATCGTATAGCTTTATGATATATCCGTCATATAAGGAATTCATTCCAATTGCATGTACGTAATCCAGTTTCCAGCTTCTTTTGAACTCATCATACTGGCTTTCCAGTTCATCTGCAATATTATCCCGCCGCTCCTGGCCGGTTTTGGCAATGTATTTTTCAAATTCCCGGTTAATGAGCAGGTTGGAGGCAAGTCCGATCAGTGCAATGGTAATGAGAAGGGTTAATAGTATGGTCAGAGATAGCTGTTTTTTCAAGGTTTTCATATGCATCAGCCTCCGAACTTATAGCCCAGCCCGGGAATCGTTAAGACATAGTCGGGATTTTTAGGATCATCCTCTATTTTCTTTCTGATATTTTTAATGTGGCTGTCAATGGCTCTGTCATAACCGGCAAAGTCCCTGCCAAGAGCAGTATCAATCAGTTCCTCTCTGGTAAATACCTTACCGGGATATTTAATGAGGGCAGATAATATCTTCAGTTCGCTTGGTGTGAGTGTCAGACCGGATCCTTTTTTTCTTACCTCATTTTTTTCAAAATCAACGACCAGATCTCCGTCTCTCCAGGAGTTTCGTTTAACAAGAGGTACCAGATCCCCTTCTGTGCGTCTTAATACCGCCTCCACTCTGGCATACAGTTCCTTTAAACCAAAGGGTTTCATAATATAGTCGTCGGCCCCCAGCTCCAGCCCGCTTACCACATCCTCTTCCTCCACTCTGGCAGTCAGCATTATAACTGGAATCCGTGATTTTTTTCGGATGGCGGAGCAGACGTCTTCTCCGGAAATATCAGGCAGCATTAAATCCAGTATGACAAGAGACAGATTCTCCGTATCAAATATTTCCAGCGCCTTCTTCCCAGTTTCGGCGGGGAATGTCTTAAATCCTTTGCTTTCTAAGAGCATGCATACTACTTCCAGAATTTTAGGTTCATCATCTACTACCAGCACGTGCCTGCAGTTATTGTTCATTTCCTGTCACCTCGATTTTAAGAACTTTCAGTATGAAAAGAGGGAACCGGTCAATTTCCGGTTCCCGTCTTTCTTTATTCTACTACATCATATCCCTGGTCTTCAATCTCAGCTTTGATTTTTTCTACCGGTGCTTCATCGGGATTGTGATCCACCGTCACGGTTTTTGCAGCTAAATCAACCGCTACTCCCGATACGCCGGATAACCCGCTTACTGCTCCTGTAATTGCTTTTACACAATGCTCACATGCCATTCCATCTACATTTATTACTGTCTTTGCCATATCAATTTCCTCCATGATTATAATTATTTAATATTAAAAGGCTTTAAAAACTTGTTGACCTGCACTTTCTTTCCGTTTTCCATAACTGGAACGGGTGCATAGAGCCAGCCTTCCACTTTTTCAGGGTCTACGCCAGCCGCGATCAACGGTTCAGGCGACAGTACAAACACAATATCCTTATCCTGTGCCTGTTTCGTTGCAGCACTGGTCTCTAAGTCTTTTGCCCATTCAAACATATTTCCGCCGCCCAGCTTTACTCCAAAATGATCCATTACCATATGGTAATTAATCAGACTTCGGTCATTTTTTACCAGCCCCTCATAGGCAGAAAGGGCGGATTCTTCCGTACCAGTGGAGCTTCCATCATTGAGCTTCACGCCTACGGTTATAACATTGTCATTTATCTCGTAATCCTGTGGAAGCTTTCCGATATCCAGGCCTGCCTGGATAAATGGTGCTGCGTCTGCCTGAAGTTTTACGTCAAAACGGGAACTTTCATCCGTTTCTCCGCTCCAGATAAAGCGGGCGCTGCCGTCGGTCGCAGTCAGGGCAAAGCCTTTGCCCCCATCTTCCTTACTCACCTGATCAGGAATGGCATTTAATACCATATCAAAGGACTGTACCGACTTTTTACCAACTACATCAAGGGTACCTCCGGCACTTTCTACTGTCAGAAATATAATTGCTGCAATCACCAGTACACCGGCGATAATTGCGGTTATTGTTTTCTTATTCTTTAACATGGATCTGTCACCTCTTTCCTGTGTCTGGCTTAAACCTCTTTAACCGCAGCGCATTGGTCAGCACCGATACAGAGCTTAAACTCATGGCTGCTGCTGCAAACATGGGGTTTAAAAGAGGGCCGTTAAATAGTAAATGTAACATACCTGCTGCAATGGGAATTCCGATTACATTATAACCGAATGCCCAGAAAAGGTTTTGTTTAATATTACGAATGGTATGCTTGCTTAAATCAATGGCTGCCGGCACATCCATCAGGTCAGACCGCATTAAAACGATATCTGCTGATTCCATGGCAACATCCGTACCGGAACCGATGGCGATTCCGATATCTGCCTGAGCCAGTGCAGGTGCATCGTTGATTCCGTCTCCCACCATGGCTACTTTCCGGTCTTCTGACTGAAGCTTTTTCACTTCATTGGACTTATCCTGGGGAAGAACCTCAGCAAGAACCCGGTCAATTCCTACCTGCTTTGCAATGGCTGCAGCCGTCTTTTTATTATCACCGGTAATCATGGCAACTTGGATTCCCATCTTATGAAGCCGTTCAATTGCTGCCCGGCTGGATTCCTTCACAACATCGGCAACCGCTACAATTCCTGCCAGTTCGCCATTGATTGCCACGTACATAGGAGTTTTGCCTTCTTCTGCCAGCCTGTCTGAAATCTCTTCCATACCTGTAAGGGAGATGTTCTGTTCATCCATCAGTTTTCTGTTTCCTGCAAGGATATCTTCTCCCTCCAGACGGGCCTTGATTCCCCGTCCCGTCAGCGAATCAAACTGCTCCGCTTCCAAAAGGGTAAGTCCTGATTCCTTTGCTCCAAGGACAATTGCCTGACCAAGGGGATGCTCAGAACCTCTCTCCGCCGATGCGGTAAGCTGTAAGAGACGGTCTTTTGAAACACTGCCTGCCGGAAGTACATCTGTCACTTTCGGTTTTCCTTCTGTAATGGTTCCTGTTTTATCGAATACGATAGTATTTATTTTGTGAGCGGTCTCCAAAGCTTCTCCGCCCTTAATTAAGATTCCGTTCTCCGCTCCTTTTCCCGTACCTACCATGATGGCAGTGGGTGTAGCAAGACCCAGTGCGCAGGGACATGCGATTACCAGTACGGAAATAAAGATGGTAAGTGCAAATTTTAAATCTCCTCCTGTACCGATGAACCAGCCAATTCCTGCAAGCAGGGCAACGACACAGACAACTGGTACAAAGTATCCGGAAACGATGTCTGCCATCTGGGCAATGGGTGCTTTTGACCCCTGGGCATCTTCTACCAGCTTAATAATCTGGGCAAGCGCTGTATCACTTCCGATTTTCTCAGCTTTAAACTGGATCACACCTGTGGTGTTTAAGGAAGCGGCGTAAACCGGATCTCCTTCTTTTTTGTCTACCGGCATGCTTTCTCCGGTGAGCATGGATTCATCTATGGAAGTGTGTCCGCCTGTAACAGTTCCGTCTACCGGAATCTTATCACCTGGCTTTACAAGTATCACATCGCCGATTTCCACTTCGTCAATGGGGATTTCCTTTTCCTGCCCATTTTCCAGAATCACGGCAGTTTTTGGTGCAAGACCCATAAGCTTTTTAATGGCTTCACTGGTTCTTCCTTTGGATACCGCCTCTAAGGATTTGCCCAGTAAAATCAGGGTAATAATTACACCCGCTGATTCAAAATAAAGGGCATCTACTGCCATAAAATGTCCGGCAGCGATCTGGAATGTATTATAAATGCTGTATAAAACAGCTGCTGTTGTTCCGATTGCAATGAGTGAATCCATATTGGGACTTCTCTGAAAAAGTGCTTTAAAACCAATGGTGTAAAATTTATATCCAACCCCAATGACAGGAGCTGTTAAAACCAGTTCCGTCAGAGCATAGGCAAGGGGATAGTTCATAGGCTCAATGGCTGATGGAAATGGAAGGCGGATAAAGCTGATCATGGGTGCCATCGCAATATATAATAATGGAAGGGAGAATACTGCTGAAGTAATAAACTTCGTCCAGAGTGTTTTGATCTCCTGCTGCTTTCTTAATCTGTCTTCGTCCGCAGCATCTGCTTTATTCACTTCCAGTGCCTGATATCCTGCCTTTTCAATGGCTGCCTTAATGGCAGATAACCTTACCTTCCGGGGATCATAGGCGACGGTTGCTTTTTCTGTCGCAAAATTGACAGAGGAGCTTTCCACACCCTCCAGCTTTCCGATGGCTTTTTCCACCCGTCTGGCGCAGGCTGCACAGGTCATTCCCCCAATGGGAATGGTTACGTCCGAATATTCCGTTTTTTCTGCTGCTTCATATCCAATCTTGGAAACGGCAGCTTTAATATCAGATAAATCCAGGCTGCTGTCATACTCTACAAAAAGCTTTTCACTGGCAAGGTTCACAGATGCCTGACTGATTCCCGGCAGTTTCTTTACTGTTTTCTCAATTCTCTGGGCACAAGCCGCACAGGTCATGCCTCTTATATCTAAAGTTTTATTTTCCATATATTTCACCTCTTTTAATTGGCTGATGCCTCTTGAAGTTTTTGAGTACTCATGATATTATTATGGCAGATATCGCAATTATTGCAAGTATGCACTTTTTAGTGATATAGTACCCTAAAAGATACTAAAGGAGGATTGACTATGCCCCCAATTGATTGTGCCGGCTACAACTGTCCGGTGGATGCCACCTTAGATATGATCGGAGGTAAATACAAAGCTCTGATTCTATGGCATCTGATCGACCACACTCTAAGATTTGGAGAACTGAGAAAACTGATTCCCCAGGCCACGCCCAAGATGCTGACCCAGCAGTTAAGAGAGCTGGAAGAGAATAATTTAATTATAAGGACCGTTTATCCAGTTGTCCCTCCAAAGGTGGAATACACTCTTTCCGATCTGGGAAACAGCATACGCCCCATTCTTGAGACCATGTACAAATGGGGAGCAGATTACTTAACCCAGAATGGTGTTACCGTAAACTGCTCCATGAAATGTCCTGATTAAATTAATAAGTTTTTTTCCAGTTAGCGAATATCTGTTTGGATTCCTTTAAAAAATCAGAAGAGATCGTGATTGATTCATCCGTCACGGTCTTATTCTGATCAAATATAGGCCATGGATTACAGCCTCCGGCTTCCACTTCCACCCGGCTCATAGGGAACCTGTTACCACAATTCTGGCACACCAGCTCATTTCCATCCTGTTTATAGTATCCCCGCCCGGAATCGTAACATACCTGACAGGTATTAAATGCAGTTCGTATGGTACCGTCAGGTGCTTTTACTGCCAGAACTTCCATCTTCGTTCCATCTGCTTCTACCGGATAATAGCTCACCTTTTCTGAGATATCTGAAACTGGAATTACAAGATCTGTGTCTGCCTGTGCACTTTTACTGTTGTTTTCCGATTTTAAAGCTGCCGTTTCCTGTGTTTTGGTTCCAGCATTGGAACTGCATGCAGTAAGTACCAGCAATGACATTGCAGCCACCACCGCTGTTTTAAGTATTAATCTTCCTTTTGCCTTCATCGTTTTTCTCCTTGTTATTCACCTTTATTTTCATTTCTTCTCATAAAAAATAATCCTGCGATCAGAGCCGCTGCCGGCAGTATGCAGTGCCAGTGACTGTATAATAATCCCATAAATCAATCTCCTTTCCCATTCCTGTCAGAACCTGATTATCCATACCATGATTATCCGCAGCATGATCCACCGGACCCCTGAAAGGTGTCCTCAGGCCATATCATAGTCTGAAATTTACTCACTTCATCCTTTACTGCGTTTAAATCTACGTTTTCCAAATCATCTACCACCTTTATATATCCATAAAAGGAATTGTCCCCGGTAGAGAAATCAAAGCTTTTATCCGGTATAAAATAAAGGGTGTTTTCTCCCTTTTCAAGGTAAAGCTCCGTAGCAAAATCAGGGATCAGAAGATTGGTCCCATAGTCCATATCCTGACGGTTATCAATAAATGTCCATTCTGTATCCACTCCGGCTTTTACCACAGCAACTGCCGGCTTAAATCCCTGACTGGTGAGTTCGAGAGTGATTTTTTGTACGGGCTTTCCATTCTCATCCGTGGATTCCTCAGCAACAACCACATCATCAACTGGTATGGTATAACCGGCTGGAACCGGTTTTTGGGGTGTATATTCTTTTAATACTCCCTGGCTTTCTGATTGCTGTCCGCCATCTGTCTCTCCCTCTTTTGAAACATTAATAGAACCGCGTATCATACCCATCCAGCAGCTATATGGGATTTTTCCGGTTTTGTCCGGCGTAAATTCCACCACGTTTTCTCCTGTATGAAAGGAATATTCAATGCCATATTCCCTGATAATCATCCGGTTATTACAGCCATTTATACTTCCTGCAGGTGCATCTATTATCCACTTTACAGGGATTCCTGCCTGGACCTTAATATTGGGATACCGCCCCGGACTTAAGGTGCTGTTAATTACCTGCACACCGTCTTCTATTTTTATCTGGCTTGAACTTTCCTGCTGATTTCCACTGATGCCTTCCAGCCCAGGTAAGATGGCAGATGGACTGATTCCTGCCAGACTGACCCCCTGTGTAAACATGGACAGTCCCAGTACCACCAATAAAACTGCACCGGCAGTCATGACTCTGTTTGAAAATTTCTTTGAAAGAACCGTTGATAAAGCTCCCAGAAAAAACATCAGGGGAACGGTACCAAGGCTGAATAAAAACATGGAAAGTGCACCGGAAAACGGATTTCCGGTTGACAGTGCATAGATCTGCATAGCCTGGAGTGGTCCGCAGGGCATCAGTCCATTTAACAGGCCTACAAAAAACGGACTGCTGCTTTTAGATTTTTCTTTCTGAATCTTTACTGCAATAAACTTTGGCATTCTGGGATTTAGTCTGCGAAGCCAGGGAAAGATTCCCAGCATGTTAATCCCCATAATTACCATAAAGATTCCAGCTGCCAGCTTTAAAACCCCCTGAAAGGTATTAGAAAAGGTCACGGCTGCTCCCAGACCTCCTGCCAGGAAGCCCACTGCTGTATAAGAAATAACACGCCCCAGGTTATAAAGAAAAGCAGGCCGGAAAGCTGCAAGCCGTCCCTGGTTTAATTCTTCCTGCCCGCTTTTGGGAATACACTGGGAAAGGTTAATGCCTCCGCACATTGCCACACAGTGTACGGAGGTAATCAGTCCGATTAAGAAGAGCATCCCGTATCCCATTGTCTTATCTGCCAGCTGACTGGGAACCAGGAGATTTAACAGACCGGATTGTTCTAAAAGAAGATACAGGGAAGCAATAATCAATAAAATACCCACGGTCCTGGTTGTATCTTTTCTTTCCTGCCCCTGATCCGTCATCACGCTATACCCTAAATTTTCAATAATTCCCGTTATGCTCTGATAGGAAATAATATCCGTGTCAAACGTGACCAGAGCAGTTCCGGCGTTATAGCTCACCTCCGCTTTTTCGATTCCAGCTGTGTTACGTAATTTTTTTTCAATTTTATTCTGGCAGCTGATACAGGTCATCCCGCCGATACGCAATTTTTTCGTTCTGATTGCATTACCCATTACGCATCCTCCTTTTTCATTTCTGAATAGAAGAATAACAGGAGCATATGTAGAAGTTGTGTAGATGGTATCTGGACACAAAAAAAACACGTATATCTCATTGGTTCAAGTGAGATACACGTGCACACAGGTAAACTCCTCCTACTTTGCTTCCAGTTTCATCAGTGACTGAATGAGTTCTTCACAGATATCTACAATATCCTTCCCGTCTGTTTCTATAATAATATCAGCCGCGCTCTGGTAGAGGCTGGCCCGTCTCTCCATCAGTCCCTTGATATACTCAACATTCATATTTCCATTTAAAATGGGGCGCTCATCACTATCCTTCACTCTTTCCAGGATAGTCTCAGGACTGGCGGTTAAAAGCACGATTCTGCTGTTTTTCTTTAGGTTCTTCACATTCTCTTCTCTGATTACCGCACCGCCGCCGCAGGAAATAATCGTCCGCTGACAGTCCTTTAAACTAATGATGGCGTTGCTCTCACAGTTACGAAAATACTCTTCTCCATACTTTGCAAAAATATCCTTAACAGGCATCTTCTGATCTTCCACGATTTTTGTATCTACATCTACTTCGTCCATAGCCAGCATATCTTTTAAATATTTGGACACCGTACTTTTGCCTGCTCCCATAAAACCAATGAGGGCAATATTATAATGAAACAGACTCTTACTCTGCACACATTTACTTTCTTCCACAATCTGACGGAAAATTCCAAGGAGCTCCTCTTTAAAACCATGGTTACCAATAGCCCGGATCAGAGTCTCCTGCTGAACCTCTTCCTGTTCCGGCTGTAAAATGGGAAGCCCGTTTGCTTTCTTGTACTCTATGATCTCTTCGATGCAGGAAAGCCGATTCATTAAAAGTTCCAGAATCTGAAGGTCACATTGATTTAAATCGTTTCTAATTTCTTTCAGTTCTCTCATTTTGCTTCTCCCTAAAATATCCGTTAGTATAATTTTTTACATTATACCTACAGCTATGGGTGATTGTAAAGCAATTCTTATGCCTTTTCTTTTATAAATTCAATATATTCCTCTCCCCATTCTCCCAGTGCCAGAAGAACTTTATCAAATTTATTGCCGATTTCACTTAAAAAGTATTCTACCTTTGGCGGAATCTGGGAATACTCTTTTCTGACAATCAGTCCCTCCTCTTCCAGGGATTTTAACTGTCTGGAAAGAGTTGTATGGGTAATTTCCTCCGGCATCATTCGCTTCAGTTCATTAAAACGCACCGGTCCATCCTTTAATAAATAGAGAAGATATATGGACCATTTGCCGGAAAGGATCTTCTGAGAAGTAACATAAGGACACAGTCCAAATAAATCTTTTTTATCCATATAAGTATCCTCCCTGATACTAGGTATCATAAAATATCGTAGTTTACAAAAATCTCATACTCGATATAATAATCTCGTAAACAAATTATATCATGGTCACACGAAAGGAGCAAGAGCGATGAACGAAATCCTCAATTACTTAAAAGAATGCGGAACATTTTACCTGGCAACCACAGAGGGAGATCAGCCCCGTGTTCGTCCCTTTGGTGCTGTATGCGAATTTGAAGGCAGACTTTACATCACTACCAGCAATCAGAAAAAAGTTTTTGATCAGATGCAGAAAAATCCTAAAATTGAAATTTCCGCTATGAATAAGGGAACATGGATCAGGCTGGAAGCCGAAGCAGTGTGGGACGACCGCAGAGAAGCAAGAGCTGCCATGATGGAGGACAATGAGGCTGCACTCAGCCGCCTGTATTCCGTAGACGATGGGATCTTTGCAGTTTTATATTTGAAGAATGCAACTGCTACCATTTTTTCATTCACTTCTGAGCCGAAAGTTGTTACGTTCTAAATCATAGCGGAAAACGGCAGCTGTTAAACTGCCGTTTCCTTAAAAAATTCTTCTTTTATTGTAATCGGAATTTCTCCACTTCCCGGGTAAGTAAGTGAGCCTGTGCCGCCAGTTCTTCGCTGGAAGATGAACTTTCCTCCGCAGTTGCTGCATTGGTTTGAATAACAGCAGATACCTGGGACAGTCCCTGGTTAATTTCATCAATCATCTGTGCCTGTTTGGCAGAAGCCTGTTGGATTTCTCCAACTGACCGTCCCACAAGCTCCGATTTTTCTCCCACTCCAAGGAGCAGTCTGGCTGTTTCTTCTGCCAGCTTTTCTCCCTCGGATACAATTCTCACAGAATCGTGAATTAAATCTGCAGTCTGCTTTGCAGCTTCTGCTGATTTGCCCGCAAGGTTTCTCACTTCATCAGCTACAACGGCAAAGCCCTTTCCTGCCTCTCCTGCCCGGGCTGATTCCACTGCCGCATTTAATGCAAGTATATTGGTCTGGAATGCAATATCTTCAATGACTTTTGTGATACTGGATATCTTTTCTGAAGAAGTTCCAATATCCTTCATTGCAGAGTTTAACTTCTGCATATATACATTGCCTTCTTTGAGACCTTCTCCGGTATCTGCAATATAAATCGTAGCTTTCTTTACATTTTCTGCATTCTGTTCTGCTTCCTTTGCTATGCTGTTTACCGATGCGCTTAATTCTTCCACTGTAGCGGCCTGTTCAGTGGTTCCTGATGCAAGTGCCTGAGCTGCCGAGGCCACCTGGGCAGAACCTTCATTTACCTGGTCTGCAGCCACACTGATGGAGAGCAGCGTCCGGCTTAAATCGTTTCTTATTTTCTGTAATGCAAGACCAAGAACGTCTTTATCAGAGCGAAGAGGGACTTCTATGGTGAAGTCTCCATTGCTGATGTCTTCTGCTGCATTAACCTGTTTTTTAATACTGCCTGTCATCTGGCTAAAAGCATCTGCAAGCTGCCCGGTCTCATCTTTTGAATCGATATTTCCCAGATCAACATCCATATGCCCCAATGCAATACGACCCGCTGCTTCCACAACCTGGGTGATGGGACGGCTGATCATTCCGGAGATTCTGTTTCCTAAAAACATTCCGAAACCTGCACCAAATATAACCACAATAATCAAAACCACAATTAGCACATCAGCAGTAAAACGATTTTCATTGTTTGTTTTATGTGCTTCTGCCATGCGGTTATCAATGAGTAAATCAAAATTATCAAACATTTTCTGGATATTGTCGGTTTCCTTTAAAAGTTCGGCATATGCTTCCTTACTTTTTCCATTTCTTGCCTCTTTGATGCAATTCTGGATAGCCGGCTCAAAAGAATTATTAAACAGATCTACTGATTCATCAAGAAGTGCAAAAGATGCCGGATTGGTAAGTGTCTTCCGGTACTCTTTTATATTTGTTAGAAATTTTTCCTTATCGCTATTAAATTCCTGTTCCAGCTTGTCCAATTCCCCATTGTCACCTGCTACAATAACCATGGTCCTTGAATCAATTCGAAACTGATACAGCCCTTCAACGGCCTCCATCAGATTCTCAATTGGCGCCGTCTGCTTTTCATACAAATATGTATCCATTGCGCTGATTCTGAAAAGTCCGGCAACTCCCGCCCCTCCCACAATAAGCATAATCAGAGTCAGACATAAAAAACCAGTCCGCAGTTTTCGGGAAATGCTGTAATCCTTAAAATTCTTCATTTAATTTCCTCCCTGTTTTATCTTTTGCAGCTTGTACCATACTACTGATCGCAGTATATTTGGTACTGCGATTATTTATGGAAAATACTGATTATATATACATTTAACAGCTTGATGACGGAAATAGAGACGGCGATCTTTCCAAATAATCATCTGTTCCCCATACCTGTCAGAAGCTTATTTAGAGAGATGGGCGCCAGTTTTCTAAATTTTTAATGACGTATTTAATGACGGCGTTCTTATGTTTATAAGCTAAATGACAGATTGATTATTTTGTCAATTATTTTACTTTATATTTTTAAATATTTAATTTATATAATTACTTCCTATTTGACAAACAATATATATTAGTTGTATAATTTATATTGTCGAAAAATACATATTTTTGTAACCGCAGTACCAAATATACTGTGGCATTTTCTTCTATTTTATTGATAAAAGAGCACAAGCATCCCGCAATTTTCAAACGAAATACGGCTTGTACTCTTTTATATTTTACATTTATTCAGACATCAATCTTTTTTCTCCTGTAATTTTTTGAATTTGGTCAATATCCTGAGTGACTTCCACTACTCCGAGGTATTCACCATCTCTACTGCGGACGGCATAATAACGGATCAGGATATATTTTTCTCCCATTCTGATCCAGAAATCCTCCTGATCCTTCACCCCATTTTTAAAATCCTCTACAATTTTTTCAACAATGTGGACACTTGCAGGCGGGTGACAGTTGGATACATTTCTTCCGATAATCGTTCTGGTTCTTGGAAATGCCCTTTCCTTTCCTTCTGAAAAATACTTTACTTTATCCTCTTTATCAACGAACGTGATATCAAAAGGAAGTGTGTTAAGCAAAGCAGTCAGTTCTTCGGTATTCATTTCTCCGGAAGGCAGCTTTACCATTCCATCTTCCGCAGAGACAGAAACCTTCTCTTCCTTTTCAACTTCTCCTGGCTCCCACTTTGGCACATGTTCAATTATATAGCCGATTTCTCCGCTTCCATCCGCAATGGTCTTCCACTCTTCCTGTGTAAGGTTCTCCATTAGCATGGGAATCATGATATTTTCTTCTTTAAATATCATCTCTTCAATCTTATCAGCCATATCCTGAGCTTTTTGTATCAGAGTTTCCTTTTGTATGGAACCATTGTTAAGAAGGGCTGAAACTTCTTTCACCTGGGCTCTGATTTCGTCATCCACTCCCCACATGACTTTGGGAGGCGCTGTAATTCCATATTTCTCCATATAGGGAAAGTAAAGATTCTCCTTCTTTTTGTAGTGGACGTCCAGATCCTTCAGCTGTTCCACACCTGCCTTTAACTGGTCTATTGCTCCTGATCCTTCCAGTGCTGTCAGGGACAGATATGGCCGGACTTCCTTTTCCAGTGTGTGAGAGATTTTCTTATTTTCCCGGACCAGTACCTGGAGGGGGTGACCGGGAATCATTGCGGGCTCTTCCGGTTGATGAATTTCCTCAATTGACCCTTTAAATACAGCCGCATGGACATCGCATAATTTTTGCACTTCTTCCACGGGAAGCCCTTCCGCAATTAAAGCGCCCTCCGCTTCTGAAATCTCTGTGGCAGATACTCCATGAAATACATGTTCAAACTGGGATTTCACCTGATCTACAGTCTTTCCCTCATGAAGCTGCCGGATAATGTCTTTGATTGTCTTTTGTCTCATCTGGCGGTTATTGATGTATTCACTCATTGCAGTTCTCCTTTTCCATTTTATAATGAAGTAATAAAAACACCTCAGTCTGATTCTTTGCTTGGTTTCAGAAAGAGGTGCCTTCAGTGATTATTCTTCTACTTTAATTACAGAGACCGGACAGCCTTCCTGTGCCTCAACCGCCGATGATTCTGATGACTCTGGTACGGTGTCAACGTATACCTCTGCCGGACCATCATCACCCATACGAAATACCTCCGGACATACGGAAGCGCAGAGCCCGCATTCGATGCAGCCCTCTCTATCTACTTCTGCTACCATTTTCTAACTCCTTTCTGTTCTGTCCCGGGGACAGCTTTCATTCTTTGACCCTGAATGCACTTTTATTGTTGGTAATTTTTATCGAAAATATTCAAATAAAAAGAAGATCCAAAGCCAGCCCTTTACTTGTGGGACCGACTGCAGGATCTTCTTTTTTAATCCATCTGATTATT
The DNA here is from genome assembly GCA_013036995.1 of Lacrimispora defluvii. GTDB lineage: Bacteria > Bacillota > Clostridia > Lachnospirales > Lachnospiraceae > Lacrimispora > Lacrimispora defluvii. Next base: position 36,222 of record JAAOXG010000065.1, read on the forward strand.
ACTTTCTTTTCGCCAGATATTCCTGACCAAGCACATCGGCAGCAATGAGAGCATCATAAAGCTGCTCAGGAGTTACATCTCCGATCATATTATGAATGCTTTCGCCTTCTGCACATGCATTTTTAGCAGCGATGTGAACTCTCTCTTTATCTGTTACACCAATTTCTTTTAAGGTCACCGGAAGACCTACACTGACGCAGAATTCCAGCACCTGATTAAACTCTGCTGCCGGGGCATCTTCCAACACCAGCTGTGCCAGAGTTCCGAACGCTACCACACTGCCGTGCATCGTGGCTTCACATTCCTCCAGGGCTGTAAATCCATTGTATACGGAATGAGATACTGCCAGACCGCCATTATCTGCGCCTACACCGCTTAAATAAGTATTGGCCTCAATAATTGCTTCCAGGGCAGGTGTTACAATCTGATTTTCACACGCTTTCAGTGCCTTGTATCCATCTTCTAAAAGAGTCTCATAGCAAAGTTTGCAAAGAGCCATGGCGGATTTTGTAATTCCCCCATTTTCCAGGCTGGGTGCTTTTGCCTTCTCACAGGCTCTCGCTTCAAAATAAGTTCCCAGTGCATCACCCATTCCTGCAACCAGGAATTTTACAGGTGCATGAGCAATAATATCAGAATCCACAATTACTGCATCAGGATTTTTGGGATAAAATATGTAATGGGAAAAGCTTCCGTCATTGTTATAGATTACGGACAAACCGGTACAGGGTGCATCGGTTGCCACCACGGTAGGTATGATTACCACCGGCAGTTTCTCATAATGAGCCGTTGCTTTTGCGGTATCAATGGCAGAACCGCCTCCAACTGCAACCACACAGTCAATCTGATTTTCTCTGACTATTTTTTGCATCCGCTCTACTTCGCCTATGGAACTGATTCCGCCGAATATCTCAAATTTCAATTCAGCTTCTTTTCCCTCAAAGCTTTTTTCAATCTTTTCATGGCAGTTTTTATATCCGCTGTTGCTGCAGATAAACAGAAATGACGTTCCAAGGTTCTTTGTTTCTTCATAAACGGCTGACAAAGCCCCCTGTCCCTGTACGTATTTTAAAGGTGATCTCATTAATTTCAGCATAGTAGTCTCCTCTCATCAATCAGTAAAAATTTATCGTTTATGCTACGTCAAATATACGCCTGTCACAAAGAAATGTCAATATTTTAACGAGGTATAAATTCCAATACAATCTTACTGATGTGAATCATATGGAGTTAGAATGCCACAATCTCCTTTATCAGAAACTCCCTTCCTTCTAACAGTTCCCAGGAAAAGCTCTGGCAGAACGGACACTTGAAATAGTCTTCTGTAACATGGAACATTTTATGGCACTTACTGCAGCGGCCACTGGCAGGGAGAATTTCAATGTCAAGACGGGTGTTTTCCAGTAAAGTCCCATTCACAACGGCAGGATAACACTGTTCTACATAATAGGGGACCACAGAAGCCATCTCGCCAATTTGCAGCACAAGGCTTTCAACCTGTGTCAGATTCTGCTCCCTGACTACATTTTCCACAATCCGGACTACTTCCGACATGACTCCCAGTTCATGCATACCAATCCTCCCGCTGTATTTGTTATAGGGTTGCTTTTGTTTCTGCTAAAGCCTTCACTTCCTGATACGATTTCAAATCTGTATAAAGTTCAGGTCCATAGGGGCTCCGGTGCTTTTTCCAGATATTAATACCCATATAGACTGCCACTGCTGCATTGCTTAACAATGCAATCAGGCTGACTGCAAAGTAAATACCTGGCTTATAAGACGAGTCCACCCGGAATTGTCCCACATCCTGAAATCCTGGGAAGGTCTGAGCAAACATACACCAGAGTACAAGAGTCTGGGCACGATGCTGCAGCCATGCTCCCTTTCCTACCGTAAATGCACAAAGAGTGGGTGCCAGTAAAAGTGCCAGACCGCAGTACCATGCATGGTGAGGCAGACAGTTATAGGTATAAGCAAAGTTCCATATATCGTAGGCTGCGATCCAGAACCAAAGCATGTCAGGCCAAAGCATATCCTTACTCTTGTCTTTCTCAGTCACTTTTCTCAGGCAGATACCAAACCAGCCGGTTATGGTAATGATATTTAAGATCCCCGCTGCTGCATTCATAAAATTCCAGGGGCCTCCCATTAAAAGCACGGAGACATCCGCTGTTGCATCCTGGGCTATGGTACGGTACGTCATTCCAACTTCTATATCTCTTGTTACTGCCTCCATAATATTAACCGCAAGGATTAAGGGAGGAAAACAAAGAGCAATCCGGCTGTCACACAGGCGGAATACGGTTTTGTCTTTTCTTGTTTTTTCATAATGCCTGATTAACCAGAAACCAATGCAGCCTGCCGTGGCAGAATAGACCTTAGCAAGATGAAACCAGTCCGTATATGTACTCTTTTTCAGCACTGTAAACCAGAGGACGGATAATACGGCGGGCATGACGAAAAAGAAAAGCAGCCCGATCATTTTATAGCGCCGTGACACCTCATTTAATAAGAATAGCGAAGCAAATACCAAAAACCACATGAGAAGATAAGTGACAGGGATTCCACCCTTCGCTGATTGAAATACAAACATGTTTCTACCCCCAATTAATTTTATTTCTTTGTCTATATTTTAACACTCTGTTTTCATTTTTGTCAAAATCTTCCTAATATTTAACTGAAAACTAGAGGTTTTCACAGTAATTTTCATTGCTTTTTATACAAAATTACCATATAATTAGAATTGTGGTTACTGGCTGAACCAGGAACAATCACATACTGACAGGGGGAACTATGATATGGAATTTAAAAAGCTGAATGCGCCTACATTAAAAGAACTGTTCGTAAAGGAACTGGAATCTCAAATCCTATCCGGACAACTCCCAATAGGAACCAGGCTGCCTCCGGAACGGGAGCTGGCCTCCTCCATGCAGATCAGCAGATCCGTAGTCAACGAAGGAGTAATCGCTCTGGCAGAAAAAGGATTTCTTGAAATTCGCCAGAGACAGGGGATTTTTATAGCGGACTACCGGAAAGAAGGAACTATGGATACCTTCCTCTCTATTGTCAATTACAATGGAGGGGTCCTGCGGAAAGAAGAAATCCGTTCTATTTTAGAGCTTAGAATTGCCCTTGATACCCTTGCTATCGATCTTGGGTCGAAGGCTATCACAGATGGAGAGCTTTTAGAGCTGCGGAGTCTGACAGAAGCCATTGGCACAGCCTCCTGTGCACAGGAGGCAGCAGATTCCGCATTTGACTTTCATCATCATCTGGCGCTGTTTTCCGGGAATTCTCTTCTTCCATTGATATTCCGGACATTCAAATCCCTGACCTGCACTCTCTGGCTTCGTTTTTGTGCCTTATATGGAATCCCGGCTCTTTATGAAAACACAAACGAGCTGTGCACCATGATAGAGGAACGGAACTTTAAAGGGGCTGAGGAATATTTGAAACGATCACTGTCAGAAAGCATAGATGGTCATCGGGAAATATATTACTGAATATGTACAGAAAATGCCGGTTACATCTGTGTTCCTAAGAACTAATATAACCGGCTTTCCGTCTGATTCCTTTCACCTTTCATCCATATAGATCTTTATGAATTCTGCCATAAGCATGACATAACTGATGACGAATACAAAACCTGCCGCTGCAAGAGGCCACTTCCTCTTTTTTTCCGGAATGGAAAGTCCAATTATTATGCCCACTGCACAAAGACAAATTTTTAATAATGCAAAATCCTTGATTCTGCACTGCCTGATATACTGGTCTGCACAGTCAATTAACTGTTTCATCTTTTTTGCCTCCTTCATCCTTAATCGTTTGTACTTAGTATATACTTATTGTATTTTTTTATTTAGACGGATCAGAAAAGGTTAAAAACTGTTTTACGTCAACTCCCATTTCCCGAAAGCCAGACCACAAAAATTCAATCCTTTTTATTGCTATTTTTACTAAATAAAGAGAGGAAGGAAGTTTCATCACATTTTCAACCTTTAATTTTCTCATGGTGAGAAAATCACAGTACTCTTCGCTTCCTGTTTCTATTATTTCAGCCGTGCCTTTGATTTGCATCCCTCTTAACTGGTTCATTCCCTGAAACTCATTAAAAACTGCCACAGAGACATTCGCACTCAGCAGAATATTAGCAAACTTTTCTCCGCCCTCACTTAAAATATATAAGAATCCATTCTTATACCAATACTCGATGGGTGTGGCGCGAACCCTTTTCCCATAACCGGTTGATAACGAGCAGGTATTATGGTTTAACAGGAATTCTTCACAGAATTCAAGGATTTTTTTTTCATCCATTGCCTCTGTGGGATTGTCCTTCCACGCCTTTATGCCAAGCAGTGTGTCAACATACCAGTTCTGATCAAAACAAAGATAATCCTGCTCCTTAAGTCCTGCAGATTTAAAAAATGATGCCGTTCGGACCCGATCTTCCTGATCCAGCTGTTTTAAAATCAGATTCCCTGGAATTCCTTCCTGAAAAACAACGCTGCTTCCAAGGAGGTCGCTCACCGGCTGCAGATATTTTTTTGCATATTCTTTTACCAGACAGGTACAAAAAAGTACTATTTTTCCTCTTTTTAACCGGTCAAGATTATTTTTTATGTTTTCAACTGCTTCTTCATCCAGTTTTTCATAATAGACTGGGATCAGTAAAATAACTCAAACTTCGCACATA
>JAAOXG010000066.1 GCA_013036995.1 Lacrimispora defluvii
ATTATTGTTGATAATACCTTATATCTGGGTGAAGATGGAATCTATCATATGGATCTTGAAGATTTTGAAAAAAAGGCGGTTGAAAATAGCCCGGTGTCAATAAGGATGTTTTCAGTTTTTAAGATTTGCCGTAGGATTTCAAGTCCTACGGCTTTTCTCTTGCCCTAAACCTTGCCCACAAAGTTGAAGTAAACATCAACCTGCTGGGTATAGTTTTTCTTCTTCCACGGTTCGGAACGCTCATATACCACTATCTTCTCCACAAACTCCCGCACAATTGCAGGTGTCAGCTTCTGAATATCGGTGTACCTGTCCACAATGGTCAGAAAGCGCTCGGCATTCAGCATGGTGTCCTTTCCCGAATGAATTTCATGCTCCAGCTTGCCAAAATGCTGAGTAAGTTCCTGTCGTTCCGTTTCATAGTTTCCAGTCAAAGCCTTAAACTGCGTTTCAGACAGATTTTCCAGTGCCAGCTGTTCAAAAGCCTTTTTCAACAGCTTATCCAAATCCGTAAGACGTTTCTGCACCTTTTCCAGCTCCCTTGTTTTAGCGGAAAGCTCCTGCTTTAACTGGCTTTGGTGCTTATCCATTGCCTGTCTAAGGAATTGTTCTGTATGCTCCTTGGCTTCGGCTGTTACTCGCTGGATTTCTGCAAGCACAATCTGGTGCAGTGCCATGACCTTGATGGTATGAGGAGTACACTCTTCCTTGTGTTTGTGGTATTTTCCACAGGTATAGGTATACTGTTCCTCATTCCAGCTTCCGCAACGGCAAAGGTAGTGCTTCGTTCCGCAAGTTTCACATTCCACCAAACCCGAAAGCATATCCTGCTTGCCCATCTTATTGGGTCTGCGCTTGCCCTGCCGTACCCGTTGGACAATATCCCATGTTTCCCGGTCAATCAACGGTTCGTGCGTATTCTCAAATCGAAGCCACTTTTCCGGTGGGGTACCCTTGGACTTTTTGCTCTTGAAGGACGGAATGTAGGAACGGCAGTTTACCGTTGTTCCGATGTATTCCTCATGTTCCAGAATACCGCTGACCGTTCTGCCTGACCATGCAAAGGGTTTATCCAGTTTAAGAGCAGCGCTATTTGTACCATAAGTGCGATAATCATAAATTGTGGGTGAAATAACCTGTTCTTCTTGCAGAATCCGTGCAATCTTGCTTGGGCCGAATCCGCTGGCACACAGGGCAAAGATACGCCGAACAACCGGGGCGGTATCCTCATTGGGAACAATCCGTTTTGGGTCATTGGGGTCTTTCCGGTAGCCGTAGGGCGGTTTGGAGCCGATCCGCTCCCCACGCTTTGCAGCTGCCATCTTCACCGCCTTGATTTTTTTGCTGGTGTCACGGGCGTGCCACTCGTTGAATAAATCACGAATAGCGAGGCTTTCGTCCACTCCCTTGTCGGTGTCCACACCGTCGTTGATGGCAATGTAGCGGATGCCGTAATCGGGGAATTTTTCTTCCATCAAATAGCCCATCACAAGGCGGTTTCTGCCAAGCCGTGAATGGTCTTTTACGATGATGGTAGACACATTCCCGGCTTCGACCTCTGCCATCATTTCATTGTAGGCAGGGCGGTCAAAGCTGACACCCGAATACCCATCATCCGCCCATATTTTCGGGTTGGAAAAGCCGTTTTTCTCGGCATATTCCGTCAGTATCTGCTTCTGGTGCTGGATACTTCCTGATTCTCCTGCTAGCTCGTCCTCTTGGCTCAAGCGGCAGTAGAGTGCCGTGATTTTCTCGTTTTGCTGTAACATCAAATACTCCTTTCCTCTGTACAGCCAAAACGATTCCGAATAAAATTGTATGAATCTATTTTACTCAGAATCGTTCTGCGCGTCCAGACATTTTATTCTTTGTTTTGGTTATCCTCTATGTCACGCTCAATCAGGCGGCTAATTTTATCCTCCGCAGATAGTGCGGATGCTTCTTTGAAATAAGCGTTTACAAGATATTTGACACCGCCGATGACATAGCAAAGAGCCGGACGATTGCCCGGCTCTTCCTGTTCCCATGTACCTTTTTTACTCTCAAACAAACAGCGCAGTCTTTGAAAAAACAGCTTGATGCGGTTACAGTTCATATTGATTCTCCTCCTCATATTCGGTGTAATAATCGTGATAGGGTGCATTTTGCCGTTGCTCCTCCTGCCAGTGCAGCACCTCCGCAAGTGTATCCGCTATGGTGGCTAAAAGAAGTCCCGCCTGCCTACTTTCTGCCTGTGCCTTTTCGTGTGCCTGCCGTGCCTTCTCCAGCATAGAATCCAGTGCCTTGCGGGAGAGGGCAACCTCGATTTCCTGCTTCGTCATGCCGTCAAAGGGAATATCCCGAAAATACATATCCTGATAGCGGTCTGGTGTATCTGGGCAATGTAGCTGCCCCAGTTCCAATAAAACCTCCTGCAACAGCTGCATATCACTGCGCCCGATTTTTGCAAGTGTAGCATTACAGTTCCATGTATCCTTAAAGTTTTCTATGCTAAAATCGCCGTAGGACATCAACTTGCGGTTGGAGCATTTGCGTTCTTCCTTCAAGCCATATACACCAGCAGGAATAGTAAACAAAACACTTTTTTCACCCACATCAGCATCAATACCGAGCCTTGCCATGCGGTGCATGAAGTCCGTACGGCTGTGGCTAAGGGCAAGGTTGTTTGCAATATCCTGTGCCAGCTGCCGTTTCCAACTTGCTGTTTGGGTGTATTCTCCGTAGGAACGGTGTCCCTTTCTTCCATGTTCAATAACGGACAAGCCATACTCTAAACAAAGTTCATCGGAAAGGGAACGCATACGTTTCAAATCCTCCGGACTGGACTGCCATTTACGGCCGTTTTCATGGCTGACGGAATTGACGATATAGTGTATATGCATATGCTGTTCATTGGTATGTACCGCCATCACTACCTGAAAGCCTTGAAAATGCTCATACCGCTTGATAAACTCCTGACCGATTTTGTATGCCAGTTCGGGGCTAACATTGTCTCTTGGGTCAAAGCTCTGGACAAAGTGGGCATACTGCCGTCCTGTGTCCTTGTGAAAGGCACGTTTGGTAATAATCATTTGCTGGTACTCCTTGCCCTTTAACATGTCCTTACAGTAGACCAATGCGCCGTTTTGGGTCTTGTGGACATCCTTGATGTAGTCCAGCACCGCCCGCAGTCCTGCAAGGTTACCAACACGCACTTTAATCGGTTTGACAATCGCCATCGTCATCACCTCCCAAGGCTATATAAATACATTCCAGCACATCAGAAAGCTGTATCTGCATTGATTCAAGGTTCGGATTCTGCACCGATCGTTGGTGGCAAAGTACAGTGAGCTGGTTGAGGTTATTGCCGATTTTATTCAGCTCATAACTGCATCTATCCAATCCCTTGACGGTGCGGACTTCTTTTCCCAGCACGGCATGACGGCAGAAATCGGACATTCGAAGCCCTGACTTTTTGACCTTTGACTGAACGAGCTTATGTTCATAGTCCGATACCCGAAATGAAATTTTGTGGGTTCTGTTCATGGGAGCACTCCTTTCTGTGTGGAGTTCCAAGGGTGCAAACGCATTTGCTCTTTTTACCTCTGCGGAGCAGGAAAACTATATGCGCACCGTAAGGGGTGAGGACGGATGTCCGACAGATAGGACGCTTGCCACACCCTTCGGGTGTGAATCCGTCCCTGTTGTCTGACGCTCTCCGCAAAAAGAAAAGAGGGTAAGAGTGCAAAATCACCTATATAGGCAGTTTTGCACTCTTACCCTCAAACGGACGCAAAAATAGCTCTGTACGAAAAATCGCACAGAGCTATTCAGTCACAATTCTATTTTGCAAATGAACATACTATCCCCTTGGAACTGGCTGTTTCTTTTTTAAAATCAGACATTTATAAAATAATAGAAGCGTAATAAAAAGGTTTTCCAAACCACAATGCCAATTTGCCGGTTATGCAAATCCCATAACAGCCGCCCCCGATTCTTTCGCAAATCGGGGTGATGCATGTTGCCGTTTTTCAGGCCTGCCGCCACGGCAGAAGTATCATGATTACGCATTGAGGTCGTTGCAATCCTGCTGTACCACACAGCAGTAACAGCCGCAAGGTTTATCGCCGGATATTAAAATCCGTCAGCGCCCCCCGGCTCGTCGCTTGCCCAATGCTCACGTTGCATTGCGGGATACGATGTTCATTTGTCAAGGTTCAAGGTTATATGTCCATTTTACTGATAAATTAATGATTTGTAAAGCCCAATTTTGTACACTCCCCGTTAGAGGAATAAATTCTACAGTGGTTTAATATTTGCTGAACCCGTATGAAGTACTCATGCATGACTCATCCCCGCCCTCATGAGATATTATACCACGTTCTTCTTTTGAGGAGTGTGTAGAAAGCTTGTGCGTATCAGAGAGCTTAAATTTACTAACCTCAAACAGCAAGGTCTGTGCCTGTGCTGCCAATTCTTCACTAGAGGCAGAGTTTTCCTCTGCGGTGGCAGCGTTCGTTTGCACTACAGCGGAAACCTGTGTCAAGCCTTCGTTAATCTGTTCAATTGATGCTGCCTGCTCGCTGGTAGCGGTTTCAATTTCACGAATAGATTGCACAGCCAATTCCGCTTTCTCTGAAGCTTCAGCCAAACGTTTTAATGTGTCACCAGCAATTTGTTCTCCCTGTGACACTGTTGCAACTGACCTTTCAATAAGCTCAGCGGTTTGCTTGGCCGCCTCGGCTGAGCGTGCAGCAAGGGTACGAACTTCATCAGCCACGACAGCAAAACCTTTACCCGCATTACCTGCTCTAGCCGCCTCTACTGCGGCGTTCAACGCTAAAATATTTGTCTGGAAGGCAATATCCTCCACCAGCTTAGTGATCTTAGAAATCTCCTGGGATGCTTCACTGATCTCCCTCATGGATGCATTAAGACGCCGCATATATTCATTGCTGTCCATAATGTTTTTACCCGCCTGTTCTACATATGCTGCGGACTTCTGGACATTTGTTGTGTTATACTCCGCCTGCTGTGATACGCTGATAACCGATGCAGAGAGCTCTTCAACAGTTGCTGCCTGTTCCGTAGCACCAGAGGACAATGCCTGTGCTCCTGATGAAATCTGATCGGCACCAGCATTCACCTGCCCAGCCGAAATGGCAATTTGCGAGAATGTCTGGCTCTGTGATGCAATAATATTCTCAAGGGATTTTTTTATAGGTAGAAAGTCATTTTTATAATCTGTATCAACAGTTAAGTCCAAGTTTCCTTCAGAAATCTCCCCTAACTTTTCAGAAATATCAAAGATATAGAGCCTCAAGGTTTCAATTACTGTGTGAAAACTATTGGCTACGGATCCAAACTCATCCTTTGATTCATATGTAATATCAGCACTGAGATTACCATCTGCTAGCATACCGGTGGCAATCTCAATTTCCTTTAACGGCTTTGTGATAGCTCGTATAATATAAAGGCATAAAACAACACCCAAAATCAAGGATATTGCAAAAAGTATAATCGAAAGAATAAGTGCAAACTGAGCCATCCCTTGGGCCTGATCATAGTAATCCACGGCCACTGCATCAGCCATATCTATAAGTTCCTTTGAAAGATCGACCACTGTTAGGGAAGCAGGATAATATTCCTCTAATAATATTGTCCTTGCAGTCCCAGTTTCATTGCCTTTCAAGGAGTTAACGAACTTCTCTCTAACAGTCTCCAGAGTTGCCCATTCGTCCTTTATTTCCTGAAGCTTCTTTACACCATCATCAGATATCAAGAGCGGCTCAATCTTAACAATTGAACCTTCAAAGTCTGTTGCCCTGCTTTCCATATCATCTGCCCAAGTCTGGTAATTGGATGCATCGTCAACTATGATGTATGACATATCCTTTTGTATACCCTGAAGTTGTCTTCTCATATTATTCACGGTATTTGTGACTGCATATGGGCTGGTAAAGAATTGCTCAAAGGATGTTGTTATTGTATGTAACCCTAAAAAAACTGAAACCACTATTGTAATAACAAAAAGAATCAAAATAGTTGAAAAGGATATAGCAAGCTTTTTGGATATAGATAAATTCTTCATACGTCTCCACCTCAAATTTAACGACATTTACTCCTATTATAGTTACTTTTTCATTATATACTTAGACGTAATTCCAGTCAATTTAATCCTGTATCGCTATGACAAATTCCACTATATTTCCAAAAGAGTCGACAAATACTTAAGAATACCGTGCAGTTTTATTATATTAGAGCTTTAGTTATACATAATTAGTTTAGAAAAGCCAAGCCGAAAACCACTAATAGATGTTTCTGGCAATTGAAGGTGGAGTGCACCCAATTGTTCCTCCATTATCTGAAGATGCTCCTTATTAGGGGAACCGGGAAAAGTAATCTGCATACGCAAAATCTCTCATCTGAATGTTTTCAGACGAGAGATTTTATAGAGTATTAAAGATAAAGGGGCTGTGAACCTAGCTTAGCTCTCTAAAACGGAATTTCAGTATGGATCAGGTAAATAACAGTCTTACTTTATAAAGAAGCAAGACTGTTATTTACCTTCTTTAAGTCGGTCAATCAATCCTATAAGTACGAGCATATCCTTGTCTGAAAGAGTTCTCATGCCATCAAGTGCTTTTTGTATTAGAATTGGCTCCGCTTCGGTTTCATCAAAGAAAGCTTTGGGTGTTATGTTCAGATATCCGCAGATATATAAAAACTCTTCAATGGATGGCTTTGATCGGCCAGCGGCAATGTTTTGTATATAACTTCTGCTGTGTCCAAGGTCAAGGCTCATCTGATATTCCGATACACCCTTTTTCATACGCAATTCCGTTATCCGATGTTGAATAAAATCATAATTCATACAATTCACCTCCGTTACCTGTGCAAATACAATTCTATACTTTTACAAGCATGAATTTGCACATTAAAGGTGTTTATATATGTTGAAATACACCACTATAAATAGTATAATGTCTGTATTATGATTCTGTTGGAGGTGCCTAAATGGATAAAGATAGACTAAACCTTGCACAAAATGCGATTAAGAAAATTGCCAAGCGTGACGGTGTGAGTGTTAATTATGTGAGGAAGCAAATGAAAATATCTATGTTAAATGGTCTGTCAAGTACGGATCCCCAAATTAAACAGTTCTGGGATAGCATACCACATGAAGGTGAGATCCCAACTCCTGAGGAACTGATAATCTACATTGCTGAAATTGTAACACATGGTTAAATAACACAATGTAAGTGGTAATGGCGCACGTTCAAAAAAGGAGCCCTGCTCATATAATTATTATGCGAAATTAGTCGATATTTAAGGTAAAGTGTGGTACATTGATAATATAAATGAAATCCCAATCTGAAAGCATATTTAGATCCTAATACCGGAAAATGGCATAAAAGTTAAGGTTTATTTTAAGCATTATGCTGGTGTACTGAATATCAAAAGCTGTATGGCAAATGTTGAAAAGGAGGTAAGTTATGAAATCAATTAAGAGTAGGTTGGTACTGATATTTACCTCAGTAATTCTTTCGCTGTTATTAGGATTAGGCGGATTATTTATCTTTAAAGTTATGGCGGATATTACGCAAAACACTCACGAGAATTTGAAGGATATGGCACAGCAGAAAGCACAATATATCCACGTAATGATTCGTGAAAAGCTAACTTACGTCGGCTCGCTGGCTCGGAGTCCAATACTATTGGATGAAACCCTGACATTTGAAGAAAAAACAGCCTTTTTTGAAGCAGAAGCCAAAAGAACAGGCTATCAGGTCTTTGCATTTGCGGATAAAAACGGCAATGCCACCTTTTTTAATACTAAGCGTGATACCACTAATATCAGCTCCCGTTATTATTTTCAGACAGCCTTAAAGGGTGAACCAACGGTATCAGATTTGCTTATCAGCTACACTAGCGGAGAACTGGCACTTTTCTTTGCGACACCGGTTTATCAGCATGGTGAAATTATAGGCGTATTTTATGGCAGACGGGATGGGACCGCCCTAAGCGAAATCATAAGAGATATTAGCTACCGGAAAACTGGTTATGCTTACATGGTCAATAATCAGGGTGTGACGGTTGCCCATAAGAATACCGATCTGGTCTTGGCGCAGGATAATGATATCGAAAACATGAAAACTGATGAATCCTTGCGTGAACTTGGTGAACTGACTAAGCATATGACCACTCGTACGGTTGGCAGCGGTACATATACCTACAATGGTGTTAAAAAGATCGTCGGCTACGCACCCATTGAAGGTACACAATGGATTGTCGCTTACGGCCTTGAAGAATCTGAGGCTCTGGAAAATGTCCACGCTCTTGGCAGAATACTTTTTATGTTTGTCCTGACTTCCGGTGCAGTTGGTATTATCATAACATACATCGTAAGTGCCCGTATTTCCAAACCATTAATGAAAATTTGCAAAAAGATGGATGATTACAGCAACAACATCTCTATTTCATTACCGGAAAAGTATTTAGATAGAAGGGATGAAATCGGAGTTCTGTCTAACGGAATTACTCTTATGTTAACTAATATTTCAAGCCATATTTCAGATCTGGAGGAGAAAAACCAGCAATTGACTCGTGCCAAAGAAGTAATTAGTATAGAGCGGTCACTATTCCAAACAACGCTTCATTCACTGGGTGACGGTGTCATATCTACAGATAGGAATGGTAATATACAAATATTAAATGGGGTGGCAGAACAATTAACTGGCTGGGAAAGTGCGGCTGCACATGGGCTGCCGATTAGTGCTGTTTTTAATATTATTAACGAATTTAGCCGTGAAAGATGCTCCTGTCCAATAAAAAGGACGTTGGATACCGCCCAAATAAATAAGCTTGACGCAAATACAATACTGATAAGCAAGAACGGTGACGAAATCCCAATTGAAGACAGTGCTGCTCCCATTTTAGACACCAAAGGTAACATCACAGGTGCAGTGCTAGTATTTAGAGATTGCACAGAGAAAAAGCAAGCACAGTCGGAGATTTCATATTTAAGCTATCATGATCAGTTAACAGGGTTATACAATCGTCACTTTTTTGAAGAAGCACTAAAAAGGCTGGACACTAAACGCCACTGGCCATTATCCCTGGCTATGTTCGATGTCAATGGCTTGAAGTTAACAAATGATGCCTTTGGTCATCAGACAGGAGACAAGCTTTTGCAGATTGTTGCAGAAACAATAAAGAGCATGTGCAGGGAGGATGACATTATTTCACGTATTGGCGGTGACGAGTTTATCTTACTTTTGCTCAAAACAAGTTATGCGGAAACTGAGGCTATAATCAATCGTATTTATCGGGAGCTTGAACAAACAAGCCTTAATGATATTGTCATTTCTGTTTCTGTTGGATGGGAAACCAAGAATTCCGATGAAGATATTATGGAGGTTTATGCAAGGGCCGAAGAGCATATGTATCGCAAGAAATTGATCGAAAGCCAAAGCATGCGAAGTAAAACCATTCAGGTCATCCTAAAGACTTTGAATGAAACGAATCCGAGGGAGAGAATTCATTCTGAAGAAGTGAGCAATATAAGCCGGAAAATTGGCGAAGCATTGGGGCTTAATCAAGAGACTTTACGTGAAATTGAAATGGCGGGACTTCTGCATGATATTGGGAAAATTGCAATTGATAATAATATACTTAATAAGCCCGGAAAGCTAACCGATGCCGAGTATGAAATGATAAAAAGGCATCCCGAAATCGGGTATCATATATTGAAATCTGCGGATGCATATACGAGTATTTCAGATTATGTGTTAGCCCATCACGAACGCTGGGACGGAACCGGATACCCGCGGGGCTTAAAAGGCAACGAAATTCCACTGGCGGCAAGAATTATCTCTGTTGCAGATGTGTATGAGGCTATGATATCTGAGCGAACTTATAAGGAATCGATTAGCAAGGAAGAAACCTTTAGTGAGTTAAGAAGGTGTGCCGGAACACAATTTGATCCTGATATTGTGCAAGTATTCTGTGAGAAGGTCAATATATAGATAGTGAAAAGGACCTGTAGCCAATTAAATACTCAAAATGCTATGTGAATCGAAGTTCACATTTGGTATGCTTTCGGGACTGGACGGCCTCTGTCTTACGAGGCAATTGAATGCTTTTTAGCAAGTGCCTCTAAACTGCCGAAAAACGGTATTGCTTTTACAACAGCGGTTCTCACGCCAACAGCTGGAGGTTATTGCAACGAAGCCCGTGTGAACAGCACAGGGGTGGGAAAATAAGGTTATTGACATAAAAGAACGCGCAGGCTGAAACCTGTGCGTTCTTTTGCAACAAGGGAGATTGCTAGGGATAAAGCCTGAGGTACAGTTTTCTAGATAGGCAATCATAGCAGGCTTCTAACCCTGATTCATGGAGATATTCAATATAATCCGGGAGCACCCTTGAGAATTGCATATAGCAATACTGACCTAAAAGCCAATCCATAAATCGTACAGGCGTGTAATGGAAAGTCAAAAGAATTTGCTCAATATGCAGATATTTATATTTCTTTCCATGCGGTGTTTCTTCAAAAAATGATTTATGTACGGAAACGATGATATTAAATCGTTCCTGATAGCCATTAACGAGTTCCTCCAAGGCCATAAACTCTACCCTCAATGTTTCCAATTCACTATCTCGGATAATCTGTTTGCAATATCGGCAGAAATCGTCCTCTGATAGGGACCGGGGTGTTCCATTTTCGCTAAGCAATCCATGTATTTTCATTTTATCAAAGATTATTCCGTAATATTCTGAGATAATTGAATCCTCCATATACCACACTCCCCCCCTAAGCCTATTGCATAATTATAGCAAACAGGACATCGGAATTTAATAAATGGTATAAAAGTGCCCTGCCGATTTTGGCAGGGCACTTTAGTTTATCTGGAAATCAAGTCATAAAATACGAATTCATCTGCAATTTCCTGTGCAAGCTCAGAGCATCGAATGCGTTCCATTGTATCATCTTCCGGCATGGGATGTGCTTTCAGATAATCGGCACGAATACATTCTGCCATTTCAAAAGCGACCTTTTCAATGCTCATACAATGTTCGAGCAGTTTACCAGTCAAAAGCAGTTCACGGTACATCCCGGGCTTTTGTTCGCGCAGATAATTCAGACGAAGCCGCCCATATTTCCCCAAGTTGTCAAGTTCGGCTTTACCGTCAATTTCAATGTTGGGATATAACAACCCATCAATTTCAGTGTACTCAAACTTAAACTTTGCCATAAAGCAAATCCTCCAATAAAGATTATTTACAATTCATCGGTAATCGTTCGGCTGCATGCTAAACAATTATGATTTTCGTAAACATCCTTATTGGAGGACTGCTAT
>JAAOXG010000067.1 GCA_013036995.1 Lacrimispora defluvii
CCAAAACCATCGGTTTCATGCTATTTTTATGCCAGTTATTATTGAATTTTCAAGGTGCATAGGCACTTATTTAAGTGCGAAGTTTGAGTAATTTAAATTGATCAGATAACTTTTGTGAATCCGGTAAAATCCAAAGGAGGACAGGCGTTTCTCATATTCACATAACAGCTGGTTCTCCGTATAATCCCTGGTAACAGTATGGATCATGCAGCTTCGGCAGCAGGTTTCTATGTATACGATCTGCCTGATATCAAGCAGTATAATGGTTCTGTTGACATTAATGGGAAACTTATGTGCCGGGAGAGATAATTCATTTTTCAAAGAATGATCCAGATCCTGTCTGCATTTTTCCAGAATACAGCGTAACCGTTCCGGATCAAAGGGTTTTAAAATATAGTTATTTACACCCAGTTCAAATGCCTGAACTGCATATTGGGAAAATGCGGTTGCAAAAATGATCTGGGCATGAGGCATCATCTTTCTGGCGGCAGCAGCCAGTGTGGTTCCATCCATATCGTTTAAACTGATATCCAGAAAGAGAATATCAAAATAATGATGGCCAAACAATTCAAGGGCTGCATTACCACTGTCTCCTTCCATAATCTCGCTGTCAGGAAGGAAGGATAAAATCTGGTGTATCAGTTCTTTACGCGCAGGACGTTCATCATCAATCACAGCAATTTTCATAAACAAATCCCCCTTTTGATTCTGGAGCGGCCGGTATGGTAAAAGAGATGTCAGAACCGGAATCAGAACTCAGAATATGAAGTCCGTGTTCCTGTCCATAAATGCTTTTTAACCGTTTATGGACATTTTCCAGTCCAACTCCCCCGTAATGTTCTCCCTGATACAGATGTTTTATGACTGTCTCTGGAATTCCCGGTCCTTTATCGGAAACAGAAATCTTTGTAAAAGCTCCTTCCATGCAGGCGCAGATGGATACATAGCGGTTTGCGTTTTTATCAAAACCATAGCGTATGGCATTTTCCACCAGGGGCTGAAGGATAAACGCCGGAATCTGGCAGTTTGTATTCTCGTCCGTTATTATGTCTATATGGAGCTTTTCCTCAAATCTGGCTTTTTCCAGTTCCAGATAGCTGGTAATATGCTGAAGTTCTGTCTTAAGTGTGTGCATGTAGGAATTGTGCTCCAGTGTCTGCCTGTAATAGGACGACAAAGTAAGAAGCAGTTCTCTTGCTCTGTCCGGATTCTCGCGGCAGACATAGGAGATGGTGTTAAGTGAATTATAGAGGAAATGGGGATTGACCTGAGACTGCAGTGCTTTTAATTCTGCCTTACGCCGTAATTTTTTCTGGTATTCCAGTTCTGACAGCTCAAACTGAGTGGAAAATAGCCTTGCAAGTTCCGAGGCAAAATTTAAATCAGACTGGGACTGCTGGCAGTGTTTTTTAATTACCATGGTCAGACTTCCCATGACCTGATTCATTTCTATAATGGGAGCAGCCACAATAATATGATTTTTCAATATGGGATATAGTGGTTCTCCTTTTTTGGCATAATGAAAAATGGTTGGTTTCCTGTCGTGGATAGAGGCCAGAATTGGAAGAAGAACCGAATCCTCATTCATATCCTTCAGTTCTGAATTGACTTTCCTGCTTATTATTTTTCCGGTATCTGTAATAAGAATGGCGGAGCAGTTTGTGGACTGAAAAATAATTTCAGCAGCAGCCTGCATATCCTGAATGCTGTATAAGCCTTTGCGAAGATGGGGAAGACTTTGTTCCACGATTCCAAGAGCCAGCCGCATCCGCTCAGCAAACTGACTATCCTCCTCCAGAAACACCATATTAAAAGTACCCAGAAATACTAACATACCAAGCGCGTTCATGGTCATCATGGGAAGTGAGATCAGCTTTACAAGCTGGACTGCTGCAGAAAAGGGCCGTGAAATAAGCAGTATAATCATCATCTGGAGAAATTCTACAAAAACCGTGAGAATAAAAACACTGGAGCTGCCCATTTTACCTGCCTTAAACCGGCTGGAGAACAGGGAGCCTGCAAGCCCCTCAACCAGAGTGGAGACAGCACAGGCTGCCGCAGTAAATCCGCCGATATCAAACAGATAACGGTGAATTCCTCCAATTAAGGCGGCACCCATTCCAACATATGGACCACCTAAAAGGCCGGCAGCCAGCACTCCGATTACCCGGGTGTTGACAATTGCTCCCTGGGTGCGGACCCCCGTGTAGGTCGATATAATGCTGATTAAACCGAATATGATGGCAAGCATGATTCCGCAGCCGGCGGAATGCTTATCATAAAGGAGCATACTCCTTACTATGGGAATTTTGGTCAGAAGAGCAGCAATCAGAACCAGAAGACCGATATTTAAAAGAAGACTGAAAAACATAGCACTTGACATAAGTTTCCCCCTTATACTGGCTGTTAAAATTCTGTTATAATTATAACAGATATTTTAAAGAAATACAGTGGGAGTCATGGAAGATAGAAAGTAACTTGCATTTATAGTCAGGAATCATATATAATTTAACATCAGGAACCGATGCAGGCAAAACAGGGTTAACTGGAGGGAAAATGATGAAACTATTTATAAAGTATATTTCAATTGTATTAGCCATTTATCTGATGTCATTTATATTTAACTCGGTTTATATTGGAAGTTTAGGCGCATTGCTTATTATGGGAATGGTACTGCTGCTTGTGAACCTTATTATAAAGCCATTTCTTATGCTGATAACATTACCGGCTAATATATTGACGTTAGGCTTATTCAGCTTTATTGTAAATGCATGGACCATCATGATTGCCGATTCCCTGGTTGAAAATATAAGTATGGGCGGCTTTCTTAATTCGCTGGTTGCAGCTTTCATAATTACTATCTTAAATAATCTGTTTCAGGATAAAAAGTAGGCAACGGCATAAAAGCATGGCCTGAATCCACGTGTATGGGTTCTGGTCATGCTTTTTCTCATGCGAAGCGATTGTAATAGTTTTTTTCTAATATTTGACGCCCTTCCAGTAAAGCGGCTTATACACATTAGCCTCTTCCGGCAAAGTCACATCCTTCATTGCCCAACGGTAGAATTCCTCAAATCCGGTCCGGTCCACAATATATCCGATATGTTCCTTTCCGCCGGGAGCAGTGGTATCAATGTATTTTGTTACATAATCATAAGTGTTTAAAATAATTTTTAATATGCTGTCCTCATCGGCCCATTTGATAAAATCTTCGCCCAAACGGGGATTTTTCTTTCCGGTACGTCCAAGCAGGGTGAGGCGGTAAAACTTCTCCTGACTTCTGGTCCACGCTCTGGTGGGGCAGGCAAGTACACATTCCCCGCAGCCGATGCAGGTTTCATGATTGCGCGTTACCTTACAGTTTACTGTTTCCAGAGCCCCGGTAGATTTCCGTTTGCATGCTTTCACGCAGGCGCCGCAGTTGACACAGCGGTCTGCATCGTAGCGGGGGAGTGTCATTCCCATAATGCCGAAATCATGCATCCGAACCTTGGCACAGTCGTTGGGGCAGCCGGTTAATGCAACCTTAAAATGGAGATTGTTTGGGAAAATGGCTTTCTCTATTTTCTTTGCAAAATCCGCCGTATTATAGCAGGCATAAGGGCAGACGTTGTTACCGATGCATGCGGTTATATTCCGGGTTCCGGCAGCGCTGTAGCCCTCTCCGGATTTTTCCTGATTAATATCCAGTCCTTCAATAATCGGCTGCAGCAGGGCATTGACCTTTGGAATATCCGCAAATGGGATTCCGGGGATCTCAAAACCCTGTCTGGAGGTAATGTGTACAGTGCCATTGCCGTAAGTATCGGCAATATTCTGAATCATAGATAAAAATCTGGCTTCCAGATAGCCGCCTGGAACCCGGACGCGGGAGGCTGTAAGGCCTCTGTGTTTCGTAACCCGGAAAGCATTTTTTTTCAGTTCCTTTGTGTTAATATCCATTAGACGTTCCCCTTTCTAATCCAAGAGTTTGCGGCCTTTGGTAAATGGAAAGACAGGTCCGTCCAGGCACACATAGGTGTCATCAATTTTACAGTGTCCGCATTTGCCGATTCCGCAGCACATTTTCCGTTCATGGGATATCCAGATATTTTCTTCCTTCAGTCCAATATCCAGAAGTCCCTGAGTGGTAAAGCGCATCATAGCTGGAGGCCCCACCACAATTGCAGTGGTTTCTTCTTTGTTTTTCAGCTTTAATTTTGGTATATACTGGGTGACCAGACCGATCTGGCAGGCAGTGTCATCATCTGCACAATCGACAGTCAGAATGACTTCCATTGCCTGCTTCCATTTGCCGAAGTCCTCCAGAAAGAGAATGTCTTTGGGTGTCTTAAATCCGGCGATGAGTGTCATGCCCTTTGTTTCTTCCATATGACTGGAAAAATAATCAACCACACCCTTCACAGGAGAAAGTCCGGTTCCGCCTGCTATGACCAGAAGCTCTTTCCCCCGGAAATTTCCGATATCAAATCCATTGCCGTAAGGTCCTCTTAAAAACAGGCTGTCTCCCTGATAACGTTCAAAGATTTCTCCTGTCACCTTACCTACCCGGCGAATGGTTAAATCTACGGAATCCTCCCGGATGCCGCTGACTGAAATGGGCGCTTCTCCGAACTTCGGAATGGAAACCTCGAAAAACTGACCCGGTTTTACGTCTCCATGATAAGCCATGCGGAAAGTGTATTCAATGTCCGTATGGCGGATTACCTCCTTGATTTCAGAACGGAAAGGAAGATATTCGTTATGATTCATTTCCATTTACCTCCTTCATGGCATCCTCCAGCTGATTGATGCAGTGGGAAAATGAGATGTACTCCGGGCACACGTCGTCGCACCGGCCACAGCCTACGCACATATGAATGCCATTGCGCTTCTTGTAGTCATATACCTTGTGAAGAACCTTAAAGCGCATGCGCTGTCCGTTGTTCTGGCGGTAGCTGCCGCCTCCTGCCACATCAGTAAAACCATCTGTCATACAGGAAGCCCATACTCTGCGGCGTTCTCCGGCTTTGCCGTTATCGGTATAGAAAATATCCTGCATGGTAAAACAGGTACAGGTTGGACATACAAAATTACACCGTCCGCAGTTGATGCAGCGGCTGTCATATTGTTTCCACATGGATGACTTCATAACATCTAAGGAAAGAGAATCAGGGATGCTGACCTGTGTTTCAGTCTCGGTTACGTAAGATGGGGTTACATCTGCCTGTTTTGAACAGTTGGCAGCAAATAGCTCATCCCATTCCGGATTTTTATTATCAATTCTCACTCCGTCTTCCGATCGTTCCATGGACGCATGGTAGTCGTCTGATCGATTGGTACCCATATCAACACAGAAACAGCTCTCAAAGGAGTCCTTACACCCCATAAGTACAAATTTCACCCGGTCCCGAAGACGTTTATAATAAGGGTCTTCAGCCCCGTTATGGAGATACATGGTATCTAAGCGCTTCACCCCATGAAGATCGCAGCTGCGCAGAAAAATAATTGCCTGCTTCACAGGGGACTCCGGTTCCTTTACCGAATCTTCCGTAAAATAAAATAAGGTCTCCGAGATGGGAAGAAGTATTTCTTTAAAAGAAAAGTCTGACTTCTGGTCAAATACGATGTCGTCAATGGACTGTATTTCTCCATAGTGAACAGAGTCCGTATCAGAAAAAGCACCTCCGTTTTTCATCAGCATGGGAGCATAGATGACGGAATCCTTTTTCCAGTTTTTAAATACTTCGTTGACCTCTTTTGTATTAAGGATATATCCCATGCTATGCCTCCTTTTTTCCGGAAATCAGATAATAGGGAACAGCAGTAAATAAAATTCCGCCTGCCATATTGCCAAGAGTTACAACCAGAATATTGTAAAAATATCCGGAAAGGGAAACAGCCGCACCGTTAGGACTTAAGACTCCCACCGTGAGCAGTGTCATGTTCGCAATGCTGTGCTCATAGCCGCTTGTTATAAACGCAAAAAGACACCAGAACACCATGATTAATTTTCCGCTCTCTGATTTGCAGCGGAAGCTGCACCAGATAGCAAGGCAAACTAGGATGTTGCAAAGTACCGCTCTGAAAAAAAGAGGAATGAGGGGGATTGCCATTTTTGCAGCAGCAGTATTTGCCATGAATTCTCCTACTGGACCTTTTGCCAGCCCGGCACCCCAGAAAATAAGAGCAAGGAGAATGGAACCGGCCCAGTTTCCAAGTAAACAGACCACCCAAAGTTTCACAGCCTCCCCAATTGTGACCGTACCGCTGAACATTCCGCCTGCCATAACTAAATTATTCCCGGTAAACAGTTCTGCTCCTGCCATAACAACAAGACTGAGGGCGATGCCAAAGGATGCACCCATAATAATCCTGACGTAAGGCTGACTGGAAATCATCCCTCCGGCAGAGAAAATCAATAGAATTCCAAAACCCACATAAATACCTGCCAGCATGGCCGCAACCCAGTATCCAACAGGATTCTTTTTCAGAAACTTTGATTTGTTTTCCGCCGCTTTTGCTAACATTGAATATTCTTCCTGAAACATAAACAACCTCCTTTGTTTATTTTTTATCAAACTACCCACAAAACAAGTATAATCAATAAATAAAAAAAGCACCGTGATTAAAATCACGGTGACTTAAAAAAAACGGACAGAGCGTCTCTGTCAGGGATAATAAATTTTCCCCGCTGGACCAGGACCAGCCCCTGTTCGGTTAAATGCTTTAACTGACGGGATACGGTTTCCCGTCTTGATCCCAGCATATCCGCCAGATACGTAACGCTTAAATCCATATTGATTAAGGTTCCGTCCTCATCAGGAATGCCATAATCTTTGGAAAGCCGCCACAGCTTTGCTGCAATCTTCTTTTCTCCATGTACGGAGTTGGAGGTGTTTTTCAACTGGCGGTATAAGCGGCGGTTTTTTAGCGCGAGGGAATCAAGAATCAGTTTCGTCAGTTCAAAATCATGACGCATGACCTCTAGAAAATCCATTTTACCAAAGCACAGAACCAAAGATGGTTCAAAGGCCTCGCAGTTAATGGAGGCGGGCATATTCTGCAGAACCTCTTCATTCACCAATTCCCCTTTTCCCAATAGAAAGATGGTTTTTCTCTCTCCCTGGGAATTAATCTTGTAAAGGGATACGAAACCGGTTACTACTATATAAAGCGTCTGGTTCATTTCTTTATCCCAAAACAGGTGTGATCCTTTTGGAAAACGCCGCAGGCTGCCACAGGCCATCAGTGCCGCCGCTGATCTTTCTGATATGTTTTGAAAAAGCTGGGTACAGGAACAGGCTTCTTTTATATCCATGGGAACCGCATTCTCCTTTTGTAAGTAACTTTTAATGGATCACCTGGGCTGGCAGGCAGATGTACAATTCTTTAAGAGACAAATGTATACAGGTATTATACTATACCATGAAATACAGCGCAAGGAGTAGGAAAACAGTACTTTATGATTATAACCAGGCATAGAAACATGGGCTTTACCCCTTTATTCTTCACCGTGCTTCATAATGTGAGCTCCAAACAGAAGTACCAGGTAAAAGATACTTAAAATCAAAATATGTAGTGCCGTTTTAATAAATAAAGGAAGGCCTCCAAATGGATCCATAAAGGAAACTGCTGCATAATAGATTCCAATGGCCAGTATCATGAGTGCCGATGGCTTTGCTATCATATCCCATGCATTCCACACAAACTCCACCATTTTCTTCAAAGTCAGCACATGCATGAAAGCCAGCAGCAATTCACTTGCCAGAGCTCCAACCAGGTATGCAAATATTCCCAGCCGGGGGATTCCAAAAAGCACAAACAGGAGCCGGAGAGTCATGGCAATGACGTTCTGGGTGAAGGTGATGGAGGTTTTCCCCAGTCCATTTAAAATACTACCCATGGTGGTGGCCATGTAAAGAAATGGGCAGAGCCATGCCAGCACAGTCATATATTGTCCGGCAGAGCTGTCTTTAAACACACTGACTCCCAAATCATTGCCAAATAAAGTGAAAATTCCGATGCAGAGAATTCCCACATACATACAGTAACGAAGGGACATGGAAATCGCCGTTGCGATCCGTTTCTCATTCCCCTCTGACTGGGCCTCTGCCACAGTAGGCAGTAATAGTACTGCAAGGGAATTAAATACAGTGGAAGGGAACAAAATAAAGGGCAGTGCCATTCCGGTTAAAACACCGTATACAGAAAATGCTGCTGAATCCGAAAGACCGGACATCTGCAGTCTGCTGGGAATGAGTATGGCCTCTGCACTGGCAAGCAGATTTAATACCAGCCGGTTACCCATAAGAGGAACAGCCAGGTGAAGGAGTCCTGGAGCCGTTTCGCTGAAATGGGAGGAATCATAAGCAAAATCTTTGGCCATTTTTGGCGGGAAAAAGCGGTAGGCAAAAACTGTAAAGAGAGAAGAGGCAATCTCCCCGATTAAATGTCCCATAACTGCCAGCTGGACAGTAATGGTAATTCCTGACTGGATCATAATGTCAGCAATGAGGAAAACAGCGCCGATTCTTATGATCTGCTCCATAATCTGTGCCAATGCCGGAACGGAGGGACGCTGCATACCATAATAGTAACCGTTGATACAGGCATGAATTGCCGCGCAGGGAACAGATACAGCAAGAAACGTAAGTAATGGTGCACAGCGCGGTTCCATTAAAATAGAACTGGCGATAAAATCCTTAAACTGAATAATAAGATAAGCAAGGATCATGGAAATAGCCACTGAAATGATAAGACCGCTGCGAAAAACAGAACGGCCCTTCTTCACATTAGCGGCTACGGACTGGGAGATGGCGGTCTGAATGGACCCTGCACAAAGAGCAAAGCAGATTCCAAAAACCGGATGAATCAGATTAAAAATACCCAGACCCTCAGCTCCAATGGTACGGGAGAGAAAGATCCGGTAAAAAAAGCCCAGCACCCGCGTGATGAGCCCGGCTGACGTCAGAAGAAGAGTGCCGGTCAGAAGCGCATATTTTCTTTTTGAAAGTTTTCTGGGGATCTTTAGAGAATCATTCATGAAATCTCCTGAAAAAGAGAATTATTATAAATATATGGAAATTGTTCTTTCTTCATGACACAATCATAATGAGAATCATTCCTATTGAATTTCTAGGAAATGTGTGTATAATAGGAAATGTAGATGAAGCTTTTAACTTTAGAACTACAGAAAGGCGGAACTAACAAATATGAAGCAACTGATTTATTTAGACAACGCAGCGACGACCAAAACCAGACCAGAGGTCGTAGAAGCCATGCTGCCTTACTTTACGGAATATTATGGTAATCCATCTTCCGTATACGAGTTTTCCGGTATCTCAAAGAAAGCGGTTCAGGATTCAAGAGAGATCATTGCAGGTTCTCTCGGAGCCAAGACGAACGAGATTTATTTCACGGCCGGCGGTTCTGAAGCCGACAACTGGGCTCTCATTGCAACAGCAGAAGCCTATGCAGACAAAGGAAAACACATCATTACCAGTAAAATCGAGCATCATGCCGTGCTTCACACCTGTGAATATCTGGAGAAACGCGGTTTTGATATCACTTATCTGAATGTAGATGAGAATGGTTCCATAAAGTTAGACGAGCTGAAAAAAGCCATTCGTCCTGACACCATCCTCATTTCTATCATGTTTGCCAATAACGAGATCGGCACCATTGAACCCATTAAGGAAATTGGTGAGATAGCAAAAGAGCATAAGATCCTATTCCATACGGATGCAGTTCAGGCATTCGGTCACGTGCCCATTAATGTAGATGAATACCACATTGATATGTTAAGTGCCAGCGGTCATAAGATTAACGGACCAAAGGGAATCGGATTTTTATATATCAGAACAGGCGTTAAGTCCCGTTCCTTCATTCATGGCGGCGGTCAGGAAAGAAAGCGCCGTGCAGGAACAGAGAATGTAACAGGAATCGTAGGTTTCGGAAAAGCGGTAGAGCTTGCAGTAGCAGGAATGGAAGAGAGAACCCGCAAAGAGACCGAGCTTCGTGAATATTTAATGGAACGTGTTATGAAAGAAGTTCCATACACCAGAATTAACGGCAGCAGAAAGAGCCGCCTTTCCAATAACGTAAATTTTGCCTTCCAGTTTATTGAAGGTGAATCCTTACTGATCATGCTGGATATGAAAGGAATCTGCGGATCCAGCGGTTCAGCATGTACTTCCGGTTCCTTAGATCCGTCTCATGTACTTCTGGCAATCGGCCTTCCTCATGAGATCGCACACGGATCTCTCCGTCTGACCCTCGATGAGGTAAACACCAGAGAAGAGATGGATTATGTGGTGGAAGCCATTAAGGAGATCGTAGCCAAACTGCGCAGTATGTCCCCTCTTTACGAGGATTATATCAGACATCAGGGAAACTAGTACAGGGTAGATGAATTACCAGAAAGTGGAGATTATAGAATATGTATACAGAGAAAGTTATGGATCATTTTGAACACCCGAGAAATGTGGGTGAAATAGAGAACGCCAGCGGCATGGGTACAGTTGGTAATGCAAAATGCGGCGATATTATGAGAATTTATCTGGATATTGATGACAACCAGATTATTCAGGACGTAAAGTTTAAAACATTTGGCTGCGGTGCAGCAGTTGCCACAAGCAGCATGGCAACAGAGATGGTAAAAGGAAAATCAGTTCAGGAAGCTATGGAGGTTACCAATAAGGCCGTATGTGAGGCACTTGATGGGCTGCCCCCTGTAAAAGTCCACTGCTCCTTGCTGGCCGAAGAAGCAATCCATGCTGCGTTGTGGGATTATGCAACCAAGCATGACATTAAGATTGAAGGCTTGGAGAAGCCAAAGTCTGATATCGGCGAGGAAGAAGTAGAAGAAGAATATTAATGGAAATGGAATACTATGAGTAAAGCGAAAGTAGTAGTTGGAATGTCAGGAGGCGTGGATTCTTCCGTTGCAGCCTGGCTGTTAAAGGAACAGGGCTATGACGTAATCGGCGTGACCATGCAGATCTGGCAGGACGAGGATAACGTGACCCAGGAAGAGAACGGAGGCTGCTGCGGGCTCAGTGCCGTGGACGATGCCAGAAGAGTTGCCTGGGATCTTGGAATTCCTTATTATGTTATGAATTTTAAAGAAGAATTTAAATCGCAGGTTATTGATTACTTTGTAGAGGAATACCAGAGAGGACGGACTCCCAATCCCTGTATCGCCTGCAACCGCTATGTCAAGTGGGAGTCTCTTTTAAAGCGGAGTTTAGATATTGGAGCGGATTATATTGCCACAGGTCATTACGCCCAGATTGACCGGCTTCCTAACGGCAGATATGCCCTTAAAAAGTCAGTGACTGCTGCGAAAGACCAGACCTATGCTCTTTATAACTTAACCCAGGACCAGCTGGCCTGTACTCTTATGCCGGTAGGTGCCTATTCCAAGGATCAGATCAGGGCGATTGCGGATCAGATCAATCTAAACGTTGCTCATAAACCGGACAGCCAGGAGATCTGCTTTATACCGGATCATGATTATGCCGGATTTATTGAAGAGAGCGCAGGGGAGCGGGCTCCGGAAGGTAATTTTGTGGATCTGGATGGCCAGGTGATTGGACGTCATAAAGGAATCACTCATTACACCGTTGGGCAGAGAAAGGGACTAAATTTGTCCCTTGGCTACCCGGTTTTTGTTGTGGAGATACGCCCTGAGACAAACGAGGTAGTGATTGGAACGGGAGAGGATGTCTATTCTGACACCCTTCGTGCCGGTCATTTAAACTGGATGTCAGTTGACGGTCTTCACGGAGAAGAGATGGAGGTAATGGCAAAGATCCGTTACAGCCATAAAGGCGCCCCCTGTACCATAAAAGAGGTGGAGGACGGCGTGGTGGAGTGCAGATTTGAGGAGCCGCAAAGAGCGATCACTCCCGGGCAGGCCGTGGTATTTTACCAGGGCGAGTATGTAGTGGGAGGAGGAACCATACTGTGATAATCAGAAAAAAAACAATCAGATGGATCGTTCCTGCCGTCCTGCTTTTTTGCCTGTTTCTGCTTTCCGGCTGCGGGAAAAAATACGAAGCCATACAGACCCCTGCAGTGGAAGAAGCCAAAGGAGAATTATCCCAGGAGGCTGAGAGTGCTCCAGTAACCATTGAAGACGATAGGGAAGAGACGGCGGAAAAAAGCTCTCACGAAGCTTCTGTGACGAAGGAGACAGCTCCTGAGTTTCAAAAAGCAGATGAGACGGTTTATGTAACAGGCAGCGGAGTGAATGTCAGAACACAGCCATCTTCTTCCGGCCAGATAGCAGCCTCTCTTAATCAGGGGACGGCACTGAAGCGAACCGGATACAGCCAGAGCTGGAGCCGTGTTATCTATGAGAACAAAGAATGCTATGTGTCTTCCCGTTATTTATCCAAAGACAAGCCGGCGGATAAGGCGGCTGTAGCTTCTTCCGTATCAGGAAGCGGTAACGGAAAGCTCATTGCCATTGATGCGGGACACCAGGCAAAAGGTAACCCGGAAAAGGAACCCATCGGACCAGGATCCTCTCAGATGAAACCAAAGGTGGCATCCGGAACCCAGGGTGTGGCTACGGGAATACCGGAATATAAGCTGACTCTGGATGTCTCCCTTAAATTAAAGCAGGAGCTGCTTAACCGGGGATACCGTGTTTATATGATCCGTGAAACCCATGATGTGAATATCAGCAATGCAGAACGTGCCAATATGGCAAATGAAAGCGGAGCGGATATTTTTGTAAGAGTTCATGCTAATTCATTAAATGACAGCTCTGTAGCCGGAGCCCTGACCATGTGTCAGACTTCTAAGAATCCTTATAACGGCAATCTGTACAGTAAGAGTTCAGCTCTGTCTAAGACAGTGGTAAACGGAATCAGCAGCCAGACCGGATTTAAAAACAGAGGTGTACAGGAGACCGATTCCATGAGCGGAATTAACTGGTGCAAAATACCGGTAACCATCGTGGAGATGGGCTTTATGAGTAATGCAGAAGAAGATAAAAAGATGGCTACCGATGAATATCGGGACAAGATTGTAAAAGGGATTGCAGATGGAATCGATGCCTATTATGCAGGCGGGAATTAAATCCATATAAGCTGCCGGAAAGCAAGAGGGAAAACCCTGCTGCTTTCCGGCTTTTTGCTGTATTCCTTCCGCCTGTGAGGTCATAAATGAACGGTAAAAAGCATACATTTTCCTGAAACGTTTCTTCCAGGCAAGGAGAAAAAAACATGGCAGATTATGGGCTTGCGTTAGCAGGAGGAGGAACCAGAGGAGCGGTTCATGTAGGCGTTCTTACGGCGTTAGAAGAAAACGGTCTTTTACCCACCCAGGTTGCAGGAGCCAGTGCAGGAAGTATTGTGGCTGGCTTATACGCCTCCGGAATGGATATTGGAAAGATGAGAGATACAGTGAGATGGCTGGCAGCCCACGGAGAAAATTATATTGATCCAAATATAATCGGCGTTATTTTATTTCTGCCCCAGGTGCTGCTTCATAGAAAGACATCTTT
Organism: Lacrimispora defluvii; assembly: GCA_013036995.1. Taxonomy (GTDB): domain Bacteria; phylum Bacillota; class Clostridia; order Lachnospirales; family Lachnospiraceae; genus Lacrimispora; species Lacrimispora defluvii. Next base: position 13,499 of record JAAOXG010000067.1, read on the forward strand.
GATGGGCTTAATCAAAGGCAACCGGCTTTCTGATTTTCTCTGCGATTTAACCGAAGGGATAGAGATACAGGATTGCAAGAAGGGGCTGTTAATACCGGCAGTGGATATCAACAGCGGTAACACGGTTGTATTTACAAATCTCTTTCAGGAAAAGGTTCCTATGTCAGCACTTCGGGAAGAAAATGTGAGGTGGCAGAAAAACGGTCTTTTATGTGACATTATGATGGCAAGCTCTTCTGTTCCGGCAGTATTCTGCCCAAGGCAGATTAATGGTTTTTTGCTGGTGGATGGTGGGGTGACCAATAATCTTCCGGTAGACTTACTGATCTCCACGGGAGTATCAAACGTTATTGCAGTTGATATCGGGGAAGCATATGAAATGCCAAAGGATCATTCCATAATGGAGATCTCGTTCCACTCATTTTCCATTATGAGCAGGGAGTTAAAGGACTGCCGTTCCAGCGGTGAGATTCTTCTGTTAAAGCCACCGATTCCCAAAGGGTCTGGGCTTTTAACCTTTGAATATATGGAGGAATGCATGGAAAGCGGATATCTGTATACGAAGAAAATGATGCCGCGGATTAAGCATGCTCTGGAAAAACTAAAATAAATACGGTATACTGTATAAAAATACATTTACAGAAGGAGAAATAAAATGGAACTGACCTTTCGATATGCACAGGAATCAGATACGGCTCTGATTCTGGAATTCATTAAAGAGCTGGCAGATTATGAGAAAATGCTTGATGATGTGGTTGCTACAGAAGAGCTTTTAAAAGAATGGCTGTTCGGGCAGAAAAAAGCAGAAGTAATTTTTGCGCAGGCAGATGGGAAGGAAGTAGGATTTGCGTTATTTTTCCATAATTTCTCCACATTCCTTGGCAGAGCAGGGATCTATCTGGAGGACTTGTTTGTAAAGCCGGAATACAGAGGAAAGGGTATTGGAAAAGCCATTTTTAAAAAATTAGGTGCCATTACAGGAGAACGAGGCTGTGGAAGACTGGAATGGTGGTGTTTGGACTGGAATCAGCCCAGCATCGACTTTTATCGTTCCATGGGAGCAGAGGCAATGGATGAATGGACGGTATACCGCATTGCTGGTGAGGGCCTGAACCGACTGGCAGATGGTGGTGAAATATAAAGGGATCCGAATACAGGAAACAGACAGGGGGTGTTATAATACACTCCCTTCTTTATTTGGAAAAGAATCATAAAATTGTAATGTCTTTGTAACCAATTTTATTTCATTACGGGTTATACTGCTATTGTAAGAAATAAATTCCAAGGAGGATATCATGAGACGTATCATGGGAAAAAATAATAAAAAATACAGCAGGAGGCTGCTGGCTTCATTGCTGCTTTTCAGTATGTTAGAAATAAGTGGGTGTGGTATAAAAGAAACAGACAGGGCAGCTGGTAGCACAAAAGAAGCCACAGCCCCTTCCATAACCCGGACTGAGGCTGCAAAGGAAAGTTCTACGGCAGAAGCAATCACTACGGCAGCAGAAAATGAGTCCTCCCGGTTAGACGGCTATATTGGTTTGCTGGGCCTTACCAAAGAGGAACTGGTGAAAAACTTAGGCGAGGAGCCGGAGAAGATTGACGAGGGAGGTCTGGAATTTAAAAAAGCCGGAATCCGTATCTGGTTCGACCAGATCAATTACAAGACTGCAGAGCAGATTTTCGTCATGGATCCGGCTTTTGACATTCATGGTGTGAAGCTGGGAGAAAAAATTGACAAATTTAAAGAAGTATTAAAAGATCCGGTCAGCGACAGGAATGGCGATGCTCATTTTAAATATAACGATATCTATCTTTCCATTAACTACGACACAAACACCCAGGTTACCTATGGACTGTATCTGTTGAAGAATGATTTTTAACCCCAGAAACACAGCAGCTTCCTAAGATACGGAGAGACAGACATGAAAAGAAAAAATAAAAATATCCTGTTACAGGCAGCGGTGGCAGCTGCAATGACCGCGTACTTATCCGGCTGCAGTTATTCCGGCAATCAGGCCGGGTTCATACAGCAGCCCAAAGCGGACAATTCTACAGAAGAGGATCTTACACAAAAAATAAAAAGTATTCTGCCTGCAGGTTCTGTATATTTAACGGCTGATCATTCAGATAAAAAACAAAGCATCGTTCTTGATGATATCAATCAGGATGGGAAACAGGAAGCGCTGGTTTTATATCGGGATACCAGGGATAATAAGCAGGCGCATTTCCTGATATTACAGGAAAAGGATGGAAATTACGAAAAAATATGGGATCAGGAGACAGGATTTTCCTCTTTTGATTCATTTGAAGTAGTGGATTTAGATGGGGACGGAAAAAAGGAGATCATAGCAGGCGGACAGATTTCCGGTCCGGAAAGCCCAAAGCAGCTTTTCATCTATGAGCTTAATCAGGATCAGTTAGTGCAAAAGGGAAACCCCAGTTATGAAACGCTTTTAATCAGGAAGTTTGGAAACAGCCAGTCCCCTTTTATTTTTTTATCAGACGGAAAAAAAGAGGAAGAACAGAAAGCAGAACTGTTTTCCTATGAGGGAGGTCAGTTAATATCCCGTTCCAGCGTGGAGTTAAATCCACAGGCAGTGCCGGAACAAATCACAGCAGGACTTCTGGCAGATGGAACAGATGCCGTCTTTATTGACAGCGGACTGGGTGCCCATTCCATGTTAACGGAAATTCTTGGAGTGAAAGACGGAAAACTCATAAAAATCGGAGATGACAACGACACTGCTCTGATGAAGGAATATCCTCTTTACAGCAGAGATTTAAATGGAGATGGTGTGATTGAGGCAGGAGGAATGTATATACCAAACGGGTATGAAGATGCTGCCATGGCTGAGATTCCATTTATCCAGGTTTATTATGACTATAAGCTGGATGGATCCAAAACACCAGTTGAGGAACGTTATGCAGAAGAAGGGCATCATTTTTATATTACCATTCCATCCGATTTATACGGTAAAATCACGGTAAAGCGACTGGATCAGGGTGTACAGCTTGTAACTGTTTCAGGGGGAGAGACAGTGTTTGAAGTGAAATGGGTAAAGAAAGATAATGCTGGCCAGCACGGCACCATATTGGGCAAGACAAACGACACCATCTATTATACTGAGTTAAAAGATGAACTGCCTATATCCAGAGACCAGTTTCACCTGGTGGGAGAGGAAAATGAAAGCAATACTGGTAGTTGAGGATGAGCTTTCCATCAGAAGCTTTATCTGCCTGAATTTAAGAAGGAAGAAGTATGAGGTACTGGAAGCAGAAACGGGAGAAAAGGCTCTTGAACTGTTCGCTGCCAACCCGGTGGATGTAGTGCTGCTTGACCTCATGCTTCCGGGCATGGATGGATTTGCTGTCTGCGAGAAAATGAGAGATTTAAGCCCTCTGGCGGGCATTATTATGTTGACAGCACGTTCCCAGGAAGAGGATAAAATAAAGGGATTAATCCAGGGAGCCGATGACTATATCACAAAACCATTTAGTATGACTGAGCTGGAGGCCAGAATCATTTCTCTTTTGCGCCGTATGGATTTAAGATCCTCTGACCAGAATGGGACAAGGCTATGTTCCGGGCCCTTTGAGCTGGATTTTGAAACGAACCGGTTATTACGAAGGGGTGTTGCCGTGAAGGTGACACCTACGGAATTCAGCCTGATTCAATTCTTTATCAGAAACAAAAACAGGGTTTTTACCAGAAACCAGATTTTAGATCAGGTATGGGGAGAAAATTATGTGGGAGATCTAAAGGTGGTTGATGTAAACATCAGGCGGATCCGAAGAAAGATTGAAGATGACCCGGCAAATCCAGAGTACCTGTGTACGGAATGGGGATATGGATATATTTGGAAGGAGTGATTGATTGAAACGGAAAGTAATGGCCTATTTTATGATAATCATCCTTCTTACACTGGGACTTGTACTGGCAAGTTTTGGAATTGGAGTAAAAAAATATCTGTACCAGCAGATATCTGATACCTTTGAACATTATGCCCAGGCGGTTGTTCCCGTTTGGGATGGACAGTCTGATTCCCGATGGTTCCGGCTGCCGGATTTCAGTGACCAGATCATTAAAAACTATACGTTTCAGGGTGCAGATTTGGAGTTGTTAAGCAGGAGCGGACAGATGATTCAGTCTTCAACGGGATTTTACAAAGACCGGAGTTACTGGATAGATCCCCTGGTGCCTGGCGGAAAAACTGTTTACAGGGTGGAAAGAAACGGCCAGGCAAAAGAACGGATTATGGCTGTATACACGCCTCTTGTGTATGAAGAACAGGTGGTAGGAATATTAAGATATACCACCTCCTTAAAGCCGGCGGACAGCACTATTTTAAGAATTTTCTCCTATGCATTGCTTACCTGTACTGCAATTGCAGCCATTACTTTATTGGTCAGTCTTCATCTTGGAAATTCCATTGTAAAGCCACTGGAGGATATTATCGCTTTAACAAGAAAAATGGCAGAGGGAAATTACCGGGAGAAAATTCAGAAGCAGTATCCTTATGAAGCGGGAGAACTGGTAGCCATATTAAATCATATGGGAGATGAAATTGGAAAAGCGGATCAGTTGAAAAACGATTTTATCTCTTCCATATCCCATGAGCTTCGTACTCCTCTGACCGGAATTAAGGGCTGGGTGGAAACCATGAGAGAGCCTGAGGGGTTACAGGAAGAGGAGATGGAGTTTGGTCTTAAGATGATTGAACATGAAACCCAGCGGCTGATCACTCTGGTAGAAACCCTGCTTGACTTTTCCCGATACCAGTCGGACCGGGTCACTGTTTCATTTCAGGAGGTTAATATAGAAAAACTGGTTTTGGAAGCTGTGTTTCAATTGCAGAAAAAAGCAGAAAAGAAGGACATACAGCTTGTGACCAGCACTGTTTTCCTAGAAGTTTACGGAGATGGCGATAAGCTGAAACAGGTACTGCTGAATGTAATAGATAATAGCATTAAATTCTCAAATGAGCACAGTACCATTTTGGTGGATCAGAAAAAGGAATCAGATTTGGTTAAAATTACAATTCGTGATTCTGGAACAGGTATCAAGCCTGAAGATCTTTCTTATGTGACCAGATCCTTTTATAAAGGAGAGGATCAATCAGCTGGAGAAGGGATTGGTTTATCCATCTCCCAGAAGATAATTGAATTGCATGGAGGAAAGCTCCAAATAGAAAGTGAGTATGGAACAGGAACCACGGTTACCATTCTCATTCCCAAAAACCATTCCGTCGGCCACTTATAAAATAAGATACCGCACACCTTTTATTAGGCTGCGGTATCTTTTCTATTAATATTTATCTGTTAAAACGGAAGCTTCCATAATATCTGTTTCTTCTGCTGCATCTGGTATTTCAATTATTTCATTTATCGGTTCGCTGATTCTCTTTTTTTCAGAAACAGTATCACTCATCAGCTGAATCCAGCTAATCTCATCTTTCATTGCCTGTGCCTGGGCTGCTAACTCCTCGCTGGAAGCAGAGCTTTCTTCTGCAGTAGCCGCATTGGTCTGGACTACGGATGATACCTGGGTTAAGCCTGTATTGATCTGCTGGATGGCATCTACCTGCTCTGCTGACGCACTGCGGATTTTTTCCATGGATTCACCCAGGAAGTCGGCTTTGTCTGCAAGACCTTTTAGTATATCTACTGTTTCCCTGGATAAATTTTCTCCATTCTCAACAAGTGAAGAGGAGTGTGCCAGCAGGGAAGAGGTTTCTCCGGCTGCTTCTGTTACCTTTTCAGCCAGATTGCGGACTTCATCTGCAACCACAGCAAAGCCTTTTCCGGCCTCCCCTGCCCTTGCAGCTTCGATGGCGGCATTCAGTGCCAGAATATTGGTTTGGAATGCAATGTCTTCAATCACTTTGGTGATATTTGTGATTTTCTTTGAAGCGTCTCCGATCTCACTCATGGCCTGATTTAAATTCTGTATGTAAGAATTACCTTTTGTAAGCTCTATTCCAGTCTGTTTTACATACTCATTTACGGTTGATACGGTAACTACATTTTCCTCGGAATGATGGGCTACATTGGAAATGGAAGCATTTAGTTCCTCTATAGTAGCCGCCTGTTGTGTTGTACCGGAAGCTAAAAGCTGGGCCCCGGAGGAGATCTGATCTGCTCCGCTTGAGATCTGATTAATGGAGCTTCTGAAATTTCCGAAAATGGTATTTAAACTGGTAATGATACCATTAATCGATTTTTTAAGCAGGATAAAATCTGCTTTGTATTCCGATTCAATGATTAAAGAATAATTCCCTTTTTCTACACCATCTAAAACAGTGGTGGTATCATTGATGATAGACCGAAGAGATGAAACGGTATATTTTAAGGATCTGGAAAGCGTGCCAATCTCATCCTCGCTTACATACTCCGGAACCTCAGAATGAAGATCTCCCTGAGAAAGAAGCTCCAGTCTGTCCACCATTTTAATGATGGGGTTAACTATGGGAGAGGCAATCCTTACTGCACTGATCAAAGCAATTATTAAAAATACAGCTACGAAAAGTACCATAATAATAATTGAGAGATAGAAACCTTCCATAAGCTCAGAGGTTTTCGCTGAAACTCCCAAAGACCAGCCGTCTGTATTGGGAATGGGGGTATAGCCTACGGTAAGGTGATTTCCTTTATATTGAATGGACTCAATACTGGATTTACCTGCTGCCATGTTCTGTACCATTTTCGCAGCCTGCGAAACGGATGAATCTGATTTGGCAGCTTCTATGTAATTCAACTGCTGGTTCACATTCTCCTGATTCTTATGAGCCACAACGGTTCCTGTTTTATCCACAATAAATCCGTAGCCTGATTTTCCAAGGGAGATGTCATTGATCATTTTGCTGAAAGAGTCACAGGAAAGCCTTGCAAATACAATACCTTTGCTTCCATCGCCATTCATGGGGGCGGAGAGAATCATAACCATCGTATTGGTTGTCTTGCTTAAAAGGGGAGATGAAATATAGGTTTCTCCGTTTGTGGATTTCTGAAAATATTCCCTGTCTTTGACATCGGTTCCGTCGGAGGTAATTCCCTGGTTATTACAGACGACTATGGAATCAAATCCGTATTCCTTCGCCAGCTGGGTCAGGTTCTTCTGAAGCTGATCTGATGAACCGGCTGAGTTCCCGATTCTGTTATCTTTTGAGATTGATTCGATTTTAGTCTTATAAATAAGAATGGCATTCTCTACAGAGTGGCTGTATGCGTTAGTGTTTTCCTGGATTCTGAGCTGCATGTTATTCCTTGCATCCCGATAGATAATAATGGAATTGACGGTACCGAAAAGTAATGTAATGACTGTTGACAATGCTGCGATGCTGATTTGAAGCTTGCGTTTGATTGATTTTTTACTGATGATTTTACCCATCTGCTTTTTGGTGTCTTGATTGTGCATTTGTTTTTCCTGCGGCATTTTTCTCTCCTGGTTTGGTTTTATTCTTTTTACTATTCTGCTAAAATTTCCTATTATGTAATCAGAGCAATTATAAATCAACAGTATCAGGCTGTCAATTGAACTGGAGAAGAAAATAAAGATTAAACATTATGTAGGATTTTCCATCGGTTCGTGCCCGATTGTTGTGAAAAATGATCTGATTTCAGACAGAAAAACAGGAACTGGGACTGAATTTCAGTATCCTCAATTCCTGTTTTATATAGATATGATTATTTTTTTAGTTCCTGCATCTTCATGGCACGAACCTTTAAGGGTAGACCGAAAAGAGTGATGAAGCCTTCCGCATCGTGATGATCATAGAGATCACCGGTGGTAAAGGAAGCAAGAGATTCGCTGTATAAGGAGTAAGGGGAAGTGGTTCCTGCTTTGATGATGTTGCCCTTATAAAGTTTGAACTTCACTTCTCCGGTTACATATTCCTGTGTGGAGGTAACAAATGCCTGAACTGCCTCACGAAGAGGTGTGAACCATTTTCCTTCGTATACGATCTGTGCAAATTTATTACCCATGTCTTTTTTCACTTCCATGGTAGCACGGTCTAATACCAGCTCTTCCAGCTGCTGATGTGCTTCTAAGAGAATGGTTCCGCCTGGTGTTTCATAAACGCCTCTGGATTTCATGCCTACTACACGGTTTTCCACGATATCCACAATGCCGATGCCGTGCTTACCGCCAAGCTCATTTAACTTTGTTATAATATCGGAAACCTTCATGGCTTCTCCGTTTACGCTGACAGGAATGCCTTTTTCAAAGGTCATGGTTACGTATTCCCCTTCATCGGGAGCCTTTTCAGGAGAAACACCAAGTACCAGAAGATGATCGTAATTTGGCTCATTGGCGGGATCTTCCAGCTCTAAGCCCTCATGACTGATGTGCCATAAATTACGGTCACGGCTGTAGCTGTTGTTTGCTGAAAACGGAAGGTCGATTCCGTGCTGCTTGCAGTACTCAATCTCATCTTCACGGGACTGCATGGTCCATACATCAGTCATACGCCATGGCGCAATGATTTTTAAGTCAGGAGCAAGGGCCTTAATACCAAGTTCGAAACGGATCTGGTCATTGCCCTTTCCGGTTGCTCCGTGGCAGATGGCAGTAGCGCCTTCCTTCCTTGCGATCTCAACCAGTCTTTTTGCAATGGCTGGACGAGCCATGGAAGTACCCAGAAGATACTTATTCTCATAAACGGCATTGGCCTGTACACATGGGATAATGTAGTTGTCGCAGAAGTCATCTACCAGATCTTCTATATATAATTTGGAAGCGCCGGATAATTTGGCTCTCTCCTCAAGACCATCAAGTTCATTGCCCTGTCCGCAGTCGATGCAGCAGCAAACTACATCATAATCAAAATTTTCCTTTAACCATGGAATAATGGCAGTGGTGTCAAGTCCGCCGGAATAGGCTAAAATTACTTTCTCTTTCATATATGATTCCTCCTCTATGGTTTTTGTATATTTTCTTTTTGAACTTACATAAATATACAACAAAACTGGGGGAAATGCAAGGGTAAAATGAAAAATATAAAAACATCTTGCATAATATACAAAAGAGATGTATAATTATGAAAATCCTGAAAGGAATGGTAAAACGCTCATGAATGGAGAGCGCAGGGCCGATACAAAATAGAGAATGCAAAGGAGCGATGACGATGATTAAAGCAGGAATTATAGGATCAACCGGATATGCAGGCGGTGAGCTGGCAAGACTTTTACTCCAGAGAGATGACGTTAAGATTAAGTGGTACGGATCGAAAAGCTATGTGGACCAGAAATACGCTTCCATTTATCAGAATATGTTTGAAATCGTCAGCGATTCCTGCATGGATGATAATATAGAAGCATTGGCAGAGAAGGTGGACGTGATTTTTACGGCAACACCCCAGGGTTTTCTGGCATCTGCTTTAAATGACCGTATTTTATCACAGACTAAAGTGATTGATTTAAGTGCGGATTTCCGGATTCAGGATGTGAGCATCTATGAAAAGTGGTATCAGATCCAGCACAAATCTCCTCAATATATAAAGGAAGCAGTATACGGACTTCCGGAAATCAACCGGGAAAAGATTAAAAATGCAAGGCTGATAGCCAATCCAGGCTGTTACCCCACCTGCTCGGAGCTTTCCATTTATCCTCTGGTAAAAGAAGGCCTGATTGATCCTGATACAATTATTATTGATGCAAAATCAGGAACGTCCGGAGCAGGAAGAGGAGCAAAGGTTGACAATCTTTACTGTGAGGTAAATGAAAACATCAAAGCTTACGGAGTCGGTGTACACAGACACACGCCTGAGATTGAAGAGCAGCTTTCCTACGGAGCTGGAAAACCGGTAACCATCAGTTTCACACCTCACCTGGTTCCCATGAACAGAGGAATTCTCATAACTGCTTATGCATCCTTAACCAGTAAGGTTTCTTATGAAGAAGTAAAGGCTGTTTATGATAAATATTATGACAAAGAATTTTTTGTCCGGGTGCTGGAAAAAGATGTGACACCTCAGACAAAATGGGTGGAAGGAAGCAATTTTGTTGATGTGAATTTCAAGATCGATCCAAGAACCAACCGCATTGTGATGATGGGAGCCATGGATAATCTGGTTAAGGGAGCCGCCGGGCAGGCAGTCCAGAACATGAATCTTTTATTCGGACTGGAGGAAAACAAGGGACTGAAGCTGATCCCCATGTTTCCGTAGATATTTAAAAGGACGAATAACCGTAAAGGAAAAAACAATGATAATACGATCAATGACAATCGATGATTATGACCAGGTATATGCATTATGGTCCGGAATTAAGGGATTCGGTATCCGGGCTGTTGATGATTCCCGGGAAGGGATCAGCCGTTTTCTTCAGAGAAATCCAGGTCTGAGTGTGGTTGCAGAAGATAACAAAGCGATTATAGGTTCTATTTTATGCGGTCATGACGGGCGCAGGGGAACGTTATACCATGTGTGCGTAGCAGAAAAATACAGAAAGCATGGAGTCGGCCGTGAAATGGTCTCGGAAGCAGTCAGCCGGTTAAAGAAAGAGGGAATAAATAAAGTCAATTTAATTGCCTTTTGTAATAACCTTTTGGGAAATAAGTTCTGGCGGAAGGAAAAATTCACATTCCGTGATGATTTAAATTACTATGATTTAGCCATCAGTGAGGAAAACAAAACTGATTTTGTAAGCTGACCCGATACTATGAAAGAAACAGGGAGGAAATATATTATGAAGCAGATAAGCGGAGGAGTAACAGCAGCAAAGGGATTTAAAGCTGCATCAACAGCGGCAGGTATTAAATATAAAAACAACCGGAAAGATATGGCGATGATTTACAGTGAGGTTCCATGCAGGGCAGCAGGTACATTTACTACCAATATCGTAAAAGCAGCCCCTGTCAAATGGGATAAAGAGATCGTGACCAGTTCTCCCTTTGCGCAGGCAGTTGTAGTAAATGCTGGCATTGCCAATGCATGTACCGGAGAAGAAGGATTTTCCTACTGCAGACAGACGGCAAAAGCCGTTTCCCAGTGCCTTTCCATCCCGGAAGATTCCGTTCTTGTAGCTTCTACCGGAGTCATCGGTATGCAGCTTCCCATTGACCGCATCACAGCGGGGGTAAAGGCAATGTCTGTTATCCTGGACGGCAGCGAGGAGAGCGGAACCGCTGCAGCACAGGCGATTATGACTACCGATACAGTAAAAAAGGAAGTGGCCGTTCAGTTTGAGGCAGGCGGTGCTACCATCACCATCGGGGGCATGTGTAAAGGCTCCGGAATGATTCACCCTGACATGTGTACCATGTTAAGCTTTGTTACTACGGATGCAGCCATTTCCAAAGAACTGCTTCAGGAATCATTAAGGGAAGATATCAAGGATACTTACAATATGATTTCCGTTGACGGAGATACGTCCACCAACGATACGGTTCTCCTTCTGGCAAACGGAATGGCTGGAAATAAAGAAATTACGGAAAAAAATGAAGATTATCAGTTATTTATCAAAGCACTTAACTTCATCAATGAAACTCTGGCAAAAAAGATGGCAGGGGACGGAGAAGGCTGCACTGCTTTATTTGAAGTAAAAATTATTGGTGCAGAAACAAAGGCACAGGCTGTGACATTATCAAAATCGGTGATTACCTCCAGTCTGACTAAAGCAGCCATTTTTGGTCATGATGCCAACTGGGGACGGATTCTTTGCGCCATGGGATACTCAGGCGCTTCCTTTGATCCGGAAAAAGTAGATCTGTATTTTGAAAGCGCGGCAGGAAAACTTCAGATCATTGAAAATGGCGTGGCACTTCCCTACAGTGAGGAAGAGGCGACTAAGATATTATCGGAGCCGGAAGTGACAGCCATTGCTGACATTAAAATGGGAAATGCATCTGCAACGGCCTGGGGCTGTGACCTGACCTTTGACTATGTGAAAATCAACGCAGATTACCGCTCATAATTATAACAGGGCAGATCATAAGAAGGAGAGGAAACAAAAAATGATACTGGATCAGAGCATTATGCAAAAAGCTGAAGTGTTAATTGAGGCACTTCCTTATATACAGAGGTTTAACCGTAAAACGATTGTGGTAAAATACGGCGGAAGCGCCATGGTAGATGAGGAACTGAAAAAACAGGTAATTCAGGATGTGGTTCTTTTAAAGCTGGTAGGATTTAAGCCCATTATTGTTCATGGCGGCGGAAAAGAGATCAGCAGGTGGGTGGAAAAAACAGGCATGGAGCCTCATTTTGTCAATGGTTTACGGGTGACGGATGAAGCCACTATGGAGATTGCAGAGATGGTTTTAAACCGGGTGAACAAGAGCCTGGTTCAGCTTGTCAATGAGCTTGGAGTTAAGGCTGTGGGAATCAGCGGAAAAGACGGCATGATGTTAAAGTGCCAGAAGCGCTATTCAAACGGAGAAGACATCGGCTTTGTAGGTGACATCACAGCGGTAGATACCCAGATTATCAACGATCTTCTGGAAAAGGATTTTCTTCCCATCATCTGTCCGGTGGGATTTGATGAGGACTTTAAAACCTATAACATCAACGCAGACGATGCGGCCTGTGCCATTGCAACAGCCATGGAGGCAGAGAAACTGGCTTTTTTAACGGATGTGGAGGGCGTTTACCGGGACTTTCAGGATAAGGATTCTTTGATTTCTGAAATGTCCATCGAAGAGGCTCAGGAGTTCGTCAGCGGAGGAACTCTTGGAGGCGGAATGCTCCCCAAACTTCAAAACTGCATTGATGCCATGAACCACGGGGTGTCCAGAGTACATATTATGGACGGAAGAATTCCCCACTGTCTGCTGCTTGAGATCTTCACCAATAAAGGAATCGGAACTGCGATCGTAAGCCCGGGAGAGGAGCGTTTTTATCATGCTGAATAAACAGGAATATATTGATAAGGCGGAATCAGAGATTTATAAGACCTATAACCGTTTTCCAGTTGTCTTTGACCATGGGGATGGAGTGCGGCTTTATGATACAGAGGGAAATGAGTACCTGGATTTCTATGCCGGAATTGCAGTAAATGGTCTGGGCTATAATGATGCGGAATTTAATGAGGCAGTAAAGGCTCAGGTAGATAAACTGCTTCACATTTCCAATCTCTATTATAATGTACCGTCTGTAGAGGCAGCAGAACTGCTTTTAAAGGCATCCCAGATGGATAAAGTGTTTTTCACCAACAGCGGAACGGAAGCCATTGAGGGAGCTTTAAAAATCGCCAGAAGATATGCTTATAATAAGGATGGCGGTCATGACCATGAAATCATTGCCATGAATCATTCCTTTCATGGAAGAAGCCTCGGAGCACTATCTGTAACTGGAAATGATCATTATCAGGAGCCGTTTAAACCCTTAATTCCCGGGATTAAATTTGCCGATTTCAATGATCTGGAAAGTGTAAAGGCTGTTGTAAATGAAAAGACCTGCGCCATTATTATGGAAACTGTTCAGGGAGAAGGCGGGATTTATCCTGCAACCCAGGAATTTTTATCCGGCGTAAGAGCGCTTTGTGATAAAAATGATATACTGTTAATCCTTGATGAGATCCAGTGCGGAATGGGGCGCACAGGCTCTATGTTTGCCTGGCAGCAATACGGCGTAAAACCAGATGTGATGACAGTTGCAAAGGCACTGGGGAACGGAGTTCCCATTGGGGCATTTCTGGCGTCTGGGAAAGCAGCTACGGCTATGGTTCCGGGGGATCATGGAACTACTTACGGAGGAAATCCGTTTGTGACTGCTGCTGCATATAAGGTGTTGGAATTGTTTGAAAAACGGGATATTGTAAATCATGTTAAGGAAATGGGAGATTATCTGACTAAAAAGCTTGAAAAACTGAAAGATAAATATGACATTATTATAGCAAGAAGGGGACTGGGCCTTATTCAGGGCTTGGAATTTACTATTCCGGTTTCCTCTATTATCAGTCAGGTGTTAATCGAGCAGAAGCTGGTTATAATCAGTGCAGGCACTAATATAATACGGTTTGTCCCCCCTCTGGTGATTGAAAAAGAACATGTGGACGAGATGGTGGAAAAACTGTCTGCAGTGTTGGATCAGCAAAAATATTGAAATATCAGAAGCCGATAACTGCTGTAAAATAAGGTTATCGGCTTTATATTTTTACGGTTGAATGCTGGTTTTGTTAATCAGGTTCACACCATCGTATTTCAGACTTTCCAGACTTAAAGCCTTGTGCAGTATATAATGATCAAAAAAGTTCTTTGTATAGCCGGTAACAATATTTCGCATCTCCATAGCATCCCGTTGGCCTCTGACGTCCTCATTAACACAGGTAAACACGATGTCGCAGTAATCCAAATGAGCAACACGGTTAACGGAGAAATAATAAGTCTCCCTGCTGTTATTAGAGCCAATAACCGCATTCATATTATAGTTAGGTTCACTAAACAGCAGTAAGAAGGGTTTCTTAAGGTCGCTGTCCACAAGTCCGAACGCACCGCTGTCCAAGCCAATCCCGCAGACGAACCGGTCGTCATCCCGGCAGACCATTGCCGTTGTAGGTCCACCATATGAATGTCCGACTATACCCATGCCGATGCCCAGCTCCAATCTGTCCTTAAAAATAGAATTCAGTTCTCCAGCATCCAGTTTATAAAGATAATCGGCTACATACCTTACATCCTCTGCCTGTAATTCACTGAATTCTGTTAATCTGGAAAGGATTGGCAGTGTAAGCACGTTATGACACATCTCAATGGCAGTCTCTTCGTCAGGGTGCATCACCATTTTACCAGCCAGTTCCTGCATTTTGGGATCCTCAGAAAATGATATTATAACATCCGAAAAATCCTTTGATATATTGTACAGGCGTCCATCTTTACGTTTATACATCGTGCTATTCAGATGTCCGATGCTTACCACAACATATCCCGTGCTTGCCAGGTCTGAACAGAGCACTGTCCCCCATTCCGGAGAACCGCCCCCGCCGCAGACATAGAATAACACCGGATAGCGTTTTTCCTTTCCGGAGAGAGCCAGATCGTCGTAACACCAGGTCTTGATATCAATAGAGTAAACATCCTTTAAGGCAGTGACAAGTGGCCGTTCGTTAAACATCTTGTAAACTTCAGGAAACATGTATGTTGATGTGGTCTTGCCTTCGTTGCTGTCGGACGGATAGTATACAAACGCCGTCAGTTCTCTTTTTGAGTGATCTGATGCCGTGTACTCAAGATCCATCTGAGCCCGACCCACCGTATAGCTGCCAATTGGTTCCGGAAATACGTTGTAAGTCTTCATATTTTATTTCTCCTCCAATCTTTCATGAATCATATTTACTCTCTGTTTTTTTTTGTACTCACCAATAATTTCAGAATATTTTTGATCTTCAAGCAGTCCGTGACCCATAAAGTCAGTAAAGTACCTGCTAATCTTATACTGCAACTCAGAGTCCTTAATATCGAATTCCCTGAAAAACATAATCAAATTAAACTGCATTGACTCAAACATAAAAGAAATCAGATCGTCGTCAATATCAGGTCGGAGATATCCATCAACCCTCATTCGGCGTAAAATGTCTTTGATTAAGGGAAATGACTCGCCCTTTAGCACATTTATATAAATTTTAAGCAGAGTATCCTCAGGAATATTTAAAAATGTTTCAGTGAGTTTGATTTCCAAATCATTTAGTGGCTCGGTCACGATGCCGTTAACGTTACCAAATAAGCCAGTGAGAAAAAACTGGAAAAGGAAATCTTCATTACCGTTATTAAAATACGCAGCTCTTTTCCGGGTCACATTCCGTATTAAGAGACAATAAAGGTCATCTTTGTCTTCAAAATACCGATAAAATGTGCCAGGATGCATGGACAAACAATCCAAGACCATCTTCATGGTTATATCTTCGTAAAGATAATTAACAAAAAGATGCATAGCGCTATTTGATATTTCTTCTTGCCTTGCTTCCGTTAAACGAAAAAAAGAATTTTTGGGCATAGGATACTCTTCCTTTAAGTGAAAAGCTAGTGTTGACTGTTGATGTGAATTGATTCACACTGTATCAGGAATATATTCATATGTCAAGTGGTATTATAATGCAGATAAGAAAAAGATCATTTTTGGAACAGCAGGTTTCACTCTTTTCCGTTATAATGAATCTACCACGTGGATAAAGAAGAAAGGAGGCAGACGAAATGGAAGCTGATGACAGAATATCCATGGTTGCCGTTCTCATTGACCAACATATAAAAGAAGAGCTGACCATCCTGCAGCTGTCTGCCTGGGCGGGCTATTCCCCCGGTTATTTTACCAGATGTTTCAAACTAAAATTTGGGATTTCTCCCATGGAATATGTAAAGCAGAGAAAGCTTTTAACAGCTGCAAAGGAGATTGCATACGGGAAGCGGATTCTTGATGCAGCGATGGACTACGGCTGGGAAACCCACAGTGGATTTACCAGATCCTTTACCTCTGTGTTTGGATATTCCCCTGTTTTGCTGCGGGCTTTTTATGTTCATGATGCCTCTGTGAAAGGGGACAGACAATTAATGGAAGCTTATTTAAAAACAACACAGAGTTATTTAAAACCGGAGGAATTGTGGCAGATTCTGTGCCTGACATTAAAAGAAAATAAAACAGAGTATGACAATACCAGATTAAGAAAAATATACGAACTGGCGGAAACATTACATGAAGGAGAGGTAAGAAAATCCGGTGAGGAATATATCACCCATCCATTAAATGTGGCAATCATCCTGGCGGACATGGGAACCGATGAAAATACCGTTTGTGCCGGACTTCTCCATGACGTGTGGCGGGGGGGATATAAGAAAAAAATCTCAAAGGAGGTTGATCCTGTAATCTGTGAAATTCTTTTCTATTACGAAGAATTTGAGCGCACTCATGAAAGCCATGATGACCGGGGGGCTCTGGTGGCACTTTCGGACCGTCTGCATAATATGAGAACCATTGAATTTGTAGATCCGGAAACATGGAAAAGACGGGCAGAAGATACCTTGCGGCTGTTTTCCCCCATTGCCTCAAAATGTGCCGATTTCAGACTTCGCTCTGAGCTTGATGAACGTTCCATAAAATTTCTTTAAGGTTGACAGGCGGGGTGAGTGCTGATAAAATCTTTAAATTAAAAAGAGTGTATATTAATTCAACTAAATGAATACAAACATGCTTTTTGACGAGAGGAGAAATAAGATGAGAATTGGTGCGATTACAGTGGGACAAAGTCCCAGAACAGATGTTACAGCCGATATTATGGGGATTTTTGAGGGAAAGGCAGAACTTAGTGAAAAAGGAGGCTTAGACGGGCTGACAAAAGAAGAAATCCGGAAATTTAAGCCGGAGGAAGGCGACTACGTGCTGGTATCCAGATTAAATGACGGTTCTTCCGTAACATTTGCAGAGCGTTTTATTCTTCCCCGTCTTCAGATAGCGATCGACGAACTTGAGGCTGAGGGAGCAGAACTTATCATGATGTTTTGTACAGGCAAGTTTCCTGATACGTTAAAATCCCGTGTTCCACTAATCTATCCCTGTGATATTCTGGACCGGATGGTTCCGCTGTTTTCCCCAAATTCATCTATTATTGTAGTAACTCCTTCCCCTGAACAGTTAAAACAGAGTCTGGACAAATGGTCAAAGATTGTAACAAATGTAAATGTTGTTTCAGCATCCCCGTATGGAGAGTGGGAGGAAATTTTAAAAGCCGCAGAGCTGATAAAGGGGTTAAGTGCAGATGTCATTGTACTGGACTGCATCGGATACAGTCAGGAAATGAAAAAGGTGTTTGTAAAAGAAACAAAAATACCAGTGATTCTGCCCAGGACGCTGCTTGCGCGTATGATTTCGGAATTAACAGACAATTGAACCGTTCAATCTGCTGATTTATGTGCACACTGCTTAAATTGTGCATTAATGACTGTGCACACAGCTATTTACAAAGGAGAATCTGCCTGATAGTATATTCATAATAATTTATAAATATAAGTCAGGAGGATTCTTATTATGAGTGATATCTTATTCAGAGCAAAGGAATTGGAATCATATGGGATTGCCATAAGGCAACAGATTCATAAGAATCCTGAGCTTGGTTTTGAACTTCCAAAGACAATAGAACTTGCTGAGCGGGAACTGGCTTCCTTTGGGTATAAGCCGGTCCGCTGCGGAAAAGCAGGAATCACTGTAACCGCAGGAAAAACAGGCAGGACTTTTTTGCTCCGGGCAGATATGGATGCTCTGCCGATGAAAGAAGAGACCGGTCTGGAATTTGCATCTGAGAACAATTGTATGCATGCCTGCGGACATGATATCCATACCAGCGCTCTTCTAGTGGCAGCCCGGATCTTAAAAGAAAGAGAAGAAGAATTACAGGGAACCGTAAAACTGATGTTTCAGCCCTGTGAAGAAGGTGTGGCAGGCGCACTTGATATGGTAAGGGCGGGAGTGCTTGAAAATCCCCGCCCAGACGCAGCCATGGCCCTTCATGTACTGCATGGGAAAGCTGGCACTGTTGGATATTCATGGACGACCGCCTGTGCTTCCAGTGATGTATTTACCATAACTGTGAAGGGAAAGGGCGGTCACGGAGCGGCACCTCACAACTGCGTGGATCCCATTAATACAGCAGTGCATATACATATGGCCCTGCAGGGGGTAAACAGCAGAGAGGTTCACCCGGATGAGATGCTGGTGCTTAGTATCTGCCAGATCCATGGAGGAACCGCTTCCAATATATTTCCTGAGACAGCAGTGATGAAGGGAACGATACGGACCATGAATCCGGAGGTAAGAAGTTTTGCTAAGGATCGACTGGTTCAGATCGCAGCACAGACGGCTGCCGCATTTCGGGCAGAAGCCACGGTGGAGTTTCTCCACGAGGGGGTTCCGCCCATGAGAAATGATACCATTCTTCTGCAGGAAACCACCGGATATATTAACCGTATTTTAGGAGAGGATACCTGCTACGAACTTCCCCGTATGACTGGTTCAGAAGATTTTTCTGTTATATCCCAGCTGGTTCCTTCGGTTCTGTATTGGGTAGGAACCGGGTCAGAGGATGAAGGATATCCCTACGGTGTTCATGACCCGAGAGTTACATTTAATGAGGAAAGTTTACATAAAATGGCAGCTATTTATGCGGGAACTGCAATGGAATGGCTGAAAGAACATTCTTAAATGAAAGCTTTATTTTATACTGGCATAATAAACGATAGTTAAAGGCGACTATGTCCTCTTTGGCTGTCGTTTTATTAAAATATAAAGAAAAGAGGAAGAATTATGAAAAAGAGAATCTTAGCAGCAATCGCCGCATTGGCAGCTACTGCTGTCCTAAGTGCATGCGGCTCTGATAAACCAGCCTCGACAGCAGCAGCGACTGAACAGGGCAGCACAGCACAAGAGACGGCAAAAGAAGAGAAGACACCAGGAGAACCGGTATCCGGAGGCGTTTTAACCATCTCCCTTTCATCCTCCCCTAAGAACCTGGATCCCGTTAAATATACGGGAACTTATGAATCCCAGATCATCGGAACTGTCTGCGATACCCTTGTAGAGTACAATACAGAGCTGACCGAAATCCAGCCTGGGCTGGCAAAAGCGTGGAAGGTCAGTGACGATGGACTGGCTTATACGTTTACACTCCGTGATGATGTATATTTCCAGCCTGGCAAATTTCAGGAAGGAAGAAAAATGACAGCAGAAGATGTGAAATATTCTCTGGAACGTTCCAATCAGCTCTCTGCCATGAACCGTCTGGACATGCTTGATCACTGTGAGGCAGTCAGTGATACAGAACTGGTATGTTATTTAGCAGAGCCCAATGCAGTATTTTTAACAGCCCTTACTGATGCGGGAAATGTTATCGTTCCAAAAGAAGAAGTGGAAGGCTGGGGAGATGATTTTGGAACTCACCTTGTAGGAACCGGTCCCTTCGCTCTGGAGTCCTTTGAACTGGATCAGCAGGCAGTGTTAAAACGCAACGACAAATACTGGGCTTCAAAACCTTATCTGGATGGGGTTACCTTTAAGCCGGTCAGCGATGGAAATCAGGCAGTTAACGCACTGAGAACCGGAGAAATCAACCTGGCTACCAGCCTAAGCGGAGAAGCAGTCAAGATTGCAAGGGAAGATCAGTCTGTGAAGCTGCTGGAGACACCGGGACTTCATGTTGCCTACATCTATTTCAACCAGAAGAGCGGTCCCACGGCTGACATCAAAGTAAGACAGGCAATTATTAAAGCAGTCAATGTGGAAGAGCTGACTGCCGGAGTATATCAGTATAATGAGGCTAAACCAGCCAGCCTTCCCCTGCCTCCTGGTTCCTGGGGATATGATTCCAGCCTTGAGTCAGAAAAGCTGGCCTATGATCCGGAAGGAGCAAAAAAGCTTTTGGCTGAGGCAGGATACCCGAATGGTTTTGATTTAAATATTTATATCTCCAACACGGAAGCCAGAATCAAGATGGCAACCCTGTTTCAGGCTTATTTAAAGCAGAATTTAAATATTAACGTAAACATCAACACCAGTGAATGGGGAACCTTCAGTGAAATTGCGGCATCCGGCAAAGCTGATGTGTTCGCAATGTCCTGGACCTGGTATCCGGATCCTTACTTCTTCTTAAACAAACTGTTCCACTCCAGCTCCATCGGTTCTCTCGGAAACGGTCAGGGATTTGAAAACAAAGAGGTAGATCAGTATCTTGATGATGCCCTTCTTACAACAGATCAGACAAAACGTGCTGAGCTGTATAAGAAAGCCCTTGCTGTTATAGTAAAACAGTATCCGGGAATCTTTTATGCCAATGAAAACGTAAACTGGGGCGTAAGCTCCAATGTTCAGGGTCTCACACAGAGAGCAGATGGAAAAGTTAAAATCTGTACCCCTGATATCAATGTATGGTTATCAAAATAAGAAGCTGGGATGAGGGATATTGCGCTAGCAATATCCCCTGTTTCAAAAAACGAGAGGAGATCTATGTTTAAAACAATATTAACCCGATGTCTGCAGATCCTTCCATCTCTCTTTGTAGTCGTCACGCTGACGTTTATCCTTACCAGAATGATTCCCGGTGACCCGGCAAGAGCGGTTTTAGGACCTCAGGCTTCCGTAGAGGATGTACAGAAAATGCGTGAGACCATGGGGCTTGATCAGCCTCTTGCCAGTCAGTATAAAGATTATATGATCCAGATTGCAAAGGGAGACTTCGGAGTCTCCTATTCTTACAATCAGCCGGTTCTCGGGCTGATTGCAAAGAGGATTCCAAATACTTTGCTATTGGCACTTCCGTCGGTATTAATCGCACTGCTTGCAGGCCTGTTAATTGGTGTGACTTCGGCAGTCCGGCAGGGAACCTTAGTCGATTATCTGTTCATGGTGCTGGCTCTGGTGGGAGTTTCCATGCCTATTTTCTGGCTGGGTCTGATGCTGGTGCTGGTTTTCAGCGTTCATTTAGGCTGGCTGCCTGTGCTGGGGATGGGAAGCATTTCACAAGGGATCGGAGATGTGATCCGCCATATGGTACTGCCATGCTTTTGTCTGGCAACCATTCCGACTGCAACATTTTCCAGAATCACCCGTTCCAGTATTCTGGAATCCATTCATGGCGATTCCATCCGGGCTCTCAGAGCAAGGGGAATTAAGGAATCGGTTGTGATCTGGAAATATGCATTAAAAAGCGCGCTGCCGCCTGTAGTCACAGTTTTGGGACTGCAGCTGGCAGGCTGTTTTGCAGGTGCGATTCTTACTGAGACCATTTTTGCCTGGCCTGGCATGGGAACCCTGATCGTAGGGGCAATTGACAACAGAGATTATGCCCTGATACAGGGAGCAGTTCTGGTGATTGCATTGGCATTTGTAATTATTAACATGCTTGTGGATGTGGTATATATGATCATCAATCCAAATGTCAGCTACGAAGGAGGTTTTTAAATGGCAAAGGTGCTTTTACTGGATCAGCAGTCCCAGGAAGAGATTCTGAGAAAAGAAAGAAAAGCAAATAATGCATGGAATAAGCTGAAACGGAATAAGACAGCGGTGCTTGGACTTGCAGCTGTTTGCTTTATGATTGCCATTGCAGTGTTTGCACCATTTATCACGGACGGTAAACCAAACGAAATCCACCCGATTGATGCTTATCTGACTTTTTTTGAAAAAGGCCATATATTCGGAACCGATGAGTTTGGAAGAGACTTATTTACCAGAATCTGCTATGGAGCAAGAGTTTCCCTCTTAGTTGCTGCGGGAGCCACAATAGTGGGAGGCATTGCAGGTGTTCTTTTGGGACTTCTCTCCGGTTATATGGGTGGAATTGTGGATGCGGTAGTAATGCGGATTATGGATGGAGTTTTAGCATTTCCCTTTATACTGCTTTCCATTGTGCTTATGACTGTACTTGGCTCTGGAATGATCAATGTAATTCTTGCCATCGGGATTGCTGAAATTCCAAGGTTTGCTAGAGTGGTAAGAGGTCAGGTGCTGGTGGTGAAGCGGGAAGAGTACTGTAATGCAGGCAGAGTAATCGGAATCTCTCACTTGCGCATGCTGTTCCGCCATATTCTGCCCAATACCATATCGGAAGTGATTGTCTATGCAACTTTAAATATAGCCAGTGCCATTATTTCGGAATCAGCCTTAAGCTTTCTGGGGCTTGGAATTGACCTGCCCACAGCTTCCTGGGGAAGCATTCTGAGGGCAGGGAGAAATTCTCTGAATACAGCGCCTCATATTGCTACTGTTTCCGGTGTATTTATCCTCATAACGGTAATTGGTTTTAATCTTCTTGGTGATGGGATTCGTGATGTACTGGATCCTAAGATGAAAAAGTAGGGAAATGTATGGATATTAACAAAATAAAATCAGTGGCAGTAAAGGCGATTGAAGAAAAATCGGATCAGCTTTGGGAACTGGCTCTCTATCTGTGGAACAACCCGGAATATAATTTCTATGAATATGCCTCCAGCAAAGCGGTGAGTGAACTGCTTGAGACCTTTGGTTTTCAAGTGGAACGGAGAATCTGCGGTCTTGATACGGCATTTTGCGGACGGTATGAAAGTGGAAAGCCTGGTCCTCATATTGGCTTCCTCGCTGAGTATGATGCGGTTCCCGGCATGGGGCATTCCTGCGGGCATAATCTGATGGCAGCCATGGCTGTGGGAGCAGGTGCCGGGGTTAAGTCAGTTATTGATCAGTTAGGCGGAACCATAACGGTATACGGAACCCCCGCAGAAGAAGGCGGAGGCGGAAAAGTGATTATGCTTGAACGGGGTGCCTTTCGGGAACTGGATGCAGCCATGATTATACACTCTGCAAACGAGACTGTAGTCAATGATATCTCCTATTCTGTAACCGACATCATAGTCACTTTCCATGGGAAAAAGGCCCATGGAGCAACCTGGCCGGAGGAGGGGGTCAGTGCACTGGAACCTTTGCTTTTGCTGTTCCAGTATATAAATGGACAGAGGCTGTCGTGGAATGGCAGAGGGACGATTCTGGGAGTGATAACGGATGGCGGCAGGGAACCAGTCACCATACCGGAAGTCACTCAGGCAAAGTTTACAGTCAGGTCTTTTGACCAGAAAATGAAAGAAAAAATATTAAAGGAATTTCTGGAAGCCGGAGAATCCATTGCTCGGCTGACAAGGACAATCTTTGAGTATGAACAGGCAGGATATACATACGAGGATATCCGCAATAATCCCGGATTGGAAGCATTGCTTGAAAAAAACTTTACACAACTTGGAGAAGTGGTAATGCCAAGAAGAAAAGAGCTGGGAATCGGCTGCACTGATGTAGGAAATATCACTCATGTAATTCCGGCACTCCAGTCATACGTTAAGGTGGTGCCAGAACTGCGCGGACATACCAGGGAGTTTGAGGAGGCATGCAGAAGTGAAGACGGAAAGAAGGCTGTATTAACAGGGGCGAAGGCACTTGCTCTTACCGCTCTGGACCTTCTGGCATCTCCTGAGGAGATGGAGAAGGTGAAGAGAAGCTTTGAAGAAAGGAGGGAATGCTGTGAGTGAGGCATTATTAACTGTAAAGGATTTAAAAACTTATTTTTATACGTCAGGCGGTGTCAGCAAGGCGGTAGACGGAGTGAGTTTTCAGATTAACCGGGGAGAGATTATGGGAATTGTGGGCGAATCAGGATCTGGCAAAAGTGTCACTTCCTCCTCAATTATCCGTCTTCTGCCGTCAGGGACTGGAAAAATTGTAAGCGGCAGCATTGATTTTGACGGGACGGATGTCCTGGCTCTTAATAAGAAAGAGCTTCTGTCTTTCCGGGGGAAGGATGTTTCCATGATATTTCAAAATCCCATGACGTCCTTATCTCCCGTTTTTAAAGTCGGATACCAGATGACAGAATTAATCCGGACCCAGCAGAAAGTAGACCGGAAGACTGCCTGTCTTATGGCAGAAGAGGCATTGGTGAAAGTTGGCATAACGGATGCCAGACGGCGTCTTGATTCCTATCCTTATGAACTGTCAGGCGGCATGTGCCAGCGTGTGATCATTGCAATGTCTATTTTAAGCAGTCCCAAGATGATTATTGCCGATGAGCCTACCACTGCCCTTGATGTTACCATTCAGGCTCAGGTGCTGGACTTATTAAAAGAAATGCGAAAGAACTATCAGACCGCCATACTTTTAATCACCCACAATCTGGGAGTTGTCTGGAAAATGTGTGACAGCGTTATGGTGATGTATGCCGGAAAAACAGTGGAATACACCACATGCAGCAATCTGTATCACAACCCGCTGCACCCATACACGTGGGGGCTTCTTGATTCCATGCCAAAACTTGGCAGTGAATCAGAAGAAGAGCTTTCTACCATTCAGGGAACGCCACCTGATCTAAGGCTGACAGGAACCTGCTGTAATTTTTCCAGCCGTTGTCCCTATGCAGGTGAAATCTGCAAAAGCATGGTGCCCGAATTAAAAGAACTGGAACCGGGACATTTTGTCGCCTGTCACAGGCAGTGCGGGGAAGGCGGTCTTGTGCGGGGAGGTGTGGATCAGGCATGAGTGAAAATCCAATCATTTTACAGATAAAAAATCTGTCCAAGGATTTTGAGGTAAAGGGCAAAGGCCTGAACGGAAAGAAATCGGTTCTTCATGCCTTAAAGGACATCAGTCTGGATATCAGAGAAGGAGAAGTTCTTGGAATTATCGGCGAATCGGGATGCGGTAAGTCAACGCTTGGAAGATGCCTTGTGGGACTGCATAAACCCACGGGAGGAGATATCTTTTTTGAAGGAAAGAGCATTTTAAACAGATCTTCCAAAGAACGGTTTGAGCTATGCAAAAACATTCAGATGGTTTTTCAGGATCCGTACTCATCCCTGGACCCCAGACATACAGCGGCGGATTCCGTAGCGGAGCCAATGATCGTCCATAAAACGGTAAAGGGCCGTCAGGAGCTGGAACATAAGGTTCTGGAGCTGTTTCGTCAGGTGGGTCTGGATATTCAGCATATGAACCGCTATCCCCACGAGTTTTCAGGCGGACAGAGACAGCGTTTAAATGTGGCAAGAGCTATTTCCATTCAGCCTAAGGTGGTTGTCTGTGATGAGCCGGTCTCGGCGCTTGATGTATCCATTCAGGCACAGGTAATCAATTTATTAAAGGGTCTGCAGAAAAAATATCATCTTACCTATGTGTTTATATCCCATGATTTAAGTGTGGTGAAATACGTCAGTGACCGGATTGCAATCATGTATCTTGGACAGATTGTGGAGCTGTGCAATGGGGGAGATATTTATAAAAATCCGCTTCACCCCTATACAAAGGCTCTTCTATCCGCCATTCCGCCGGAAAGTCCGGAGGAAAATAAGGAGCGGATCACACTGGAAGGAGAGATATCAAGCCCCATCGGGGACCGGGAAGGCTGTCCTCTCGCCGGACGGTGTCCAGAGTGTATGGAACGCTGTAAAAAAGAAGTTCCGTCGCTTTTGCAGTATGGAGAAGCCGGACATCAGGTAGCCTGTTTTTTATATGAAAACGGAATCGCGCAGGGAGGAAAATAATATGACAAAAAAAGAAGAGCTGGTACAGCATGTGGAGGATCATCGTGATGAACTGATTACGCTGGTATCACATCTGATTCAGATAAAAAGTGAAAATCCAATCGGCACACAGAGAGATGTGGTTGATTTTGTGGAAGCATTTTTAAAAGATGCCGGTATTGAATATAAGGAAACAGGCTGCAATCCGGATTATCCCTGTGTAGTGGCAGGCTACGGAACAGATATGGGATTTTCCCTGATTATAAATGGCCACGTGGATGTAGTTCCGGCAGGGGATTTAAGCCAGTGGGATTTTGATCCTTTTTCCGGTGAGATAACAGACACCCAGATACTGGGAAGAGGAACCTCGGATATGAAGGCGGGGGTAGCAGGTGTTTTATTCGCCCTCTCTCTTTTTGCAAGAAAACAGGTTCCCTTAAATGGCAATATCCGTCTTCATATTGTTTCCGATGAGGAAAGCGGAGGACAGTTTGGAACCCAGTGGCTTTGTGCCAACGGTTATGGTGAGCATGCCGATGCATGTCTGGTGGCTGAGCCCACATCCATGAATACCATAGAGATCGGGCAGAAGGGCGGTCTGCTTTTAAAGATAAAATCATATGGAAAATCTGCTCATGGGAGCCTTGGGGACTTGAAAGGAGAAAATGCCATATTAAAGCTTTCAAAAGTTCTTTCCCACGTTTCTCTGCTTTCTAAGATAGAAGGGCATTTTTCAGAGCGGCAGATAAAACCGCTGATGGATTCCAAGCTGCTTGCGGAAAGAGAGAATCACATTCCGGGACTTGGCAGAGTGATTGATCATGTAAGCACCAATGTTGGTCTGATTCAGGGCGGAACCAGGCACAATATGGTTCCCGACTACTGCGAAGCGACCGTGGATGTCAGGCTTCCTATCGGAGTGAACAAAGTAGAAATAGATGAAACCTTAAAACAGATTCTTGAAATCAGTGGAGTTGAGGGTGTGGAGTATGAGCTTCAGTACAAGAGTGATGCCAATTTTACAGACCATGAAGCGCCCATTGTACTGGCGTTTAAAGAAAATGCAGAACATCTTTTGGGAAAAGAAGTGATTCCTGCATACCAGTGGGCCTCCAGCGATGCAAGGGATTACCGTAAGCTTGGTATCCCGACGATTCAGTTTGGCCCTTCTAATACAGTCGGTATCCACTCTTATAATGAAACAGTCCAGATCGAGGATGTGGTCACAGCAGCTAAAATCTATGTGGCAGCTATTTGTGATTTGATGGAAATTAAGTAAAGAACATGGAGGATTTATCATGCTGATGAAACAATTGATCGAGGTATATGATCTGCTTGACAGCAGTTATGCCAGTGGAAAACAGGTGGAAAGCTATTTAAAAGGCATACGCAGTGATGCTGATGTGGAAGTTTATACTCTGAAAGGGCCAAAAGGAAAAACCGATATGGTCAAAGTGAGAATTCCTGGAATAAAAGGGAGAAGCAAAGGCATGGATGCCCCTACCATTGGGTTGCTTGGAAGACTTGGCGGTCTGGGAGCAAGACCGGAGCGGATCGGCTTTGTATCAGACGGAGACGGCGCGTTGATTGCAATCTCCCTGGCAGCAAAAATCTTAGATATGCAAAACAAAGGGGATCATCTGGACGGGGATGTCTTTATTTCCACCCACGTTTGTCCGGATGCACCCACCAGAGAGCACCATCCGGTGCCTTTCATGGATTCTCCTGTAAACATGGCACAGGTTAACCGGGAAGAGGTGACAGAAGAATTGGATGCCATATTATCTGTGGACACCACAAAAGGCAACCGGATCATCAATACCAGAGGCTTCGCCATTTCACCCACAGTGAAGGAAGGATATATCCTGAAGGTATCAGAAAGCATTCTGGATCTGATGCAGATGACCACCGGAAAGCAGCCTTTTGTATATGCCCTGTCCCAACAGGATATCACTCCCTATGGAAACGGCCTTTATCACCTGAACAGCATTCTTCAGCCGGCAACTGCCACAAAAGCTCCGGTAATCGGAGTTGCCGTTACCACGGAAGCTCCTGTGGCAGGCTGTGCAACCGGAGCCACACATATCACGGACTGTGAAGAAACGGCCAGATTTATGCTGGAGGTAGCAAAGGCTTACGGCCGGGGAGCGTGCAGCTTCTACGATGAAGCAGAATATGAGCGGATTCAGTATCTCTACGGCAACATGGAGCACTTTCAGACGCTGGGAACAGGCAATGAGTGCGACGATGATGCCTGATGCTACATATTCTGAATCAGCTCCCAGGCACAGATTCCAAGGTAGAGGCGCAGGATATCCTCAACAGCCGACAGTTCACAGCAAAGCAGCTTTTTCACCAATGTCAGCCGTGAGGTCAGAGTATTTCTGTGTATAAATAATTTCTGGGCTGTATCGGTTAAATTCATGGAGCTTTCCAGATATGTTTTAAGGGTGAGAAGAAGCTCACTTTTATTTTCCTGGTCATAGGATACTAGCTCCTTTACTGTATCCCCATAAATCTTATTTAATTCATAGGAACTTAGCTGCGTCAGAATATGGTAGGCGTACTGGGCGGAATAGGAGTTAACTTTAGATGTTTCTGTAAATTGAGTCTGCAGATGTAATGCCTGCAGGCTTTCTTCATATGCTTTTGCAATGGAGGAGCAGGATAAATGACACCGGCTGATTCCAAGTCTGAAAAAGGAGTAATAGTCGCTCAGTGCTTCCATTAGCTGGGAAACTGCCTGATTTACAAGAAAAAGTGCCTGACTATTGGAAATTTGTTTTGAATACAGAAAAAATATAACAATACGGTTTTCATGGTTACACAAAAAGTATTTATAATCAAGACGAATCATCTCATGATTGATTAAATTGTACAGACTCCGGAACAATCTGTTTTCTTTATCCAGACATTCCAGTGTGACGCAGACTCTTTTTAACTGATAAGGAAAGGAATAGGAATCACAGATCAGCTGAATCTCTTCCACGGATTTTTTCTTCTTATCGGTAAGCATATAAAAGAAAGAATCGAAATAATTTTTTTGTGAAAATGTCCTGTTTTGAACCTGCATGGAGGACAGTTCCAAAGCGATTACCGAAAAAATCTGTTTTAAAATAACTGTGGTTGTCTCATCAATATCCGTCTTTGTGTGGTCGATGCACAAATAATGTCTGTTATCAGGAAGCAGAAAAGTCTGAAAGGAAAGAAGCGTATTATTGAAATAAAATGTTCGGTTTCCGGCTGGATCTTTTTCTGTGCCCTGGGGGGATACGGTATGAAGAGGCTGGGCATGAAGCTTATTTATTTTGTTAAATTCCTCCTGTTGTCTTAGAGGAATATAGTAATACAGCGGAAAATCAGAGATAGTGGTGATCATAACAATGGAATTGGTATAATGGGATATTTCTTCCAGCATTTTCATAATTCCTTCTTTGTTAAAATAGAGCTGGTGAAATTTTTCTGTTTCCCGGA
The DNA here is from genome assembly GCA_013036995.1 of Lacrimispora defluvii. Classification (GTDB taxonomy): domain Bacteria; phylum Bacillota; class Clostridia; order Lachnospirales; family Lachnospiraceae; genus Lacrimispora; species Lacrimispora defluvii. The sequence goes on from JAAOXG010000067.1 coordinate 42,924, forward strand.
GAATAAACTGCTGCAGGGAAATTTTCTGGTCAATTAAGTTTTGATTGATTACACTGATGATATTGGAGTAGACATGATAATAAGGTACGGAGACCAGCGGAACTCCATATTTTTCAGCCTCTTTGATCAGCGATTCCGGTATCTGATCAAAGAAGCGTTTTACTTTTATACAGAAAGCAGTGCATTCAATGGCATGGAGATCGGCAATGACCTGCTTTTGCAGCTCCACATCATTGTAGAATATATATCCGGTTGTCAGAATAATCTCATGTTTCTTAATCCATCTTACACCATCGGGATTATCAAGTACACTGATTCCGCTAATGGGCTTTTGAAGGTCTTCTTCCCTGCCAATTAATTCAAGGTTATCAATTGGTGTTTCATATAGAAACCATCCCAGCGTCAAGGGCGGATACTTCATTCCATGCTCCTTTCAAAAAGAATCAAACGGTGACAGTCTGTTTTTTGTTAACGACAATGATAACATCGATTCTCCAATATTACAAGGTTCTGTTGTAAAAATTTGTCGAAAAAGAGCCTTGTGTTTTTTCCCCAAGGCCGATATAATGGTAAAAAATAATGCCGGGAAGAGAGGAACCTATAAATGATAAGGGATCTTACAGTTTCTGCGTTTCTGGAAGAATTGTCATCCAAAAGACCAACACCGGGAGGCGGAGGTGCGGCAGCACTTGGAGGCGCCCAGGGTGTGGCACTGGGAGAGATGGTAATTAATCTGACTCTGGGAAAAAAGAAGTATGCAGATGTGGAAGAAGAGATGCAGCTTCTTCTGGTTAAGCTGGAGGGAATGAGAGAGGAATTTCTAAGACTGGCTGATGAAGATGCCAGAGTATTTGCGCCTTTGGCAGCCGCCTATGGCCTGCCTTCCGGAACGGAAGAAGAAAAAAAGCATAAGGAAGAAGTTTTAGAGACCCATCTCCTTGCAGCCAGCCTGGTTCCCAAAGCTGTGATGGAACAGGCCGTGGAGGCAATTAAAATTATGGACATTCTGGCTCACAAAGGCAGCAGGCTGGCTGTCAGTGATGTAGGTGTGGGCGTTTCATTTCTCAGGTCAGCACTTTTAGGAGCGAAGATGAACGTATCCATCAATACAAAATTTATGAAGCAAAGGGAAACCGCCCAACAGCTGGACCAGGAGGCGTACATGCTTTCTGAGATGGGAAGAAAGCTTTCTGATGAGATATATGCAAGAGTAGAAGCTGCGTTAAAGTAAAGATAAAGGAGTTTGGGTAGCGTGATAACATTAAAAGGGGCAGTTGTATCTGCGAAAATCAAAGAAGAGGTAACAGAGCTTTTACGTGAACTTGCGGGAACGGTTCCAAGACTTGCAATTGTAAGGGTTGGAGAACGGCCTGATGATATGGCATATGAACGTGGTGCATTGAAGAAAATGGAAAACTTCGGTCTGCAGGCAGAAAGCTTCTCCTTCCCGGCGGATATTTCCGATGAAGGTTTCCAGGCAGAATTTAAAAAGATAAATGAGAATCCTGATATAGATGGAATTCTTCTTCTGCGTCCACTGCCAAAACAGATTAATGAACGGGACATCGAGCATATGATTGATCCTCTAAAAGACCTGGATGGAATTTCACCTGAGAATATAGCCCGGGTTTTTGCAGGAGAAAATGAGGGGTTTGCGCCCTGCACAGCAGAAGCGGTTATTGAGGTACTAAAGGCCAATGACATTTCCCTGTCAGGAAAGCGGGTGGCAGTTGTCGGAAGAAGCATGGTAGTAGGCCGTCCCCTTTCCATGCTTTTACTAAAGGAGAATGCAACGGTTACCATCTGCCATACACGGACAAAGGAAATTGAAAAAACCTGTCAGAATGCAGAAATCTTAATTGCCGCTGCCGGACAGGCAAAGATGATAAATTCCTCTTATGTTGGTGCAGATGCGGTTGTGATTGACGTAGGAATTAATGTGGATAACGATGGAAATCTTTGCGGAGATGTGGATTTTGAATCATTAAATGGCGTTGCCTCCATGGCAACCCCAGTGCCGGGAGGTGTGGGAGCCGTGACCACAGCGGTTCTTGCAAAGCATCTGGTAATGGCAGCAGGGAAACGCAGAGGCAGCAGGGCATAAATAAATCAGTTAAATTTAAAAGCGTCATAGACCGGACTGTATTTAACCGGTTTATGACGCTTATCATATATCCATTCCATTTATTTCTTCGGAATATCCGAATGATGGATTTCCTCCGAGAATTCTGTTAATAATCGGCGTCTTTTTGCAGTTTCTTCCTGTACACGCTTTGGCGTGGGAGATTTCCGCTTTGCCGAGACACGCACAAATGGATAGCAGGCTGTGAAAAATGCAACCAAAGCCAGACCAGCGATAAATCCCAGAGTCTGTCCTTTTATAAATGGCATGCTGAACATAGCAATTACAAGGCCTGCCAAAGTAAATAAGGAACTGTACGGAAAACCGCACAATCTGCAGCTTCCTTCCGGTTTTCCGTTCTTTTTCCGGAAACGGATATGAGTTGCCATAAGCATAATATAAGTGAAAAGAAGTGCAAATCCTCCGGAGCTGATTAAAAATAAATAAACTTCAGGAAATATCAGACCAACATAAAGAAACAGCAGCATGGAACAACCGGAAAAAAGGATGCCCCGATAAGGAACGTCGGTTCTGTCTCTTAGAAAAGCGGGTCCCAGGCCATCCTCTACCAGAGAGCGGAGCATTCTTCCGATTCCAAACATGGCGGCTACCATTGTGGATAAAATGGCACTGATTAAGATGATTGTCATGGCTGTGCCCGCCCATGACATCCGGAAACTGTTTAATGCCGTGACCATGGGACTCACCTCTTCACTTAAAGAGGAGGTAGGGACCAGAAGCAGAAGCATGGTAATGCAGAGAATATAAAGTGTAACCAGCCATCCTACAGTCATATGAATTGCCCGGGGAACGTTTTTTTCCTTGTCCTTTGTTTCACTGGCTGCAAGTCCTATAATTTCGAATCCTGCATAGGTGAACAGGACAATCAGCATGCTGCCTGCCAGGCTTTTGATACCGCCGGGCAGAAATGGTTCTGACCTTAAGACCTGGAACCCCAGCGGTTTATAACCAGGAACCAGTCCAAACACAAAGAGAGCGCCGAAAAGAATAAATCCCAGGATAGCTACAACCTTCACTCCTGCCAGAAGGCTTTCCAGACTGCTGAGCTGGCTGGCTCCCAGAAGATTAATAAGGGTCACTCCTAAAATCAGAATTGTTCCCAAAACCGGTATGGAAACAGTGGGAAACCAGGTTCGAAACAGCAGGGAAACGGCTGTTGCTTCACTTGACATAGCAATTACCATACCGGTCCAGTAAACCCAACCCACTACAAATCCGGCACCTTTACCTAAATATTCTGCCGCAAATGTCCGGAAGGAACTGGAAGCTGGATTGGATACCGTCATTTCTGAAAGTGCAAACAGGATGAAATATACCATAACTCCGCATATCAGGTAAGATAGTATAATCCCGGGACCAGCGGCCTTTATGGCAACGGAAGACCCGAGGAAAAAGGAACCGCCGATCACAGTTCCCAAAGCCATCATTGTTAAGTGGCCTGCAGTCAGACCATTACTGTTACACAAGAACAGGCTGTGAGCGTAGCAGAGATAGGCCCGTTTAAGATTGCCATTCTGGTGATAATATTTTCCCATTTCTTCATAAGTTTTATAATTTCGGCTGTTTTTTGCAGCCTCTAGGTGTAGATCATGAATATTCATGAAGACTCCTTTCAAGAAATCCTGATTGAATCATATTAGCGCTCTCATATCAGTATATTCCGCTGGTACATGCCGGTGTGATAAATCCATATGGTGTTGCGTTTTTAATAGAAATAGTGTGAAACAAAAACCAAAATTCCGATAATTTGTTAAGAAAAGCTTAAGTATTGTTGAATTGAAACGAAGAATATTGTTTGTTATAATAAATACGACTGTATTTTACAAACAGTTTAAATTACACCAAAAGAAGGGGGAAAGAATATGACGAATATGAGTTTATTTTCCACAATTATTGCCATTATTCTGATAGCAGGCATCCTGGGGATCCTGATGTCAGGATATGTAAAGGCTCCGCCAGATATGGCATTTATTATTTCCGGATTAAGAAGAAAGACGGTGATTGGAAAAGCCAGTATCAAGATTCCGTTTCTTGAGCGGCTGGACCGGTTGAGTTTAAAATTAATACCCATTGATGTTAAGACATCCAATGCGGTTCCTACTGCGGATTATATTAATATTCAGGTAGACGCTGCTGTCAATGTAAAAATCAGCAGTGATCCAAACAGACTTTCTTTAGCAGCACAGAACTTTTTAAATCAGGATACAGAGTACATAGGCCGGGTTGCAAGAGAGGTTTTAGAAGGTAACATGCGTGAGATTGTGGGACGTATGAGACTGGAAGAGATGGTCAGCGACCGCATGAAATTTGCAGAGCTGGTAAAAGAAAATGCCATGCCGGATCTTGCTGCCATGGGACTTGATATAGTCAGCTTTAATGTACAGAATTTCTCTGATGCCAATGGTGTTATTGATGACCTTGGTATCGATAATATTTCACAGATCAAGAAAAAAGCTGCCATTGCAAAAGCAGAGGCGGATAAAGAGATTGCCATTGCAAAGGCATCTGCTGATAAGCAGGCCAATGATGCAAGAATTAACTCAGAACGTGAAATAGCGATCAAGAACAATGAGCTTGATATTCAAAAGTCCGACTTAAAGAAATATGCAGATGTTAAGAAAGCAGAGGCAGATGCTGCATACCAGATTCAGCAGGAGGAGCAGCGTAAAACCATTGAGGTCACATCTGCAGATGCAGATATTGCCAAGCAGGAGAAAGAAGTTCTGATTAAGCAGAAGGAAGCCGAGGTTATGGAAAAGGCTCTCGATGCAGAAATCAGAAAGAAAGCGGAAGCAGACAAATTTGCCAGACAGCAGAAGGCAGAAGCCGAGCTTTATGAGCGCCAGAAAAACGCGGAAGCAAAACGTTTTGAAAAGGTTCAGGAGGCAGAAGCCCAGAAAGCAAGTGCGGAAGCTGAGCGTTACTCAAAGGAGCAGGAAGCCCAGGGTATCCGTATGGTGGGTGAAGCGGAAGCGGAAGCCATCAAGGCCAAAGGTCTTGCGGAAGCAGAAGCCATGGAAAAGAAAGCCCAGGCTTATCAGAAGTATAATAATGCAGCTGTAGCTGAAATGATCATTAAGGTATTACCGGAAGTGGCTGGAAAGATTGCAGAGCCCCTTTCCCAGATTGATAAAATCACCATCATCGGAGGCGGTGAAGGCGGCAGCCTTGATTCCGTATCCGGCAATGTTCCAGCTGTTATGGCAAAGCTGTTTGAATCCATGAAGGAAACCACCGGAATTGATTTAGGTGACATTGTAAAAGCAGGAACCTATGATGCGAAGGTAAACCGGAATATTAATATTACCGGGGTGCCGGAGATTACCATTAAGCCGGAAGAGAAGACTGTGGTGCAGAAAACAGATACAGATAAGGTAACAGACACAGAAACAATTGTATAATAAGGAAGCGGTATCGGAGAATGATCTCTGGTACCGCTTTTTTATGCTTTTATAAGCATATATATATAGTAATATATTGTCCCTTTTTGCGTCCAGAATAGACATAACCTTACCAAAAATTACATGTAGAGCGTTATTTATTACATAATGCCCAAAAATGTTACAAAATAAGATATAATAATTTGAAATATAATATTTTGTAATTATATAAATTTGCTGTAATTTAAAGCAGGAACTTTTGCGGCTTTATTGTTCCTACTTGTCTCCCAAATCTTGAAACTGGGATTTGTACAGAAAAATGGTATGAGAAAGGGGGTGGGATATGGTATCACCTTATGGATAAAAGATACCTTTACATATAATCCCTTTTCCTTCAGTCTAATTCTCACAGCCATCTGCATACTGGTTATTAGTTGTTTATTTATGGGACCATGTTATGGAGGGAAAAAAAGCAGGGCCGTCAGTATAGTAGCGATGACAGCCATGATACTCTTATCCGTGTCTCTTTTTATAAATGGTGTTTATTACAAGCCGTTCTACATGGAATTTCGTTTCCTTAGTTCTTTGTTTATATGTAATATTGTTATGATTAGCAGTATGCTGGTAGCTGGGCTAGGTGCGGCAGTATTTTGTTGTATAGAATTTATGATTTCTTTATCAATAAATAAACTGCGTTCGGTTTTCCTTGCTGCGACCACTGTCTTTTTTGGAATTACATCAGTGGGTATTACCGTTATAGTATTGCTCCAACACAGAATCTATGTAGTGCCCGGTTATTTATTTCTTTTTGGGTTTCCATTCCTGTTGCTTGCAATATCGCAGCTTTCCGGATGCATAAAGAGAAACTTTTGAATCAATTCCTTATATAACGAGGAATTATAAAAGACTATTTTTAGATCATACCCTGATAAGCTTAGACCCAGTGTTAAGACTAGAAATGACTTGCAATCCATTTGATACTGAGTTTACATCAACAACCAATAAATGAAATAACTTGTACTTTCGTCTATTGGTTTGTTGTAGATTGGCAGTCGTCCCCTTGTGGACTCAATAAGAGTTAATTGGGTTGTTAAAAACAATTTGATTACGCTAAGAGTTTTACCACAAGTTTTTAATATTAAAAAAGATTTAAAAACAAGATGAAACTAGATTTAATGGTTTGTAATTTAAATGTGCACAGTAGTTATATATGTTCCTAAACTACTGTGCTTTTGTTTATAGGATTTTTGAAATCCTACCCCGATGAAAAAGTCTTATCAGCCCGCATCTTGCGGGCTGATGTTAGCCAAGTCGGGGAAGCTTTTGACCCCGGCTCTTTAACCTGTATCATTTTCGACCCTATGGTTCATCCCTGCTTTTGGAGCAAAATAAGGCGAGAATTATCCAGCTGAGGAATTTATAATTGGTTGCGATTGTGCGACTTGAGGGATATGAAAAACTGGTCTATATGCGACATTTTTCTGAAAAAGCAACTGGAAGACAAACAGGAGGCAATAGCAATCCAAACAGTTATCAGGTGCAACGGGAAAATCCTATATTTTTCAGATTTGCCCAACAAGGCTTTTTATCGCCTGATTGGCATATATTTCCACCATCGGTTTTAAAGGTCACACAGGGGCAATTATTTGCGACACAGGGCAAAACGAAAGTGGTCTATTGATTCCATTTCACCAGAAACTTAGCCAGATCATCTACCCTATGGTTCATGGTGAACCATGAATTTACATCAAACTGGTTCTATGGTAAAATGGTGCTGCCGGGGGTTACAGGGGGTGAAAACACTTCTTCTGTAACTCCCTTTTCTGTTTCTTTTTCTGCCGTTCCTTTCTCCTGAAACTAAATCCAGAAATGACTTGCAATTCATTCCATACAGAGTTAACATCAACAACCAATAAAAGAAATAACTTGTCCTTTCACCCATTGGTTTGTTCTAGATTGGCTGTCGTCCCTCGCGGACTCGTGAAGAGTTAATGCTGTCATCTAAGGTTGCCTGTACGGGAACTGATTGGTCGGAAACAAGATCTGGAGGGAGAGAATTGCAGAAAAGAGAAAATCTGCTTTATACGGGGATTGACCTGCATAAAGAAAGTCATACCGCAGTGATGGTGAACTGCTGGAATGAAAAGTTAGAGATAGTAGTGATAGAAAACAAGCCTAGTGATTTTAAAAAGCTGGCAGAAAAGGTAAAGAGAAAATCCAATCATCTTGGGTTTGAACCCATTTACGGATTGAAGAATGCATATGGCTACGGCAGAAGTCTAGCTGTAAGGGGGTCAGTACAGATTTCTGTTACCACATATATATGCTTATAAAAGCATATATATAAATAGATATATTACAAAAAACAACGTAATTTTACCGAAAGTTACATAAATCATGCTATTTATTACATTAAGCACATTTTTGTCATATTTTGTTGTATAGTATATTATACCTGTGATTACGGCATATAGGAAAAAAGCTATCTTACTTAAAGAAAAAGGAGTGACTTAGAAAATGATTATTTGGGGATATGGAAAAGTTACAAGAAATAGAATTGGTGGAGTATTCAGAAAAAAATGTGAACATTGTAATGTGGATTTAGTATGGGAGTTGTGTAAAAGGACAACTTGGTTTACTTTATTTTTCATACCAATTATTCCTTACCAGGTAGTATATTGTATTGAATGTCCTATTTGTGGCAGTTACATAGAAATTACAAAAGAAAGGTTTCTTATGATCAATGAGGAAATTATGAGAAAAAGGGAAAGTGGTTGTGTTATATATGACACGTATGATACGTATTATGCTAAGTAAGGTGAGTAGGGCCCGGAATTCACTTTAAGAATAAGTATAAATGAAACGGGACCAATAAAAAGGATGCTCACAGCATATGAGCGTCTTTTTTTAGTTGAACCAAAGAAATTTCTTATTACTCTTATTTATGCAGTAAAACTGCATTTATTTAACAGTTTCTTTATACGAAAAAGATCCTGTCTCATCACCTGTCCCGTATTAATATTCCGTATATATTTCCATATAAATGTTAAAAAAACGTAAAAGAATGTCGGAAAATAGTTAAAATTCTGCATGTTAAATATTTAACTTGTTCAAAATAGAAAGTTTTCATATTCTTCTGGAATGGTATTCTATATTTTGCTTTTATACGTTAAATCTGTACAAATTGTACACAAAACAAAACATTGACATCCCTTTTTCGTGTGATATAATGAGCACGAATTGATCAATTATGTAATTTGACATCTTAGGTTTCGACATTTTATATAACTAAAAAATAATTTTTACGCTATTATTGACAGAAATTATAAACTCAAACTTCGCACTTAA
>JAAOXG010000068.1 GCA_013036995.1 Lacrimispora defluvii
AACAATAAAAAGATCTGCTGTAATCTTCTTTACAGCAGATCTTTTTATTGTTGTTTTGCTAAGAATCTTCTATGTCATTCTTAGAGAGCGAAAGAGAAGATCAAGGAGGAAAAAGAATGGACAACAGCTATTCAAATGAGTCGATGCTGGATATGTACATATATGAAACCGCGCAGAACATCGAACAGCTTGAAACCTTCGTACTGTCCAGTGAAAAAGCAAGCTGTTTCACACCGGATGCGGTCAACGAGATTTTCAGGGTTATGCATACCATCAAGGGGTCTTCCGCCATGATGATGTACGATAACATTGCGTCGCTGGCTCACGCCATAGAAGACCTCTTCTATATACATACGGGAGCAAAAGCCCGAGAACATGGACTGCGGGTTTCTTTCCGATCTGGTTCTGGAAGGTATGGATTTCATCAAGCTGGAGCTGGAAAAGGTCAAGAACGCGGATAAGCTTGACGGGAATCCTTCGAGCCTGATTGAAAGCATCAAGAGCTTTTTGTGTTACATCAAGGGCGAAGAAACCGGTGCGGATGCATTGAAAGAACGGGTATCCCCTCCCGTGGCACAGCATTATTATTTACCGCCCAGCAGTAGTGGGCCGGCCGGTAACCGGAAGGCATATGAAGCGGTCATCTTTTTCGAAGACGGCTGCGAAATGGAGAACATCCGCGCCTTTGCCATTATCCATCACTTAAAGGAGCTTACAGAGGATTTCCATCATACTCCCGAGGATATCATTGACGATGCCGACAGCGTACAGGCGATCCGGGAGAAAGGCTTTACCATCCTGCTCCGGACCGACAGGAGCTATCGGGAATTATACGATTTCTTTACCGGTGCCGCTTTCGTCACAAATCTGGAACTTCGGGAATTGACGGACGATCAGATGTCCGAGGCTTCTGTGCCGAGGATGACTGCCATGCAGGAATCGCCAATTAAAATCCCGGTGGTGCAAAGCCAGGAGCAGGTTGACCACGGACAAGCCGAAAGCAGAAGTTCCCACCAGAATATCATCAGCGTCGATGTTGGGAAGCTGGATAAGCTGATGGACCTGATGGGCGAAATGGTCATCGCTGAGGCGATGGTCACACAAAACCCTGAGCTGAAGACTATGCAGCTTAACAGCTTTTATAAGGCGGCGCGCCAGCTCAGGAAGATCACCGGCGAGATGCAGGACATGATCATGTCCGTCCGCATGGTTCCCCTGTCCGCCTCCTTCCATAAGATGCACCGCATCGTGCGGGACATGAGCAGAAAGCTTGGCAAGGAAGTCGAATTGATACTGGTCGGCGAAGGCACCGAGGTGGATAAAAACATCATCGAACATATTTCCGATCCGCTGATGCACCTTGTCCGCAACGCAGTTGACCATGGCATTGAGGCTCCCGATGCGCGCGCGGCCGCAGGTAAGCCCCCAACGGGACAGATCACGCTGGAAGCGAAAAATGCCGGAAGCGACGTACTCATCATTGTAAGGGATGACGGCGGAGGAATCCATAAGGATAAAATACTGCAAAAGGCAATCGAGCATGGATTAATTAATAAGCCGGCAGACGAGCTGACGGACAAGGAAATTTATAACCTGCTCTTTATGCCCGGATTTTCTACCAATGATCAGGTAACGGAGTTCTCCGGCCGCGGCGTCGGCATGGACGTGGTGACGAAAAATCTTGAAGCAATCGGGGGCTCGGTGTCCATAGACAGCGCGGAGGGCATCGGAACAGTAACTACGCTGAAAATCCCGCTCACCCTGGCTATCATCGATGGGATGAACATCCGGGTAGGAAAAGCGAAATATACCCTCCCCACCACCTCTATCCGTGAAACGTTCCAGGCAAAGGCTTCCGATCTCATACAGGACCCTGAAGGAAACGAGATGATCATGGTTCGCGGAAAGTGTTATCCCGTCCTTCGCCTGCACGAACAGTTTGCGGTAAGAGCCGATACGACGGACCTGACAAAAGGAATCATGCTTATGATCGAGCAGGATGATAAATGCCTGAGCCTTTTCGCAGATGAGCTTCTGGGCCAGCATCAGGTGGTGGTTAAGGCACTTCCGTCCTATATGAAAAATATCAGGAGAGTCGAAGGATTGGCAGGCTGCACACTTCTGGGCGATGGCAGCGTAAGCCTGATCCTCAACATCGGCGGCTTGCTCAGCGCTTAAGATTACATACGGAAAAATAAAGGAGGCTAATAAAATGGCACAGGCGGATTTATTGAACCTGAAAGAAGCAGAAGATGAAGATACATTGAAAGGCAAATATCTTATCTTTACCATGGGCAACGAACTGTACGGCATGGAGATACGATATATCACCGAAATCATCGGGATTCAGCCTATAACGGAGGTTCCCGAAATGCCGGAGTATGTAAAGGGCGTCACGAATCTTCGCGGGAAGATCATACCCGTCATGGACGCACGGCTCCGCTTTAAAAAGGCGGCCCGGGATTACGACGGCAGAACCTGCATTATCGTTATCGACACCAACGATATCACCATCGGGTTGATCGTTGACGGTGTCTCGGAGGTACTGCCTATGCTTGACGAGGATATCGCGCCACCTCCGGAGATGGGCAAGGGCGGGCATAAATACATCAAGGGAATCGGAAAAGCCGGGGGCAATGTCAAGCTATTATTAGACTGCCAGAAGCTCCTGACCGACGATGAGGTGGACGCGCTCGGCGCAATGGCCTGATATCCCGGCATATTTGATTTTATGATGAAAACGAGGCTGGAAGGAGGGTCGCCGGCCCTCCTCCTTTTCAAAGGCGGGGATACCAATGATCGTGATACAGGAACAGGAATTCAGGCGGTTTGCCGATTACATCAAAGTTAATTATGGCATCCATTTCAAAAATGAGAAAAAGACGCTGGTTGAAGGTAGGCTTGGCCAGGTGCTGACCAGCATGAATATGGGCAGCCTGACGGAATATATGGAATACGTGACGACGGATAAAACGGGACAGGCTGCGGCGGTCATGCTGGACAGGATCACCACAAACTATACCTTTTTCATGAGAGAACCGGAACATTTTCATTTTTTCAGAGACAGAGTGCTTCCCTATCTGTCCCAAACGGCCAAAGATAGGGATCTGCGCATCTGGAGCGCAGCCTGCTCCACAGGCGAGGAGCCATATACGCTGGCAATGCTTATCGATGAGTTTTTTGGATCGAACAAAGCGGCCTGGGATACAAAGATACTGGCTACCGACATTTCGCAGGGTGTGCTGGCTTCCGCAATGTCCGGCGTCTATGGCAAAGAGAAAATAGCCGATCTGCCGGATGGTTGGAAAAAGCGGTATTTCAAGCCGTTGGATTCTGAGCGGTGCATCCTTTCCGAGAAGATAAGGAATGAAGTGATTTTCAGTAATATCAATCTGATGAATACATCTTTTCCTTTTAAAAGAAAGATGCACGTAATATTTTGCCGCAATGTCATGATCTATTTTGACAATGATACGAAAGACAGGCTGGCGGAGCGCCTTTATGATATTACTGAACCCGGAGGCTTCCTGTTTATCGGCCATTCGGAGAGCTTAAATCGCGAGGCGACACGGTACCGGTATGTGATGCCCGCAGTCTATAGGAAGGAGTAGATGAGCATGGACAAAACCCAAAAGATTAAGGTGTTGGTGGTTGACGACAGCCTTCTATTCCGCGAGACAATAGCAAGAGCAATTTCCTCCGATCCCCAAATTGTCATAGCGGCTGTCGCCACGAACCCGTTTGAAGCGCGGGACCGGATTGTTGAAACGCATCCCGATGTTGTCGTCTGCGATGTAGAAATGCCGCTCATGAACGGAATCGAGTTTCTGCGCCAGCTGCTGCCACAGTATTTTGTACCTGTCGTGATGGTGAGCTCCGGCAGCAATAAGGTTTTTGAGGCGATAGAGGCAGGTGCGGTCGACTTTGTAGCCAAACCGGACATGCAATCGGGCAAAAGCATCGAAGCTTTCTGTCTGGATCTAATTCAGAAGATCAAAGCAGCTTCGACCGTCAAGACCGCGCGGCCCAAGCCGGAAAAGGCTGCCGACAGGCTTGCCGGGAAGATCTCCCATGAAGCGGGGGCAATCATTGCCATCGGCGCTTCCACCGGGGGAACCGAAGCTATTTTCAATATACTCAGCGCCCTTCCCCCTACCGTTCCGGGAATTGTGATTGTGCAGCATATTCCTCCCGTATTTTCAGAAATGTTTGCGGAACGGCTGAACACTCAGACAGCCTTGCGGGTCAAGGAAGCAGAAACGGGCGATTATGCGGATCAGGGCACTGTGCTGATTGCGCCGGGCGATAGACATATGAGGATAAAGAAAGTCGGACAGCGGTACCGGGCGGAGTGCTTTCAAGATGAAAAGGTTAATGGGCATTGCCCCTCCGTAGACGTCCTGTTTGACTCGGTGGCAAAAGAGGCTGGTGGCCATGCCATCGGCATTCTGCTGACCGGGATGGGCTATGACGGCGCAAAGGGGCTTCTCGGTATGCGGCGAAAGGGCGCCAGGACCATTGGGCAGGATCAAGCGTCCTCGGTCGTATACGGAATGCCAAAGGTGGCCTTTGATATAGGCGCCGTGGAATTTCAAGCAGCATTGACAGGTATCCCCCAGGTGCTGTTCAATCTGCTAAAGTAGGTGATCATAATGGAACTCATCGTAGGGATGGGTGAATATCTCATATCTGACAACGAAGGTGATATCTTAAGGACCTTTGCTCTGGCCTCCTGTGTGGCAGTGACTGTTTACAGCCCAAGGCGAAAAGCAGCAGGCATGATTCATGTGGTTCTGCCTTCCCCGTTGGACAGTAAGGATATTACAAAACGTCCGGGGTATTTTGCGGCAACAGGTATCCCCCTGCTCATAGGTGCAATGTGCCAAAGATACGGTTGCCTGAAAGAAGAACTCCATATTCAAATGTTCGGCGGAGCGGATTCTATAAATAGTCAGGATATTTACAAGGTAGGGCTGAAAAACATCGACGCAGTAAAATATGCGCTGCTGAGTATGGGATTAACGATCTTAAAAGCCGACTTGCGCGGAAATGATAGCCGAACACTCGAAATGGATGTAAAAACCGGAGCAATCAAGGTTCTTCGCCAACCGATTTGATTTTTACACAAAGGAATATAGATGTTGAGTAGAAAAAAAGTTGAGAGTGCGTTTAAGACAATTGCCGAGAGAGAAGGCGTATCGGTAGCCTATGTCCGCGCTCAGATTCAGGAAGCTATAGAAGCAGCAAAGACCAATCCCGATCCGAAAACAAAGCAGTTTTGGGCGGCTATTCCTCATCAGGTAGAGCACCCGTCACCGGAGGATGTAGTTTGCTTCATTATAGATAATATCAGCAAGGAACAATGATGATAGGAGACTTACCATTGGCATCACATAAACGGAGGTGAAATTGTTGCTTGAAGCCATGCAAAAAGCAGATCGGATTCAATTTTTAGAGGCCATGCTGTCCAGTATGGGTGACGGCGTGATTGCGACCGGCCGTGACGGCAGCGTTTTATACATCAATCCCCTGGCGGAAAAGCTGACCGGGTGGAGCAACGAAGAAGCGGAGGGTATGCCTTTAGACAAAATACTCCCCCTGGTAAATTACTTCTCAGGCGAACGGCTGAACAGCCCGGTCCGGGAAGCACTGGAAGCCGGAAAGCCTGTGGGTCTGCAAAATCACGCCGCCCTGGTCACCCGTGGGGGAAAGACACTTTTTATTTCCGCGAGCAGCTCTCCCATCTATACCCGTGGTGATCAGGCGGAAGGCGTCGTGGTAGTATTACGGGATATCGATAGGATCAAAAGCATTGAGGAAGAAACACGGGAAGAAAAAGACAATTTAAAAAAAGTACTGGAGGCTCTCCCTACGGGGATCATGCTCGTTGGAGATGACACCGTCGTAAATTGGGCCAACAAGCCGCTTCAAGAATTGTTTCGTGTATGTGAGTCGGATATGATAGGCCGACGTTTCGGCGACGCTTCTCATTGCATTTATAGTTACGAAAGTGGAGGTGGACGTGGCGGAAGATGCCACCTTTGCGAAATACGGCAGAACATCAGCAAGGTTATACGGGATGGTACTCCGTGCAATAATGTGATCCTCCAGCGTTCCTTTTTGAACGGCGACGACGAAAACAGCCGCTGGCTTAATATCAGCTTCATTCCGCTGGCCGCCATGGGCGAAGCACAAGTTCTGGTGGCGGTTGAGGACGTCACCCAGCAGAAAAACTACGAAACTGCCCTACAAAGAAGCCGGGATGAAGCGGAGTCAGCCAACCGGATCAAGAGCGAGTTTATCGCCAATATGAGCCACGAAATCCGAACACCGCTAAATGGACTCATCGGTATGATGGATCTTCTTTTACAGAGCGGTTTGAGTACAGAACAAACGGAATATATCGGCATGGCAAAAATGAGCGCGGACGCTTTGCTGAAGGTCATCGGCAATATCCTGGATTTCTCAAGAATTGAATCCGGTGCGGTCACATTGGCAAACATGTCGTTTGATATAAAAGCCCTGACGGATGAGATCATCAATATATATGAAGTGCTGGCAGAAAAGAAAGGTTTAGAACTCCATTACGATTTTTCCTCAGATATCCCCCGGTATCTGATTGGCGATCCCGACCGCCTGCGTCAGGTATTGGGCAACCTGATCGGAAACGCCATCAAGTTTACCGATGCCGGAGTAGTATCAGTCGCCGTGCGGAATGTCGCTGCAGCCGAAAAAAGCGTTTCTTTGGAGTTCCATATATCGGACACCGGAATCGGTATATCCACGGAGAAGATGGACCTGCTTTTCAAACGGTTCAGCCAGGTGGATGGCTCGGTCACGCGCAGGCACAGTGGATCGGGTCTTGGTCTTGCCATATGCAAGCAGTTGGTGGAGCTTATGGGCGGCTCAATACATGTGGAAAGTGCGATTGGTACAGGAAGCACATTCCGGTTTGCAATAGACTTCGCACTTAACGGTGAGGCTCCGCTACATGCCGTACATGGCAC
The DNA here is from genome assembly GCA_013036995.1 of Lacrimispora defluvii. GTDB lineage: Bacteria > Bacillota > Clostridia > Lachnospirales > Lachnospiraceae > Lacrimispora > Lacrimispora defluvii. The sequence goes on from JAAOXG010000068.1 coordinate 7,008, forward strand.
GGTTTTGGAGGTAAAGCAGGCATTGCCGTCCATTGTCACGGATAGCAGCGAGCTTAGGAAACATATCTCAGGAAAGGCCGACCGAATCGTTATTTTGGATCATCATGCTGATCCTGGAGAGTGCAATCGTGTCAGGATCGGTGAAAATGGTGAAATCACATTGGGAAATGCGGCGGTGTCAACCGCCGAAGAAGATCGTTCCGATGAGCTGGACAAGCTGTTCCGGCTGCTGCGAAAACTGAAAGCCATCGTCTTGGAAAAACAGATTAACTTGATTGAAGAAACTGCACATTCGACGAAACAAACGGCCCTTCGAATTGGCGCGAACGAACTGGCCGATCTGGCGTTCAGAGCCGAGCTTTCATCCAGAAAGCAAAATTGGGATGACGCGTTAGAGTATTGCGAAATGATGATCAACGAAATCAATTTTCGATACAAGGAGGGATAATCATGAAAATATTGATTGCGGAAGACGACCTGATCAGCAGAAGCTTTTTGAGCAAGTTTTTGAGTAAGTACGGGGATTGTGATCTTGTTGTTGACGGTTTGGAAGCGCTCGACGCATTTTTATTGGCATTGAAGGATCGGGCCCCCTACCGCCTGATATGCCTGGATATTATGATGCCCAAAGCAGACGGGGTAAAGACATTAAAGGCGATCAGGGATCTCGAAAAGCAATATGGCGTCGTTCCGGAAAACCGCGTGAAAATAATTATGACGACCGCACTGGCAGAAGCACAGCTTGTGCAAACGGCGTTTGACTATGGCTGCGAAGCATACGCAACAAAACCCATCGACACCCAAAAGCTGATAGAGGTGCTGGAGAAGCTGGGGCTGATCGGTGAAACGCAGGAGGCTGAACACGAAGAAACAGGGCCAGATGCGGAATGTGACAAAAAATCTGAATTTACTACAAAACAGGGTATGCGAAAAGATACTTTTCTCCCTAAAATGACCAGTAAGGAAGACGGCTATTTCAAAAGTGTAACAGCTCTGCCGGACTATCGGCTCGAAGTAATTATGGGAACAGGGACGATAATCCATTTTAACTTCTGTTCCCGTCTTGACACCTCGCGTTTCGGAAGGCTCCGAGACGAAGACTTGTTTAAGAGCGTGCATACGGATGGGAACTATTTGATTTTTGAGAAAGCCGGCAAGATGCCTGTTAAGATAACCGCTTCTGAATTTATGGATCTTGCTTTAATTGACCGGAGAAGATGACCGACGTTCTTGTCCATTGAGCCAGATAAGAAAACAGTAGAATACTTAATTTTGGGAGGATATATTTCATGAAAAACTTAAGCATCAGCAAAAAGCTCATAGTTGGTTTCGGAATCGTACTGATTATGATGATTGGAACAATCGTAATATCTTTGTTTAGCTTTAACAGTATATCGAGTATTCTCGATACCAACGCCCAATACACGCTACCTAACAATACAAACATATGGAAGATCCGGCGGGACACAGTATCCATTCAACGCTATATGGCCCGTGCTCTTGCCGAAATCAACGCCGATAAGATCGATGAATTGTTCAACTTGGCCGAACAAGACAGCACGTTGCTATTGGAGACGCTGGATGCATATGCCGGTAATCAGAGGGATACGAGCCGCGACGAAAAAATCGCGGAGCTACGGGAATTGTTTTCAAAGGCAGATGGAATAAGGAAGGATATCGCCGCACTGATGAAAAATCCGACGGAGAACAACATCCTGCAGGCAAAAAATATGTTTGAGGATGAATATATCCCTACAATGGATAAGACTGCAGAAATTTTGGTTGGCTTTAGCAATACGGCGGATGAGCGCGCTGCGCAGCAGAATGCGCAGGCAGATACTACAATAAAATCAGTTTGGATTATACTTATTATCTGTGGTGCTGTATCCATTTTGCTGACAATTGTTGTAGTAATGGCGATCAGAAGATCAATCCTCATCCCGGTTAAAGAGATCGTGGCGGTCTACACGGAGATTTCCAAAGGAAACAAGAGGATCAATGTTACATATGAAAGCAAGGATGAGTTGGGACAGATGGCCGCGCTTATTCGGGAGACCAATGAAAATGAAGGACGAATCATTGGTGACGTGATAGAAAAGTTCACGAGGATATCACAGGGCGATCTGCAGATACGCATAGATCAGGAATACCCTGGGGATTTCATTACGATAAAGCAGACCATTGAAAATACCGTCGCCGCATTGAACCAAACGATGCATACCATCAACATCGCCGCGGAACAGGTCAGCACCGGCGCCTCCCAGGTTTCCAGCGGAGCGCAGGCTCTTGCGGCGGGTTCTACGGAGCAGGCTTCCGCTGTTGAGCAATTGAATGTTTCCGTTATAAAAATCGCGGAACAAGCCACGGAAAACTCAGCCAATGTGAAAATCGCAAATCAATATGTTGAACAGGCCGGTGCAGGCGTGAATGCAGGAAACGATCATATGGCGCAGCTTTCCGAAGCTATGACCGAAATCGGTTCCGCTTCCAACCAAATTGCCAATATTACAAAGGTTATCGAAGATATTGCGTTCCAAACGAATATCCTTGCCTTGAATGCAGCTATTGAAGCGGCCCGCGCCGGAAACGCAGGAAAAGGCTTTGCCGTTGTGGCTGATGAAGTCCGCAGCCTTGCTGCTAAATCCGCGGAAGCCGCCAAGCAGACTGCAGATTTGATCCAAAATTCTGTTGCTACAGTATCTAAAGGTACGCAAATATCGGCGCAAACAGCAGAGATCTTGCAGGATGTAAAGAAGAACGCCCTCAAGGTGACGGAAAGCTTTATTAGAATTGAACAGGCGTCTGCTGATCAAGCCAATGCAATTGAGCAGATCAAGCAGGGGCTCTCTCAGGTTTCCTCCGTTGTGCAGACAAACGCGGCTACCGCTGAGGAAAATTCGGCGACCAGCGAAGAAATGTCCGCCCAGGCCGCAACCTTGCGTGAGGAAGTCGGCAGATTCAAGCTGGATACGGAGATGGATGGCATTGCGGCCATTCCCCTGTACCGGGAGCTACCCGGGTCCATTAATCCGGTGCTCGAATCCTCATTCGCGTTAGGCAAATATTAAGATACTTATGATAGGAGGAAAATCTCAAATGAAAAAAGCAATCAAGCAATCCTCACTTGTTTATCTTCTGAATTTCAGTTCGATCCTGCTTCTTGTCGGCATCATAGTGGCTTTCATTATGGTAGTCATATTCAACGGAAGGATCAATACGGCAATGAGAACCGGATTGAGCTAACGCTAAATGCAAACCGCTTTATGGACGGCTCCGCTTATCTGACCAATGAAGTACGAGCCTATGCATCGACAGGCGACAAGGTACATTACGACAACTACATGAACGAGGCGAACAACCTAAAAAATACTACCGTCGGCGTGGAGAAAATGAAGAAAATCGGTATTACTGCCGATGAACAACAGAAGATCGATGAGATGCTCACAATCTCCAACGAACTAATCCCGCTGGAGCAAAACGCGATGGAACAAGTACAGGCAGGCCGCACGAGTGATGCTGTCGATTATGTATATGGAGGCGAGTATGATGCATCCCTCGCCCAGATACACAAGCTCCAGACGGAATTCCTCGATATGCTGGAAGCGCGCAATAAGGATACAATCAACTCCCTTGTGGTAACCAATGGGGTATTGGAAATCATCACCTTTGTCATGATCGCGCTGATCATGGCTATGCAGCTTGTAAACTTTGTCATTATGCGCAGAAAGGTGCTTCACCCAATCGCCGCTGTCGAAAAAGAGATGGGCGAGATTTCGCAGGGTAACCTTTCCTCCGACTTTGATCTTGAGCCGGATACCTCCGAGATCGGTATGCTTGTGGGTTCCATCCATTCTACCCGTGCAACCCTCCAGAAATATATCAGCGATATTTCCGAAAAGCTCACCCAAATCGCTGCGGGCAATTTAACGGTGCATGCCGATACCCAATACGCAGGGGACTTTGCTCCGATCCAGCGTGCACTTGAAACCATCCTCCGTTCTCTAAACAGCACCCTGGGCCAAATCGACACCGCCGCTGAGCAGGTCAGCACCGGCGCCTCCCAGGTTTCCAGCGGAGCTCAGGCTCTGGCGGCGGGTTCGACGGAGCAGGCTTCCGCTGTCGAGCAATTGAATGTTTCCGTTATAAAAATCGCGGAACAAGCCGCAGATAATTCGGCGAACGTTAAAGCAGCATCTCGCTATATCGATGAGGCCGGCACAGGCGTGAATGCAGGAAACGAACATATGGCCCAGCTTTCCAAAGCAATGACGGATATCGGCTCCGCTTCCAACCAGATTGCAAACATTACAAAGGTCATTGAAGACATCGCATTTCAGACGAATATTCTTGCGCTGAACGCCGCCATCGAAGCGGCCCGCGCCGGAAATGCCGGAAAAGGCTTTGCTGTTGTGGCTGATGAAGTCCGCAGTCTTGCCGCTAAATCTGCGGAAGCCGCTAAACAGACTGCAGATTTGATACAGACATCCGTGGACACTGTAACAAAGGGTTCGCAAATAACGGCGCAAACAGCACAGATTCTGCAGGATGTAGGAAAAAGCGCTCTCAAGGTAACGAATAGCTTCACAAAGATCGAACAGGCATCCGCCGATCAAGCGGATGCAATCGAACAGATCAAACTCGGGCTTTCCCAAGTGTCCTCTGTCGTCCAGACCAACGCGGCAACTGCGGAGGAAAACTCGGCGACCAGCGAGGAAATGTCTGCCCAGGCCGCGACCTTACGCGAAGAAGTTGGCAAATTTAGACTGGATATGGAAAGTGAGAGTATATCGTCCATTTCACTGTTTAGGGAGTTACCAAAGTCTAAAAAACTAATGCTCGAATCTGTATCGGACCTGGGAAAATACTGAGGCGCTGCTATGGATAGATTTAAAGTGGATACAGCAGTATTTCGAGGTTAAAAACGACACCGCAGTATTAAGGATAGGATAGACTTTGCCTGCGAACAAGTATCGCAAAGACAGATAGGCTGAGTTAACCGCATAGAAAGGCGTCCGAAAATGATAAACGTTTCGGCTGTATTTCCTGCACTTATTTTCGGAAATGCAGCCGATCGTGCTATGACGGGTTTCACAAATTTTCAGTGTGCACAACTGAATAGAAAGGGTGGTAAACATGGAAAAAACACACATGATTCAAAATGTGCTAAATATTTTACCCTTTGGCATTGGGTACATAAAACTGCTTGTCAACAGCAGGGGCGAAACGGAAGATTATATGTTTTTAGACATGAATCCCGCCTTTGAGAAATTGACGGGCTGGCATAGGACGGATGTATTGGAAAAGAAGGCATCTGAGTCTTCCGGTGTCGTAAATCTCGCCGGGGCGCACTGGCTCGCCTATTTTGATAATGTTGTCCGTTCGGGAAAGGCACAGGAAACAACCCAATGGATTGAGGCTTTCAAGCGGTACCTAAAGATTACGGTCATTCCGGATAAAGAATTGACGTTTGCGCTTATTCTCCGCGAAGCCTCCGACGAAATAATGCAACCCGGCGGGGAGGATCATGAAGACCCGCTGCCGGAGGAAATGAGCGTTCTTTTTAATAAAACCCATGACGCAATCAGCCTGGTGGAATACCGCAATGGTGAGTTCCACTTTATCCGAAACAATGCCGTACACCAGCGCTTAACCGGTCTCAGCGATATCGCGGGAATGACCCCCGTCCAGCTCGTTGGGGAGGAGGTGGGCGCAAAGCTTGAGACGTACTACGAGCAGTGCCTGCGCACCGGCCGTCCGGTCGGCTATGAACAGAGCTTCAACTTTGAACCGGGGGATCGGGTCTGGCAGACAGAAGTCACGCCGGTGTTCAGCGGTGGCGGCATACGCTATCTTTTATGCTCCAGCAAGGATGTGTCGGAGCTTAAAAAGGCGCAAAAAGAAAACGAAATCTTGACGCAGCGGCTTCATGCTATGTTCAACCGCCACAGCGCGGTGATGTTGATTGTTGAGCCGGTCTCGGGCAGGATTGTCGACGCAAATCCATCCGCGTGTAAGTTTTACGGATATACAAGAGAGGAGCTTCAGTGCCTCCTGATTCACGATCTCAACGTACTGCCGCCCGATGAAATAGCAAAATTCCGTTTGATGTCATGTCAGGAAAAACAGAACTTTTTTGTTTTTCCCCATCGTTTGCGGAGTGGAGAAATCCGGACGGTAGACGTTTATTCCTGCCCTATTTCTGATGGCGAGCGCGTGCTGCTGTATTCCATCATTTTTGACGTTACAGACCGGGAGGCATACCGCAAGGAGCTTTCTAAGGAGAAAGAGAAGCTCTTCACAACGCTGCGGTCCATCGGCGACGGCGTGGTGACCACGGATAGCGCCGGTGTTATCAGCAGCCTTAACTCTGTTGCTCAGGACATTACAGGATGGACAAATGACGAGGCAAAAGGCAAGCTTTTTACTGAAGTGTTCCACCTGCTCAACGAAGAAACCGGCGAGCCCGTGGAAAATCCCATACAGAAGGTGCTTGATACCGGCCGCATCATCGGGCTTGCGAATCATACGGTGCTGGTAAACCGTCACGGCCAGTATATCCCCATTGCGGACAGCGCCGCGCCCATTCAAACAGAAAACGGAGAAACCTTCGGCGTGGTGATGGTTTTCCGTGATGTAAGCGATGAAAAAGAACACAGCAGGCAGATTGAGTTTCTAAGTTATCACGATCCCTTAACGGGGCTTTTTAACAGACGCTATGTAGAAAAAATCATGGGCAGCTTGGATATTGCGGAAAACCTGCCAATCTCCGTCATCATAGGCGATATAAACGGCCTGAAGATCACAAATGACGTTTTTGGACAGAGAGCCGGGGATACCCTGCTGCAAAATGTGACCAGCCTGCTCAGAGAAAATTGCAATGTGGACGATCTGATTGCCCGCTGGGGCGGCGATGAGTTTGTTGTATTCATGCTGCGGACAAGCCTGAAGGACGCGGAAGAAGTGATCCACAAAATTATGGATACCCGTATTCCTGTCAATGGGAGCGGTCTGCTTCTGAGCATGTCGCTTGGGTGCGCAAGCAAGAAGAGCATGGACACCTGCATCGAGGGCGTTATGCGTGAGGCTGAGGAATCCATGTGCTGGATTTATGTCAATATAGT
>JAAOXG010000069.1 GCA_013036995.1 Lacrimispora defluvii
TGGTCTGGACAAGAGTATTTGCGAGTAAACTCGCATTAAAAACCTGATGATTTCCAGTTCCGGACACATGATTTCCAATGCCCCGGAACTGCGATTTCATCGCACAAGAATATTCACTCAAACTCTGAGTTTGGTGTTCCACCACCTCTAATAGATACGTAATTGTATCCATGTTCAATTATACCAGGATCATTTTTAAGGGAATAAAAATTTTTCAAATGGTCTTTAGTGCTTTCAAAAGGTCCTAATACACTTAAATCACTAAAAGTTTCATTCATTATAACAATAATATTGGGCTTCTGCATTGCAGAATTAATTACCGCTTTTCTTTCCTTTACTGTATTTCCCAAAATCTCACCTGATAATTGTGATGAATATGTCTGCGGTTTCTCAACTTTTAATTTTTGAAGAAATGCAATAAATGAAGTAGTAAACCCATTGCTATAATAGGTTGTTTCTGGTCTCCACCAATCCAAAGTTATATCAAATTTTTTTTCAAAATCAGAAGTTATAATCCAAAGTGAGCTTAAAATAAAAACTGAAACAGAAAAAAACCTTTGAATAATTAGTCTTTTTTTATTTATGAAGTTATTAACAATATTAAGATGATTAAATACTGATAGTAAGCTGATTAATAAAAAGGTAGTAATAAGTGATATACTAAGTCCTTCCGTAAACTCATACTGATATCCACTTGAAACAGATAATGCGGTATTTAGTGCAAAAATATCAGTTGGCATAATGGGAGTATTTCGAAATTTTATCACAAAATGATTAACAACTCCAATAAAAAACATACCAAAATAAATTAGATAAAGACCATAAATTTTGTTCTTAAAAATATTTAAAATAATTAATTCTATAAAGATCATAAACAAAGTATTATGAAAAATACTAAATATGTTCATATCTCTAATATTGGGATTACATGAAACTTCCAATATAAAAAACATTAATATTGGTGTAATTATCAATAAAAGAACATAAATTTGTTTAGCAAATATTTTAATAGGGTTAAATATATTATTACCATATAGCCAAAGTAAACTTCCTATCACAATTATAAAAGTAATTATTGAAAGATTAAGATTATATGTAATATTTCCTTGAGAAGATATAATATATTTATTACTATATGTATGAAATATAAAGATAAATAATGAAATAAATAAAAGAGATTTTAACCATAATATCATAATAGAAATAATACTACTTTTGCTAAAAAATAAAGTTTTATAAAATAAATAAGAAAGATTCATGGAATATGGTATATATATACTCCATAGCATGGCATTTATATGAAAATATCCATAAATTTTCATATAAAGTTCAATTGTACCTACTGATATAATTGTAGAAACTATTATATAGAAATATGGATTATTTTTTGTACGATCGATTGAACTAAAATAATTTCTGTATATTAAAAAATTTATAATTAAAGTAATTACTATTATCAAAATTTTTACTCCATTTTTTCTAATATTTATAAAGTACACATTAACAACTAAAAGCACAGAGTATTCTGGCTCCTTTTGAGCCACCTATCTGGGCTTAGAGAGCCACCCTTCCGGTATGGCAGTGCCATTGTTCTGGGTCATAGAGCCACATTAAGGTAATTAGGAAACCATCATTCCGGACGTGGAAATCATGATACCGGATTCATGGATACAGTTACATAGATTCCTTTATACTGTAGATATGCACCCTTTGGTGTAAAATCAAATGAAGGAGGTCATAATCATGACCAAATACCGAAAAATCATCAGACTAAAAAGTCTGAACTTCAGCGAACAAAACATTGCACTTAGCTGCAGTGTTTCCAGAAATGCTGTGTTAAAGATTCTTAAAAGGGCTGATGGTTGAACATCTCATGCCGCTTGGTGAACCAATTGATATTTCCCAAAGACATGTCTGTTATGAACAAGCGCATGTCTAACTATACCTATATCCGAAAAGAGTTATTACTCAATGGCGTAAGCAAAATTCTTGTGGAGTAAATACTGTGAGGATTCCTAATACTGGTGAAATCTCAAATGTATGGATTTTTGTAGGTGTGATGACTTACAGCATGTACGCCTACATGGAAGCGTTCATCAATAAAAAACAGAAGGCATGGATCACTGCTCACGTCCATATGTATAAATTCTTCGGTAGAGTTATAAAAATTCTTGTGCCAGATAACTGTACCACGACTGTAAATCATCAGCGAAGTGACTGGTACACACAAGCATTGAATACTACGTATCATGAGATGGCTGAACACTAAGGAACTGCCATTATACCAGCAAGTGTTCGTAAAAATATGGTAAACGCTATTATTAGTCAACCAGATTCTAAACTTAAATGTGATGACTACATTATCTGTAATTAACAAATTATTTTTAAGATCTCATCAATATGTCATTTTTTTAGGCGACCTTATTGTGCATCAATTTAATAAGGTACATTCAGTTTGTCAGCGTGAACTGCAGAATATTCAACTTCAAGATAAACAGACAACCTGTTGTTAAATAGTAAGTGCATAGTACGGTAGATTTAAATAAGCGTCATTTATCGCTATATTGTTATCAAGGTATACGAGCTTTTTACTCCAATCCTTTACCAGAATGCAAGTATTAACTATATTTCGTAGACTAACAATTATGAGATCAAAACGAATTTCTGCTCATCATGGAGTGCGACAAAGCGGTCTCATGGTGCCAAATGAATAATATTAATCCAGGCACCTTTTATAACTGGATCAGTAGACTTCGTAAGCGTGAAATTGTAATCCCTATATTATCTGATCAAGGAAAGAAAACATCAGCCACTTTGCAGTAAAGTTAACTTAATGCCGGATTCTTCATCAATGACTGCACTTTTGCAAGTTTAACAATATACTTGCATTGTTCCGGATCTCGTTACCAATGAGTTGCCTACGGTTGAAATCCTGATTGGAAATGCAACAATCCGCTTCTTTAATAACACAGATAAAAGCCACATAGATACTACCCTCAAATACATTGGAGGTGTTATTTTGTGCTAGGTGATATAGCAACCAACATCAATATAAATAAAGGCTATACTGATATGCGTAAGTCCATAAATAGAATCTACGCTACCATTCTAGACCCAGATCTTGTCTATTCCGTGGCAGAGGATGTGACCGAATCAAGGTTCTGCTCTGTGAGCCTGATGGGATGGTCCTTCTCTATAAACGGCATGACGTTGTACAAGGCAAATACCGATGAACAAAAAATAGCAATGAGGGAAAAAACATTACCTGGCAATATTCGACTGGCTTATGATGGGGCTTGTAATCGATCAGCCAAAGGTTTTAAAAACCGGATGATACCCTTGATCTTGCTGGCTTTTTCGCTCTTTTTAGGGTATACTTTTTATAGTAAACTAAGTAGCAAATCGTGGCCAACAGTAATAAAGATATCCGGCTTATTGAGCTTAAAAATATGATTTCACAACTAAATGCTACGATAAAAACACTTGTGGAAGCATTGAATAAACATGATTAATCAATTATGGCACTCAATTTATCAACTATTTCAAAAGCTCTTTCTACTGCCTGATCCATATTGTAATATTTAAAGTCAGCTAAACGTCCGCAAAGATATAGTCCCTTTACTACATTAGCTTTTTTTTCATATTTCGCATATACAACTGCACTTTCATTTGTAATAACTGGATAATAGGGTTCTACAACCTGCCCTGGCACATATGGAAGTGGGTACTCAACAGCATATGATGTACCATTAACCTCCTGTATTGGAAGTTTTTTATACTCAGTTATCCTCGTATACTCATGTGCTTGTGGGTAAGCAACTACTGGATACTCTTGGAAACTATCAATCTCTTCGTGCCTCCACTCAAACCTTAATGATCTGTATGGTAATTTACCTTCTGAATATTCAAACAATTCATCCACCGGCCCAGTATATACCACAGGATAATCTATTACTATATTATCTATCAGTATATTTCCATTACTAATTTTTATATGATCAAGTGCTTCAACACCTAATTTTATACTAATTTGGGGGTGATCTAGCAATGCTTCTATAAGCGCATGATAACCTTCCAAAGGCATCATCTCATACTTATCTTTAAAATAACTTTCATCATATGTAAAACGTATAGGTACGCGTTTGAGTATGCTCTTATCCACTTCCTTAGGATCCATTCCCCATTGTTTTGCTGTATATAAACTATAATCTTTATCAAAAAGAAACTGTGCATACCCCCTAATTAAATCATCTTCTGAATCCAGAAGTTCCACCACCGTTGCAGACTCTCTATCTCCAAAAACATTTTTAATATGTCTTTTTAACTCATCTGCTCTTTCTTTTGTATAAAACAAATCAATCGTCTTTAAATTAAATGCAGTTGGCGTACATATATCATCAATCAAAGCTCCACAAATAAGATGAAACTTTTTCCATTCTGCATACTTCATCATATATTCATAAACCCGCTCATTATTAGTGTGAAAAATATGAGGTCCATATTTATGTACGAGAATACCGTATTCGTCTTTGTAGTCATACATATTACCACCAATGTGGTTTCTCCTGTCCCATATTTCTACATTGAGCCCCAAATCAGCCATTTCACGTGCAATCACACATCCTACAATACCACTTCCCACGATTAGAACTTTTTCCATTATCACATTCTCCACCATTTAGTCTTTATTTTTCGTTCATCATCTCTTGCCGTAGCATCTCAATTACGCCTTTAATTCCATCCTCAAAGTCTACTTTAGGTTGAAATCCCGTATCGCGTTTTATTGCTGTCAAATCAACGCAAGAACATGGTAATTTGTCTGACATATACGGCACATCGCCTATTCCTAATGGTAAATCAGGATTTATTAGATTTCTTATCGTTTCTATATATTTGTACAATGGCTGATTATCACCACGTCCTACCGTATAAAAAACATCATTCTTCCCCTTATTCCCCAGCAAATATAGAGCCTCTACAACATCATCTATATGTACATAATCCCATAGCTGTTCAAGCTTGGTTAAAGCTGGTTTTTCTCCTCTAAGTAACCTCTCAATTGTATAATAAATTACATTGTTGTCTTTTCTATCAGACGCATATATTCCAGCTATAACAACATAAACAAATCCCATGCCAAACTTGCGGGCATAAAGCTGAGATAAATAACGAATTGCAATCTTTACAGAACCATAGGCATTGGGCGGAGAAGGAATTGCATTTTCATTTATCGGTTTTCCATAATATAAATATTCATTGGTTGATCCAGGTACAATAAATACACGTGGTCTGAGATATGCTGCAAAACGAACAGCATCCAAATTCATTCCCATGTTTTCCATCTGACAATCAAAATCATCTCTGTCATTCGCGTTTATTCCTTTCCAGGAAAAGTGATAAAATGCATCTACAGATCTAGGAAATTTATCAATTTTAGAAAACATGCCTTGGATATCTGAAACAACAATATGAACACCTGGTAAGTTCTCTATTTTTTCTTTTCTTCCATATTTAGGGTGTACAACGGCCCATACCTCTACACCTTCTTCAATACATTTTCTTGTGAAATGAGAGCCGATAAAACCATCCGCACCTGTAATAACCACTCGTTGCATTATCTATTTAATTCCTTCCTCAGTTTTGCAAAATTACCGATTGACTGCCAACCTATCTTCAAAATACGTTTTGGATTCATAAAATTCTTACCTCCTTGCCTTGGTCTGAAGGTCACATGCACATATGTCACATTCTCTTTGAAATGAGCAAAATATGCACATAGTATAGCGTTAGGGAGATTAAAATCCGATGGAAGCTTATAAAGATATTTCTTAACAAGGTCTGTTTTCATTAATCTAAACGGTGCATTTGCATCAGGTACGTTTGCGCCAAAAAAGACTCTAAGAAAAAAACGAAGTACGTTTTCTACAAAAACTCGATCAGAACCATCTTCTCGGTCAGAGCGATTCCCCAAAATTGCATCATATTTATTTCGCACTTTCCAGAATTTTTCAAATTCAGCAGGATTAGTCTGGCCATCTGAATCCGTTTGAAAAACATAATCTGCCTCATGTTTAATCGCATAATCATATAAATACCAGACCTTAGTTCCATGGTCTGTATTGGGCCTACTTTCAACTATAAGCTTAGGATACTGTTCACAAAGATCATATAATATCTGAAGAGTATTATCTTTACTCCCGCCATCAGCAATAACCAGTCTTGATTCTTCATCTTTTCCCTCAAGAACTGGATACCACTGTGAGATAACATTATTTATATTATCCTCCTCATTATACGCTGGCATAACAATATATAATTTATCCATTCTTATTGCCCTCATTCCATACTGCCCAAGCAGCATTTCCTTTATCCCAAATCTGTTCAAGAATTTTTTTCTCTCTCACGGAATCCATACACTGCCAGAAGCCCGTATGAACATAACTCATCAATTGCTTTTCATCAGAAAGTTGTTCCAATGCTACCCTCTCAAAAATAGTACTGTCATCTTTAAGATAATCAAATACCTCTGGCTGCAGAACCATATAGCCCGCATTAATAGGTATACCATCACCTGAACGCTTCTCTCTAAAAGATCTGACCTCTCCAACCTCACTGATATCAAGAACACCCTTTTCCTGCTTTTGTATAACCGAAGTTAACGTTGCAATCTTTCCATGCTGTTTATGAAACTTTACAAGTTCAGCAATATTTACATCACAAACACCATCGCCATATGTCAACATAAAAGGCTCGTTCCCAATATATTTTTGAACGCGTTTTACACGCCCTCCTGTCATAGTATTCAAGCCAGTGTCAACTATCGTTACTTTCCATGGCTCTACATGAGTCTCTCTAACAACTACCTCTTTCTTACCTTCTGTAAAATCATATTCAATATCACTTGAATGGAGAAAGAAGTTATCAAACCATTCTTTTATATATTCCTGCTTATAGCCAGCGCAAATAATGAACTCATTATATCCATAATAAGAATATTCCTTCATAATATGCCACAAGATTGGCATTCCGCTAATTTCAACCATGGGTTTCGGACGATATGCACTTTCTTCCGAAATACGCGTACCCATACCACCTGCTAATAATACAACTTTCATATCTTCAGTAATCCTTTCAAATATTCATCTATTTGCTGTTCCATAATGATATTGCAATTGTCTCCATAAAGATAAGCAATCGACCAATCAATTATTTTCTCAATTGCCGTTTCTACATTCCATACCGGCTCCCACTTAAGTTTAGTCTTTATTTTTGAACAATCAAGTTTTAAAAAGTTAGCTTCGTGTGGCCCGCCATCATATTCATCTACCCATTTAGCTTTTACTTTGTCTGTAGCAGCGTTCCACTTATTGCAAAATAAAGTGACGATGTCCCCTGTGGTCCAGCAATCTTCTTCACTGGGTCCAATATTATAATTTCCAGCATACGTCTTATCTTGATATTGCTTCATTGCAAGCAAAAGATACGCAACAACAGGTTCTAAAACATGTTGATAAGGTCTGGTAGAATATGGGTTTCTCACAATAATATGAGTACCTCTTTTAACAGCTCTAATGCAATCTGGAATTATTCTGTCGGCTGCAAAGTCCCCTCCGCCAATAACATTTCCTGCTCTACATGTCGATACTGCCGGAGCCTCTTCATCTTGAAAAAATGATTTGAGATAACTGCTTGTTACAAGTTCAGAGCAGGACTTACTATTTGAATATGGATCATATCCATTTAATTCTTCATTTTCCCTATAGCCCCAGTCCCATTCTCTATTCAAATATACCTTATCCGTAGTCACATTTACAAAAGACTTCACCGAATCTGTATTACGAATACATTCCAGAATATTTGCCGTTCCCATAACATTTACGGAATACGTGTAAAGTGGATTTTTATAGGACTCTCTGACAATTGGCTGTGCAGCCATATGAATTACGATTTCCGGCTTGAAATTTTGGAATACTTTAAATAATTCATCATAATTTTGGATATCTCCGATAATAGAGTCAATATGCCCGGACAGCCCACTTATATCAAATATGTTAGGATTTGTTGGCGGTTCCAATGCATATCCTATAACCTGTGAACCAAATTTAGTCAGCATCTTACATATCCAGGCTCCCTTAAACCCCGTATGTCCTGTTATAAGAACTTTCTTTCCTTTATAGAATTCAGCTAAATTACTCATCAAATGTGCCTTCCTTTAATTTTTTAATATGCAACAATTTTTCAAATTACCAATCGCACCCAGCTTACACACTTATATAGATTATGAAACAACAAATCATTGTCTACCACTTACAGCCTTATGTCAAAAATCACTATATATTTTATCATAATTTTTCAAACATGGCTATTACATAGTTAGCAGTGATTCACCGCAAACGCAGCATTCACCTCCCAGCTACACACATGGGTTATTTCCCACTGATAGTTTTCTATCCATCAAATCTCTCATCCTTCAAATCGCGCTATCAAATAACGAATTCCAGAACCAGCTAAGATACAAATATAAGGGTAACTTACAACCTTATATCTTGGCTGATTCTCTAAAAAAAGCATTAAAAGCATAAATCCTACAATAAATAAAGCACTTAAAAAAAAGATTTGATTTATTTTTTCCTTTAGGATAAATCGACAACCAAGAAAAACCAAAATTCCGGTCATAAGATAATAACTCTGAATAAAAATAGCACTCTCTGATCGTTGTATGTAAATGCGTTTTTCAGGCTTAATTGTTTCTTGGGAGAAGTACAAATAATCCATTCCTTGCCATGCATCTGTTAGCTTTTTTATAAAAAACTGAGTAGTTATATGTTTATTTTGGTCAATATCTTTCTTAAGAGAATCCATAATGATTTTCCCAGCTTTATCATAGTCAAATCCGGATTCTACTACAGCTTTTCCATACTCTCCACTAACCTCTGGATTCCATACTCCACGCGAATCAGACGAAAGACCAATGTTTATATAGTGGGGCGATGGGTCTCTATTAACAGTCCTTCCCACAAAATAATCAAGAAACATAAACCCAAGGGCATTAGCAATCAAATATGAAGTTAAAAATACAGTAATACCCACCAATCGAAAAGGTATTATAGTTATCTTTTTCACACACTTTTCCCGAGTTAGAGATTGAGAATCTAAATATACAAAAAACATTGAAATAATCAATGCAATTATCATAATCTTGTCTGTACTCTTAAAAAATCCAGATAGACTAATACAAAATGCAGAAAGTGCATATCCCGATACTCCTAACACTGATGATACATGATTTATTTTTTTCTTCGTCAATGCAAGCAAAACAAGCCCTAATAATAATAAAAAAATATGTACAAATTCAGGTGAAAGTAACACTAGATATACGAGCTGCGACGGCCACACCGCATACAGTATCGCCGATGTCACAGCAACTATATGTGCATATTTATCCCGCAAAGTAAGCATTACTAAAAAGTATATAAGCGTCACTGAACCCGCTTCCAAAAATGCATTAGCTATAACCCCTGTAAGCTCTGAGGCACCAAATAACTTAAATAATACTTTAAGATAAAAGACGTACATTCCCCAGCTTGAGAATATAGCATAGTGATCCATATGTATGGGAATTGCTTTTTGTGCCGATTGAAAAGCCGTCATAAAATCAGATATCTGAGTAGTGCCACGACCGATCAAATAAATAATACCCAATCTCAAAAAAAGAGCAAATAAGAAAAGAAAGCTTGGCATCCGCATCCATTTTGCTGTACGATACTCTCTTTTTCTTACTAGATATGCAATACCAATAAGTATAGAAAAAAATAATAAAGGAAGAAACGATACTTTTATAAATCCAGATGATGCTCCGTAGGATGTTACAAGAAATTGAAAAGGTAAACATATAAAAACATAAGCAGAAAGTAGTATAAAAAAACGCCAAAATGCATAATATAGTGCAGTAACTAAACTTAAAACTTTCCCTTTCAAATCATCTATCCAATACATAAAAATCCTCCGTATATTTTTATAGTCTCCCGGATGAATATTCTCGCCACACCGGACAGGCGGCTCCGCCGCAACGTAATATTCACGCTTGACGGAAATCACCTTTATTCTGCTTAATTACTAATAATCTTGGAATGAAGAGGATTTTTTTATCTGTAAATTCTGACGGTCATTCCGCCTATCAAAACTTTGTTGTTGAAATGCTTTGTAAATACTATCCAAATCCTCATGACATCGTTCTACATAGGACATCATTGAACGTTTTTAGAACCTTGACCTTTCCTATACTGATTACTGTTTGAAAAACTAAAAAGAAAGGTAAGAAAGCAGATCCCAAAAGATTGATATTGCAAGTCGCGTTATCTTCAATTTTATTCTATAGCATATCGACAGCCATGTCTACTTCTCAAGTCCAATTTTCGAATTATTCATTACATTTCCACTCATCTGGGTAATATTCGAGTATCAAAGTTCATTTTGAAGCTACGCTAGCATGATTCCTCAAGATTCCGAGTATCATATTTTTTTACGTTCCATGGTTGGAACCAAATATTGCTATGCAATGAAATCGCAATTCCGGTGAGGAAAAGCTGCTTGCTGAGATTTACCAAACAGATTTTGCTATAAAAGAATTCACCAAATTGTTTGTCCAAGTATCTTCAAACTGATTGTATATTGGATTCCAACCATTCACCAACTCTAATCCCCTAGATTAATAATAATGCATTCTCTGATATGACACATAAAAAACATTTGCTACTGCTATTCATAATAATTTCTGATTAAGAACTCTCTCTTCCTAAATACTTTCCAAAATCTCATCCGTTTTAGTATCCCAAGTGTTATCTCTAGCCTCTTGATCTAAGATTTTCCAATATTCGGCATCTTCTTTTAATTTTAATAATTCTTCAGCATGCATAACAAATTCATCTGCATCAGAATATGTCTTTACACTCTTATATTTCAAACATTCTGGCATTTTAGAAGCTATAATAGGCTTCCCTGAAGCCATATATTCAAATAGTTTAACAGGTGATGTTGATAAAGTTATCTCGTTTATTACAAATGGTATGGTAGCAATATCAAATGCTTTTAAGAAAGAAGGTAGTACTTTATATGGTTGTGGTGGGATATACAACACATTCTCAATATCTAATATACCACTCTTATCAAGAGTACCATCATAATTAATACCTACAATAACCCATAACCAGTTCTTTTTCATACTGGCTACTTTCTTGATCAACTCATAATCATACCATTTGGCAACTGCCCCATAATATCCAAGAATACAGTCATAATTTTTAATCTTATCTTTGATTAATTCATTTATTTCAAATTGTTCTGTTTTGGCAAAGAAGTCATAATCCCCCGCATTAGTTGAAATAATTGGATTCTTTGCTTTACCTTTTACTTGCTCAAACAGCTTAGTTGCTGTACAAACAGTAGTATCAGCTTTCTGCAATAATTCTTGATGATCCTTTTCCATTTCAGGTCCATACATATGGAATATTTCTAATTCGTCAATATATTCATATATCAATTTATCCGGTTTTATCTTATCACAATAAAATTTATTGGGAGTCCAACTTAATGATAATATTTTTTCTTTACTTCCTTCTAAATCTAAATTATCCAACAGATTTTCATTAACGATCCATAAAGTATCCGATACTTTATCAGCTACCGCTACACAGTCATATTGAATATTTTTAGTGATATAAATAACAATCATATTGCCTTTTTTTGAATATGATAAGGCCAACTGTTGCGGACGTTGAAATAGAGGCATATGCCAGTCAAGAGTAGGTGGTAAAATTAAAACGCGTTTCCCTTGGACATCTCTATTTAATTGTTTAAATATTTTTTTCTTTAAGACAATTTGTGCTATCTTTTTTTTAACTCTTATAAAAGGACTTTCTAATTCCAAAAGAAATAATTTAAGCTGAAGTGTGAACAGAAACTTAAATATTCTATAAACTTTAGAAACAATCTTATATGCATGTTTCATGGGCTTCACAAAATACTTTTTAAATACTATATAACTCTTTGAATTTTTTATGTTAAAAAGTTCTTCATCTCTGCAGCAAGAATATTGATATAAGTTCTCATATTTATCTTTATATTCATTTACATAATCACCTAGGGCAATACACTTGTTTTCTAGTTCTTCATTTTTACTTGTTAAAGTCTGAAGTTCTTCATCTAACAGTGCACATTCTTCTTTTGCTCTAATAAGCGACTCTTCATATTTCTCTTTTTCATTGTTAAATCTAGCAGCTAACTCCTCATAATTAAATCTTTCCAATCTCAATCCATTACTGACAACATTTTCAACAATGTCACTTAGATAATGTGTATCCCCTTCTTTTTTACTATAAACTAACAATAATTGTTCACACACATAGTATTCAGAGTTACACTGTATTGATTTTCCGAAAACTAATTTATTACCATCAATTTCAAGAGGAACACTATCTGTATTTATAATAACCTCATGTTCCTCTGAGATATATTTATCTTCTCTAAAAGGAACCATAATTATGGTGTAAAGGCTTGATCTGGAAAATATCTTTTTTAAAACACCTATTGTATCTTTAAAATGCTCAACAGTATTAGAAGAAAACACTACCGAATACTTTTTCTCTTCATCTGGTTCTAATATATTTGATACTCCAAAGTCAAATTCATTATATTTTTCCCTTGCCTTTTTTATTGCTTTTTCTGAGAAATCTTCTCCAATTATATGTGAATTTACAAACAGTTTTTTTAAAATCGGTAAAGAATCTCCTTCTGCACACCCTAAATCACATACCTCGTACTTATTTAAACTAATTTCCTCTATCAACCAAATTGGCATTAGTTCACATGCTAATCTTGCAAAGTATTTGCTTTGACTATCTCCATTAAATTTTGTCCAATCATTTTCAAATCTCCTATCCCAGTATTCTTTTGAATTTATTTGTTCCATATTTTCACTCCATACTTTCAATTTTTATATCAGTTTTCATGTCAACTATTCCAAAGATCTTTTTATCAGAGTAAATCTTAAAATACTTGGCACCTTCTATATATTCATAATACATTATTGCAGGATTTTTCCTGTCTTCCAAGGCAATCACAAGATAATATTCACCAACAGCCAAATGAGTAACCAACGAAAAAGTTACAAACTGTTTTTTTTTCGGTGAATTAAAATATATCTCTTCGTCATATGTTGATTTAACGATCAAATCCGTACCCTCTTTATTTTTAATCGAAAATGCAACCGAGAACTTTTTCAAATTTTCTATGGCTGTACTGTCAAACACAACTTTTATTTTAATGATATCTTCCGGTGAAAAATAAGTCTTTTCAATATCGTTTCCATCGGCCAACATAACACACTTTACCATTCCAACATGAGTTCCCCAGTGTGTAATTGAATTATTTCCTATTTTTTCTTCTATCTTTTCTACAGACTCGTTTTTTAAATTAAATTTTTTATTAGTTGTTTCATCTCCACTATTCATTAATTCTCGATTATTAACACCTGTCTTCTTCTCATCCTTTTGGAACATTTTATATGTTGTAAATTCAGAAATATCATCCAAATACATAAATTCTGTATATTTTGATACAACATATGCGGGATCTCCAGTCATTTCGATTTCACCATTATTCATCCAGATTGTTGAATCACAAAATGTCTTCATTAATCCTACATCGTGCCCTACATATAAGATAGTAACCCCTTTTTTCTTAAATTCTTTGAATTTATTAAAACATTTTGATTGGAATCTCATATCTCCTACACTTAAAATTTCATCCACTATTAATATATCAGGTTCAACATTAATTGCACAAGAAAACGCAAGCCGTGCAAACATACCACTGGAATAAGTTTTTACTGGCTGATTTACATAATCTCCTATCTCTGCAAAGTCAATAATTTCCTGCAGCCTATCATCTATTTGCTCTCTTGTTAATTTCATTAGCATACCATAAAAATAAATATTTTCAATGCCACTATATTCCATATTAAAACCCGCACCAAGCTCAAGTAGTGATGATATTCTTCCTTCAACTAAAACTTCACCATAAGTTGGTCTCAATACTCCAGTTATTATCTTTAACAGGGTGGATTTCCCTGCACCATTTCTACCCATAATTCCCAGAATTTCACCACGTTCAACCTGAAAATCCACATTTTTAAGTGCCCAAAAATTCGTATGCAAGTTCTTTCCAGTCAGGCTTAAACCCTCTTTCATTTTGTCTATTGGATTATTATACATTTTATAGGATTTAGAAACATTACTAACTACAATTTTATATTCTAAATTATTCATAATTTAATCCCCGTCATAAAGTATCTGAAAAAAATGGATACAGTCTATTATATATAAAAACACCTAAAGCCATAATTCCTAAAGTTAATGCCCAAAAATATATAGTTTGATTATATTTTTGCCAAAACCAGATATGATTTACAAATGCATCTCTATATCCATCAACCAAGTAATATATAGGGTTTAGTTTAAAGAAAAATCGAATTTTTTCAGGAAATGTATTAGGAGACCAAGCTATTGGCGTTCCCCACATACCCATTAGTAATAATACCCCGATAATTTGGTTTAAATCTCGAAAGAAGACCATAATGGAAGATGTTATTAAAGTTAGAGCAAATAATAGCACTATAGTACAAAACATATAATATATTACTTGAAGTATATAAACTGATGGATAATATCCCAAAAACATACATACTATAGTCAATAAAGCTATAAAAAATAAATGGACAATGGCAGAAGATAAAACTTTAACCAATGGTAATATATTTATATTAAAAACAACTTTTTTTACTAGATAACTATACTCAATAAAGCTATTACTTGCCATTGAAAATGCTTCCGAAAAAAACAGCCACGGTACTATTCCGCACATAAACCATAGCACAAAAGGAATTTCACCAACGTCACCACTTTTAAATCCAAACTGAAATACCACCCAATACACAATCATAGTTAATAGTGGCTGAATAAACCCCCACGCCATACCCAAAAATGATCCTGCAAACTTCCGTTTAAAATCTTTAATTGAAAATGATATTAATAGTTGTCTATCACTGTATATATCCTTAACCAAGCCTAATAGCTTTCTTATAATACGAAGCATTCAGTTACCTCTTTTTCCAATTAACTATAATATTAGCAATTCGTTCACTAGCATGACCATCTCCATAAGGATTAACTGCCTTTGCCATCTTCTCATAAGATTCATTGTTATCAAGTAACTCTTTAGCATTTTTATAAATATCCTCTTCATTTACTCCTACCACTTTAACTGTACCTGCCTCAACAGCCTCTGGTCTCTCAGTTTCAGTACGCATCACAAGTACTGGAATACCACAAGAAGGCGCTTCCTCTTGTAATCCACCAGAATCAGTCATTACTAAATAACTCCTGCTCATCAAATTATGCATGTCTTCTACATCTATTGGTGGAATTAAAAATATATTCTTTGTCTTCCCCAGTATACTAGTAGCAGCTTCTCTTACAACCGGATTTAAATGTACAGGGTAAACAACTAATACATCATCATATTCTTCAGCAATTCTTTTTACAGCCCTAAAGATATTGTGCATTGGTTCTCCCAGATTTTCTCTTCTATGAGCTGTCATCAACACCACTCTTTTATCTTTGATATTAATCGCCTTCAAAATCTCATCTTTGAATATATAATCCTTCTTTACCGTCGTTTTAAACGCATCAATAACTGTGTTCCCAGTAACAAATACATTTTCAATAATGTTCTCTTTTTCCAAATTTCTTTTATTGCTAATTGTAGGGGCAAAATGAAGATCCGCAATTTTACCAGTCAAATTTCGATTCATTTCTTCTGGAAACGGGGAGTATTTATTATATGTTCTTAATCCCGCTTCAACATGCCCAACCGAAATCTGTTGATAAAATGCGGCAAGGGCAACTACAAACGATGTTGAGGTATCACCATGAACCAAAACAATATCTGGCTTTTCCTCTAACAATACCTTTTCCAATTCCTCTAATACACTTGTTGTAATTGTAGTCAACGTTTGTTTTGGTTTCATAATATTCAAATCATGATCAACCTTAATATTAAAAATATCAACAACTTGATCTAACATCTCTCTATGCTGTCCAGTCAAGCAAACTTTACTATCAATTTCAGGATGTCTGTCCAATTCCAGCACCAAAGGGCACATTTTTATAGCTTCTGGTCTGGTTCCAAAAACGCTCATTACTTTAATCATTTTTATCCTCCATCTTTAGACTTTCAAGAATCTTATCTATTCTTGATGCCCATGCATTTTCTAATGCCTCTTTCTCTAACTTATGATAATACTTATCTGATTTATCTAATTTGCTTAAATATTCTACACGTTCAATAAATTCATTTGCATCTTCATAAATTAACGCTGATTCGTATTTTAAGCACTCTGGTAATTTCGAAGTGACAATAGGCTTTCCACTAGCCATATACTCAAACAATTTAACAGGCGACGTAGATTTCGTAACTTCATTAATAACGAATGGTATTGTTTGTATATCAAATCCAGATACAAAACTTGGAAGTCTATGATAGGGCTGTGCAGGTATATGGATAATATTGGCATATTTTTGTCTCTTAATCACTTCAAATGAGTGATCAAATTCATAACCAATTAATACAAACAACCATTTTTTTCTTCTCTTTGCCACTTCACATATTGTAGAATAATCAAACCAATATGCCAAGCAACCATAATAGCCTATAACACAATCATATTTATCTATAATATCTACCAATTCATTAGCTATAGGTGCATTTCTATTGTTTTTAAAAAATTCATAATCTCCTGCATTTTCATTTAATATAGCTTTATCAGTATATTTCAAGGCAGTTTTATATAATTTTGTTGCCGTACAAATAGTAATATCAGATTGCCTCATTAACCTTCTATGAGTCTCTTCCATTTGTTCATTATAATAGTAAAATAAGGACATATCATCTATATATTCATAAACTAATTTATCGTACTGAAATTTATACAATAAATCAGCATGTCTAGTCCATGACATAAACACAACTTTACTATTAGCATGCTTTAACAGCTTATCCAACTTTTCAATAATTCTATTGGAAAACAGCCATAAATTATCATTCACGACCTTATATATGGGGAAATTATCATATTCATATTGATCCGGAATAAAAAGAACCATAGCATTTTGCCGTTTAGCCAATTCTGAGGCAATTTGATGAGGTCTTTGATAAAGTGGAATATTCCAATCAATACATGGAATTATAATATAAACATCTTTACCTTTAAATATATTAGCTAATTGTATAACAACTTTTTCAGCATACAATTTTTCAATAACAATAGAGGGAATTTTTTTAATTTCTTTATAAATCTTATGTGTAGTTTTCTTCAATGTATATGATAAACCTTCTGATTTAAAATACATTAAACCTTTTTCAATTAAATTCATTATTTTATATCC
>JAAOXG010000007.1 GCA_013036995.1 Lacrimispora defluvii
CATTATTATACTAGGAGGAATGAACATGAAAAAATATATGAATACGGCGCTGCTTTACGCCGTTCTTGCAATGATTGGAGGCGCGTTCTATCGAGAGTTTACCAAGTTCAACGGCTTTACCGCCAAAACCACTCTGGGGGTGGTACATACCCATTACTTCCTGTTGGGCATGGTGTTTTTCCTGCTCCTTCTCCTGTTGGAAAAGAACTTTTCTTTTACCGAGGCTAAGACCGGACGGATACTGGCTGTTTATCATATCGGTCTGAATCTGACTGCTGCGATGTTTGTGGTGCGGGGTGTGATTCAAGTGCTGGGAACTGCGCTTCCCAACAGTCTGAATGCGGCGATTTCCGGTATTGCCGGGATTGGACATATCCTGCTGGGAATCAGTCTGCTGCTGCTGTTGGTGCAGATCAGGCGCAGTGTATCAATTTTATCGCTGCGCTGAATGCGATACGTGCTCTTTTTGTGAAGAAGCTGTAAAAGAAAAAACGGCTGAGTGTATCTTTCAGGGATATGGAGGAGTTTTATGGGGCATATCATTGCAGTATCAGGAAAAGGCGGTGTAGGAAAAACAATGTTGTGTGGTTTATTGATCCAGTATCTTTGCGAGACGGGGAGATTATAGAAAAACTGGGTATTTGAGAAAAGGAGAGGATTTCCGCAGGAGTAAAAAGGTTTGACGATGCGGCGGTACAGAAAACAGATATGTTTTGATTTTATAGGAGGCAGGTGATAGGAATGATCGCATTTGCAGATTGCCAGGATGTCCGGAAAATGGCGGTAATCAAAGAAATTGACTGCCCGGAGCGCGGGGCAGGGGAAGGCATTGAAGTATTTGAAAGAGATAATCGAACCATAGGACACAGCGTATGCAGCCGATGCGGATTTACAATTCCGGAAGATGTTGCGCTGGAATCGTATCTGGAAGAACTGAAGTAGAAAAAGACAGAGATAAACAAAGACAACGGCAGATAATCAGGATATGGATCCAAAGGAGATTGGCCGGCATGTGGAAATTCTTCAGGATGAAAATATCATACTTTTTTCAGAGGCTATCTTCTGTTTTTTTCTCCCCAGTCACACATGCTGTCTAAAATCGGGATCAGCGATTTTCCCCGTTCTGTCAGGCTGTACTCTACCTTGGGCGGAATCTGGGGATATTCCTCCCGATGCACAAGTCCGTCTGCCTCCAGTTCCTTTAGCGTGGTACTCAGCGTTTTGTAGGAAATGGTTTTGATATATTTCTTTAATTCATTAAAGCGCACAACTTTAAATCCCATCAGGGCATACAGGATAAACATCTTGTATTTTCCCTGTATCAGGGACATAGTGTAGCTGAACCCGGTTTCTTCCAAATTGGCATCTCTGATACATTCTATGCTCATTTTACACTCTCCTGAAAGTAAGTATATTATCTTAATGTTAGTATCGCACTTAAATGTGCGTACTTGTTCTGCTTTCTATTCTTGTTATAATTGTAATATCAGAAACGGATAAAGTCAATCCGGTTAATATGAAAGGAGTTATAATTATGTCAAAGAATTTTGGAGTCAAACCATACTTGTTTCCTATGCCGACTTATATGATCGGTACTTACAATGAAGATAATACGGTCGACGTGATGATGATGGCGTGGGGAGGAATCTGCGCTGAAGATATGGTCGCGCTGAATCTGGAAGCAGAACATAAAACGGTAGCCAATCTGGAAAGCAGAAAAGCATTCACTCTCTCTGTTCCCGGAACAGATACGCTTCGGGAATCTGACTTTTTCGGAATTGCCAGCTCCAACAAGATGGCGGATAAATTCGAGCGTACAGGACTTCACGCTGTCAAAAGTGAGAGAGTGGACGCCCCTGTCATTACTGAATATCCGCTCACATTAGAGTGTGAGGTCGTGGAGATGCAGTCCCAGCCCTATGGCCTGCGTGTACTCGGAAAGATTGTCAATGTGATTGCAGACGAAAAAGTTTTGGACGAGGCCGGAAAAATCGACGCGGGAAAACTTCACGCTTTTGCCTTTGATCAGATGCAGAATGGATATTATGCCATCGGGGAGAAAGTCGGTCAGGCATGGCGCAGCGGTGCTGATCTGATGAAGAAATAAGTGCGGTATTCTGATGATAAAAAGAGCGGCTGGAAGGCTGATCTGCGGTCCGGTGGAAACTGGTCTGCGGCCTGTCCAGCCGTTGTAAAGTGCTTACGTTTTATCTGTACTTGCCATAGATGCATAAATTATATATAGTTTCGTTTTTAAAAACTGCGTTTTTCATCTCACCTTCATACACGAAACCGTTTTTCTCCAAAACTCTTTTAGAAGCGTTGTTTGCAGAAAATACCAGAGATGTTATTCTGACAATATCCAGTTTTTCAAAAGCTTCTTTGCATGCCAGTCTTACAGCTTCCGTAGCAATTCCTCTTGAACAGTATTCTCTTCTGATATAATAGCCGATTTCAGCATCTTTTGAATATACATCCTGCTTTTTTTCAATTGATATATTACCGACATATTCGCCATTATAAATGATGGCCCTGAAAATTCCGTCCGCTCCGTCGTGTTTTTCTGCTATATTCAACCAGTAATCAGCATCCTTTACCGTATAGGGATCCGGTATCATATTGCTTAAATAACTTCTGTCAATGTGATTACAGATTTCTGACAGTTTGTCACATTTTTCCCTGTTCCATGGTTCTAATTTGATTTTGCTCATATTTAACATGCCTGTATAATGTTTCATGGAGGATGGAACATTATATTTCCTTTCTTTCATTTTAACATCTGTTGTTTCGGTTCTTTGATATAATCTTTGCATTTCTGATCCCTGACTGAAAACTCCGTGTTTAATAGCATAATAATATCATAAAGCACCTGAATTTTCCAACATTTACAATAATTTTCGAAATTTTCAGACTTAAAAAGAAACTAATTCTGAATGGTCTGTAAGTGTTCCGGATTCAGATTTTCTGAAAGCCGGAACACTGTTTCCGGAGTAAGAGAGAAAGATATCTTCAGTTTACAGATTAAAAAAATAGAAGAGATAAAAAAATATTATGTTGCAGAGTTTCAGTCTGCCCGTCATCGATGGTATTACCCTTATGCAGTGACGCAGGACTGATATGGGAATGGCATTGGAAATATAAATGTGATAAAATGAGAAAATAAAAATCAGAAGTTCCGGAGGTAATCAGCGATGAAACGAATTAACTACTCGATGCAGTTTTAAAAGCTGACAGCAGGCTGTATCGAGGCTGATATTTTGTTTATGTTGTCAGAAACTGCATCTGTCAGGAATTTTAATGATTCGAATGAAAGGAAGGCAGTTTTATGAATAAACAATATCTGAGAAACATTTGGAAACAGGAAGAAGAAGCTGCGCATATCCATGGCTGGGATTTTTCGCATATTCATGGCAGATATGAGGAAGAAAATGACTTGCCGTGGGATTATGAGGAGATTGTGAGGCAGTATCTGTGCAGAAATTTGAATATCATGGATTATGATACCGGTGGCGGCGAGTTTCTGCTGTCTTTACATCATCCATATGGCAGAACGGCCGCAACGGAAGGGTATCCGCCGAATGTTGAACTGTGCCGTAAAAAGTTGCTGCCATTGGGAATTAATTTCAGGGAATGTGATGATCCGTCAAATATTCCGTTTGAAAATGAATCTTTTGATTTAATTATCAACAGGCATGGAGATTTTGATGAGAGAGAACTGTTTCGTATCTTACGTCAGAATGGATTGTTCATTACGGAACAGGTAGGCGGAGATAATGATAGGGATCTGGTTGAAATGGTGTTGCCGGAAACTGATAAACCCTTTCCGCACCTGAATTTAACAGAACAGCGTAAACATTTTGAAACTGCCGGATTTGAAATTGTTCGGGCGGAAGAAGCATATCGCCCGATAAAATTCTATGATGTAGGGGCGTTTGTATGGTTTGCCCATATAATAGAATGGGAGTTTCCCGGTTTTTCTGTAGATCAGTGTTTTGAACAACTGTTAAAAATGCAGGATACGATAGAAAAAGAAGGCAGGATTGAGGGAACAATTCATCGATATCTGATTGTTGCCAAAAAATAAATGTTTCTGAAGATTTTGTGCTGCAAATAGATGAAACAGTGAGACATTATATATCAGTTGATGTGGAGGTTTGAATATGTATTGCATTCTGGTGACCGGTATTCCTGCAGCAGGAAAGAGTACGATGGCAGTACGGTTGGCTGAACATTTCGGGCTGCCTGTTATTTCAAAAGACAGGATTAAAGAATTGCTGTATGATGATCTGGGGTTTAAGTCCAGGGATGAGAAAGTCAAACTGGGGATTGCCAGTATGAATATTATGTATTATACGGCGGCACAGTTGATGAAAAACAATCAGCCGTTCATACTGGAAAATAATTTTGAAAAAATATCAAAAGAACCTCTGATGGAGATTCTTGAAAGATATGCATATACAGCAATTACTGTGACATTGACAGGAAACTATTCTCAAATATATAAACGTTTTGCAGAGAGAAATAACAGTCCGGACAGACACCGGGGTCATATTGTAAATGACGTCTATCCCGAAAAAAATCCGAACAGAACTGTCAAATCTGTTTCGTATGAGGAGTTTGTGAATGGCATTACTGAAAGGGGGATGGACAGCTTTACTGCGAATGGACCGCGCATTGTTGTGGATACAACAGATTTTAGTAAAGTACA
The DNA here is from genome assembly GCA_013036995.1 of Lacrimispora defluvii. Lineage (GTDB taxonomy): Bacteria > Bacillota > Clostridia > Lachnospirales > Lachnospiraceae > Lacrimispora > Lacrimispora defluvii. Next base: position 4,709 of record JAAOXG010000007.1, read on the forward strand.
GATAGAAACACTGATAAATCAGATAACAGATTACAGAGAAAAAATATTAAATGGCTGACACTCATATTTATTGGTATATAGTTGAGAAAACACTTAACCGATCAACGGAGGTGACTGTAATGACGGAAATCAGAGTAATGTCGATAGCAGATTACGATAAAGTATATGATCTGTGGATGCACACACCCGGTATGGGCCTGAATTCAAAAGACGACAGCAGAGAAGGAGTTGACAAGTATTTAAAACGGAATCCGACAACGAGTTTTGTGGCAGAATGTGACGGTGCGATAATCGGAGTCATTATGGCCGGGCATGACGGAAGAAGAGGATATATCCATCATACCGCAGTACTGGAAGATCACAGGAAACAGGGAATCGGAAAAAAGCTTGTTGAATGTGCAATGAATGCTCTGGACAGAGAAGGGATAAATAAAGTAGCGCTGGTAGCGTTCGAGAGAAATCATGTGGGTAACGGTTTCTGGGAGAGGATTGGATTTTCTGAAAGAGACGATCTTGTATACAGAAATAAAAATATTCATACTCTGGACAGGATTGATACATAATATATCGTTCAGAAGAGATAAAATTGTTTGGAAGGAGCGGGAAGAAATATGAACAGAAGAATTCGCGATTTCGGATATGTAATCGGAAAATATAAGACAGGTGAAAAAAATAAAATTACGGATGTACCGGGAGTACAGGTGGGGCACTGGACAGTAGATGAGGGGATGCAGCATACAGGTGTGACTGTGGTGCTGCCCGGAAAGGACAATGCGTATCTGGAAAAATATACTGCTGCAGTCTATGTACATAACGGATTCGGAAAGACATGTGGGCTCATGCAGGTGGAAGAGCTGGGAACGCTGGAAACCCCTGTCGTATTGACGAATACACTGAATGTGGGAAAAATGGCAGATGCACTGGTGTCGTATATGATTGATGAAACGCGAAAAGAGGGAGAAGAAATTTTTTCCATCAATCCGGTTGTGGGTGAATGCAATGATTCGAGAATCAACAGGATTCAGAACAGAATTGCAGGTGAAAATGAACTGCGGACGGCAATTTCGGAGGCTGGTCCAGATTTTGAAGAAGGCAATGTGGGGGCAGGGACAGGAACCGTCTGCTATGGACTGAAGGGAGGCATCGGATCTTCCTCCAGAATTGTCAGAATAGGAGAAAGTTCCTACACAATCGGCGTACTTGTACAGACAAACTTTGGAGCGACAGAGGATCTGAAAGTGAGCGGAGAGCCGGTCGGACTCAGAATCAAGGAATGTCTGCGGCAGGAGGACGGATATAACACGGAAGACCGCGGTTCCATCATGACAGTTGTTGCAACGGATCTTCCGGTTACAGAGCGCCAGCTGTACAGAATCATACGCAGGTGCGGTGTCGGAATTGCGAGAACCGGTTCGTATACCGGGCACGGAAGCGGCGAAGTAATGATCGGATTTACGACAGCAAACCGGGTAAAAGCGGGAAATGGGAATGTGGTTGATTCCTGTCTCAGACTTCGGGAAGATATGCTGAATCCCGTATTTGATGCTGTAGCCGAGAGTACGGAGGAAGCAATTCTGAATTCGATGACGGCCGCTCAGGCAAGGCAGGGGCTGGATGGAAGATGGTACCGGAGCCTGTCAGAATTTCTGAAGATACGGGACAGGCAGGAGAGTGCCGGGCAGCGCTGATTTACTGCCCGATCACGAGTTTTCCGGATTCAGTGATTTCACAGCCTCCCTTAGTGCGGTGTACGATCAGAAATCCGTTTTCTGCCAGCTGGCTCAGCACATTTCTGAGTGATGCATCAGAAACAAAGATATCTGACTCAGAAAGCCCAAGGCGTATGGTATTCCGTCCGGCTTTCGGATGAGAGGACAGATACCGGAGAACTGCGGTCTGCAGATCAGTAAGAGCCGGCGTCTGCATTCTGTACTGTTTGCGGAGATAGAAAGGCAGATCGGAAAGCACCAGCTGGTGCCCTGAAAATTTTGTGTAGAAACAGCAGGACAGATTGTAGAGTTCCCGCAGATTTCCCGGATATCTGTAGTGTTTCATAAAATCCAGAAGACTGGCGGAAAGTATATTTTCAGCAGATATGTCCGAATCCTGAAATAACTGTCTCAGAAAATGATCAAGGAGCAGAGGAATATCATTTCTGATTTCCTGAAGGGACACTGTATGAATTTCAGAAGCGGACAGAAAGCAGAACAGATCTCTCAGAAAAGTTCCGTTTTCAACTTTTTCATACAGATTTTCATCAGCGATGCTGATAATACGCACGTCATAGCGATAGGATTCAGGTGCGGAAAAGAAATTCCCGTAGGTATTCATGAGAATATTTGTGAGCAGGTCCTGCACCTCTGGAGGAAAACGGTCTGCCTGAGACAGTACAAGTGTTCCGTGGTTGGTTTCTTCCAGTATCTTTCGAAGGGCGGATTCCGTCAGATCGCTGCCGGGGGAATGAAGAACAGTAAAGGGATAGGAGTATCTTTTGGAACAGCTGTGGATCATTCTGGCAAGAGTAAGGCGCATGGTACCGCTCTGTCCGAAAATCAGTACAGGAAAATCGTATAAGGCCAGATGTTTTGCCTGGTTGGTCAGAAGTTTGATTTCCGGCGATGTGAAGAGAGAAAAAAAGTAATGGGTAAGCTGTGCCGGTTCTTCGGGTTTCCTGTTTTCATCTGTTTCCATGCGAATGGATACGGAGTTCTGTTCCGGAAAAAAAGCGAGAAACATGGGGGAATCCACGGGAGACATCAGATTCAGTATGTTCATGCGAACGGTATTTCTGCCATTGGCAAGAGGAATATCCCATTCTCCGTTCCGGTTCAGAGCGATATCAGAGCAGCACTTCGGAAGACAGTCGGAAAAAGGCTGTCCCTGAAAGTTGTTTGACGGGAGATCCAGTATCTGGGCAAAACGCATGTTCATAAAGGAGATGCGGCCGTCACATCCGTATAGGCAGATTCCCGTGGGGAGTGAGGAAAGAACAGAACGCATCAGATGGCGTGTCTGAAGGAAATTTGTATAATAGGTATCGGTTGTCTTGATCGTACGAAGAATCTGATTGATATAGCTGCGGGTTACGCGGTTGACTGCAAGCCGGGGAATATGAAAATATTCACATAGCTCCAGAATTGTTGAGATATCCACGATTCGGTTTCCGATATCCAGAACATTTTGAATTCGTTTCGGAACCAGCTGCGGTTCGCCTGCCGTCACTGCAAAAGTAATGTCTGACTCCGTGTCCTCGCATCCCGGGTAAAAAGGGACAAATTCATACTGCGTGAGTCCGCATTCTTTCAGCTGACTGATAATGGCGAGTGTGGAATCTTTTTCGTCATTTACCAGATAAACCCGTTCGTGCGGAGGCAGCTGAATAATTTTGCTGAGATAGGTATGGTTAAATGTCCGTGTGCAGACAATCTGAAGAATGCTCTCATCCAGGTGGAAAGGAAACCGGTCTTTTTCATTCTGAGTTATAAAGAGGAGACACTGATAATCCTTGAACTGTGACGGATCTGTTATCTTATCAGAGACAAGTGTATTGAACACCAGATATTGCCCCAGAAGAGAATGAAGGTATGTCTGATGCTCAGAGACAATTTTCTGTTTACTGGAGATAATAAGAATATTTCCGCAAGTTTTATCGGGCCGCATGAGAATTCCTCCTTTCAAAAATTTAGGATAATTATAACATAAACCGTAAAAATAATCATCCTAAAAACGAAAAAAACAAAATTTTACGAAAAAATGAGTTAAAATTTTATTGACAACTGCAGGGTGACACTTTATACTGCTAAATAAGCAGAGAGGCTATTTAATAAAAAGTACCGCTCTGCCTTTTTGATTTAAAAACTGGTTGTGAAACAGGAGGAGTAAGTATGAAAAAACGACATGTTATGCGAACACTTTTAGCAGTTGTTTCCGCATTGGCTCTGACGGCTTGCGGAAGCGGTGGCGCAGCGGGAGGATCTTCTGCCTCTTCATCGGCTTCTGCATCTTCCACGTCTTCTTCATCGGCGTCAGATACCGCGACGATTACGATTGCCGACGGAGCTTCGGTATCGCAGCAGCAGGATGTAACGGCTATGGTCTCTGTCGATTTTACGACAATGGATCCAATGGATACATCTGATACACTGTCCGGAGGCATTCAGCGTATGATGATGGACGGATTGTTCGGATTTGATGAAAACATGCAGATTATTCCGATGCTGGCAACAGATTATGAAGCAAATGATCAGGCAACGGAATATACCATTCATCTGCGCCAGGGAATCAGCTTTACTGACGGAACACCGTGGAATGCAGATGCTCTGCTTGTAAATATTGATAAATGGGCTGACAAGGATCTGGGACTGAAGAGAACCACATTCCTGTGCAACACTCTGGATCATGCAGAAAAAATTGATGATTATACAGTAAAAATTTATCTGACAGAGCCTTTCGGAGCATTTATCAGTAATCTGGCTCATCCGGCTACATTGATTATGAGTCCTGCACAGATTCAGGCCGGAGTGGATGCATGTGCACAGAATCCGGTTGGTACAGGTCAGTACAAGTTTGTAGAGTGGGTGGCAGGAGATCACCTGACTCTGGAACTGAATCCTGACTGGTGGGGATATGATGCGGATATCTGCGGAGGAACCGCACTTGCCGCTTCGGACGCAGGTTTCAAAACAATTACCTTCAAGCCTGTTGCCGAGAGTGCAACCCGTGTAGCGGCAATGCAGTCCGGTGATGCGCAGATTACATGGTCAGTACCTACAGAGAGCGTTGATACACTGAAAGCGGACTCTAACGTGTCAGTCGGCGAGGGAGACAGTATCACAGTTTATTATTTCTTCATGAACAATCAGAAGAAACCGTTCAATGATGTAAGAGTCCGTCAGGCGATTGCTTATGCGATTAACAAAGAAGCATATGTTCAGGTTGTTTCGAATGGTTATGGATCCGTTGCGACTTCCATGATCGGAGAAGAAGTGCAGCATTACAAAGCAAACGATCCGTATCCGTATGATCCGGAAAAGGCAAAAGAGCTTCTGGCTGAGGCAGGTTATCCGGACGGATTTACTACCAGCCTGATTTACTCCAATACAACCGGAAATCAGAAAGCAGCGGAATTCTACAAGCAGCAGCTGGCAGAGGTAGGAATTACACTTGAGCTGGAAGGTATGGAGAGTGCGCTTGTAAATGAAAAGGTTCAGGGAGCGGATGTTCCCGGAAGCGAAGCAGAAGTTGAATGCTATATGAGCGGATGGTCAACATCTACCGGTGATGCCGACTGGGGTCTGCGTCCGATGCTTGCAATCGAGTCCGAACCGCCGATGAGCTACAACATCAGCTATTATGAGAACGAAGAAGTTGATCAGCTTCTCAAGGACGGACTTTCCACGGCAGATGAGGAGAAGCGTGCTGATATCTATGCGCAGATACAGGATATTGTATGGGAAGAGGTTCCGCTTGTCTGCATAGCAAACAGTGCAAATCTCTGGGCGACAAGCAGCAACATTACAGGTGTATATCTGCTGGGTGACGGAAGCGTCTGCATGAGAAATGCAAGAATGGCCGGAGAATGATAAGACATACTGAGGCGCAAGCCGAATAGGACAGTATCACAGTTTTTACAGAAAAGAATCAGCGTCCTGAAAAAGGGCGCTGGTTTCTTGTGAGAGATCGGCAGGAAATAATCCGCAGGGATTGTACCTGCTATTAAGAAAGTAGGAGATGCAATATGCTAAAATATCTGCTGAAGCGTATTGTGGGTACAATTCCCACACTGATTATAGTAGTAACATTTGTTTTTCTGTTTGTGAGGATCATACCTGGCGATCCGGCAAGACTGGTGGCCGGTGAACAGGCGACTCAGCAGGATGTGGAAGCTGTCCGTGAACGGCTGGGTCTGAATAAACCTGTGACAACTCAGTATATCACATATGTTTCAGGACTTCTGCATGGGGATCTCGGAACATCTCTGAGAACGAAACGGCCTGTACTGGAAGAAATTTCCGGAAGATTCGGAAATACGGTTCGTCTGGCAGCAGTTACTCTGCTGTGGAGTGCAATAGCAGGTGTCCTGTTTGGAGTCTGGTCGGGCACACACAGAGGAAAGTGGCAGGATTATACAGGTATGACGGTCGCGGTATCAGGTATTTCGCTGCCGTCGTTCTGGATAGGTTTCCTGCTGATTATGCTGTTGGCGGTGAAAATGAAAATTCTGCCTACCACCAGCAGTTCTGACTGGAAAGGTCTGATTATGCCTTCCATTACGCTTGGACTTGGAATTGCTGCAATCATAGCGCGTTTTACCAGATCTTCTATCGTGGAAATTCTTAAAGAAGATTATATCCGGACAGCAAGAGCAAAAGGAATCAGAGAAAAGGTGGTTGTGTGGAAACATGTGTTCCGCAATTCCATGATTTCTGTTGTTACAGTTGTAGGACTTCAGTTCGGATTTCTGCTGGGCGGATCTGTTGTCACAGAAACGGTCTTCGCGTATCCGGGGCTTGGTTCTCTTCTGATTGAGTCGGTTAATTACAGAGATTATCCGGCGATTCAGTCACTGATTTTGATCTTTTCTCTGCAATTTATTGTAATCAATCTGTTGGTGGATGTTCTGTACGCAGTACTGAATCCGGAAATCAAACTGCAATAGGAGATGAGTGAAAATGAAAAAAAACAAAAAAATACAGACTCAAAATCAGGACAGGATTAGGACTCCTTTTTCAGAGGCAGTTCGTAAATTCAAAAAACAGAAAAACGCAGTGATTGCTCTCTGCTTTATTATCTTTCTCATTTTTCTTGCATTTTTCGGGGATATAATAGCTCCTTACAAAATCAATGAATATGATTATTCTGCCATTCTTCAGGGTCCTTCCCTCAGACATTTTTTTGGAACAGATGAATTTGGAAGGGATCTGTTTTCAAGAATACTTTCAGGAACAAAAATTTCCCTTGCGGTTGGTTTCGGTGCTGTTACGGTAGGTGCTGTGTGCGGTACTATTCTCGGACTTCTGGCGGGATATTACGGCGGAATCATTGATTCCATTATTATGAGAATCTGTGATGTTTTATTTGCATTTCCAGGAATTATTCTGGCGATTGCCATTGTGGCGATCCTCGGAAGCGGTATGACGAATGTTGTGATTGCAGTGGCTGTGTTTTCCACTCCGACCTTTGCCCGTCTTGTGCGAAGCAGGACACTTACGCTGAAGAATTCCGTGTTTGTCATGGCGGCAAAAAATATAGGCGTTTCGGATGCGGGAATTCTTTTCCGCCATATTCTGCCGGGAGCAATTCCCGATATCATTGTACAGTATTCCATGTCATTTGGTTCTTCTATTCTGACGGCTTCCAGTCTGTCTTTCCTTGGAATGGGTGCTCAGCCGCCGACACCGGAGTGGGGACTCCTGCTTTCCAACGGAAGAAACTACATGACAAGCGCAATGTATGTGACGATTTTTCCGGGACTTGCGATTTTCCTTACTGTCCTGAGCTTTAACCTTCTGGGCGATGGGCTTCGTGATGCTCTGGATCCAAAACTCTCTGAATGATAGGAGGATCAGAAGTGGCAACAGATAACGTACTTGAAATCAAAAATTTACATACTTACTTCTACACCGACGACGGCGTGGTAAAGGCTGTTGATGGTGTGGATGTGGAACTGAAACGCGGTTCCACGCTCGGGATTGTGGGAGAATCGGGCAGTGGAAAAAGTGTTACCTCGCTTTCTGTTATGGGACTTCTCACAGGAACGAAAGGCAAAATTGCAGAGGGAGAAATCCTGCTGGACGGTAAAGATATTGTAAGCCTGAGCAAGGAGGAGCGGAGAAAAATCAGGGGAAATAAAATTTCCATGATTTTTCAGGAACCGATGACGAGTCTGAATCCGGTCATGAAAATCGGAGATCAGATTGTGGAATGTGTTCTCCAGCATGAAAAAATTTCCAAAAAAGAAGCATATGAAAAAGCGGAAAAAATGCTGACAATGACCGGTGTGCCGCGAGTACACCATATGATGAAAGAATATCCGTTTCAGCTTTCCGGAGGACAGCGCCAGAGGGTCATGATTGCAATGGCACTGGTGTGCAAACCGGAAATTCTGATTGCAGATGAGCCGACGACGGCACTGGACGTAACAATCCAGGCGCAGATCCTTGATCTGATGAATCAGCTGAAAAAAGAAACGGGAACTTCGATACTGTTTATCACACATGATCTCGGTGTGGTGGCAGAAATCTGCGACGATGTGGCGGTTATGTACTGCGGCCGCGTGGTGGAAAAAGGAGATGTAAAGTCAATTTTTTACAACCCTTCCCATCCGTACACCCGGGGACTGCTGGCGTCAATTCCAAGAGTCGGAGATGCGGGAAAAGAATTGCAGTCAATTCCGGGAAATGTTCCAAATCCCAAATATATGCCGGAAGGCTGTAAGTTTGCTCCCAGATGTCCTTATGCAAAAGAAAAATGCCGGAAAGAGGAGCCGGGATTTTTCAGAATGCCGGAAGAAGGACATATCAGCAGATGCTGGATGTGCGAGAACAGTACTGCATCGGAAAATGACGGCCAGAAAGGTGGTGTCTGAACTTGAAAGACGTTTTGCTGAAGGTGGATGACCTGAAGGTTTATTATCCGGTATCAGGAGCATCTATCGGGAAAAAAGACTATGTAAAAGCAGTAGACGGTGTCAGTTTTGAAGTCAGGAAGGGTGAGGTTTTCGGAATCGTAGGAGAGTCCGGGTGCGGAAAATCCACACTGGGAAGAGCAATCTGCAAGCTGGAGCAGCCCACGGCGGGAAAGATTTTTCTCGATGGGGAAGAAATCACCGGCTATAATAACAAAAAGATGCGTTCTGTTCGCAAAAAAGTGCAGATGGTATTTCAGGATCCTTATGCATCTCTGAATCCCAGAATGTCAGTCTTTTCAATTGTTGCAGAACCTTTGAAGGTGCATAAACTGTACAAGGATCAGGCGGATCTGGAAAAAAAGGTAATTGATCTGCTGCACCGGGTCGGCCTTGACACGTATCATGCCAACCGTTATCCTCATGAATTCTCAGGCGGACAAAGACAGAGGATCGGAATTGCAAGGGCTCTTGCCGTGGAACCTCAGTTGATTATTGCAGACGAGCCGGTATCCGCACTGGATGTTTCCATTCAGGCACAGGTGCTGAATCTGCTCAATGAGCTGAAAAAAGATCTGAATCTTACCTATATTTTTGTAGCGCACGACCTCAGTGTTGTGGAGTATATCAGTGACCGGGTGGGTGTTATGTACCTGGGAAATTTTGTGGAGGTCGGAGATAAAGATAAAATTTACAGTAACCCGATGCATCCGTATACCCAGGCGCTTCTTTCGGCAGTGCCGATACCGGACCCGGAAGCGCCAAGAGAACGTATTCTTCTCTCCGGAAGCATTCCGTCCGCCCATAAACCGCCGGCAGGATGTAAATTCCATACGCGTTGTCCGAAATGTATGGAATGCTGCAAAAGTATTCCGCCGGAACGTTATGAGGTGGATGAGGGACATTATGTGTACTGTCATTTGTATGATGACAGAAATAAAACAGTCTGAATATGACTGTATAGAAACATACGGATGAAAAAGGAAGTTTATCGGAGGTTTACAGATGAAATTGTTTCTCAGTGCTGATATTGAGGGTTGCGCGGGTCTGGCAATGCCGGCGGAAACGCATAAGACGGAAAGTGTATATCGCAGCTATGCAGAAGAGATGACAAAAGAAGTTGTAGCTGCCTGTGAGGCTGCTCATGAGGCGGGAGCGGACGAAATCGTTGTAAAGGACGGGCATGGAGATGCTTCCAACATTGACCCTCTGAAAATGCCGGAATATGTGACGCTGATTCGCGGAAAGAGCGGACACCCGTATAATATGATGTACGGTATTGATGATACATTCGACGGAGTTTTATTTCTCGGCTACCATGCGCCTGCGGGGAATCCCTGTTTTTCCATCAGCCATACGTCAACGGGAAACAGCCTGTATATCCGCCTGAACGGAAAATTTATGAGTGAATGTATGCTGAACAGTTACACAGCCGCTTCCCACGGTGTTCCGGTTCTTTTCCTTTCAGGCGATGAAGAAATCTGCCGGCAGGCCGGAGAATTTCTCCCGGGAATTGAAACGGTGGCAACAAAACGTGGGGAAGGAGCAGCGACCTGGTGCGTCTCACCGGAGAAGGTACAGGAGAGAATCCGTTCCGGTGTTGCAGATGCTGTCAGGCGTATCGGGGAAATCCGCTGTCTTCCGGTGCCGGAACATTTCACTTACGAGGTGACGTACAAAGACTGGAAAAAGGCTTATACGATGTCGTTCTATCCGGGAATGCAGAAAATCGATACATTTACCAACAGACTGGAAACGGATCGTTGGATGGATGTTGTTACAGCACATTGTTTTGTGGTGTACTGATGATGGTATTGTAAATAGTGAGAAGGAGATCAGAAAAATGGATATACAGATGATAGAAAAGCTTTCCAACGCTTTCGGACCAAGCGGTTTTGAAGAGGACGTTGTGCGTACTCTGGCAGAATACTGCGGAGAGTTTGATATTTCAAATGATGCGATGAACAATTTTTATGTCAGAATGCCGGGTGTACAGTCAGAAAAACCTGTGGTTCAGCTGGATGCGCATCTGGATGAATGCGGAATGATGGTGCAGAGCATTCTGGATAACGGTGCACTCCAGATGCTTCTGCTTGGAGGCTTTCATTTAACCAGTCTCCCGGCACATTCTGTGAAGATAAGAACAAGGTCGGGAAAGATGGTGCGCGGAATTATCTGTGCGAAGCCGGTTCATTTTATGACGGATTCCGAACGCAGCGGACAGAATCTTGAAATTGAAAAGATGTATCTGGATGTGGGAGCCACAAGCCGTCAGGAGGCAGAGGAAGTTTTCGGAATTCATATCGGTGATCCGATAGTACCGGACGTGACATTTTCCTATGACAAAGAAAACGGAATCTGTTTTGGCAAGGCTTTTGACAATCGTGCCGGCTGTGCCTGCATTGTGGATACTATGAAACAGCTGTACGGGGAAAGAGACAGTCTTCCGGTAAATGTTGTCGGCGCAATGGCTGCACAGGAGGAAGTCGGAACCCGGGGAGCAGCGGTGACGGCACAGATTGTAAAACCGGACCTTGCGATTGTTTTTGAAGGTTCACCCTCCGATGACTTCTTTATCAGTGCCGGACAGGCGCAGGGGCAGATGAAACACGGTGTTCAGATCCGTATCGTTGACAAGAGTTATATTTCAAACGCTCAGTTTATTGAGTACGCCGAGGAACTGGCCGGAAAATACGGAATCAAATACCAGGAAGCGGTGAGAAGAGGCGGAAGTACCAATGCGGGAAAGATCAGTCTGACGGGAAAGGCGGTACCGTGTCTCGTTCTCGGTGTTCCGTCCCGTTATGTGCACAGCCATTATAATTTCTGTGCACTGGAGGATATGGAGGCTGCCAGCAGCCTTGCGGCTTCCGTAATCCGTGGTCTGGATGCGGAACGTATCCGCCATATCTGTCATCAGGATCTTTTTTGATCAAAATTAAGGAAACGAGGTAATCTGATTTATGATAAAGCCTATCATTGGTATTCTTGGAAATACATATAAAACAACGCCGGCTAAATTTTCCAGTTCAAAGCGTGAATATGTAAACAGTGATTATGTGGAGGCTGTGCTGAATAACGGCGGAATGCCGATTGCTGTTCCCTCCGTCAGCATGCTGGACGATCCGGAATCGGCCTTATCCTTCTGTGACGGTATTCTGGTGCCGGGAGGAGAAGATGTCAGTCCATGGTATTACGGAGAGGAACCCTCTCCGGGGATTCAGACAATTCGTCCTGAGATTGATGAGGCATGGATGGCGGCAGGAAGATACGCGCTGGAGAAAAAAATCCCAATGCTTGGCATCTGTAAAGGAATTCAGTTTCTGAATGTACTGTGCGGCGGAACCCTGTATCAGGATCTCTATCTTCAGAGGGAGGGTTCTATCCTGCATATGCAGTCTCTGGAACGCAGTTACCTGTTTCATCACGTGGATATCAGAAAAGACACATATCTGGCCGGGATTCTCGGTGAAGGAAAACATGCGGTTAATTCCATGCATCATCAGGCGGTTCGTGAACTTGGCAGAAATCTGACAGTCTCAGCAGTAGCTCCTGACGGAACAGTGGAAGCCATTGAGAGCAGTGACGGACAGATTGTCGCGGTTCAGTGGCATCCGGAAGGGCTGATTCATACCGCTCCTGAGATGAATAAGTTATTTGCGGATCTGGTACGGAGAAGCGAAGCATATCACAATCGGTAAGGAAAAGAAAGCAGGGAAAATTCCGGATATACGGCATAAGAAACCGTTGTCCGGAATTGACTGGTTTGAGGCAGAAAAATATGAATGATACAATTAAAATAACAGCGGCAGGAGATATTCTCATTATGAAACGTCTGATACCGGGCTATGAGGGAATATCACCGATCCGAAAATTTCTGATGCAGGGAGAAGTGCGCGCCGCAAATCTTGAGACAACGATTTCCGACGGGACATGTTATGCTTCTGCTTATTCAGGAGGTACCTGGCTTACGGCAGAGGAAGAATGTCTGGACGATATTCTTCAGTACGGATTTAATGTCCTGGGTGTGTCAAACAATCACACAATGGATTATTCCTATGAAGGTCTGCAGTCGACACTGTTTCATCTGAAAAAAAGGAAAATTGCATATGCGGGAGCAGGGAAGAATCTGTATGAGGCATCCAGACCGGCGATTGTTGATACGACTGCCGGACAGGTGGCGGTTATTGATATCTGTTCGACGTTTGAGGATGCGGCGCGGGCAGGAAGCCAGACAGAACGGCAGCCGGGGCGGCCGGGGCTGAATCCTCTGCGCTTTCATGAGACGTATTATGTCACAGAAGAACATATGAAAGTTCTGAAAGAGATTGCAGGGGCGACAATGATCAACGGGCTTCGCGATCTTCACCGGCAGGAGGGATTTGTGGCTCCGCTGCCTGAAGGTGTAATGGAATTCGGAGGCAGACGTTTTGAAGTCTGTGAAGACGGAAAAGAGGGCAGACATTCCAGAGCAGATGCAGGGGATCTGAAGCGGACGACGGATATGATCAGAGAAGCTCTGATGACGTGCGAAGCGGTCATTGTGATGGTACATTCACATGAGATCCGCAGTGACAATGATGAAGAAGCAGATTACTTTCTGGAGGAATTTGCCCATGCATGTATAGATGCCGGAGCCTGTGCGGTGATCGGCGGGGGAACTCATCAGCTCAAAGGTATTGAATTTTATCGCGGCAGACCTGTTTTTTACTGCCTTGGAAATTTTGTGTTTGAAAATCAGTATGTTCGTCTTCTGCCTTCTGATTATATGGAAAAATATGGACTGAATATCCATACGGCAGCTTCTGTGGGGATCGCAAAACGTCAGGAGCAGTCCAGCCATTCTCTTTACGAAATCCCGGAAGTCTACAGAAGTGTTCTGCCGTATTTTGAAATTAGGGACGGAAAATGTGAACATATTGAGCTGCTTCCGGTAGAACTCGGCATGCATCGTAATCGTCCGGAAAAGAACATTCCTTATAAAGCGGAGGACGAGACGGCGGCAGAAATTGCCGGATATCTCACACGTGTGAGCAGGCGTTACGGAACAGCATGGAAATATCAGAAAGGAAGGATAGTGCCGGATGAGGAGAAGATGGGAAATTGAAGAGGATTTTTCAGAATTCAGCAGAAAGAATCTGCCTCTCGCAAAGCGGACGCTGAAAGAGCTGGTATTGATTCCGGCGGCCACCGGTCATGAAGAACAGAGAGCGGAGTATTGTCTGCAATGGATGAAAATGCAGGGCATCTCAGGTGCTTACTGTGATGCAGCAGGCAATGTTATCTGGGAATATCAGCCGGAATGCGAGAGAAAGATTTTGTTTACCGCACATCTGGATACGGTTTTTTCCATGGACGAAGTTCTTGAGCTTGTGGAAAATCAGGACAGATGGTGCTGTCCGGGGATCGGAGATAATACGGTGAACGTCGTGATGCTTCTGATGGCGGCGAAATATCTGAATGAAATATCTCCGGAACTTCCCTGCGGTCTGATTCTGTCTGCAGATACGGGAGAAGAGGGGCTGGGAAATCTGAAAGGAATCCGCGCACTGACAAGTGCTTTTCAGAAACAGCTCAGTGCGGTAATTGCATTTGATCTGTACAGAGATAAAGTTTATCCCCGGTGTATCGGTTCTTCGCGCTACCGGATTGAGGTCAGGACGGAGGGCGGTCATTCGTTTCTTGACTTTGGAAAGAAAAATGCAGTTGCCGAACTGGCCGGATTGGTGACAGAACTGTATCAGATGAAAATACCGGAGCATTCACGCACAACTTATAATGTGGGAGTCATGGAAGGCGGTACTTCGGTCAATACAATTGCCCAGGAGGCTTCTGCACTGTTTGAATTCCGCTCGGATTCGGCAGAAGCTCTGGAAAACTGTGAAGAATATCTGCGGCAAAAAATCGAAAGCCGGAAGTGCTGTGATGTATCATATCGCTGCGAGCAGGTCGGCAGACGTCCCTGTGCGGGAGAGACAGACGCGATTCAGATGGAGCGGCTGACAAACTGCTGTGTCAGAACACTGCAGGCGGCAACGGGAGTCGAACCGGCTGCTTCAGAAGCGTCGACCGACTGCAACATTCCTCTGTCACAGAATATTTCCTCTGTCTGTGTCGGGTTCTGCCGCGGAGGAGGAGCTCACACCAGGGAAGAGTGGCTGGATATTTCAACGCTGGAAAGCGGACTTGCGGCCGCTCTGGCGCTTGTATGCCGAATTCCTTTTTTCTGTGAGAGCAGTGAGACTGTTTTGCGCGATACAATATCTTCAGCCGAAGAAAAAGAACAGATTTACGAATTGCTCAGAGTCTGTGACAAAGATTTTGTTCCTCCGCTGTCCGCGAGGAACAGTACATCCCAGAGTGACTGGTCCGGGGCAGAGAAAGAACAGGATGGCATCAGGGCATATCTGGAAGACATCTGCCGGCAGCATGTTCTTCTCTGGAAAGAAAGAGGGAAGGTCCGTGCATTTATTACCTGGAAAGATCATTTTCAGTGCGGCCACCTTATCAGCTATCCGGATTCCTGTTATATGACAACGCTCTGTATTGATCCGGAATGGCGCGGTCAGGGGATATCAGAGAGTCTGTATATACTGGCGGAAAAAGAGATAAGAGCCGGATATCCGGGGGCTCCCATTACGCTCCGTACATGGTCTTCCAATCAGGCACAGAAGCATATCCTGGAAAAAATGGGATATCATACGGTAAAAAGATTGAAGGACGACAGGGGAGAGGGGATCGACACTGTTTATTATGTAAAGGAATGAAAAAAACGTCTGAAATCAGGCGGTGAGAATCAGCAACGATATTCCGCAGCCGCGGATATCATATTTCCTGACAGGCAATACAGCTGAGCAGGGAAACAATAAAAAAGAATAACAGAATCATCAGATATCAGATCCGGCAGAATACAGTGACTCATTTATTTTGCCGGATTTTTTATTTTACGCTTATTTGATAATTTAAAGTGCTAAAGAGGGAAAAGTGTGATATACTGATTCTGGGTTTCGTTTTCAGGAACGTTATTCCGGCAACATTCATCAGGGGGAGACAATGAAACATAAATCATTCAATAATATTTTACTGGCACTTACGGCATTCATATGGGGAAGCGCTTTTGTCGCGCAGAGCGTCGGCATGGATTACCTGGGACCGTTTACATTTAATTCGATCCGGTGTGTGATGGGCGGCATCGTTCTTTTGCCTGTTATTTTTGTATTACATTGTCAGAACGGGAAGAGAAATGATACAAAGAAAGAAAGTGTGAATAAGGGAAAAAACAGAAAGACGCTTTTTGCCGGCGGAATCTGCTGTGGATTGGCTCTTGCCGTCGCAAGTTCGCTCCAGCAGGCCGGTATCGTATATACAACTGCAGGAAAAGCGGGATTTATCACGGCGCTCTATATTCTGATCGTTCCGATGATCAGATTATTTTTTGGAAAAAAAGCAGGAGCAAAAATCTGGACAGGTGTAGGTCTGGCTGTTGTGGGAATGTATTTTCTCTGCATTAACGAAGGGTTTACGATCGGGACGGGAGATCTTCTTGTGTTTTTATGTGCTGTTGTATTTTCGATACATATTCTTATCATTGATTATTTTGCTCCGAAAGTGGATGGAGTGAGTCTTTCATGCATTCAGTTTTTTGTAAGCGGAATCCTGTGTTCTGTTCCGATGTTTTTATATGAAAAGCCGCAGATGGGTGATATATTTGCAGCATGGCTGCCGCTGGTCTACGCCGGAGTTTTTTCCTGCGGCGTAGCGTACACGCTTCAGATCGTTGCTCAGAAAAATACGGATCCTGCCGTAGCCTCTCTCGTTCTCAGTCTGGAATCTGTATTTTCAGCGCTTACCGGATGGCTGGTTCTGAAAGAATATCTTTCCGGAAGGGAACTGTTTGGATGTATTCTTGTATTTTCGGCTGTAATTCTTGCCCAGCTTCCGGATAAAAAGAAGTCACTGAAAAACTGAGGATAAATTCAGGAGATGTATCGGTTTAACAAGAGAAATTGAGGTGTGGATAATGATATCGTTAAACGACTATTTATATTCAGGAGATACGGTACTGAAAATTCTGAAAAAATACAGCAGAGATCTGAAAATCTCGGCAGTCAGAGATAATAATGAGGTGGACAGAATACACTGTGAATTTTTGAATCGTACTTCGGATCTGCTGGAGCACAATGACTTTCTGACGGCACAGTCCCAGAAGATCAGGGAATTCTACAAGTATATGGCAAAAGAATACCCGTATCTTTCCTTTACGTTTAAAGGCAGGATCAAGTCCCTGATCCGGGCGGAAACAAAATTTAACGGTTATATTGTGGAGTATATCTACGATTACTATACAGAGAATGGTTCCTGACCGCCTCTGGAAGAACTGAAAAAGAAGCTGAACGGATTTCGTGACCTGATTGCATACCGTATTGTCATTTCCATGCCCAAATGTCATATCAGAGATGACGTACAGCGTGAGGAGGAAGAGATCCGCTATCTGTATGAGATTGCAAACGTTCTGAAAGGGTTTCTAGAAAAAAGAGGGTTCCGGGCAGAACCGGCTTTCGGAGTAAAAATAAGTACTTCTCCTCTGCTGAGCGAAGAAGTCAGACCGTTTTACAGGGATTATATTTCCAATGAAAAACAGCACGGATACCGTTCCCTGCATATCACGTTTTTTGATGAAAGCGCAAAGTGTTATATGGAAATGCAGCTCCGTACCAAAGATATGGATGATATTGCGGAGATCGGCTCAGCGAACCACCTCGGATATGAAAAGAAACAGGAAAGTGAGCGGGCCAGAAGGGACGCAATACCAGAAGGGGAATGTGTTTATTTCGACGAAGCATATGAGCGGGTCAGAAAACTGCAGCAGCTGGAACTGGCGAAGGTAGATGTGAATATGTTTTCTGCAGTGAATAACAGTCTCATCAATGACGGATGCGGGTTGTACCGCGGTCGGCTGATTCTTCCGTATGAACATCTGTCCAGATTTCAGAACGATCTGATTGACTGAAACATCCTGCCGTTGAATTGTCAGCGGCAGGATGTTTTCCAGTACAGTGATTTTTGTTACAGTTCCGACTCTGAAGAAGGGGAGTTTCGATATCGCTCCGCACGGCCGTCCCGGATGACGCCATTCCAGTTCAGTCCGAATCCATAGCGGTAGGTATTTCCCGTACTGTCCGTATAGGGCGGGATGTCAAAAGGAAGGTCTTCACAGTGCATCTCCACGGATTTCATATCTGATGGGAATTCTATCGGAAGAAGACCGGAAGGTTCTGCATTTCCGCAGATCAGATCAAAGAGGGCCTGTTTCTGTACACCGAAATCAATCAGGATTCCGTCTGCATAAGGTTCCAGTTCAGATAATACCGCTGGATTATGCATTCGCAGACAGACAATCACAGGTTTGTCTCCCATTGCTTTCTTTGTATTGATGACCAGATCAAGGTCCGCTTCATTGGCAGCAGTTCCGGTTTTGCCTTTATAATTCCTGTCGATAAAATCCTCCCGGAAATCACCTCCCGCAATACTGTGTTCCCTTGCTTTTTCCGCAGTGTAAGGTCTGTACTGAAGAGAAATGGGAACGTATCCGTTTCCGCCGCCCGACGCATCTTCCTCTGAATATCCGTCAGACAGAGGACTTTCTATAAATACAATTGCAAAATCCGCGTTCTGCGGCGTATCAGTCCATGAAAAATAATTTTCTGTGAGATTCTGATCCACGGGTAAGATTGTTTTTCCTTCTTCCCAGGTGCGGAAGAAAGTTTTTCTTGCCTTAATAGTTCTGGCGGGAATGTAGACTTTTTTTCCGGTGCGCACTGGCATTGCATGCTGGTTTTTCAGCATGACTACCGATCGGAGCTGAGCCTGATAGCCTGTTTTGGAAAATTCCTCACAGCCGACGATCTGTCTGCTCTCCTCCGGATCCAGGTAGGGATTTTCAAAAAGACCGCATCGGAACATGTTTGTCAGAAGACGTACGGCAGATTCTTCCATCCGTTTTCGCATGCGGGTTTCTCCGTGTTTTTTGCAGCCCAGCTGATACGCCTCGAGAAGAGGCCTGATATCACTGTTGCCGCCGAACTGATCTACACCGTTCTCTATGGCAAGAAGATGTCTTTCTGCCTCCGTCAGGGATTCTGTTCCATAGCAGCGGCTGCCGAAAGAGTCAATCTGCGGTGATGGATCCTGTGTGATTCCCCAGTCTGTGCATACAACCCCGTCATATCCGTATTTTTCGCGCAGCAGATCGTGAATAAGATATTCGCTGTAGGAATTTCCGACATTCTGTCCGTTTTTTCTGTCCTGATTCCAGGAAACAGTGTAATAAGGCATAACGGCGGAGACACATCCGGTCTTTCCTCCGAGCCGGAAAACACCGTTTACGAAGGGCTTTAAGTGGTCTTTTAAATTATTTCCGGGATATACGGCAAATTTTCCAAAAGGATAGTGGGCATCTCTTCCTGCTTCACATGATCCTCCGCCCGGCCAGTGCTTTGCCATGGCGCAGACGCTGTCTCTCCCCCATCCGTCAGAACTGTTTTCTGTTGTCTGAAGGCCTTCGCAGTAGATTCTTCCAAGTTCAGTTACCTGCTCCGGATGAGTGCCGAAGGTATCTTCAAAGCGCATCCAACGGGGTTCCGTGGCCAGATCTATCTGAGGGGAAAGTGCCGTGGTAATTCCCAGCGCCCGATATTCTCTGGCAATAGTCCGGGCAAAACTGCGGCATATTTCAGGAGAAAATGATGCGGCAATCCCAAGTCCTTCAGGCCATTTGGAGACGTCGCTGCCGCCGCTCTTGAATTCGGCTCCCGCGTTGGAGGCTCCATGGCGGGGATCGCTGGAAATATTGACAGGGATTCCAAAGGGAAGTTCCTCTGCCGCCTGCTGCATGGCGTTGCTCCAGTTTGCGGCAGTCTCGGCATTTTCCAGCTTCATAACCAGAATATGGCGGATATGGTCCTCTTTGAGGAGAACTTTCTGCTGATCCGTCAATTCCCATGGTTCTGCCGTGCTTTCCGGAAACGATTTGCCGCCGTAAGTGGAAGAAAATGGCTCGCCGGGCAGTGAGGGTACCATCTGATGAGGGGAATACATCATCAGACCGGCGATCTCAGTAACTGACAGCCTGGAGGCCAGATCCATAGCCCTGGTTTTTGCATCCAGACGTCAGTCTTCGTAGGGAAGCAGCTTTCCGGTCCGGGCAGAATCTTTGAAAAAACAGCCGTCTTCTTCAATCACAGGGGCGGATACCGTACCGATATCGGGGCCGTTTTCGTTGATGTATACAGTATATATTTTTTCCTTTTTCATTCTGTACTCCTTTTCGGTCATTAAAATAAAAATTTTGTTTTTCTGGAAGATAAAAATAATCTGAATATCATATATCTGCCCGGTTTTCATACACAGGCCTCTATATGGGATATCCTATCAGATTCCGGAGCTTCCAGTCAATATTTCTGTTGTATTATAATGCCTGAGGCTGATGCAGTTCACACGGACTTTTTGTGGGAGAAAAGCTGTGAGACCGTTTATTGCGATTCAGTGATCGGATGAAATGAAATCAGAGCGGAAGAACGGGAAGCTGTTTTATCACGAATGACAGAAAAAGAGGATTCCTCCACAGAACTTGACGATCTGTGGGGAATCCTCTTTGGTACTTAAGCTTTCACAGGGTTTGTGGAAACTTTCTTTTCTTTGTGTTTATCTCTCCAGGCGAAGAGACCGGCCAGCAGAGTTCCGGAAATGGAATGCCATACACAGGATACGGCGCAGATAATTGCCGCCTGAGGTGCAGAAGCGAACTGAGCGGTAGTGGTTGCCAGGTTTGTGGCAAGTCCTGCATTCTGCATACCTACTTCGATGGAAATTGTCTTTCTCTTGGAATAATTCATTCCGGTCACAGAACCCGCCAGATATCCAAGCAGATATCCAAGACCATTGTGCAGGAGAACCGCCAGGAAGATGATCACTCCGGAGCGGAAGAAATTGGATCCCTGGGAAGAAATTACGCCGCCGACAACACAGGCCAGTCCGAGTACTGCGATTCCCGGCATGATTTTCTGAAATTCCATAAATAAAGCTTTTTTTCCTAAAAAGTAGTTCAGGATAAATCCAAGAGCTACAGGCAGAATCACAGTTTCAATGATGGAAATAAACATGGGAATTCCGTTGATTGTGATCTGTGTTCCGCTTGCAAGAAAAGAAACAAGCAGAGGAGTGGCTACCGGGGAAAGCAGGGTAGACACCGTGGTCATGCCTACGGAGAAAGCCACATCTCCTCCGCAAAGGTAGGACATAATGTTGGAAGACACCCCGCCCGGGCAGCATCCTACAAGAATCAGTCCGAGAGCAATGGCATCCGGCAGCTGCAGCACTCTGGAAATGGCAAAGGCAAGAAAAGGCATGATCAGATATTGTGCAATGGCGCCAATGCAGATATCAAACGGTCTCTGCGCAAGAATGTGAAAATCTTCTTTTGTCAGAGTCAGTCCCATACTGAACATAATAATTCCGATGATAATAGACTGCCATGTAAATTTGTTGGAAACAGGATCAACAAACAAAGTGAAGTTGACCCACTGCATGATGACAGGACAGAGAAAGGTGACTACGGCGATCGCAATTACAACCAGAGAAGTGTAATTGGACAGAAAATGGCTGACTTTTTGTAACGTTTTCATGAGAATGCCTCCTTATGATATTTGACAATAAAAAATCCCCTTTCAGAATCAGTCTATCTGAAAGGGGACGAAATTTTTCCGCGGTACCACCCGATTTCTGTTATATAACAGCACTTAAAACGCACAGTCATGCGCTTTCCTGATAACGGTGGAAGCCGGCTCAGCTTACTGGCGGTTCAGCCTGCATCTTTGAGATGATATCTGTAACTGTCTCTATATCTGCTCTCACCATCCGCAGACTCTCTGAAATATGTAACAGGAACAGCGTTGTTCTCTTCTGGGATTTTTTCTTTATTGTCGGTTTAACGATTTAAAGTATAATTAAAGGAAAGAAATATGTCAAGCATAATTTATAAAAAACGGGAAATTTTTTTGCCGGGAGGACAGAAAGATGAATTTTTTTCAATTTTCAAGTCCTGTGAATTAAGAGAAGACATTGGATAAGTAATGGACTTTTAGTGGAACGGTCTCTTATATTCCAAAGATCATCCGATGATTTTTGCGAAATGGGTTCACCGATTATGGCAGCCAGATTATTAATCGAAAGGATAACAGCTAAATCGTTTGCAGCAGAAAAAGTTTCACAGGAAAGAAAAACATACAGGTTGCCATGAAAAACACAATCTGGAACGGGATACAAAATACTTCGCTTCTGATATAATAGAGGTACAGAAATACGAGAAAAAGGCGGGTGATACCATGTTTTTCCGAAAAAAACGAAACGAAAACGTATGACAGAGAAACACAGATTCCGGTTCTCAGATGCAGTATCTGCACAGGAGAGCAGGTAGGAGAATTCCGGGATCTCCGGACGGGAAAATTCCAGGAGGTCTGTCTGATCAGAAACGAAACGGAACAGGAGAAATTTATGAAAGAATATGGAATTACTTCGATATCGAAGGAATATTAAACAGTACGGCTGCGATCATTCCGGTAAATGATCATATTACATTTGTTCCATAATTCGTTTTTGAATATGAATGGATGGCAATCAGTGGATCTTTCAGAAAATCCGGCTTTTTCATAGCAGTGTTTTGCGGATATATTCTCATCAAATACGTTTAACTGTACAGATATGGCTCCTGTGATCTGAAAGGCATACTGCAGTGCCAGTGCCAGCATTTGTGATCCGTAACCATTTCCGCGTCTGGCATTGTCGATAATAATATACTTAAGAAAACCGGTATTGTTTTCTGTGTCGATGGAATAACAGAAAAAGCCGACAGGTTTTCCGTCATCTTCTGTTGCAGTAAATGCGTTTTCTGTCCTGGTTCTTGCGTTGATTTTCAGAAAAGAGTGGAAAGCTTTTTTTGTAACAGGATAAGACAAACGGTTTGCGCACCAGAATGCATGAATTCTTTCTGTGTTGATCCATTGCTTCAGGTAGTTGTAGTCTGTGTCAGGAATGTATGGACGTAATCTCATAGAATGACCTCCTTTCTTCAGTCAGTGATTCTGTCATTCGGATTTATTTCTTTACAGAGAGTATCCCGCTTTTGGGGCTGAGTATGGTAAGAAAGCGATTTTCCGGATGGAATCTCAGATTTGACAAGGATATTCATAGATTCAGTATTTATTCAAAATTCTTATACACAATGCTTCCTAAGGGACATGGTGGAGAGAAGATAAATATTGATGACAAAGTTCTTCTTGAATACTATAAGCTGGAAAAAGACTTTGAAGGTCCGATAGAGCTTGAAAGCACAGAAGGCGGATATACACCTATCTCCGGTGATTCCGGTCATAGAGAGCCTAAGAAAGACCCGTTGACAGTAATCATTGATAAGATAAACGAAAAGTATGGCACTCATTTTACAGAGATGGATAAAGTTCTTGTTCAGATGGAAAATGATTATGCCAATCAGGAGAAATGGCAGAGCTACGCAAAGAACAATGACAGGGCAACATTTATGCTGTTATTTGAAAAGGATTTT
The DNA here is from genome assembly GCA_013036995.1 of Lacrimispora defluvii. Lineage (GTDB taxonomy): Bacteria > Bacillota > Clostridia > Lachnospirales > Lachnospiraceae > Lacrimispora > Lacrimispora defluvii. The sequence goes on from JAAOXG010000007.1 coordinate 27,952, forward strand.
CCGAATATGGCAGCAGACAGATATGAGCAGAATGACCAGTTTTTCAGAAAACTGTTTGATGATCCTGATATGATGAGGCAGGTAATGGAGACTGTAGGTTCTGTATTGTATGAGAGATTGAAGAAGAAATATATCTTTGATCCAAAGTCGGGAGTAATTGAAGAGGCGACACCGGAGACTTATGTGGAAGATACATATTTGACGAAGAAATAAGGAAGTGAAAACATGCAGTTAGGATGGATAGATTTTTCAAAAGAAGACCGGCAGAAGGCATTCGATGTGATTAACCTTCTGAGTGAACAGGGAGCAGTCGATGAACTTGGAATCGGCGTTATTCGTGATGCTTTTGCCAATTATTTCTTTCCGGGGACATCTACCATCCAGACTAGAGCAAAGTACTTCCTTATTGTTCCATATATGTTAAGGGAGGCTGTTGATGGCAGGTATGGAAAGGATGCAAATAGAGTTTTAAGAGCTATAGATTCTGCTGAAAAAGATTGTGGCATCAGATTGTTAGAAGCAGATCCCAAGGCAGAAGGTGTTATTGGAAGTCGTGTATTGCCAAAGGGCTGGGTGGCAAGAAAACCATCAGATATCTACTGGAATGGAATTCGTACCTTTGGAATATTCTGTGATTATGGTCTGTCTATACCGGAGTATGTTTCATTGGCGGTAAAGCTAAAAGAACAGAAGTCTGTCAGCCGGTTGGGAAACAGGAATGATGATGCAGAGGAAAATGATAAGGATGATTCGGATGCAGGAGACATCGGCAATATTAGATTCTGGAATCTTCCGATTTATCATGATGATTGGAGAGACAACCTTACAATAGAGCTGACGCAGGAGGAAGCATTCTATCTGGATAAGCAGATTCAGAAGTCAACGAAAGGGTCTCTTTTGGAATATGTATTGAAAAATCGTATTGATTTGAATGAATATGATGATTTTGCTTCTTTAACGGCTGAACTATCGGAAAAAGTAGGTGAAAAGCTGGCATATATGATGAAGCTTGCCTGCGATTTTAATAATCTGGTGTATATGGCGAGAGTAAGATACAATGTCATGCTTTCAGAAGACGAGAATACATACGCAAATGATGAATGGAGCAGGTTGCTTCCGGATATAAGGCATAATGCGACAGTAGATCTGGATGCAGTGTTTGGAGAATTCCAGTTGATCAATCCAAGGGCAAAGAGCTTTCTATGTGGGATACAAGCAGCATTTATTACATTAGATATTGATATGGCTGATGAACTGATTCGCAAGAGGGAACGGAGCCTGAAAGGAGCAGCCAGAGCGAAGTTAAGCAGAACAAAGGAATTTGATCATTCAAAATGGGTAGGCGGTGGAATGCTCGATTACAGATTCTCGAATGCCAGAAGAATTGTGAATGACATCTATGCCGGGGAGGTGAGTGCTGATGTTTAGACCGGATTCAAACCGAGATAGAACGGATTACAGCGGTATTTTGATGCCTCCGGACGGATATAGATTGGACAGAGCAGTAGGCACTACATATTCACTTGACCTGGAAGCACTCACAGCTGTGGCGATATGTCTTGGATTATCTGAAGAAACAGATAGTAAGCTTATGCAAAATCCAATTGGTATGCTGAATGCATTGCAGAAGGTATCAGATAAAATCGTGCTGTTTTGTGAAGCAGGACAGATTAAAGTGCCAACAAAACCGACTGCACTATCTATTTTATTAGAGAAAATGGTAGTAGAGGTCGCACTGCCAAAAGATAGACAGCTTGGTCGATATCCGTCATTTCATCCGAAAACATGGGTATTAGCATATGTAAACGCTGATGGAGATAAAAAATATCGTTTTGTGGTAATGAGCAGAAATCTGACTTTTGACAGGAGCTGGGATATCAGCTTTGCAATGGATAGCAGTAAAAATGTCAGACAGAAGAAAAAGACTCAGCCTATCTGTGATTTTCTGGATTATCTTGTAATGAATGTGCATAATACCAGCAATAATGCCGGAAAGAAAAGAAACCTGATTCGTGGATTATGTGCAGACATTAAGGATGTATCCTTTTCACTTGATAGTAAAATATTTGGAGAGGATTTTGAAGTGCTTCCACTTGGTATTGGAAAAAATGCTTACCGGATGCAGGAGGATATCCTATTCTGCAAGGAAAGAGGAAATGCCAATTCGACATTTAATGAGCTTGTAGTGATGTCTCCGTTTTTATCAGAAAGTGTGATTGCAGATTTTAACCTGACAGACAGGGCATTGTCGGACTGTAAGAGAACACTTGTTACGAGACGTTCTGAGCTTGGAAAACTCAAAGCATCAGATGTAGATAATTTTACCATCTATGCATTAAAGGATGAGATTATAGATGGTGAGGAAGAAATTTCAGATGAACTCGCAGATAAAAAGAAACAGGATATTCATGCAAAAATCTATCTGAGAAGGAAATATTCAGATGTTGACCTGTATCTTGGTTCCATGAATGCTTCCTATTCTGCAATTAATAAAAATGTTGAAATGATGCTGTGGCTTGGTACAAAGAATATGTATCTGAATGGGGATAAATTCTTAGAGGATATATTCTGTGGACCGGTAGGAGATGCAAAGAATCCATTTGAGCAGGTTACAGTAGCGGATGCTGTTTTGGAAACAGAAAGTGACAATAGAAATCTGCTGGAGCAGAAAATTAAGGACTTGTGCCGAGTGAAAAGGCAGGCTGTAATTTCAGAAGATAATGAGAATGCTGGAAAGTACAAGATAGAGGTTGAGTTCAGTGGTATTGAATCTGATAGTGAGGTTACAGTATCACCATTTAATTCAAAGCAGGAGCAGACATTGTCAGAACATATAGAGTTTTCAGAGCTTGAGATCTTGCAGTTATCAGAGTTCTATGAGATTACTGCAAGATCAGGTGATGATACAATTCGCAGAATTATTATGATCCCTACAAGTGGTTTCCCGGATGACAGAGAAAGTGCTGCAGTAAACAGTGTGGTAAAAGATAGGGCATCATTTGTTGAGTACATAGCGTTTGTACTTGGTGATGATTATGTAGCATCTATGCTTGAAGGAAAGCAGATGGGAGAATCCGGCTTTTTTGCCAATTCGAGTGATGCAATGCCGGCACTCTATGAAAAGATGTTAAAGACATCTGTAGAAGGGCCGGAAAGAATAAAAGACATTGGATATGTGCTTAAGATGGTTACAGATAAGGATATTATACCGGATGAATTCCGTGAACTGTATGAGACTTTTTGTAATACTTTGAAAATCAGAAGATAACGAGGTGATGTCATGTTACAATTTAATATAGATGAAATTGAAAAGCGTACCCTTTCCGGTCTGAAGGATTTTCAAAGAGCGACTGTGGAGAGAGTGGATTATCTGTTCCGGCATAATCAGAATCGTGTGCTTGTAGCAGATGAAGTGGGTATGGGAAAAACTCTTATTGCCAGAGGAGCAATTGTAAAGACAGCAAGACTTAGAATCGAAGAGAAAGATGATCTGTTTAAGGTAATTTATATCTGCTCTAATCAGAACATAGCAAATCAGAATATCAGAAAACTTGATGTAACAGGAAAGAATGCCATCGGCTCAGTATCAGATACCAGACTGTCTATGCAGCATTTAAAGATTACTGAGCAGGAAAATGATCCGCAGATAAAGGAAGGTTTTATACAGCTTATCCCACTTACACCGGAAACATCTTTCCGCATGACCACCGGAGGTGGAAGTGTGCAGGAAAGAGCACTTATGTATGCCATTTTAAGGAGAATGCCGGACTTTAAAGGACATGTAACTTCTCTTGAAAAATTTATGATAATGGATGCTGTAAAAGCATGGGATGGATGGGCAAAATGGAACTTTGAAAATCGTGTGGCAGAATGCGAAAAGATGACGAAGGGTGTCTATCCACAAAATGTGATAGAAAAAATCCTTAATTATCAGGAGTATGAAAGTATAAGGGACATGCTGCTTAATCATTTGCATGAAAGAAGATACAATAAACAGCTTACATATTCCAATTACTATGTGATGAATAAGCTTCGTGTGATGTTTGCGAGAATCAGTGTATCTATGCTTGAGCCGGATCTGGTAATCATGGATGAGTTTCAGAGATTTAAGTTTCTTTTGTCATCCGATGACAGTGAGCTTGGTATTCTTGCACACAGTTTCCTTAGTGGACATGATACAAGTGCCAAATGGCCGCATTATGAAAAGCTGGAGTCAGATCTTATGCAGGGAGAGATTTACCACAATTTCAATGGCTCCGATTACCGCCTGATGGAGAAGTATTCCGGCAGGAACATGCTGTTTATGGATGTCAATTCCGGGCAGTTTGTGGTTGGTATCGGGGTGGAGTATTTTTGCAGATATCCCCAGGGAGAAGACAGGAATTCTGATTTGTGTGAGACAGGTATTGAGTGGGGGCGTGGGTTGTATCTTGGAAATACGCCTTCAACCATTAACTTTGCATTACTACGCAGGGAACATGGTGTGGAGAAGGAGATTGATACGATTGATGCCTATCGGGCATCTCTTTCCGAAAAGTTTGAAACCTATTATAGTCTTGCAAAGAATGAGGCGATTTCCGATTCGGTCAGAGAAGCAGCAACCAATGCCATGTATGAGGAGTTTGGGACTGGTAAGAGAGACACTTTCCTTAGTAAACGCAATGACGGAGATTATGACAAGGGATTCTTTGGTGCAGCAACTCAGGAGAAGCACAGGGGGCGATAGGATGCAGGAGTTTCAGATTGAGATAAAAGAGGAACTTGCAAGAGTGGAAACCATTCAGGCAGAAACTCTTGGAGAAGCCATTGATAAGGCAATGGAGCTTTATTATGACCAGAAGATTATTCTGGATGCGGAGGATATGAAGGGTGTGGACTTTCAGCCTATGCAGCAGGAGAAGACGAGATAAGGAGGATGAACCCTATGGGAAAACAGAATAAAGAGATTATAGACAATATGGAGTTTCTGATGAAAGAGCTTCATAAGGAATGGGACAGAACGGGTGCTGTAAAGGCATCCGTTTTTATATCCCTTGAGGAAGTGGAGGACGTGAACAAGGTGATTCTGCTTCGTATTGCCAAGCAGCAGAAGGAAGTGGAAAACGGGGATATCACATTCAAGAAAAGTGTGAGACTGTCAAGGGAGTGCTATATATTACTGAGGCTTGCCCGAAAGATTAAGACAGAAGAGCACAGGACTTACCGAAATGGCACCTGCTATGAGTTTGAGGTAGCTCTGGACAAGGACGAATTAAAGCTCTTTAAGGAGATGTTTGGTGAGAAGGTGAAGTAGATGGGAAAGTATCAGATTATCTATGCTGACCCGCCCTGGCAATTTAAAACTTATTCAAAGAAAGGCAGCCTGCAAAAATCAGCGGACTGCCATTATTCTTGTATGAGCATGGGAGATATTATGGCACTTCCGGTGGAAACACTGGCAGCAGAGGACTGTGTACTGTTTTTGTGGGTTACTTTTCCTCTTCTTAGGGAAGGACTGGAAACCATGAGGAGATGGGGATTTACCTATAAGACCTGTGGATTCAACTGGGGTGGAGCAGGCTGGCCTCTTGAGGGCTATGGGCTTCACGGATATGACACTTTCCACGGGCAGGGGATTCGGTTTCAGTGGCGTGATGAGGAAGGTGAGAAGGAAGGATATGTTTCGTGGAAAAACATCGAAAAGGAAATCGGTGTTTTGATTATGACGGGAGAGTATCAGCCGGAAACACCGAGATTTGAGGATATCGACATGGAGGGTATCCGGGAAGATGATGAGGTTATTGATGCTGAATACAGAGAACTGGATGCAGTCAGTGATGCAGACGGGATTGATGATTTTGCCATTCCGGATGAACCGGAAAGTTATAACAGTTCCTTAAGTGACATTGAAAAGCTGAACCGTGCCTATAACGAGGGCAGACCGCTTACGGAGGAAGAAGCAGCCATTGAGGATCGTCTGGCAACCATGGCGGAGTATGGTCCTGAAATGCAGATGGAAGAGGAGTTTTACGAAGAACCGGAAGAGGAACCAGTGGAAGAAGCACCAAAAAAGGATGCCAGTGAGCTTCAGTATATTGAACCGATTGATTATGCAAAACGTATTGAAGAGATGGATGAAGATTTGCGGACTGCACTTGAAATTCTGGTGTCAGAATGCAGCTGCTATACTCCGTTTAAGCCTTTTCTTCAGGATATTGTTGCGAGTGAGTATCTGTTCATGCCTAACCGTCTTGATTTCTTATCGGATGTGGTGTTAAACGGTGTACAACAAAAGGATGCCTATGCCAATAACCAGTATGGACTGATTGCTTATGTATTAAAACCTTATGAGTTTGAAGTCAGCTACAAGAACAGAAACGGAGAACGTGTAAGGGAAACCTGTAGTTACCGGGAACTGTATGAGGTGCTTACCTATATGGTAAAGACCCCTTATTACTGTGGTGCAGACCACAGGGCACAGTATGACAGGATGATGCAGGGAGAGGCAGCAGGCAGAAAGCCGATTTACCAGTTGTTTCTTGATAAACAGGAGGAGATTCGTAAGAACAGGGAGGAAACCAGACAGAGGGCACTTGCGAATGGCTGGGAAGTGGCAGATGGTAGTAAGGAAGAGAAGAAAATCAATTTCCATTATAATCTTGTGGAAGTTCCTAAAGGAGGAGCAAAGACAAGATTTGGATGGAATGTTGATGCAATTAAGACCCTGAAACAGATCGAGCAGGAAGGAAGACTTGCAGCCAGAGAGGAACAGAAGATTTTGTCGAAATATGTCGGCTGGGGCGGATTATCCCAAGCCTTTGATGAGCGTAATGCATCATGGGAGAAGGAGTATTCCGAATTAAAGGAGCTTCTTACGGAGGAGGAATATGCTGCGGCAAGAGCTTCCGTAAACAATGCGTTTTATACTTCGCCGGAGATTGCCATGTGTATTAACAGTGCACTGGTGCAGTTTGGCTTTCGTGGAGGAAATGTATTCATTCTTGCAAACAGAGCTTTCGGATAATAAAGCTGTTTTGTAAAAAGTATCAGGAAGCTAAATAGCGTGGGGCGTATCATCAGAAATGGTGGTACGCCTTTTTTCTTGTGCGCCCAGCATGGGCGCAATCTTATGGGTTAAAGTCCCTAACACGTCCTAGTAGTGGAAAGTGTATAGCCTAAGACAAAGGTGTCCATCGTGAGGTGGAATCTGAAGGAAGTCCGTGGGCAAATCTCTGGTCCGACGAACAGAAATCACATATAAGGCATGAAATGAGGATAAGGCTGCATGACAAGCTAAAGTCCAATAACTACTCGAAATCATTTTATGTAAATGTGGCGGATAGATGGAGAGGAAGATTGCGTTCTTACCTGGGGAGGTCTTAACGAAAAGTTGTGGAAATGAACTTCGAAACAACAACCCATACAGCGATGTATGACTGAACGTTAAGAAGTCAGCAGAGGTCATAGTACCAAAAGTAGTCGACGACTTTTGGGAAGGACTGAACAATAGGAGGTTTTGAAAGTTTGAAAGAAACAAAGAAATCTTCTGAAGAAAAAGATGCACAGAATTTAGCGGATGCTAAAGATGGTGCAAAGGCAGATTTAGAAAAAGATGCACAAAATGCTAAAGATGCCATCGACAAGCTTCCGGATTTAACAGATGAAGAAAAACAGGCAGCCAAGGACGAGATAGACAAAAAATTAGAAGAAGCTAAGGATGCCATCGATAATGCTTCAAATGTAGCTGAAATTTCAGACGTAAAGGATGAACAGAAAGATGCAATTAATACGCCAAAGAATGATGCAGCACAGAAGCAGGAAGACCGCTTAAATGAAGCAAAAGAAGAGCAGAAGAAGGCACTGGAAGAAAAAGCACAGGCAGAAAAAGATGCAATTGATAAAATGCCGGAGCTTTCCGATGAAGAGAAAGAAACAGCCAAAGCAGCAATTGACAAAGCTTTAGAGGATGCAAAACAAAAGATTGATGAGGCTGCATCCATAAGTGGTGTTTCTGAGGTAAAGACAGAAACGGAAGGAACTATGGACAGTGCCAAAGCGGGTGTAGAAGCAACCAACAATCAGCGTGCAGAGGAAAAGGCAGAGAAGGAAAGAAAGGCACAGGAAGTAGCAAACAATGCTTCTGGTACAACTGGTAAAACAAAACCTTCTAAGAAATCAGAAGAGAAAGATAATGCAGATACCAGGACAGCCGATTCTAGTGCATCAGAAAGCGTAAAAGATGCTGCAACAGAAATTGCCAAAGTAGTGGATAACATATCTGCTTCTATGGATGAAAATGCGGTGACCGATGATACAGTAATTTCAGTTGGAGAGAATCCGGTTTCCTATAAGGAGCTGGTAGAGGCAGCAAAAGAAATAGAAGTAAAACCAGGTTCTATTTTAGAGGAAATGAATGTAACACCGGAAGAAATGGCAGCATTGCTTTGTAATCCGGATGTTGTGGAAGCCTGCCTGACACAGACCGCTTCGGCAGGACTGTTAAGTGCTACACTGGAAAATAAGAACGATATGTTGGTATCCGGTACTTTTGTAGATACCAATCATGTAGTTGAGACAGTCGCTGATCCGAAAGATTTGCTGACAGTGTTAGCTGGAAATACACTGGAGATTCGTCTGGTAATTGAATCCCAGGATGAGCTGGAGCATGAAGATGTGCTGGTTGATGCCATGGATGAAGATATGGATGTGGCAACCAGAATGCAGGTAAACCTCTTCAAAATCTGGAATGATGCAGATTGGGAGAATATCAGAGAACTTACAAACAGCATCAGTTTTACTCTGGATGTGGCGGAAGAATTACAGAAAGCAGGAAGAAAATTCACATTATATCTTGCTCATGAAAACAGTGATGGAGAGTTGATTACCTTACGCTGTGATGATACAGATGATGATGACACTATAATTACCTGTTCAACAGACCGTTTCTGTGATGGATTACTGGCATATGTTGACACACAGGAAAATGAGACAGTGACAGAAACTGTAGCTAAAGATAAAACTTCCGGAAAAGATTTTATATTGTTTAACTTCCTTGCACTTCTTGGATTACTTGCGGCAGCTATCACAGAATGGGTAAGAAAGAGAAAACAAAAAATAGTTACTTCTATAATAACGGTTGCCGGCGTGGTACTTTTTGTGTTAGACTTCGGAATGGAAAGTATCCGTTGGTTTGACATGATGAGTATTGTATTTGCTATATTATGGATTGTGGTACTTGCCGGAGCAATTCTGCTCAGAAAAAAAGAAAATCGTTAAGGTGAGGTAAGCATGAAAAAGGGTCAGGTACTACAGGGAACTGTTGCATACGTAGATTTCCCGAATAAGGGAGTTGTAAAGTTAGAAGAAGGAAAACAGGTAATAGTAAAGAATGTGTTACCGGGACAGGAGATTTCCTTCTCTGTAAATAAAGTACGAAAGGGAAAGGGTGAAGGCCGTTTGCTGGAAGTTTTGAAAAAAGCACCAGACGAACTGCCGGAGGCACCCTGCCCACATTTTGGAGTCTGTGGAGGCTGTACTTATCAGAATTTATCCTACGAAAAGCAGCTTGCATTAAAGGGACAGCAGGTAAAAAAGCTGATGGATGCGGTAGTTGATCCGGCATCTTACTGCTTTGAGGGTGTAAAATCAAGTCCAAATGAATTCGGATTCCGTAATAAAATGGAATTTACCTTTGGGGATGAGTATAAAGATGGTCCCCTTGCTCTTGGTATGCATAAGCGAGGCAGCTTTTATGACATTGTTTCCGTAACAGATTGTAAAATTGTAGATGAAGATTACCGGAAAATATTAAGCTGTGTGCAGCAGTATTTTGCAGAAAAAAAGATTTCCTATTACCATAGAATGCGGCATACCGGATATCTGCGTCATTTGCTGGTTCGTAAAGCAGTAAAAACCGGAGAGATTCTGATTGACCTGGTAACAGCAGGGGCAGAGCATATTCTGGATGGCTTGGCAGGGACAAATGCAGAAGTGGATGTCTCAGTTGAACTTCATACAGAGACTCAAAAAGCAGTATCATTGGAAGCATTATCTGAAGCAGTATCTTCAGAAAAAGAATTGCTGGCTGGAATGAAGGATGCGTTATGTAAACTTGATTTGGATGGCAGTATTGCAGGAATTCTTCATACGAAAAATGACAGCGTAGCAGATGTGGTAAAGGATGAAGGAACAGAGATTTTATATGGAAAAGATTATTTTTACGAGGAACTCTTAGGACTTCGTTTCCGAATCACGCCATTTTCCTTCTTCCAGACCAACTCTCTTGGAGCAGAGGTGCTTTACCAGACGGCAAGAGACTATATTGGTGATACGCTGACGGAGAAAGCAGACAAGGTAGTATTTGATTTATACAGTGGAACCGGAACCATCGCACAGATGCTGGCACCTGCAGCAAAAAAAGTAGTGGGTGTGGAAATCGTAGAAGAGGCAGTGGAAGCCGCAAAGGAAAATGCAGCATTAAACGGTCTTGAAAACTGCGAATTTTTAGCCGGCGATGTCTTAAAAGTATTGGATGACATTACCGAAAAACCGGATTTTATCGTATTAGATCCGCCTCGGGACGGGATTCATCCAAAAGCATTAGAAAAGATTATCCGCTATGGAGTAGACCGCATGATTTACATTTCCTGTAAACCAACCAGCCTTGCAAGAGACTTAGAGGTCTTAACCGCCAGAGGATATCAGGTGGAGCGGATGTGCTGCGTGGATATGTTCCCTTGGCCCGGAAATATTGAGACGGTGTGCATGTTGTCGAAGAAGGATTGATTTTCAAACATCCGTAAGGAAATACGGGGTTAGTGGTAATTTATATAGGCAGACAAATGGCAGTGGGTGGATTTGATCCTCCACTGTTATTTATTTACGCGAGTAGCAACAAAAAATCAGTCCATCTAAAAGTAGAAAAATATAATTTCGTGTCGATTAATGACAATTTGTTTGAAATATTCATGCTAAATAATGCAAAAAATAACAATAAAATACGTTGATTTTTACATGAATGTTCGATATACTTTATTTAGTACCTTTAAGGAGGGCTAATTATGTATAGAAAAATTATGGACTTTTTAGAAACATGGAAAGAAAATGAACACCGTAAACCTCTTATTCTGCAGGGCGCAAGACAGGTTGGAAAGACTTATTCCATTTTGGAGTTTGGGCGTACTCATTATGAAAATGTGGTATATTTTAATTTTGAAACAAATCCAAAACTGAATGAAACTTTTGAGGAAGATATAAGTCCTGATTATCTGATACCGATTTTATCGCATATTGCGGGTCAGACGATTGTAAAAGAAAAGACGTTGATAGTGTTTGATGAAGTACAGCTTTGTGAAAGAGCGCTGACTTCTTTAAAATACTTTTGTGAAGATGCACCGGATTATCATATCATTGTTGCAGGTAGTTTGCTGGGTGTTGCGGTCAATAGAGCCCAATTCTCTTTTCCTGTGGGGAAAGTCGATATGAAAACGCTTTATCCGATGGATATGGAAGAATTTTTATTGGCTCTTGGTGAAGATGACTTGGTGGAGCGGATAAAAAAGTGTTTTAATACGGATACACCTTTGCCATCTGCTTTACACGATGCAGCCATGAAACTCTACCGTCAATATCTTGTTGTAGGTGGAATGCCGGAATGTGTGCTGCAGTTTGTTGAGACGAAGGATTATATTCTTGTCCGCCATACGCAGGATACAATACTGGCAAGTTATCTTAATGATATGAGCAAGTATAATAACTTAAATGAAATCAAGAAAACCAGACTTGCCTATGATAATATAACCGTTCAACTTTCAAAAAAGAATACCCGCTTTCAGTATAAGCTGATTAAGAAAGGTGGCCGGGCTTCTGAATTTGAAAATGCGATTGAATGGCTTTGCTTATCAGGTATTGTATCGCAGGTTTACAAGGTGGAGCAGATAAAAAAGCCTTTGGAAAACTATCGTGATATTGATGCGTTTAAGATTTATGTATCAGATTTGGGCCTTCTTTGTGCTAAGAAAGATTTGGCAGCCAATGATATTCTTTATATGGTTGAAGAAATCGATGACTTTAAAGGCGGCATGGCGGAAAACTATGTCAACGTTCAACTTTCCATTAGTGGCTATAATACTTACTATTGGCAGTCTGAGCGCGGAGCTGAAATTGACTTTGTTATTCAGCGTGATGGACAGCTTATTCCAATAGAGGTCAAGTCGGCTGATAACACCAAAGCTAAGAGCTTAAAAGTTTATATGGATACCTATAAACCTGCTTATGCAATAAAGCTATCTGCTAAAAACTTTGGTTTTGAAGATAACAAAAAGATTGTTCCACTCTATGCAGCGTTTTGTATTTAAAATATTGCAGACGTATCCTCCCTCTGGTCATACGTCTGTTTTTTCTCGTCCAAATGTATTATAATAGAAAAGAATTTTTAAGAAAAACGGAGGAGTTAGGAAAATGAAATCGAAATCTGGAAACAAGAAATTATGGATTGCAATTATTATTTTCGTACTGATGATAGCCGGAGCAATCGGCAATCATTCGGATAATAAGAAAGAAAAGTCTGGCAGGGAAAGTTCCGTTGCCACGGAAGTGCAGACTGAAACAGAGACGGAAAGCAATACAGAGTCGGGCGGTGATACGGCGGATTTTGTTACCGAGGGAGTTATCAGTAATACCTATAAGACGGATAGCAGTTCCGCCGGACAGATGCAAGTGCATTTCATAGACGTAGGGCAGGGTGATGCCACATTGATATCCTGTGATGGTCATTACATGCTGATAGATGCCGGCAATAATGACAAGGGAACAACGGTACAGTCCTATCTTATGAGCCAGGGTGTAGAGAAACTGGATTATGTCATAGGAACGCATCCGGATGCAGACCATATTGGCGGACTGGATGTAGTAATTTATAAATTTGACTGCGATACGATTATTATGCCGAATGTGGCAAATAACACCAGAACCTATGATGATGTGGTGCAGGCAATGAAGTCCAAGGGCTATCAGACCACTTATCCGATGGTAGGAGAGAACTATACCCTTGGAGGAGCAACCTTTACCATTGTGGCACCAAATGCGGACTATGGAAATGACATGAATGACTGGTCGGTTGGTGTGCTGGTGCAGAACGGCAATAACCGTTTCCTCTTTACCGGAGATGCAGAAGAAAAAGCGGAAGAGGATATTTTAAATAATGGAATTGATATTTCGGCAGATGTCTATGCGGCAGCGCATCATGGAAGTAAGACAGCCACAAGTCAGGCATTTTTAGATAAGGTGTCACCGACTTATGTGGTAATCAGTGCCGGTGAGGGAAATAAATATGGACATCCTCATGCAGAGGTGCTGAACCGTCTGCGGACAACAGGCATATCCGTATTTCGTACCGATGAACAGGGTACGATTGTAGCAACATCGGATGGAAATGATATCACCTGGAACTGCTCCCCATCAGAAAGCTGGAAAGCTGGAGAACCGACCGGAAGCAGTGATGCAGGTATAGCTGCAGATGCATCCGGCAGTACAAATAGTGACAGCAGCTCCGTTATGGTACATATTACAGATACCGGTTCAAAATATCATTCGGCAGGTTGCTCGTATTTGAAAAAGAGTGACCATGAGGTGACTTTATCAGAGGCAAAGAGTATGGGCTTAACGCCATGCTCGAGATGTAATCCGCCACAGTAAGCGGATGCTTGACAAGCAGAGAATATTTTCATTATAATAGATATACCTACAGGGGTATATGGAGGTGGAATATGAGACAGTGTATGGATGCAGATAATCTGCACCGCCGCCTGGCGAAAATTATCGGACAGGTTCAGGCAATTGACCGTATGGTAGATGAAGATGTGCCTTGTGAAGATGTTTTGGCACAGATAAATGCAGCAAAATCAGCATTGCATAAAGCAGGGCAGGTAGTGTTGGAAGGACATATCAAGCATTGTGTCCGGGATGGCATAGAGCATGGAGATGCAGATAAAACCATCGAAAGCTTTACCAAAGCGGTAGAGCGGTTTGCCAATATGAAATAGAATAGAAGAAACGATAGTGGGAAAGATGCAGGAAAAGAACTGTGTCTTTCTTTTTTTTCAGTAGTTCACCAAGAGAGTTTCTTGTAGTTGCCAGACATCCGCAAGAAGCTGCTGGTGGCAGATTCTGTAGGGTTACGCGAGAAAAATTGCCATGCATATTTGGGGTGGTGTATAGAGTAATGAGAAAATACTATCAGTAATCATAGATCTCCTACTTGACGTACTTATACCCCTATGGGTATAATCTAAATATACCTATAGGGGTATAAAGGAGGTCATGATGAAGAAAGCAATGAAGAAACTGGAAGCACTTCTGGAATTAGGAGGAATGAAAAAGGACATTATTTTCCTGGTAATATCCGGAATTGCTTTGGTGTTGAGTATTTTGAAAGTGATTGCATTACCATTTGATATGGCATGGGTTGCAATCATACTTTGTGGAATCCAGATTATTTTAGAGGCGATTATCGGGTTGGTTACAGAATTTGATATAAAGGCAGATGTGCTGGTTTCGCTGGCACTGATTGCATCTGTCTTTATCGGAGAGGATTTTGCAGCAGGAGAAGTTGCATTTATTATGCAGCTGGGTGGACTTTTAGAGGAACTGACGGTAGCAAGGGCGAGAGCCGGAATTGAAAAACTGGTGCATCTGACACCGCAGACGGCACGGCTGATACAGGCAGATGGTGAGAAAATAATTGCAGCACAGGATGTTAAGGTAGGAGATTTACTTCGGGTTCTTCCGGGAGAAACAGTTCCGGTAGACGGTGTAATCACATCCGGTCAGACTTCTGTGAATCAGGCAGTTATGACAGGAGAATCCCTGCCGGTGGATAAAACAGCGGGAGATGAGGTGGCCAGTGGAACTGTAAACCAGTTTGGTGTATTTGAAATGAAGGCAGTGACAATTCTTGTAGTGTTCTGTCCATGTGCAATGGTACTTGCAACACCAACCGCAATCATGGCAGCTATTGGAAATGCAACAAAGCATGGCTTTTTGGTGCGACAGGGAGATGCACTGGAGCGGCTGGCATCCGTTGATAAAATCACTTTTGATAAAACCGGAACCCTTACTTATGGAACTCCGCAGGTAACTGCAGTAGAGAGTTTGGACGAAACATTTGTAAAAGAGGAAATCTATCGTCTGACCGCAGCGGTAGAGCAGATGTCAGAACATCCATTGGGCAAGGCAATGGTAAGAAGTTATAAAGCTGAACAGAAGAAAGCGGGCAGGGAAGCTGCGTTGCCGCAGGTGGAAGCCTTTGAAATGCTACCGGGACGCGGAGTATATGGAATCGTAGAAGGGAAAAAGGTGCTTGCCGGAAATGAAAAACTGTTGGCAGAACAGGAGATTTCTATTACAACAGAGGGAGAGCAGCTTGCAGCAACATATTCAGAACAGGGCTGCACGGTTATATATACTGCAGTAGACGGAAAATTTGCCGGAATTACAGGGCTGTCAGATACCATTCGAAAAGAAAGTAAAGCCATGCTCGGACAGTTAAAGAAGCTTGGTGTGGAGCCGGTACTGTTGACCGGAGACCATGAAAATGCGGCATCAACCATAGCCGGACAGCTTCAGATTTCCAAAGTATATGCTAACTGCCTGCCGGAGGATAAATTAAATCATATCAGGGAGTATCAGGCACGGGGCGAGAAAATCTGCATGATTGGAGATGGAATAAACGATGCACCGGCACTGAAATGCGCTAATGTGGGAATTGCAATGGGAGTCGTTGGAAGTGACATTGCAGTAGATGCAGCAGACATCGCATTGGTGGATGATGAAGTAAAGGAGATTCCACATCTGGTGGCTCTGGCAAAACGGATGATGATAACCATAAAATGTAACCTGAGCTTTTCCATGGGATTAAATTTCGTTGCAATTGTGCTGGCAATTACCGGCATTTTAAATCCGGTAGTAGGCGCACTGGTGCATAATGCAGGTTCCGTACTGGTCATTATCAATTCAGCATTTTTGTTAAAATGGAAGATGCGTAAATAAGAATTGTAATCAAATTACAAATGATTACAGAAAAATATGTAAATAAATCATAAATACATTCGTAAATTCACTTGCTATAATGTCCGTAACAGTTAAATAAGACAAAGAGCAGATGCGACGGTGCATATATTTTTATATATGCGCCGTTTTTTTATGCGAATAGCAAGAAAAATCCCATGCGTGTAAAGTGCATTTCTCATAGTTTAAATGAGTAGTTGTATCTGCTTTCGTCTTAAGAACAGGAGGATAAAAGATGAAAAAATGGATGAGTATTTTGGTGACAGTAGTAATGCTGTGCGGTCTGCTGGCAGGATGTGGTTCTTCCGATGGAAAGAAATCTGATACAGCAGCCACAACAGAAGGAAATACAGCGGAGGCTGTAGCAGATTCTGATATAAAGGTAGGATTTATCTTTATCGGAGATGAAAATGATGGTTATACTTATGCATTCTATAAAGGAGTGCAGGAGATGCAGAAAGAATACGGTCTTACAGATGACCAGATCAGCATTAAATGGAATGTCGGTGAAAATGAGGATTGTTACGAAGCTGCATGTGACTTAGCAGACGAAGGCTGCAATATTATCTTTGCCAACAGCTTTGGACATGAGGATTATATGATGCAGGCAGCCGAGCAGTATCCGGACGTAGAATTCTGCCATGCAACAGGAAATCAGGCAGCAGAGAGCGGACTTGACAATATGCATAACTATTATGTAGCAGTAGAAGAGTCAAGATATGTATCCGGTGTGGTTGCAGGATATAAATTAAATGAAATGATTGCAGATGGAACCATTACAGAAGATGAAGCAGTTATCGGATATGTTGGAGCATATGCATATGCACAGGTAATTTCCGGATATGATGCATTTTATCTTGGCGTGAAATCCGTTTGTCCGTCAGCAACCATGAAAGTAAAATATACAGGCTCCTGGGGTGACCAGTCAGCAGAGTATGACGTTGCAAAAGCATTAATTGAAGAAGAAAATTGTGTGATTATCAGCCAGCATTCCAACACAACAGGTCCTGCATCTGCCTGTGAAGAATTAGGCGCATATGTAGTTGGTTACAACATTTCCATGACAGATACAGCTCCAAATGCAGCATTAACTTCAGCATCTTTGGACTGGGGTCCATATATGAGCTATGCAGTTGGATGTGTATTAAATGGAGAATCCATTGATGCAGACTGGTGTAAAGGATATCCGGATGGAGCATGCATGATTACAGATATTAATAAAAATGCATTTTCCGAGGAAACTTACAGTGAACTTACCACCAAGGTGGATGAAGTAGAAAAAGCACTTACCGATGATACCATGGAAGTATTTGATACCAGCACATTTACAGTAGACGGAAAACAGTTAGATGAAAGCTATGAAGATTCCAAAGGAAACAAACCAATCTGGGATGGTGCATATCATGAATCCTATTTCTTCTCAGCACCGGATGTAACATTTATCGTAGATGGTATTACAGAATTAAATCAGGTAGTTTAGGTTGAAAAAGAAGATGATATAGAGGAAAAGGGGATTGCTGCAAAATGGGGAGAACTTCCCTGTTTTGCAGCCCTTTCTATAAGGAGGTAGGCGCATGGAAACAAAGTGTGCGATTGAATTGAAAGGAATTACCAAAAGATTTGGCAAAGTGGTAGCCAATAAAAATGTCAGCCTGAGTTTAAAAAATGGTGAAATACTCTCAATTCTCGGTGAAAACGGAAGTGGAAAAACAACACTTATGAATATGCTTTCCGGCATTTATTTCCCGGATGAAGGAGAAATTATTGTAAATGGACAGGAAGCATGCATCCGCTCTCCCTTTGATGCATTTCAGCTGGGAATTGGAATGATACACCAGCATTTTAAACTGGTAGACGTATTTACGGCAGAGCAGAATATCATCATGGGACTTCCTGGGAAAAACAGGCTGGATATGAAAGCAATATCCGCAGAAATTCAGACATTAATCGAAAAATATGGATTTGAAATGGATACCAGGAAAAAAATTTATGAGATGTCCGTATCAGAAAAACAGACCGTTGAAATTATGAAGGTTCTTTACCGTGGCGCAAAGATTTTAATTCTGGATGAGCCTACGGCAGTTTTAACACCGCAGGAAACAGAAAAATTATTTTCTGTTTTACGCCGTATGAAAGAGGATGGCAAAGCAATCATTATTATTACGCATAAATTACATGAAGTCTTAGATATTTCTGACCGTGTAGCGGTGCTTCGAAAGGGCGAATACATCGGTTGCGTAGATACCAAAGATGCCGATGAACTTTCCCTGACAGAGATGATGGTAGGAAAAAAGGTAGAACTTGATATAGAGCGTCCGAAGCCGAAAAATGTGAAAACACGAATCAAAGTGGAACATCTTACCTGTACCGACCAGTATGGCGTGAAGATGTTAGATGATGTTTCTTTCGATATAAAGAGCGGTGAGATTCTTGGAATTGCCGGCATTGCAGGAAGTGGGCAGAAAGAACTGCTAGAAGCAATTGCCGGACTTCATGCAGCAAAGGATGAAAGCCGGATTACCTATTACACAGATGAAAAAGAGGAAGTAAACCTGATTGAAATGAATCCGCTGGAAATGAAGAAGCATCAGGTATCTATTGCATTTGTCCCGGAAGACAGACTTGGTATGGGACTGGTTGGAAATATGGATATGATTGACAATATGATGCTGCGGAGCTATCGCAACGGAAAATCATTTTTTGCAGACAGAAAGAAGCCGGCACTTTTGGCAGAAAAGGTAAAAGATGAGTTAGAAGTTGTGACACCGGGAATTAAGACTGCAGTAAGAAAGATGTCAGGTGGAAATGTCCAGAAGGTTCTGGTAGGAAGAGAAATTGCAGATAATCCACAGGTTCTGATGACGGCTTATGCCGTAAGAGGACTGGATATCAATACATCCTATGCGATTTATCATTTGCTGACAAGACAGAAGGAGCAGGGAGCAGCAGTAGTTTACGTCGGGGAAGATCTTGATGTATTACTTTCCATGTGTGACCGGATTCTGGTTTTGTGTGGAGGATGTATTTCAGATATTTTACCGGGAGAAGAAGCAACCAAAGAACAGGTAGGATATCTGATGACACATAAAGGAGGTGCAGGAAGATGAATGAAAAACAGGCAGTAAAAAAAGAACCATTCTTACGATTAAGCAGAAGAGATGACCTTCCGTTCTTAAAATCCTGCGGAATCCGTCTGATAGCGGTACTTTTGGCATTGGTTTTATGTGGAATATTATTATTTTTCCTGACCAAAGAAAATGCTTTTTCCGTATACCGGACCATGCTTTACGGAGCACTTGGCTCCAGCCGGAAAATCTGGGTAACGGTTCGTGAAACCATGTTTTTGCTGGGTGTAGCTGTGGCACTGACACCGGCATTTAAAATGAAATTCTGGAACATTGGTGCGGAAGGTCAGATGTTAGCCGGAGCAATCGCAACATCGGCAGTTATGATATATGGAGCAAATCTTCCGGCTCCGGTTCTTATGATATGTATGATTGGAGCCAGCATTCTGGCAGGACTTGTTTGGGGATTTGGACCGGCAGTCTGCAAGGCAAAGTGGAATACCAATGAGACATTATTTACTTTGATGATGAACTATATTGCGATTCAGTTTGCATCGTTTTTCTCCGTATTCTGGGAAGCAGTAAAAGGAAGCGGAACCATTGGCGTTATTAATAAACGTTCAAAAGCCGGATGGCTTCCAACAGATTTCTTAAGCGGTATATTCGGCAGATATAATTTTGCAATTATTACATTAATTGTCCTGGCATTGCTGATTTTTGTACATGTTTATATGAAATACAGTAAACAGGGCTTTGAGATTTCTGTAGTAGGAGAAAGTACCAATACAGCCCGATATGCAGGTATGAAAGTAAAGAAAGTAATTGTCCGTACCATGTTACTTTCCAGTGCATTGGCAGGATTGATGGGATTTTTGATTGTAAGTGGTTCCAGCCATACGGTATCCACAACAACCGGAGGCAGCAGAGGTTTTACCGCAATTATTGTAGCATGGCTTGCAAACTTTAATCCGGTTGTGATGCTGATTATCTCTTTCTTCTTATGCGTATTGGGACAGGGAGCATCACAGATTGCAACGGATTATAATCTGAATGAATCAGCCTCAGATGTAGTGTGCGGAATTGTATTGTTCTTTATCCTGGCATGTGAATTGTTTGCACGGTATCGTGTCATTGTCCGGGGAAGAAAGGAGGATGCAGAATGATTTCATTTTTGATGACTGTATTACAAAAGGTATTTTCGATTTCTTTCCTTTGCGCGGCAGTGGTGCAGGGAATGCCGCTTTTATATGGTGCTACCGGTGAAATTCTGACGGAAAAATCCGGCAATCTAAACCTTGGTATCCCGGGCATTATGTACATGGGCGGAATTGGAGGACTGACAGGAGCTTATTTATATGAAAACAGTGGCGGCAGCATACATCCGGGAATCAGCGTATTGATATCGGTTGTATTTGCACTGGTATTTTCCATAATCGGAGGATTGATTTATGCGGTATTAACGATTACATTCCGGGCAAATCAGAATGTAACAGGTCTTGCATTAACAACCTTTGGTATCGGTCTTGGCAATTTCTTGGGTGGTTCCATTTCAAGACTTGCGGGAACAGCCAGTCAGATTACCGTGTATACAACCGGTAAAGCATTTAAGACAACGATTCCGGTGCTTTCTAATCTGGGAGGAATCGGAAAACTGTTCTTCTCTTATGGCTTTTTAACTTATCTTGCAATTGTGATTGCACTGATTTGTGCTTACATTTTAAAGAAAACAAGAGTGGGAATTAATCTTTCTGCAGTAGGAGAGAATCCGGCAGCAGCAGATGCAGCAGGCATTTCCGTAACAAAGTATAAATATGTTGCAACTGTACTGGGAGCAGCAATCAGTGGTCTTGGTGGTTTGTATTTTGTAATGGAATATTTAGGTGGAACATGGCAGAATAATGGATTTGGTGACAGAGGATGGCTTGCCGTAGCATTGGTTATCTTTGCTTTATGGAGACCGGCGAGAGTCATCTGGGGAGCGGTCCTTTTCGGTGGATTATATATTTTATATTCCTATATTCCAATCAGCGGACTGATTCAGGAACTTTTCAAAATGCTGCCTTATGTAGTAACCATTATTGTACTGATTGTAAGCAGTGTAAAGAAAAAGAAAGAGAACCAGCCGCCGATGGGACTTGGAATTCCTTATTTCAGAGAGGACCGGTAATAACGCCATCCCCTGAAGGAAGTAATATCAGTTGCATCGGACAGAGCATAAGGCTCGCAGATAAATCCGATTACAGAAGTTTCGTCGGAAAGAACAATCTTTCCAAGTCCCAGTGGAGAAGGGATCATGGATAAAAATTTTCCTAAGGCTTCATAGGTAAGAGAGAAAATCTCCACCTCGATGGAAGAACCACCTTCTTCACAGCGGACAAGACCGGGTTTTTCCGGAAAAGTCGGAATTGCATATAATTTGTATACAGGTGCTGTATTGGCAACGGAGACAAATTCCGCATTTAAATCCGTAAGCTGATGGTTTAAAGAAAAGCCACGCATATGAAGTCCACATACAGCAAGTTGAATTGTTTCAGACATCGTAACATCATCCTTTCAGGTATTATATTTTTTCTCTTATTTTACTGAAAGCGGGGACAGGATGTCTTGTGAACAGAAAACAAAAAAAACATATTGTTTCTTGTAATAAAATAACAAAAGATTCAGGAGGTAAAAAGAATGAACGCAGTTTATGTAGTACCAACCAAGACACCAAGTGATGTGTCAGGAATTCAGAAACTTATTGATGAGAAAGTAATTGCACCGGAGGACATCATAGCAGTACTGGGAAAGACAGAAGGTAATGGATGTGTCAATGACTGGACCCGTGGATATTCTGTCGATACATTAAAGCATTACTTTACAGGTCTGATGAATGAAGAAGCAGCAGAGAAAATCATTTATGTAATGTCCGGCGGAACAGAAGGAATTTTAAGTCCGCATCTGGCACTGATTTGTAAAAATGATAAAGTCTGTGATTGCGGTCTGGAGAAATCATTAGCAGTCGGTGTAACAAGAACGCCAACCATTCTCCCGGAGGAACTTGGAAGAATGCGTCAGGTAGAGCTGGTAGAAGCATCCGTAAAAGAGGCAATGTCAAGTGCAGGTATCGAAGACCCGAAAGATGTTCATTTTGTCCAGATTAAATGTCCGCTGCTTACTTCACAGCGAATCAAAGAAGCAGAAGAAAGAGGAAATACAGTTGTAACACAGGATACTTATAAATCCATGGGATTCTCAAGAGGTGCATGTGCACTGGGCGTAGCTTTGGCATTAGGCGAAGTCCCGGAAGGCTCTGTAACAGATGAAAGCGTCTGTCATGACTGGAGCCTTTACAGTGAAGTGGCATCTACATCAGCCGGTATTGAATTAATGGAATGTGAGATTATCCTGTTTGGTAATGCGAAAGGTGCAGGAAGCTGCTATTACATGGAACATGATGTCATGAAGGATTCCATTGATGCGGAAGCGGTTATGCGTGCGATGGATAAAGCAAAGCTTGGCTATCTTAGAACAAAGAATGATGAATCAAGAGAATTCGTTCATATTCTGGCAAAAGCAGAATCCGATCCGACCGGATATGTAAGAGGCAGAAGAAATGCCATGAATGAGGATTCCGACATTAACCATACCAGACATGCAAGAGCTGTTGTTGGTGGAGTCTTAGCATCCATTGTTGGTGACCCGATGATTTATGTTTCCGGTGGTGGAGAACATCAGGGTCCTGCCGGTGGCGGCCCGGTAGCTGTAATCGGCAAAGTAAAGGCTTAAGCCCGCAATCCAGCAGGGGGACAGATATAGGAAGCAGTAAAAAATAGCATGAAAAGAGCATTTTGTTTTTGTATTGAAATACCGCATTTCTAAGGTGCATGTTCTTATTTTTTCAATAAAAACTGTTTTTCCAATGTTTCACAAACTTGCGGTACTGTTCGCCCGGTTTCGGATTCCTTTTGAGGGTTGTTAGGGGCACTTAGAATTTCGTCTGGCATCCGGCAACGCTGGCACAAGGATGTGCCAGCGAGGCGCATATGAACATGGATGTGAATTTGCGCCGGTTGCCAGATATCAAAAGATATAATTTGAAATTCTTAGTGCCCCTTGCAAGCTTCATGTGGAATCCGTACCGGACGGACAGTACTCACAAGTTTATGAAAGCAACGGAAAGACAGTTTATAAGCAATAAGAACATGCGCCTAAGAACTGCAGGTATTCCAACACGAATAAAACAAAATGCTCTTTTCACGCTAAGTTTTTTGCTGGCTTCTGTTCTACTGCATCCCCCCTGCGGTATTGCGGAGCGAAAGCTTTCGTGCTATACTTTGAGCAAATTTTATAGCAGTATGTGATACATAGAGATGAGCAAAACTCCC
>JAAOXG010000070.1 GCA_013036995.1 Lacrimispora defluvii
GACTTATTTTACAGCCCCTTTGGTAATCGCCAGTGATTCACAGCTTTATGGAATTCCGGCAGCACGGACCCTTAATTCCACTTCCGTTCCTTTTCCAGGCACACTATGATAGGTTAGGCCGTACTCCGGACCGTAAAGGATCTGAAGACGGCGGTGGGTGTTAAAGACGGCGATGTTTGTTCCGGTTTTGCTGGTCCCCTTTCCGGATAAAAGGCCGGAAAGCTTATCCTCAGGGATTCCCACCCCGTCATCGGAAATCAGGATTACAGCTGCATTCTCTTCCAGCCATCCGGTGATGACAATGGTTCCTCCTTTTGGAACTTTTTCCAAAAGGCCGTGGAGAATTGCATTTTCCACCACTGGCTGAAAGGTCAGCTTTGGAATGGTGCAGTCCATCATATAATCAGGCATATCGTTGACCAGATCAATGACCTGATGATACCGCATATTCTGGAGGCGGACATAGATATTTGCATGCTCCAGTTCATCTGCAATGGTGCTCAAGGTCTCTTTCCTGCTCAGCGTCAGTTTGTAAAAACGAGAAAGATCCACAATTGCTTCCGATACCTCATCGGTTCGCCCCTGTTTTGCCAGCCAGTTGATCATGTCCATGGTGTTATAGAGAAAATGGGGATTGATTTGAGCCTGGAGCGTGTGAAACTCGGCAAGCCTTAAATCTTCGGCGGCCTTGTTCTGTTCCGCAATCAATTGATTCATGGCTCTGGTCATATAGTTGTAGGTATCAATCAATCCACCGATCTCATCGTGATACACAGAATCAGGCAGAGGGGTGGGAGGACCGGAGCGGACTCTGGACATCTGAAGAATGACGGAGGAAATCCGGTTGGTGATGGAATGGGATAGTTTGGTTGCAATTAAAAATGCAGTTATGATGCAAACGAGATAGATGAAGAAGAAACCTATCACAATAAGGACACTTTTCTGGATGATGAATTTGGTGGGAATGACGGCAACCATAAACCAGTTTGTTTTCTGTATGTGATAAAAACCTGCATAAACATCTTCTCCCAGAATCTTCTTCATGATAAAGTTATCGGATGACATAAAATAATCCCGGACCTTGCCATAACTGAAATGATAAATGCCGGCAAGTCCATGATTGGAGGTTGCTACCGTGCTGTCCCGGTCATTGATAATATAGGCCACACTGGTATCCTTGGATAAATTGTTTTTCAGAAGACTTTCAAAAGGGGTCTTGGAATAGTAAATGGCAATATAACAGGTTCGCAAATCCTCATTATAGGGAATGGAGGCTTTTGTTATAAAGGCCATATCTCCGGATTCTTTTACCTCTATGGGACTTAAATAAAACTCAGGGCAGAAAAGAGAGCTATAAGAACGGTTTCCCTGAAAAATACCATGCCAGTACGCACCTCTGGCTTCGCTCATAGGACGGAAGATTCGTCTGGTGTCTTTCTTGTAAAAGATGGGCTGGGAATCTGGCAGATCCATGTAAATGCGAATGTCGGTTATGTATTCTCCATCAATGGTTTTTTCCGCCAGTCTGCAAAAGTCTATGGCATCAGCAGAATCCGTGAGCGGGTCAGCGTTCTGGTAATCCCTGGAATGGAACAGCTTCCGGTAATAGGGATGCCCTTCCAGGTCTTTTTGTGCGGTAAGAATAGTATCAATGAGCAGATCGATCTGTGGTATGGTCATTGCAGAGGCTGTCTGTTCTGAGCGGACGGTATAAGCTAAAACCATATTGTAGAGTTTTCCGTAAAAAAAGAGAAACATAACCAGCATGGGAATGGTGGTAATGAGCAGATGGGTAATGGTAAATTTTGTTTGCAGCATCATATTGTTGTAATAAGTCTTTGCCCTTCGTATCAGATGTCTCATTTCAGCATTTTCTCCCTGTAATCAGATGGTGATAAGCCAGTCAGCTTTTTGAAACTTTTACTAAAGTAATTTCCGTTGCTGTAACCTACTTTTAAAGAGATATCGGCGATCTGATAACCAGGATCAGCCAAAAGTTCCTTTGCTTTTTTCATACGGTATTCCGTGAGATACTGATTGATGGTCTGTCCGGTTTCATTTTTAAAATAGGTACATACATAAGAGGCAGATAAGAAAACCTCATTGCCGATATCGCGAACCGACAGAGAATCATTCTGATAGTGAGTGTGAATGTAATCTTTTATCAGAAATATAGTGGAATTATCCGGCATATAGGACCTGGCTGATTCAAAGAGCAGCTCTGTCTTTTGCGTCAGCTTTTCATGAAGCTTATTGAAACTAAAACAGTTGTCAAGAAGCTTCATGGCATTTTCCGGTTCTGTGGCCGGAGCCAGCCGAAGCTGCTGGCGGCAGTCTTCTAATACCATGAAAAGCTTATAATACAGGTCTCTTGCTTCATGGGGAAATATATTTTTCTGCTGATAAAATTCATGATGAAGCTGTAAAAGCAAATCTTTAACCGTGTTTAAGTCCTTCGATAACACAGCGTCTGAAAGGAGGGGGACATAACGGTCATAAGAACCATTGCCTGGCTTTTCTGTGTTTACGGTCATCTTTTTTTCAGGGGTAAAATAGGTGCCTGAATCAAAGAAAAAACTGCTTTGCATAAGGGAAACTGCGCTGGCATAGGATTCGTAGGCTTTCGAGATGCCGGTGCAGGTCTCCCCTTTGCTGATATAAAATGCACATGTCTGCTGAAAGCATTTTTTTAAAAATGCGCCGATCCGATCCATGGACGGGGAAGAAGGCGGTACAGGAGACAGGATATGAAATATGTGGTATTGGATGTATTTTGAAATATAGTAAACTCTGTTACAGGAATAGGAAAGGAATATTTCTAAATCAGTCAGTATCTGATTCATGTGGTTTAAATCTGCCTGGCTTTGCTCCACTTTTACAACAAAGGAGGTAACGCTTAAGGAAGGCATAAGCTTAATTTTCAGTTCCTTTGCCAAAGCAGCAATGGTTTCTCTGCTGTCTTTATATGGCTGAGTCAGGGCAGCGGCAAAAGATGAGTCCGCTTCTCTGGAATAAAACAACTCATTTTTTACGGTTTTCATATTTTGTCTGACGCAGTGATAAGCCTCCTTTATGGTAGCGGCCACTTCTGCGGGATCCAGCGGTTTTTCTACGTAGTTTATGGCTTTCAGGCGTATGGCGGCCTTTAAATATTCTTTGTCGGAATAGCCGCTCATAAAGATAAAAGCGGAATTGGGGAGAAGCTTCTCCAGCCGTTCCACCAGCTCAATCCCGTTCATTCTGGGCATTCTCACATCGCATAAAACAATTTCCGGTCTGACTTCTCTGGCAATCCGAAGTCCGCTTACGCCGTCTTCAGCCTGGAACAGCGTAAAGATTCCCAAAGACTCCCAATCAATGGAATTGATCAGACCGATTCGTGTAAGCTCTTCATCATCAACAATCAGTAATTTCATTGCAGTACCCCCAACCAGCGATAATATAGTTCTATTTTAACTAAATAAAGAAAGAAAACAAGGAAAAATAGAAAAATAAAACATGTTAAATAAAAACACAAAAAGAAATTACCCATATCAAAAAATAATACCGTTTGCCTTCCGGCCTGCCGATGATAAACTGATATCAGTTGAGAAGGGAGGAAAAAACGGTGTCCGATTATGTATTGGAATTAAAAGGGGTTACAAAAATATTTCCTGGGGTAAAAGCCTTGAATCAGGTTCATTTTAATCTGAGAAAAGGTGAGGTCCATGCATTGATGGGAGAGAATGGGGCAGGAAAATCCACATTCATCAAAGTGATTACAGGGGTCCATAAAGCCGAAGAGGGAACAATCTTTCTGGACGGTGCTGAGGTGGATTTTAGGGGCCCGAAAGATGCCCAGGCAGCCGGGATCGCGGCAGTTTACCAGCACCCCACTTCTTATCCCGATCTTTCCGTAACGGAAAATATTTTCATGGGCCATGAAATGATAAAAAAAGGTATCATACAGTGGAAACTTATGAATCAGGAAGCAGATAAGCTGTTAAAGGAGCTGAATGCAGATTTTAAGTGTTCTGATGAGATGGGAAACCTAAGTGTTGCTCAGCAGCAGATGGTGGAAATTGCAAAGGCGCTCTCCACACAGGCGAGAATCATCATTCTTGATGAGCCAACCGCAGCACTGACAAGAAATGAATCAGATGAATTATACCGGATTGTTGATAAGCTAAAGGCTTCCAAAGTTTCGGTTATCTTTATTTCCCACCGGTTTGAGGATATGTACCGGCTGGCTGACCGGGTAACAGTATTTCGTGACTCTAAGTACATCGGCACTTACCAGACCGGTGAAATAACCAATTCTGATCTGATCAGAGCCATGGTTGGCCGTGAAATCAAAGATCTTTTTCCAAAAACGGAGATCCGCAGAGGTCCGGAAGTCCTGCGCATTGAACAGCTGTCAAGGACCGGATATTTTAAGAACATCAGTTTTAAGCTGCATCAGGGGGAGATCCTGGGACTTACCGGATTGGTGGGAGCAGGCCGGACAGAGGTGGTTGAGAGCATCTGCGGAATCACAAAACCGGACTCAGGTAACATTTACTTAGAAGGAAGACGACTGCTCATAAAAAAACCATCTGATGCCATGAAGGAAGGAATTGTGCTGCTTCCGGAAGATCGTCAAAAAGAGGGATTGATCCTTAGTTGGGGGCTTGGGCGCAATGTGACCCTTCCTGGTTTAAAGATGTATTCCAGACGTGGTGTGATCAATGAAAAGATGGAAGATGAATCCGCAAAAGGGCTTCTGGAAGAAGTGGATACCAAGGCAGTTTCTATCTTTGATCCGGCAAGCTCTCTTTCCGGAGGAAATCAGCAAAAGGTGGTTGTAGCAAAAGCCCTGAGCCAGGAAATGAAGGTGGTCATTATGGATGAACCAACCAAGGGGGTGGATGTAGGGGCAAAAGCGGAGATATATCAGATCATGGGCGATTTGGCAAAAAAGGGCTACGGCATTCTTCTGATCTCTTCTGAAATGCCGGAGATTCTCGGAATGAGTGACCGAATCCTGGTGATGTGCAACGGCAAACTTTCCGGAGAATTATCCCGTGAGGAAGCGACTCAGGAAGCCATTCTTCAGTATGCCATGGAAAAATCCGAAAAAGATAGGGAAAGGAGTCTGGACTAATGGAAAAAAATAGCTTGATCAAAAGGATTACAGGCTCCAGAGAGGCCAGCCTGCTCCTTGTTCTCCTGGGTTTATGCATCATCATACAGATTCTCAGCCCTTCATTTCTGACCGCCAAATCCCTTCAGGATATGGTAAAGAATAACGCAGTCATTATGATCATGGCATTGGGTATGCTATGCGTTTTGCTCATCGGTGGCATTGATATTTCCATTACCTCAACCCTGGCGGTTTCCGGTATGGCTGTGGGAATGCTTTTAAAGTATAATGTGGTACATAATACATTCCTGCTGTTTCTCATCGCCATATTAATCGGTGCCGTGTGCGGTGCCGCAATCGGGCTGGTGATATCAGGAGGAAAAGTCCTTCCAATCATAGCGACCATGGGATTTATGTATATTTACAGAGGCTTTGCTTATCTGATAGCCAAAAGTCAGTGGGCAAGTGCAGAGAATCTGGGAGACTTTAAAAATTTGCCCTGGAAAAAGAACTTGGTCTTGGACTTTTAAATAACGTGATCGTCATTGTACTTCTATGCTATATAATCTTTTTTGCGGTGATGAAATGGTCGAGAACGGGAAGAAAGATCTATGCAGTGGGAAGCAATCCCGAGGCAGCGGCTATATCCGGGATCAATACCATAAAAATTAAACTGATCGTTTATACGGTTATGGGCATGCTTTCCGGTTTGTGCGGCGCTCTGTCAGTTGCTGTGTATTCCTCTGCTCAGCCAAACATGCTATACGGAAAAGAAATGGATGTAATCGCCGCCTGTGTTATTGGCGGGGTTAGCATGTCAGGCGGCCGGGGAACCGTAGCCGGTGCTTTACTGGGATCTTTAATCTTAGCGGTCATTGCAAAGGCCCTTCCTCTGGTGGGAATTGATTCCATCGTACAGAATACGGTAAAGGGCTTCATAATCTTAGTCGTTATAATTTTAAATGTAGTGGCTCAGCGTATGATGCAGAAGAAAAATCTAAAAAGAAGGGAGATGTAGCAATGGCGGGAAAATCAGGCAGAAGCATATCTGCGCAGTCAGATCAAAACTGGAAAAAAAGGATTTTAAGCTGGGAAGGTGTACTGGTCCTTCTGTTTCTCATGGTAAATCTGTTTTGTATGGTTATCTCACCAAGCTACAAACCGGTGAATGTACTTCGAGAGATGCCAAAGTATTTAACGGAAGTCTTCCTTTTGCTTCCTATGGCGTATATTCTGATTTTGGGTGAAATCGATTTGTCGGTTGGAGCGACGGTCTGTCTGTCCGCAACTACCGCCTGTCTTGCAGGCAATGCGGGAGTACCGTTTCCCGTGGTGGTGTTGATTGGAATCTTAACAGGAACCGCCTGCGGACTTTTTAACGGCATTGCTGTGACCCTGTTTACTGAACTGCCGTCCATGATTGTTACCTTAGCTACCATGATTATTTTCCGTGGAGTTGCAGAGATTGCTTTGGGCAGCGGAGGTTCTGTCTCTCTTAAAAACAATCAGGGCTTTCGCTCCATGGCAGGAAAAATCGGTTCCATTCCTTACATTTTCTTTGTAGTTATGATTGCAGCGGTCATTTTCACCTTTCTGTTGAGCAAAACAACTTTTGGGAGAAAGCTGTATGCCATTGGCAGCAACCGGAAAGCTTCTTATTTTTCTGGAATTCATGTTCAGAAAATTCGTCTTCTGGTGTACTCCGTTGCAGGAATGATGGCCGGCATCAGTGCCATGTTTCTTGTATCTGTTCTGTATGGCGCCAATACCACCACGGGTAGCGGCTTTGAACTGGATGCAATCGCCATGGCTGTGTTTGGAGGAATCTCAACGGCCGGGGGAAAAGGAAAGCTGACCGGTGCCATCATATCCGCATTTATCATCATCTGTTTAAGAATTGGATTAGGCCAGATCAATATGAATCCTCAGGTCATTCTGGTGATCCTGGGAACACTGCTGATTCTGGCAGTTATGTTACCGGAAATAGGTAAAAATGTAAAAAGGAAACAACTGTGATACAAGACACCGGGGGTGTTTTAGTATAAAACTATGATTAAAAAAGGGAGGTAATCGTAAGATGAGAAAACAAATGGTTTGCGGAGTCCTGTGTGCGGCAATGGTATTTGGAACTCTTACCGGCTGTTCGGGGAAAACAGAGACTGGGGGAAAACAGTCATCGGTGGCTCAGGACGGAGGGGGAAGTTCCTCTGGAAAGACGTATGCGGTCATCACAAAATCAGCAGGAAATCCCTACAATGAAAAGATTGCTCAGGGATTTCAAAAGGTCATTGAAGCGGAAGGAGGAACTTGTATTATAAAGCATCCCGAGTCTGCTACGGCCGATGCGCAGGTTTCCGTTATTCAGTCGCTGATTTCCCAAGGTGTGGATTCCATCTGCATCGCCGGGAATGATGAAAATGCCCTGCAGGCGGCCTTAGAGGACGCAATGGCAGCAGGAATCAAAGTTTCCTGTCTGGATTCCAAGGTCAATAAAGACAGCAGGCAGACGTTTGTCAATCAGGCAGGAATCAAAGAAATCGGTCAGGCATTGATGGAAGCGGTCTATGATATCTCCGGCGGTGAGGGAGATTGGGCCATTCTTTCCGCCACCTCTCAGGCTACCAATCAAAATGCATGGATTGAATCCATGAAAGAGGTTATGAAGGAAGAAAAGTATTCGAAACTCAATCTGGTTGAAGTGGCATATGGAGATGATGAACCTCAGAAATCCACAGATCAGACACAGGCTCTTTTATCAAAATATCCGGATTTAAAGGTGATCTGCGCTCCTACTACAGTCGGGATCAATGCAGCAGCCAAGGTCCTTCAGGACGAGAAATCAAAGGTAAAGCTAACTGGCCTTGGACTTCCTTCTGAAATGGCAGAATACATAGGGGATGATGAAGCCCATTCCTGTCCATATATGTATCTGTGGAATCCTCTTGACGTAGGTTCTCTGGGAGCATATACCTCTATGGCCCTGGTAGAAGGAAAAATCACAGGAAAAGCCGGCGACAAGTTTAAGGCAGGAGATATGGGAGATTACCAGGTAATAGAAGCCTCTGACGGCGGTACAGAAATAATTCTCGGACCTCCGTTTAAATTCGACAGCTCTAATATTGCGGAATGGAAGTCTGTTTATTAGTATTGCTTTAAAACGGGTCGGCATGTTAAGAGGACTGTAAAAAACGCCCTCTGCCAATGCAGGGGGAGTGAGTTTCTATGGGAACATAAGCTTTTCCAGGGAAGCAAATAAGTGGTGGTTGGATTGAAAGCCGTCAACATTTGTATGGATCACGAACGCTGCGACTTGACATAAAATAATCCCGTTTCTAAGAAGAGTTTTATAAGTAAAGCCAGAGGACATGGTAACATTGGGGAATGTTGCCATGTTTTTATTATGTTCATATTAACACAAAGCGATGCTAAATGTTTTTGCCGAATTTAATTTTCCATTCCTATGTTATAATGGGATAGGGGTGGGTACCTCTTGATTTAGTGGATGAAATTTGCCTGAATGCAAAAAATATTAAATCAATATAAGTAATACGACATACAGTTGTCGTATTATAAATGTTACTCTATACACAGATCAAATAAAAGAGAGGAATATTGTATGAAAAAAAATTTATCTATTTTTGAAAGGCCTGAGAGACTTTCAGGATATGATACAAAGCAATACCTGGAAGCCTGCGGCAATTTGTCCTGGTATGATTTAGTAACAGCCATGCCATCGCTGGTATTCGTCGTTACAGGTTGGAAATCCAACGGTAAAGAAAATGCCTGTCTGCATTCCTGGTCGTCCTTTGCGGGCAGCGGAGCTGACAACTTCATCTGTATCATGGGAAAAGTAGATAAAGGCGGGCATATGTATCAATCGCTGAAAGAAACCCGGGTCTGCGTGTTAAATTTTCCGTCAAAGGACATTTATGACCGCTGTATTAAAACGATCGGCAACAATGAGTTTGGAACAGATGAAATCACTGCCTCCGGTTTAACGGCAGAGAAAGCCTTAAAGGTTAATGCACCGCGAATCAAAGAATGCTTTTTAAATATCGAATGTGAATATCTATGGGAACATGAGCTTTTCGAGGGAAGCAAAGAAGTGGTAGTTGGATTGAAAGCCATCAACATTTGTATGGATCGCGAACACTACGACCAAAGTGCGTTTGGAAGATACGGAAAAAACGGATATTTATATCAAATTGACCAGCCGACCAATCCAGAGACAGGAGAAACAACGCCCATAAGTTACGGAACAGTGGAACCGGGTGCCCCCATTGAGTGGATTACGAAATAAACATTAGCATCAGGTAAGTTTTCTCTAAATAAGGAGAGATGAATACTACGTGATCAGAAAAACGTCAATGTATTCATCTCTCTGTTTTAAATTATAGAAAGTTGCTTCTTACGTAAGAAAGAAATGTTTTTTCCAATGGATTCAACTGAAGATTATTCCTGTGAAGGAGTAGGTTATAGCGCTTCATCTTCGGCTTCAGTGAGTAGTATTTGATATGTTCCCGGTCATTGGAGCAGGAGACAGGGAAAAAGCCGACACCGGAACCATTTGCTACCATGTTACTGATTGTTGCCATACTGTTGGTTTCACATATGGCATCAGGTCTTATTTTAATCTCTTCAAAAAGTTTTTCTGCAAGAATGCGCGTTGCGTATTCTTTTTTTGATAAAATAAAATTATCATTTCTTATAAAATCAGCAAATTCAGGTTGGGATATTGATTTTTTATTTTGTCTCATTGCGAATAAATGATTGGTTGGTATGCCAAAAAGTATCTCCTCGGTCTCCAGAACTTCAGCCTGGATTTCCTGTGGGAGTGTTTCAGTACAGGAGGCTAAGGCAAAATCCAGTTTACCGCTCATAATCTGTGTAAATATTTCCCTGATACTTGTCTCAGAAATCTCTATCGTCACAGAAGGAAACATATTTTTTATTTCCGGTACAATCGCCGTAAGAAGCCGTATTCCCCACTGGGAACTGACTCCAATTGAAATATGTCCCCGCTTATTCAGACTCTCCATATTCTTATAGAGTCTGTCTTTAATCTGTACCACCTCTTTTGCAGCATTTACATAAAGTTCGCCTGCTGGTGTCAGAATCAGTTCTCCTTTCGCACGGAAAAAAAGAGGGGATCCTATATTTTGTTCCAGTCTGGAAAGATATTGGCTTAAAGAAGATTGTGAAACAAATAACTTTTCTGCCGCCTTTGTCATGTTTTTATGCTGCGCAATTGAAATTATGTAGTTTAAATGCTTAGTCTCCATTACAAAACCCCTTCTCTTTAAAGAAAAAATTAATAATAAGATAATATTATTATGTCGATCTGTTTTAAATATTTGTGCTTGTTCAATGGCGTTGTTATAATCTTATTGTGATAAATGCATAAAACATTGCGGCATTGGCTCTTTTTCATTATTCTATTATACAAAGACAGGCTGTGCTTTGCAATGCTTGCATTAAAAAAGTAAAAATTTAACAATGTATGGAGGACAAAATGAGAAAAAAGGCATTGAAGATTCTACTTGGTATGGCAGCAGCAGCTTTCATTCTTACTGGCTGCAGTAATGGAAAGAGCGCATCAGCAGCCAAAGACAGTACAGCTGCTGATACAGCTGGTACAGCAGCTAAAAGCGGTGCGTATACGTTTGATGGTACCATTACTATTATCTGCCCTGTAAAAGCGGGAGGAGACACAGACCGGAATGCCAGGGTGCTGGCTCAGTACATGCAGAAGTATCTGGGGGTTAACGTTGTGGTTAAAAATGTGGATGGAGGTGCAACCGTCATGGGACTGCAGGAATGTCTGGATTCCAAACCGGATGGAAAGACACTTGTAGTGAATGGTACTGATTTATTTGTTCCGTATATGCAGGGCAGTTCTAAAATTAATATTGACAGCTTTAAGACAGTAGGTATCCCGATTATAGACAATACTACAGTGCTGGCAGTAAATGCAAAATCCGGCTGGAAGACGCTGGAAGATTTACTGAATGCTTCAAAAGCGGCACCGGACACTATTGAATATGGCGGTAAAATTGGTGCTACCAATCAGCTGTGCGGCATTGCCATGAATAAGGAATGGAATTCTTCATTAAAATTCATTGATGTCGGAAATAATGCAGCAAAAATGACTGCACTTCTTGGTGAACAGACGGATGTGATTAACATCTCTTATGGTCTTGCGACCGATTATTTCTCTACTGGTGAATTTATTCCCCTCTGCCTTCTGGGAAGCGAAAAAAATAATTTGATCAGTGCTGTTCCCCTTCCCGAGGAATATGGCCTGAGTAATGTGGACTTTAGTAAATTCTTCTGGGTAGGCACAAATCCGGATACACCGGACAATATTGTGCAGGCACTTGCAGATGCTATGGAAAAAGTAACTCAGGATGAAGAATTTATTAAAACAATGGAAAGCTATTATCTGACAGTAGACTGGATGCCGCGGGATGAGGGCAGAGACTTTGCTAATTCCATGTACGAAAAGAATATGAAGCCATATACAGAAGAATTCTTATCCAATCAGTAAGGCGGTGTAAAGGAGAAATGATTGTGAGTGAAAAAAAGAAGAATGTATATGCTGGAATAACATTTCTGCTGTTTGCAATATTCATATATGCGGTTTCCTTCTGGATACCAGAATCGAAATCTGATGTATTGGGATCTCGTTTCTTTCCAAGGTGCACAGCTGTTTTCATGGGAATTTTGTCAGGAATTTTAACGCTGTCTTCTATCGGCTTTAAAAAGAGCGAAGAAACGAAAGATGGATCTGCGCAACACGCTGGTTTGAACTATTCGCTGCTTTTAACGTGTCTTGCCTTGATTTTGTATTATCTGATCATACTGCAGCTGGGGTTTGTCATTACCTCAATCGTATATCTGTTTTGTCAGTGCCTGATCTTGCTGCCAAAAGAAGATTACAGAAATAAAAAAAAGATGATGATTACACTGGCAATATCAGTTCTGGTGCCTGTTGCAATTAATTTCATTTTCTGGAAAATTTTTATGATTGCCTTACCGGCTGGAAATTTATTTATGCGGATCTGATAAGTAAGCGAAGAGAGGAGAGACTTGAATATGGAACTGCTACATGGATTCCAGACGATTTTTGCATTTGACACGTTATTCTTAATTGTTGCAGGGGTTGTGGGAGGATTAATTATCGGGGCGCTGCCTGGACTTTCCGCTTTTACTGCATTGGCCATCATGCTTCCGTTTACATTTGGAATGGAGGCAGTAAACGGCATTTCTTTTTTGATGGCTGTTTATGTGGGAGGCTGTTCCGGCGGTTTAATCTCAGCTATATTGCTTGGGATACCTGGTACACCATCCTCGATTGCAACCTGCTTTGACGGGTATCCCTTGGCGAAAAAAGGAGAGGCAAAGAAAGCTCTTGGTGCAGCGATTTTGTTTTCCTTTATCGGAGGCTTAATCGGAGCTGTGGTGTTATCCTTTGCAGGTCCTCATATTGCCAAGGTTGCATTGAGATTCAATTCATATGATTATTTTGCCATTATATTATTTTCCCTCACCACTGTTTCGGCCTTATCAGAGGGAAGCATAGTAAAAGGACTTCTGTCCTGCCTTCTTGGTATAACGTTTGGTTTTGTAGGAACCGACAGCTTAAGTTCTTATTACCGTTATACGTTTGGTATTAATAAGCTGGCGAATGGATTCAATCTGGTTCCGGTTCTGATTGGTCTGTTTGCAGTATCTCAGATCATGCTGACAGCCAGAGAAAAGGCAGCCTCTGCAAAGGTGGTTGGAATATCGGATATCAAACAGAAAGAGGTCAAAGGATTTGGATTCAGCTTTAAAGAATTTCTATCTTATTTGAAAACGGCCATTCCCAGTTCCATCATTGGTTTGTTAATCGGTATACTTCCCGGACTTGGCGGAAATGTAAGTAATCTTCTTGCTTATTCTTACGCAAAAAAGACATCCAAACATCCGGAAGATTTTGGCACGGGAGTTGTAGAAGGTGTGGTTGCCTCTGAGACAGCAAATAATGCCACAGTGGGAGGCGCTCTGATCATATTGCTGACACTTGGTATCCCGGGAGATAATGCCACCTCTATGATTATGGCCGGATTTCAGCTTCATGATGTTACACCAGGTCCGCTGCTTTTTAAAACAAGCGGAGTGTTGGTGTATGCCATATTGGCGGCTTTTATTGTTGCAAATGTCGTATTCTTTCTCGTGGAATATTACGGCTTATCATTGTTTGTAAAGATGCTGTCCATTCCTTCTACACTGCTGCTGCCCATTGTAATCGTCTGCTGCTTTGTAGGCTCTTATTGCGCAAATAATAATAGTTTAGACATTTTAATCATGGTATTGTTCGGATTTCTGGGATATATGCTGAAGCGGAACAAATTTCCACTTGCACCCCTGGTGGTAGGCTTTATTCTCGCCCCATCACTGGAGACGTATTTAAGGCGATCTCTAATGAAGACGGAGGGAAGCTTTCTGCCAGTTATGCAGTCGCCTATAGCAGCCGTATTTCTGATTCTTACTGTCTTTGCTGTTGGTTATACTGTTTACGGGGAAATTAAAAAAACACAGGGACAAGTAAGGGGAAATTGATATGAGATTAACATATGAAGAAATAAATAATGAAATAAAACGGGTATTCATGAAATATGGTATGAGTGAAGAGAAAGCAGAAATTTGTTCGAAGATTCATACAGATTCCACTTATGACGGAATTTATTCTCATGGAACTGGCCGTGTTGCGCGTTTTGTAAGTTACATAAAAAATGGCTGGGTTGATATTCATGGTGAACCTACGCTTGAAAAGGAAATGGGAGCCATAAAAATATATAATGGCAATATGGGTCCCGGCATTCTCAATGCCATGTTCTGTACCGAGGAAGGGATTAAGCTGGCTGAAGAATATGGGATCGGCATGGTTGGCCTAAAGAACACAACTCACTGGATGCGGGGTGGAAGTTATGGCCTTTATGCCGCGAGAAAGGGTTTTATTTCGATCATGTGGACAAATACCGAATCTGTTATGCCGCCCTGGGGCGGAAAAGATTGCAGATTGGGAAATAACCCCTTTGTAATGGCAGTTCCGGGCGCCCTGGGGGAAGAACCCATGATGCTTGATATGGCAATCTCACAATATGCTTATGGAAAACTGGCAATGACCCGTCTGGAGGGGAAAAAGCTTCCCCTTCCGGGAGGTTTTGACAAAGATGGAAATATCACCGATGATCCGGGTGCTATTGAAGAAAGCCGGAGAATCATGCCCATTGGTTACTGGAAAGGATCCAGTTTTGCCTTCATGCTGGACATTCTTGGAAGCATTCTCACAGATGGACAGGGAGCGGCCGATTTAGATAAGGCAGGTAAGGGAAGCTGTGGAGGTGCCTCTCAGGTTATGATTTTGATTGATCCTTCAAAAACCACAGATGCAGAAAAGATGAGTGCAGAAATAAAAAAAGCGGTAAATCATCTGAAAAGCGGAGAACTTTCTGAGCATTCCAATGGAATTTTTGCACCAGGAGATGATTTTATCCGTTTCCATCAGGAGCATAATGAGAAGGGAATCTATGTGGAAGACAGTATCTGGAATGAAATCAAAGCATTGTAGAAAGGAATAAGCATGGATCGTTCTGATATTGAAAATGAACAAAGAATCATGAGAGATTTAGAGCAGTTCGATACGCCGACTATTACAAATGCAGTTGCCACCTATGCAGGGGACAGGCAGACCTGCCTGGGACTTTATCACCCATTTGAAATCAACTGGTATACGGATCAGAATTTAAAATGCCTTTATCCGGAACACGGGCCCAGATGTGCCCATGTGGTAACTGTGACTTATTCGCTTAAAGATCCGGGATATGAAAGATTGGAATTCCTTGATCTGCTAAAGGCAGTAGAGGAGGCACCCAAACCTGTAATTCTGGCAATGAAGCAGTGCGGACCAGATAACATGAGATCTAAAAATGCTCTGCTGGGCGGAAATATGCTGACTGCACTGAAGCAGCTTGGCGTAACAGGAGTTCTGGGAGATGGACCTGCCAGAGATATCGAAGAAATGAGGGGGCTGGAGGTTCAGTGCCTGTTTCGCGGCTTGACGGCCGGTCATGGAACTGTTGCCATAGCAGCTTTGAATACACCTGTCTCGGTCAGTGGTATGGATGTCTGTCCGGGAGAGGTGATACACATGGATCAGAACGGAGCGGTTAAATTCCCGAGAAAGTATATGGGGCGGGTTTTGGAAAAGGCAAAGCTCATTAACAGCATGGATCAGGAGCGCCAGAAATTAATGTGTGAAACAACAGATCCGGCTAAGCTGGCTAAACTGATGAAGGCTGTTTACGCATAAATAGGACAGGTTTAATAAAGACAGAAAGGTTAATTTGTATGGGAATAAAGGTATTAATACCACAAATGATTGCACAGGAAGGAATGGAATATTTAATTAACCATGGATTTGAATTAAAAATCGGTTCAGGTGCGACAGAGGAAGATTTGATCCGGGATATTGCAGATTGTGATGCGGTACTTTTGCGTACGGCTGCTATGACTGAAAATGTGATGAAAGCCGGAAAAAAATTAAAAATCGTAGCGCGCCATGGTGCAGGATATAATAATGTTGATATAGAAGCAGCATCAAGGCTTGGTATTGCTGTTACAAATACACCGGATGCCACAACAACATCTGTTGCAGAGTATACGATTGGTGCCATGCTGGCGGTAACAAAGCAATTATTTCCATGCAGCGAGCAGATGAAAAACGGAAATTTTCTTTTTAAGAATTCCAGTAAGGGTATGGAGCTGAAGGGCAAAACTCTGGGAATTATAGGATTTGGAAGAATTGGGAGGCTGACAGCCCAAATTGCACATGACGGTCTTTCCATGAAGATCGCTGCTTATTTAAACCAGCCATCAGATGATATTCCGGAGTATGTAAAAATACTGAGCTGGGAGCAATTGTTCCGGGAGTGTGATGTCATATCCCTTCATGTTCCTGCGACGGCCGAAACAACTGGATTTGTTGGGGAACAGGAATTTGCATGGATGAAGGAGAGCGCTTATTTTATTAATTGTTCCAGAGGTGAGGTGGTGAAAGAAGGCGCGCTGATACGCGCGCTGGAAGCAGGAAGTATCGCCGGTGCCTTTGTGGATGTGTTCGAGACAGAGCCTCCTGTCAGCACCAATCCGCTGCTTCATATGCCGAATACAGTGGTTACTCCCCATATGGCCTCTAATACAGAAGAATGTATGACTGCAATTGCGGTTCAGGCGGCCGAACAGATTAAACACTTTTTTCATGGCGGGGAACCGTTGTGGATAGTGAATGATTAAGTGACTGATAGTAAAAAGTGATACACCTGGGGGACAGGCCTTAATTTTGGCCTGCCGCCTTTTTTATATAATAGGAAATT
>JAAOXG010000071.1 GCA_013036995.1 Lacrimispora defluvii
CGTTTGCGTGATGGTATAGATGGTGTGTTTAGGGTATACTTGCTGTGGTCATTGTGCGATTTCGCTTTCTCTTGGTGTGTCGGGGAATATATTTGTGGATATATGCCTTGTTTTTTGCTCTCCCCCCCCAGCCTCGCGCGTCCGCATCCTCAGATGGGTATAGAGGCCCTTACCCCCACCCCCCCCCCCCCCCGAAGGGGGCTTGTACAGCCTTCACAAGGGGCATAGCTGGGATTTTAGGTGCTTCCATATAGGGGGATACGTTTGGACTTTTCACGCTGCCAAATGAGCGTATATTGAGTTCTAGAAGAAAGTCCTCCATACCTTCCTGTTGGGCAAAGGGGAGGTAAATTTGATCCGGCAGTGCTATATTAAGCGCTTCCCTGAGATGCCCCTGTGCTTCCAGATGTTTTCCATTGTTACGCTTGGCTATGGCGAGGAAGATGAGCTGGTACACTTGCTGCATCATGTGCTTTTTATTCCCGGATGGATTTCGGGATTCGTCGAGGGCAAGCTGGCAAATACCGTAAAACTCATTATACCGCTTTTCCATAAGCAAGAGCTTTAAGTAAAGCATTTGAGCATTGGGAACAACAGGAGCATAAAGCACTCTTTTTATACTCTCCATATCGTAAAGCCACGGGGCTACATAATCTTTGATACCCAACAGGAGGCTTATGATCGACATGCAATGTTCCGCCATACGCAAGATGTACCGGTTGGAATTTTCTTTCGTATAATCCTGGATATTCTTTATCGCTGCAAAGTAACCCCCCACATCTCCCCGTAAAATTGCAATACGGGATAGAACCAATTCTGCTGAGATACAAATACCGGTCTGCTGATAACTGCGGGCTTCGTAGAGCGCTTTATGACATAAAATTTCAGCCTCGTCATCTTCGCCGCGCATAAGCATGGCTTCAGCCCTCATGATAATGTTGAAGCCGCTGCCATGTCCTTGGGTTAACTTGCAATATATGCTCGCACTTATATCTGCTTGTCTCAGCTCATTTTCCAGTTCACCGGATTCTCTCCAGTGCATATTTAAGACTGAGTTATACATCCATAGAGTATTAGTCCGGATAAGCGTAGAAGGTTTACCTAAAAATTCAAGCGCTCTCTTAAAACCCTCTGTCGTTTTAGTAATATCATTAAGGTCTCCCAGAGTAGTCATGAGGATGTATTCACCTTTTATTCTCTGTAGTTCCTCCTGATTGAAATCCGCTTCGTTTTGAACAATTGAATCAAGCAGCTTATCCAGCTTTAGGTATGCATCAGTCTGTCCATTCATAAGTGCATAATGTCCGAAAATTATCATAGTAAAAGGATATTTACGCAATATTTCATCGGGGCATTCTTTAATTATCGTAGCTATAAATTCCGATTGATTATTTTCTTTATGTCTATCTAAATAATTATCGCGCCCGAAGGGTAAAGACAGAATAGCATCAAAATCCCTGACTTTATAAAAAAACTTTGATGCGGGGTAATACTGTGACATTGCAGCACATGCGACCCCGGCTTTATGAATCACTTGCTTTTGATACTCCTTTGGCTTGTGGTGATGAAAGCGATTCAACACGTAGTCCCGCAGAATACTGTGTATGCTGTATAAATGCTGATCGGGGATATAGCGGATGAAATCATTATATTTGAGCAAGTGCTGGATGGCTTCAGGCAGTGTCTCTTTACCGGTCATGATGGCTGCCTGGTGCACCGTAAAGCTATCCAGAACCGAAACCGATAACAGAAAATCTTCTTCTTCCTGCGTGAGCTTGTTCCAGATAGCGGTTTCCACCAATTGCTCTATGTCCGTGTTAAGAGTGAATGAACCTGTTTCTATATAGTTTATTATTTGCAGACGAATGGCAGATACCCAGCCTTCGGTGCTCATGAATATTTTTTCCAGCTCATCGTCAGTAAGGCGGATACCCTCCATGCGGAACAAGCTGGCAGTACCCTCCCTGTCAAAGAAAAATGACGATGCATCAATAGTATGAATATGGTTGTTATGAATTGTAATTTGCTGTTTAGCCTCCAGTTGCTGGGTAATGAATATCATATGTAGATTGGGATTTCCATGCATGGAAAAAACGCTTATCAACTCACGGGGAATATCGGAGTCGACAAGCTGGTAATTATCCACGATCAAATATGTTTCGGTTTGGCAGTGAACATCTCTGAGATATGTTGTCATATAGTACAAGGTATCAAGCGTGGGCATCTTTAATTTTTTGAGGGCATCAGCCACTTTATCATTCACGTTGGAAAGCAGATCGCAAATGCCCATCCACGCCATGGAAGTCGGCTCGCCCAGACAG
Source organism: Lacrimispora defluvii (assembly GCA_013036995.1). Lineage (GTDB taxonomy): Bacteria > Bacillota > Clostridia > Lachnospirales > Lachnospiraceae > Lacrimispora > Lacrimispora defluvii. The sequence goes on from JAAOXG010000071.1 coordinate 2,322, forward strand.
GTATACCAGAATTCACAGGCACTTTGAGGGAGGTTTTCTTTTAAAAACTCCCTGACAGCCGTTGTTTTGCCAAAGCCGGATGGCGCCTCCACGATGGTGAGGGGGTAATGCGGTATTTGGACAAGCTGCCTTTTGAGCTTGTCCGAAAAGTAATACATTTGTTGTTGATCCGATTTTTTGCGCATATTAATTCCTCCATTATAATGGGGGAGACCATACCTATCCGTTTACAGCGCGGTGTAAGGATTTATCTCTTTGATGGATTTCTCCGTGTATCCTGTGGTTTTGGAGCATCTTTCGGAATCAACCACAGATTACCTTTCTTCAATGCACCCTCGATCCGGCCCCGTGCGCAGTACAGCGTAACCATTCTACTCCCAATTCCCCACTTTTCTCCAGCTTCTTTTACTGTTAAGTAGTCCATCATTACATCTCCCACTATTGTATATTTTACCATAAAATTCGACATGTTTCAAGAAATAGAAACATACAAATCAACATAAACGGCCTTGTTTAATTTTATTATGTACAAGGCTGTTCACGAATATAAAATTCAAGCTTTTATCAAAATTTATAGTTTGAATAAAACGGGCAGTTTACTCCTGTCCGCTTGTTTTTCATGCTTCATCGGTTAATCTTTAAACGCCCGCGCATGCTTGTTTTGAGCATCTTTGCCATGTCTGAGATAACCCGGATCTCAAGCTCGTCGCAGTCGCTTATCGTTCTAGCGAGCTCGCCCTCAAACACAGCCTTGGCTTTGATGATGCTGTCGCAAACCAGCTCGTCCAATGAAACCCCAAGTGCGTTTGCGATCTTTACAAGCGAAGGGAGGCTTACCTTGGTGTTGCCGGTTTCGATATGGCTGGTATGGGTAGTGGACAAACCTGCAAGCTCCGCCAGCCGCTCCTGGCTCATATTTAGCATAGAACGCACATCTTTGATCCGCGCGCCTATGGCTTCGTAATCTAAAATCATTTTAACTCACCGTCCTTGATTTAACTTAACACTTGTATTGTATGGTCATGTGACTTACAATGTAACGGCGTGTATGCACATCACGACCGCTAAGTTAAATTAAGAGGTGAAAAATATGCTAACTATTTCCTGTGCTTTTACAGGACAACATCCTATGCGCTTTCCATTCGGTTACGATGAGGAGGACGAGCTGTGTCTGCGTATCAAAAATGCCATGCTTCTGCAGATCCTCGCTCTCTATCAAAACGGGGTAACGGATTTTTATTCGGATTGTGAGGTCGGGGCCTCCATGTGGGGAGCGGAGCTGATACTCGGGCTTATGGAGAAATACCCACAGATCCAGTTGTTCTGCATATTGCCGTATGAAGAACAGGCAAAAAAATGGACGCCTGAGCAACGGGAGCGGTATTATACCATCCTTGAAAAAAGCACCTATAACGGCCTGATCAGCACCCGGTACACCGGGGATTGCCGTTCCCGCTGCAACCGTTATCTCGTGGATCACGCCGGTTTCGTGATTGCAGTCTACGAAAATTGCGAGGCGCCGCAGCTTGAGCCTGCCGCCCATTTTATCTCATACGCCAGAAAAAGAGGACGGGGAATCATCACGATTGATCCCGATACTGCTTTTGTTACCCCTATTACCCTGCAAGTGGAATGACTTTTTTCTTTTTCTGTCGTTGAGGATTCTTAGAGTGAGAAGTTTACCTTGATGGTTCATTATGAACCCTTTTAATATCGTCAGGCAGATAATTATCCACCATACGCAGGCTGGCCGCGTAATCAAAGCGTTTACTAAGTCTCTTTGCGAGCTTCTGCACATTCATCATCGTCGCGCCTGTAAGATTGCCATAAGTACCGGTGACAAGGTATACTCGCAGTCCCACTGCACCTTTTCAAGAAGCAGAAAAGAAAAGAGCCTCCGTGGAAGTGAAGTAGACCCCGAAAAATAGACATTGAGAAAAAGCCCCCTGTCGTAGGATAATTAATACGACAGGGGGTAGTTACATATGAGCAGAAAATATACACACATAATGCAGATAGAAGATAAAATACTCAATCTTGACAAGGCAGGTAAAACAAGGCGAGAGATAGCGGAAGCGCTTGGATTAACACTAAAACAAATAAGGAATTGGGTAAACAGATATAACAAGCGGCAGGATAAAGGCATTACAGTTCCGAAAAGAAAGGGGCGCCCACGGAAAAATCCGATGACCAAGGAGCATGAAATGACGCTTCGTATCAAGGAGCTTGAACGTGAAGTTGCACTATACAAGTCTTTTCTTCACGCTGCTGGAAGGATGTGAGACCATCGGTAAAATATGCAGCAATACACGCTAACAAGGACAAGTATCCAATATCATTCATGTGCAGCTTCTTTCAGGTTTCTCGCAGTGGGTATTACGTCTGGCTTAATCGACAGGGAGACCGAGATAAAGACGAGATTATCGGCAATCTAATCAAGGAGTGCCAGGATAAATCAAACAAGACGTATGGATACCGACGCGTCAAGCTGTGGCTACTGAGGCAGACCGGTTTGGTCATTAATCATAAAGCTGTATTGAGATTGATGCGAAAGTATAATCTTCAGGCAGAAATCCGCCGACGCCGCCCTCTTTACCTAAGACAAAATAAAATGAAAACCTACGAGAACAGGCTCAGCAGAAATTTCACCGCAAACAAACCGAATGAAAAGTGGGTAACAGATATCAGTTACATACATACTGATCAGGGCGTGCTTTATCTGTCTATGATCAAAGATCTGTACGATAACTATATAGTTGCTTATGAGACCGGCACCGCGCAGGATCAAACGTTAGTGCATCGAACAATCCATAAAGCAAAAAAGGAGGTCGCTGATGGACTGATACTCCACAGCGACCAAGGCTCTCAATACGCTTCCACAGAGTATTTTGAGTTAACTAAACACTATTCCATCTTGCCATCCATGTCAAGAGCTGGAACACCTCTCGATAATTCTCCAGCTGAATGTTTCTTTAGCATTCTTAAAACGGAGTGCATCTATCGACATAAAATTCGTTCTATCTCACAAGCGCGTAAACTCATTAATGAGTACATTCACTTCTACAATTTTGAACGTATTCAATTAAAAACTAAGCTGACACCGTATGAAAAACGGTGCCAGCTCGCGTAATCCTTAGATTTTCTGCGATAGGACTTTTCTTTATTTGTCTAATTGTCTGGGTTCAGTCTAAAGCTCTTTCCGCTTTGATTTTTTCAAAAAATTTATGTTTTCTTTCAAAAGAGATGCTCGCCACCGGGTAAACATCAAGCACTAATAAAGCTTTCTATATTAGCATAATTGAAAACATAGCGACAAATCGGTATAATTTAGTTAGCCCCCAATCATTTATGTTATGGGAAATAGCTCGTGGTAGCGCAAGATAGTGAAATGCTGAAAAGCAATATGCTTTTCACAGTATTGGGATAATGAGTACCAAGTCCTATGTATATAAATGAATGGTGCGATTACTAAAGGTAAAAGATTGGATGGTGTATTTTGGAGATAAAAAGTATTTGCGAAAACAAAAAGCAGTTTCTGGATTTACTCTTGTTAGCTGATGAACAAGAATCCATGATAGACAAATATTTAGAGCGAGGGGATCTTTTTGCCTTATATGATAGCGAATTGAAAAGCGTGTGCGTAGTTACACGGGAAAGTGATGATGTATGTGAGCTAAAAAACATAGCCACTTATGAAAAATGGCATGGTAATGGGTATGGCAGCAAACTTTTGCATTACATTTTTTCACATTACAAAGGCAAGTACACGACTATGATTGTGGGAACAGGTGACAGCCCATGGATATTACGGTTTTACGAAAAAAACGGTTTTAGGATTTCGCATAGGCTTAAGGGCTTTTTCATAGACAATTATGACCACCCAATGTTTGATAACGGTATTCAATTAGTGGATATGATTTATTTGAGTAAGGCTCTATAACTTAGTCAACATTCTTACCCAAAGGCGCGGAAACGCATTATCATAATAATGGGGATATGTCAAATTCTAATTTGAAGTGTAGATTGTTTATATAATGCAATGCAAAGCAGGGTTATACTGAATGCGCTGTCAGGTGAAATATTAGTTAAGAAGTCAAAAAAGCAGATTGCACTTGATCTGCAATCAAAATAATCCAAGATTTAGCCTGCATCTATTTCGTCAACGCGCGGGAATAGCGCCGACAACAGCAGAACAATCGCATATGCGCACACGGAAATGCCCAGCCACACGGAAGCTGCAGGGAAGATAGACGATATAAACAGATATTTTTGATTAACGCACCACAACAAACCTACCAGCATGAAAATAGTGATTCCAAGCTGTGCTATGCGCGGCATATCTGTGCGGACGGGTCGCAATGGGGTAAGATTGAGGCTACCACTTGCTAAACGAATACCCATCCTTATTACCTGAATGAGGGCAGTTGCGCAAACCAACCCGACCAACGCCCATAAACTACATTCGCCCCAAAGAATGCTCGCCATTCCGGGCGCGGAAAAACCACACCAGCGTGCCCACCCATTCAGTACGCCGGCGATGAATGGCCAGCTCCGCTGGCTGTTTGTCAGAATTACAATTGCGTCACCCGTTTCGGGAACCGCGTGAAAATGACTCATCCAGCCGGTTCCCTGCCCACCGTGTGACACCGCCAATTCTCCGCTCGAAAACCGTTCGATATAATGCCCAAATCCATAAGCGTCGAACACCATGCCATATATCCCAAGCCGCTCAGCCTGTGGAGCATAAAGCTGTTCAATGCCAGCGCTCGTGAGTATCTGTTGTTTGGAAAAGGCAGGCATTCCTGAGATACATAATCGGGCGATGTCTTCCGCAGTGGCGAGCAGCCCGCCCGACGCCCTTTCCGCGTAACGGTAGGGCAAAACCAGCTTTCCGTCCAGCGTATACCCCAACGGCACGGCGGCAAGGGCCTCTGTGCTCCATTCAAAGCTCGAATGATTCATGCCGAGGGGAGAGAGAATCTCATTTTTCATGTATTCAGCAAAGTCTCTTCCCGTAACTTCCTCAATCAGCAGCTCCAGCAGGTTATATCCGACATTAGAATAAGAAAAGCCTTTCCCTGGTGCCTGAAACAAAGTTGCCGAACGGGTCAGACTTTCTTTAAGGGACGGCGCCGGTTCATCCGGCGCGTAAAGCGCGAAGACATCTCCCAGCGGCAAGCCGGCTGTGTGGCAGAGCAACCGTCGTACCGTCACATCGTCCGGCGAGTAGACTGAAGCGGGGAGCTTCCAATCCTTGATATACTTTTCAACAGGATCATCCAGGTTCAGTCTTCCTTCTTCCGCCAGCTTCAGGACGGCCAATGCCGTAACCGATTTAGAGATGGACTGGACGCGCATTGGCATATCGATTGTCATTTTGCGGCCAGCTTCCCGGTCTGCATCGCCATAGGCCATTGTATATACAATCTGCTCATTCTGCACAAGTGCGATATTAACGCCTGGAATCCCGTATCGCTGCATCAGCTTCGGGATTCTTGCATCCAGAAAGGCCGTGTATTCCTCTGCCGGGGAATTCGGCCTTATCTTTCTGTCCGGCAGAACCAGCGCAAGCGCGGATACGGCGAAGAAGCCGACAGTAAAGGCGGCGAGTATGAGGATGTGTATGGTTCTCTTCATGATTTTTTCTGTTTGTACAGCATGGTAACCGCTCCGAGAACCACGCCCACACCAGCACCAATGCAGAGCCACAAAACAAGGTTTTGAAGCAACGCACCCAGGACGATGCCTATTGCAGCACAGAGGCCGATGGATGTTCCCATGTTCCAATAATCCGAAACCTTATGCTTTTTCATGTTTTTCCTCCTTTCACCGTTTCTCTGCACAGGTATCTGGCACCTTCCACCGGAATACCCATGCGTTCGGCAGTTTGCTCAACTGTCATGCCGCTTGAAATGAATCGCCTTACGACGGGGTCTTACAAAAAATGAAACAATTCCACCCAGGCACAGCAGCAGCAAAACACACCATATAAACAGCAAGGTGTTTTCTCTGTTTACGATTCGAATCAGTTGTGCTGCCATTTCCTCGCCGGTTGCTGCCATAGCACCCGGATGATTGAAGTAATTCGCAGGTATGCGCGATTGACCGTAGGCATATTCCTCCCTTATCCATTCCACACCCGTCCATCTGTCAATGTATCGGCTTCCACCATCGTATGTATCAAATCGGTCGTATCTAAAAACCATCGCCCCAAGCAAAACGACCAGCAACAACAGCGATACGGATAAAATCCCTACTTTTCTCATGATTGCGCGTCCTTTCTAAATTATAAAAGTAGTGGAGGGATGCATCTGTCCCACATTCCCCTTCGAATTATTGGATAAAGCCGGTTTATTTTCTCACGCTCTCTATGTCACCTACCGGAAGCCAGTCGTCCATGTTGCCGTATTCGCTCCGATCAATGGAAAACGGGGCAACTTCGTATAATTTCTCGATTTCCATCAGCACAAGATAGCGTTTACCGCCCCAACGCTTCATTTGATTTGGAGTGAGACAGAGATTTTTCTGATGCTCCGCAATGAGCTTTTGTGATTCTTGTTCGGTCAGTTTTTCTGAATTGAATACGCCTTTTACCGTGGCGCAGGCTCTCACCAGCCCGTCGCCGCTGTTTTCTATAAACCAGAGAACATCTCCCGCATAAACTCGTCCGTGCGGCAGCTTTCTTCCTGCTGCCCCGCGGATAATCATGCTTTTTTCACCGCTCAGCAGTTTCTCCAGTTCTTTTTCCTTTGCGTCAAGATATACAACGTGATCCATCGGTAAGTCTCCTTCTTCAAATAATCGGTTTTATTGGTAATGGATATCGACTGCTGCCTCGTTTTGATTGAAATATACGCAGTCCCCGGCTTCATAGTGCCATACGGATTGGATGACTTTTGGCTGCAAAAGACCGTTAACGATGTGATACTCACGAAAATAAGCCGACCAGTCCGCCTTGGTTTCTTTGCCCGACATATCGATCGCCGTCCTGTTGCTTGTGCGAAAAGCAAGCAATTCTCCGGCTTCGGAAAACGTAAAAATGCCGCTTGCAGAAACCCCTTCCCAGGTGATTGTTGCCTTTGCCTGTTTATCATCCATTGATTCCCAGCATACAAAATTCTGCAGAGCGGCGTTCGGCACCATTAAACACTCCGCAAGCCAGGTGACGAGGCAGGCGCGGTCCATTTCTTCCCCCCTCTGATCAAATAACGGGATAACCTTGGCCAGCGTGCCTTTCATACCGCCCCTGCCGTTTTCATAGGAATCCAGTCCCTCAAACGGGACGCCGGACAAGTAGGAAGAGATCAGAGCAAACCGTTCAGGCTTCCGGACAAGATTCATCTGCTTATAGTCAATTCTGATTGTCTTTGTTTCAGACATCACAAAATCCACATTGGTCAGCGAGGCCCTCATATATGCCATTTTGGGTGTTCCAAGATATCCGCAGTATTCAAAATACCGCTGAACGGGTGCGGGCAGTCTTTCTATGTCTGCCTGCGTGAATACCTCGGACACATCCTGTGTATCTTTGGCCTTTTCTCCTGTGATATGACTAAATCTGGCTGCTGTTGGTGAGAAGGGGATGCAGATAAATATTACAACCCCTAATAGCAACAAAAGTACTGTTATGATTGCAATCCACATCCCATTACGCTTCCTCTTCTTCATATTTGCGCTCCATTTTGTTGACATTCTTCTCAAGTTCCTCCATTGCACTGGTTAACGACGTCAGATCCTCTGCTGAGAACCCGTCAAATAGCTCTTCAAGAAAGCGTCGTTCCATTTCATTGCGCGACTCTAAATGCTCCAGGCAGGTGTCTGTCAGGTGGATACGAATCGCTCTCGCGTCGTTTACGTCTTTCTCCATAAAAACAAAGCCTTGCTTTTCGAGCAGCAATGCGATTTTCTTGACGTTCTGCCGTGAGCTGCCAATTCGAGCGGCAACCTGGGACAACGTAGGCGTATGGCTCTCGCATCTCAGCACGCCGGTGAGAAATATCCATTGCTTGACCGTAAGTTGGGGGTCCAGCTTATCTCCAAGGTTTTGCATTTTATTTGACAATAGAAAGATCATACCAAACGCATATGCCTTTTTTTCCTGCGCATCCATCGATATCGCTCCTCATATTTAGATATATTAGTAACAGGTTACTAATTATAGTATAGGTAACCTGTTACCATTTGTCAAGTGAATCTTTTTTTGCGGCAGGGTGCTGCGCTTATGCAATTTGGGGAACTATCAAAAGCATCTCTTAATCTCATCGACAAAGATGGCTGTGCCCACCTTTCCGGCGGACTCAATTTGTTTCCTTAGAAGAATAGAGCCACCGCCCACGAAAATAATCTTGCCGGCCCGCAGGTCAATCATCCGCTCACACAGTTTGCTGAATAAATCTGAGACGAATACCTGGGCGCTGTTATGTACGATTTTTATAACTTCCGCTCTGTATTGAGTCTCTTTTCCCATCAGGATAGCATCAATATCCGCTTCCTCCAGAAGCAGGTCGAAATCCGCGTTGACCTTGGACTTCACTTGGTTATACAGCATAGTGACACCGTTTTCAAGTGAATCGCAGGTAGACCAATCCGCTGTGCCATAGCTGATTTGCAGATAGTCGGCCGTGAAACCGCCGATATCGAGAAGCGTGGCTTTGGGCAGCGTACTCAACTGCAATTGCTTGAAGACCGGCGCGGTGGCGACGAGCGCCTGCGGGAAGCATACCGCCTCGTTGATGTAAATTGAATACACTTTCCCGTTCAGCGTATACTCCACCACATCCCGGCCAAGAAAGTACCGTGAGAATTTTTCGTGCTGCGTCCCGAAGTGAGCAGGCAGGAGCCCGATGGCGAGCTGCACATCAACGATCTCATCGGGAGAATAAACCCCTACCGCCTCGATTTCATATGCAATGGCGAACAGCGTGAGTGTGAAGAACCTCTCATCCTGAGTCTTATCTCGCATATACGGGATACGCCGGTCGGAAAGCGTATAATACTTTCTTTATAGCGTAGGATCGTGTCTCCGAAGGGGGGCTTGGTATCGCTCTCCATGAGGCCGGAGGTAAAGGTTTTATGGGCACACTTTATCAATTTGTTCCCGTGGTCAATAGCTATTAACATTATCATATCAGCTCCTTTTGCTTTATACTTGTTTTTTACGGTTTTAACACGCATTAGTTCAACAAAATCAGCAAAGAAATTTATTTGGCATATAGCGCAAAAAGCGCTTGGATTATTCCAAGCGCCTTTATTGCGTGAGTCACGTTATCAGTTCAAGACAGCAAATCAACTCATTTTCGGATAAATTTATTAGAATCTTTTGTGAAAACAATCCACTGAAACTCAGGTATAGTAGTCGTCAATGGTGGCTTTGGGGGAGGGCCATCCTCTTTTAGCAGTTGGGGGATTTATCAAGGAAACATAAGCGATTATAATTCTTTACGTTGAAAAATCTTTATAGATATTGTCAACGAAGCACCAAAAATCACTGCACTCGATGCTGCCAATATTATGTTCTTTAAATATATTGGTATTGCCGCCAGCGCCTTAAAATCAATGCCCGCCATGAAATCACCGAACAGAGTTGGCCCCAGTGAAAACAGGATGATGATTGTCATAATTAAGAACCTTGCTTTTACAAATCCATATTTCACTTCAATAGGCATATATACTCCATACATAACAGCTCCGATCAGCAGTATGGACAGAACAGAGGTCAGTCCAAGGAGTTTATCCGGGGAAGTAAGCAGCATTACAATCGTATATTGCGCAATTATTGCGTGAACCGCGTTCTCAACTCAAAGCAGAAGGACTTGCCGCTTTCTGGCAAGTCCTTCTGCTTCTTCATGGGCTGAATGTTCTATAAATTCGAGATGCCATTCGTTTTGAAGTCCAGCATATCCCTGACCGGCTCGATGATGGTTGGCTTACCCGTGACGGCAGAGATGAAAAGCTCTCCACAGTCGGGATTGGGTGCGTAGATCAAAATCTGCGGCTTGACCTATTTTATGGCTTTCAGGTCATACGGTTTTTGCAGCCAGACTATCAATAGCACATGAAGTTTCTTAAACCTTCGGCTTAAATATCTGAATTCTCTATACCGAATTGTGCCCTATATGCCAGATGTTCCCGTTCCAGCCGTTTCCATTCCTCGTTTGCTTGCTCAAACTCCGATAGGGCCTCTTTCATCTGCGGCGAATCGTAGGGGACCTTTTTCTCTACCAATCGCCGTAGTTTTTCCTTACGCTTTTCCACGGTCAGTCCCAGGGTATAGAGTCTGCCTGCCTGCTTAACCAGCTTTGCCTTTTCTTTTGCTGTCATTTCTATCTTCCTCCGTTTGTAACTCCATAATTATTTTTGTATCATTATAAGCTACAACCCAAGAAAAAAGCAAGACAAACAAGACATGAAAAAAGAGTCTCTTTTTCAGAGACTCTCCTTCGTTTACTTTCGCTATTCTTTTGTGGTGGTGTGCCGGATCATTACCTCCACCATTTCGCTGATCATCTCAATCTGCTCCGGTGCAAGATGCTTGAACTGCTTGCCGAGCTGTTCTACACTGTCGGGTATGACGGGATTGTCCAGAAGATCCCCCAGCAGATAATCCGCCGAGGTTCCCAGCACGTTGCATATCTTCAGAAAGAGAGAAAAGCTGGGCAGGCTGCCGCCGCTTTCGATCCTGCGAATATGCACTGCATTCACTTCACACAATTCCGATAGCTGTTCAGAGGTCAAGCCCTTACTTTTACGCAATTGGTTGATCCTTTTTCCCAATGCCTGCTTCATTCTATTCTCACCTCACTTTTGTAACATGAAATTTTTCTTTGTGCATTACCAGTTTACAAAGATTATCTTACTGAAAATAGCTTTTGTAATGTTACACAAAAACATACAAAGATACATTTTGTTCTTTCTCTGTGATAAATATTTTTAGAGTGAGAGGTTCTGGTGGGTTCACAGTGAACCGCACCTGGGTTCAGCGAAGAAGCGGAATACCCCCTTGGCGGGAAATTCGTCTTTTCGCTTTGCCGCAGTCTGCTATTTTCTTAATACAAATCGGTTAGAGGTATTGCTCCCATTCTCACGGTAGCGTGGTTCCTTTTCAATCAGTCCAGCCTTGACCAGATCATGTAAGGCACGCTTGACGGTACTGCGGGAGAGCTGCAAGTCGGTAGCAATGGTCTTTACCGCAGGCCAGCAGTCCGCTCCCTTACCAGCGCGGTCTTTAAGGTACATATAGACAGCCCTCGCCCGGTGGGGAAGCTCATCGGGCGGGGCGGAATAGAGATGGTTGAAGTAGCTCATGGAAACGCTCCTTTACGTTTTGAGTATGGATCGGCGGCGCATGGTGTTTTCGGCGGGTTCTACTACCGGGGTATGAAGGGTTCCCGTTCCGGTCGGCAGCTCCAATATCTCCCCGGTTTCCTCATCCACCATAAGGCAGGCCGTGTGCTTGCGGACGATGTTTTCCTCCAGTGTCTGCTTATCGGCATATACTACTTTTCGGTGCGCCTTTTCCTCTACGGTATAAGGTGATCCAAAGCGGATGCCCCAATCAAGGAACAGCCGCAGCTTTGTCCGCATAGGGTGGGTGCCGGTTTTCATGACAACGAAGCTGCCTTTGGGAATGGACTTGAGTTCATCAGGCGTCATGAGGGGACGCTCCATCATCTGCAAGGACTGGCTGGGATCATTCTTTCCACGGCTCACGCTGCCGCTCATGACTGTGCGGCTACCCAATGCCTTACTCAGTACCTCGGCAGTCTGGCTGTTGGGGGCGAAGCCGCCGAAGATGGTGTCCTGGCAGTTGTCCACAATAATTTCCGAGCCCTCCTTGCCGTAATTCTTTTCGAGTTGACCGAAGGACTGTATGATCGGCACCATAGAAAGCCGGCGTGAGCGTGAGGCGCTAAAAATTAATTCGAGCGATTCAATGGCTGGAAGCGTTCCGAGCTCATCACAGTAGAACATCACGCGGTTTTTCAGCTTGCCGCCGTTTTCATCCGCAACTGCGAGGATCTCCCGGTAGAGCTGCTGGATCATAAGCGATACCATAAAATACTTGGTCAAATCTTCTTCGGGAAGCACGATAAACAGTGCGGATTTTTCCTTGCAGAACTTTTCCGCATCGATGGCTGTTTCAAAGCAGAGTATCTGTTCCATTTCGCTGTCGAGAAAAGAGTTGAGCCTTGAAAGCACGGTGGAGAGAACCGATGCCATAGCCTGCTCCGCAGAGTTGAGGGCGGCTCCTGCAAACCACCGGGCCTTGTGGTCGGACGGCAGTTTGTCCATGAGGAGCTGAAACTGGCTTTTGCCCTTTACCTTGCTGGGCGCCAGTAAGTCCTGTACCAGCTTGAACACACTGATGATATGGCGGCAGTCCACCTTTTCCTCATCCTTCTCAGTGGGCGGCAGATATTCGGCAATCAGCAGGATCACAGAGGACAGGAGTCCTTCGGCGGCATCGTAGAAAAACTGATTCTGTCCATAATTTTCGCCGCTGGCATTGATGATGGTCTTGGAGATGATTTTGGCATATTTCTCTGCTTTTGCCTTTGCCACAAGGTTGTTTTCATCGGCAAGGTATTGGTCCATGTAGGTGTTGACCAGATGGAGCATATTATTGCCGTCCGAGCGGGTGGGGTTTCTGAGGTCGATGACCGCCACACGGTAGCCGTAGTAATCGCGGGCGATGGCTCCGTAGTTTCTATATAGGTCGCCCTTGGTGTCGGTGGTCAGGAAGCTCATACCGGAGGCACAGGCGTATTCCAGATTGGGGTATAAAAAGTATGCGGTTTTACCCACACCGGATGCGCCGATCATGAGGCAATGGACATCATCCACGTCCACCAGTGCAGTGACCTTGTTCTTCGCTCCTATACTTCCGAGAATAATGCCCTGCTCAGCGTCGGTGGGGAGGCATTGTCCCTGCCGCCACAGCTCCGGCTGAAAGGGGATGTGCTGATAGGTATTTTTGATTTCCTGCTTTGAGGCGAACCGTGCGGTACCATACTGGCCGTCACCCACCGTGCGGGATTTGATACCGTTTAAGGTGTAGTAGTGTGCCAAAAGAGAAAGGCCGCCGATGACGCAAAACATCACGGCGGCCGCTGCAATCAGGATATAGACTTGAGATGGCATGGGAAACTCCTTTCTTTTCAGTTGATTTAGTGGTAAAATTGTTGAAAAAACATACTGTATTAAATTGTACAGGATAGCGATAAACAGGAATTTGCAAAGGAGGAAACATCAGTGAGAGGTATAAAGTATATTTTATTTGGTATTGCATTTATTCTAATCGGAGGATTCATTTTAGTCGATACACAGAGCAATCTCGGAGGTTTTGGAGAAATACTCCTATTTGCAATTGGTTTGGGATTTGGATTTAAAGGCTTGATTGATAAGGATTGAAGTGCCTTACAAATTCCAATTTGTCAGAAGCGGCACTTACATCTATTTACTTTTTTAAGCCAAGCGGAGCAGTCAGGAAATGACTGCTCCGCTTGGCTTATGCCATCGTTATTGCCAGACTCTGTCGCTGTTCCTGTTTCTGCCGTTGCTGCTCCAGCAGAATCGTCCCCTTGAGACCGTTGGCGGCAATGCGTTCATAGCACTCCGCCAGCTTTTCCTTTTCGCTGGCGGTCACCACACGCTCAAAGCCCCGCAGGGACATGATATCGGATTCCAGTAAATCCAGCCGGGTTTTCAGATGCCCGCGGTTTTCATAGGTTTTGAACCCATCGCGCAGCCTTTCCTGCACAGCGGCGATATCCCGGCTGTGATCCATCTGCCGGTACTCCCTCGCAGCAGCAGCTACGGAGAGGCGGCACATTTCCCTAAGACATTCATCCGCCTCTGAAAATTGTCCCCAATGCAGATAGGATCGGGCTTTCACGAGCAGGGCTGACAGGGTGTTGGCGGAATAGTTGGATTTCACAGTCATTGCCGTTTCGGTAAGCTCCCGGCAAATTTCATCCCGAATTAAATGCTGGGGATGTTCCTCGGCAGGGATTGCCGGTAATCCGTGATTGGCCTTGATATCCTCGTTCCAGTCCTTGTGTATGGATAACTCCCTGTCACATGAAACACCCTTTTCTGTGAGCAGATCGTGATACTTCTCCGAGGCTTCGATTCCCGCCTCGTCATGATCCAGACACAGGACTACATGGTTTAGGTTCGGATGCAGTTCCAGCATCTTCAGCATGGCGTATTCGGAAACACCGCAGAGTGCCACATAGCTGTGGTTCTGCCAATCCTTGGGATGCAGGGTGATGTAAGACAGCAAGTCGATGGGAGCCTCAAACACATAGAGGCGGTTGTCAGTGCCGATGTGGTGGAAGCTGTATGCCGGATCGCAGCTATCCACATTCCCCTTGAAGCCGGTTCCCTCGGTATAGAGCCCCCTCTTGTGGGCATGGCAGGGAACGCCGTTTTCATCGTATCCCACAAATACGGCGTTGTGGTATTCCTTCGTTCCATCCCTGGATTTTTCGCAGCTTTCGTACAGAAGCTTTACCTTGGAAAAGTAACTGACCACCTCACGGTCGATGAGCCGGGTTTTCACCAGGTAGGCATAGACACGGCGCATATCGCTATGGGGAGTCGGAAGAGCAAAGGGCTGTTTCGGCTCCTGTCTCTTTTGCGAGGCGGGCCTGTAGACCTCGCCCTGCTCACCGCCTAATAGCATGGTCACTGCCTCTGGAAAGGTGAGGCCGTAGAAGTTCCGCACGAAGTCAATAGCATACCCACCGCTCTCCGCGGAGTGATCGTACCACTCGTTTCCCCTGACGGTGATGCTGTGGTCGGACGCCAGCCTCTTATCCCGGCCGCTGGGGATCAGCTTTTCACCCCGCCGCTGGAGAAAGTCCACGAGATCCACATTGTTGGCGCGGTATTTCTGCTCATCTGTAAAATGCACATATACACCCATGGATGCACCTCCTACCTATGGCGATTGCCGATTCTATGAAAAAAAGCCGCCCTTTTTACAGGACGGCAATGGCACCAAAGCGATTTTCCCTTGATGGGCAGCCGCTTCATTTTATTTTTCTGTTTCTTCACGGTTATCCTCCAATCGTTATAATGACATGGTCTGTTCGTGATCCCCTTGAGCATGACCAGCCGCACGCTTTTTCTCATTCAGCTTGAGGCGCCGTTTTCGGTCAATATGAGGACCGGGTGGCTTTAGGGGCGGTGCGTTGTCTGAAAAAATACGGCTCATGTGATGCAGGAGCCGTGTCCCTGCCAACAGGATGGATGGTTCTTTGAAATTGTCTATATGGTCAAGGAAAAACTGAGCGTAAATGTTGCCCTGCGCTGCCGAGAGGGTAAACCAGCGGACAGCGGTTTCCTTGTCCCTTGGAACATCATTTCCCATCAGATACAGCTTGCCGAGGGTGTACTGCGCATACTGATTTCCCTGTTCTGCGGCAGCCGTCAGAAATTGCAGGGCCATCTGAACGTCCTTTGGCACATCCTCGCCCATGAGATAAATCCTGCCCAGCCGGTACTGCGCAAACTGGTTTCCCTGACCGGCAGACCGCTTCAGGTATTCCAGGGCGTTCGGGATATCCTTCGGAACATCCTCCCCTTTGAGGTAGAGGACGCCGAGAGCATATTCGGCAAACTGATTTTTTCTGTCGGCGGCAAAGGTCAGCCAGCGAATGGCGGACTCCACATCCTTCAGGATGCCGTCGCCGCCAAGGTAAAGCTTGCCGAGCCGGTATGCGGCGAAGTCATTGTCCTGTTTTGCCGACAGGGTATAGAGCCGTACCGTCTCGGCAGTATTCTGCGGAACGTGCTGCCCTTTCTCATAGAGCTTGCCGAGAAAATATGCGGCATAGGGATTCTCAGCCTCAACCGCTTTTCTGAGATAGCCGAGGGCTTTCTTCACCTCCTGCGGTTGTGCCTTTTCATCGGAGAGGATGAGCTTGGCAAGCTGGTAGCAGGCAAAGGGATTCCCCACAGACGCAGCCTTTTCAAAGTATTCCTTTGCTCTGGCTTCATTCTTATCGGTACCCATGCCGTTCAAAAGCATCCAGCCCAAACGATATTGAAGCTTATCGTCATGACCCTGTTCCTCCAAAGAAACAAAACCGAGAAAGGCTTCCTTGAAACGGCGGTCAGAGTCCTGCTGGTTTTTTGCACAGCCGATTCCGTCTCGCAGCATTTTGCCAAGCTCAAAACTGGCATAGGGAAAGCTCTGGTCTGCGGAGCGGGTATAAAGGGCAAAGGAGGTTTCATGATCCTGATCCACACCCTTGCCATGGTAATACAGACCGCCGAGGGAATACTGTGCGTACTTATAATTCTCATCCGCAGAGAGGGTGAGCCAATCCGCCGCCTGCAGATAGTCCTGCTCCGCACCAAGCCCCGCGGCATACATTTTTCCTATACGGTACTCGGTGTACTTCCACGGTTTTTCTCCCTCGGCGGCATGGAAAACAGCGAGGGCCTTTTCGTACCAGCGGTAGGCTTCCTCGGCATCCGCTTCGCAGCCAAGACCATCGGCGGACATTCGGCCAAGGTCATATAGAGCGAGAGGATTATCTGTTTCCGTTTCCGCGAGGAAGAGTTCACGAGCCTTTTCAAAGTCCTGTGAAATTCCGGCATCCTCATCGCCGTACAAATACTGCCTTGCCAGCTTGTAGTTCTCCGTCCACCATGAGCCGGAGGATTCCTTGCCGCCAGAGACTTCATCGCTTGAGGGTGGTTTTTCAAAATCATCTACCGGTTCCTGATCTTCGTCATGTGCTATATCATAGGCGGGGATCTCCAAATCATCCTCCGGTTCCGGCAGGGCTGTTTCCACAGATGCCGGTTCCTCAAAGGTCATGCTCCCAAGCAGCAGGGCTTCCTGAATGACCATGTTCCTTATGGGCTTAAAATCATCACAGCGTGAAAGAGGCGGCGGTTCAGACCGAGTTTCGGTGTAGATGGATTCGATCCTGCCTCTGACTTCCCACCACAGGCGGTAAGCTTCCGCGACACGACTGTCCCGCGCCAGTTCATCCACAATTTCATCCACTACATTTTTCAGGTCTGACTTGAGATAGCCATACTGTTTTTTGCCACTGACGGTTTGCAGACACTCGGCAAGGTGCGTAAGGAGCTGCTCCATGCGGTCGCTCTGTAAAACGCCGCCTTTCATCTGACGGATCAGCTCCCGCATGGATTCGGCGGCCTGTTCCTTGAGCTCATCCCGCCGCTGGGTCTTTTCCCCGTAGAGCGGAACGAGCTCCTGACGGAAAATCTCATTTGCCAGCGAGGACTTCATTTTCTTAATGCCCTGCCTGGTGAGGTATCCCTCTTTGGGATCGGTGCTGTAGCAGACCATATGGACATGGGGATGGTGAGACTCGTTGTGGAAAGCGGCGTACCATTTCAGATGGTCCGGATGGATTTTCAAGTTCTCCGCAAGCTCCAATGCCTTGGAGGAAAGCAGAGCCTTCCATGCAAGCACATTGTCATACCCCAGCCGTGCGGCATCCTCTCGGCGCAGGGAAACAATCGGCGTCCACACGTTTCCTGTGTATGCCGACAGCTCATCTGCGACCTGATTTAAGATCAGCGGCTCATCGCCGGCCGTGAACAGTCCGTGGCTGTCAAACTTTTCGACGCGGGGGCGGTTTGCGATGTAGTCCAGATACCTTTCCCGGTCACCGATTTTATCAAGGTTCTGTTCCAGCGCAATAGTGATGAATTCAGAGGCGTTTGCCCGATTCGGAGAAGCGAGGTAATCCTCATACTCGAACAGCTCCTTGGCGTCAGGAAACTCCTGGAGAATTTCCTTGACGAGAGCCTGCTGTTTTTTCGTGGCGGGCCAGAACTCATGACCGCTCTTTATTTTTTCCACGCCGTCACGGCTGGCGATATACTTGACGAGGTTATTCAGATGGGCTGCGGTCTTTTCACTTCCCCCTTTGAGGTAACCGTTTTTTACAACTATGCGGGCCATTATTCTTCATCGTCCGTTCTGCTCTGAAACTCCACCGCATCGTCCAACCGGATTTTGCCCTTGGTCTTTTTCACTTCGTTAACACAGCGACCGCGGAGCCGGCGCAGTTCCTCATCTGTGATATTGAGCGTCGTTGCCAGCAGATGCATCATCATGCTGATCTCCACCGAAAGACGGAAGAGGTTGGCCGCTACCCGGTTCTCGGTTTTCTGCAAGGTTCCCTCTATAGACGAGAGCAAGGCTTTGGAGAGGTAGGAGGTGACGTCCTCCGTCCCAAGGTAGCCCATGTAAAAGCCGAGCGCTTTTTCTATGAATTCGCTGCGGCTCTTACAATTGTCCTGTTCCAGCCAGCCGTCCATTCGGTCCATGGTTTCGGGATACATCCAGACAGCGGTTCTTTCCTTATTATTTTTCATTGTCAAATCCTCCTAATGCCTGACGTCTACCCCGGAGGTGACGGTCAGAAAGCCTTTGTTTTCCTGTGATTTCTCTGATTTCGACCACCCCGGCTGTGACAAACCCGCAATACGACCACCTCATGGGGAAGTGCGAAAAACGCCCAGCACTGCTGGGCGAAGTGGGCGGCGGGCGGTCGCTTGCGACCACCCGCCTTTCTCCTGCTCTTTTTTCGACCGTGGAGGTAGCATGGGGATTCTGCATCCTTGTGCTGGATGGCAGTTTTCCGACAGCTCCGCACAAAGCCCTCACAATCGGTTTTAGCTGGTATCGTGGGTAAAGCTGCCACCCAGCCCTGCAAAAGCCCACACAGGGGCGGACAGGCGGCAACGCTGGGGGACGGTGTGCTATCCCATGGATGGAGCTTGGGTGAGGTCTTGCTCCTGCAAAAGCTCATCACAGTATGCCAGCAATGATTTTCTGCTTTGCTGTTGGCAGTAGGCATCCATTTTGGCGTGAAGCATTTCTTTTTCCGCAGCATTCAAGGTGTAACTAAGTGTTTCCTCGCTGCCGTCGCCGCGATGCAGTTCAATGTCCAGCGTATCGCAGACCTGTCGGGACTTCATGTCAAAGTTGGCATATACATTGAGCCAATCATCGTTCTCGGCCGTTTCCACATGGGTTCCGAAGATCTGATCCACGTTAAAGTCGGTGTTGATGTAGAAGTTGAGCTGCCCATCCATTTCCATGATTTCATCGGAGAAGGAAATGTCTTTTGCTTCGAGCCGGGCGGCTGGTGTCAGCACCTTGTAATGCAGCCCTGCCGAAAAGTCTTCAGCCATTATTACACCTCCGCCCGCTGTATTCCTGTAGTCTGCCTGCTTTTTTCTTTCTGTTTTTTAGGCGGGGCTTCGGAAGCTGGGCTATCCTCGCATCCCTCGTCAATGTATTCCCGGACGGAGGTGGGAACGTATTTTTCATAGAGCTTTTGCAGAGAATCGCCAAGCTCCTGTTCCAAGTCCGCGTCCTTCTTCTCCATGTAGCGTTTTACCGCGCGGAGCTTTTCCGCATCCATTTGTATGGTGACGGCTTCTTTTTTCATGTTGGAGTCCTCCTTAATAATCAAATCCTATAAAGGTTATTCCGGGTTCAAGCTCCGGTTCTTGCCCGCTGAATGCAGGGATTTCAGAAAAAAGCTGGGAGTATTCCGCAATTTTGCTCTTGCTGAGGGAGGAAAAGTTCCCATCATAGGTGGTGTCGCAAACAAGAAACGGGCCACAGATAATATCTGCACCCAGCCGTCTGTTGGGCGGCATACCCCTTAATTTGCCTTCCTCATTACAAACGACAACACAGCCGTTTGGGAAGCTGATGCATTCAATTAAACCATCCACCTCCGCCTGCAGGCTTTTAAGGTCATTTTGAATTTCCTTTACCGCGGGCGCCTGTCCCGGTTCAATTTTCAATACTCTGATCATGGTTTCTTTCATAAGACCGTCCTTTCTTTTATCGCGGCAGATAGTTTCTCGGATTCTTCTGCACACCGCCCACTCTCACCTCAAAGTGCAGATGGTTTCCGGTGCTTCGCCCGGTGGAACCCACCTTTGCAATGGTTTCCCCTGCCTTGACCGTCTGGCCCTCGCGTACGAGAATCTGAGAGCAATGTCCGTATAAAGTGACCATTCCATCGCCGTGGTCGATGGTCAGATAATAGCCGTAGCCTGTGCTTCCATAGACCACGGTTTGCACGGCTCCTGCCTTTGCCGCGCGTATGGTGGTGCCCTTGGAGGCGCCGAGGTCGAGGCCGGCATGTCCCGCCCATTCCCCTGTGAGGGGGTCCGTCCTGCCTCCGAATTCGGAGGTCACCATGGAGCGCCAGCCGTTGCCGAGGGGAGAGATAAATCCATCAGCGGAGGATTTCTGCGCCGCGGCGTAGGGTCTTGCGTACAGAACCTGCTTACCGGAATCGAATAAATCCCGGTAGACGACCTGTCCTCTGGAGGATGAAGCGTCCACCACCTTGCCGTCCCCGGCGTAAATTCCCACATGGGTGATGTTGAGGAACCGGCCGTTGGGCTTGTGGCTCCAGAACACCAGATCACCGGGAGTGAGGCTTGATTTCGGTATCGTCAGCCCATTGTCCACGCAGTATTTGCCCTGCGCCGCAGCCGTGCCGGGTAGGTTTACGCCCAGCTTTTTGTACACCCACTGCACAAGATAGCTGCAATCAGTGTAGCTGCCCTGCCCGCGTTTCTCCTGGGAGTAGGGATCGCCAAGGCGGGAAAGCCCGAGGCGGACGGCTTCCTCGCCTGTTTCACCGGCAAGCAAGTCAGAGAAGAACCCGTCAAGCTGATCCGGCGTCCAGTCCTCCCACATGGCGGAATCGTCATCCTCGGCGTGCGCCCCGACACCGTATAAGGCACGGTAATAGATTTCGTTGGCGTTGGCTTGATCCTCATAGGTGATGGCTCTGCCGAACAGCGTCCTGATGTTGTTATAAATTTCAGGCAGGGAGCCGATGGGAACAGCCACGGTATAGGTTTCCTCCGAGATTGTGCCGTCCTCGTTTTCCACGGTGCGGGTGCGTTCCTCGTAAGTCACGAAGCAGTCCACATAGTTCCGGTGTTCCAGCCGGGAGGGAGACTCCGCGCCGAAGAACAGAGAATAAAAAATAGCCTTGACCCGGTAATCGTCAAGGCTGTCTCCGTCCTCCATCTGTGTGTTCACCATTGATATGGCACCGTCTATGAGGGTGAAGCTCTGCCTCATATCCCCGATGTACTCCCTGTAATCCGCGGGCATACTTCCCGGAATCACGCCGCCATGGAAGCACAGCTCCACGGCGGTGTTGTTATGGTTTGTGGTGCCGGAGAGCAGGGAGCAGACCAGCACGATGATTAAAATGAGCGGTGACAGGACGGCAGCAATGATCCATCCGATTGTTTTTCGGGTGCGTTCATCCGTAAGCGCGGTGACAGCGGCTTTTGCCATCGCTGCGATGGTTGCAGGGTCTGCCATGCCATCACCACCATTTCAAGCCGCCAAAGCCGAACAAGTTCTGCTGTTCCGGCTCCGGTTCGCATTCCATGAGCTGCTCGGTATAATCTACCGCCTGCTCCAAAACAGCGGTATCAAACCCTGCGGTTTTGTAGCCGTCACGGATGGTATTATAATAATAGTCGGAGGGGTAGCCCAATCGATGTCCCGGCGTCATGACATATACCATGGCTGAAACAGTCTTGCCGTACATCGGGAGGTCTATGGTTTCTTTGTCGTAAAATCTGGGAAAGCCTTCATAAATATCGAGGGCAGCCTCGTCTTTCGGCGTGATCTTCCACAGCAAAACAGGAACAGAAGAACCCTCGCAAGGCTCAATGGTAGCTACAGCACCGTGCCTGCCGCCCCGAAACACAAGGGCATAATCCTTTATCTCGGAAGCCCCAACCACCTTGGCGGTGGGGCATCTTTGCGCCATCTGCGGCAAATTGAGGTTGCTGCCATAGGCAATATACAGTTTATTTTTCATACGGAACTCCTTTACATTGACATAGTAAAAGCAGAGGACTGTTCATCCTCCGCTTCCATAGCATCTTCTTCTGACGGCATCTGCACATCCGTCTGTGCCTGCGGCCGCTCCGCTTCACGCTTCTGCCGCAGCCGTTCTTTCTGCCTTTCCGCCTGCGCCGGGTCTTTCCATGCGATACAGCCCTCCAAGTGATCCAGCAGATGCTTGCGGGCCGTTTTAAATTCATCCCCGATCATGCCGAGACGTAAAAGCCACACCCGGAAGGTATATTTTTCATTGGTTGACTGGGTTTTTGTAGGACTTGCCGACCGCTGATTGAGCGCCTGTGCGGTCATGGCGAGACAGAACTGGACATATGCCTTGATTTTCCCGGCGTGAAGATCCCCATTGAAAGCACGGAATTCCACCGTTCCTTTCTGGAACACACTGTGCAGATTCAGGCAGTGATAGCGACTGTGGTGGTAATGCTCCCGGCTGCCATCGCTGCCGTTGTACCAGATACGCTTAAGCTGTTCGAGGGTAGCGGGCTTCTGCCGATTGATCCGCTCTAAAAAGGCAGGGTCAATCTTTTGACAGTAGCTTGTCTCCCTGCCTCTTGAAACCTTTAACGCCTTATAAATCATATCCTCCTTGGCCGCCATGATGTTGACCAGATTGCGGAGCTTCGGGGCGTCAAAGGGAGCGGCATTAATGTGGATATGGATACCGCAGGAGGGATTCACAAATGCTCCTGCTTCCCGGAGCTTGCGAATCAATTCCTGCACAGTTTCGATATCCTTGTACTGGCAGATGGGACTGACCAGCTCCACACTGTAGTTCCTGTCGGCGCTGACTTTTCTGCGACCGTCTTTCTTTTGGCAGTCAATACTGCCGTCGCTCATAACCTTCCATTTGCGTCGTTCACTGTCACGGGCATAATAAGCATCATAATAGCTGCCCTCATATTCCTTTGTGGTGCCAAAATATTCGGCAATCACCTCGGCGGCACGGCTTCGTGTAAGGCCGGTCATTTCAATTTCAATCCCGAAATCCTGACCTTGTATCTCCATTTAACCACCGCCTTCACCACATCCTGTGCTGCAGGGTAAGGTCTTTTTCCTGTGACAGCCCTGCTGTTTGGGCAGCAGAGTTGATGAAACCACACAGCCGTTCCCTGCGCCAGGTATCAATCAGGTAGCGCCCGCATTCCTCATTGAGCGCATTGATTTTCAGAACCGTATCTCGCACACACTCGGAAATGGCGGCGGGATCACCTTCCGCAGATATGAGGTCATCCATGTATCCATCCAGAATCTGCCCCATCTGGGACACATCCTCTGGCGTATAATGATAGCCGCCGGTGTAAGGGTTAGGATATTCCCTGCCGTCCATGCAGGAGCGCAGATGCTCCAAAATAGCAGGCCGTTCCTCATGATCCGCCTTTTGATACTTCTCCATAAAAGCTAAAATATCCGCTTCCCGGTTCGGAGTGTAGTGGATAAAAGACAGCATATCTTCGAGGATACCGGCCTTGCTTTCTTTCTGATTTTGAAGTCTGCCCATGATTTTATCTCCCTTCTTCATTATCTGCCACCCGCCTTTCCGAACAGCTTTTCCTTATAGGCAGGGGCATGGACCGCAAGGTTATACCTCTCAATGCCGCACTTGTACAGACATACGCCACGCTGGGGAAAGCGGATGAGGTTGTATTCGGATTCCTCTAACTGGAGGCTGTCGATGTAAAACTGCTTGTCGATGTTCCCGGCGTTGAAGAGGAATGCGTGGGTCGGGATGGAAAACAGCGGCTTGGTCAGTTCCCGGATGCCCTCAATGTTGAAGTCCTCCAAATTCTGAGATGCCAGAATGACAGCCGACTCTTTTTTCCTGACGCGCTTCATGAAATTTCGGATATACTCAATCGCAGTCAGGTTGGTCAGGAACAGATACAGCTCATCGATTGATGCGGCGGTGTTCCCCTCGGTCAATAGTTTATCGCTCATGAAGGAAAGCACATTGAACAGCAGTGCATTTTTGACATTCTTACTGGCCTGCAAGAGTCCTTTGACACCGAACACAATAAAGCGGTCGGAGGTAACATTGGTATGGCCGTTGAAGAATTTGCTTTCCGCACCCATGCACATGGAGTGGAGCCCCAGCAGAATTTCCTGCAGCAATTCCGCAGGATAGAGCTGATATTTGGTCTTGTCATAGCCCTTGAACTCGTCCTCAATCAGAGTGTAAAGGTCGGACAGAATGGGATAGTCTGTGGCTTTTAGGCTCCTGAAATCGGTGCGGTCACTGATGCCGAACTTCTCATACAGCTTGCCCAGCATGATTTCAATGGCGTCGATATGTCGGTCGGAAAAGTCCTTGTAGCACCGAAAGAAGTCCTTGAGAAAGGAAATGTGCTGACTGAGCTTGGTGGACTGACGGAAAGCCTGGGGCGCATCGGTATCCTCCGGGCTGCCGCCTTCATCCCACGTTTTCGGTTCCAAAGGGTTGATCATATACCGGCCCGACATAAGATCGATGAAACAGCCGCCGAGATTTTCAGCTAACTCCACATATTCATGCTCAGGATCGAGGCACAGGACGGCCTTGCCCGATTCGAGGATGTTGCAGAGGATGAGCTTGAGGAGGTAGCTCTTACCCTGGCCGGAGTTACCCAGGATCAACACGTTGGCATTCGTTTTATCATCATCGCGCTTATCGAAATCCGCAATGATATTCGAGCCGAACTTGTCCCTGCCAAGATAGAAACCTTGAGGGTCGGTCTTGCCGCTATAGTTGAAGGGGTAAAGGTTCGCCGCAGAGCTTGCCGGGAGTACACGTTCAAACTGGCTGCCGAACACGTTCCGTCCCGCGGGGCCTACCGTAAGAAAGCCCTCCCGCTGGCGCAGCATGAGGCGGTCTACATTGAGCTTTGATCGAACCAGCTCGGTCAGAACATCGGTCTGGAGGAGCTTCAAAGCATCAGGATCGTGAGCTGTCAACTCAATAAAAACAGCGCAGTGCAGGAGCGGTTCACGGTTTCGGTGCATGGAGGACACCAGGGTGACCACATCCTGCAAGTTGCTTTCAGCGGTGACTGTCTGCTGAAGGTCGTTGGTGCTGCTCTTATCCATGCGGTTTTTATTGGCGGCGTTATGAATGATTTTCTTTTCCTCATTTGCCGTCACCTGTCTGGTATAGATGCGCAGGGTCACGCCGTCCTTTTCCCCAAGGTGGCGCAGGATGGCCTGCTCATCGGTCGCGGTGGGGTACTCACGGAGAGCCCAGACACACCGATAGGTGTTTCCACATATAAAATGGTCCGTATTGAACTTGATGATGCCTGGTGCGATCATGTCAAGGAAATCCTTGATTTTCGCACTTTCTGCCTCCGGGATTTCTTTTTTTCTGATTTTACTCACCGAAAATCACCCACCTTTCTCCGTCATAATCCTCATATTTTTCTGTGGTCACGTTCTGCTCATAGTAGACTCCCAGCAGTCTCTTGATATCCGGTTCGCCCGCCTTGTGTGCCGTAAAGCCCTGATCCTTGAGGCTCTTTTCAATGCGTGAGAGGTACGGCTGGACATCGGATTCCTTCTCGCCCCGCAGACGGATGATGATTAAAAATTCCCTTGCCGTCGCCATCTGCACCTGCATTCGGTCAAGGGCGGTCATGTCCTGTGCCAGCAGCTTTCGGATGACCGGGTTCTGCTCGGCGTCCATCCGGGCTTTCAGATGGCTCTTGTTATCCTCAAAGTTTTCCCGGCTGTTTAAGCACAACATCTCAATTTCCGCGATGCCTTTGAGGACGTTCATAAGAGCGTAGATCCTTGCCCCGATGCTGGAATCAGACAGCACGCTGATGTTGGTAGGCTTGATCATAAAAAATACCAGCTCGCCGTGAGGGGTTACAAGGCTGTGGCCTGTGATGTCCCCAATGCCCATGAGCTGGCGGGTGGAGGCTTTTTCCCTTGCCTCCTGTTTCTTTTTTCTGTCCATACTCATGCCCTCCATTCATAGGTCTGCTGCCTTCCAAAAAAGAAGGCGGCGGCATAGCGGATAAAATCGAGGATACTCACATCCTCGAAGCGGATGGATAAAAAGGCATAGACCGCCGTCAGGACGATGGGCGGCAGCCAGCCGAGTTGGGAAAGTGCGAATACGGAAATCAGGCATCCGACGCCGATGATTCCGATGTCCCGCAGCTCCCACAGCCACAGGATAGCCTTTGATTTTAAGTTGTCGGGGTAGATGTACATGGGGTTGATTCCTCCTGTTCCTCATGGATTTTTCGTAAAAAATAGGCGATGCCGCGGAGGACAAAGTCCACACATGGTATCGCCACACTATTACCAAGCGCCTTGTACCGGGCGGAGTCTGATGCTCCCGGTATCAGCGTCCAGCCATCGGGGAATCCTTGAAGCCGTTCACATTCCAAAGGGGTGAGCCTGCGGATGAGGTTTCGCTTTTCCACGATGCACTTGTCTTCAGATACAAATTGGTTGTTAATGCCCTTATGGTCACTGTATCCGATGGTTCCCACTGTTTCCTGATAGGGCTGGCACACAAGGTCGGTTGCATCCTTATGCTGCCTGGCGCTCTGCGTGGCTATCACATCGTTTTCAGAAAACTCATCGCTCCGTTGGCGGCTGAATACCGCGTGGCGGTCGCTGGTGGTAATGGTATAGCTGATTTCCGCCTGGCATCCGAGTCCGTTGCCGCCGTTCTCCGGCTCCCGATCGATGGTATTGCCCGCGATGCAGATGGTTTCCTGCAAGACGGGACTTCCTACGAGCGGAACATTGTTTCCTCCGGTTCCCATGCGGGCGGACATGGTGGGCGCCACATCATGGGGGCCGGTATAGCGGGCATCGATCCCGTGATTTTCGAACAATACCGGCTGGTTGTTGCCACTCATCCCGGCGCTGGCCGTGATGGTAGGACATACGCCCTCTCCGATCTCCGCGCCGCCCTGCTGGGTTGCCATGATGAGCGGCTGATGCCCATGCTCCTGTGCCCGAAGCGTACCTGTGATGTCCTCGGTGCAGTGCATCTGGCTGCCGCCCTGATCATTGAGGCAGAGCACCGATGGAGCTGTACCTGTTTTAATGGTAGGGGAACACTCAGCTTGATAGCCGATCCCTCTGGCGTCGGCGCTGGCATTTCCGCAGAATCCTGCGGTAAGCACACAGGGATAGCCCTGTCCGGCCTGCCCGCCGCCGTTGGTGAGGGAGGTGTGGATTTCCGGTGTGAGAAAGCAGTCGCCGTCGCCCTTGCTGACAACTCCTGCCGCAAGCAGAAGCCCTGCCGGGTTTCTTCCACCGCCGCCGTCCGCTCCGGCAAGCGTCGGCGCCACACCCTCCGGCGTAAACACACGGCTCTGCTGGGTGTCCCAACCATTCAGGCAGTTCGGCTGTGCTACAAGGGGAGGATGGCCTCCCATGCCCGCGCGGAGCGTGGGAGTCACTTCCTCGGTGATGTCCATCCGCTCGCCGCCTTGATCGCTTAAGCATATCAGCGGTTCCGCCACGAAGGTCTGCTGCTTCATGCCGGGTTGCGCGCCCAAAGCTCCGGCTACATCGTGGAGATCCCGCACTTCATCACGCTGGTTGGCGGCAAAAGCCACCACTGTTTTTTCTTCTGTCTGAATATACCCATGCCCGCCGCCCTCGCTGCTATAGAGAGCGGGCCATGTTCCGGTCTCCTCAAAGATGCGGCGGCTCTGCACATCCCATGGGGTCAGGCAAGCCCCGCCTGTATCATCAGCGCCTCCTTGAGTTGGGGTGGCAGTTCCTTGCCCCTGGCCTCCGCTCTCCGCAATATCCCCAAACAAGCCGTCTTGCTTAAATAGTATTTCGGGTGCGGTGAGCCCTCCAAAATCTGCGACAAGGAAGATGCGACGCCTTCTTTGGGCGACTCCCCAGAATTGAGCGTCCAGGACACGCCAAGCCAGGCTGAATTCAGTTCCCAATATGACAGCCCCAGCAGATTCCCAGCGCCCGGACTCAGATCGAGGCACATCACAGGCACCGTACTTAATGCGGACGATTTCCTCGATGACCGCCCGGAAGTCCTCGCCGTCCGCGGAGCTGAAGGCTCCGGGGACATTCTCCCAAACGAGGTATCGAGGTCGAACAAGGTGAGCTGGTATGTTTCGTTGTTCATCGGCTTTTCTCATCTCCTTCGTGATCCGTGTCTGCTCCATGAACAGACCTGAGCGCGCTCCGGCCAAGCCAGCCCTCGCCCCGGCCACGCTCAGGTCCTGGCACGGGCTACCCCCGCAGATAACATCCACAGGAGCCAGTGCCGCGCCATTCAGCTTTGTGATGTCCCCGACATGGAGCATATCGGGGAATCGGATTTTCGTTACTTCAATGGGAAAGGCTTCGATTTCACTCGCCCATAAGGGGGCAATGCCGTTGCGGACAGCGGCAAGCGGGAAGCCTCCGATTCCATCGAAGAGGCTCCCCATCGTCATCATCAGACCATACCCAATGCCAATGAGGGAGCCTCGGCCGGTGCATGATTTTTTACTCTGCCTATGGCAAAGCCGTTTTCCTGTTCCATTACCCGGCGCACCGGGATTCCGAGCCTAATCGCTTCCTCAATTTCAAGGTGCATCCCCAGCGAGATATGGTCGCCGTAGCACCATAGCTCGTCACAGCGGGACAGCATGGCGATCCCCATGTCCAGTCCGAGCTGACGCTGTTCCGGCTGATGTTCATCCAGAATGGCAGGGTACAGCAAATGGGACGCAAAAAAAGCGTGCCCCTCGTTCATCACATGGCGGCACGCACTCTTGGCAAACTCGGTATTCTTTTCGATATCCCCGGCATAGGGGGATGCCACATAGATTAATTTCATAGGCTTTTTCCTTTCTGCGTTACTTCGGCGCTACTGCCTGCACCACGGTGCGGGTGGTGTTGACAGCGGCCTGTGCTGTGTAAACCGCGCTCATGAGGTTTGCTTTAGTGCTGGTGTCCAGCCCAAAGGCTCCAGCAATTCTCGGTACTTCTCCCGCGGACAACATCAGACCAAGCCCCAGCAGGGCATGAGTGCGCAGCACCATGAGCCCTGCGGCCAGGATGGTCGCCTGCAGAAATGTGGTGAGGCACAGGCCGATGATCTGCTTGCACCACTGTGTAAATCCGTCCAGATACCCGCGGGGAACAGAGAACATATATAAGCTGCCCACGGCAATCTGGATCAGTAAAATGCCCCCGCGTTTTAGATTGGCGAAGAAAACCTTGATGACGGAGTAGCCCATCATGATGATCATAAAGAGCATCATGATAGGGCTTGTGACGGCAGACAGCCCTCCAAAGATACCGGAGCCCATAGCACCGCCAAGGTCTGACGAGCTACCAAGCTCTGCGATAATATTCCCCGCAAGGTCACCGAAGCTGGTACCGTAGCCGGTAATCCCTGCCGTGAGGCTGCTTTGGAGGTTGACCGAAAGCTTGAACAGCTCCACCGGCAGGATTGTAAAAAGGGACACCGCCATAAAACCTTTGATAGCGTTTAAGGCGGCGTCCTTTATGCTGCCCCGGCCGTGCTGGTATTCAATACCGGTTTCAAATACCGACACCACAAGCCCAGTTCCGTACAGCGCCCAAGCCAGATAAGAAAAAAACAGGATGATGGACTGTACCCATTCCATGGAGAAAAGCTCCACGCCCATATTTCCCATCTGCGCAAAAAAGTCGGCAAGAAAGCCGACCACCTGTCCGTAGAACCATTCGATGATCTGATCCATCACGGTTCCAAGGACAAAGTCCCATATAAACATTTGAATTCTCACCCCTTTCCATGAAAATACAAAAGGCACACTGCGGTTTCATTCACAGTGTGCCTTGGGTAATAATTGTTATTGGTTTTTTAGTTCACTTATCTTGATGGGGCTATATAGTGGGTGGCATAGGCTTTCTCAATATCATCGCCTCCGCTTTTGGAGAATCGGAGCTTTTTTGCATGAGGGAGATTTTTAAGTCCCCACTGCTTATAAAAGGTCCACGATTCCTTGAGATTGTTTTTTGCGGCATAGCCTCGGATTTCCCGCATAACAAAGGACAGTTTGGAGGTTCACTTTGCAAACATGCTCCAAATAATCTACCTTTCCAAAACGCCACCGTTCATAATCCTCTTTGGAGAGGATGCTTAAATCCATTAGAACCTGCACCGGCATTGCTATTCCGCTTTTTTGAATTTGCTGATACATGGAATTATGGATTTTCTCCCTTATTTCATTGTTGTTCACCGCATCGCCTCCTGTATATATTTTACTGCAAACCGCTTTGGAACACCAGGTGCTTGCCCTATTCTTTGGGGGTGATGCAAGTAAAAACAGTCCATCACACTACATCCCCAAAATCGTCCAGATATAGGTCGGCGCTGTCAAAGTGAACACCAAACAAGCGAACAAAATTGCCGGCGCCGCCCACTCAAACTGGCCGTGCTTTCTATAATCGAAGTATGCGGTTCCCAATTTCGCAAAAAAGAACACCGCCAGAATCAGGTCAATGGCGGGGAATACCACCTTGTTGACCACCGTCTTGATCTGCCCGGAGGCATCCCGCCAAGTGCCCTCAATAGCGCCCGCCACATCTCCGTTTGCCGCGAAAGCTGTTGTGCTAAAGAGCATGGTTGCCATGAGGACGAGGGTCAGCATAATGGCGATTTTTTTATACTTTTTCATAAAGACCACCTTTCCAAAAGTCGAGAAAAGGCCACGGGAATAATCCTGCGGCCTTACTCTTTTTCTGTTTTTATAATTTCATTGTCATGTCCATGCCCGGAACCTGTTCCTCTAAAAGCGGAGCAACCTCTATCACCTGGGGGTTTTCATAAAACTTCAGGTTGCCCCTAAAGCCTTTTTTCATCAGGCTAAATTCTTCCGCCTGTACAAGCACTTCCGATGGACAGCCGGGTGGCATCTCTTGATTCCACCGTACCCATTCGCCATTTTGATGGCGTGGCTCCAGCTTTAGGATGATGTAATCCTCCGGTACGAAAGCGGGATACTTCTGTAAAAATCCCCGCTTATCAACGTAGCTATGCCCTTCCTGCATCACGGTCATTTCCATGAGCCGCAGGGTATCCGCAAGGGAGGTGCAGAACCAGCACTCCTGATCCCCAAACCGCCGGATTCGGCCGTCTTGCAGGATCGCATCCAGCCGGTCTTTTTTCGTGTAGTGATACAGGCTGCCTTTGGGCGCCTCAATTCGTTCATATGCCATTTTATCCTCCATGCTACGGCTGTTTGGGCGCTACATGCCAATCCTGCCACAAGTTGCCCCTTATAGTCAGACTGTCTGTGAGGTTGGCGGACAGCATCCCGTCCGGAGTCCACCCATCAATGAGCCATGTGTTGACGGTATAGGCTCCATCTGGCATCCATATAGGGCTGAAATGGGTGCGGTTTTTGTAGGTGGAATAATTGTTTTTTTGAAATTCAAACCGTCCCGAACCCATACGCTCCAAGAGCCGCCAGTAGGTTTCGTAGCCAAACTCCGGGAAGTAGCTGACCGCATTCTGCGGCTGGGTAACCGCCGAGCTTTGGTTGGAGCTGATACTTCCGTTGACGATCTGGTTGACGCCATATCCCGATTTCATCGTTCTTCCGCTGGCGGTCGGATTCATGTTGTCACACTTAATGCTCATGGCAGCGGTTAGGCTGGCACTGTAACGGTCCAGGTCAAACTCCCACCATCCGTGGTCACACCAGTATCCTGAATCCTCGCCGGTGCTGTGCCACACCCAATATGCCTGCCACCACGGACGCCAGATACTCCAGCTCGCCGAGTTTTTCACCGCTCTGCTTGGCACGGCAGAGGCACGGAAGCTGTCATTGCGGTCATCGGCCACGGGATTGGGCGGAGGGTTCTTATTAAGGTCAATGATTTTGACGTTGAGGGTCGTTTTGGCGGTGCTTCCGGGACCGAATACCGTCACCTGAATTGTCATGTTCTGCTCAGTGCCAGGGGTTTTCCATTTTACCCACGCAAGCTGGCTGTCGCCTTCGGGGTAGTAGACATTGCCCACGCTGTAGGTTTGCCCGCCAATACTAAAGCTGACACGGGTGGGTCTGTCAGGATCTGACTGACCTCCGCTGACTCTCACCGCCGTGATGACATCCGTGTTTACACGGTATTCATAATCGTAGGCGTCAATCTGAGATTCCTCCGGTTTCTCCGTAAAACGGACAATGCCAAGTCCAAGGCTGGACTTGATATCCGCATTGGATGCGGCGCTGCTTTTGCTGCCTCCCCATGCGGGATAGCCGAGGTCACCTACCTCCAAAAACATGGCGAGGGGCAGATTCTTGTGGGTAAGAGACACCATTCTTCTGCGGAGCAGACCGCTAACCTGTTCATCATACAGGGCGGCTTCGGTAGCGGTGGTGGCAATCATAACCCCCTCGAATTTGTAGTAGGCAATGGGCTCCAAGAGGATTTTATACTCACCGCCGATGAGAACATCGTAATTCATACCTGTGATATCCGCAATTCTTTTGACCACATATTCGGAACAGAAATATCTTTTTATAGCCTCAATGTTATTGCTACCATTGGTGCTGATGATGCGGGGCATGGTCTGTCCGGGATTAATAAATGAATATGGGGTTACGCTTGGTACAAGTGGCTGACTGTTCGTGTAATTGATTTTACTTTTTCCTCCAAAGTGTAGCCGAACGTTACTTGGATTTTTGTTTGTGAAATCAAAAGGGGTGCTAACCACTGCATGGTCACTTGCACGAACCACCGTAACACGCACACCTTCGTTTCCGGGACTCCATGAATTGGTGCTGGTTCCGCTTCCCATTCCGCCACCGCCGCCGTCAATGTTTCCACTACCGCCTGTATCAGCGAAAGCATTTATAGGGAAAAGCAGGGACAGCGCAATCAGCAGCATGGAAGCAATTCTAATGATTTTTTTCATCCTGTCCTCCTGTTTTTGCAAAATAAAAGCACGGTATCTTTCAACCGTGCCCTTGGGTGTTTCTTATTGAGTTTTAGTCCATTGTACCAACTTGCTTATTAATATCGCCGTCGCCGTCAACAGTCGTTCCTTGCCCATCTCCGATGTCGTCAATCCACCCGAAACCCGGCACATAAATCTTGCCGTCCTTGGTTTCGCCGCCCTGCGGCTGATTGTCATTTTTCGGTGTTTCCGTAGGCTTTTCCACCTTATCATGGTCCACAGGCTTGGGAGGCTCCGTGACCTTTTCGCCGTCAGGTTTCTGCGTGGGGTCTTTGAGCTGTTCCTCAGTATATTCCGGCTTGGTTGCATCGCCCTGGATGGTCTGTTCCGTGCCGCTGGAAACCGCACCGTTGTCGATGTTTGTCGGCTGGGTTGTATCAGACAGGGTTACGGTGACCTCTTTCTCTTTTTCTGCGTTCTCCGGTTCCTTCGGGTCTACCGTCACATTGCTCCCCGCGGAGCTTTGGGGCGGGAGTATATTATCCACCGGCTTTGGAGTTATGAACTGCTGTCCGATCAGCACCACCAGCACCGCACAGAGTGCGAGGCATCCGCTTACGGCCAGCCATTTCTTCGTTTTAGCATTCATATTTTTCATAAGAGTGTC
The DNA here is from genome assembly GCA_013036995.1 of Lacrimispora defluvii. Taxonomy (GTDB): domain Bacteria; phylum Bacillota; class Clostridia; order Lachnospirales; family Lachnospiraceae; genus Lacrimispora; species Lacrimispora defluvii. Next base: position 35,760 of record JAAOXG010000071.1, read on the forward strand.
CTCCTATTTGTTAAATTTTGATAGGTTCCTGTTAAGTCACACCCTACCACGAACTTTTCAAAAAGTCTATCATTATTACAAAAACCTTTCCGTAAAGTTAAAACCTCGGTGTGTATCCGGCGCTGGTCTTGACTTTGATTGTCATGGGGGGCAGCAGTTTTCCGCCAAAGGATACGGGAACCTCCAGCATGATGGTGCTGTCAGCTTCAAAGCGGGCAGAGGCATGGTCACCTGATGCAAAGGGAGCGTTTCGGATATCCACCTCCAGATTCCACACTTTAAATTCCAGCTTGCCGTCCGAAGTTCGTTTTTCATGATAGCCTCCGCTGTAGGAAAGACCGAGTACGCCATCCAACCTATCGTAGATATCGCCGTAATCGAGGCTTTCCTCAAAATCCTCGGCAATGGGCTGGTAACCTCCCGAATAACCCTCCCGCACGCCGTGGTACACATCGTCGTAGTTGTCGTTGACAGTGGAGATGACGGCGGTTTGCACCGCATCCCGCACACCCTGCGCCACGATCATAAGCCGGAAATACTCTGAAATGCCGGTAAAGATAATCACCAGCGACAAGGCGATGGCAATGATGAGCGGAAAGCCCGCACCGTTTTTGTCCTTGAGAATACGCTTGATTCTTTCCATCTCATCACCTACTTCCAATAGACTTCTGATTTTCCCGCAGCATCAGCCCTGAGTGTAATCGGGAAGGAGCCGAAGCCGCCGAATAATCCGATGTTGGTCTGATAGGTGACCGTCACCGTGACTTCCTCATTAAGCTGAATCCTTCCTGTCTTGGACCACATCACGGTGGGGGTCAGTCCGGTCTTTTCCCGCAGGAATTGTTCACGGCGGCTGGTTTCGCTGCCGACCTGTCCGGCGATTTCCACCTCCCGGATGAGTTCCACGGCAAAGGTGTCTATCTGCTGCTTTTGGATATAGACAGGAAACACCTTCACCGCAAGGGCAATGACCAGCATTGCGCACAGCACCAGCACTGCCACATCAATGTAGCCTTCGCCGGCTTTGCTTTTCAGTATTTTCAGCACATGGTCACCCCCTGTTCAAAGGGGGACTGCTCCTGTTCTGGCTCCCGGATGTAATCACTTAATACGCGCCATGTACCCTTGCTGAAACTGGCACTATGGATTTCCTGTTCCAGAAGTTCTTCCGCGGTAATTTCCATAGCATATTCAGGATCATCGGGATGCCCTTTTAGGCTTTGCCCGGACAGCAGAAGCTGTGCTTCTTCCGGCGTTAGGTATACAAAGCCGCCGGGAGTCATCATGTCGAGATTGGCACAGGGATGGCGTTCAATGAATTCCTGCACAGTGATTTTTTTATCTGTTGCGGGACCCGGCGTATATTCCGGGTCAAGAGCATAATCCTGTTCCGCAGCGCCCTTGTCCATCAGACTCCAGAGCGCATGATTCAGTTTCTCGCTGAAATCCACTGTTTGCTCCGAAATCCACTGATCCCTGGCAACCTCCAGCGGATTTTCAAAACGCAGGAGGTATTCCATGTAATCCTCCGGGTACCCGCCGCCGTACAGCTCGTTATATACAAATCGGGCGGCTGTGATCTCATCGCTTTTTCCGATAAGAACGCCTTTGGAAAGTCCGTCCAGCTCACGAAGGTAATCGTTCCAGTTGCGGTCGAGCTTTTTCCGAAACGCATCTATCATCTGTTCTCGCTGCATTTGCACACCTCCTTAGAACATCCCGCCGAGGGATGTGATGATTTCATAGACAATGATCGCCATGTAAGTCATGAGAAAGCACATGAGCATGGCAAAGGAAAACACACGGATTTTGGGCGGAATCTTCATGGCCTGCGCTTTGAGCCGCTGGAGTTCCAGTTGCTTCATGTCATGCGCCAGCATTTGAAAATACATCCCTCCGTCATCTCCGCGAAGTACGCCGATCAGCCCTCGCGTGATATCCGAGAGCATAGGCGAATTGAACCTCGCCTCGAACCTCGTCAGTGCCGCCTCGTAGCTGGATGAGCGCATATCCGCCGTGAGGATGTCAAGCTCTGCGGAAAAATCCTCGCCCGCATTTCTCTTGAAATTCTCCAGCATGGACAGCACATCTCGGCTGGCTTTCAGCTCCTGGGTGATGGTTGCAACGAAGCGGGGCAATTCCTGTTCGATTTTACCTCGCTTGGCAGCCAGAGCCTCGTCCGCCTTGCGTATCTCCTTGAAATAGACCAAGATAGCGGTAAACAGCACAATAGGTGCCAGCAGCGGCAGGACGATAAGGCAGGGAATGATGCAAAGTCCAATAGCCCCTGCCTTGACAATAGCCATTGCCGTGAACAGCTCCGGTGAGTCGGAAAGCCCCGCCGCCGACAGCACATTTACCATTCTGCTTTTCTTGTACTCATCCATGCGGATGTACCGGGAGAGCCGGACGGCGGCACTTTGCAGCAGTGCGTCGGTGGTTTTGGGTTTTACTTTAGCCTGCTTTCCTGCCGACAGCATCGCCTTTTGGGTGGCGAGGGTAGGCAGCCGCAGCAGATCGGCGGCAATGAAAAAGAGCCCTGCCGACAGGAGGACTCCGAATAAAAAGAGATAGATTGTCATGGGATTCCTCCTATCTTCGGTATTCAATGGGCTGGGTGAGCTTGATGACCAGTGCCGTGGAAACAAAAATCACGGCGGCACAGATGGTCAGGATAATCTGCCCCAGCGGCGTGTGCATCAGTGTGTGGTACCAATCCTTATTCAAAAAGTACATGAGCGGGATATTCCCGATGACGAGAATCACCATGACGATGAATTCCTTTCTCGGTTCAAACACCATGTTCTCCAGTTCGCCGTTGACTACCCGCATATCACTGAGCTTGCTGACGATGGGGGTCAGGGTGGTCTTGAGGCTGCGGTCATGCTGGCAGGAAATAAGGGCGTCGCACCACTCGGCAAACACGGCGTTGTCAATTCGGTCTTTCAGGTCATGGAGCGCCGCCGTCACATCGGGGTCGACCAGCCTGACGCGGGACATAAAACCCTTGAAAACCGACAGCACAGGCGGATTCAGGTATGGAATATTTTCCTCCACCGCCGTCAGGATGTCCTCATTTCTGAGGTAGGCTGTGGTAATGATGGAAAGGGCCGTTTCCAGCTCCGCCGCAATGTCCTTTTTGAAGTGGCTGGCTGTGAGCTTCACCCACCAGAAAGGCAGGAACATACAGCCTACCGCCATCACAGGAACAAGGAAAAAGTTCGAGAGCATGATAGCGATGGATGCGCCTACGGCAAAGCACAACAGGGACAGTGCACAGAGCATGGGAAAGCGTGCCGTCCTGCCGGTTACCTTGAGAACGGATTGCACCTCAGCTATTTCCCGGCGCAGATAGGACTGCTTTTTCCTACGGGTGAACTCACCTACCTCGTCACGGAGAGACTTGGGCCTGTCGGTGAGCTTTCCGAATACCGCTGTGGTGAACTCTATCGGGGTAAGGCCGAGTAAAATAAAAGAGCCTGCTATCATTCCGATACAGGCGATTAGAAGTACCGTTGTCATGCGCTTTGTGCCTCCTTTCCCCGCAGGCTCTCGATGACCGCCTGGGGCATGCCGTTTTCCAGCAGCCGCTTGGCGAGGCTGTCCGAAATGGTATTGATCTGTTCATGGTGCCCCTCGATGATGAACTTGCCGCCCTCCATGCGGTTTTCAGTGATGACATACTGGAACAGCGGGCGGTAGCGTCTTGTGCCGTCCGGGAGGATTTCGCATTCCTGAATTTCCATCATGCGGCGCTGTTTATTTTCAAGCTGCTTGCAGAACACCACGATGGGATAGGCTTCAGTGACGTAGTCCATGAGGGTTTGGTCGGACATATCCACGGCACGTTTGCAGAGGGACACCATTCTGCGGTAGGTGGCTTCACAGGAATTGGAATGGATGGTCGTCAATACCGCAACGCCAGTCCTGGCAGCTTCCTGGGCGGCATTGGCCTCGGCGCCGCGCATCTCGCCCACCACGATAATATCCGGGTTAAAACGGAGCGCATAGTCCAGGAGGTTGGTCTGATCGATGCGCTGGCGGTCATTGTCGCTGTCGCGGGTCAGGGTATGGATGACCGAATTGACCACCTTGCCGTCTTTTTCCCGCACCAATGCCAGCTCACGGGAGCCGTTTTCAATGGTATAGATTCTCTTGTTGTCGGGAACAGTGGTCAGCACCCAGCCTGCCACGGTGGTTTTACCGGAGCTGGTCGCTCCCGCCACGCAGACCGATATGCCGTAGCGGATGCAAAGGGATAAAAAGTCCAGCATGGGGTCGGTCGCCGTACCGCTTTTGACAAAGTCCTCTTTTTTCATGCTCTGCGGGTTGACGATACGGATGGAGGCAGCCACGCCTACATCCTCGTCCACAATGGGGCTTTTCAGCACGGCAATTCGGATGTTTTTACTCAAATGCCCCAGCACAATGGGACTGGCGTTGTCCAAGACCATGCCGCTGATGTGGAGCATCCTGCGGATCACATTGACGGCATGCTGGGGGCTTTCAAAGCGTTCCTCCAGCTTGACCGTGCGGCCATCCGAATACTGCACCTCAATATCCCGCCACGAGTTGATGTCGATTTCCTCGATGCCTGTGCCGAAGATATATTTCGTCAGAAATCCGAACTCCGCCATTTCGGTGTAGAGAGCATCCGCCAGTTTGCCGCCGCTCAAGCCGTTTACCGAGACACGGCGGTCCTGAACGTACTTGGTGATGTAGCGTTTGAGCTGCGACTTGGCATCCTCGCCGCCCTCGGTGATGAGGGTGCTGTAATGCTCAGAGATGTATTCCTGCACATCGGCAAGGACCGATGAGAAATCCTTGCCCTCTGCTTCAGGTGTGAAGAACAGCGTATGGGCGCGGTTTGCGCCTGCAAAATCCACCGGGCGGTTCACCGCAGGATCCAGCTCCATGGTGTTGCTCAAAATTGGAGCCGTCACCGGGGGTGTGGATGGCTGGTTTTGTGTCTGCTTTTTCTGCTCCTGTTCGGCCTGCGTCTTATTTTTTCCCTTGGCAAATGCCGGGGCATTTCTCTTTTTTCCTAACATCCGAACACCTCCTTTACAATTTTTTCAACTTCCCTTCGGAACAGGCGGCTGTCTTTCAGGGATAAATCAGCCAGCAGATTCCCTGCAAGGTACTGTTCCTCCAGCTCCTGAGAATGGGTCAGGGTAAAGGCCACCGAGCCCAGCGCCTGCCCGATCTGCTCCCCGGCCTGCTGGGGCTTTATATTACTGGCAACCTTGTACTGCTTATCCGCATCCCACTTAGAATCCCGGAGCAGAGGGAGCTGGCTGGACAAATAGCTCACGGACTTTAGGTCTGCATTGGCAAGGCGCAGGACGCTGTCCGCCTCCATGAGCGCCACGGCGGATAGGATGTCGTTGGCGATATAACTGCCACAGTCCACTATCACGATTGGGGCGATTTCCCGAAGCCCATCCATCAGCTCCTGCGCCTGCACCTGTTCATAGGGCGGATAGGTGTACTCGTTTTCGCCCTTTTTCATGCCGAGGATGGTCAGGTGGCTGTTTTTCTTGAGAGTCACCAGATTGTGCTTGATGAGGGATTCTGTCACATGGGTGGCGGCAAGGATACTGCCCAGCGAATGCTCAGACTCCAGATCGGAGGGTGGGCAGACACAGGGCAGCATGGGCGCGGTCATATCACAGAGCAGAAGCACCACGTTTTTCTTCCGATCCGCAAGATGCTTTGCGATCTTCACGGCTGTAACCGTCTTTCCGCTGCCGGGAGAGCCCCAAACGGCAAGAATGCCGCTCTGAGGCTCCTGCTCCGGCTGGACATCTTCCCTGGCAGACTGGCGGGTGAAGATGCTCTTTTTCTTGAAATTCAGCATCACTGCACCTCGCTTTCTGCGGGTGTTTCGGATGCAGTGCTTTCCTCCGATTCCTGAGACTTGGGTTCAGAGGAGCTGTCCTGTGGCACCTCCGCAGGATACAAGGCGGCGATGACCTTATTCTGCGCCTCTGTAAATTTGGCGGTGTTGGCAGGGCTACCGCGGTAAACAAGGGGCAGGTGAAGGTTGCCGTCAGCCTCCAGCCCCGCCAATACCTTGCTCCGGTCGGGGGATACCAGCCGGGTCCCCGCCGAGGGCAGCCCCCGCTCGTCATCCTCCGGGCTGGCTTCTCCCGTGGTGGCGTCATAGCCGGAGGAGGCTATGACACTGCGATCCTTCACATATTCCA
>JAAOXG010000072.1 GCA_013036995.1 Lacrimispora defluvii
AATGATATACTATCATAACGGCTTTTGCAGCCCATTATGCCGGTCTCTGTATTGAGCAGGTGAAATACCCATGTTTTTCCGAAAAACCTTTGAGAAATAATTGCTGTTGGAGTATCCGCATTCCGTGGCAATGGCCTCAAGACACATTGACGTATTTAGAAGAAGGGATAATGCATGTTCCAGGCGCAGACTGGTTAAATACTTAATGGGAGAGAGTCCTGTCTGTAAATGAAACTGCCTTGTTAAATGGGAAAGGCTTACGCCAAGCTCCCGGCACATCTGAGAGAGCCCGGTCTGATATTTATAGTTATTCTGCATCCACTTTGCGGCATCTTCCACACAGGCATTCTTAACTGATTTTATCGGGGTCTCCAGTTCCCGCATAAGCAGAGTCAGGAATTGGTATAAAAAAATCCCGCTGTCATAGCGTCCGTATTTCTTCCCTGATTTCACCGCCTGGAATTCCTCTAAAAACAGTAAGATGGCCTGACTTGTATTAGGTATGGAAAAGGTTTTTCCCGTCAGAGCCTGTATCCGCTGAAAAAAATATTGCCCCATTTCGCCGTCAAAATGTATGTAAAAGTATTTCCACGAATTATTTTCAGTAAGATAATATCTGCTTCTATCTGGAAATGTGATAAAAAAAGCATCTCCAGGAGAAAGAATGGTTGTCTGCCCCACTGATTCAAACATTCCCATCCCATCTAATGTGTACTGAAGCAGATATCCAGAATAACTGCCTCGATTATTATTTTGAAAATCATAGGTTTCATTTTTTCTCTGCTCCATTCCAAAATCCAGGAGAAACAGTGGTGCATTCCATTGTCTGTCAAGATCCAGAAAACCAAATGTCTGACAAGTTTCGTTGATCAAAAAATTACCCTCCCTGTATCGTGTTCTTACTCTTGTAATAGATTGTTCAGTTGCTATAATGATATCAGATTTATCAATAAATTACCAGGAAAGGATATGAGATGAGCAGATATTTATCATCAGGAAAACCCCCTATGGGGTGGAACAGCTATGACTATTATGATACGGCAGTAACAGAACAAGAGGTTCGGGCCAATGCTGAGTATATGGCGCATAATTTAAAAGAATATGGCTGGGAATATATTGTGGTTGATATTCAGTGGTATGCTCATAATGCCGGAACCAGACGGCAGGAGTGTCAGTATATTCCCTTCGGTCAGGTCGAAATAGACCAATATTCCAGACTTTGGCCGTGTCCGGATCGCTTTCCATCTTCTGTGGGCGGTCATGGTTTTAAACCACTGGCTGATTATATCCATGGGCTGGGTTTAAAATTCGGGATTCACATCATGAGAGGGGTTCCCCGTATCGCAGCTCATAATAGGATGAAAATATGGGGGACAGATCGTACAGCCGACGGGATCTCCAATCCTTATTCCATCTGCTCATGGAATCCGGATATGTATGGGGTGAACCCTGAGGCAGAGGGAGCACAGGCGTATTATGATTCTATTTTCCAGCTGTATGCCCAGTGGGGGGTGGATTTTATCAAATGTGATGATATCTGCCGCATGGATGCAGCGTCTGCAAAAGAAGAAATTCGTATGCTTCACGAGGCAATCAATAAAAGCGGAAGGCAGATGGTACTTAGTCTTTCACCGGGACCTGCCCGGCTGAAAGAGGCATGGCATTATGAGACCTACGCGAATATGTGGCGGATTACCGATGACTTTTGGGACGACTGGAATTTGTTAAAGCAGATGTTTGAACGGTGTGAGCATTGGCAGAACCATGTGGGGCAGGGGAAATATCCGGACTGTGATATGCTTCCGGTGGGGGTGTTAGGGAAGGGCTTTGGAGAGGAACGTCTGACCCGGTTTACCAGGGAGGAACAGATTACAATGATGTCACTCTGGTGCATATTCCGGTCTCCTTTGATGATTGGAGCGGAGCTTACCAAGTTGGATGAATGGACAAAAACTCTGCTTACAAACCCGGATGTATTAGCTCTTCTTAGTGATGATTGCAAAGCATTTCAGCTTGCCCGGGATGGGAAGCATTGTATCTGGCATAGCAGTAACCCAAAGAGCGGTTTTCATTATCTGGCTGCCTTCAATTTATTGGAAGAAGAAAGAGAAATTGTTATTTCTGCCGGTATGCTGGGAAAAGAAGCTTGGAACGGTATTTGTTTCACAGAACTCTGGACAGGTGATACGTTCACCAATTCATCAAAGGATCTGGTATTAAAGGTGTCCGGACATGGGGCAAGGATCTGCCGTTATGAAGAAACCTGACCTTAAAAGACACGGGAGTGCGAATATTCCCATGTCTTTTTCATATATTAAAAAAAATAGGACAGGGAGGGATGAGGAACGAAACTGATTGCTGTTGGCAGCCGGCTGATGAAGGATGACGGGATTGGACTTTTAGTCGCAGAAGAACTTGAAAAACGGTTCCTTCGCCGGGAACTTGAAATAATTTATGGAGAAACGGATAGTGAGACGTGCTTTTATTCTCTGAATCCCAATGATTTTATACTGATTTTAGATGCCATGTCATCTGGGGATCGGCCGGGTTCTGTTAAGATTTTTTCCTTAGAGGAGATTATGGAGCGGGTATCCAATCCCACTATGCAGCATGATATGAGTATTCTTGACATGATAAGACTGTACCGTTTTCCTGTAAGAGGATACTTAATTGGAATTGAGGCTGCCGTAATTGCACCAGGCTGTGATTTAAGTACTGTGTTAAAAAGGCAGTTTCCCCATATTTGCAGAAAGACAGAAGATATTATAAGAGAGATTTTGTCAAAAGAAGCAAAAAAAAGATAATTATATCGGGCTACTTTTATAAATGCCCTGGAAAATGGGCTTAAAATCCAGGCTTGCACATATATTCTAACAGATTAGCTGGTAAAAAGGTTATTTAGAAATGGATAAGGAGGTTACATTATGGATTTGGATTTACTCATGACGTATCTTGGCAGCAGTTTAAAGAGATTAAATGCTGATGTGGAAAAGCTGCGCTCCAATCTATACAACAGCAATGATGTACTGGATCATTTAAGCAGTGAATTAATTATGCTTCAGAATCATGTTTATTATTTCGGACAATTGAGCCAGATGCAGGAGAATGGGCTATATGCCAGTCAGATGAATGGTCAGGCAGGCGGCGGAGTTGGGGGCCCGACTGAAGGAATTACTGGCCCGACCGGAGGAATCACTGGCCCGACCGGAGGAATCACTGGCCCGACCGGAGGAATTACTGGCCCGACCGGAGAAATCACTGGTCCGACTGGAGGAATCACTGGCCCCACCGGAGGAGTAACTGGCCCGACCGGAGGTCCAACGGACGGTTCCACAGGGGGGGAAACGGGCACGCCACAGCCACAGCCTCTGACCTATTTTACTCTGGAACAACTGGCACAATATGATGGGAAAAATGGTGCCCCAGCTTATGTTGCAGTGAATGGGGTGGTTTATAATGTTAGTAATAACCGGTTATGGGCAGGAGGCAATCATTTCTGGGGGCTTTCAGCAGGCAGAGATTTAAGTGCGGAGTTTGCATCCTGTCACCCGGGAGCAATGGTACTGAGTGTATTGCCAGTTGTAGGATATATGGTTCAGGAATAGGGGGAGCGATTACCTTTGGAGAAAAAGCATGCATTTTGTCCTTTTCAAGAAATGAAATGGAAGGAAACCAGACAGCTGGTAACCAGAGCAATGGAAGAAATCGGAAGTCAGAAACGTACCAGACCCAATCTGGTCTGGCTGGAATTAAACGGGTGTACAGGAAATACCATATCCATGATGGATGGTCAGGATCCGGATTTTCAGTACCTTATGACGCAGATGACCAACTTTATCTACAGCAACAGCCTGATCGCATCCGAAGGGGATCAGGCGATGGATCAGCTGTTTGATATCATTGGGGATGAATACATATTAGCAGTAGAAGGTGCTGTTTCCAGAAGGGACAACGGACTCTATCACATCATCGGACGTCATGAGGGAAGAGAGATATCAGGCCTTGAAGCAGCAATGAGGCTTGGAGAACGTGCTGCCCACGTGATAGCAGTTGGTGACTGCGCCTCCTACGGCGGAGTATCTGCGGCAAGACCGAATCCGTCAGACTGTACCGGGATTTCAGATGTTGTCAACCGGAAAGTAATCAAGCTTACCGGATGTCCCTGTCATCCGGACTGGCTCATGGGAACCGTGGCTTATTTAATCCTTTATGGGGAACCTCCCCTGGACGAGGTGGACCGGCCGCTGATGTTTTACGGCATAACAATTCATGACCGTTGTCCAAGAAGATCCTATTATGATTCTGGAATATTTGCAACAAAGCTGGGAGAAGAAACCTGTATGTACATGCTGGGTTGCCGGGGACCTGTGACACAGACAGACTGTCCTATCCGCAAATGGAACGGGCACGTAAACTGGCCGATTGGTGATGATACACCCTGCATTGGCTGCGCCCAGTTTGGATTTCCAGATGCCATGGAACCGTTCATCACTTATGATACCATGAGGAAGGAGTAATATGGCGGATACAATTATCATCAATCCAGTTACAAGAATTAACGGGTTCATGGAGATAGCAGCAGAAGTAGGAAATAATGTCATTACTGATGCACGTACCAAAGGCCTTATGTTCCGCGGCTTTGAGAAAATGCTGACAGGCAGAGCACCTTTGGATGCGGTTTATTTTACACAGCGGATCTGCGGAATCTGTTCTACTGCCCATTCCATGGCCTCCGCCCTGGCCCTTGAAGACGCTCTGGGGATTGTACCTTCAGAGCAGGGGAGATATTTAAGGGATCTGCTTCATGCATGTGAATTTCTTCAGAATCATTTAAGACATCTCTATCAGTATACACTTCCGGATTATGTAAAGCTGCCGGAAGGATACCCTCTTTTTAAAACAGATCACAATGATTACCGATTGCCTGACAATGTTAATGAACGCATGGTAAATGATTATTTTGAATCATTGGAATATAGCAGGAATGCACATAAAATGCTGGCAATTCTGGGAGGAAAGGCACCTCACAATCATGGCGTTTTTATAGGAGGAATCACATCTCCTGTAACGGCAGATATGATTATAGCCATAAAATCCATACTATTTGGGATTGAAAAATTTATTACTGAAAAAATGCTGCCGGATGTATACGATATAGCGGCTTATTATTCGGAGTATTATCATTTTGGCGGAGGCTATGGGAATCTTTTAACTTATGGCTGTTTTCAGCATTATAAGGAGCTTGGGACATTATATGTAGATCCATATATTTATACAAATGAGCAGTATTCCCATTTTGATCCGGATCTCATTACCCAGTCAGACCAATATGCCTGGTTTAATGAAGCCAATGAGCCAGACAGGGAGAAGCCAGAAGCTTATTCCTGGATCAGGGCTCCCAGATACAACGGGGTTCCTTTTGAAGTGGGTCCATTGGCAAGGCAATGGTTGTCAGGAGAGTACAGACATGGAATATCTGTCATGGACAGAACCATTGCACGGGTTCTGGAAGCGAAAAAAATAACCCGGATCATGAATACTCTTTTGGAGAATCTGATTCCAGGTGTACCCATGCAGCAGGAATATGTGATACCGGCTCAGGCGTACGGAAAGGGGCTCGTGGATACAACCAGAGGTGCACTTGGACACTGGCTGACAATTGAGGATGAAAAAATCCTGTTCTACCAGATTATCACTCCATCTGCATGGAATTTATCCACACAGACAGGAGAGAGAAAAGGAACAGCAGAACAGGCGCTTATGGGCGCACCGGTGAAAGATGAATCCATGCCAGTTGAAATAGGAAGAATTATCAGATCCTTTGACCCTTGCGTTTCCTGTGCCACTCATGTAATCATCCCCGGAAAAACCACTAAAATTATTCCGGTTGTCTGACTGCCTAAGTGCTTTCTGCTTTTATTGCATCTAAAAGCGATTTCTTTTGGTCATTTGGGCAGGGAAGCAGGCGGACTGACTGCATAAGCACCTGATTGTGAATAACAGCCGCCCTTCTGCCCAGTTCTTTTTTATCTTCTTCCGTTTGAGGATTATATACGATCATGTTCATAGAGAATACCTTGAAATTCAGGGTTACTATATTTGTATGTTATTCTGCGTGTCCGGTATGTTTGAGGACGCGCTTTCCATGTGAAATCAAGGAGGATTTGTGTGATGGAAGACAGAAATCAGCCGTTTGCCATATATTCAAGAAAATCCAAATTTACCGGGAAGGGGGAAAGCATCGGCAATCAGATCGAGCTTTGCAGACAATATATCTTAACTCATTATGGAGAATCCTTTGCAGATAGTGCCCTGATTTTTGAAGATGAGGGTTTTTCCGGAGGAAATTTAGAGCGCCCCCAGTTTCAGCAGATGATGAAAGAAGCAAAGAAAAAGAAGATTTCAGCGATTGTATGCTACCGCCTTGACCGGATCAGCCGTAATATCGGAGATTTCGCCAATCTGATCGGAGAATTGAACCAATTGGAAATTTCATTTATTTCAATCAAAGAGCAGTTTGATACATCATCTCCCATGGGAAGGGCTATGATGTATATTGCTTCTGTATTTTCCCAACTGGAAAGAGAAACCATTGCAGAACGGATCCGGGATAATATGCATGAACTTTCCAAAAGCGGAAGATGGCTTGGGGGAAATACCCCAACCGGTTATCAGTCTGAACGTGTAACTTCCATAACCATTGACGGAAAGCAGAAAAAGGCATATAAACTGAAACGGATTCCCCAGGAGGCAAAGCTGGTAAAGCGGATTTATGAAAAATTTCTGGAAACCGGTTCCCTGACACAGACAGAGACTTATCTCATACAGAATGGATACAAAACAAAGCAGGGACGTTTATTCAGCCGATTTGCAATTAAGGCCATTCTTTCAAATCCGGTGTATATGATTGCAGATCAGGAAGCCTATGAGTATCTGAAAGAAAAAAAAGTAGAACTTTTTGCTGACCCCGTTGATTTTAAAGGAACCCATGGTATTATTGCATATAACCGGACTTTACAAAAGCAGGGCAAGGCCCATGAAATGAAAGGGATGGAAGAATGGATTGTGGCAATCGGTAAACATGAGGGGCTGATTCCTGGAGCGGAGTGGGTCAGTGTCCAGCGTCAGCTGGAACGGAATAAATCAAAAAATTACCGCAGACCCAGAAGTAATGTGGCACTTCTTTCCGGCATTCTTGTCTGCGGGAATTGTAATCACTATATGCGGCCCAAGCTTTCCGGCAGATACAATGACCGGGGAGAACAGATCTATTCCTACCTCTGTTCCATGAAAGAGAAAAGCCGCATGAAGTGCTGTGCAATAAAAAATGCCGATGGAAATCTGTTAGACAGACTGGTGATTGAGGAACTTAAAAAAATTTCTGAAGACAAAAGAGAATTCACAAGGCAGCTGGAGGAAGGCAGGAAGCTGCTAAAGGAAGAAAAGCAGGATTATGAACAGGATGTCAGCCGACTGGAAGAGGAGTTGTCTCAAACTGAAAAAGAGATTGATGGTCTTGTGACGTCCATCAAGGTTGCAGGGGGAACGGCGGCATACGATTATATAGTCAGACAGATTGATGAACTGCATAAAAAGAAAGAACAGATTCTGACCCAGATTAAAGTCTGTAAGGAAACTGCCATGGGAAAAGAATTAACTGTTCTGGAATTTGATCTGCTGAAAGAGACCTTGTCCAATTTTGAAAAAACTGTGGATTTTATGGATGTGGAACAGAAACGGGCTGCTATCCGGATTCTTATAAAGCGGGTTGTCTGGGATGGGGATACTGTCCATCTCTATCTGTTTGGCTCTAAGGAGCCGTCTTGTGACTCTAGCAAATGA
>JAAOXG010000073.1 GCA_013036995.1 Lacrimispora defluvii
TAGAGATGAGCAAAACTCCCTGATAATTGAATAGAACTTGGCAGTTGGCTTTTGTAAATCGAAAAGGTGAGATTTTATGGCATAACAAAGCTAACGTAAGTCCATAACTTACGCAAATTAGACAGTATGAGATCTTTGAAATCACGCAATCCGCTTTACAGTCTTCAGTCTGCGGTAAAACTGATTGGAATGTGAAGTGATTGCAGCGATTGCGACAGCCAGCAAACTGATATGGGCAAGTGTATTTAAGTTCGTAACGGACGCTTTGTTTCTTACCCACATCCGTTCCTGCCCTGTGTTTTTAAAGCGTGAATTATAGCGCTCGCATTCTGTACGAAGAGAGTAACTGCTTTTGAAGTATTTGCTGTTTCTGTCAATCGAAAGTCTTAAATCATCAGGAATGGTGATATATTTTGTACAGCCACGATGCTTCTTTCCATTGTAGAAGTTTTTGTGATGACACGGGCAGTCAGCGCTTGGGGAAGATTTTAAAGGACAGCAGAACTTTTGGCGTGTGCGGTTTCTATCGGAAAATTTACCATCCTTCCACATGGCAAGACCCGCCTCGCAGAGAGGATTTCCCTGAGGAAGAAGCTTTGGATTTTTGGTATTGCGCTTATTCAGGGGAATAATACATTCGCCATGATAAAGAGTATGCACTTGATTGTAGATATTTTTAACATCATACCCTTTATCCGCAAGAAAAGTACATTCGGTCACAGGAAGAAACGAATGGGTATCCGCAAGAACATCTAAGGCAACTAAAGAGTCGTGAATATCAGCAGTTGTTGTGAACTCGTAAATGGGAAGACCGGAAATGCAGTCTACAAGGACATGATTTTTATATCCCCAGTAGAACTCGTAGTTCTTTTCATTTGTTTGGTTAGAAGCCGTATGGATGCCGAGTTTGCAGTCCTCATCCGACTTTGGATGGTTGTCGGGAGAAAACTTATTTTTAAGGAAAGACTTCGGATTATTTTGTGAAGTATTGGCAAAAACCGGGGTGGAATCCAGCCCGATAAAAGAAGTATCAATGATGCCAGACTCAGCAAGAGAAAGGACTTGCTTTTTCATAATGTCAGAGAGGACAGAGTGATCAAAGTTTTTCAAAAAGCGGTCAAAAGTCCAATATGAGGGAAGCGGAGAAGTAATATCAAAACCGCAGTAATGTGAGATGAGAAGATTATTGTTGAGGTAATCGACAAGGTCGGTAAGCATGGAGAAGCCTTGGCATTTCATAACAATAAAAGAACAGATCATTGCATGATTGGAAAAGCCTTTCCTTCCGGTTTTGGGGAATTCCGGGACAGAGGATAGATCAAGATTCAAAAAAAGCGAATCATAAAACTTTGCGATAGGTTGTGAAGTAAAAAGATGTATGTCTTTCAAAATTTCCTGGCGATAGATAGCAATCAGCTCCTTTCGGTGAATTGATTTTTGCAACTTAATTATACCATTAGGAGTTGATTGTTACTATAAATTGGAGTGATAAAGAGGTCTGCCATGCCTCGCAAACCCGCATAAATACTGAATGTACGGAGTTTTGCTCATGGCTAT
>JAAOXG010000074.1 GCA_013036995.1 Lacrimispora defluvii
TGTTTAGTGTAAAATAAAACTGTAACGAAATGCAATCCAAAAGTGTAACACTCGCTGCATCAAAAAATCCATTGTAACACCCTTCCAAATCCATTATCCTTATGTTTGTCGAGAACTTAAGGAGGAAGAAAGGAATGTTATCAATGGATGATATCAAGTATATCAAACGTCTCTACGAAAGTGAAGGGATTTCTATCCGGGAAATTATGCGCCGGACAGGCTATCACTATGAAACTGTTAAAAAATACCTGGATATGGAGGACTTTAATGAGCCTCTTCATCCACCAAAGGATTCCACCTCTCTACTGGATCCTCTGAAGCCTGTTATAGATCAATGGCTCCTTGATGATTTAAAAGCACCACGCAAACAGCGTCATACTGCAAAGCGTGTGTTTGAACGGTTGTTGGCTGAATACCCGCAAATGCTTGAAGTAAAACTTCGTACCGTTCAGTATTATGTATCTCAAAAGAAAAAGAAATTATTTCAAACACAGCAGAAAGCATATCTTCCGCTGTATCATCCGCCAGGTGAAGCACAGATAGACTTTGGACATTTCTCTTATATCAATAATTCTGGAGAGATGACGGATGCATTGAAACTGACGATGTCATTTCCCTTCAGCAATCATTCCTACTGTCAGATATTTGGTGGCGAGAACCAGCAATGCCTGCTCCAGGGATTGAAAAATATCTTTGAGTACATGGGCAAAGTTCCTTACAGGATTGTATTTGACAATCTCTCCAGTGCAGTAGCACATATGGGAAAGGGCCACAACCGAGTGCTGACAGAAGGTTTCAAGCGTTTCATGGCTCATTATAAGTTTGAAGCAGCATTTTGTAATGGTGCTGCAGGATGGGAAAAAGGTAATGTCGAAAACAAAGTTGGTTACGAACGCAGAAACATGTTCGTACCGGTTCCAACAATCCTTGATTTTTCTCAGTTTAATCAGGAGCTTTTTGAAGTGTGCAACAAAGATGCAAAACGTAATCACTATGTTAAAAATGTTACAATCGAAGCCCTGTTTCAAGAAGATCAGGCACAGATGCTTCCACTCAATGAGGTCCCGTATGAAGTATTCCTGATGGAACCACGTAAAGCTGATAATTATGCAAAGGTAACCTTTGACAATAATCTTTACTCATCATCACCTAAGTATGCACAGGAAAATGTATACGTGAAAGCTTCCAGTGACAAAGTGTGGATTTTAAACCAGTCCTATGAAATTATCATGGAACATAAAAGGCTTTATGGAAACGGGCTTCAATCAATGAAGTGGCTTCCGTACATAGACTTAATGTCCAAACGCCCTGGTGCCATGAAATATACAACCTTTTATCAGGAGTTACCAGACAACTGGCAGAAATATCTTGGAAAACAGAATACCGAGGGCAAGCGAAAAGGCCTGACCTCTTTATATACAATGCTGCAGAAGCACGATATGCGTACGGCTGAGAGTGCACTTGCATTTGCAATCAGCAATGGAGTAAATGATGCAGACAGTATCCTTGCTGCATACAGGTCTCTCACGTCGCAAGTGCAGCAATTGCAACCAATGCAATTAAAGGCAAATGTCTTATCCATGCCTAGTTTTGCAACAAATAACGCAAGATATGATGACCTCTTCCGACTGGAGGTATGTTCCTTATGAAAGAACAGATTTATGAATGCTGTAAGGAACTGCGTCTGAGCATAACCTTCGCTGAAAACGCATTATCCATGTCCGGCGATACCTATCAGGATTATCTCCTCAAAGTTTTGAGGGCTGAACTTGATTACCGTAACAATAAGCGAAAAAAACTGCATCTAAAGCAGGCAGGATTTGATAATATAAAAACATTTGAAGGATATGATTTTCGTAACATCATCATTCCAAACACAACAAGTATTGATGGAATCAGAACACTTGATTTTATGGACCGAAATGAAAATCTGATTCTTTATGGCAGGAATGGAGCCGGTAAAAGCCATATGGCAACTGCCGTAGGCGTAGAAGCCTGCATGCAGGGGAAAAAAGTACGGTTCTCCAAAACCGCCACACTGGTAAATGAATTGACAGATGCAAAAGCAGACGGTTCACTTACCAAACTTCTAAAACGTCTCAGTAAGCTTGATCTGCTAATCTGTGACGAGTGGGGATATCTACCGTTTGATGCGGAAGGTTCCCAGTTATTATTTCAGGTAATTGCAGACTGTTACGAAAAACGCAGCCTGATTATTACAACAAATATAGAATTCAGTAAATGGAATGGAATCTTCTATGATGATCAGTTGACAGCGGCACTTATTGACCGTCTGGTTCATCACAGCCACCTCATCGTTTTTGACAGAGACAGCTGGAGATTTGAACATTCACTGATGAAAGATTCAGCAACTAAATAAACTCTCTAGGGTGTTACACTTTTTCTTTGCACTTTGTTACAC
The DNA here is from genome assembly GCA_013036995.1 of Lacrimispora defluvii. Taxonomy (GTDB): domain Bacteria; phylum Bacillota; class Clostridia; order Lachnospirales; family Lachnospiraceae; genus Lacrimispora; species Lacrimispora defluvii. The sequence goes on from JAAOXG010000074.1 coordinate 2,423, forward strand.
TTTGGGGTTGCAAAAAACA
>JAAOXG010000075.1 GCA_013036995.1 Lacrimispora defluvii
TCCTTATTGACACCGGGCTATCTGCAGCAGTCTTTTTTTATTCATAAATCTGAATTTCCGTACTGGAGTGAGAGGGCACCTGCTTCTCCTTTGGAGGAAGTTTCTTATAATCTCCATAAATCCAGGTAAGGACTTCATGCCAGCCCTTGGGAGCCATCAATCTGGTATCTTCAAATTCCAGATCCACAGTTTCCTCACACCATTCTTTCTTTAAGGTCACATATAAATAATCCGGCTGATAATTACTGTAGTAGCGCAGACTGCTTTTTTTCTTCCGGTCTTTCACAGCTGCCCAGTATTGAAGTTTTCTTAAAACCCCCATGGGAATTAACTTGCCAATCAGAGCCAGAATCCCAACGCATATTCCATTTAACAGACTGTATTTTCTTAGATCAAGCTTATATCTGTGTCCCATGGAAAGTCCATAGATAACGGTATGAAGCAGCAAAGTTACGGTTGATGAAACCTTGTTTTCCGGCAATTCATCAATGGTAAATAAATCTACCCACAGATGATTCAGTCTGCCTTCATAATATTTCATCTCAGCAGTATCTTCATGGGTCCTGCTTTTCTTATAAATAATTCTGGCTGTGAAATCGTAAAAGGCCTTTCCTTTTCTCAGATCCTTTGGTTCAAGAAGTTCCATGTCTTCCGGCAGCTCCGACCGTACCACCTGCAAAAAAGCCTCATAATTGGAACGGGTAAACGCTACATCTGCATCATCATCCCAGGGAATAAATCCTTTGTGTCTGACAGCACCCAGAAGTGTCCCGGCATCCAGTAAATATCGGATCCCGTGCTTTCGGCAGATCCGGTCAATCTCTTTTAAAATGCCGAGATTCGCCTGATGCACCTTGGTCAAATCATACTCCTTCATAACTCCTCCATTCTGACTGAATCAGGAAAACAGAACTTAAGCCTGCTGGTTTAAGCCTTCTTTTATGGTTTTCGCCATGTAGTCGATCATCTCATCGGTCATACCCGGATAAACTCCAATCCAGAATGTATCCTGCATAATCCGGTCTGTATTCTTCAATTCACCTACAACCCGGTAGCCGCTTCCTGATTCCCGCATCTGATTGAAGCATGGATGCTTGGTTAAATTGCCTGCAAAGAGCATTCTGGTCTGTACACCTTTTGATTCCACATACTGAACCAGCTGATTTCTGTCAACGCCCTCTTTACAGGTAATAAGGAATCCAAACCAGCTTGGTCTTGATCCTGGACAGGGCTCCGGAAGAATCAGTTTTTCCTCTGTATCCTTTAACGCCTCATAAAGACGGCTGAAATTATGGCGTCTGCGTTCAACAAAGGATGGGAACTTTTCTATCTGTGCACAGCCAATGGAAGCCTGCATATCCGTTGCCTTTAAATTATAGCCGAAATGAGAGTAAACGTACTTATGGTCATATCCCAGAGGAAGTTCGCCGTACTGGCGGTCAAACCGGTGTCCGCATAAATTGTCTGTACCAGAAGGACACACACAGTCACGTCCCCAATCCCGGAAAGAACGGATAATCCGGTTTAACAGGGAATCGTTGGTGTAAACAGCTCCGCCCTCTCCCATGGTCATGTGGTGAGGAGGGTAAAAACTGGAGGTTCCAATATCTCCGATGGTACCTGAGAAATGCTCTTTCCCATCTAAAGTATAAACAGTGCCCAGTGCATCACAGTTATCCTCCACAAGCCATAAATTATATTTATCGCAGAAGGCCTTAACTGCCGTTAAATCATAAGGATTACCAAGTGTATGGGCGATCATGACTGCCTTTGTCTTCTCAGAGCGGGCTGCCTCCAGCATGGTAACATCGATGTTGTACTGGGGAATGGTCACGTCAACAAATACCGGTACTGCACCATATTGAATCATTGGCGTTACGGTTGTGGGAAATCCCGCCGCTACTGTAATTACTTCATCTCCTCTTTTGATCTGACGCTCTTTTAAAAGCGGGGAAGTAAGTGTCATAAATGCCAGTAAATTTGCTGATGATCCCGAATTGACCAGGGAACAAAACCTTACATTTAAATATTTAGAGAATTTCTTCTCAAATTCATCGGTATAGCGTCCTGAGGTAAGCCAGAACTCCAGTGAACTGTCTACCAGATTAATCATTTCCTTACTGTCATATACTCTGGACGCATAGGGGATTCTGTCACCGTCTTCAAACGGCTTCTTCTGATTGTGATACGTATCACAGTATTCTTTTACAAGTGCAAGGATTTCTTCCCTTGCTTCTTTTTCTGTTTTTTTATCAAACATAGAATTGTTTCCTCTCTTACTTTATTGATTAAAAAATTCTTCGATCTGCCGGTCCATTATCCCAATCATATCTGCTCCGGCCAGATATTCTCTAGTCCATTCCACAGTCTTTTCCACGGCTTCCTTCACTCCATACCTGGGTGTCCAGCCAAATACCTTTTTCACCTTTGAACAGTCCAGCTTTAAAAAGTTGGCTTCATGGGGCCCCCCATCGGGTGTAACAGACCAGGTAATTCCCTGTCCCCATGCTTCACAGAATAAATTGGTTAACTCTCCGGTTGTGACACAATCCTTATCATCGGGACCCACATTGTAGTATCCCTGATAAGAAGAATCCTCATACTGCTTCATGGCAATTGTCATATATACAGCCAGAGGCTCTAAAACATGCTGGTAAGGTCTTGTAGAATCAGGATTTCTAAGTACGATTTCCTGGTTTTTCATGGCAGACCGGATGCAGTCCGGAATAATTCTGTCATTTGCGAAATCGCCTCCCCCTATAACATTGCCAGCCCTTGAAGTGGAAATAGCTGTTTTCCCATGGGAAAAGAAAGACTTGGCATAGCTGTGGGTCACCAGTTCCGAACAGGATTTGCTGTTGGAGTATGGATCATAGCCATCTAAGGGATCACATTCCCGGTAACCATATTCCCATTCCTTATTTTCATATACTTTATCGGTTGTTACATTGAGAAAAGAACGAACCGTCTCAGTAAGACGGATGCATTCTAAAATATTGACCGTACCCATCACATTGGTTTCATAGGTGTAAACCGGATCCTTATAGGAATCTCTTACAATTGGCTGTGCTGCTAAATGAAAAACAATCTCCGGTTTCGCCATTTCAAAAACAGTTTTTAAATGATTCAGATCCCGGATATCTCCAATGACAGAATTCATCTGTCCGGATAGATCTGCTACATCAAACAGAGCGGGATCCGTAGGTGACTGGAGTGAGTATCCAGTTAACTCTGCACCTGCTTTTATCAGCATGCGACTGAGCCAGGCTCCTTTAAAACCGGTATGCCCGGTAAGAAGAACTCTCTTTCCTTTGTAAAACTCAGAAAATTCCTTCCAGCGGTCATTTGTTTTATTCGTCATATTATTTCTCCCATATCTTCCAGGGTGCTTTCCCGGACTGCCATAAATCTTCCAGCTTCTTCATCTCTCTCTGGGTATCCATGCACTGCCAGAAGCCGGTGTGATGGAAGCTCATCAGTTCTCCTTCTGCTGCCAGTCTCTGTAATGGCTTCTGCTCCAGAACTGTGGAATCATCTTCCAGATAAGAAAAAATCTCAGGGTTAAATACCATAAAACCGCCGTTGATCAGGCTGGCATCTGTCTCATCCTTTTCCCGGAAGGAACGCACAACATCGCCTTCATCAATATCTAAAACTCCCTTTAACTGGGCAATATTAACCGTTGTCATGCTTGCAATTTTCCCATGGCTTTCATGGAACTTTAAAAGAGCGTTTAAGTCCACATCACAGACTCCGTCTCCATAGGTAAGCATAAACGGTTCCTCGCCTATAAAGGGCTGTATCCGTTTCACTCTTCCGCCAGTCATGGTATTGAGTCCCGTGTCCACAAGAGTTACCTTCCACGGTTCGGAATAATTATTATGTACCTCCATGCTGTTGTTGGCAAGGTCAAACGTCACATCAGAGGTATGAAGAAAATAATCTGCAAAAAATTCTTTCACTACATACTGCTTGTATCCCAGACAGATCACAAAATCATGGAAACCAAACTGGGAATAATATTTCATAATATGCCATAAAATAGGCTTTTCACCGATTTCAATCATTGGCTTTGGTTTTAAATGACTCTGCTCACTGATTCTTGTTCCAAGACCCCCTGCTAATAATACAACCTTCATCCTGCTTCCTCCTGAAATTCTCTTATTCATATTCGTGGTATGCCTTCCGGTAAAAATGCATCAGCACCTTTACAACTGGTTCCGGCCACATCTTTTTAAACATCTCTGTCTCTTCTTTTAAACGGCTGTTATCCTTTATAGCTGCCTTTGTCGCTGCTTCTTCATGAACCCGATAATAAAGAATGGGTTTCTCCACACAGATAAAACGTCCCGGCAGTTTAGACAGCTCATAAAGCGTATCCCAGTCCAGGGCAAAATGATAGGGGGAGGTAAAGAGTGGTTCCCCCAATTGTTCCTTATTATATGCACATGCAGGACAGCATATGGAATTTCCAAAAAGCAGTACACTTTTTTTAACCCAGGACAGATGACTGATGAATCGCAGCCTTAAAGGCAGACGTAAAATCCGCTTGATAAATTCAACCGGCTCAAATGCTGCCAGCTTGTCCTTCTTTACAACAACATAACCGCCGGTAAATAAAGTCATGTCCGGATAACGTTCATAACAATTCAGCAGGTTTTTTACATAGTCTTTCTGATACAGATCATCCTGATGAGCGATGGTCACAAATGTGGCATCTGCCATGTAATAGGCAAAATTCCAATCTTCTCGTATACTGCTTTTCTCGTGCCTGATAAAAAGGGGAATCCCGTACTGATCAGCCAGGCCGCTTATATAGGTACTTGGCGTGGAAGTACACAAAATCACATCGGATTCCACACTTTGGGTTTTAATCGATCGGATACAGGATTCCAGATAAGGCGAATCCTTATATGCGCAGATTGCAAATGTATGTGGTTTCATTCTATACCTCAAAATACGTTTGTTTTTGTCTGGCTTTGATTATATCATAAAAACAATAAAACATACTACCATATTCATTATTTTGAAAGAAATTGCCGGTATCAACAGCTAAAAATAAATTTTTCATTAAATTAGCACTCACCTATTGACAGTGCTAACAATGTGTGTTATATTACATATATAACAAACAAATCATTTAATCATTGGAAAGGAGATATGACCTATGATGATGCCTAGCATTTTTGGTGAGAGTTTATTGAGTAACTGGATGGATTTCCCATTTGACCGTTCCTTTTTCAGCACAAAAGAAGGTATGAAAACTGATGTGAAAGAAGTTGATGACGGCTATGAACTGGATATCGATCTTCCAGGATTTCAAAAGGATGATATTAAAGCCCGGCTCACAGACGGCTATTTAACCATAACTGCATCAAAAGGAGAGAATAAAGAAGAAAAAGACAAGGAGGGCCGTTATATCCGCCGGGAACGATATTCCGGAAGCATGAGCCGCAGTTTCTATGTAGGCAATGCTGTAAAAGAGGAAGATATACGTGCTAAATTTGAAAATGGAATTCTGAAGCTGTCCGTTCCAAAGAATAAGAAGGCTGAGATAGAACAGAATAATTACATCTCAATAGAAGGCTGATAAGATAACGAAAGCAAGGTATTCTGAATCATATTGCTCAGAATACCTTGCTTTTCTATCATAGATTATTCATCTGTTGGATAATCTGCATCCATAGGATTTCTATACTTATTTATTGCCGCTGCAGGTTTTAAATATGGAGCCAACCCGATTATTAATATCAAAATATCCGCTGTCCATTAAGATAGTAGGCTTCACCTTTGCCGCATCTGGTCTTCCGTTATTTAAACAGGATTCATTTGCATACGCAGCAACAATTTCCCCAAGAAACATGGTAAAATCAAATATGGGAATTGTCTGTATTACTTTACAAAGATAATTGACCGGACACTCCTTTATCATTGGTGCCTTCCCTGCTTCGTCATAAAATGACTGAAAAATATTTGATTTATCTACTTTATTACCAGTTACAGTTCCACAATAATCGGTTTTATCTATCTCATCAGAAGATGGAATGTTAACCGAGAAAAATCCATTTTCTATGACTCCAGCAGTTGTATGATGAGAATTTTTTAATGAAATATAAAGAACCGGCTTCTGGCTTACCACTCCATAAGCTCCAATGGCGGCATAGTTTGGTTTTTCATTTACACAGGCACCAGCCAGAACCGTGACATATGGTCCATAAGGAATGTTTGCTATTTTAGTTTTTGTCATATTTATTCTCCTATCAATCTTTCTTTTATTGCTGCAGCAATGAAGATTATATAATAGAATTCTATAAATATATAGACTTTTTCTTTTGGATAGGATATCATATAGATAGAGTGCGCCCGGTATGCGCACTCTATTTTTTGTTTCTATTCATTACCTCACAGTTTTAAATTAATTCTATATAGGCCTCGATGAGCTTTAACGTCTGCTCCATTCCTCTTACATGAGTCCGTTCTGTTCCATGGGAGGCATGTACTCCCTGTCCGATTAATGCAGCCCTGATGTTATGGCCTCCGCGTATTGCCGCTCCTGCATCAGAACCGTAATGAGGGAACACATCAACGGCGTAGTCTATATTCTTCTCCTTTGCCAGGGCAATCAGGCGGCTGGTCATGTCGTAGTCATAGGGCCCCGATGAATCAAGGGCACAAATCGAAACCTTCCGCTCATTTCCTGATAAATCATCTCCAAGTGCCCCCATATCCACTGCGATAAATTCTTCAATATCTTCCGGTATCCAGCTGGCACCAAACCCCACTTCTTCATAGTTGCTGATCACAATCTTCAAGGTCTTCTTCGGTTTCATTCCTGATTCTTTAATATCTTTTAAAACGCCCAAAAGGACTGCAACTGAAGCCTTGTCATCTAAATGCCGGGATTTGATATAACCGCTGTTGGTATGTTCATACATGGGATCAAAGCTGATATAATCACCAGGCGCAATCTCCAGCTTTCTCACATCTTCCTCACTGTCAACCATCTCATCTAACCGCACTTCCATGTTCTTTGGCTTTCTTTCCAAAGTTCTGGCGTCGTCATAAGTATGTACAGAAGGCTCTTTGGTAAGTATTGTACCGGTATAAGTCTTTCCGGTTCTGGTATGAACTTTGCAGTACATTCCCTCTATGGACTCCATCATAAATCCGCCGACCGGAACCATAATGAGCATCCCTTTTGAGGTAATGGAGCGCACCATGGCGCCCAGCGTATCGACATGGGCGGATAAACCAAGAACTTCCTTCTCTTCACCTGGAACTTCAATAATCAGTCCGCCTTTTTTATTATAACAGGCAGCATATCCAAACCCTGCCGCTTCCTTCTCCACTGCCTTTAACACTTCTTTGGTATATCCGCTGGGACTTGGAATATTCACGATTTTTTCCAATATGGTTGTTACATATGTCATTGTTTCCATCATATATGCCTTCTTTTCTGGTTTTTTTCTATTTTAGCAGATCTTATAAGGGAAATCCAGTTAAATACAAAAAAGGCTGGAAAGCCATCCGGGTTACCGGTATGCTTTCCAGCCAGTCATCACTCTTTATTATACTTCAAAAATCAGATCGCCGTAGCTTGGAAGTGGCCATAAATCCTTATCTACAATCATTTCCAGCTTATCTGCCGGCTCACGAAGAGCTGCCATTGCAGGTACTACCTCACTATGGTAAGCAGCTGCCTGTTCTTTGTTTACTCCAATAGCCGCACATTTGTCAGTAATATCAATGAGAGCCGAAAGTGCTACCTTCATATCAGAAAGATATACGCTCACCTCGGTGAGAAGTTCTTCCTGTACACTGGTATCAGCAGACGGACATGCTGACTTAACCTTTCCTAATGAATCTGCAAGAACGGTTGTATATTTCACAACTGCCGGAATAAGCTGCTTTCCTGCCATATCAATCATGGTTCTCGCTTCAATATTAATGGCTTTTGAATAGGTCTCATATTCGATCTCAACACGGGACTCTAACTCAGCCTTAGTAAATACCTTGAATGATTCAAACATGCTGATGGATTTTTCTTTTGTAAGTGCAGGGATTGCATCAACCATTGCTTTGATGTTTGGAAGTCCTCTTCTCTCTGCTTCTTCTACCCATTCATCAGAATAACCATTGCCGTTAAAGATTACTCTCCTATGTGCTGCCAGCTGTTCTTTAATCATATCATGTACAGCCGTATCAAAGTCTTCTGCTTTCTCAAGGATATCTGCCGCTTCCTTAAATGCCTCTGCTGTAATGGTATTTAATACAACGTTAGGTGATGAGATGGAATCAGAAGAACCTACCATACGGAATTCAAATTTATTGCCGGTAAATGCAAATGGTGAAGTTCTGTTTCTGTCAGTTGCATCTTTAAATAAATCTGGCAGAGTCTTAACGCCTGTCTTTAAGGTACCGCCTGACTTGGAGTGAGTTGCTTCACCTGTGCTGCAAAGCTGATCCACTACGTCCTCAAGCTGTTCTCCGATGAATACGGAAATAATTGCAGGAGGTGCCTCGTTTGCACCAAGTCTGTGATCGTTTCCAACATCTGCTGCAGACTGACGAAGAAGATCGGCATGCCTGTCAACTGCCTTTAAGATACAGGATAAAACCAGTAAGAACTGAATGTTCTCATGTGGTGTTTCGCCTGGATTTAATAAATTAATGCCGTCGTCACTGGTTAAGGACCAGTTGTTATGCTTACCGGAACCATTTACGCCTGCAAATGGTTTCTCATGAAGGAGACAGTTTAATCCGTGACGGCCTGCAACCTTCTTTAAGGTTTCCATAACAATATGATTATGATCAACTGCCACATTGGCCTGCTCATAGATTGGTGCCAGCTCATGCTGAGCCGGTGCAACCTCATTATGCTGGGTCTTTGCGGGTACGCCAAGCTTCCAGAGTTCCTCATTTACTTCCTTCATATACGCTGCAATTCTCTCACGAATGGAACCAAAGTAATGGTCTTCCATTTCCTGTCCCTTGGGAGGCATTGCACCGAATAAGGTTCTTCCTGCGTAAATTAAGTCTTTTCTCTGTAAATATTTTTCATGATCAACAATGAAATATTCCTGTTCCGGTCCAACGGAAGGAGTTACTCTCTTTGAAGTGGTGTTGCCAAACAGTCTTAAGATTCTTAAAGCCTGCTCATCAACCGCTTCCATGGATCTTAAGAGAGGAGTTTTTTTATCGAGCGCTTCTCCTGTATAAGAACAGAACGCAGTGGGAATACAAAGTGTAACACCAATTGCATCTTCTCTTAAAAATGCAGGTGAGGTACAATCCCATGCAGTATAACCTCTTGCTTCAAAGGTCGCTCTTAATCCACCGGAAGGGAAGGAAGAGGCATCTGGTTCGCCTTTTACCAGCTCTTTACCGGAAAACTCCATGATTACCTTACCTTCTGATGTGGGAGAGGAGATGAAGGAGTCATGCTTCTCGGCAGTAATGCCTGTCAGCGGCTGGAACCAGTGTGTATAGTGAGTTGCGCCTCTCTCAATTGCCCAATCCTTCATTGCATGAGCTACTACATCTGCAATGGAAGGATCCAGTTCTGCACCGTCTTCAATTGTTTTCTTTAACTTCTTGAAAACGCTTTTAGGCAGACGCTCTCTCATAACGGTCTCGTTAAATACATTCTTACCGAACAGCTCGGCTACATTCACAACTTCGCTCATAAATTTTCCATCCTCTCATATTAATTTCCACTTAATAAAATTAAGTCTGATTGTTATTTTAGTCTCCTCATTATCTGAATATGCGCATAAATCAGAAAAGGCGCCCTCCTATCATAAGGAGAACGCCATTGTTCTTAATTAAAATAAACCATTTTCCTAAAAAAATCAAGTACTTTTTTCAAAAATATTTTTTTTAGAAGGTTTTTAAGCTTTTCCAACAGAACCGAATAACTCCATCTTCTCTTTTACAGTGGCTTTAATGGCATCTGTTCCTGGTGCAAGAAGCTTACGAGGATCAAATCCCTTACCCTCTAAATCTTTGCCTGCTTCAATATACTTACGGGTTGCTTCTGCAAAGGTAAGCTGGCACTCAGTGTTAACATTGATCTTTGCTACGCCAAGGCTGATAGCCTTTTTAATCTGGTCTTCCGGAATACCTGTCCCACCATGAAGAACAAGGGGCATGCCGCCTACTTTATCTTTTACAGCTGCCAGAGTATCAAAGCTTAAACCTGCCCAGTTTGCCGGATATTTTCCATGAATGTTGCCAATTCCTGCTGCCAGCATGGTTACGCCTAAGTCAGCGATCTGCTTGCACTCATCAGGATCTGCACACTCACCCATACCAACTACGCCGTCTTCCTCGCCGCCGATAGAACCAACTTCTGCTTCAATGGAAAGGCCCTTTTCATTACAAACCTTTACAAGCTCGGTTGTCTTTTCCACATTCTCAGCGATTGGATAATGGGAACCATCAAACATGATGGAAGAAAAACCTGCCTCGATGCACTTATAACAGCCATCATAAGAACCGTGATCCAGATGAAGTGCCACTGGAACGCTGATCTTTAATTCCTCTATCATGGCTTTTACCATAGCTGCTACAGTTTTATAACCTGTCATGTATTTGCCAGCGCCTTCGGAAACTCCCAGAATAACCGGGGATTTCAGTTCTTCGGCTGTCAGTAAAACAGCCTTTGTCCACTCAAGGTTGTTGATGTTGAACTGTCCAACTGCGTATTTTCCATCTCTTGCTTTTTCAAGCATCTCTTTTGCTGAAACTAACATATCACAGACCTCCATATTATTTATTGTCTTACATTTTTTTATTATAACCTATTTTAACTTATTTGGAAAGTTTATTTTTTCAAAGATTGTTTTTTTTATAACAAAGTTACATTTACTTTCAAAACTATTTTAAGCTAAAAAGCTCATAACTGTCTCTTTCATTTTGTCCCTGTCACACTCACTCTGGTGAAGGACAGGAGCTGTGCGGATTTCTTCAACTGCCTGGGGAATCTCGGTACCTGATACATCCGATAAACGGTCAATGATCTTAAATTCATCTTCCACCGACTTCTTTCCTTCCAAAGCCTCTAAAACACTTCCGGAGAACTTATATGGGCTGGCAGTGGAGGCAATTACTGTTTTTGTCTCATCGGCCGTCTGTTTCTTATACTGATGATAAACAGACGCTGCTACCCCTGTATGGGTATCAATCAGATAACCGGTACTGTCAAACAGTTCCTTAATGGTTGTCTGATTTTCTTTTTCCTCTGCAAATCCGCCCACAAAATCTTCCATGAACTTTTTCATGGCTGGTGTGACGGTATAGCTTCCTGTTTCACTAAGTTCCTTCATCAGCCCTGCATTTACCGCCGCATCGCTGCCGGTACTTAAATAGATGAGACGTTCTAAGTTACTGGAGATCAGGATATCCATGGATGGGGAACTGGTAAGAATAAACTCTCTGTTTCTGTCATAGGTTCCTGACTTAAAAAAGTCATAGAGAACTTTATTCTCATTGGAAGCACAGATTAATTTATCAATAGGAGCTCCCATCTGCTTGGCAAGATAGGCTGCCAGAATGTTACCAAAGTTACCTGTGGGAACCGCCACATTGATCCGTTCTCCATCAGATATCTCTCCCCCTGACAGCAGCTTCCCATATGCATATACATAATAAACCACCTGAGGAACCAGTCTTCCTATATTGATTGAATTGGCGGAAGACAGCTGATATCCCTTCTCTTCCAACTGAGCAGCAAATTCCTGATCACCGAAGATTTTTTTCACACCAGTCTGGGCATCGTCAAAATTCCCATGTATGGCAGCTACGTGGGTATTCTTTCCTTTTTGTGTTAACATCTGAAGTTCCTGGACACGGCTCACTCCGTTTTTAGGATAGAAAACAATAATCTCCGTTCCTTCCACATCGGCAAATCCGGCCATGGCTGCTTTCCCCGTATCTCCGGAGGTTGCCGTCAGTATCACGATCTTATTCTTTACCTGATTCTTTTTAGCAGCAACGGTCATCAGGTGGGGAAGTATGGAAAGTGCCATATCTTTAAACGCAATGGTGCTGCCATGGTATAATTCCAGATAGTATGCACCGTCCGCTTTGGCAAGAGGGGCAATTTCTTCTGTATCAAACTTGCTGTCATATGCGCGGTTAATACAGCTTTTTAATTCCTCCTCTGTGTAATCGGTGAGAAACAGCTTCATGACTTCATAAGCAGTTTCCTGATATGTCAATGTAGAAAGTTCTTTCATGGTCTTGTCTAGCTTCGGGATAAAGCTTGGCATAAACAACCCGCCATCTGCTGCCAGCCCTTTTAAAATTGCCTGGGAAGCCGTCACATTGGCTTCTTTGCCTCTGGTACTCTGATAGGATAATTCCATGGTATCGCGTTCCTTTCCTGCTCTCTCTTAATAAGTGTGATTGAAAAAACCTTGCCAGCATTGTAGCACACTTTAAACTCAGGTGCAAGAAAAACAGGCAAAAAAGTTTTCTTATAACGGACATATGTTCTTGTGTAGAGGACATTTTTCTAATTTGCATCTCCTGCAATGATGTGGTAAGATACTGTCAGAAATGCAGAAAGGAGTCACTGTCACATTGAACTATCCTAATATTGTAAAAGGCAGTTTTATCAACCGCCCAAACCGCTTTATCGCTTATGTGCAGATTTTATCAGGGGACGGAGAAGAAAAGACCGTAATCTGTCATGTTAAAAATACAGGCCGCTGCAAAGAACTTCTTCTGCCGGGCGTTACAGTACTCCTTCAGTATCATCCAGAAGCCTCTGTCCTCGGCAGGAAAACAGAATACTCTCTGATCGGCGTCTATAAAAAAAGGGAAAAAGACACACTGTTAATCAATATGGATTCCCAGGCACCTAATTTAGCAGCTTATGAATGGATCCTTGGATCTGAGTCAGTTTGTGATGTGAAAAGAGAGGTCACCTACGGTCAATCCCGATTTGATCTGGCATTTCAGTTAATCGGCAAAGATGAGTCAGGATGTGTAACCCACACTCCTGCATTCATGGAGGTAAAAGGGGTGACCCTGGAAAATCACAACCATGCTCTTTTTCCTGATGCTCCCACAATAAGAGGTATCAAGCATACCGAAGAACTGATTCATGCAAAAAACGACGGATATGAAGCCTATCTCCTGTTTGTAATCCAGATGAAAGGAATGACGGGTTTCTCTCCCAACGAAGAAACCCAGCCTGAATTTAAAGAAGCTTTAAAAAAGTCCTTAGCTGCAGGAGTCCACATCCTTGCATACGACTGCCAGATTACGGAGAACTCCATGATTGTGGACCAGCCGGTGCCTTTGATTCTGGACTAACCGGATCATTCTTCCTCACTCCAGATAGAAATCCGGGGTGCGGGATAAAAGCTCCCTGCGGTCAACAATCCGGTATACCCTGTTTTCCTTTCTTATAACACCGTCCCTGCAAAGCATGTTCATAACCCGGAAGGTCTGGCGGTAGCTGGCACCAATGGATTTTGACGTATCTGTCAGTGTCTCCAGGAAAATCCCTTCCTGTTCCGCAAACAGAATAAACGCACAAAGCCGTTCTTCACAGGTATGAAGGGCGGTAATCACACTCTTTTTGGAACTTCTAATCAGCTTTGATGCCAGCTCTCTCCCTATGTCATTGACAAAAGGGAGATTCTGTTTTAATTTCTCTTCATATTTTTTATAGGGAAGACCGATGCAGATAAACTCCGTCACTGCACTTATGGTAGCGTTTGCAATATGGGAACCCGTCATTAACTCCACATCCCCAATAATCCCTTCTGAAATATAATAGCAAAGCAAAAGATCCTTACCATTGGCAGAAGCTGAACAGACCTTTGCCTTTCCAGAAACAACCAGAAGAAAATATTCCATCTCCATACCTTCCTGTAAGATCAGCTCTCCAGGTGCAAACCGAAGCAATGCAGAATCACCAAGATCCATATCTGATAAATGAAACTGTAGAAATATATTTCTGATCCTCTGTTCCGTGATATTCATCTGCATTGCCTCCTTTCTGTCTCTTTCTGGAGTATGACATATGTCATACCGTCTTGTCAACGGGGTATGGTATGCTTGGATTCGAAATCGGAGGTGATTTTATGTATAATTTTCTTTCTCTCCTTGCCGGTGTAATTATATCCTTCATGATTGCGCTCAATGGAGGTCTGACAGCACAATACGGGGTATTTGGAGCGGCTGTTATCATTCATATCGTAGGTGTTTTATTTGCATTCCTTCTGCTTCAGTTTCTTCGTGACTCCAGTCAGAAGTCAGAAGAAAAGCTCTCCTGGTGGTTATACACAGGCGGAATCATCGGAGTGCTGACGACTGCATTCAGTAATTTCGCTTATGGAAAAATCAGTATAACAGGAATCATTGCCTTAGGACTTCTGGGACAGGCCATGGCTTCCCTTGTCATAGACTGGCTGGGACTCTTTGGAATGACAGCATATCCGCCTAAAAAGCACACGCTGGCTGGACTGATACTGGCGTTTCTTGGCATCGTTATCATGCTGAACCATTCCTTCTACGGAACAGCATTCCCGGTTCTGATCTCTCTTCTAAGCGGGACTACCATTGTTCTCTCCCGCACGGTTAATGCTGGTCTGTCGAAACACACCGGAGCTCTTAAGGGTTCCTTTATCAATCATCTGACAGGACTTCCGGTAACACTGATTCTTCTGTTTCTCTTTGGAAGAAATGAAGCGGTCTTTAAAAGTTTCATTCTATCGCCCCATGTCTGGATCTACCTTGGAGGAACATTAGGAGTTATCACTGTTTTACTTTTCAATGTAACAGTTCCCAAAATTCCTTCATTCAGACTTACGCTTCTATCCTTTACCGGACAGATTTTTACCGGAATTTTACTGGATCTGATTACCAGGAAAGGCTTTACTATGGCAACCTTTTCCGGTGGCCTTCTGGTTGCCGCAGGGGTTGGGATCTCCATAGCTGGAGAACGATTCGCTTTGCTATGGAGAAACAATTCTATCATACCTGACGAAACTTTATAGATAAAAACAGAATAGAAGCTGAAAAAGCTGTCATATATACAGCTTTTCAAACTTCTATCCTGTTTTAAAATTTCCTTCCCCCGCCCCCCATGGTACGGCCGGAATTTGTATGAACAGTGCTTTGTCCCCCGGAAGACATGCCTCCGCCACCAGATGAGCGGTTGCTTCCCCCAGTATCACGGGGTATGATGACATAGGTTACAACGCTATTTACCAAATTGTCATTTTGCCTTGAATATCGAAACTCGCAGTTAGCCCGGTAAGCCAGCAGGGAATTAGCGGCTCTTCCTCTCTCTTTCGTCATGGAATACTGACTTTTTACACCTCCGCACACAGCGGCGGCTGCGGCTATGGCCACTAATATTGCCAATGCAGCTTCATACCACTCTATATTACGGTAAACACTGATTTCTCCCGTATCAGTATTGTAATTATACTGGCCTCCCGGTATCCCTGCCCGATAATATTTGGTCACTCCCGACAGATAAGTCCTGGCACAGGCTGCATAGTCACCCTGACCGATTTCTTCATATGCATCATCAAGAATTGCATTCCATCTGTTGTCAGTCAGAAAACGGTTCATCTTTCCTACAGGCAGAATATACATCTCCCTGTTATCCATATCAATTAAAAATAAGACACCCCGGTAATCACTTCCCACTCCAAACTTTCTTTCAATATAGAAGTTTTCCGCATACTCTTTCGCAGTTTTTCCGCTGGCGTTATCAGATGTTACGATCACCACATCCATATTCATCTCTTTTTTCATAGACTGGATGGTAGCTTCAAATTCCGCCTTCTCATCTGATGTGAAAAGGCCCGCATCATCATAAACCCTTGTTTCGTTTCCACTATGTTCCTGATTCTGCGTTGCGTAAGCAACTGGCATATTTCCAAATAACAGAAGTACAGATATCAGGAATATTAAAATGCCGGAAAATAGTTTTATTATTCTCATATAAAATACCCCACAAGCAGCATAAACAGACACACAGGGACAAATACTTTTGCAAAGAGAAGCATCAGCTTCCCTTTATCAACCGGGATCTCGCCGCATACCTTTCCTGTCTGTCCATTAATGGTGAAATAATAAATCCTATTTTTACTTTCATCATTATAAGTAAGCGTCCACACAGGAAGAAGTGCATATTCCCATGTCTCGTCCTCTAACTTTATATCCTGATTTTCAACCCTTACATGATCATAAGATGAGATGCTGTTACGCAATGTATCAGCTGCAAAATTTCTGATTTCAGACATTACCTCATCTGTAAATTCCTGCTTCTCCATATCTCTTCGCTCTGCTACAAAACCGGAGAGATATCCCATTGTAAAAGGTTCTAATTTGTCTGTGTCAAATGGAAGTACGCCTTCCACCAGTTTACGGTTTGCTTTCTTTAATGCATTGCGTGGAACAAATTTTACAGGCATGGTACCGGATCGATTAACTTCATATGTCTCAGTTTCCGTATACCTTCTGTCACCGCTTACCCATACCCGGATCCGCTCCGCTCTGGCTTCCAGACTTCCCTGAGTGGTACAGCTATATAGAAGATAGGGAAAATAAACGCCTGTAATCTTTTCAATCTGATCCTCACTGTAAAATTCCCTGGGAATATACCGTTTCTTCTTAAGCCAGTCCCGAAAGATACCCGCAGCCTCTTTTTTATCATAAGAAAAAGGTATTACATAATCCGGATGAAATTCTCCGCTCAACCGTCCGGATAAGATAACCGGGTTATGGCAGTAATAGCAAAAAGACGCTGCTGTGGTGCTGTCCGTTACAAGTTCGGCACCGCAGCTGGGACAAGTGTATAATAAAGTCTCTGATTGAACTCCTGATTCTTTCTTTTCTTCCTGCACCTTTTCCTGGGTTTTTTCTTCCTGCGTTTTTTCTTCCTGAGTCTTTTCTTCCTCATTCCTGAATCCTTCCTGAGAGAATTCAGACAAACAGTATTCACAGGAATATCTCTGCTTTTGAGGATTAAACTTTAACGGCCCCCCGCAGTTGGGGCACTTATAAGAGATAATCCCACTCATGGCCTTGGTTTTCCGCATTCAGAACAGAATTTACCGGTATTAACCGCTCCACAGCCACAGGTCCATGGACCTTCCGGCTTTTTGCTGCCGCAATCAGGGCAGAATTTTCCAGTGTTAACGCTGCCGCAGCTGCAGGTCCATGTTTCCTGTGCACCTGCATTCTTTGCTGCCTGATTCATCTGCATCTGATTTGCATTGGCGGCGGAAGCAGCTCCCATAAATCCACCTGCAGTATTCATTCCCATACCCATGCCCATAAATCCAGCCAGTGAGCCATTGGCATTGCTACCCGCCGCCTCGATTCCTCTGGCCGCTGCGCCTTGAACATAGCCTTCCCGTATGCCGGGATCGCTGAGCATTGCTCCCTGATTTCTCATCTGGATTAATGACTTGGATTCATCATCGTAGGAGATGCTTGCAATTCCCACAGACTGGATTTCAATTCCTCTTCCGGCTCTCCACTGGTCATCTAACACATCTGACATGTACTGCCCCAGTTCCCTGCCCTTGGAAGCTACATAAGATATCCGGATTCCATCGGCAGACATCTGATTAATGGAAGACTGGAGGGCTTCTAAAAATTCCGATAAATACTGCCCGTTAATATCCTCCACCTCAATATGATCTGCATTCTTAGGTACAGCCTCTGCATAAAAAAGAATGGGGTCTGTTATTTTTATGGAATAAGTGCCGTGAGCCCTTAAAAACAGCTCTGCATTGTAAAACTGATCGAAATAATTAATGGGATTGGGTGTGCCAAACTTGATTCCCTTGATTTCCTGCAGATTTATGAAGTAAACCTTCTGGACAGTGGGTGTCTGACCTCCAAAGCGGATCCGGTCAAAGGATTCGCTGACTGCTTCCTTTAACTGACCATTAAAAAGAGAGGGCATGGATGAATTCTTAACGGTAAAGTATCCAGGCTCCCCTGTATAGTCAATTACCTTTCCCCCGTCAACCAGAAGCATAAACTGGTTGGGGTAAACATGAATGACGGAACCATCTGAAACCGTATTATCAGTTCCCTTTGTATTGGATCCTTTACGAACCTTTACACCGCTGGTAAACAGGGTCTGATCTCCCATATTGCCTGCCTCTATCACTTCCAGCCACTGGTCAGCCAGTGAGCCTCCGATTGCTGAAGTCAACGCTTTTACAATTCCCATTCCCATTCCTCCTTTAGATTTTTATTACATATTATACTGCACAGATGTTGTCTTGGCTATCCCCTGCCCCGCATCATGGCAATTTCTTTTGCATATCCAGGTAAATCATTGGGGGTTTCCAGATAAAAAGGCAGATTCTTAAGACTGGGGTGTTCCACGATCCGTTTTAACGCTTCAAATCCGATCATTCCTTCTCCAATTGCTGCATGCCGGTCCTTATGGGAACCAAGGGGATTTAAACTGTCATTTAAATGTATGGCTTTCAGCCTGGAAAGACCGATGATCCGGTCAAACTCATTTAAAACTCCATCCAGATCTCCGGCAATATCATAGCCTGCGTCCCAGACATGGCAGGTATCCAGACAGACTCCCATGCATTCTTTTATCTCAACCTGATTAAGAATTTCTCGAAGCTCTTCAAACGTTCGTCCCACTTCGCTGCCCTTTCCCGACATGGTTTCTAAAAGAACCGTGGTTTTCTGGTCTGGTCTTAAAATCTGATTCAGCATATGGGAAATATAACGGATTCCGTTTTCTGCTCCCTGACCAGTATGGCTGCCGGGATGAAAATTATAACAATTACCGGGAATATATTCCATTCGATCCAGATCATCTTTCATGGTATCTCTGGCCAGTTCCCTTAACCCCTCGTCTGCAGAACATGCATTGAGGGTGTAGGGAGCGTGGGCAAGAATCCGGTTAATTTCGTGCTCCTTGGCAAAAGAGAGAAAACGCCCGATATCTTCCGGATCAAGCTTTTTGGCTTTCGTTCCTCTTGGATTTCTTGAAAAAAACTGAAATGTATCCGCACCGATCTTCACAGCTTCTTTACCCATGGCAAGAAATCCTTTGGATGAAGATAAGTGACAGCCGATTGTAAGCATAAAGATCTCCTTCTTATTTTATTCTGATTCTCCTTCTCTTGGACTGACTGACGCCCTTTATGGCTATAAGAATAAATATGGCTGCCAGTAGAAGCTGAATCAGGATGCTTAACATCACCCAGTTATTCATGATGAAGTTATCCGGGTGAGGTCCAAACCAGTTATTTAAACTGCTTATCACCGGATTAACTCCAGCCTGCTTGTTGATCATCACGTAAAAGGTTGCCACTGGATTTAACAATAGCAAATACAGGCAGGGACCGGAGTTTGCCTGATCTGTCACTCCATTGATACTGGAGGCATAAGAACTGTCCATATTCATTCTTGCCATGGAAAGCATAAATATATTGACTGCATAAGTTCCTGCTGCTATAAAAACCAATACCCCATAGCTCACCACAGTGGCTACGGTAGACCGTTTAAAAAGAGAGGAAAAGCAGATTCCCATACTTCCGCAAAGAAGTGCTACGGTCAGATAACAAAGCAGCAGCAGAAGCACATCATGAATCATTACTCCGCCATACACAAAGGAAACAGCAAGCAAAGGGAAGCTGGAAACCACCATGAGAAACATGGTACTGAAAGAAGATAAAAGCTTACCCCATATAATTTCTGATGGCTTCATGGTTGTGGTCAGCAAAATATCAAGGGTCTGCCGTTCCCGTTCACCGCTTATACTCCCTGCAGTAAGTGCAGGCATAATAAACATCAGCATAACAAATTCCACAACTGCGACAAATACGTATAAAGTGGTAAAGGATGAATACTGGATCTCAGCCGTCAGCTTTACCCGTTCTACTACGGAATACATATTAAGCAGAATTACCAGAGCCAGGATGGAATTAAAAATCACCAGAATCAGTGCCAGCCGGAAACTTCTGGCACTGACCATAGTCTCCCGCTTATAAACCGGATTCATTTTCATGTACAAGCACCGCCTTTTCTTTATCAGGATCTGTAATCTGCATAAATAAGGATTCCAGACTCCCCTGTTCCCTGCTAAATCCATGAACCATTACTTCCGCATCAATGAGCTGCTGAAGCAAAATGGCCTCATCTTGCTGGTCTCCGATAAAATTCACCCGGATATCCCCTTCCTTGACTGCAATCGTCTGCACACAGGGCTGGCTTTTTAAAATAGTAAGGGCTCTTTCCTTACTGCCCAGAATGGAAATAACCAGGGGATTGGTAGCATTCACCCTCCTTAATATCTCTTCCATGCTTCCGCTTAAAACCATCTTTCCCTGGTCAATGATTCCGATATCAGTACACAGCTCAGACAGTTCAGACAGAACATGGGAGCTGATAAAAATGGTCTTTCCCTGTTCTCTCAGTTCTTTTAAAATCTCCTTAAACTCAAACCGTGTTCTTGGATCCAGACCAGAGGCCGGCTCATCAAGTACCAGCAGGTTTGGATCATGAATCAGGGCTCTGGCCAGACAGAGGCGCTGCTTCATGCCTCTTGATAAACTGTCTACATAAAAATCTGATTTATCCTCCAGCCCTACCTGTTCCAAAAGAGTCATATACCGGCTTCTGGCTTTGAGACCATTAATTCCGTAACAGGAAGCAAAAAACTCCATATATTCATTGACCTTTAAGTTGTCATACACTCCAAAAAAATCAGGCACATAACCGATTTCCTGCTTAAGTAAATTCAGACCGTCAGACACATCTGCCCCGTTAATTAAGACCTGACCGCTGTCTGCAAATAAAAGACCAGTCATAATCTTAATGGCAGTGGTCTTTCCTGCTCCATTGGGCCCTACAAAGCCATACAGGGAGCCTTCCGGAATCATTATATCAAGACCGTTTAAGGCATGAAATTTGCCAAATTTTTTCTTTAATTCTTTAATCTCTAATATCATTTATCCCTCCCCAGAACCATCAGCATGGGCAGTGTCACATACCAGTTGTTTTCTACACTGTCCTCACAGACATATTTAACTGTCAGTGTATTACCCGGTGATAAATATGAGACCAGTTCCCTTGCCGAATATTGTGTTTTTCCTGGATCCATGAGATCGTAATTACCCGTATCGTGATTGTAAAAGTACATTTTCCCTTTAAACATATTAGTATAATTCGTACTCTGACTAACTAAAAATTCTTCAGAAGGATTCTCAAATATCAGTTTCTCCACACTCACATCATTACCCAGCGAATATTCCAGTGCAACCGGATCCACGCCGTAGATAGCATTGGTATCTGAATAATACTGACCGCTTACTGTTGTAGGCATCCGCATCAGCGCAGACCTGTATGTCTCATCATCCTTTTTCAAATTTACATTGATAGCAGAGGTATACATTGTTACTCCATAGGTCTCATATCCCCCTTTTGCAAGGAACTGATTGTCCTTCTGGTCCTCACTGAAAGCTACAATACGTGCTTCCTGGTTGTAAAAGGAGGAATACCGGTCCAGATAAAAGCTTAAAATATTGGTTCTTGAAAGAGCAAGCATATAATCCGGATCCTCTATATCTGCCTTTGTATACTGATAGCCTCCTGTTACCCGGGCAGATACCTGGAAGGTATTATTAATGGGATAATTGATAACAGAAATCCCATCCAGTTGTTTGGTTTCCCCAGGCTTTAGCTCATCGATAACAACCATCTTACCATACATGAGAATCCCCACTTTTTCCACAGAAAAAGGATATTCATTGGTAACGGTTCCATATACATTTCCATTAAACAGGGTGATTTTTGCCCAAAGACCCTTCCGGTTATCATTTGATGTTCTTTTCTTCAGTGCATAGTATTTAGGCGAAAATGCGGCTGCATTCTGGGCAGATACTCTTGTTCCGTCTTCCCCATAGCTGATCCTTACATTATAATCTTCACTACCTGTAAACTTCGGCACGGGAGCCCTTTCATAGGACTTGCTTCTGGTTATGGGGAGGAGGTTATAAGATGGATCTAACAGTATGGAATAGGCTCTGTTATAAGGGGTTCTCATATTGATATAGGTATATTCATCCTCATAATTTTCTGAATTATCAAAGATTGTGGCATAGGTAAAAAAGGTATCCCGAAACCTGGTTTTTGCACCCATGAAGTAAACCACCACAGTAAACAGAAGAGACACAGACACAATAGCAGTCCGGTAATAACGTCTCTTGTCTTTCCGTTTTAATATGAGATAAGTACCTGGTCCCACCAGCACTATATAGGTTAAAATAACGATGGAATAGAACGCAAGACCTGGAAGCTTATCCACATCTCCAGTATTAAGCATGTTCTGAACGGACCAGAACTGGCCGGAATTGCCGCTGTATAAATAAGAAGACAGATTATTTAATCTGGTTTCTCCAAGCAGAGCCGTAAACATCTTGTCAACGTAGGAACGCTGTGTTTCGCAAAACGGAGCAATATCAACAAAGTCATAGGCTGCAACACCGACTACTCCTTTGCCCCTGACTGCAGCTGTTAAAACCGGAAACTGATCATTGGAAAGGACACCGGTTCCTCCCTTTAAAGAAATGTCAGCGCAGACAAGATTCATAAAGGAATCTCCAGGACCGTTGGTGGCATACTCCACTCCCATGTCCACCGCTTTTTCTGCAGGTGCTTCGTAATCTTCATTGAGTAGATCTGACCGGAACGCATACAGCGTATCATCTGCACGGGCGCCGGTTCCTAGAAGAAGGGTTCCTCCATCCTTTACCCATTCCATAATGGCAGATACCTGATCCTTTGAAAGCTTTCTGGTATCATAATCAGTTATGACAAGTACATCAAGCAGATCCAGACCGATCACATGATCGGGCAGCTTCTCCGCCTGCATGGGAAATGTTCTTATTTTCACAGCGCTGTAATTGACTCCCACTCCCTCCATGTAGGACAGCTTCTCCGGAGCATCGGACAATATACCTGCATAAAGTTCTGCCACATCTGTGGGCACGTTCATCTTTAAACGCTTTCGTATCAGTTCTGTTCCCTGGGAATCTAACAGCTTTACATATAAAATATCCGCTCTTCCCACGGGAATATCCAGAGATTTCTCTACAGAACCCATGGCATCCAGGTTAATCGGGTAATCGTATTGATAGATGTCATAGTCAGATTCCATCGCCTCTACACGCACCGTACCGTTAAAGGGTGATGCAGACTGGCTTTTCAGTGAGAAGTTCACAGGAACATAGCGGTCAGCCTTGGCGTTTCCGTCATATCCATATGTAACCTCCATTCCGATACCGGAAGTATTCTCACCACCATATTCTTCAGAATAGGAACTTCCCCCATTCCCTCCATTCTCCGAACCATTTGCGGTCATGCCGAAAACAGGCAGCAATGAGCTGCCTGCCAACGTGAGCGCCATGGCACAAATCAGGGATATCTTTCTGAGTTTCATTTTGTCACCCTATCTTTCCAAAGTTCTCTTTATTCACATCAAAATTAGTTTTCAGTTTTACCGTAAATATAGTTCCTGACAAGTCACTGGAGACATGAATGGTTCCCCCGTGCATATCCACAATGCTTTTGGATATGGCAAGGCCAAGTCCTGTTCCTCCTGTATTGGTGGAACGGGACTGCTCCACACGGTAAAATTTGTTGAAGATCAGAGGAAGTTCTTCTTCCGGTATGACATATCCGTAGTTTACCACCTGAATCGATACAAGTTCTTCACTCCCATGTACCTTAACCAGGATCCTTTTTCCATCTGCTCCGTATTTGATTGCATTATTAATGAGATTATCAAACAGACGGGCCAGAAGATTGGCGTCTGCTGAAACGATCTGGGCGGGGACATTGCTTTGCAGCTCATAGGAAAGGTTCTTATCCATAAAACTGGGATAAAACTCCTCCAGCAGCTGGCTTAACAGTTTTATAACATCCACTTTTGAAACGTTCATTGAAATCTTTCCGTAATTAAGCTTGGTAAATCCAAACAGATCTTCAATCAGCTTTTCCAGCCGTTTTGTCTTTACGTATGCAATCCCTATGTACTTTTTCTGCAGTTCCTGGTCAATGACTCCATCTTTGGATAAGAGTTCCAGGTAACCGATGATGGAAGTAAGCGGTGTACGCAGGTCATGGGCAATGTTGGTGATCAATTCATTCTTTGTCCGCTCTGCTTCCCGCTCTTTATCCATTAAATCTTTTAAATCTCCTACCATCTTGTTTAAACTGGCAGCCATGACAGAGAACTCATCGTCTCCCTCAAGATCCACCGTTATGTTTAAATCTCCTTCTGAAATCCTCTGCATGGCATCGGAGATTCTCCCGATATAACGCATGGATTTTTCCTGTAGCAGGAGAAACGTCACTGCGAATATACCCATTCCAAAAACAACATAAATAAGAATCACCACCACATCAAATGAGGTGAGCATCTCAAGGAACGCATTGTCCTTTTGAGTGCCCCTCATATAAGATGCAATCAGCGATACATTGGTTACCAAAAATATCTCGATCAGAACCGTTACAATGGCACTGTAAAATATATTGGCAATGACCCGGGTATGGAAACGATGATTGATATCATTTTTCAATTTTGTATCCTACCCCCCAAACAGTTGTGATGATCTTGTTCTGTCTGGTGTCTTCCTTCATCTTTCCTCTGAGACGCCTGATATGTACCATTACCGTGTTATTGGCTTCATAAACCTTTTCATTCCATACTTTTTCAAATATCTCATCTGTACTGAAAACTCTTCCCGGATTGGAAGCCAGCAGATACAGGATATCAAATTCGATGGGTGTGAGCTTTATCTCTTCTCCATATACCGTCACCTTATGATTATCCTTATTGATTGTCAGTCCCCTGATTCCTATTTCATTCTTTGCCGATTCGTTTACCGCACTGTTGGGATTAAGCTGGGTATAACGTCGCAGCTGGGATTTGACTCTGGCAGTCAGTTCCAGTGGATTAAAGGGCTTTGTCACATAATCATCAGCACCGGTTCCAAGTCCTAAAATCTTATCTAAATCTGTTGACTTGGCACTGAGCATAATAATCGGAATGTTGTTGGTTTCCCTGATCTTCTTGCACATGGTCAGACCGTCCATCCCAGGCATCATAATGTCTAAGAGTACCAGATGAATCTGAGTCTTTGTCAGAACCTCCAGTCCCTCTTCTGCATTGTTTGCCTTGTATACTTTATATCCGTCACTGACCAGATAAATCTCCACCAGATCCGCAATCTCTTTCTCGTCATCCACAACCAGAATGCTTATTGTCTCGGACATTGAAAAATACCTCCCTTGTCGTTATGTAAGCGGCGTTCTCAAATTGAAAAAGAAAAAGCCTGCATCCATTTTACCACAAGAAAGGTATCTTTGCCTTACTATTTTCTTACAAAAAACCAATAAAACGGTAAATCAGGAATACCCTCTCATCCCTGACTTTCTGTAGGAATAAACACCCTGCTGCCAGCCGGGTCCAGCCTGCCAAGTTCTGCCCTGACATACAGGGATGCCTCCTCACAAAACTGCTCCTGGCAGTTGATCAGAGTCTTTCCCCTTTTATCCGGCTTCTCCCATGTCCCGTCCGGCTGCAGGATATGGGTCTTAACATTATCCTCTAATTGTATTTTCAGGACATGCATAATTCGTTCCAAAAGTTTCTCATCTTCTACAGGGAACATGATTTCCACCCGCTTATCCAGGTTTCTTGGCATCCAGTCGGCACTTCCAAGATAAAGCTCCGGACTTCCGTCATTTTCAAAATAGAAGATTCTGGCATGTTCCAGAAAATTGCCTACAATGGAACGTACCGTAATTCTTTCACTTAAACCGGGAACACCTGCTTTTAAGCTGCAGATCCCTCTGACAATCAGCTGTATGGTCACTCCTGCACAGGAAGCCTCGTACAGGGCAGCAATTACTTCTTTGTCACACAGAGAGTTCATCTTGGCTATAATGCGGGCTGGCTTACCTGCCGCAGCATTCCTGGTTTCCCTGCGGATCATCTTTAAAAATCTGGCCCGCAGCCAAATGGGTGCCACTACCAGTTTGTTCCAGTGGAGAGGCTCGGAATATCCGGAAAGCATGTTAAATACTGCAGTTGCATCCTCTCCGATCTGGGGATTGCAGGTCATCAGCCCTAAGTCTGTATAAAGCCTGGCAGTGGAATCATTGTAATTTCCCGTACCCAGATGAACATAACGGCGTATGCCATCCTCTTCCCGGCGCACCACCAGGGTTATCTTACTGTGAGTCTTTAACCCCACCAGTCCATAAATAACATGACAGCCGGCTTTTTCCAGTTTCTTCGCCCAGTTAATATTATTTTCCTCATCAAAGCGGGCTTTCAGCTCCACCAGAACAGAAACCTGTTTCCTGTTATCCGCAGCTTCCAAAAGAGCTGCAATAATCGGGGAATTTCCACTGACCCGGTAAAGGGTTTGCTTAATTGCCAGTACCTCCGGGTCCTTTGCGGCAGTTTTCACAAACTGAACCACCGGATCAAAGGTCTGGTAGGGGTGATGAAGCAGAATATCGCCCTTACGGATATTGGTAAAGATATCATCTTCATTCATCAATTCCGGCACCTGCTGGGGAATGTAGGGTATTTCCTTTAAATGGTCAAAGCCATTCAGTCCGTACATCTTCATGAGGAAGGTTAAATCTAAGGGCCCGGCAATCTCAAATATATCACTGGAGCTTATATTTAATTCTCTCTTTAAGATCTTTAACAGGCGTTTATCTATTTTATCTTCCACTTCCAGACGGATCGCCTCTCCCCACTGACGTTTTTTAAGCTGCTTTTCTATTTCTTCCAAAAGATCAACTGCTTCCTCTTCGTCAATGGTCAGATCGGCATTTCTCATGACACGAAACGGATGGGTGGTGACGACGTTGTAATTTAAAAACAGGCTTTCCATGTTCCGTTCAATAATCTGTTCCAGAAGGATAAAGGACCGCTCCCCTGATTCACCGGCAGGAAGCTCCACAATCCTTGGAAGAACACTGGGAACCTGAACCATGGCAAATTCAAGCTCCTCTTCACCGCTTTTCTTTTTGAGAAGTACTGCAATGTTTAAAGATTTATTTCGGATTAAAGGAAACGGTCTGGAGGAGTCCACAGCCATAGGAGTCAGCACGGGATAAACATCCCTGATAAAATACGTATCTGCAAACCTTCCCTCTGCTTCATTTAAATCTTCGTGACTGGAGATGACACGCAGTCCATTCTGCTTCAAAGCAGGCAGGATGGAACGGTTATAGGTGGAATACTGCAAAGAAACAAGCTCATGGGTCTGTTCGCTGATCTTCTCTAACTGCTCATCGGCTTTCATCCCGGCAATATCCGGTTTGGTGTATTTTGCATGAACCATATCCTTTAAGGAGGCCACACGCACCATGTAAAATTCATCTAAATTAGAAGCTGTTATGCTTAAAAATTTTAACCGTTCAAAAAGAGGCAGATTTTTATCTCTTGCCTCACTTAATACCCGGTAATCAAACTCGATCCAGCTGAGCTCTCGATTTACATAATTATCCGGATTGTAATAGATATCACTTATGTCTGCCATCAGGATAACCTCCTCTTCTGCCTCAGTACAGGCCTGATACCAAATATTTCCTCAAAAAAATCTGCCTTCTGATTAAACGATAACGCTTCCAGTGTCATATCTCCTTCATAAGACGTGGTTACTACAAGCTTCCCTTCCTTAACATTCATCCGGCTGTCTGATAATTTCTGTTTGTGGCTGCGATCCATGGAATTGGCAAGCCTTAATATGGCTGTCAGCTTTGCAATTAAAATGGTAATATCCTCATGAGACAATTCCCCCTTTGTATTACGGAATAATTCCTCATTGAGCTGCACCCGGTTGTAATCAAATTCCACTCCGTTGTACCGCACTACATTGGCAATAATTTCCCGCTCCATATGGGAGAGGCCAATTATTTCAGTTGACATAATAATGCTGTAAGCGGACTCACTTGGCTTTCTCATGCTGATAAATTTACCGCATGCATGTAAAATGGCCGCAATCTGTAAAAGAAGCCGCTCCCGCCTGCCCATACCGTGATACTTCTTCATACAGTCAAAAATTCCAAGCACATACTTTTCCATGCAAACCGTATGAGGCCCATGACACTTATAACGTTTTGCCATGTTCCTGGAGGCCGCCAGAATATCCTCAGAAAAATCATGATGAAATTTTACTGTCCTGGCTTCTTCTGCGTATTCCGCAGCAATACTGTCACATAAGCGGATGCCTGGTATCCAGAACATCTCAGCTCCTGTCAGTTCCAAAACACGTTTAAAAATAATCGCGGCAGGAACCAAAAGAGCGGCGTATTCTGCATTGACTCCAAACCGGTCCTGGATCTGGTCAAGGGACATTAACTTGATCTTTTCATAAAAATTAATAAATTCTTCCGCAGTGATCCACTCCACCGGCTTTCCGCCATGGCTACCTCTAGAGAGATAGAGGATGCTCTCCCCGATACCGATAAGATTTTTAATTTCACGGTCTCTTAAATAAACTTTGCGGAACGTGTTTAACTCATTGTCAACCATTTCTTCAATCAGGGTATTCTGCATCTGGGTACTCACCTGCATATCACCCATCATCTCACGGATCCTCAGTACTCCAAGCATCAGATTCTGAGTGGATATAAGAGCGTCCTTATCAAATAAGGATACCTGCATACTGCCAAATCCCACATCTACGATGGCAGTTCCCTTCTGTATGATTTTATTAAATTCCGCATCCTTGGAGGCGATAGCCTTGTAACTGATAAAACGCTGCTCGGAATTGCTGATAATCTGAACCTCAATGCCGGTTCTTACCCGGATCTGATCCAGTACGATCTGACTGTTTTTTGCTTCCCGAAGTGCGCTGGTCGCATAGGCACGGTAGCCTGTGACTTTATAGGACTGCATAATATCTGCAAAGTCTTCAATTACCTTACACATTTCGTCTACTAATTCGTAGCGGATTTTTCCGTTCTTATAGGTGTCCCTACCAAGGGCGATGACATGGCGGACATGATCAATCTTGCGGATACCCGTTTTAGGGGAAATCTCATAGATGCCAAGTTCAAGTTCAAACGATCCCACATCAATAGCGGCAAATAATCTGATTGCCATACTTGTCCTCCTCACTGCCCTCTACAGGACAGTTTTTTACTATTCTACCTTATTTTATTTCCTTTTGTGTCAAATATCGGTAAAATTTGCAAAAAGATTAATTATTTTTCTCTTTTGCCAAAAGATAGGTAATAAACTGGCTTGCGGTTCTTCCGGATAAACCGCCGTGATTCAGTTCCCATATATTTGCTTTTTGATAAAGTTCTTCCAGAGGCATGGAAATCTGGCTGCGGGCTGCCAGCTGCTTTACAATCTCTTTAAACTCAGCTGGTTCTGGAGCACCATAATAAATAGTTACACCAAATCGTGCCACAAGGGAAAGCTTCTCCTGGACGGTATCATTATTATGTAATTCATCATCCAGTTGTCTCTTATCGCTGAATTTTTCACGAATTAAATGACGGCGGTTTGAGGTTGCATAGATTAAAACATTGCCAGGCTTCTTTGCCAGCCCGCCCTCAATAATCGCCTTTAGATATTTATATTCCAGTTCCGTATCCTCAAAAGATAAATCATCCATATAGATGATAAACTTATAATTTCTGTCTTTGATTTGTTCCTGTAATTTGGAAAGTGTATGAAACTGGTGCTTATATACTTCTA
Source organism: Lacrimispora defluvii (assembly GCA_013036995.1). Lineage (GTDB taxonomy): Bacteria > Bacillota > Clostridia > Lachnospirales > Lachnospiraceae > Lacrimispora > Lacrimispora defluvii. The sequence goes on from JAAOXG010000075.1 coordinate 29,759, forward strand.
TAATCCTCAGACCTCTATCATAATATTCATTTAAAATAGCTTTGATACTTGAAGATTTCCCGGTTCCGCTGTCGCCAAACAGGAGAACGTTATTAGCCGCCTTCCCGTCTAAGAATGCTTCCGTGTTCTCAATCAGCTTCTCCTTCTGTCTTTCATATCCCACAAGTTCATTAAGATATATGTGATCCATGCTGGTGATGGGAATGATCTGAGGTTCCTGATCCGTCTCCTCCACACGAAACGCCTTATTCAAGCCGAATTTTCCTACGCCGAAATTCTTATAGAATAAGGTGATTTTTTCTCCGAAGGCTTTTACGTCAGGAGCTTCCTTTAGCTCCACTGCAAGCGTTACGATCTGATCACGGATCCGTCTGTTATAAATTTTACTGTTGCCGTTATTGGCATGGTAATCAGAAAGGGCGGACCAGATTCCCTCTTCTTCCCCGCAGTCTAATGCCCGTATGTCCTGATCAAACAGCTCCTTCATAATCTTAAAATCATGGGCAGCCAGTTGATTTAATGTTCCCTGAATGGGACCTGTTATTTCGCAGGAGGTACTGTAAGCGTTTTCGTTATCTGCCAGGCACAATGCTAAAAAACAATGCCAGAGATTCCCCTCAAAGCCATAGGATGCTGCCAGCTCGATAAGCTGACCGGCACAGGCGCAGGATTCCGGCATTGTTACTGTATTATTCTCCTGGATAAGAGTCAGCTGTCTTAACATCTGGTCAAAAAGTTTCTGATATTTTAAATCGCGGTATAAAATCAGTTCCTTCACGTTCCTTATTCCTCCCTGTGTAAACGGAAGTCCGGCCTTAATACAGGCCGAACCTCTCTAAATTCCTTAATAATTTCCCAGGACTCTCATATTGCGTCCCTCTTCTAAAATCCCTTTCAGCGCATTCTGAATGGAACATTCACTTAAATTTCCTTCCATATCTACAAAAAAGCGGTATTCCCAGTTTCTTCCTGGAATGGGCCTTGACTCAATCATAATCATGCTGACTCCGTTATAAATCATATTGCTCAGCATGTTGTAAAGAGTACCGCTCTTATGGGGCAGTTCAAAGCTGATGCTGATTTTTTGTGCTTCCTCCCGGTAGATCCTTTTGTTTGACAGGATAATAAAGCGGGTGGTATTGGACTTATTATGATTGATGGAAGAATTAAGAACTTTCAGTCCATAAAGTCTGGCAGCGGTTTCACTGGCCACAGCAGCCTGAGTGGGATCTCCTTCTTCTATAATCTTTTTAGCAGCAGCCGCAGTATTCTCTACACTGATCTGCTTCCAGTTCCTGTTGGCATTTAAAAACTCAGAACACTGCATCAGTGCCTGTGGGTGGCTGAATACAGTACGGATATCTTCCGGTCTTGAATCTTTCAGCCCTAACAGCGCATGATTTACGGTTAAAAATGTCTCAGCCACTATATAATTGTTGTATTTCATCAACAGGTCATAGTTATCAATCACTGCACCGGCAGAGGAATTTTCTATGGGCAGCACCGCATAATCTGCTCGCCCGGACTCCACTTCCTTCATGGCATCCTCAAAGGTAACCACATGATAACAGCTGATATCAGTTCCGAAATACTGAAGCGTGGCAGCATGGCTGTATGCACCCTCTACTCCCTGATAAACCACTCTTACCCCATCTGTGGGAATACTTTTTACCGGTTGAAAGGTATCTTCCCCTTTCAGTCCGTGCTCCGCCATCAGCTTGTACTGATAATGGCGGCTGATGGTCATCATCTGGGTAAACAGTTCACTGACTGCCTGCTTCATAAATGCATCTTCAACCATACCGGTTACGGAATCAATTTTCTGAATCTCCCGTTCCTTATCGTAAACCGGTTTTCCGGTTTCAATCTTAAATTCAGCCACCTCGCCGCTCAGTCTCATCCTCTTTTCGAACAGTTCCACGATTTCACGGTCAATGCTGTCCAGCTGTCCTCTGATCTCAAGCAAGTCTAATTTTTTCATATGTCCATTCCTCTGCCTTATCTTTTGGTCTTCTTTACCGGCCTGTCAGCTTTCCCTGAAGGGAAAGTTCTTCTTCCAGCATACTCTCAATCTGTTTTTTTACATAAGCACCGGGGAATTTTTTAGATTCCGGTTCCAGCTCTTTCACCAGGAACGGTTCCCCGAATTCAATGGTTACTTTCGAAGACCGTATGAATGGAAGGTGCTTTTCAAATACTTCTGCCGTTCCGGTTATGGCAACCGGTACCACCGGACATCCGCTTTTTTCTGCTATTTTCAAGCTGCCTTCCTTAAAAGGAAGAAGTTCCATTATATCTTCATTTGTGTTCCTGGTTCCTTCCGGGAAAATCCAGACAGAGACTCCGTTTTTCACCTGCTCGATTCCCTGGAGAATGGTTTTTAACCCTTCTTTTACATTCTGTCTGTCCAAAAACAGGCAGTTTACATGCTTCATCCAGCTGGAGAGCAGCGGAATTTTTTCCATCTCTTTTTTAGCCACAAATCCCACCAGACCAGGGACTGTGGTATAACCAACCAGAATATCAAAATAGCTTCTATGATTTCCCACATACAGAACTGCCTGGTTGCCTGGTATCTTTTCTTTTCCTTTTACTGTAATTTTAACTCCTGCAAAAAACAGGATGATCTTAAAAATCCACCGGACATCAGAAATACTTCGTTCATCGCTTAGACGCCGGTTTTTTCTGCCAGCCAGGCTCTCAAAAATCAGAACCGGGATGCTTAAGATGAGATAAAATATAACGGATGCTGCTACAAGAATAAATCGAATCATTGGTCTAATCCTCCATTCCATCTATTATATAGAATGGACTCTTTAATTACAATACTACCTGCCTTTCTTTTTTGTAATTTGTTCGAACAATAATCCCGTAGCAAACCACAGCGGTGCAAAATCCAGACGGATCAGGCCGTCAATGTTGGTGCTTCTGCCGGTATAATCCCATGGGCAGATCCCTCTGCCGCGTAAAAGTGTTCCGGAGAAATATTCTGCCACAAAAATCAGCACCATATAAAGGAATCCATGACGAATGGCTATATCCGTCCGGGCAACAGCCAGACCGGATCTGGGATTAATCCAGTGGTCAATCATCATTCCAATGGGTGCCAGAAATGCTCCGCATCCATAAATAGGAAACATAAGAAGAGATGTCTGACCCATCAGACGCCAGTCATGGCGTAAGAAGGAGTCTGTTGCAGTAAACATTACTTCCAGGCACCAGCCTGTAACCCCGCATTTACAAAAATTTAAGGGTAACTCTTTTAAGTTTAATTGTGATAGTATCTTCATAAACATCATTATGTGCCGGACATGGAGATATTATGTTGTGCTGTAAAAGAATTCTATAAAAGAGGTGAGAGAAGTCTGCTGCCCTGTTCCTTAATCCGAATGAATATACTTCTGGCTTCATATCTCTCTGGTGTAATCTCTTCACATACCTTTAAATCTTCCAGGAATAACTCTTCTAATTTTCTGGTAGTCTCTTCATCATAGATCACTGCATTGACTTCAAAATTCAGTTCAAAGCTGCGGATATCCATATTGGCAGTCCCATAGGAACTGACTTTTCCGTCTGTCATCACTCCCTTTGAATGAAGAAATCCATTTTCATAGGTATAGCATCTGGCACCTTCGGATAAAAGATCTCCAACGTAGGAATAGGTGGCCCAGTAAACAAAGGGATGGTCCGGTTTGCATGGTATCATGAGCCTGACATCCACCCCTGACCTGGCAGCCACCCTGAGTGCAGTAAGAACCGCATCATCGGGTACGAAATAAGGAGTCTGTATATAAATATGATGCTTTGCTTTTGAGAACAGCCGGATATAATTATCCCGAATCTGTCTGCTTCTGGCGTCAGGACCACTTGCAATAATCTGAATTCCAAGTTTTTTTTCTATCTGATTTATATCCACTACTCCCATATTGTAAAGACAGGCTCCGTCTTCGTCTTCACAAAAGTAAGTCATATTTTTAAATAAGTTTTCCCCCACTGCATAATTCCAGTCCAGAGCAAAACGGATCTGAAGGCTTAAAACAGATCCACCCTGAAGTTTTAAATGAGTATCCCTCCAGTAACCAAACTTAGGGTCTTTGGAAATATATTCTCTTCCTATATTGAATCCGCCCACATAACCAATCCGGTTATCAATAACAACAATTTTTCTGTGATTTCTATAGTTAATACGCAGATGCAGCCTTCCAAGCACTGGCGGAAAGAAGATACCAACCTTAACACCGCTTTCCTTTAATATATCCCATTTTGATTTGCGCATGAACCTTCCACCCATACCGTCACAGAGAATCCGGACTTCTACACCAGCCTTTGCCCGTTCAATCAATATGGGAATGATGGAGTCAAACAGCTCATCATTCTTAATAATATAATACTGGAGATGGATAAACCGGCTTGCTTTTGAAAGTTCTTCTCTGAGATCCTGAAACTTTTTCTCTCCATCAGTAAAAATTTCAACGGTATTATCAACGGTGAGAACGGAACCTGAGGTTTCTAAATTATACATGACCAGATCGGAATAATCCCTTGCAAGGGAAGAATCCAGCCCGATATCATGACTTTTTAAAAACTCCTCCTGATTTCTTGCAGAGTAACGCATCCGGTCCTCCACTTCCTTAACCCGGAACATCTTACCTTTTCTCATATCCTGACCTAGTACAAGATAAAAGAGAAATCCGAAAACGGGAATAAAATACAACGCTAAGAGCCAGGTCCAGACTGCCTTTGGATCCCTCCTTTGAAAAAAAACAATGATAACAGAAAGAATCAGGTTTATATAGATTAAATGCTCCATGAGCCATTTCCAGACTGCTATGGTCTGATTCCAGACAGCTCCCATATTAAATCCCTCCTTTCTCTTTCTAACCGGTTTCATCGTTTTAAGTAGTTCCTACCTTCTACATGAAACAGTTTTCCTATTTTCTGCTCTTTCATTCTAATAATTTTATGGTGTGACTCCTGCAAATAGTCTCAAATCTATTTTCCAAAAAGGGTCCCCGCAGCTGCGACGACCCTTTTGTATCCACTTCATTTACAAAAACTGATTTTTTTCATTGTCATACCGGTAATCAATGGAGGCCAGTGACTTTATAATCTCTTCTTCCTCGATTCCCAGGCTCAGACAGCACTCACTTAAAGATGGATAATAATCTCTCAGCTGAGTATTCATGTAACTGAGCAGCATAACCGGATCTTTGGGTATATTCGCCATTCTATTATCTCCTGCACATGTTTGTCCCTCATTTTAGCATATATTTCTTTTATTTTCAAGAAATGACCTGTACGAATGGAAAAAGAAATGCTACAATCAGGTTCATAATCCATCAGGAGGTACTTCAAATGAAAAAAATAATGATGCTGGGAACCGGTGGTACAATTGCATGCAAAAGAGGAGATTCTGGTTTAAAACCCCTTCTGACATCAGACGAACTTCTCTCCTATGTTCCCGATGCGGCGGATTTCTGCCATGTGGACAGTCTTCAGATATTCAATATAGACAGCACCAATATGCAGCCAAAACACTGGCTGGTGATTGCAAAAGCCATTGAAGATCATTACGATGCATATGACGGCTTTGTCATCTGCCACGGCACGGATACCATGGCTTACACAGCGGCTGCTCTGTCTTATCTGGTGCAGTATTCCCCAAAACCCATTGTCATAACTGGTGCCCAAAAACCCATTGACATGGAAAATACGGATGCAAGAACCAATTTATCTGACAGCCTTCGTTTTGCCAGTGATGACCGTTCCCATGATGTAAATATCGTTTTTGATGGAAAAGTAATTTCCGGTACAAGAGGGAAAAAGGAACGAACCAAAAGCTACAACGCATTTTCCAGCATTAATTTTCCCTATATTGCTACAATTCAGGATGGACATGTAATCTTTTATCTGGATGACAAAAAGAACTGCCAGGGAAGTCCCCTCTTTTATCATAAGCTGAATTTTAACGTGGCACTTTTAAAGCTGATTCCATCCATGGGTTCGGATGTTCTGGACTATATGGCAGAGCATTACGATGCAGTTATTATTGAATCCTTTGGTGTAGGCGGTCTGCCCTCCTATGATACCGGTGATTTTTATAAGGCCATTGAAAAATGGATTTCTCTTGGAAAAACCGTGGTTATGACCACCCAGGTAACCAATGAAGGCAGTAATATGTCCGTTTACGAAGTGGGGCATTCCATTAAGAAAGAATTCGGACTTCTGGAAGCATACGATATGACCCTGGAGGCCACAGTGACAAAACTCATGTGGATTCTTGGAAAAACAACAGATCAAAAGGAGATACGGGATAGCTTTTATCATACCGTCAACAGAGATATATTGTGGACATTGCCAAATACCAATTCATGAAATACCATCACAAAGGGGAGTCCTGACACGGACCCCCCTGTTTTTTTATTCCAGATAAGCAATCAGTTTATCCCCTTCTTCTGAAACATCAATCACAATGGTACTACCTGCATGGATCTCGTCTCCAAGAATCACTCTTGCCGCAAGAGTCTCCACATGTTTTTGCAGATACCTCTTTAACGGTCTGGCTCCATATACCGGATCATACCCCTGCTCCACTACAAATTCCCCTGCCTGGTCTGTCAGTTCAATCTTTATCTCACGATCCTCCAGTCTCCGGTTTAAATCCTTCATAAGCAGACTTACAATACCGGAAATGTTACTCTTATCCAGTGGCTTGAACAGAATGATTTCATCCAGACGGTTTAAAAATTCCGGTCTGAAATGAGATCTTAGATCACCCATTACCATCTCTTCCGCCGCTTCTGTAATATTTCCATTACTGTCTATCCCTGTAAGAAGATACTGGGAACCAATATTGGATGTCATAATGATAATGGTGTTTTTAAAGTCAACCGTCTTTCCGGTGGAATCGGTGATCCGTCCATCATCAAGCACCTGCAAAAGCACATTGAACACATCCGGATGAGCTTTTTCCACTTCGTCAAACAGCACCACGGAATATGGCTTTCTCCGTACTGCTTCGGTCAGCTGGCCGCCCTCATCGTAACCTACATATCCGGGAGGAGCTCCAATCAGTCTGGAAACGGAATGCTTTTCCATATACTCACTCATGTCAATTCTCACAATGTTGTTCTCTTCATCGAACAGACTCTCTGCAAGCGCCTTGGCAAGCTCTGTTTTTCCCACACCGGTAGGGCCTAAAAAGAGGAAGGAACCAATGGGTTTCGTCGGATCTTTAATTCCAGCCTTGGATCTGATGATTGCTTCCGTCACCTTTAAAACAGCTTCTTCCTGTCCAATCACCCTCTTATGAAGTTCCTGATCCAGATGAAGCGTCTTGTTTCTCTCACTCTCAGTCAGACGGGCAACCGGGATTCCTGTCCATTTGGATACAATTCTTGCAATCTCATCTTCCGTTACACTTTCCCGTACCAGGCTTAAATCCTGATTTTTTACCCGCTCCTCTTCCTCTGCCAGTTCCTTCTGAAGCTGGGGCAATCTGCCGTACTGAAGCTCTGCTGCACGGTTTAAGTCGTATTTCTGCTGAGCCGTCTGGATTTCCCTGTTAAGGTTTTCAATCTCTTCTCTTAAAGAGGAAAGACGTTCTACCGATGCCTTCTCATTCTCCCACTGAGCCTTTTGTGACGCAAATTCATCATGAAGCTCCGCCAGCTCCTGCTGCAGCTCTGCCAGACGGTCCTGGCTTAAGCGGTCTGTTTCTTTCTTTAAGGCAGCCTCTTCTATCTCCATCTGCATGATCCGCCTTGACAGTTCGTCAAGCTCAGCCGGCATGGAATCCAGCTCTGTCTTAATCATGGCGCATGCCTCATCCACCAGGTCAATGGCCTTATCAGGAAGAAAACGTTCGCTGATATAACGATCAGAAAGGGTGGCTGCAGATACCAGAGCAGAATCTGTGATCTTCACTCCGTGATAAACCTCGTACCGCTCCTTTAATCCTCTTAAGATAGAAATCGTATCTTCTACAGTCGGTTCATCCACCATAACCGGCTGAAATCTCCGTTCCAGTGCCTGGTCTTTTTCAATATACTGGCGGTATTCATCCAATGTGGTGGCACCGATGCAATGAAGCTCTCCTCTGGCAAGCATGGGCTTTAGCATGTTGCCCGCATCCATGGATCCTTCTGTCTTTCCTGCTCCAACAATGGTATGAAGCTCATCAATAAAAAGAATGATCTGACCGTCGCTTTTTTTCACTTCATCAAGAACCGCTTTTAAACGCTCTTCAAATTCACCCCGGTACTTTGCGCCTGCCAGCAAAGCACCCATATCAAGTGCAAACAGCCTTTTATCTTTTAATCCATCGGGTACATCACCTCTTACAATTCTCTGCGCCAGTCCTTCCACAACTGCGGTCTTACCAACTCCCGGCTCTCCGATTAAAACCGGGTTATTCTTGGTCTTCCTGGACAGAATCCGGACAACATTACGGATTTCGCTGTCTCTGCCGATGACAGGATCCAGTTTCTGATCCCTGGCTCTTTCTACCAGGTCATATCCATACTTTGTCAGCGTATCGTAGGTTGCCTCGGGATTATCGCTTACAACTCTCTGGTTGCCTCTTACTGTGGATAACGCCGTCAGAAAATTCTCTCTTGTAATGCCATAGCTGCGAAACAGTTCTTTTAATGCCTTTGATGGCTGCTTTAACATGGCCAGGAATAAATGCTCAACCGAAACATACTGGTCTCCCATTCCCTTTGCCTCATCCTCCGCACTGATTAAAACCTTATTTAAATCATTGCTGATGTAAAGCTGTCCTCCGCTTACTTTAGGAAGCTTCTGGATTGCCCCTGCAGCTTCATCAAGAAATAACTCTTTTTGTATGTTCATCTTGGTAATCAGTTTTAATATCAGGCTGTCTTCAATGGTAAGAAGGCTGTACAGCATATGTTCCTGTTCAATCTGCTGGTTTCCGTATTCATACGCAAGCTTTTCGCAGTTCTTCACAGCCTCCATGGACTTCTGTGTAAATTTATTAATGTTCACGGCAATTTCCTCCTTTATCCGGCTCTATGCAAACATTACAGCGTTTGTTCTATATGTAATATAACAAACGCATTCGCAAGTGTCAAGATACTTTTGATAAATTTATGATTTATAAATAATATCTTACAGTTTCCTTTCCCTCATTGTTTTTTCTCAAGGGTTCGCTTATAATCGATTCATACAATCTCTGGGAGAACCGGAAGGAGGAGAATATGAACGACAGACGCCGCTTTTCTTCGACCCCTGCCATTCGCCTGGCAGCAGCCGCACTTTTTTCCGTCTGGTTTGCTGCATACGGTGCAAACCCTTTTATCAGCTATGCCCATACAAAAGATGAATCCATTTATATTTCCGGAAACTGGGTGAAAGATGATGCCGGCTGGCGTTACTTTAACCAGTGGAATTCCAAATATCCCGCCGGACAGTGGATCGAATATCAGGGTAATTCCTATTATTTTATGGATAATGGATATATGGCTACTGGATGGCGTTATTTAAACAGCCATTGGTATTACTTTAAACCGGAAGAAGGAAGTACACAGGGAGCCATGGTAACCGGATGGGTGCGTGACTCTCATAATAATAGCACCTTTTATACAAACCAGATAGGGATTATGGTAACCGGATGGCACAAGATTGATGCTCACTGGTACTACTTTAATCCGGGTCCGGATGGTGTTGTGGGGCAGATGGCAGTCAGCCGGGTGATTGAAGGCTCTTATGTGAATGCAGACGGGAAGATGAATGAAGAAAAATAATAGGGAAATAATTGTTAACAATTATTTCCCTACTCTCCTGTGAAGCACAGCTATCCCATCTTATATCAGATCATTACTGAAGCTCGTAACTCTTTTCCATCTGTACTTTTCCTGACTTTTGTCTAAGTGTTGAATATATAAAAAACAAAGTAATTAATACAACTGTTACAATAACTAATGTTGGTTTCAGGTTACGCAGTGATAATCCGATAACAAATAAAGTCACACAAAGGCAGAATATCATCATTGCATAGAATGCCGGTTTTGAAATCTTAAAGTATCTGTTTTCCCATGCATCCGGAAGACGTTTGGGAAGACAAATTACAGCAACAATTGCAACAACATCTGAAATACGGCTGATGAGAATTGAATTACTTGTAATTGTACTGATACTAAAGTTTAACAGTACGGGAACTACCGAAATTATGTAAATTACTGAAAGTAAGATATATGGAGCTCCTAAGTTGTTTGTTACTGCCATCTTTTTAGAGAACCATCCGTCTCTTGCCATCTGATGGAATGGACGAGAAAAAACAGTAAAGGATGAATTCAGAGTTGTTGCAAGTGCCATGATTGGCCCCCCAATAATAAATGCATAATACAATGGACGGGAAAGAATCTGACCGGCTGCAAGTGTCAGTGGTTTTCCAGCGACCTGATCGATCGGAAGAACGCCAGAAGCAACAACTGCAATTAATCCGTACACAACAAGAATAACTCCGCTGGCTGCAATAATTGCAAAAGGAACATCACGGCGTGGATTTTTAGCTTCCTTACTAAAAGCAACAATAAATGACTGACCTGTACAAGAGAAAACTAATAATAATGTACCATTAAAAAATCCGCTGGCACCACCTGTGAAAAATTCCGGTGATGAAAAATCAAATGTACCTGGCCGTAAGTTGAAAAGACCTACTAGAATGAACACAGCCAGACCAACTAAAAGGCAGACAGACATCACATTCTGAATCTTTGCCATGAATTTTACGCCTAACATATTCGCAATCCAGAATAATGTGATTGCAATAACTGCGGTTACTTTGATATTAACTATTGGGAATAAAGCATTCAGATAAGTTCCAAGGCCCAGTCCAAACATACCGCAGGCAAAACTATTCAAAGTAAAGGCCATTCCATACATTCCGCCCCATCTTTCGCCAAGAATCGTTGCAACAAATGTATAGTTTCCACCATTTACACGAATCATACTACTTAACATAATATATGGAAATATAATGCATAATCCAAGAACAACAGCAAATACATAAGCAAGCCATACAGATCGTCCTGTTACACCGATTGCCTGTCCTACCAATGTTACAACACCAGCACCAATTACCTGTCCTACTGCTAAAGACAATAATTCTCTAAAGCCAAGAGTTCCTTTACTAGAAGTACTTTCCATATTATTCTCCTTATCTAATTGTCACGATTTCAGCTGTTTCAATTGCTCTCTTAGACAATTCCTGTCCAATACCTGGTAATTCTGGTAATTCAAAGTATCCTTTTACTGGCTGGTAGTTGTACTCGCACTGCTGGATTGTACCACTTGTAGTATTTGCAATATGATGCTCGTGAATAATGAAGTTTGGAATAGCCGCTTCCAGATGAAGAGCAATTGCAACACTGATCGGACTTGAACATACATGACACTGAACCCCAACATCATAAATATGAGCCATATCAGCTATTTTCTTACATTCTGTTATACCACCGCAGTTTCCGATATCAGGCTGAATCATAGATAAGCTTCCGCTTTCAAGAAATGGGAGGAATCCCCATCTTGTATAGGTTCTCTCACCAGTCGTTAAAGGAATGCTTGTATTCTCAGAAATTTTCTTCATAACTCCTGGATTTAATGGTGTACATCCTTCTTCCAGGAACATAACATCATACTGCTCAGCCATCTTGGCGAACTGAATCGCAGTATTTGCATCAGTCATGGCATGGTTTTCAATAAGAATATCGACGTCTGGTCCAACCGTTTTACGAACTGCAGATAATCTCTCCTCTGCCAGTCTCATAGTCTCTCTGCTTAAATGTCCGGTTGTATCTAAATGAGTAAGGATCTTCCCCTGTCTGTCAAAACGAAGGAAGTTGATCTTGATTGCCTCATATCCTTCTTCTACAGCCTTTGCTGCTGCGTCGCAGTAGAGGGAAGCATCTCCACCTGGTGTTTGTGCCGGGTTGAACTTATCAACTCCCCAGCCAAACTGGAGCTGACTTGCATAAGTCCTTAATTTGCTGCGCTGCTTTCCCCCAAGTAACTGGTACAGCGGAAGATTTGCAACTTTTCCTTTAATATCCCAGAGAGCCGTATCGATTGCACTGATTGCGGCCATCATGATAGCTCCATTTCCCTGACCCCAGAAAGATACTTTAAAAAGCTTCTCCCAAATCACTTCGTTAGCCAATGGATCCATACCTATTATTAGCGGACCAAAATCTTTTAACAGCTCATATGCACCTCTCGCTCCTGTTCCAATTGCAACTGCTGCCTCCCCTAAACCGTAGAAACCTTCATCTGTATTTATCCGGCAGATGACCGGACGTGATCCGCCACATCCGTTGTCCTTTTCCAGAGCCATTACATCCATACTGGTAATTTTCATAGTTTTTTCTCCTTTGCATATGGTTTTTTGATTAAATGTAAGTTGTATGACAACTTACATATTACAGCTATGATCTATGTTTGTCAATAAGTACATTATTATGGATTAAACTTCCGTTAAAATAGCCTAATTCTCTTTATATTTTTTTTGCACTTTGACGAATATTTAAGGAAGGTTCCCTATGGTTTTCTTGACAATCATATTTAATGCCGATATACTTTAATCAGTTAATAATACATGAGGTATAAATTAAATGGAAAAATTGCCGAAAATAGCAAGAAAAAGTGTATCAGATCAGGTCTTTGACATGTTAAAAGACTATATTATACAAGGTAAGTTCAAAGTGGGGGAAAAAATCCCTTCTGAAAATGAACTTACAAAAATGCTGGGGGTCAGTCGTCCTTCCATTAAAGCTGCCGTAGAACGATTACGCGCAATGGGACTTATTGATATACGAGTTGGTGATGGGAGTTATGTAAAGCAATTCAGTACGGCTGAATATATTGCAAACTATGCTGATTTTATTATGGATGAACAGAATGTATCTGAAATTATTGAAATTCGCCGGGCTTTAGAATTGGAAAGCCTTTCACTTGCCATAAAAAAAGCCGAGCCGGATGATATCGAACAATTAAAACTCATATGTGACAAACTGGTGAATGCATTTAAACGAAAAGATTACGCAAAAGGTGCTACTCATGATTTTGAATTCCATCTACAGATCTGCAGATGTTCAAAAAACAAATATTTCCCAATGATGTATGAACTGATCGGAAGTCTGATTTATAAACAAATTGAGCTTTTCTCAAGCAACATCTATAAAAAATATGCTTCCTCAATCCTGATTGATGATCATGTAAAAATGTATCAGGCTATAAAAGAAAAAGATTTTACACTCTGCCATCAACTTTTTACAGATATGATAGATATAAATACACATATGGATTCACAGAACTTAAACTGATACTAAAAGAGATAAACTGTACCCTGATGGTTAGACACAGAAAAAGAGGCTGTGCTTAACTATCAGGGTACAGTTTATCTCTTATGGTATTTGTCACTACTCCAGCCTTACATTACTTCCGGGTTCCAGATTAACTAACGGACACTGCCCTTTTTTCAATTCCCCGAAACCGAAGTGCAAATACAATTGCGCGGAAAAACCAGTCAATAAACATTCCATACCAGATCCCCATTACACCCATATTCATGATCTGCACAAAAAAATACGCAGATGCGATCCGAAAGAGCCACATAGAGAAAACCGAAACTGCCATGGTAAATTTAGAATCCATAGAGGCTCTTAATGAATATGGTACAGTAAATGCTATAGGCCATACAATCATAGCATAGCTGTGTGCCTCAATCATCTGTACAGAAATCTTAGCCGCTTCCGCAGATAATTTATAAACGGAAACAAGCTGGTTTGAAAACAGGATCATGACCCCGCACAGTACCACAAGAATCCCGTAATTAACCATAACCAAACGTCTTGTATACTGCTTAGCCTGCTTTCTTTCACCTGCTCCCACACACTGGCCCACTATGGTAATCAGTCCAAGCCCGATGGCATTGCCTGGCAGATAAAGCAGCGTTACAAGATTGGAGGCTACTGCATAGCTTGCAATCGCCGCAGTTCCCAACGACGAAACCAGGCTTTGCAGTGCAATCTTACCAAACTGGAACATCCCGTTCTCCAGTCCATTGGGGATACCCACGGACAGAATGTTTTTTATCATATGGATATCAGGTTTTAATTCATCAAGCCTCTTAATCCTCACTGTATTATCTGGATTTTGAATCAGATAAAACATCATAACTGCCGCTACGATACGGCTTGCAAGCGTCGGTAATGCCACGCCTGCCACACCCATGTGAAGTCCAAATACACAGACAGCATTGCCTGCAATGTTTATAGTGTTCATCACCATGGAAACCACCATGGAAACTTTGGAGTTCCCCATAGAACGAAACAACGCTGCACAGGAATTATAAATGGCCATGAAGGGATAGGATAACGCAGTAATTCTAAAATAGATCACTGCATCATTCATGACCTGTGTTTCCACATTTCCAAATATTGATGCCAGTAAAAGCCTGTTTCCGATCAAGGCGATAATGGATACCGCCAGTGATAATACTGTGGTCACCCCTATGAGCTGGCCTGCTGCCTTACATGCATTTTCTGACTGCTTTTTCCCCAGATACTGTGCTGAGATAACAGCGCCTCCGGTAGCCAGGGCAGATAAAATCTGTAGAATCAGTATGCTGATAGAGTCAACAAGGGAAACCCCTGACACAGCTGCTTCCCCCACTGCTGCCACCATGATCACATCTGCCATCCCTACTAAAACTGAAAGAACCTGCTCCACTATCAAAGGAGCCAGCAGACGCGTCAAATCTTTTTTATTAAACATAACAATATCCTCATTCGTATTATTCAAAGGGATAGCGGATCTCCCATTGTTTTCTCAGCTCATCCATAACCTTCATAACCTGAAGAGTCGTCTGGTGAGGCATCTGAGGACACTGGATCTCTCCCTGTTCAATGGCAGTTTTACTGGCCAGGACCTGATATTCATATCCGGTGATCTGTTCTGGTCTCTGATAGGAGCCCACCAGCTTCCGGTCTGTATTATATACACTAATTGATTCAAAATTATTGATATTTTCCACAACCAGGTACCCTTTTGTTCCATAGATAATGCCCTGACGGTCAGAAAGAACCTGAATGGAACTGTTCAGTACAGCCATCTTACCACCTGGATAAAGAAGGGTAATGCTGTTTTGGGCATCCACTCCTGTCTCCGTCTTAATCACGCTGGAGGTAATATCAGTAATCTCATCACCAAAAACAAGAGATGCAAAATTAAGGGTATAAACTCCTACATCAAGAAGCGCTCCCCCTGCAAGCTCAGGGGCCATAATCCGATGCTTACCTGACACCAGGTAGGCGAGATTGGCGGTGAGTGTCATAGGTTCTCCGATGATACCGGAAGCAAGAACCTCCTTCAGCGTATCAGCCATAGGCATATACCGCACCCACATGGCTTCTGTAATCATCAGGTTTTTCTCCTGAGCCAGGTCAATCATCTCTTTTGCCTGGGAATAATTGGCTGCAAATGACTTTTCACACAGAACATGCTTTCCATGTTCCAGGCAAAGTCTGGCATTCCTGCTATGCTCCGAATGGGGAGTTGCAATATAAATCAGCTGAACCTCACTGTCAGCTGCCAGCTCTTCATAGGAGCCATAAGCTTTTTTTATAGAAAAACGGGTGGCAAAATCTTCTGCCTTTTCAAGACTTCGGGAAGCAGCACCACATAAACAGACTTCAGGCATCTGAACCATGGTCTCTGCCAAAACTGATGCAATTCTACCTGTTCCCATGATTCCAACTTTTAATACTTCCATATTTTATCCTCCAGCTGATTATTTTAGTTCTCTAAGTATAACACATGGATGAAGCCCATACAACATCAATGCTCCTCCATCTCTAAAACCAGCTCCATAAATGCCTTCATCTCCCTGCTGAGCCATTTATCCTTATGATAAACAATCTGTCTCCAGGTTCTTAAATAAAATTCTTTCATGGAAAGAGACGTTAAATTTCCCTGCTCCATATCTTCCCTGACTGTAAACTCCGGAAGAAAGGAGATTCCTTCATTCTGTTTCAGCAGCTTAATAATAAATTCCGTATTCCCTATTTCCAGGAAGGGATGAAGCTTCTTATCATCCGATGCCAGATACTGTTCCAGTATAAACCGGTAGCTGGCATCCTTTTCTGTTAAAATCAGTGGCTGAGTGATTATCTGATCAATGGTAAGTCCGTTTTCCTTTGCAAAGATATGTTCCTTTGATGCGGCAAATATGATTTCTTCCGGCTTCTCCAGTATTTTAACCCATTTGGCATCATACATTCTGCGGTCCAGAAAATAAACCATATCCACCTGATTGCTGTTCATCATATTTAAAAGAATCTCCGGAGAATCAATGATAATATTAATGTTTACTTTGGGGTACCGATGATGATACTCCCTGATTAACGGAGGTAATAAAGTAGAACAGATGGATTCAATGGTACCGATCACAAGGGTGCCAGTCAGCTCCGGGGACTGGCCAAGGGCATTACGGGCATAAGCCACATTCCTCATAATTTCGGAAGCATACTGGTAAAAAAGCTCTCCTTCATGTGTTAAAGTAGTCTGCTTCCCAATCCGGTCAAACAAATGAACGTTTAATTCTTTTTCCAGCTGTTTAATCTGAACCGTTACTGCTGCCTGGGAATATTTAAGCTTTTCCGCCGCCCTGCAAAAACTCTTTAAATCAGCAACTTCTAAAAATGTTCGTATCTCACGAAGTTCCATAACAGACCTCTCTTAATTTAAAAATATTAAACGTTATCATAAAAACATTAAATTTTACATTCATTAATATTTATGGTACATTAAAGTCACTCAGAAATCAACTCTAAGGATGAGTATTTTAGGACACGATTAGAAAGGACTTTAAAAAGTATGGAAAAGGCTGATTGTAAATACCGCGCCTACGTGCAGATTCTAAAGGAAGAGCTGGTTCCGGCCATGGGCTGTACGGAACCGATTGCTCTGGCATATGCCGCCGCAGTGGCTAAAAAGACTCTGGGAGCCATTCCCGACAAGGTGGTAGTTGGTGCCAGCGGGAGCATTATCAAAAATGTAAAATCCGTCATTGTCCCCAACACCGGCCATCTGAAAGGAATACCGGCAGCTGTGGCAGCAGGAATTGTGGCGGGAGATCCGGAAAAGGAACTGGAAGTTATTTCCTGTGTTTCACCAGACCAGATCACTGGGATGAAGCAATTTATGGAAGAGACTGAAATAGGGGTTGTACATATTGATAATGGAATCACGTTTGATATCCAGGTCACTCTTTATAAAGAATCCTCCACATGCACAGTGCGGATAGCCAATTACCATACCAACATTGTACTAATCGAAAAAGACGGGACGGTTTTAAAACAGCTGGATGCCGGCAAAGAGGAAGAGGCACTGACCGACCGTAGCATACTCAGCATGGAAGATATCTGGGATTTTATCAATACCGTTGACATTGCTGATATCAAGGAAACGCTGGATCGACAGATCCGGTACAACTGGGCCATTGCAGAGGAAGGCCTGACCAATGACTACGGCGCCAATATTGGCAAAGTACTGTTAAAGAGTGCAGGCAGCGACATTTCCCTGAAAGCAAAGGCTATGGCTGCCGCCGGTTCCGATGCCCGCATGAATGGCTGCGAACTTCCGGTCATCATTAACTCAGGCAGCGGCAATCAGGGAATCACGGTTTCTGTTCCAGTCATTGTCTATGCCAGAGAATTAGGCGTCAGCGAGGAAACCATGTACCGGGCTCTTGCTTTATCCAATTTAACTTCCATCCATCAAAAGACTCCCATCGGAAGATTATCCGCTTATTGCGGAGCGGTAAATGCCGGGGCTGGAGCCGGGGCTGGAATCGCTTATTTATGCGGAGGCGGCTACGAGGAAGTGATACATACCGTTGTCAATGCGCTGGCCATTGTATCTGGTATCGTATGTGATGGAGCAAAGGCTTCCTGTGCGGCAAAGATCGCTTCTTCCATTGAGGCGGGGATCTTTGGATACAGCATGTACAGTCAGGGTCAGCAGTTTCTGGATGGGGACGGCATTGTAACAAAAGGTGTGGAAGCTACGCTGCAAAACGTTGGCAGATTGGGGAAAAAAGGAATGAAGGAGACCAACGAGGAAATCATTAAAATCATGATAGGAGAATAGGTATGAAAAAATTAACAAGTAGTTTACCTTTTAAATTACTTCTGGGGGTCATTGGGGGGATCTTAATTGGACAGTTGGCTGGAGAACAATTGATGAATGTTGTGGTGACTGTCAAATACATATTGAACCAGATCATTGTATTCTGCGTTCCCCTCATTATCATCGGCTTTATTGCCCCGTCTATCACAAGATTAGGCAATAATGCTTCTAAAATGCTGGGGATCGCAGTTTCTATAGCTTATATTTCTTCCATAGGAGCAGCTCTATTTTCCATGACTGCCGGATACATTATGATTCCACATCTATCCATCTCACCAAGTACAGATGGCTTAAAGGAGCTTCCCGGAATCGTATTCCAGCTGGATATTCCACAGATTATGCCGGTCATGAGTGCTCTGGTATTTTCACTTTTACTGGGTCTTGCTGCCACCTGGACAAAAGCCACAGCTATTAACCGGTTATTAGAGGAATTTCAGGAGATTGTCCTGTCCATTGTAACAAAGATCGTTATACCCATTCTTCCTGTTTTTATCGCATTTACATTCTGCGCTCTGTCCTATGAAGGAACCATCACAAAACAGCTGCCCGTATTCCTTCAGGTAGTAATAATTGTTATGGTTGGACACTATATCTGGCTGTCAGTTCTGTATCTGATTGGCGGCGCCTATTCCAGAAAGAACCCCTTTGATGTTCTGCGTAATTACGGTCCTGCCTACATCACTGCAGTAGGAACCATGTCTTCAGCTGCCACGCTTGCAGTTGCTTTAAAATGTGCCAAAAAGTCACAGCCCACGTTAAGAGAAGATATGGTGGACTTCGGGATCCCGCTTTTTGCAAACATCCATTTATGTGGATCTGTGCTCACCGAGGTTTTCTTTGTCATGACTGTATCAAAAATCCTTTACGGCTCTGTTCCTTCATTTGCCTCCATGCTTTTATTCTGCGCCCTGTTGGGTGTATTTGCAATCGGCGCACCAGGTGTTCCCGGAGGGACGGTAATTGCATCTCTTGGTCTGATTACCGGAGTTTTAGGTTTTGATGAGATGGGCACTGCACTTATGCTCACCATCTTTGCACTCCAGGACAGCTTTGGAACTGCATGCAATGTGACGGGAGACGGAGCTCTCACCATGATTCTCACCGGCTTTGCAGAAAAGCATGGAATTAAAAATCAGAAAATAGAATCTGGTATATCATAAGATATAAAGCAGGTCCTGGCAAAGAATTAAGATTCTCTGCCAGGACCCACTCTATTTGTATCCTTATTTATCCAGCTCACGCTTCAGTGTTTCTCTTACTGCTCCTGCTCCCGTAATCTGGGCACAGAACATTTCTTCAATCTTTTCTCCAATGCCTGCCTGATAAAGGTCAATTCCAAAAATATTCTCATTAGAGAGGATTTCCTTCAGCTGCCCATGATACGTCTCCGGCTTACCAAACTCAATTCCTTTCAGCTTTTCTGTCAGCTCGGGAATCATAGGATCAGAGGAAAGTTCAAATGCCTTACCCTGGTCATCCACTGCCAGAAGATAGCGGCACCAGCCTGCAATTGCCAGCGGAATTGCTTTTAATTTTTTTGCATCTCCATATTTTTCCACATATGCCTTAATGGTTTCACCATAACGGATTCCCACTTTCTGAGATGTATCCGTAGCGATTCGCTGAGGTGTATCAGGCATAAACGGATTGGGGATTCTGACACGGATTACTTCGTCTACGAATTCCAGTGGAGACAGAATTCCCGGGTCAGTCACTACCGGCATTCCTTCTACCGGACCGATCTCATGAACCAGACGGTTCAGCTGCGCATCCTTCATCTCATCTGCAATCAGATCATATCCAAGAACACAGCCATAAACAGCCAGCGCTGTGTGCAGCGGATTTAAGCAGGTGGTAACTTTCATACGCTCTACTTTATTTACAGTATCCCGGTCTGTCATATAGACTCCGGCTTTCTCAAGCGCCGGTCTTCCGTTAGGGAATTTGTCTTCAATTACCAGGTACTGGGGTCCTTCTGCATTGACAAATGGTGCAATATAGGTTTTTTTGGAAGTGATCACCGGAGCCATATCCTCAACTCCTGCTTTTTCCAGTTCACTGCATACAGAATCTGCAGGACGTGGTGTGATCTTGTCAATCATGGACCAGGGGAAGGAAACAACGGATTCATCTTCCAGATAATCAACAAATGCCTTCTCTGCAAATCCCCTGCTCTCCCACTCTTTTGCAACTGTCATGATGGACTGTTTCAGTTTTTCACCATTATGGGAGCAGTTATCCATAGAAACCACTGCCAGAGGTGCTTTATTTGCCTTAAACCGTTCAAGGAGAAGTGCACATACCACAGCCATGGCAGAAACTGCTTTCTCAGGACCATTCTCCAGATCTGCTAAGATAAATGGGAAGTAATTTCCTTCAGTTCCTTTCAGTGCATAACCTTTCTCTGTAATGGTGAAAGAAGCCATCTGAAGTTCCGGATTTACAAAGATCTCTTTCAGACGATTCCATTCAGCTGCAACACCAGACTGGGCTCTGACTGCTTCTGTCAGGGAGCCGATCACCTTTTTTCCAGTAGAACCATCTGCGTTCAGGGTTACTGCAAGAACCAGATTGTCATATGGATCATAGATCTTATCAATTACATCAAAGTCAAAGGTCTCCACACAGGTGATTCCCTTGGTGCTCTCGCCCTGTGCAATTAAGGTATCTGCAATACCACCGATAAAGATGCGGAAGATATTACCTGCTCCAAAATGCACCCAGACCGGTGACTCTTTTGTTTCTCTGACCACTGTCTCAATGTCATAAAGCGGAAGGCTGATTCCAGCTGCCTCCCAGGCTTCTTTATTCTTTAAACCTTCTAATGTCAGCTTCATACCGGCACTGCCTCCTTAGTTTTTCCCAGATTCCTTATCAATGGCTTCCCATAATCCCTGAAGATATACCGCTCCCAGTGCTCTGTCATAAAGACCATATCCAGGCATGGCAACCTCATCCCAGATCATTCTTCCATGATCCGGACGGATTACGCCGTCAAATCCTGTTTCATACAGTGCTTTCATAATTGCATGCATGTCCATGGATCCGTCAGAAGAAAGATGAGCTGCTTCTTCAAAATCTCTGTCGCTGTTATATTTTAAGTTTCTTACATGTGCAAATGGAATTCTTCCTTTTGCAGCTCTGATAATATCACAGATATCGTTAGCCGGATTGGAGCCAAGTGATCCTGTACATAAGGTAATACCGTTGTATGGCTTGTCAACTGCCTTTAACAGTTTTACAATTCTTTCTTTGTCCCTTACGATTCTTGGAAGACCAAAGATCGGCCATGCCGGATCATCGGGATGAATACCCATTTTGATATCATATTTTTCACAAACTTCTCCAATTGACTCCAGGAAATAAACAAGATTATTAAAAAGTTTCTCATCATCAATGTCTTTGTATGCTTCAAATAAAGCTTCCAGACGTGACAGACGCTCTGGCTCCCAGCCTGGCATGACAAAACCGTTGGACATCTTTTCTACAGATTCCTTCATATGTGCAGGATCGATTTTATCCACTACATCCTGGTTATATGCAAGTACGGTTGATCCATCCGGACGTACTCTTGCAAGATCGGAACGTGTCCAGTCAAATACAGGCATAAAATTGTAGCATACCATATGAATTCCGGCTTTTCCAAGATTTTCAAGAGTCTGGATATAATTAGCAATGTGCTGTTCCCGCTTTTCCGTACCAATCTTAATATCATCAGAGATATTAACGGATTCAATTCCTGCAATGGTAAGGCCTTCTTCTTCTACTACTCTTTTCAGTTCAGCAATCTCTGCTTCTGTCCAGACTTCTCCTGCCTGCTTTCCCATCAGAGTGGTGATTACACTTTTCACTCCAGGTATCTGTTTGATTTGTTTCAGGGACACACTGTCATATCCTGGTCCATACCAGCGTAAAGTCATTTCCATCGTTTTTTTCCTCCTGTTTTGCAATCAGTTATCGTTTTTCTTTATCATGAGGCCGGCACATAATAAGTCCTGTCCTATTATATGCTAGTATTGCCCAGCCAACCAAACATGTATGAATTTCTCTTTTACATGTCTTTCTATCTTGTATGGTAGTATATTACGGCGAAATATTCAATATGTAATTTTGTATATTTTTCATCTTATTTTTTGTGCAATATGATATATTTTTATTTTTATCCCTTATATCATTGACATTTTCCTGCTTTCAAAGCATGATACTTGTATACAAGTGATTGCCTATTTTCAGGGGTTATAAATAAAACAATAGATAAACTTGCTGTTCAGTAGTATACTAACCGTATGTTCCTGCCTGCAGGATTTATATTTTGATAAGAGAGGTTTTTTATGAAATTGTTCGATCGGTCTCCCGGAGAGAATGCCAGAAATTATGCGATACGTGTTCTTCTCTATAATATTATTAACTTAGAGCTTGCTCCAGGAAGTGCAGTAAGTGAAAACGAGCTTTCCTCCACTTTGAATCTTTCAAGAACACCAGTCAGAGAAGCGCTGATTGAACTTAGCAAATCCAGCCTTGTTGAAATTCTGCCCCAGCGGGGAAGTTATATCTCAAAAATAGATTATGAACGTATTGAAGAAGCCCGCTTTATGAGACTTGTTTTAGAAAACGCTGTGGTAAAGCTTGCCTGCGAAAGTCCTGAACCGGTGGACTTAAAGAAGCTGAAGGATAATATCAGTGAGCAGAAGTTCTGTCTGGAACAGGAGGATACCGCCAGATTCTTTCCACTGGATAATGAATTTCACATGCTTTTGTTCCAGTCCGTGAATAAGGCCAGAACATTTGAGGTCATCCAGTCCCAGATGGTACATTTTGACCGGATCAGAACTCTTTCCTTAAAGTCCAGTAAACCCACCAAGATCGTGGAAGATCACGAGAATATTATATATGCCATCGAGCGCAGGGATACAGAGCTGGCTGAGATCCTGATGACCAGGCATATCAACCGGCACCAGTTGGAAAAATCAGAACTTGTGGCAGCATTTCCCGACTATTTTATTCATTAAAGGAAAAATCCCTCTCAGACAACGACTATGTCCAAGAGGGATTTTTCAGATATTTTGTTTTTTTATTGGTATATTTATAAGATGATACATATAATTATACTGGCAGGTACAAACTGCTGGCAATCGTGTATAGGGTGGTAGGCCTCGATTCTACATAGAATGGAGGTGTTGCTCATGAAGAATTATGACTTTAAGGACCTAATGTCTTTTGGTATGTTCCTTCTGGCACTGCTGACATTCGTCTTTATGACGTGTCATTAACCGCAAAAAGCCTTCCCTGTACTTTGGCCGGTCGGGAAGGTTTTTGCTTTTCAACTTAGCCAACCACCCTGTGGCGATTGCCTTTCTTTATTATATTATACCTGCAATATAAAATATTACAAGTACAGGCATTTATTTTAAAATCTTATCAGAAATTTCTAGCAATCCCCTTAATTTTCATTCAGTCTGGCAAGCTTTTCTGCCTGGTCTGCTGCAATCAGAGAATCCAAAAGCTCGTATATATCTCCATTCATAATGGAATCAATCTTATAAAGAGTCAGCTTAATCCGGTGATCGGTCACACGGCCCTGAGGGAAATTGTAGGTTCTGATCTTCTCAGACCGGTCGCCTGTACCAATCTGGCTTCTGCGGGCCTCTGACTCAGAATTCTGTCTCTTCTCCAGCTCAATATCATAAAGCTTGGAACGAAGCAGGCGGAATGCCTTCTCCTTGTTCTGAAGCTGGGATTTTTCAGTCTGGCTGTAAATTACAATACCAGTAGGCATATGTGTCAGACGAACAGCGGAATCCGTTGTGTTGACGCACTGTCCGCCGTTACCGGAAGCACGCATAACATCGATTCTTACATCCTTATCCTCAATCACTACATCCACATCTTCCGCTTCCGGCATAACTGCCACAGTAGCCGTAGATGTATGGATTCTTCCGCCGCTTTCAGTCTCCGGTACTCTCTGAACACGGTGAACGCCGCTTTCGTATTTCATCTTGGAATAAGCGCCTTTTCCTGTAATCATGGCAACAACTTCCTTAAAACCACCGATACCATTCTCGTTGACGCTGATTAACTCTACTTTCCATCTCTGTGCTTCTGCATAATTGACGTACATGCGGTACAGCTCAGAAGCAAAAAGGGCTGCCTCGTCGCCGCCTGCTCCTGCGCGGATCTCCAGCATGATATTCTTATCATCATTGGGATCCTTGGGTAAAAGAAGTATTTTCAGCTCCTGTTCCAACTGTTCAATGCGCTTTTTAGCATCGGATAATTCCTCCTTCGCCATCTCCCGCATCTCTTCGTCGCTCTCTTCCTCAAGAAGTGCCACACTCTCTTCCACGGTTTGTTTTGCTTTCTTATATTGGGTATAAGCTTCCACCAGGTCTGCTAAATCTGCCTGTTCCTTCATCAGCTTCCGAAACCGGTTCTGATCCTCTGCAACAGACGGGTTATTCAGTTCCTGCATCAGCTCTTCATAATGAATTAATATATCATCTAAACGATCAAACATTGGTATCCTCCAAAATCTCACCAAAAGGGTCTATGCCCATTATTTTTCTAAACTTCCGCTCACTACGCGGTCCAGCCCCGCTGCATCGCACCATGACCGGATGTTGACAAAACCTGCTTCCCAAAGCAATGCGCTGACTGCATCTTTTTGATCATAACCGATTTCCAGATAAAGCGCACCGCCAGGATTTAAGTAATTCCGGCCTTCTGCTGCCAGCTTTCTGTAAAAATAAAGTCCGTCCTCTTTCCCATCAAGAGCCAGAAACGGCTCATGATCCCGAACCTCCGGCTGCAGCTGGCTGATTACTTTGGTGGGAATGTAGGGTGGATTGGACACAATCACATCAAATGTTTCATCAGACCCAATGGCATCAAATAAATCACTTAACAGGAATGTAATTTTCTCTTTCCCTAAAATAACTTCCCCGTTTTTCTTCGCTACCTTTAATGCTTCATCAGAAATATCTGCTGCCACAACCGATTCAAACCGGCCAAGCTTAGCCAGACTTATGGCGATGCACCCGCTTCCGGTGCACAGATCAAGCACCCTTGGATTCCTGCCCTTATAGTCCTTTAAAATCTGTTCCACCAGAGTTTCTGTATCCTGTCTGGGAATCAGAACATGCTCATTAACAAAAAAGTCCAGACCCATAAACTCCCTGCTCCCGGTTATCTGCTGGAGCGGAATTCTCTTTTCACGAAGACCAAGCATATGGTTAAAATCACGGATTGATTCACCCGATTCCCCTTCTTCATTCAAAGTCCTGTTCCGGTCAACCAGAAAATGAGTCAGGTCTGTATGGAATGCTTCAAGCAGTAAATATCTGGCATCAAGCCCGGCTTCCTCTATCCCTGCTTTTTTAAGTTTCTCTGTTCCTTCTTCCAAAAGCTGATTTAACGTTACACTCATGACTGATTCTCCGGAAAATTCTTTTTAAGAAATTCTCTCCAGTCAAATACTGCTTCTACAGAAGCAATCCCTACCTCAATCATGGAATCATCCGGTTCACTGGTAGTCAGCCCCTGCATCCACATGCCCGGTCTGCTTAAAATATCCACCAGCTTTGATTCGCTGCGCCCTGCGATACGAAGAAACTCATAGGATACCCCTGCGATTACCGGAATGAGAATGATACGGCTCAAAATCCGGAGGGGCAGAGTCTTTACCTGAATTACCATAAAAAATAAAATGCTGATAATCATAACAATCAAAAGGAAACTGGTTCCGCAGCGCTTATGTTCTTTGGAACTGTTTCTTACATTTTCCACGTTCAGTTCCAGTCCGTGTTCCAGACAGTTAATACATTTATGTTCGGCTCCATGATACATGAAGGTTCGCCTGATATCTTCCATACGGGATACCAGCTTGATATAAGCAATAAAAATGCCAATACGGATTACACCTTCTAAAACAGCCATTATAGTCTGTGACTTAATAAAATGGTGAAATATGTTGGCCAGAAACAGGGGCAGCACCATGAATATGCAGATTGCCATAATCACGGAAAATACCATCACCATGCTCATAAGCGCTTTTTCCATCTTTTCACCAAAGACCCGCTCCAACATCTTCTCAAATTTAGAGGGCTCTAAATCTTCCTCATCGTCTTCAAAGAAACTGGCAGAAAAAGTAAGTGCTCTCATCCCCAGTATCATGGAGTCGGCAAAGCTGAAAATACCTCTGAAAAACGGAAGAGAAAACAGCTTTACTTTTTCTCCCATACTAATATACGTATCTTTTTTTACTTCAATGGTTCCGTCCGGCTTTCGGACTGCTGTGGCATACTCATCCCTGTTTTTCATCATAACACCTTCAATCACGGCCTGACCGCCGATTCCTGAATACTTCATACGCCAACCACCTCTCTGCAGGAAAATAGGTGCAACAAAATTCTAATTTCAAAAAAGGTTGAGCTAAAGTGTTTCCACTAAACTCAACCTTTTCTTTGCTCCAAACTTATTCAGCCTTAACGCCATATTTACGATTGAATTTATCAATACGTCCACGAGCGGAAGCAGCTTTCTGCTGACCGGTGTAGAATGAATGGCATTTAGAACAAACTTCTACGTGGATGTCTTCCTTTGTAGAACCAGTTACGAATTCATTACCACAGTTGCAAACAACCTTTGCCTGGTAGTAATTTGGATGGATTCCTTCTTTCATGATTTTCACCTCGCATACTCTGATTTCTATTAAATCGCGGTTCGTAAACCGACTTTGTCTAATAAACAGCTTGTACAGTATATCATAGAAAATTTCTTAATGCAAGCATTTATTTATATAAAAGGTCACAGCTTTTAGAAAAACCGCATCTTTTTAGACATATCTACGAATTCCCGGTTGTTCTTTGTTTTTGCAAACAGGTCCAGAATCTTTTCTACTGCATCTTCTGGTTTTAATGTATTGGTGGCCTTACGTATAATATCAACAGCCTCTGCCTCTTCTCTGGTAAGCAGCAGATCGTCCCTTCTGGTTCCGGACTTTAAGATATCAATGGCAGGGAAGATTCTCTTCTCGGACAGCTTTCTGTCAAGCACCAGTTCCATGTTACCTGTACCTTTAAATTCCTCATAAATGACGTCGTCCATACGGCTTCCCGTATCCACAAGTGCTGTAGCAAGTACGGTAAGGCTTCCGCCCTCTCTCATGTTTCTTGCTGCACCGAAAAAGCGTTTGGGCATATGAAGTGCGGCCGGATCAAGACCACCGGAAAGAGTTCTTCCGCTTGGTGCAACCGTTAAGTTATATGCTCTTGCAAGGCGAGTTATGCTGTCTAACAGAATCACCACGTCTCTACCATGTTCCACAAGACGCTTGGCTCTCTCTATTACCATCTCTGACACCCGTTTGTGACGATCAGGAAGTTCGTCAAACGTGGAATAAAGAACCTCTACATTATTACCTACAATAGACTCCTTAATATCGGTAACCTCTTCCGGGCGCTCGTCAATAAGAAGTATCATAAGATGAATCTCAGGGTGATTGAGTGTGATTGCCTTGGCTACCTGCTTTAATAACGTGGTCTTACCTGCTTTTGGCGGAGATACTATCATGCCTCGCTGCCCCTTACCAATAGGAGCTAACAAATCCAGCACTCTCATGGCAGTGGTACTCTTTCCTCCATCTGTCTCCATATGAAGACGTTTATCCGGAAATATGGGAGTCATATTCTCAAAATTCGGACGACGCTCTGCCATACTGGTAGGATATCCGTTAATTTTCTTTACATATAAAAGAGCTGCAAACTTTTCTGCAGCAGTCTTTACTCTGCGGCTGCCATGAATAATATCTCCGGTCTTCATGTTAAAGCGGCGGATCTGTGATGGTGCCACATAGACATCGTTTTCACCTGGAAGATAATTCTCGCACCGGATAAATCCAAATCCGTCCGGCATTACTTCCAGGATTCCATATGCATCAATACCGCTGTCAAGCTCCTGAAGCTCAGGACTAGGCTGAAATTCCACCTTAGGTTCTTCCACCACATATTCTGGTCTTGACTCCGTTCTGACAGGGTTTTCACTTCTTACAGGATATTCACTCCTGACTGGTGCTTCGCTCCTGCCAGACATGTCATTCCTCACCATTCCTTCATTTCTTCCGGTATTCTCATATCGGTTATTGTTTTCAGAACCTGGTGTCCCAGCAGGACGGTATGGTCTTTGCTGGGTATCCTGACGATAATTTCGGACAACAGTTTTCTTTATATTATTTTGAACCGGTGCATTCGGCTGTTCTCCAGCAGTCTGGGGCTGGGAAACGGGCGGTCTGCTCACTTCTTTCTCTGTCTGTTCGGTCACATGCTCTTTGACGGGTTCCCTGCTTTCTGCCATAACACTCCCTGCTACAACTGCAGAATCAGAAGCTTCTCCTTCCTTTTCACAGAGTATATTTATAATATCGGGCTTTCTCATGGAACTATAACCCTTTATCCCCTGGGCTTTGGCAAGCTCCTTTAACTCCGCTAACGGCAATGTCTGTAATTTTTCACGCATATTAATCTCCTTCATGATTCCTAATACCAGTTGTTTCGTAATCTTGGGAATGATTTACGATAGAATATCGTAAACAGACGACCGGAAAATACTTCCGATCCTAATCATGTTGAATCAGGTCGTACGATATGCCTATTATATACCTTAATAAATAAAAAGAAAAGTTATTTTTTTAGAAAGCTTAAGTGTTCCCGGATTTTCTTCTCATAACCGTTTTCCGTAGGCCTGTAAAATTCTGTCCCTACCAGTCCATCCGGCAGATATTGCTGATCCACATAGTGATTTTCATAATCATGAGCATAGAGATATCCCTGTCCGTGACCAAGTTTTGCCGAACCTTTATAATGGGAATCCTGTAAATGCACCGGTATAGGCATGGTCTTTTGGTTTTGCACTGCTTCCCGGGCCTCAAATACTGCCACACACGCCGCATTACTTTTGGGCGCGGACGCCACATAGGTAACTGCCTGAGATAAAATAATCTGGGCCTCAGGAAGTCCGATCCGTTCCACAGCCTGTGCAGCCGCTACCGCCACCACAAGAGCCTGGGGATCTGCATTCCCCACGTCCTCTGACGCACAAATCATAATTCTTCTGGCAATAAATTTAATATCTTCTCCTGCATAAAGCATTCTTGCAAGATAATAAACAGCGGCATCAGGGTCTGTTCCCCTCATGCTCTTAATAAATGCAGATATGGTATCGTAGTGGTTATCTCCGTCTTTATCATATCGGACCGCACGTTTCTGAATGCATTCCTGAGCTACTTCCAGGTCAATATGGATTTTCCCATCCTGTGAGCTGCGTTCAGTTGTCATAATACCAAGTTCCACTGCATTCAGGGCGGCTCTGGCATCGCCGTTTGCCACATCTGCCAGAAAATCTTCCGCATCCGGATCAATCACTGCATTATAAGCTCCCATTCCCTTCTCATTATCATATACAGCGCGGTGAATCAGTGTCTTTATATCTTCTTTATCCAATGTTTTCAGTTCAAATACCCGGGAACGGGAAAGAAGCGCACCGTTCACCTCAAAATAAGGGTTTTCCGTAGTTGCGCCGATTAATATTAATGTTCCATCCTCTACAAATGGCAGAAGATAATCCTGCTGCCCTTTATTAAACCTGTGAATCTCATCAACAAAAAGAATGGTTTTCTTTCCGTACATCCCAAGAGAATCCTTGGCTTCTTTCACGATTTCTTCCATATCTTTTTTTCCGGCCACAGTCGCATTCAGCTGTTTAAAATCCGCACTGGTTGTATTGGCAATGACTCTGGCAAGCGTGGTTTTTCCAGTTCCCGGAGGTCCGTAAAATATCACTGATCCAAGCTTATCCGCTTTAATGGCCCGGTAAAGAAGCTTATCTTTTCCAATAATATGCTGCTGACCCACCACTTCTTCCAGAGTGGATGGGCGGAGCCTGGAAGCAAGAGGGGATTCTTTTTCCATCGTATTTTTTCTCATATAATCAAATAAATCCATTTCCTATTCCTCCATACGTTGTGCCGTATTCAGTCAGATAAACGGGGCTTATTCTGATCTCTTTCCCTTTATTATGGGCAGTATGGTGCCTTTTGTCAAGAACATTTGTTCTCCGTGTATTTATTGCATTCAATTTCATTTTAAACGAATACAAAATGTGTTACTCTCCAATTGTAGTAAAAAATATTTTTTTATAGGAGGGTATATGAGTACAAATAACAGTAAAGCAACAAGTAATATGTGTGAAGAGACAGGTCTTATGAATGAGACCAACCCACAAAAAGCAAGTGTTCCTTCTTCCATCCGTAATATTTCTTCCAGGGAACTGGTCAGGGAAATCCGTATCGGCTGGAATTTAGGAAATACCCTGGATGCAACAGACGGTTACGGCCTTTCTTCCGAAACCTCCTGGGGCAATCCAAAAACGAATAAAGCCATGATTGACAAAATCAAGGCAGGCGGCTTTAATACCTTAAGAGTTCCAACAACCTGGGAAAAGCATCTTGGACCTGCGCCAAATTACACCATTGATCCTGCATGGCTTAACAGGGTTGTGGAGGTTGTGGATTATGGCATCCAAAACAAAATGTTCGTTATTTTAAACCTTCATCATGAGGAATGGCATTTTCCTTCCTACGCAAATGAAGTCGCTGCCACCAGGATCCTTACAAAAGTCTGGGCCCAGATCGCAGAAAGATTTAAAAATTATGATGAGCATCTGATCTTTGAAGGTCTCAATGAACCACGGCAGAAAGGTACGGCGGACGAATGGAACGGCGGAAACAGAGAAGGTCAGGAAGTCGTGAACCGTTTCAATGCAGCTTTTATAAAGACCATTCGCAGTTCCGGCGGCAATAACCCTTTCAGACATCTGATGATACCGCCTTATGCAGCTACTTCTGCCACAAATGCCTGGGATAACTTTGTTATACCAAACGATAACAAGATCATTATCTCCATACACGCTTATACTCCTTATGACTTTGCCCTGAACATTTCCGGAACTCCGGAGTGGCGCCCTGATAACCAGGCAGATACCGGAGCCATAACCTATCTGATGGACAGTATTAATCGCTATTTCATTTCCAAAGGCTATCCGGTTATTATTGGAGAATTTGGGGCAATGAATAAAAATAATTTAAAACAGCGTGCCAATTGGGCATATTACTATGTAAAATCAGCCAGAGCGAAAGGAATCCCCTGCATCTGGTGGGATAATGGTGCCGTAAGCGGTAATGGGGAGCTCTTTGGTCTGCTGGACAGAACAAATTACAGCTTTTATTACCCTGATATTGTAAATGCCATGATGAAAGGGATTCAATAAATCAGTCTGATCAAATGGAGCTGTTGCAAAAACAGATGAATAATCTATTGGAGCAATGGCTCCCATTGTTAACAGGAATATATTTACTCGTAAAATCTCCTTTTTAAAAACAGATTATGAATACCTTGACATTTATCATTTAGCAGAATATAATTAAGGATATTAAATGTCTGTAATAGACAGAAATGAGGCGCGATATGAAGCATACGAAAGCTACTGATTACGCTTTGCACACTGTTGCATATATGATAGAACACAGCACTGATGAAAATATTAGTGTGCATGTTTTAGCAAAGCAATTTAACGTTTCACCGACCTATCTCTCCAAAATATTAACTCAGCTTTCTAAAGCAGGGATAATTGGTTCTACATCTGGTGTAAAGGGTGGGTATGTACTCAACAGGAATCCTCAGGAAATAACATTCTATGATGTGATTCAAGCAATTGAGGGCAATACCAGTTTCTTTGCATGTGCAGTACACGAAGATAAAGAGAGTCAGTGCGGTATCCGCAGAGTAATGGCACAGACCAATCTGTTAATGGAGGATTTTCTGCGTCAAAACAAATTAGTAGATACCATAAACAAGTAACGTTCTGCTATATAGCTATAGACCTGTAGAAGTATGTCAGAGTTACCTCCTGTTCTGGCCAGATATCAAAAGCCTTAAAGAAAATAGGAAACAGAAAAATAATTTAATTGGCAAATTTTTTGCCGCAATCAAAGATATTATATATCTTTGATATATACATTAGGAGGGAATCATGGATAAAATCAATGATCTGGAACAAAAACCTGTCGGTAAATTGCTGGCACAATATTCAATACCTGCCACACTTAGTCTTGTTGTTAGTGCGTTGTATCAAATGGTGGACAGAATATTTATCGGACACATCCCTGAGGCTGGTGTGCTGGGTCTTACAGGGGTTGGGCTGACAGCCCCCATAACTACTATTATTATGGCACTCTCAGCTTTAATTGCCTTCGGCGCTGCATCTACCATCTCTATACGTCTTGGTGAAGAAAAAAGGGAAGAGGCGGAAAAGGCTGCAGGAAATGCAATCGTATATGTGCTAATTACCAGTGCGGTTATTACTGTTATATTCTTTCTTTTTAAACCACAAATTTTTGAGGTATTGAAGATTACAGGTCATTCTGGTCTCTATGCGGCAGAATATATCAATACAATTGTACTTGGCACAGTTTTTAGTATGTTTAGTTTCACATTTCCCATTATTATCCGTTCAGATGGAAACCCCACTTTTTCAATGATAACGACTTTGGTTGGATGTGTCCTAAACATTATCCTGGATGCCGTATTTATCTTTGGAGCAGGTTTGGGAATACAGGGAGCTGCTGTGGCTACCGTCATTTCCCAAGCGGCCTCCACCATGCTCGGTCTGCTTTATTTCTGGAAGGGAAAACCTGCCTTGTGCCTTTCAAGGAAGACCATGCGTCCAGACATCAGTACGTTAAAATCCATCATAAAGATTGGGAGTGTCCCTTGCGCAAACCAGCTTTCCGTCAGCGTTGCACAATTGATAGGTAATTATGCTCTCGTGCAATATGGCGGTGAGGTATATGTTGGTGCAATGACTGCAATACGCTCTGTATTCCAATTATTTATGATGGGGGTATATGGTCTTGGTCAGGGATTTCAGCCTATCGTCGGGTATAACTTCGCAAAGAAAAGTTATAAAAGGGCATTCGATACTTTGAAACTATCTTTTATATGGGATGTGGTTATCTTAGCATTAGGACTTATTCTGGCACAGCTGCTTCCGCAATACTGGATTAAGCTTTTCATAAAGGATCAAGCGCTTGCCGCAATTGCAGCATACGGGTTGCGAAAATTTACAATGCTTCTGCCACTTGCTTCCTTTGTGGCGGTTGGTTCAGGGTTTATGATGATGACGGGCAAGGCCAAACCAGCAATATTCCTCAACATTTCCTATCAGATATTGATATCTGCTACAACAATTTATTTCCTGCCGCTTTTAATTGGAACAGATGGTTTATGGTACTCGCAGCCATTAACAGACGTAATTGCTACAGTGCTGACAATCTTTTTATTCATCCGCAACTATGGTTCTATCATAAAGCAAATGCGGTAGGATGGGTAAAAATAAATATGGCAGGTGTTAATTAAATATTTACTAATATTAAAGGAGATTGAACACTATGAAAGTTATATTATTAAATGGAAGTCCACATCAAAAAGGCTGTACTTATACGGCATTACATGAAATTCAAAACGTGCTGACCCAGCAGGAAATTGATACCGAGATTTTTGACATTGGCACAAAGCCCGTTGGTGGATGTATCGCTTGCGGCTATTGTTACAAAAACAGTAAGTGCTATATGGAGGACCGTGTAAATGAATTTGTAAAAAAAGCAGACAGCGCAGACGGATTTGTATTTGGTTCCCCTGTCTATTATGCTTCTGCAAACGGATCACTTGTATCCTTTTTAGACCGTGTATTTCAAAGCGGCGGACAGAGTATGCGAGGAAAACCGGGAACCGCCATAGTAAGCTGCCGTAGAGGGGGCTCTACTGCAGCATTGGACTCTCTCAATAAGTATTTTGCATATAATAATATGCCTGTTGTTTCTTCTCAATATTGGAATATGGTTCATGGCAATTCGCCAGATGAAGTGAAGCAGGATTTAGAGGGACTGCAGATTATGAGAACTTTGGGGAACAACATGGCATGGCTTCTCAAATGTATCCAATTGGGCAAGGAAAATGGAATAGAACTTCCGCAGGCAGAACCATGGCAGCGAACCAACTTTATTCGATAATAATTTCATGGTGCTGGCTCTCTTTTTATTATATAAGACTGCTTTTATAAAAGGAGGGTGTCACTCCATCACTTTATTTAAGTGATGGAGTGACACCCCTCTCCTGTGTAATAGGGTTCTGATTAAACGAACCGGCCCGGAATATAACCAGCCTTTTTTACAATATCTCTTATCTCTTCGTCTGTTAATCTTTCTTTCATATAAACAACAACCTGTTTTCTTTCCAAATCTGCAGCGGCATAGAACCCACCAAGACTGTTAAATGCATTCTCCACCTTTTTTCTGCAGTTGGCACAGGTCATTCCATCTACCTGAAGAGTCGCGGAATATGGATAATTGGATTTATTCGTGTCTGCAGCTTTCACCTTCTTTACCACTTCACTGCTGCTGCCGCAACAGCCCTGTTTTGTCCTTTTAATGGAACTTTTCAATCCGAAATAACAGATCACGATTAAAACCACACAAATGACAGCTGTTGACATGGTAACTCCTCCTTTGTTTTGTAATGGACATTTCTGCTCTAATTATATTATATAACGAAAACACCGGCATGGAAGAGGTTTTAATGATACTATTTTTCATTATCCATGGTTAAAGCATAATTAATCAATTGATAATTCATCTGCTGTGACAAAGGTATAACCCTGTTTGGTTAATACATCGATTGCCTCCAGCGCAGCTTCTACTGAGGTTGGGAACACATCGTGAAGCAGAATGATATCGCCCGGTTCCACATGTTTTACGATGTGACGGACAATCTTTTTCGTGTTCTGGGTTTTCCAGTCCAGTGTATCC
>JAAOXG010000076.1 GCA_013036995.1 Lacrimispora defluvii
GTGCCGAAGGCACTTATTTACATGGACTACCGGTTACTGCTGCATTATGATATACTGATCAGGGAGAAAAAATAATAAGAAGGGGCTTGCAAAGAAGGAAATGAAATTTACAGTAGAAGAATTTCTCAAAACGGAGAACTTGGGGAAAATGACTCTGATTTGCGGAGAGAGTGGCATGAGAAAAGAAATTAAGGGCGCAACAATCATTGAGGCACCGGATATTGTGAAATTTATTAATGGAGGAGAACTGCTGCTGACTGGTTTGTATGCATTTAATTCCTGTACAATTGAAGAGTTTCAATTCTATATTTCCGAGCTTGAAAAGAAGAATGTCAGCGGACTGATTTTAAAAAAGAGAAAACTGGTGGAAGATGTGGAAAGCAAGATTGTGCTTCTGCGGGAATACGCAGAAAACTTTGGAATTCCATTGATTGAGGTCTCTTTTGAAGTCTCGTTTCAGACCATTATGTCGCTGGTTATGGAACGTCTTTTTAATGAGGAAGTGACGAAATTAAAGTATTATAAGACCACTCATGATAATTTTATGGCGTTATCCCTTTCCAATAATTTTAAGAAGAATCCGGTAGGGGATATTCTTGATATGTTAAATAAGCTGATCCGCAATCCCATCGCCCTTTATAATCAGGATATGACCTGTTATGCAGCAACTGGCGGTGAGGAATATGAATTTGAATTATCCCCTAAGGCAGCTGAGTTTGACCCGGGTATTTTCTCCAATTACGAGTATACCAGGCAGGAGGGGGAATACCCCTGTTACGTTGTCAGAATGAATTTAAATGTGGGAATACAGATGTATCTTGTTATAACGGAAAAATACGACAAATTTAATTTGATGGACTGCATAGCGGTGGAGAATGCCATAGTTGCCCTCCAATATGAATTCTCAAGAAAATTTGCCGTATCAAAACTGGAGAAAAAGTACCAGCACGACTTATTAAATAATATTCTCAACGGAAAAGTTACCTCTGCGGATGAACTGAAAAAGAATGCCAGCCTCCTTGGCATGGATCCCAACGGACATTACCGTGTGATCGTCTTTGGAGTCACATACGAAGGCAGTACCCAGAAGAAAATGAATGAAAAGCTTCAGCAGATCAACTGGCTGGAAGATGTGGTGAGACAGAGGCTGACCGATGTAAAAGTGCACACAGATATGGATAAGGTGGTTGCCATTAAAACCGCAAATCCCAACCGGACTCAGGCCGAATACCGCAAAGATTTAAAAGAGATGTGGAGCAAGGTTCAGGCAGGTATGGCGCAGCATAACAAGAAGCTTGTGGTAAAGGCAGGTGCAGGCAAGATTGTAGAGGGGATTATGCAGCTGGAGGGGTCCTATAAAGAGGCGGCAGATGCATTTTCCTTTATTGACATTGCAGCTGATATCTCGTATGAGGGGAACGCCTATATCATGATGTTTTCCGATCTGGGTATTTTTAAACTGTTATGCCAGGTAGACGATCCGGCGCTTCTGATGGAATATGTTCCCGAATCCCTTCAGAAGCTGTTTAACTATAAAAAGCCCCAGCAGGAGGATCTTATTATAACGCTGAAGACATATTTAAACTACAATCAGAATCTTTCCAAGACAGCTCAGGACTTATACGTTCACTATAAGACAGCTGCTTACCGGATTGGAAAAATTGCGAAAATAACAGGAATAGACTTTGATAATGCCAACGAAAGGCTGGCAGTCAGAATCGGGCTTGTGGTTTACAGAATGATAGAAAACTATAACAAGAAATAGACATTAAAAGCGGTTTGTCCAGGTTGGATAAACCGCTTTATCTTTTTTGTCATCATGCTCCGATGCAAAGTGTTAATAAATTATCTATACTGGTTATGATAGAAATAATCCGGCAAGTTACAGCAATTATTATGGGAAAAAGCGGGTCACAAAAGAAGGGAGAAGATGATGTACCGAATATTAAACGCACAAAAGCTGGCAGATAAAATATATCTTATGGAAGTGTATGCGCCGCGCATTGCAGCCAATTGCCTGCCTGGACAGTTTGTAATCGTTAAGATGGGAGAGAATGGTGAGAGAATCCCTCTTACGATCTGTGATTATAACAGAGTGGAAGGAACAGTTACCATTGTCTTCCAGGAAGTGGGTGCTTCCACTGTAAAGATGGCAGATTTAAATGAAAATGACAGTTTCCGTGATTTTGCGGGACCTTTGGGAAATCCGTCTGATTTAGTTCATGAAGATCTGGAAGAATTAAAACATAAAAAGCTCCTTTTTGTTGCGGGAGGGGTGGGAGCAGCACCGGTTTACCCCCAGGTTAAGTGGCTGCATGAGAATGGGATTGAGGCAGATGTTATCATTGGAGCAAAAACAAAGGATATGCTTATTCTGGAAGATGAACTTAAAAAGGTCTCTGGCAATCTGTATGTGACAACTGATGACGGTTCTTACGGACGAACCGGTCTTGTAACTGCCGTAATAGAGGACTTAATCCAGAACCAGGGAAAGAAGTATGATGCCTGTGTAACAATCGGGCCCATGATTATGATGAAGTTTGTATGCCTGCTGACCAGAAAGTATGATTTAAAAACAGTTGTCAGCATGAATCCGGTTATGGTGGACGGCACAGGAATGTGCGGTGCATGCCGTCTTATGGTGGGAGATCAGGTTAAATTTGCCTGTATTGACGGACCGGAATTTGACGGACATCTGGTGGATTTTGATCAGGCAATTAAAAGAAGCCAGATGTATAAAACAGAGGAAGGCCGTGTCATGCTGAAACAGCAGGAAGGTAACACACATCACGGCGGCTGCGGGAACTGCGAGGAGAATACAAATGGCTGATATGTTAAAGAAAGTACCTGTCAGAGAACAGGAAGCAAAGGTACGGGTTACAAATTTTGAAGAAGTATGTGAAGGATATAATCAGGAAGAGGCAATCAGGGAAGCGTCCAGATGTCTCGGCTGTAAAAATGCAAAATGCATTCAGGGCTGTCCTGTTGCAATTGATATTCCCGGATTTATTAAAGAATTACAGGAGGGCAATATCAAGGAAGCGTATAAAGTAATCAGCAAATCTTCTGCCCTGCCTGCTGTCTGCGGACGTGTCTGCCCCCAGGAAACCCAGTGTGAAGGAAAATGCATCCGCGGGATTAAGGGGGAGCCTGTTTCCATTGGTAAGCTGGAACGGTTTGCAGCAGATTATGCCTTGGAGCATGACATCAGACCTGAATGTCCAAAGGAGAAAAACGGACATAAGGTGGCTGTGATCGGCTCCGGTCCGTCCGGTCTTACCTGTGCAGGAGACCTGGCAAAGCAGGGATACGATGTGACGGTTTTTGAGGCCCTTCATGAATTAGGCGGAGTGCTTGTTTATGGTATTCCGGAGTTCCGTCTTCCAAAAGAGAAAGTCGTAGCAAAAGAAATTGAAAAGGTAAAACAACTGGGAGTAAAATTCGAGACCAACGTTGTCATTGGAAAATCAACGACAATTGATCAGCTGTTTGAAGATGAGGGGTTTGAAGCTGTTTACATAGGCTCCGGCGCCGGACTTCCAATGTTTATGGGAATTCCGGGAGAAAATGCAAACGGTGTTTTCTCAGCCAATGAATATTTAACAAGAGCCAATCTTATGAAAGCGTTTGATGAAAATTATGACACTCCCATATTCGCCGGTACAAACGTAGCTGTCGTAGGCGGTGGTAATGTTGCTATGGATGCAGCCAGAGTAGCTGCAAGACTTGGAGCATCTGTACACGTGGTATACAGAAGAGGTGAGGCAGAGCTTCCGGCCAGAGCGGAGGAGGTTCATCATGCCAGGGAAGAAGGCATTATCTTTGATCTTCTTACCAATCCAAAAGAGATACTAGTGGATGGGAACGGCTATGTAAAAGGAATGAAGGTTGTTAAGATGCAGCTTGGAGAACCGGATGCATCAGGAAGAAGACGTCCCGAGGAAATACCTGGATCAGAATATGAAATAAAAACAGATACAGTAATCATGTCTCTTGGAACCTCTCCCAATCCCTTAATTTCTTCCACTACAAAAGGTCTGGATATTAACCGGTGGAAATGCATCATTGCAGATGAAGAAAATGGTCAGACCACAAAAGAAGGTGTGTTTGCAGGCGGTGATGCTGTTACAGGAGCGGCGACTGTTATTCTAGCTATGGGAGCCGGAAAAGCCGGTGCAAAAGGAATTGATGAATATATAAAAAGTAAATAAACAATGACAGTGCTTCAACCATGGTGCCGGTAAATCCAGTCATAGCAGCAGGATTCCGGGATCGTATTGAAGCACTGTCTTTGTTGTGGTTTTAATGGCTGGAATTTGTCACTGGAACTTTCTCTATGTTAAATTGAGTATTAATGATAAACCACATCTGGGTGTCAAATCTCATAATAGTCCAGAGAGACAAACCTTGAAGATTATACTCTGCTACCAAATTGATTCTTGCCTCAAAACTTCTTGCATCTTTAAACCACACTAAGTGATAAATTTCGTCACTCCCTATATAATAGAAAAAGGGTGAATATGCTGCTTCGTTAAATAGTATTGGTATATTGCCATCTGCTGCCATCTGTATAGCATTATTATTTGCTATGGCGATTGCATCCGTTGCGCCCGGAACATAGGGCAGTGTCCAATCATAACCGAGAGTAGTGATTCCTAAGGACAATAATTCGGGTGAAACAATACTGGTTATATATTCTAACAGTTCTTTTATAACATTAATTGGAAAAATTGAGCTTGGATAACTATAAAATCTGGCCCAATCGTAAGAAGCAAATAGAATTTCATCTATATATCCAGACAATTTACTATAATCCGGCTTTTCAAAGATAAGAATTGGCCCCTGAATATTTATAATTGGCGTTGTGGTGACTATTACTTTATAACCTTCTGAATGAAATATGGCTGAAGCCTTTTTTATATATTCTATAATACTATTTAAGTTATCAGTCGTAATATCTTCGATATACATATTTATTCCATTATAACCCTTTGCTTTTAACGTTTGAAGAATATTGTCAATAAGGCGGTCTTGCACAGAAGGGTTATCTAAAATACCTTTAGTTATTTCACGAACGATTGTTCCTTCTTCTGTAATTGTGGAAACAAACATTACAGGCATAACACCATAGGCTTTAGCCAGCTGAATAACTTCAGTATCGTCAGCAATGGAGATAATTTCTCCTTCACTTGTGGCCCTATAATCGAATATTGTCAGATATGTTAAAAATGGAAGCGTTTTTATTAAAATAGATTTTTCAATATAAGAAAAGGCATAGCCATTTATAGCAATCGTTCTTAATCTATCCGTTTGATAACTTATAACAATAGTTTCACCAGAGTATAAAAATTCTCTGTCGGAAAGATAGGGATTATTCCTTATTAATTCCATAGGTGAAACACTATACTTCATTGCAATACTGTCCAAAGTGTCACCAGATTGGACAATATAGAGTGCTTTCGGCGGAACAATTACAATAGTTTGACCAATTACTAAATTGTCAGGGTTTATAATTCCATTTTCCAATATTAATCTATCTACAGGTATTTTGTAATAATCTGATATTGTATTTATTGTCTCGCCAGGTCTGACAACGTGTATGATCATAGACTTTCTCAACTGAACTGATTTATACCATTATATTCAAATCTTAAATATTCAGACTTCGAAATGTAGATAATAATGGCATCATTATCCATTATTCCAGGCCTTTTCATTTAGCTGCAATCATTATACAAAAAATGCTACTCCAGTGCAAATTTATCCTGCTTTTGTTTTCTCATATTCTCTAGTATAATGAAATAATACAGTTGAGTGACAAGGAGGGGAGTCTATGCAAAACGGGAAAAAGGGTCTGCTTTATTTAATGATTGCCGGTTTATCCGGAATCGTGTTTCTTACGCTCCTAACCTCCTCTTTTTATGGATATGTGCTCAAGAAGATCGGAGTGGAGCATGCGGAAAACACGGTTACATACCGGTATCATTACGTTATGATAATTGACAACTTAGATTCCCAGTTCTGGAATGACGTATACCAGAGTGTGAAGGAAGAGGCAGCACAATACGATGCATTCGTGGAACTGAAGGGAAAAAACCAGTCATCGGAGTATTCCACCCTGGATTTTATGGATATGAGTATCGCTGCCAAAGTGGATGGGATTTTACTTGAATTTACCGGGGAACAAATGCTGGAGGAACGGATCAATGAAGCGGCCAGAAACGGGATTCCGGTTGTAACCATTTTAAATGATGCCCCTAACACGGAGAGGAAAAGCTATGTAGGGATCAATTCCTACCAGCTTGGCCAGGAATACGGCAATCAGATCTTAAAAATCCTTCCGAACCACGATGGGATTACCCGGGTCATGATGCTGCTGCACGATAAATCCATAGACAGCAATCAGGCACAGATCTTTAATCAGATTAACAACCGCATGGTAACTACGAAAGAAAATGCAGACAGAATTAAGGTGGAAGAAATCAGGATTCCTTCCGGAAGAGCCTTTGAATCAGAAGAGATTGTCCGCAACCTTTTTCAGAATGCACAGGGACCGCCGGATGTGATTGTATGCATGGATGAGGTGGATACGGAAGCGGTTTACCAGGCAGTCATTGACTATAACAGAGTGGGAAAAACCCAGGTGATTGGCTATTACAAATCAAAGGCAGCACTAGAGGCAGTGGAGAAGGGAACCATGGCGATGACTCTGTGTATTGATACCAGTCAGATGGGCAAATATAGTGTACAGGCACTGACGGAATCCATAAAGGATGGGCGGACCAATTCCTTTTACAGTGTAGATCTGCAGTTTGTGACAGAGGAACAGGTGCCGGAATACAAAAAGCAGGAGCGAAAATCCCATGAAAATTAAGCCGAATTCAATCTGGGAGAATTTACCCATCACCAGAAAGCTTTTTCTGGAAATAGCTATGACAGCAGTGGTCCTCTTTGCCAGCAATCTATTTATCTATGCCCAGATCAATCAGATGGTGGAACGGATGAATTCCGTTTATAAGAGTAATGTGAATCTAAACGAATTATCCGATGCGCTGACGGATGTGCAGAATTTCATGTACAAATACTTACAGGTAAAAGACTCCGAGTCATTAACCGATTATTACCGCTCTGAGCAGGATTACAGGAAGCTTCTGGATGGACTGAATGTGCTGGTAACGGACAATCCCGTTCAGATACTGGAGAAAAATATCCGGAATATGTCTGACAGCTATCTGGCAGTTACCGATGAAACCGTACAGGCAAAGCGGGGACAGAATGTGGAAAAGTACAAAAGTTCCTATGAATCTGCCTTAAAGCTTTACCAGTTTATTAACCACGATATTGCTGTTCTCAACAGCAGACAGTTTAAGAACAACTCCGCCAGCTATCAGACCCTTCAGGCTGCGCTCCAGTATTTGGAGGTGATCAGTTCTGTTATACTGGTGATTGTTATGATTATCAGCCTTACCGTCATGATGATGATGATGACCAGGGACATTGTTACCCCACTGACCAGTCTGGCCCATACGGCAAAGCTGGTTGGACAGGGAAATTTTCATGTAAAAGTACCTTATATCCGTTCGGGGGACGAACTGGGGATTGTAACAAAGACATTTAATCAAATGGTGGACAGTTTGGCCGATTATGTGAATAAAATTAAAGAGAGTGCAGAAAAAGAGCAGGAGATGAAGGAACGGGAGCTTTTAATGGAAAACCATTTAAAGGAAGCCCGCTTACGATATCTGCAGTCCCAGATTAATCCCCATTTTCTGTTTAACTCCCTCAATGCAGGCGTACAGCTGGCCATGATGGAAGATGCAGAGAAAACCTCAGTATTTATGGAAAAAATGGCAGATTTCTTTCGGTACAATGTGAAAAAAGGAGCGGAAGATGCCACCATTCGGGAAGAGGTGGGTACGGTTGAAAATTATATTTACATTTTAAATGTCCGGTTCGCGGGTGATATTCACTATGAATCCAGCCTGGAGGAAGATGCTTTGGACTATTCCATGCCCAGCATGACCCTGCAGCCGCTGGTAGAGAATGCCGTGACTCATGGAATCAGGAATATCAGCTGGCCGGGAAAAATCCGTCTTTCGGTGAAAAATCAGGAAGATGCCATAGAAATCCGCATTGATGATAATGGAAAGGGAATTGAGAAAGAAAAATTAATGCGGATACAGGAAGGTGTAAGAATCCAGGAAGATACGGCATCTACAGGAATCGGTATTTACAATGTGATTTCCCGTCTGGAGCTTTATTATAATAAAAAAGAACTGTTTTCCATTGTCAGTGAAGGGGAGGATCAGGGGACTTCAGTAATTTTACGGATTCCTAAAAAGGGGGAAGAGATACATGTTTCGGATACTGGTTGCAGATGATGAAGGGATTATGCTGGAATCCATACGGAGTATTATTGAATCAAACTTTAAAAGTGAATGTGAGATTGTCTGTGTGAAGACCGGGAGAGCGGTGATTGAACAAGCCGGTCAATTCCGCCCGGATATTGCGTTTGTAGACATTCAGATGCCTGGATTAAGCGGAATTCAGGCAATCAGGGAAATACGTAAATTCAATCAGACCATGGTATTTATCATTATGACAGCCTTTGATAAGTTTTCTTACGCCCAGGAAGCGGTGAACCTTGGTGTGATGGAATTCATTATGAAACCGGTGAATAAGAAGAAAATTCTCGATGTATGCGTGAAAGCCATGCATCAGGTAGAGGAGGCAAGGCAGAAGATCAGTGATGATCTGAAGATAAGAGAACGTCTGGAAATCGTGGTTCCCATGATCGAAAGCGGGTTTATTTACACCATCCTTCAGGAAGATTCAGATCCTCTTCACAGCGGTTACCCGGAAATGCTTGATATCCGAAAACCCTATGGTTTCATTGTGGTTTTGGAATTTGGAGACAGTATGGAGGGGGGAACCATGACCAACGCCATCGGAGTTGGGGTGAAGGTCAATAAATATTACAG
This sequence comes from Lacrimispora defluvii, assembly GCA_013036995.1. Classification (GTDB taxonomy): domain Bacteria; phylum Bacillota; class Clostridia; order Lachnospirales; family Lachnospiraceae; genus Lacrimispora; species Lacrimispora defluvii. Next base: position 8,982 of record JAAOXG010000076.1, read on the forward strand.
TATGGTCCGGGAGATTCTTAAGGACTATTTTGAATGTGTCATCGGTCCTGCCATGGGAAACAGGCTGGTTTTGTTTCTTTCCTTTGATCAGGAAAAGATGCAGTATGAAAAGCGGGTGGAAGTAATCACAAGGACCAGGAACATGATTCATAAGCTGGAAAACAGCATGGACATTAAGTGCAGAGGCGGTATCGGATCCGTGAAACCTCTGGCCGGAATTCGTCACTCCTATACGGAAGCCTTAAAATCCTTAAGAGAAAGTGACAGCCATGTAGTTCATATTACGGATATTCCGGCAGTGGCGGAATACGATGGGGAATATCCTCTTGATCTGGAAAACCAGTACCTTCAAAGAGGCATGAAAGCAGACCGGGAGGGCGCGTTATCCTGTGCCAATGAATTTTTTGACTGGATGCTGGTGCATGACGGTAATATGAGATCCAACATTGAAATCAAGGTTCTGGAACTGGTGATGAGACTGGAGCGGAGGGCTTTTGAAGCCGGGAATGTCCGCTACGGATTCCGTTACCGGGAAAACTATATGGCAGAGTTAAAGGAAGCAGCTGACGGGGAAGGGATTCGGCGCTGGTTCTTAAACAAAACCAGGGATATCTGCGATAAGATCAGTACCTCCAGGGAGCGGGAATTTGAAAATGTGGTATCAAGGGTCAAGGGGTATATAGACGAGAACTACGCCAGGGACATTTCTCTTGACGACGTATCGCGAATGGTGGACATCAGCCCCTATTATTTCAGCAAGCTGTTCAAACAGGAGGTAGGGGAGAATTTCATTGAATATGTGACCAGAACCAGAATTAAAAACGCCAGAAGGCTGCTGGAGGATCCCAGATACAGCATCAAAGAGATCTGCGTGATGTCCGGCTACAGTGATCCCAATTATTTCAGCAGGATTTTTAAGAAATATGAAGGGATGACACCAACCGAATACAGGGAGAGGTAAGGTTATGAAAATGTGGGGCGGGAGGTTATTACTGATGGGATTGGCCTGCTGTATTCTGATGTCAGGATGCAGACAGGCAAAAGTTGAGACTGCAGAGCAGGAACAGGAAAAGGCGGGGGAGAGGCCTTTGCAGATCGGCCTGAGCATTGATTCATTTGTCATCGAGCGATGGATCAGAGACCGGGATGTCTTCGTTTCTGCTGCAAAAGAAATGGGTGCGGAAGTCAATGTACAGAATGCCAACGGTGATGTGAATGAACAGATCGAGCAGATCCAGTATTTTATTAAGAAGCAGATGGATGTCATTGTGGTGGTGGCAGGCGACTGCGAGGCTCTGTCAGATGTGATGAAGAAAGCAAAGGCGGCAGGAATAAAGACCATGAGCTATGACCGTCTGGTTTTAAATGCAAACAGTGATATGTATATCTCCTTCGACAACAAGGGCGTGGGAAGCCTGATGGCAGAAAATCTGGTTCAGAACATACCTGAGGGCGGCAAAATCATCATGATTCAGGGACCGGAATCCGATCACAATGTGGCAATGATCCGTGAGGGGTTTAATTCAGTTTTAGAAGGTAAAAATTTAGATGTGGTCTATCAGAACAATTGTGAGGGATGGCTTGCGGAGCACGCCTACGATTATGCCAAAGAAGCAATTGAAAAGTATCCGGATGTGAAGGGAATCATGTGCGGTAATGACGATCTGGCCACCCAGGTTTTCAAAGTGCTGTCAGAAGACCGGCTGGCAGGGAAGGTGTGTCTAGTTGGTCAGGATGGAGATTTAATGGCCTGCCAGCGGATTGTGGAGGGCACCCAGAATATGACTGCTTTTAAATCGGTGGAGGAGGAAGCCAGGCTGGCGGCGGAGTATGCGGTCATGCTGGGAAAGGGGGAGCCCTTAAAAGGAATCGACCAGACCATTCACGACGGTACCTATGATGTGCCGTATCTGGAGCTGAATCCGGTGGCAGTAACCCGGGAAAACATGGATTCTGTCATCATTCAGGGCGGTTTTCATGCCAGAGAAGATGTATATTTAAATGTCATACAGCAGTAGCATTTTTTTGCCTGATAAAAAAGTCCTGTTCACCCGGGGCTTTTTTTATGTGGATGAATCCGTGCTAACGGTTGGCAAACAAGTCCTGATTCTTCCATGCTAAAATAGGCATATCAAAAACAAGTATTGGAGGAGGATTTATCAATGAAAAGAAAACTTTTAGCAGTCGCGATGACTCTTGCCATGACGGCAGGAATGCTGGCTGGGTGCAGCGGGGGAAGCAAGGCACCGGAAACAAAAGCTCCAGAGACGACGACTACGGCAGCAGCTGCTGAGACAACCAAAGCAGCAGAAACAACAGCTGCAGCAGCAAAAACAGAAAAGAAAGACGGAGTCTTAATCGGTGTTGCCATGCCAACCAAGGATTTGCAAAGATGGAATCAGGATGGCGCCAACATGAAGAAAGAACTGGAAGCTGCAGGCTATAAGGTAGATTTACAGTATGCCAGCAACGACGTTCAGACCCAGGTTTCCCAGATTGAAAACATGATCTCCAATGGCTGCAAAATGTTAGTTATCGCTTCCATCGACGGAAGTTCTTTGGGAGAACCGCTTTCCCAGGCAAAATCCATGGGAATTCCGGTTATTGCTTATGACCGTCTGATCATGAACTCAGATGCAGTTACATATTACGCTACCTTTGATAACTACAAAGTAGGCCAGAAGCAGGGCGAATATTTAGAGAAGTCTCTTGGACTTGACAAAGCCGGCGATCCGAAGAATATCGAATTCTTCACAGGCGATCCTGCTGATAATAACTGCAAGTTCTTCTTCGGAGGAGCTATGGATGTGTTAAAGAAATATGTAGACAACGGCAGACTGGTTGTTAAATCCGGCCAGACAGCATTTGAGCAGGTTGCAACCGAGAAATGGGATTCTGAGAAAGCTCAGAACCGTATGGATACCATTATCGCAGGCAACTATTCAGACGGAACCGTACTTGACGCAGTTCTCTGCTCCAACGATTCCACCGCTCTTGGTGTTGAAAATGCACTTGCTTCTTCTTACACCGGAAAATATCCAATTATCACAGGCCAGGACTGCGATATTGCAAACGTTAAGAACATGATCCAGGGAAAACAGGCTATGAGCGTATTTAAGGATACCAGAACTCTGGCTACCCAGGTAGTTAAGATGGTAGATTCCGTTATGCAGGGCGGCAAAGCTGAGATCAACGATACCAAGTCCTATGACAACGGAACCGGAATCATTCCAACCTATCTTTGCGATCCAGTGGTTGTTACCGTTGACAACTATAAAGATATGCTGATCACCTCCGGTTATTATACCGAGGACCAGTTAAAGTAATCAGGCGGATTTCCTTATTGGGGACGGCTTTTATCAATGAAAGCCGTCCTCTGAATATATAAAGAGGGAGGGATATTCTTGGCAAATATACTTTTGGAAATGAAAAACATCACCAAGACGTTTCCGGGTGTGAAAGCCCTGGATTTAGTAAACCTTCAGGTAGAAGAAGGGGAGATCCATGCTCTGGTGGGCGAAAATGGAGCGGGGAAATCCACTCTGATGAATGTACTCAGCGGTATCTATCCCTACGGTTCTTACGAAGGAGATATCATTTATAACGGAGAGATCTGTAAATTCAGTCATATCAGTGACAGTGAAAAAAAGGGAATTGTCATTATTCACCAGGAGCTTGCACTGGTTCCCTATATGACAATTGCCGAGAACATGTATCTTGGAAATGAAAAAGGAAAGAAATTCGCAATCAACTGGAATGAAACGTTTGGGGAGGCTGATCAGTATTTAAAAACAGTAGGACTTTCCGAATCCTCCCATACGCTTATTAAGGATATCGGAGTAGGAAAGCAGCAGCTGGTAGAAATAGCAAAGGCACTTGCAAAAAAGGCAAAACTGCTGATTCTCGATGAACCAACTGCATCCTTAAATGAAGAAGATTCAAAAGCGCTTCTGGACCTTTTGAAAAAATTCAAAGCAGAAGGTATGACATCTATTATCATATCTCATAAACTGAATGAAATTGCCTATGTAGCAGATAAAATTACCATTATCCGCGATGGCTCAACCATAGAAACACTGAACAGGAAGACAGATAATGTAACAGAAGACCGGATCATAAAAGGAATGGTTGGTAGAGAACTGGTAGACCGTTTCCCCAAACGGACGGACATTCAAATCGGTGAAAAATCCATGGAAGTGGAACACTGGAATGCCAGCCACCCCCTTTATTCAGAGCGCAAGGTTGTCAGTGACGTATCCTTCTATGTAAGAAAAGGAGAAGTTGTAGGAATCTGCGGCCTGATGGGAGCAGGAAGAACAGAACTTGCCATGAGTCTTTTTGGAAAAAGCTATGGAGCAAATATTTCCGGAACGTTAAAGATTCACGGTCAGGAAGTCCATCTTCGTTCCGTGCGGGATGCAATCCGGCATAAGCTGGCTTACGTGACTGAAGACCGGAAAGGCAATGGACTGATTCTTGGAAATCCCATACGAATCAACACCACCCTTGCCAATCTGCGTGCAGTCAGCTTTCGAACCATTATTGACAAAGACAAGGAAGTTATGGCCGCTGAAGATTATATTAATAAGCTGAAGACCAAATGTCCTTCCGTGGAACAGACTGTAGGAAACTTAAGCGGAGGAAACCAGCAAAAGGTTCTTTTATCCAAATGGATGTTTGCGGAGCCGGATATTATGATTTTAGACGAACCAACCAGAGGAATTGATGTAGGTGCCAAATATGAAATCTACTGCATCATAAACAAACTGGCTGCCGCCGGAAAATCCATTGTCATGATTTCCTCAGAGCTGCCGGAGATTCTTGGCATGTCTGACCGGATTTATATCATGAACGAGGGGCGTATTGTTGGAGAGATGAGCTCACAGGAGGCCACACAGGAAAAAATCATGGCATGCATTTTAAAATCAGATAAGCATCCTTCGGGAATACCTTTAACCCCGGATAACATGGGCATGGAAGAGGAAGGGAGAGTAGAAGATGGAGAATAAATTAAAATTGTCGGAAGCACTAAAAAAATATACGATGGTAATCGTTCTGGCAGTAGTCGTAATCTTGTTTACTGTAAATACAGGAGGGAAAATGCTTCTTGCCCAGAACGTAAACAACTTAATCGCACAAAATGCATATGTGTTTATTCTGGCAACCGGAATGCTCTTCTGTATTCTGACAGGCGGCAACATTGACTTATCGGTTGGATCTGTTGTCTGCTTCGTAGGAGCCATAGGCGGAAGCATGATGATTAAGATGGGAATGAACCCTTATCTTTCCCTTTTGTCCATGATCATTATCGGCATACTGGCTGGAGCATGGCAGGGCTTCTGGATTGCTTACGTACGGATCCCGCCATTTATCGTAACTCTGGCAGGAATGCTCATCTTCCGCGGACTTTCAAACGTAGTCCTTCAGGGAATGACCCTTTCTCCCGTACCGGACAGCTTTTTAAACCTGTTTAATACCTATGTTCCTGATGTATTTGGCATGAAGGGCTTTAACCTCACCTGCTTCCTTGTAGGAATTGCAGCCTGCTGTATCTTTATTGTATCAGAGCTGATTACCAGAAAAAGAAAACTGAAAAAGGGATACCGGGTAGATCCCCTAAACAGTATGATTATTAAAATGGTATTGATGACTGCAGTCATACTTTTCTTCATGTATAAGCTGTCTCTCTACAAAGGAATCCCCAATGCTCTTATCTGGGTTGTGGTAATCATCGGAATTTACAGCTACATATCTTCCAAAACAACCACAGGACGCTATTTCTATGCAGTGGGCGGAAATGAAAAGGCAACCAGACTTTCCGGTATCGATACCAATAAGGTCTATTTCCTTGCTTATTTAAATATGGGTCTGCTGGCAGCCGTAGCAGGCATGGTAACCCTGGCCCGTTTGAACTCTGCCAACCCAACGGCAGGAAATAACTATGAAATGGATGCCATCGGAGCCTGCTTCATCGGCGGAGCTTCTGCATACGGCGGAACAGGAACCGTACCAGGTGTTATTGTAGGCGCCACACTGATGGGTGTTTTAAACCTGGGTATGAGCATTATGGGTGTGGATCAGAACCTTCAGAAAGTGGTAAAGGGAACCGTTCTTTTGGCGGCAGTTATATTTGATGTGGTAAGTAAGAGGAAAACATTTATCGTGAAGCAGTAAGCCTGATTGAAAAGCGTAGTGATACGTGGGAACGGGAAGATTCATCTCTGGATCGTCCTGTTCCTGCGTTTTTGATTTATAATATAGGAGATTGATTGCGACAAATTAACATTGTGGGGTATGGTAAGATTTATTCAGGAGTAACCGAATACAGGGTAAGGAGGTACATTTCTAATTGCATTGCTGACTTACATAGGAAAAAAATAGCCTACCCTGCCGGCAAACAGGATAGGCGTGCTCATTACCACATGAGCATTTAACCATTCATGGGAGCTTCCACCTTGTGTGGCGGTTACTCTTTTATAATATAAATATACCACATTGCTGATATGATTGTAAAGAGAGAAATCTGATCAATTGCTTTGTTTATAATTGTTAGTCTTAAATAAAACAAATAGGCCGCCGTCCAACTGAAAAAACTTCAGTCGGGCGGCATTTATGCATATTTGCATCACAAACAGGCTTCAAACCGGGTCAGAACCAATAAAAATTTTCCTATATATAGAAATCTTGGCTGAGTTGTGGTAGAATGCTACAAGTAAAAGAATGTTTTGATATGTAAAGGAGCATAAAAATATGGGAAAGATAAAAGTAACAACATGCGAGATAGAAGGGCTTTATGTCATTGAACCAACCGTATTTCCAGATTCCAGAGGATATTTTATGGAAACCTACAACCAGAATGATTTTCACGAAGCAGGACTGACCATGAATTTTGTACAGGATAATCAGTCCATGTCCGTAAAAGGCGTGCTTAGAGGACTGCATTTTCAGAAACAGTTTCCCCAGGGAAAGTTGGTTCGTGCGGTGAGAGGAACTGTGTTTGATGTGGCAGTTGATTTAAGAGCTAATTCCAAAACTTATGGTAAGTGGTTCGGTGTGGAGCTGTCTGCAGAAAACAAAAAGCAGTTCTATATTTCAGAAGGCTTTGCTCATGGATTTTTAGTTCTGTCTGATGAGGCAGAATTTGCATATAAATGTACGGATTTTTATCATCCGGGCGACGAAGGCGGAATTCTTTGGAGTGATCCCGAAATCGGTATCGAATGGCCCATTTCAGAAGGTATGGAGCTGGTTATATCCGACAAGGACAAGAAGTGGGACGGAATCCGAGATACGTTTAAATTTTAACGAGAGGAGAAAACCATGAATTATCTGGTTTCCTTATTAAAAGAAATCTATATAAAAAGAAAACTGATTCTGGATTTGGCAAAAGCAGATTTTAAGAAGCGTTTTGTAGGCTCTTATTTCGGAATTGCATGGATGTTTCTGCAGCCGATTGCCACGGTTCTTGTTTATTTTTTTGTTTTCCAGTTGGGATTTAAAAGTGTGCCACCAATCGCGGTATTTCCCTATGTACTGTGGTTAATACCAGGCATTGTACCATGGTTTTTTATCAGTGAGGTTTTAAACATGGGGACTAACTGCCTGCAGGAATATAATTATCTGGTAAAAAAGGTAGTTTTCCGCGTGGAAATCCTTCCTTTTATTAAGATGTTATCCTGTCTGATGGTACATGGAATATTTGCTATTATTATGTTTGTAGTATTTTTATGCTATGGCTTTTTGCCGAAGGCCAGCTGGTTCCAGATCATTTACTATACCTTTGCTGCCTCCATGTTGTCTCTGGCTATTACCTATTTTACCAGTGCCATCAATGTGTTTTTCAAGGATATGGCACAGATTGTGGGTATCTGCCTGCAGTTTGGTATGTGGATGGTGCCGATTATGTGGGCTCCGGAGATGTTTAAGAATGCTCCTGAGTGGCTTCCCAGCGTGCTGAAAATAAATCCGGTTTATTATATTGTTGCCGGATACCGTGACAGCATGTTATATGGGAACTGGGTTACTGAACGGCCAACTCTTGGTCTTTATTTCTGGTTTGTCACTATTGTCCTGTTTTTAATAGGACTGAAAGTATTTAAAAAGCTGCGCCCGCATTTTTCTGATGTGCTGTAGGCAGTTACCATGGAGGATTCAATGTCCGTAGAATCGAATAACAAAGCATTGACTGTTAATAATGTAACCAAAATATATAAATTATATGAAAAACCCATTGACCGGTTAAAAGAGGCCATGAGTCTGACTCATAAGAATTACCACCGTGATTTTTTTGCTTTAAACGGAATTTCTTTTGATGTGGAAAAGGGACAGACCGTAGGTATTATCGGTACCAACGGATCTGGAAAATCCACTATTTTAAAGATAATTACCGGAGTTCTGACACCTACTACCGGAGATGTTCAGGTAAACGGGGTGATCTCTGCTCTTTTGGAGCTTGGAGCTGGATTCAACATGGATTATACAGGGATTGAAAACATCTACATGAACGGTACCATGATGGGATTTTCCAGAAAAGAGATGGATGAAAAACTGCAGGACATTCTGGATTTTGCTGACATTGGTGATTTTGTCTATCAGCCGGTAAAGACCTATTCCAGTGGTATGTTTGTCCGCCTTGCATTTGCCCTTGCCATTAATGTAGAACCGGAGATTCTCATCGTTGATGAGGCACTTTCCGTAGGAGATGTTTTCTTCCAGGCGAAATGCTACCGCCGCATGGAGGAAATCCGTAAAAATGGCACCACCATTCTCATGGTTACCCATGATATGGGTGCTATCATCAAGTATTGTGACCGTGTAGTGGTATTGAACAAAGGCAATTTCATCGCAGAAGGCGAGCCGGGAAAAATGGTGGATCTTTACAAGAAGATTCTGGCAAACCAGATGGATGATCTGAATGAAGAACTGGAAGCTGCGGACAACGGGCTGTATAATGATTTTTCCGGCGACCAGGCAATTGCGGAAAAAAGCAGGGCGGCAGCAGGCGGAATGATGAAGGATAAGCTGACCATCAATCCAAACCGCACGGAATACGGGGATAAGAGGGCAGAGATCATAGATTTTGGCCTTCTTGATGAGAGAGGAAATATTACTAATCTTCTGTTAAAGGGAGAGCGTTTTACCATAAAGGAACGGATTCATTTCCATGGAGAAATCGAAACACCGATTTTCACTTATACCATCAAGGACAAGCGTGGGGCTGACCTGACCGGAACCAATACCATGTTTGAGTCCTCCGATGTAAAATCTGTTAAAAATGGCGATGAATATGTCGTGGAATTTACCCAGAAGATGACTCTTCAGGGTGGAGAATACTTACTGTCCATGAGCTGTACCGGATTTGAAAACGGGGAGCATGTTGTTTACCACCGTCTGTATGATATTGTGAACATCACCGTTATATCCAACAAGAATACGGTTGGAGTTTACGATATGGAACCGGATGTAAGCTTAACACTTATGCGTGCAGAAAGGTAAGGAGGAATGATGAATGAATGATATCAGCCCTGAACTTAAAAAGCTGTATCAGAATTATAATGGAGATATTAAAAAGCTGCTGCAGGAAAATCCCAGGCTGGATTATTTGTATGCCTTATCGGAGATTAGAGAAAATCTGCTGGACTGGTTTGAGTTTAAACCAGATGCAACGCTTTTGCAGGTGGGATCTGACTACGGCGCGTTAACGGGCTTATACAGCAGACGGGTGAAGGCAGTAACCGTATTAGATCCCTGTCACAACAATTTATCGTTCAACCGCCTCCGCAATCAGAAACAAAACAATATCCACTACGTAAATAATGATTTAGACTCTTTTACCAGTGATGATAACTTTGATTATATCGTTTTTGCAGGTTCTCTTTGCGACCCCTATCAGGACATGATTCAAAAGGCCAAAGAACTTTTAAAACCCGACGGAATGCTGATTACTGCTATTTCAAACCGTCTGGGATTAAAGTATCAGGCTGGTGCAAAGGCGGAGCAGTTTTGTCTTTCCAGAACAGAGTTAAAGGAACTTTTATGCGGAAGTGAAGAAAACCATGGAACTGTGAAATTTTACTATCCCATGCCTGATTACCGCCTTCCTGTAACTTTATACTCCGATGGATATCTTCCCGGTAAGGGAGATTTAACCCACGCCATACTTGCTTATGATTATCCCAAGTACTTACGTTTCGACTTAGGTAAGATGTTTGATGAAGTATGTGAAGGAAAACAGTTTGAGACATTTGCCAATTCATTTTTAACCATTTGGAGCCGTCATGAAGAAAATTAATTTTGTAAAATATAATAAAACAAGAAGAGAAGCTTTTCAGATACGCACCAGTCTGGTGGAAGAAAATGGACTGCCTTATGTGGAAAAGACTGCCCTGACGGCTGAGGGAATCCCTCATATCCGTTCTTTTGAGGAAAAATATAAAAATTTAACGGAACAAAATCAGGGGTTACATGTGGCAGACGTAACGGTCAGCCCAGATGGAACAACCGCCCGGTTTGCATTTCTAAAAGGTGAGACGTATGCTGAGATTCTTGGCCGGCAGATCGTAAATGGGAAAGTTTCGGAGGCCTCTCTGGAAGACGGCATCTCCATGATTTTAAAGGTACATGATGATTACATGACGCCGTTCCATATCACACCGGAGTTTGAAGAAGTATTCGGTGTGCTTCCGGATTTTGCAGAACAGATTAGAAGAGACTGGGCATTTAAACATTCCAATATAGACTGCCTTTTTGAGAATATCATGATGACTGAAGACGGTGCTTACTGTCTGGATTATGAATGGGTATTCTCTTTTCCAGTTCCGGTTAATTTCATAAAATTCCGGGTGCTGTATTATTTTTATGAGCAGTATAAAAGCATCCTGAACTATGAATCAATGGAAGTGTTTATGGAAGAACAGGGAGTGGATCGGGAACTGATTGGTATTTATGAAGAGATGGAACGCCATTTTCAGGAATATGTTCACGGTGAGAACCAGCAGATCTATCTCTTAAACTATATGCATGAGACATTTGCCCTGCCGGACAGCATGTTTGAGGTGTCTCAGATAATTGATGATACCAAGGATCAGATTGCCCAGATGAAGGCTGAATTAAAGGAAAAGGATCTGACCATTACAAAACAGCAGGAGGAAAAGCGCTTAACGGATAACCATGTTGCCAACCAGGACATGATCATTGCTTCCCTTAGAAAAGACTGTGAAACCATGCAGGGGATTATTGAGCAGTTAAGAAAGCATGAATCCTTCACCTATAAGGTGCTGCGCAGGCTGAAAAGAATTTTTAATGATAAATTCCCTCAAGGCACAAAGAAACGGAAAGTGCTGTTTTATATAAAGGAAACCATTCTTCATCCTGTAAAATCCATTTCCCTCTATACAACAGATGAGGGAAGAAACCTCATGGAAGGCGACATGAAAATCGGAGAGGCATACCGGACACATGGAAAACTTCGTTTTGTAAAAGAAGGACATCCCATGGTATCCATCGTCATTCCTGTTTACAACCAGATCCATTATACCTATGCATGCCTTCTGTCCATACTGGAGCATACAAAAAATGTGGATTATGAGATAATCATTGCAGATGATGTATCAACGGATGCAACAGCAGAGTTGTCCAAATTCACAGAGAATGTGGTGATCTGCCGCAATGAAACCAACCAGGGATTTTTAAGAAACTGCAATCAGGCGGCAAAGTCGGCAAGAGGAAAGTACATTATGTTTTTGAACAATGATACTCAGGTAACCGACGGCTGGCTGGACAGTCTGGTTAATCTAATCGAGTCAGACCCCTCCATCGGAATGGTGGGCTCTAAGCTGGTTTATCCTGACGGACGGCTTCAGGAGGCCGGGGGAATCTTATGGAGCGATGGCTCCGGCTGGAATTACGGACGTCTCGATGATCCGGAGAAGCCTGAATACAATTATGTAAAAGACGTAGATTATATTTCCGGTGCTGCAATCCTTCTTTCCAATGATTTGTGGAAACGGATCGGCGGCTTCGATGAACGCTTTGCACCGGCTTATTGTGAAGATTCCGATCTGGCCTTTGAGGTGCGCAAGGCCGGCTACCGGGTGGTTTATCAGCCTCTTTCCAAAGTGATTCATTTTGAAGGCATTTCAAACGGAACTGATGTCAATGGTTCCGGCTTAAAACGCTATCAGGTGGAAAACAGTAAGAAGCTGAAAGAAAAATGGGCGGCTGAGTTTAGCTGTCAGAGCGAAAATAACGGTAACCCTGATCCATTCCGTGCCAGAGAAAGAAGCCAGGGAAAGGATATCATCCTTGTAGTGGATCATTATGTACCTACCTATGACCGGGATGCCGGTTCCAAAACCACTTTCCAGTATTTAAAGATGTTTATTGATAAGGGATATGTGGTCAAGTTCCTGGGAGATAATTTCCTTCATGAAGAACCTTATTCCACCGCATTACAGCAGATGGGAATCGAGATTCTTTACGGCAGGGAATATCAGGCAGGTATCTGGGACTGGTTAAAGGCACATGGTGATGATATAAAGGCAGCTTATTTAAACCGCCCCCATATCGCTCAGAAATACATTGATTTTCTCCGGGAAAATACCAGCATGAAGCTGATTTATTACGGACATGACCTTCATTTCCTTCGGGAAGGCAGGGAATACGAGCTTACCGGAGATCCTAAGAAACGGGAAGCCTCCGAATACTGGAGATCTATGGAGCTGCGACTGATGAAAAAAGCGGCGGTTTCCTATTACCCGTCTTATGTTGAGCGGGAAGCCATTCATGAAATTGAGCCTTCTGTTCCTGTAAAGGCAATCGTAGCTTATGTATTTGACCGGTTTTTAAATCAAATCCCCAATGACTTTGAAAAGAGGGAAGGCCTGCTGTTTGTTGGCGGCTTTGCCCATCCGCCCAATGCAGATGCGGTATTGTGGTTTGCAAGAGAGATATTCCCATTAATCAGAGAGCAGATACCGGTTAATTTCTATATTGTAGGTTCCAAGGTTACCGACGAGATCAAAGCCCTGGAACAGCCGGATAACGGAATTATCGTAAAAGGTTTTGTTACGGAAGAAGAACTGGCAAGTCTTTATGCCGGCTGCCGGATCGTGGTAGTTCCACTTCGATACGGGGCAGGTGTAAAGGGAAAAGTAATTGAAGCGCTTTATTATGGCGCACCTGTTGTAACCACTTCCATCGGAGCCGAAGGAATTCCAGAGGCAGATCAGGTGATGGTGGTAAGAGATGAGCCTGGAACATTTGCTGAGGAAGTAATTGCTCTTTATAATGATCCGGACAGCCTAAGACAGATGAGTCAGAATACCCAGAACTACATTCGGACGTATCACAGCATTGATGCGGCATGGAGCGTAGTGGGAGAGGATTTTTAATATATACAAGGGAGGACATTAAGATGCAGGCAGTTTTGCTGGCAGGCGGGCTTGGTACCAGACTGCGATCCGTAGTAAGTGACCGGCCAAAGCCTATGGCGCTGATAGAAGAGAAGCCTTTTATGGAATATGTGGTGAAACAGCTTATCCGGTATGGCGTGACAGAGATTATCTTTGCAGTAGGATATAAAGGTTCTATGGTAGAAGATTATTTTGGAGATGGTTCTAATTGGGGAATCCGTGTTTCTTATGCTTACGAGGAGGAACTGTTAGGAACGGCAGGAGCCATAAAGAATGCCGGAAAACAGGTGACTGAAGATATGTTTTTCGCCTTAAATGCAGATACCTTCTATCAGATTGACTGCAGCAGCTTTACGGAACTGATGGAGGAAAAGGACCTTGATATGGCTCTTGTTCTCCGGAAAGTTCCTGATGTATCCCGCTATGGACAGGCGTTATTAGAAAACGGCCGTCTGACCGCCTTTGACGAAAAGGTGGAGGAGTCCAAAGAAGGAACCATTAACGGCGGTTTTTATTTAATAAAACGGGCTCTTTTAGATACCATTCCGGAAGGTAAGGTATCTCTTGAGCACGATATGATTCCCAGGTGGCTTTTGGAGGGAAGAAAGCTGGGCGGTCTGGTAAATGACGGGTATTTCATTGATATCGGAATTCCGGAAGATTATTACCGTTTCATGGAAGATGTAAAGGAAGGAAGGGTGATCATATGATAATCAGAGGACGTGCCCCCCTGCGTGTCAGCTTTGGAGGAGGAGGAACTGATGTTGCTCCCTTCTGCATCGAGCAGGGAGGAGCCATAATCGGCAGTACCATTAACAAATATGCATACTGCTCCATTGTTCCGAGACAAGATGACCAGATCATCGTCCATTCCCTGGATTTTGACATGACAGTCAAGTATAACACAAAAGAAAATTATGTATACGATGGACGGCTGGATCTTGTTACGGCTGCCTTAAAAGCAATGGACATCAAACAGGGCTGCGAAGTTTACTTACAGTGTGACGCACCTCCCGGATCTGGTCTTGGAACCTCTTCTACTGTGATGGTAGCGCTATTAACTGCCATGGCAAGATGGAAGGGTGTGGAGCTTGACAGCTACGCCATGGCTGATCTTGCTTATCAGGTGGAGAGAGAGGACCTTAAGATTGACGGCGGATATCAGGATCAGTATGCCGCAACCTTCGGAGGTTTTAATTTTATAGAATTCCACGGACGCAACAACGTGGTAGTGAATCCGCTCAGGATTAAAAAGGAAATCATTCATGAACTGCAGTATAACCTTCTGCTTTGCTATACGGGAAACGTTCATGTTTCCGCCAACATTATTAAGGATCAGGTCTCAAACTATGAGAAAAAGGATCCATTTGAGGCGATGTGTGAAGTGAAGGCCCTTGCTTATGCCATGAAGGATGAACTTTTAAAGGGAAACCTGTACAGCTTTGGCAAGCTTCTGGATTATGGCTGGAAAAGCAAAAAGAGAATGAGCAGCAAAATCACCACCCCACAGATTGATGAACTCTATGAAGAGGCCTTAAAAGCAGGTGCACTGGGCGGAAAGCTTCTTGGAGCCGGCGGCGGCGGATTTTTACTTGTTTACTGTCCCTATAATGTACGCCATAAAGTGGCTGCAAGGATGGAAGCAGCGGGAGGACAGCTGACTGACTGGAATTTTGAGTTACGAGGCGCCCAAAGCTGGATAACGGATGAAGCAAGATGGGATTATCAGGACATCAAGGTTTCCATACCTGGTGGACAGTATCAATTTAATTTAAAATAAAGAGTGGAAAAACAGGCAGCAGAGGAAGGTATGAGCATGGATAAAATTATTTTTTTAGATCGGGACGGGACTATCAACGAAGAAGTGGAATATTTACACAAGCCTTCAGACTTAGTAATTCTTCCCGGTGTCTCTGCTGCATTAAAACGATTAAAGGAACAGGGATTTCGTCTGGTTGTTGTGACTAATCAGGCGGGAGTTGCCAGAGGATATTACAGCGAGTCGGATGTAGAACAGCTGCATGAATACATGAACCGTCTGCTTGCAAAAGACGGAGCAGAAATAGACCGTTTCTTTTACTGCCCTCATCATCCGGTTCATGGAATCGGAATTTATAAAAAGTCTTGTCATTGCCGCAAACCGGATATCGGTATGTTTGAGATGGCAGAGAAGTACTTTAAGGTGGACAAGTCCCATTCCTACATGATCGGAGACAAGCTGCTGGACACAGAAGCGGGGCGCAGATATGGCGTAAGCTCCATTCTTGTAGGTACGGGATATGGAAAAGAATTATATAACGGTCTGGCGGATGCTGATAAAAATGAAGCCCTGGATGCTTATGCAGAAGATATGACATCGGCAGCAGAATGGATCTTAAAAAGAGAAGGAGTGTGAGCTTGATGGAACCCATGAATTATTTGGAGGAGCTTCTTACCCGTTATCCAGTATTATCCAGTGTTAAGGATGACATAAAAGAAGCTTATGAGATTCTTGAGAACTGTTATAAAAATGGTGGAAAACTTTTAATTGCCGGAAACGGTGGAAGCTGCGCGGATGCGGAGCACATCGTCGGAGAATTGATGAAGGGCTTTGTAAAGCCCAGAGCTGTATCAGCGGAATTTGCAGAAAAGCTTTCTAAGGCAGATCCGGCTCGCGGAAGGGAACTTGCGGATAAGCTTCAGGGGGGACTTCCAGCCATTGCCTTAACAGGCCACCCGGGACTCTCCACTGCCTATTTAAATGATGTAGACGGAAATCTTATCTATGCACAGCAGACATACGGTTATGGAAAAGAGGGAGATGTTCTTCTTGGTATTTCCACATCTGGAAATTCAAAAAATATTATGTATGCCATGACGGCAGCTAAGGCCATTGGTATGAAAACCATTGGTCTGACCGGAAGAGACGGCGGTGAGTTAAAAGAGACCGCTGACGTATCCATCGTGGTGCCAGAGAAGGAAACCTTTAAAATTCAGGAGCTTCATCTGCCAGTATATCATGCATTATGTCTGATGCTGGAAGAGCGGTTTTTCTAATATTTACGGGAAAAGGAGGAAAAAATGGAAGAGAGACAATGGATGGGTAAGGAAGCGTTATGGAAAAACGAAGTCATTGCAGCTCTGCTTTTGGTTTCCTTTGCTTTTTTCATTAACAGGGGCATTAAAATAAATGGGCTATATATGGATGATCTCTATTTATGGTCCTGTTATGGGGAACAAACCTTTCGGCAGTTTGTAATTCCACTTGGAAGTACCAGGTTCCGCTTTGTTTATTACCTGGCAGCCTGGCTTGAAATGATGATTCTCGGAAGTCATACGGAATGGTTTGTGCCCTTTAACATTTTGCTGAACAGCTGTATTGCGTATACCATGTACCGTTTTGGGAAACGTCTTTCCCATCGGTGGCTTGTTGGATTTGGCTGCGGAATCTTATATCTTCTTTCCAGAATGTCTTACTATCAGATCAGTCAGGTGTACGGCCTTATGGAAAGCATGGCTCTTTGGATGGCAATCGGAATCCTCTACTCTTTGTACCAGTATTTATCCGGAGAAGAGCAGAACCATCGATATGTCTGGACAGCAGTGGGGCTGTATTTCAGCGTTTGTTTTGTCCATGAACGTTATATGGTTCTTCTACCTTTGTTTTTCATTGCATTCCTAATGAAAAAGGAAAAAAAAGTTACTTATTGGCTTAGCATAACCGGAGCATTTCTGGCAGTTCAGTTTATCCGTTTCCTCACCATTGGAAGTATTTCTCCCGCGGGAACGGGAGGAACTACAGTAGCCGATACATTCAGCGTATCCCAAAGCATCCGATACGCATTAGACCAGGTGCTTTATATATTTGGAGTCAATTCAGGCCCTGATTATTTAAGCGGTTTAAGCTGGAGCCAGTCGCCCTCCTGGGTACGGGTACTTGTTATGCTTGCCGATTTATCTCTTGTAATCATGATTGCAGGATTTCTAATCGTGTTATTTAGAGACAGAGAGAAATTAAAAGTACGGCTACCGATTATTACATTATTTGTTGTTTTCATAGCCCTGTGCATTGGATCTTCAAGTGTCACCATCCGTGTGGAAACCAGATGGATCTATGTTTCCATGACTGCCGCATGGCTGTTTGCCGCGTATCTATGCGGAGAAACAGTACCGCTGAAAGAGGGACAGATACTTACTGTAAAACCTCTTTTATACTGCGGTCTTTTTGTGCTTTACGGGCTTTTGATGCTTCCTGTTGAAAGCTTTTACCGGGGGCAATACCATAATCTTTACTACTGGTCCTCTCAGCTGCGATACAATTCTCTGGCGGAAGAGACCTATGGAAAGTATGGGAGTAATATATTCGGCAAAAAGATCTACATTATCGGCAATACTTATGAAATGAGTGATTTTACAGCCCGCACCTTTTTTAAGACCTTTGACAGCAAACGTCTGGCGGAAGGAACTGAAGTTATATTTATTAATTCCATCCGAGACATTGGTCTGGTTACTCCTAACATGTTGGTCCTGCGGGAGGATCCGCAGCATAATGCGTTCCAGGATGTGACTGCATTTGTAAAAGATCTGAAATTTCAGCGGGTTTACGGCAGCTACGAAGACGGCTGGCTAGATGAAGACGCAAAGATCAGAATCATGGCAGGCAAAGAGGGCAAAATCAATCTGAAATTCTATTATCCCGGAGCTATAACCGGACTGGAGCATATTACCGTTACAGTTGATGGAAAAGAAAAAACGGTTGTATCCATTGACTCCAGTACAGCCACAGCGCAGATCGATGTCCCTGCGTATAAAGTATCAGAATTAAGTTTTGAAAGTAACTTTTATTACCAGGCAGCATCGGAACAGCGGGGCGAAAAGCATCTGGCTGTGGTTGCTGAAATTACAGCGGATTAAGAGACAGAGGTGAGATGATGAAACAAAAATACCTTTACTATACAGTCCCTCTTCTGGGAACTATATTCTGCCTCTGGTACATTTTTGCGGCAACCTGTGACGGAATTTACTCAGACTATGTCCGTCTGGTAAACAGCTATCTACCTGATGTGTTTGATCCAGGACACTTTTTTGTACCGGATATCCTGACGCGGATTCCGGTCAATTATGTGGCGAGAATTATAAATGTTACCTTATTTGATTATAACATCATGTTTGACCGGGTACTGGGTGTACTGGCACTGGGACTTTCCGGTGCCGCCATTACTGCCTATTGCGTCCGAAAGAAGCTATCATTTGGCTGGTTTCTTGTACTCATGGTTGTACTGTTTAGCTTAAATAAATGGGAGATGTTAAATAACGGAAGCGGATTTGCTCACTTTCTTTCATTTGCCCTTTTTTACTGGCATTATGAAGTTTTTGATCGGGTATGGAATGGGAGTGACCGGGTATGTGACCGGGTCTGCCTGATTGTAATCCCGTTTGCAACAACCCTTCTTGTAGCAGGGCCGTATTGTGCCATCTATTCCGTTACCGTGCTTTTATCCTGCGTCATGCTGTTCTTTCATCAGCGGAAAAAACGGGAAATCTGGCCAGTCATTTACGGACTTAGTGCCCTTGCTCCGTTTCTTTTGTATCTGTGGAGCAACAGTTATGCGGTGGAAGACCATGCGGCACCTGCAACTGTGTCGCTCCTTACCCAGCTTATGGACACCCCCGGATTTTTTGTCCGTTTTTTTGTCAAATCATTTTCTTCCATGGTAATTGAAGGAGAGAGGGCGGAAGAGATCTTTCGTACCAATGGTCCCTTCCTGTTCCTGGGTCTTCTGGTGATTGGATTCTATTTGCTGGCACTGTGGTATAATTGGTATTATCACCTTTACGAAGAAACGATTTTACCGGTCCTGTTAATTATATCGGGGGGGTTGAATCATGTGCTGATCGTACTGTCCAGATGGATCTTTCTTCTTGAGAACTATGGTCTCAGCTCCAGGTATGCTCTCCAGTTTCAGACTGGTATACTTGGTATTATACTTACCTTTGCACTGCTTTTCAGAAAGAAGAGATACCGGGTTGGTTCGGCTGTAAAACTGGTGGCTGGTATTGCCTGTTTTGTATTTTTAGCAGGAAATTGTTATACTAATTATGTTGAAATAAAAAAAGCCCCCCATAGGCTTAATGCTTATGAAAAACGGGCTGAAATGGCTTTGAAGTTTGAAGAACTGACTGACGATGAGCTCTGTGCTAATTTCGAATACCGACCCAGCAGAGAGGACAGCGGACAGAAAGTAAGAAGTGCACTGACTATATTAAAAGAAAATGGTTACAGTGTATTTCGAGAGGGTAATCAGTAGCTAAGGAGCAAATATATGAAAAAGACATTATCGGTGGTTGTATCCTGTTATAATGAAGAACTGGCTCTTGACAAGTTCTATGAGGAAACTGCCAGTATTTTGAAAAAACTAAGTTGGAAATATGAACTTATCTTTGTTAATGACGGAAGCCAGGATCAGACCCTTTCTGTACTCACCCGACTGTCCCAGTCAGATGAAAGGGTAAAAGTAATAAGCTTTTCCAGAAATTTTGGGCACGAAGCAGCCATGATTGCAGGTCTGGATTACAGTCAGGGTGACGGAATCGTGTGTATGGATGCGGATTTACAGCACCCTCCGGAATATTTACCTGAAATTGTAAAAAAGCTGGAAGAAGGCTTCGATGTAATTAACATGGTCCGTACCAGAAATGAGTCCGCAGGCTGGTTTAAAAATATTGCGTCCACTGCATTTTACCGTCTGATCAATGTGCTTTCTGATGTAAAATTTGAGCCCAATGCTTCCGATTTTTTTGCTGTTTCAGGAAAAGCGGCAAAGGTGCTGAAAGAGAACTACAGAGAAAAAGTCCGTTTTTTAAGAGGATACGTTCAGAATATCGGTTATCCCAGGACGACAATCCAATATGAAGCAAGAACGAGGGTCGCAGGTGAAAGTAAGTACAGCATTAAGAAATTAATCGCTTTCTCTGTGAATACCATTATGTGTTTTTCCAATCTCCCCCTGAAACTTGGGATATATGCTGGCTGCGGTGCCGGTATTCTGGGAATTATCATGATGATTTATACCATATGGAGTTGGGCAAGAGTGGGAACGCCCAGCGGGTATGCCACCATTATCGTTCTTATGTGCTTTATGTTTGCAGTCCTGTTTTTGATTGTTGGAATTATTGGAAATTATATTGCGATCCTGTTTGCGGAACTAAAGGACAGGCCGATTTATATTGTTGAAGAGACGAAAAACATTCATTGATTCCTTTTCCCCGGAACGATATAATGATCTTAGGATTATTATTTGATGGAATCAAAGAATAAGAGAGGCCTGGGATTATCCGATTCCCAGGCCTTTTCCTATATCACCATTTAATGTATTCCAGGCCCAATCTCTTTGCCTGGAGCAGTTTCGCTTGCCGTTCCTGTATTACCTGAGTTGGTGTTACCTGACCCGGTAGTATCTTGTGATGTTGTACCAGGTGTAGCAGGTTGCGTTTCACCAGTTGTTTCCTGGGTTGTCTCAGCAGGAGTTAAGGTGCAGACACCGCTTGCATCAGCAGTATAGGAAACACCATCAACTGTAAATGTTTCTGATAGTTTCATCTTACCGTCAGAAGGATTTAAATAATACTGTTTGCCGTTTACGGTTATCATACCCGAAGCCATAGCCCCGCTGTCTCCGAAATAATACCAGCTGCCGTCCACCTGTCTCCAGCCAACGGTCATCTTACCAGATGAGCTGCTTAAATAATACTTAGCGCCACGGTCATCAAGCCAACCAGAATGCATCTTGCCATCGCTATTCATGTAATACCAGCTTCCATCTGCATTGACCCATCCGGTGCTCATGCTGCCATTGGTATTAAAGTAATACCAGCTGTTATCCAGCTGCTTCCATCCAGAAGTGGCACTGCCGTCTTCCGCCATGTAATACTTGGTCATTCCGTCTGTATGCCATCCTGTTACCATGGAACCGTCATTATTTAAATAATATCGTTTGTTATTCAGATCAAGCCAACCAGTTGACATAACACCACTATCCTGTAAGAAATAACGCTTTCCGTTCAGATCCATCCATCCGGTCTTCATCTGCCCTGATGTGTCACTCATGTAATAATGCTGACCATTTAAATCAACCCATCCGGTGGCCATAGAACCATCAGAATTTAAATAATATTTAGCACCGTTGTCCAGAAGCCATCCGGTATTCATGGAGCCGCTTGCATTGAAGAAATACCATTTGTCAGAAAGCTGTTTCCAACCGGTAAACATACGTCCATTGGTATCATCTAGATAGTAGCGCTGCCCATCCTTATCAAACCATCCGGTAGAAGCCTGTCCTTCATTGTTCATATAAAACCAGCCTGTTCCATCATTGATCCAGGTGTTCTTCTGCATGGCATAATTCTGGTAATAGTAAGTCCTGTCTCCGATTTTTCTCCAAAGATTCCCTGGAAGCTTTGGTGTTAAATCCTGATACAGAAAATCAATATCCACATTTCCGTTAATTCCCTGAATCTGTCCGGTGCTGGTCACCTGCCACATAACCGGATTCTGGAACTTATGCTTTGCTTCATAGCGGGCAACCCAGACATCATATTTCATTTGGGATAAATCAATCTTATTTGACAGCCAGTAATCGTTTGCATAGACAAGGGGATGATACCCGGCTTCTCTTATACGGTCACAGAATGCATTGATGATCTGGCTTACCTGATAAGGCGGAAGAGTACCCAGTGTGGAACTGTCTTCTGCATCAAAGGCAATAGGAAAGGAAATGGGGTAATCTTTAACAAGATCAAGGACAAAATCTGCCTCTGCTCTTGCCATATCTGGCGTGGTAGCCAGGGAATAGATATAGGCTCCTACTTTCAGTCCAGCCGCTGAGGCACCCTGTACATTTGTGTGAAAATTAGGATCAATCACACCTTTGGAACGGGTTCCAAGCATAACAAAACTGACATCATTGGCAGCAACCGCTGTCCAGTCTACATTTCCCTGCCAGCGGGATACATCAATTCCTCTGGCAATTGCTTCTTTTATGACTGTGCCGTCTTTCAACTGATAGTAACCATTAACCCGTTCATACGGTGCCGCCTGAGTGCTCATAACCGGATAGAATCCGGCTGACATGCCGATCAAAACGCTGAGTGCAGCTGTGGCAAAACGCATGCTGATTTTCGTGTGTCTCAATGTAATATCCTCCTTTGTTCCTTAAGTTTCCTTCATACAATTATCCCTATGTACGTAATTACCCAAAAAATTAGTGCGGGCATCTGCGGAAAAGTGCAGATACCCACACAGAAAAAATCCGTTCAATAATCAACCTGGTCCGCTGGTTAATCCAGGTGCTAACTGATAGGTACCGCTGCCGGAAGAATTAGATGTTCCGCCTGGTGTATCATTTGACTGACTGGTGGGAGGACTGCTTAAATTGTTGGCTCCAGTCGATGATCCGCCGGGTCCGCCGGAATTCGTTGTAGAAGAACCTCCTGGGGCGTTACTGTTGCTGTCGGTGCCTCCGGGAGTATTGCTGTTAGAAGATCCCGTTGGTGTTCCGGAAGAGCCGTTCTGATATGCTCCGTTGGAAGCAAAGCTATAGCTCTTTCCATCTATTGTGAGTGTAGTATTCGCTGCCATCTTTCCAGTTGAAGGATCCAGATAATAATAAACACCTGAAAGCTGAATCCAACCGGTAGTCATATGTCCTGAGTCGCCGAAATAATAGTAGGCACCTTCAATCTGTTTCCAGCCATGAGCCATCTTTCCATTGCTGGTATCCATATAGTACTTATTGGTACCGTCACTGAGCCAGCCGGTCATCATCTTACCTAATACTGATTTGGAATCAGCATTCAGATAATAGTAGGCGTTATCTATCTGTTTCCATCCAGTCACCATCTTACCGTCAGAACCGAAATAAAACCAGTCATTACCAACCTGTCCCCAGCCGATGGTGCAGGTGCCGTCTTCCTTAAAATAAAACCAGCCGTTATCCATCTGTCTCCAGCCGGTTGCCATGGATCCGTCACCCTTCATATAATAGTAACTGTTGCCTATCTTAAGCCATCCTTTTACAAGAACTCCGGTATCGTCCATAAGATAATAATACTTTCCGTTGTCCTTGATCCACTTGGTAGCCATAGAACCATTGGAATGGAAATAATACCAGTTTCCGTTAATCTGTTTCCAGCCGGTAGACATGATACCGGTAGTTAAATCAAGATAATAAAACGTGCCGTCAGATGTCTTAACCCAGCCTTTATGAACGGATCCATCCGCATCCAAATATTTCCACTGAGAACCTTCCTTAACCCATCCTGCCGCAGCCCAGGCTGTATTAGCTGGTATCAAAGCTGCGGTTCCTATCAGTCCTGCAAGCAGCAGAGCCGCTGTTTTCTTTCCGTATCGCATACCGTTCTCTTCCTCCTGTTCCAGCTATTTCTATTTTACACATAGAGACATTATAACATAGTGCTAATCATAATACCTAAACATTTTATTACGATTTGCAGACAAATTTCCAAAAATGTCAAATATTCGGAAGCTCCATACATTTCTTATAGTATGTTTTTGCATACCGATACATAATTATGGTGTATTCGCCAAATTCCTCTCCCAGAAAAGCCTTATAAATAGCCCAGAGGCTCCATAAAAAGCCACCCAGAGCCATGTAAGCATAAACCGTATAACGCTCTTCTGTAGTTGGAGTCCGCTTCAGATATATTTCAATCAGCCGGTCAGTTTCTTCTTCATTATAATAGGAATAGATTGCACACATAGATATATCAACAAGTGGATCACACATGCCCGCATACTCCCAGTCGATGAGACGTACCGTTCCATTTGGAAGCATTAAGAAGTTGTCCACTACCGTATCAAGATGGGACAGAACTTTTTTATGTCCCAGTTTCTCTAATTTACTTAGCAGCTCACACATCTGGCCACGGACATCTGAATAATCCTCAAAGGGGATCGCTCCGTACTTTCTGCAGAGATTTTCATAAAAATCAATCCGTTCCTGGAAATCAAAGGTGTGAGAGACCTCAATTCCCGATTTATGAAATTCCCTTACAAGAGCCATACAGCGTTTGATCTCCTCAGGGCTGTTGGGGTTGGCATTGTGAGCACCTTCATAATATTCTGCAATTTTATACCCTGTCTCACCATTAAAATAGATAACCTTCTCTGTAATATCATATTTAGATAACGCATCATAAACGGCCTTTTCCTGTTGTCTGTTAATCAGCAGCTCCGTTCCGGGGCCGGGTATTCTGCATATATAATGGCGGTCTTTGATCTTAAACAGGAAGGATTTGTTGGTCATACCTGCTTTTAAACATCTGATCTCCGTGATTTCAGACTCGGGAACAGAGAATACCTTGGAGACCAGTTCCAGGGCTTCATTGTCAGAGCGGTGCTGATACTTGATATCGAACCGGCGCAGCTCTTCCAGATTTTCAAATTCATAAACTTCATCAGCCGGTCTCCGGTTGATATACAGTTCAATTTCACGTCCCACTTCAGAAAATTCAGGAAGTCGCTTTGCGGTTTCACCTGAGAGCATCTCCATTAAGACATTTTCCCAATAAAACTGCTCGGTTCCGGGAATCTCATAATAGGCTTCCAGTACAGGAAGAAACTGGTCTGAGAAGGACTTGGAGAAAAAGACGGGGCCGTACATTACCCATTTGTCCTGCCCACCTACTGTTACATTTAAAATGCGTCCCTTCTTATTATAATCAAAACACCATTCAGAAGTTTCTCCTTCCATATAAGAGGAGGAGTACCAGGCGCCTCCTTCGTAGGAGTGATACATATTATGGCGCATCCAGTTGTCAGAGGAAAGGAGATACATGTTTCTGTTTTTAAATAAGTTTCTGGCGTGGTATATGGTAGCCAGAGTATTCTTTTTAGAGTATTCAGGATTATAAAGAAGCTTAACCTTATATTTATCTATAAGGTACTCGAATTTTTCTTTCAGGTATCCGACTACAATTGTGATGTCATAGATACCGGATTCGTGAAGCTGGCGGATCTGGCGTTCAATCATTCGCTCTCCAAATACTTCTAAAAGTCCTTTTGGCGTTTCAAAGGTCAGCGGAACGAAACGGGATCCGAAGCCGGCAGCAATGATTACGGCGCCATCAACTTTATGTTCATTCAGAAGTGTTTTACCAGCAGGAAGTAGCTCATAGGATTCGTTCAACTTACCAGGTGTAATTAATCCTTTTTCGATACAGTCCTTAACCAGGCTGTTTGCCGTACCAAGTGAAACCATAAGTTCCTGTGATATCTCTCTTTGTGTGACTGCCGGATTTTCCAGAACCAGTCGGCAGATAATAACATTACGATTCATAGTAATATAACCTCCACATATATTAAATTGGGTATAACCTGATGTTCAAAATTATAATAGTGTAAATTTATATGAACATTATACCATTGAACTGGTAAAAATCAATAGATGATTAACGCTGCAGAAATTGTAGAAAAAGCAGATAAAATAAGGATTTTAGCTTCAAATTGAGCTTGTGTATTTTTAAAAAACAATTTATCCTAAAAAATGCCATTCTGTAATAATTCTGTAAGAAATTGAACAGATAAATGTTATAGCATTTTTACAAAAAATGTATTATAATGTTCCATGTGATGGAGGAATTGATAGCTTCTTCCGGAATTGTTAATATTTTTTTGAATATGCAAAATATGCAAAAAAAGTAAAAAAAGTATTGATAATTTCCATTATAGGAAGTATAATTACCTCGTAATGCTATTAGGAATTTCAGAAAGTATTTCAAAAAGAAAAAAGGAGAGTGCATTAATTATGAGAAAGCAGACTAAATTAGTTGCTGTTTTATCTACAGCAGCACTGCTGGCATTAGGCGCTTCCATGTCCTCTTTCGCAGCTACTGGCTGGCAGGAAGAAAATGGTACATGGGTGTACTATGACAAGAGCGGAGACAAAGAAACAGAGAAGTGGGAAAAATCTGGTGACAACTGGTTCTACTTAAACGATGATGGTGAAATGGCTACCGATCTGGTCGTTGAGTACAAAGACAGCTTCTATTATGTAGACGAAAATGGCGCTATGGTAACTAATAAATGGGTTTCTGTAGAGAATGAAGATTATGACGGCGAAGATGAGCCGGCTAATTATTGGTATTATTTTGGATCCAATGGTAAGGCTTATACTGGCAGCAGCGAGAAAGCTTCCTTCAAAACCATCAATGGCAAGAAGTATACCTTTGACGAAGATGGCAAGATGCAGTATGGCTGGCTTGATGAAAATGGTAAGAGAAACACAGCTGATGATGCATGGAAGACTGCTGATTATTACTGTGGAGACGAAAACGATGGTTCACAGGCTATTGGTTGGAAGTTCCTTGCAGTTACTGATGAAGATTATGATGTAGATACTGTTGCACCTAACTTCTCAAGCGGAAATGTGTTTGATGATGAAGATCAGACTCGTTGGTTCTACTTTAAATCTAATGGTAAAAAGGTATCTAATGAAGATGGAGAAAGCATTAACGGTAAGAAATACAGCTTCGATGTTTATGGTAGAATGAATGCTGAATGGGTTACTAAGAAAGATGCAACTCCTGGTACAGCAACTACTAGTGAGTGGAGATATTTCAATTCCATCGAAGATGGAGCTAGAGTTACTAAGGGTTGGTTTAAGGTAGTGCCTGATAAACTTCTTGATGCAGATGATTATGATGATGATTCAGATGCTTGGTTCTATGCAGATGGTAAGGGTTCTATTATCGCTAGCAAGATCAAAGAAATCAATGGTAAGAGATATGCGTTTGATGAGAAGGGCAGAATGAAGGATGGCTTCAGACTGATCAAATTAGGCGATAGCTCAACTGAAATTGCAGAAATTCGTGGGCTTGATGGCAAAATTGATGATGATTCTACTAAGACATTAGTTGATACTAAGGATGATTTCTATGCTAATATCAATGCTTGGTTAGTAAAAGGATATAAACTGTATAATTTTGGCAGTGGCGATGACGGAGCAATGAAAACTGGAAAGCAGACTCTTTCTATTGATGGAGAGAGCTTTACCTTTAGCTTAGCTAAATCTGGTGCTTCTAGAGGAGCAGGTAAAAACGAAATTGATAAAGATAAGGTTTACATGGGTGGTATGCTGTTAAAGGCTGAAAAGGATGATAAGTATGCAGTAGTTAAGATTGTTACTGCTGCTGATGGTAAAGATTACTACTCAATTATGGATTCTGAGACATTTATTCGCGATTATACTAAAGACGCTGAAGCAAAGGATAACGAGAGCGCAGCATATGTTATTGATGCAGATAAGGCAGATGGTGCTAAATTTAAGTTAATCAATACTGCTGGTTCTATTCAGACTACCAAGTCAGCTGCAAAAGATGGCGAAGACAACTATTTCCAGGTTAAGTCCGGAAATATTGAGAGAATTTATACTAAGAAATAATTCCGTTTTATGGCTCTTTGTCAATTGCTGGGGTGGGATTCGTATGAATCCCGCCCCTTCTTTGCGTGTGTCCGGGGGGGCACAAGTTCCATGGAAGAAGTTTAAGTCTAAACTGGCTCTTTTTCAATAGTTGGGGTGGGATTCCTATGAATCTCGCTCCTTTCTTGCGTGTGCCCGCCGGGCACACGTTCCAACGAAGTGTAAGTCTTGAATCCGCCCGGTAGTGGGAAGGATATAGCCGAAGGCAAGGGTGTCCATCGCGAGGTGGAATCTGAAGAAAGCTGGATACTGGGAACATACTAACCAGTGGGCAAATCTCTGGTCTGACGAACAGAAATCACATAAGAGGCTATGCATGAGGGTAATACTGCGCAACAAGTTGAAGCCCAATAACTACACGGAATCATGTATGGTATATGTGGCAGATAGATGGAGAGAAGGAACGTGTGAGTACCCGGGGAGATCTGTATGGAACGCCTTGAAAGAGGTAACTATTATCGCAAGGTAATACTGACCATACAGAAGTCAGCAGAGGTCATATTAGCCGAGAGGTGAAGGACCGAATCAATAGGAGTCCCAAGTATGAGAGAGAAAGGAGGAAAGGCTAATAAAGGCAGAAAACTCTGAAAACAAAGACTGTTTGCAAAGAGATAGTGCAGAACATGAAGGGTATGCAAAAGTGCGGAGGTGATTCCGTTCGATATGGAAAAAAAGGACAGTGCACAGCCGGAACTCTTGGAGAAGATACTGTATAAAGATAATCTCAACAGAGCTTTTAAAAGAGTAAAGGCAAACAAGGGTGTACCAGTAATCGATGGTATTACAGTCGAGGAAATAGGTGCATATCTACGGGAAAATCAGCAAGCAATTATCGAGAAAATATACAAAGGGAAATATACACCCGACACTATTAGAGATAAGCACGAATTATCTTGAAGGTAAGCTTAAGTTAACAGTGAACAAAGACAAAAGTAGTGTGGTTAGTGTATTTGCAATCCGAAATTTTAAATTCCTTGGCTTTGTGTTGGGAAGGAACGGAAATAGCATATATGTCAGAGTTCACCCAAAGTCATGGAAAAAGTTTAAGTCAAAACTGAGAGAACTTTCTTCCCGAAGATCTGTGCATAGCATACGACCAGCATAAGAAAAGATAAAGGTATATACGAGAGGCTGGCTTAACTATTATGGAATAGCAAGTATGAAGAACCCTATAGAGGACATCAACGGTTGGTTCTACCATCGGATACGTATGTGTATCTGGAAATAATGGAAGAAGCCTAAGACAAAAACGAGAAACCTTATAAAACTAGGAGTGTCCAAAGACTTGGCATATGTAACAGCTAATAGCCGAAGAGGTTACTGGATTGTGACACACACAAAGGCAGTCAATATAGCTTTAACAAAAGAAAGATATGGTTCATTCTACTGTATGCTGTTTTGGGCATGCAAAATAAGCCTCCATATCCCGACCATTTTTCCTATGATGTACAATGAAGTATCCGTGTCCTGAACCGGTTAAAGTTCCGGATTCCATAAGAACTTCGTTTTAATACTTTAATCTTATTATTAAATCCTTCTGTGACACCGTTTGTAATGCCATATTTAAAGGCATTTAAGATTTCTTTTCTCCAAGACTGGAACGTTTTCGCACATTTTTTGAATTCTTTATTACCGCATCCTCTTGCATTAGAAATCCAATCATCGAATTCCTGCTGTTGCTTACGATAGGACTGTAACTGGCTGATGTCATAAAACCATTCTTTCATCATATGCGCTAGCCGTAGGTCATCACTATAGTGGAGCATCAGATCACAGGCCTGTTTGTTCTCATCTTTTAGCATTCTATAGCGAGTCAAAATCAACTTCCGGCTTCGTTTATAGTATTTTCGAAGAGATGCCGGCATGGATTTCTGGAGCCGTTTACGAATATTTTCGATAGCCCATGTGACCTGACGAATGAAATGATACTTGTCCAAGATAATCTTTGCGTTTGGAAAGAAGGTTCTGGCCAGCTCCACATAGGGAAGCCACATGTCACAGACAAAGAACTTTTACTTTTCGACAGCTAAACCTATGAATGCAGAAGTTCTTGGCATTGTAAAAGGTGCCTTTATGATACCAGTCAGAGGAACGCCTGGCCTTGACCTCCTTAGAGATGGTGGTTGGATCTTTGCATAGGTATTTTGCGATATCTTTAAATGTATGATTTTGATTTAAAGAGTTCTCAATAAAAACACGATCCTTCAGAGTGAGGTGCTTCTGGTTACCAGGAATATATTTACTCATAAAATCTCCTTCTACTGCTGTCAGAAGGAGTTATAAAGATATCATGTATGCATGAAAGAGTAAATATAAACTGTGCAGGGGTAAACTCTACCAGAGTAAATGGGAGTGGAATTTACTTTTTCAATTTACATATACTAATTAGCATATGTAATAAGTTGCAGGTTTAATTATAGAATGGTATACTAAGACTAAGAATGATCAAATGAAAGGAATAGCTTAGGTATGACTACAAATATTTACAAAAATGTGAATAATAAGAACAACTTTTTATCAGTGGTGGTTGGAATATATGTTATTTTAATAGGAGGTGGTCTACCACTGATAGTAAAAAATCGGTATTTTGATATTCTTCTTATAAAATATTATTATTACTGCTTCTGTACAATAACTATGTTTTTAGTAGCGGTAGGATATTTTTTAGCAAGTAGGATAAAATATAGTTTTATATCAATAAAAAGACATGGGATTAAATCATTCGTAAATAATTTATCTTTATTAGATATTTTAGTATTATTATATTGGTTAGTTACAATTATTTCAACAATAAGCTCTGATTATATTTATGAAGCTTTCTGGGGGAACGAGGGACGATTGACAGGACTCTTTTTAATAACATGGTATGTAGTGTCCTACTTTTATGTGAGTCGGTTCTGGAATTATAAAGTTTGGTATATAGACTTGATTCTATTCTCAGGAATACTTGTTTCATTATTTGGAATAACTGATTATTTTAATTTGGATATATTCCGGTTTAGAGCCCCGATGATTTCTGAACAAAGATTTATTTTTACATCTACTATCGGGAATATAAATACGTATACGGCATATGTGGGAATTATTACCGCTATTGCAACAGTTCTTTTTGCGACAGAAAAAAATACTTTAAAAATCTTTTGGTATTATTTATGTGTAGTAATTTGTTTTTTCGCTATAATCATGGGGGTTAGTGATAATGCTTATCTTTCTTTGGCAGCATTATTTGGATTTTTACCAATTTATCTTTTTAAAAATAGTTACGGAGTTAAAAAATATTTAATTATTTTAGCAACCTTTTTTACAGTTACACAATGCATTGATTGGATAAATATATTTTTAAAAGATCATGTACTTGGAATTGATAGCGCTTTTAATGTTGTCATTAGTTTTGCAAATTTGCATGTCATAGTACTTATTTTATGGTCTATAGTGGCAGTTTTACACTATTATGACATTAAACATAATAGACAGTATGCATACTACGGAAAAAAGATAGTGAATGTATGGTTGATATTTTTAAGTCTAATTATATTTGGTTTGCTATTTGTTTTATATGACTGCAATATAGCAGGCAATGTCGGAAGATATAGTAAAGCAAGTAATTATATTCTCTTTAATGATAATTGGGGTACTCATAGGGGGTATATTTGGAGAAATGCAATTGAATCCTTTCATAAATTGTCTTTATGGAAGAAATTAGTAGGATATGGTCCAGAAACATTTGGTATTCTATTACTTAAAAAAACTGCGAAAAATCCTTATAATGAATTATTTGACAGCGCACATAATGAATACTTGCATACGTTAATAACTGTTGGAATCTTAGGATTGACTTTTTATGTTTCAGCCCTTATTACGTTCATAAAAAATTGCTTTGATGTAAAATACAAAAACACTTATATTCTAGCTATAGCTTTTGGAGTGATTTGTTATAGTGTTCAAGCATTTGTAAATTTAAATATACCAATAGTTACGCCTATTCTATGGTTGCTACTGGGTATGGGTTCTTCAAAAATTAATAATGGATAATTGCATTTAATCTGGTAAAAGTCAATTAAATATTTGTCAATTTAATCTATTTATAAATTTCAGGGTGGGATTTACTATGAATCCCATCCATTATTAAATTTATCAATAATTTTATGTAAACTAAAGATTAGATATGAATAGGATCTAACAAGAATATGCCAGGAACAATGATAATAGCTGAATTTGAAACTTTTTTATTAAAATCATATGTTTTTAAGCATTTATCTAAAATTATAGGGAAAATCTTCATAAATTATTAAAAATTAACAGTCCTTTTTAATCTATAGAAGATTGTACTAAACCTAAATAATGTGATATACTAAAAAGGCTCTAAAGCAGATAATAAAAAGTATTCATAAAGAAAAAGGTGCATTTAAAATGAAAGTAGCTGAAAAATATAAGCGACTAATTAAGTTGTTTTTTACTTTAGGACTTACTTCTATGTTAATTGGGATATATGGTTGGACATGGATTAATCAATACAATAAAATCATTGAATTTCCTTTTTTTCGTCGGGGAAACTGGATGATGATTTTTTTATATGGAATTCTTCTTGTTTTATTTATTAGTATATATGGAGGATTTAAAGTTGGGTATTTGAAAAAGGGAAACTTAATCTATTCTCAAATTTTAGCGGTTATTTTTACCAATGTATTTACATATTTTCATATAGCAGCTTTAGATAAGCATTTTTTAAATCCTATCCATCTTATAAAAATGACTTTATTAGATTTATTGGTTATTGTAAGTTGGACACTTATTTTTCAGTGGATATATGGAAAATTATTCCCGCCTAGAAAGATGCTTTTGATTTCTGGTAAAAGATCAGACTATCATCTTGTAGAAAAAATTAATTCTAGAGAAGATAAATATGAGATTTGTAAAAAGGTTAATATAGAATTAGGTACTTTATTGTTACAGGAAGAAATTCTAAAATATGACGGGATTATTATAGGGGATATAGACTCCCATGAAAGGAATATACTACTAAAATATTGTTTTGCCAATTCAATTCGTACATACTGTGTTCCTAAAATATCGGATGTTTTACTAAAGAGTTCAGTAGAATTAAATTTATTTGATTCACCACTTTTTTTGTCAAGAAATGAAGGGTTAACCTTTGAACAATTGTTTTTCAAACGTATGGTAGACATTATAGGAGCATTATTTGGTATAGTTATATCAGCGCCGCTGCTCATTACTATAGTTTTATTGATTAAGATTACAGATAAAGGTCCTGCTTTTTTTAAACAAGAAAGATTAACACGCGATGATAAGATTTTTTACATTTATAAGTTTCGTACTATGATTCAGCGGGCAGAACAAGATGGTATTCCCCGATTGGCCGAAGAAGGTGATCCAAGAATCATACCTGTTGGACATTTTTTGAGGAGATTAAGGTTAGATGAACTCCCTCAGCTTTTTAATATATTAAAAGGAGATATGTCTTTAGTAGGTCCCAGACCGGAACGTCCAGAGCTTGTAAAGGATATACTTGAAGATATACCGGAATTCGCATACAGAACGAAAGTAAAGGCAGGTCTTACCGGTTATGCACAAATCTATGGAAAATATAATACAACATCATATGATAAGTTAAAATTAGATTTGACATACATTCAAAATTATTCAATGCTTTTAGATTTAAAACTTATTTTCATGACTCCCAAAATTATGTTTATTAAAGAGTCAACGGAAGGCATTCTATCAAAGAAGTAAAATAGAGCTGTTTTAAATTATGGACTCAAATTAATATGAGAGGTCAATGTAGAATTATAAATCACTGCATTATATCTATAGACAAAGAGTAATTGTTAAATAACCACAGAACCGTTGATTACTTGTTTAGACACCTGCTAATTAATAGATCAGCTAGTTATCAAATTAAGTCTAAAAGCAATCGTAATTAACCGTGTATTTATATTAGAAATAAAAATTAATACTAATGTATATACGTGATAGATTACAGTAATTAATAGGGAGCTTGAATATGATAAAAAAAGATAGTAAATCAATTAAGCCAATAGAAGAATTACCTACAGTTTCGGTGATTATTCCTGCTTATAATGCTAGTAAATATATAGATACAGCAATTAATTCTGTATTCTTACAAAATGTTCCAGTAGAATTAATTGTGGTTGATGATTGTTCGAGTGATAACTTGGACATAGTTATGAATAAATACTTGGGATTAAAAAATATAGTATATATAAAAAATGAAAGGAATTTAGGCGTAGCTAAATCTCGTAATTTGGGTGTACGTAAATCTAAAGGAGATTATGTTGCCTATTTAGACGCTGATGATTGGTGGATGGAGGGAAAGCTAGAAAAACAAATATCAATCATGAAAAAGACTGGTGTTGTTTTATGTTCTACAGGAAGGGAATTAGTTTATTCTAACGGTGAATCAACAGGAAGGTATATTCCGGTGAAAAAGCATATTTCATATAAATCGTTATTATATCATAATAGCATTAATTGCTCGTCGGTTCTTGTTTTGTCGGAGGTTGCTAAGGAATTTCCCATGGGAAATGATGAGATTCATGAGGATTATATAACTTGGTTGAAAATATTGAAAAAGTATAAAAAAGCCTATGGAATTGATGAACCTTATTTGAAATATAGACTTACAGGTAACGGTAAGTCAAGAAATAAAATAAAATCTGCACGCATGACTTTTCTCGTATATCGACATATGGGTTTTGGATATTTAAAATCTATATATTATTTTATATGTTATGCAGTACATGGAATGAAAAAATATATATAAATAATAAATAATTTTATATAAATAAAGGTTTACAAGCTATCATATTAAGAATGAAAGTGAGTAGAAAAATGAAAGTTTGTATTGTAACATATGATGAATATATTAATATTCCCTATATATCAAAATATGAACGTATATTAAAACAGTATAAAATAGAGTATGATGTTATTTTATGGGATAGAAGAAATATTCTTGCAAATGATAATAAACCTAAAAATTACTTTGTTTTTAATAGTGTAATTAGAAAGTCGAAGATTTCAAAAGTAATCCCTTTTTACAAATGGAGTAGGTTTACTTTAAATATACTAAAAACAATTAATTATGATAAAATTATTGTGCTTACTACTTTACCTGCGATATTAATTTATAAATTTTTAATTAAAAAATATCACGATATGTTTCTATTAGATATAAGAGATTTTACATATGAAAACATAAATATATATAAGAAGAGGGTTGATAAACTAATATCGAAATCTGCCTTGACATTTATTTCATCGGAAGGTTTTAAAAGCTGGCTGAACGATAGCAATAAACTTTACTTAACTCATAATATATCTAATATTGAAAAGGAAAAACAGATTACGCAATTAAAAATGAATAATTCAAATCTAGTTATTGGTTTTGTAGGCGGTATAAGATATTATAAAGAGAACTGTAAAATTATAGATAATTTTAAAAACAAATCTAACATACAAATGTTATATGTAGGAAAAACGCATGCAGGAATAGAATTAGAAAATTATTGCGAAAAAAACAATATATATAATGTGAGTTTTAAACCAGCTTATCAAAATATAGAGAAACCATTTATTTATGAAGATATTGATTTTATAAACTCAATATACGGATCGGATAATCAAATTGTTAAGACAGCTCTTCCTAATAAGTTGTATGATTGTATCTTATTTAAGAAACCAATTATAGTATCTAGTAATACTTATTTGTCCAAGATTGTAAATGAATATAATTTGGGATTCGATGTAAATCTTGATAAAGATAATCTATATGAGAAATTATTGAATTATGTAGAGGTGTTTGATGATCAGTTGTTTTTGGAGGGATGTAATGCTTTAAAAAATAAAGTCTTACAGGAAGAAAAATATGCAGAAGAAAAGTTTATAGAATTTATAGAATAGGATATAAAATAATGAATTTAATTGAAAAAGGTTTAATGTATTTTAAATCAGAAGGTTTATCATATACATTGAAGAAAACTACACATAAGATTTATAAAGAAATTAAAAAAATTCCCTCTATTGTTATTGAAAAATTGTATGCTGAAAAAGTTGTTATACAATTAGCTAATAT
>JAAOXG010000077.1 GCA_013036995.1 Lacrimispora defluvii
GGTGTCTCCCGTTGGACCGGTGTCTCCCGTTGGACCAGTGTCTCCCGTTGGACCAGTGTCTCCGGTTGGACCAGTGTCTCCGGTTGGGCCAGTGTCTCCCGTTGGGCCGGTGTCTCCGGTTGGACCAGTGTCTCCGGTTGGGCCAGTTTCTCCCGTTGGACCGGTGTCTCCGGTTGGACCAGTTTCTCCCGTTGGGCCGGTGGCTCCGGTCGGGCCGGTATCTCCGGTTGGACCCGTTCCGCTTAAATCATCCTGAACCACTACCAGAGTGCCTCTTAACGGAACTATCTGTGAAAAGAATACGGTAGCGTTACTGATGTTCACCAGAGAAACCGTGACAGGGGCAACGGCTACTTCAATAATACTAACACCTACTACCTCCCCAGTTTTTATAGGTGAAGCGCCTTCTAAAAGATCTCCCTGGGAAGAAGATAAAGCAAAGGCTGTCCCAATTGTCGATTGGGAGGATTGTGTTGCCAGCCACCAATCAAACACATATCTGCCAGCTTCAAGGATTGTAATGACTCCAGTGGCTGGATTGTAAGTGATATTGCCAGATAAATAAACAATTGTATCAAAAAGTACATTTGCACCGGAAGCTACGCTTATCCCTGCATTTAATTCTATTTGAAGAGCATTGTTAGCCATATAAAATCCTCCAATTGTATTAATAAGGCGCCCATAGAAATACGCCTATTAATAATGTATGTTACATGAATGTATTTCGATACAGTCGGCTTTTCTCCAGTGATATGGTGGAGAGGTGCAATTTACATTTCGTATTAATCACCAACAGACGGTTTCTATTTGAAACGCAGTTGAAATCAAAAGACGGCAGGCACCGCTCTGAGAATTTGGGTGCTGCCGCTATCTGATTCCATAACATCTAAATATGTTTTAAGCTTAGAAACTTTTTGAAACTTTATATAGAATACTCCTGGCTTGTTAAAAATCAAAAAGGAGGAAAGTCCTATCCAAATGGATGGCTTTCCTCCTGCATTCTTTACAATTAAATCTTAACATCTGATTATAAAACAAATGGATTTTCTGTCTTATAAAGCATTCCTTTTGGCTGGTTAAATCCTATCTCTTCCACACCAAGATATTTAAAGATTTCAAATAAAGCTTTTCCGTAATGTCCAAAGGCAACCGCTCCATGATGGGGGAAGTTCTTTTCAATCAGTACGTGGCGGTAAAATCTTCCCATCTCCGGAATTGCAAAAATTCCGATGGAACCGAAGGAACGGGTTGCTACAGGAAGCACTTCACCCTGAGCTACATAAGCGCGCAGAATGTTATCTGCTGTGCTCTGTAAACGGAAGAATGTGATATCTCCAGGAATAATATCTCCCTCCAATGTTCCCTGAGTAACCTCTTCCGGAAGGGCTCTTGCCATAATCATCTGATATTTCATGGAACATGAGGAAAGCTTCCTTGAGCAGGTATTGCCGCAGTGGAATCCCATAAAAGTATCCTGGTGCGTATAGTCGTGCTTTCCTTTGATGTCTCCTTCATACATATCATCCGGAACTGTGTTATTAATATCAAGAAGGGTCACAGCATCCAGGCTCACACAAGTACCGATAAACTCACTGAGTGCTCCGTAAATATCAACTTCACAGGATACCGGAATACCCATTCCGGTTAAACGGCTGTTTACATAGCAGGGAACAAATCCAAACTGAGTCTGGAAAGCAGGCCAGCATTTTCCGGCAATGGTTACATACTTACGATATCCTCTGTGCTGTTCTACCCAGTCAAGCAATGTCAGTTCGTACTGAGCCAGTTTTGGAAGAATATCCGGCTTTTTATTTCCCTCTCCCAATTCTGCTTCCATATCTTTTACAACATCAGGAATTCTGGGATCTCCAGCATGTTTATTAAATGCTTCAAATAAATCAAGCTCTGAGTTTTCTTCAATCTCAACGCCCAGATTATAAAGCTGCTTAATTGGTGCATTACAAGCCAGGAAGTTTAACGGACGCGGTCCAAAGCTGATGATCTTTAAGCTGGAAAGTCCTACTAAAGATCTGGCAATCGGGAGGAACTCTTCTATCATATCAGCACATTCTGAGGCTGTTCCAACCGGATATTCCGGGATATATGCCTTGATGTTTCTCAGTTTTAAGTTGTAGCTTGCATTTAGCATTCCGCAGTAGGCATCTCCTCTGCCCTGGGTCAGACTGTCTCCGCTTTCTTCTGCGGCAGCTATAAACATAACCGGTCCGTCAAAATGCTTTGCAAGAAGAGTTTCAGAAATCTCCGGACCAAAGTTTCCAAGATAAACAACAAGAGCATTACAGCCTGCATTCTTAACATCTTCCAATGCCTGCACCATATGTATTTCGCTCTCTACAATACATACTGGACACTCATAAATATTGGCTGCATTATACTTCTCCCCATAAGCTTTAATCAAGGCTTTCCTTCTGTTTACTGACAATGTTTCAGGGAAACAATCTCTGCTGACTGCAACGATACCTACTTTTAATTCCGGGATATTATTCATATTATGACTCCTCCTGTTTTCTTAAGGCTTTTCTTTTCGCCCCATCATATATTAAAATTCTTTAGATCGAAAGATTTTCTCCTGTAATACCAATATAGGCTTCTTTTGGGAGACCGCCCTCCTTATGTCCGATCAGCCATTTGTTCTTTGCAAACAGCAGCTCATCTTCTTTGTTTATCGTCCTTTCAAGCGGAGATAAATCGGTATTGGTTCCTTTGGGAAGAATGACCACACAACGGAAACCGCCTTCCTCCGTATGGCAGGGTGCGTAATGAAGTGTTGTAGCATAAACCTCCACCACAGTTCCCTTTGGAATAAGAAATGCTTCCATTTTACCAGAATCATAGGTGTATTCCGGCGTTATATCCTGCTGCTTTCCAAGAATCAGCACCAGATCCGTAGTAGCAATGTTAATTTCAGAATTCCTGTGATACTCCGCAGCATTTAATTTTTTATTGTGACCGTTGCAAAAACCTACCTGTATGGGCATCTGTCCGTATAAATTCTTCTCCATTTCTTTACAGACAGGAAGCACTTCCAGTTCTGGTACCGAAGCTACGTATGTTACATCCTCCGGGAGCGGAGTCTCTTCCATCTTTTTTAATAGTTCATCAATTTCATAACCCGTTACGATCTTTCCATAAGCACCAAATGCCGGATCTGTAACCAGTTTTATCTCTAATCCCATGATAACCCCTCTCTTTTCAACTATTCTCCGAAAACTGCCAGATAATCCTTCTTAAACTTCTCGATTCCCTGATCTGTTAACGGATGGCCTGTCATTTGCAGAAGTACCTTATAAGGTACTGTAGCTATATCTGCCCCGGCCTTTGCACAGTCTATGACATGAATAGGGTTGCGCACACTGGCAGCTATAATCTCGGTTTCAATTCCATGAATCTGGAAAATGTCCATAATATCGGCAATTAAATCAATTCCGGGCATGGAAATATCATCCAGACGTCCAAGAAATGGTGATACGTAAGTTGCACCTGCTCTTGCAGCCAGAAGTGCCTGGGCAGAAGAAAATACAAGAGTAACATTGGTTTTGATTCCTTCGGAATGAAGAACCTTAACAGCCTTTAAGCCTTCCGGAGTCATGGGGATCTTCACTACCATATTGGGATGGATTGCGGCAATATCCCTTCCTTCTTCAATCATGCCCTTTGCATCGGTAGTTGTCGCTTTCACTTCTCCGCTAATGGGACCATCTACAATAGAGGCAATTTCTCCGATTACTTCTTTAAAATTACGTCCTTCCTTTGCGATCAGAGATGGATTCGTGGTTACTCCGCATATAATTCCCATCTCATCTGCCATTCTGATCTCTTCCACATTTGCCGTATCAATAAAAAAACGCATATTCCAATCCTCCTGCTTTCTGTTGGTAAACCTATGATTTATAAACCTGCCAGTATCTTATAACTGCCTTTTAAATCCTCATAAAGCTTCTTGTAAAGCTGGTGATAATTTTTATATTTCTCTGATTTTTCTGCATCAGGCTCTGTTGATTTGTCTTCACAGATCAGCACTTCACAGGCAGCTTCCACACTCTCATATAAGCCGCAGCCCACTCCGGCAAGAATTGCCACCCCTAAGGCTGGTCCTTCCGTCTGAGCCACTGTTTTTACGCTGCACTCATACATATCTGCAAGCATCTGACGCCATACCGGACTTTTGCCTCCGCCTCCGCACGCCATCATCTGCTCCACATCAATTCCCATCTCTTTTAAAATGTCATTGCAGTCGCTTAAGGAATAAGAAACACCCTCCATAACGGCACGCAGCATATTCGCTCTTGTGTGTATGGCTGAAAGTCCGAAAAATACTCCTCTGCAGTCCGGATCAAGATGGGGTGTCCTCTCGCCCATCATGTAAGGAAGATATAAGAGCCGCCCGCTTCCGGCTTCCACCTGTGCAACTTCCTTATTGATAATGTCATAGACATCAATCTTTTCTTTCTCTGCTTCCTTCACATAATCCCCGCAGAACTGATCCTTAAACCACTTTAAAGAAAGACCTGCTCCCTGGGTAACACCCATCACATGCCAGGCACCCGGTACAGCGCAGCAACAGGTATGAACTCTTCCCTTGGGATCAATGGTAACCTGGCTGCTGTGTGCAAATACCACACCTGAGGTTCCGATTGTCGTAAAGGCAGTTCCATCCTTAACCACTCCGGTACCTACTGCAGCTGCAGCATTATCTCCAGCTCCGCCGACTACCTTGGTCTCTACTGATAAACCTGTCTTCCCGGCAATCTCAGGAAGAACCGTGCCAGTCACTTCACAGGATTCATAAACTTTACCTAAAAGTGCCGGATCAATATCCAGCTTTTCAAGCACTTCTTCTGACCAGCATCTGCCCGGTACATCAAGAAGCTGCATACCGCTGGCATCAGACACCTCTGTGGCATAGTTTCCAGTGAGTACAAACCTTATGTAATCCTTGGGCAGGAGAATATGTCTGCACCGGCTGTAATTCTCCGGCTCATTCTTCTTAACCCATAAGATCTTGGCTGCTGTCCAGCCAGTTAAGGGCGGGTTTGCA
Organism: Lacrimispora defluvii; assembly: GCA_013036995.1. Taxonomy (GTDB): domain Bacteria; phylum Bacillota; class Clostridia; order Lachnospirales; family Lachnospiraceae; genus Lacrimispora; species Lacrimispora defluvii. Next base: position 5,060 of record JAAOXG010000077.1, read on the forward strand.
GTAATCTCAATCCACCGTTCTCTGGGCATAATGGAAAGCATATCTTCTACCTCCGCACCGGTTCTCTGGTCGCACCAGATAATGGAGGGGCGAATCACTTCATTCTTCTCATCAAGCATGACAAGACCATGCATCTGACCGGATAAACCAATTCCCTTTATATCCTCTTTTGAAACTTTGGATTCCTTTACTACCTGGGAAATCGTCTCCAGAACTGCATCCCGCCAATCCTCCGGCTTTTGCTCCGCCCAGCCATTCTCCGGCTGGTAAAGCGGATACTCTCTGGAGGCTGAAACCACTACCTGTCCTTTCTCATCAAACAGAACGGTCTTTGTTGCCGATGTTCCCACATCGATCCCTATCAGATAATTCATCCTCTTACCTCCTGGTAAAATCTCTTACCCTGATTATAATATAGATGGCGTAAAAAAGCGTGCTTTTATTTGTCCAAGTAATAGCACTTTCTTGCCTTTTTTTATTTTTTCATTTTTCTGTTTTCAAAATAGACGAATTGGTCCGTAGCATCCAGTATATCTTTAAAATCCTCTCTTGGAGCCAGATCAATATATCTTCTTAAAATCTCTCCCTCCTGTTTTTTATAGGGTCCGTAGAAGATGTCAAACAGATTGTGGCCGCGCATATATATTTTAAATTCCTCCATATGCTCCTTTAATTCTTCCGGACTTTCCACGTTCTTTCCCACTGCCTCCAGAAACTGTTTTCCGCTTTTTAGCCGGTGAAGATACTCGTTCCATTTTTCAAATAATATCCGGTAAAATGCTTCCTCGCTCTCCACAATTCCCAGCTGTTCCATGATCTTAGGATTAAAGAAATAGTTTTCAAAGGAATAATATTTTAATATAAGCACATTCCTTCTGGTTACCTTTGGAAGCCGGTCTATCTCAGCCCTGCCCCTTTCATCGTAATACCGGCACAGTTCCCCCGCAAGCTCCTCCGGATCTTTTCCATCCCCATCCCGGATCATCAAAAACTGATCCCTTAAATAAACCTGATTCATATATTTCAAATTGGCATAGGTTTTTATATTGGTACAGCTGTTGGTGGTGATGATGGAAATTCTGGACAGATTTCCTTCTTTGCCATAGATCTCCGAATAATACTTCTCAAGCAATAGAGGAAGTCTGCTCTTGTCCTGCTTTCCTTCCACTATAAATACAAAGCTTACACCTAATAGATCAATGGCACCGTACCCCAGATCATCTAAAATCACATCAATATCCGTTTTCTCCTTTACCACCGAGTATCCTCCCCGGTCAAGAACCACCTGCCGGATCTGCCGTCTGGTGAAATTAAACAGCATATTGGGGGAATGAGTGGTGAAAATCACCTGATTTTTTTTGGATAAACGGTACAGGATCTCACTGGAGGCCTTTTGAAGCTGGGGGTGAAGAAATATCTCCGGATCCTCTACAATGATAATATTGGGAATTCTCTTCCCATCCTCTGTATATGCTTCCAGAAGGGACAACATGTATAAACTTCTCATGCCGTTGCTTAAATTACTGATGGGACTTGTTTTCCCCCGCTCCTCATGATAGGTTTCTGCTGTCACCTTAAACATCTCATTGGGATCGCAGACCAGGGAGAAACGGATTTCTTCATACCCTCCGTTCTTTCTATAATTCTCATTGACTCTGGCAGCAAAATCATTTAAATTCAGCTGGTACATCTTATATTCCAAAAGCTTGGCTGTTTCATACACCGCCAGATCTTCCGGCTTCTTCTGATTAATCAGTCCGATACACTGAAAACACTGGCTGCACGCTCTGGCACTGTCAAAGATACAGACATGATTTCTTAGCCTGGACAACTGGTCATCTTCCTGAAAAAGCAGGAGATCATTCTGAAACTGATTCAGCTCTCTCTGAATCAATGTAGTACAGTCTGGGAATGACCTCTTTGATATACCGGTTGTTTTTATGATAACCGTCAAAGAACCTGGTTTCTCCGTTCCAGCTGGCCTGAAAGGTAAAGGATAATTTTCCATCCTGATAAGAAGGAAGCTTTGTCATAAAATCGTGGAGCCAGGTATCATACCGCTTATACTGACTGACAATTCCTGCCCGGTGAAATAATTCTAAATCCTCCTGGGTGATTGCAAGAGTCATAATAATCTCAATTTTTTGTTTTTTCTCGTTAAAATCCTCTTTTGTTACATCATATCCATTGGCTGCAGCCCTTATGGCATCCAGAATTCCTGTTTTTCCGGTATTGTTCTTTCCCACCAGGATCAGGGCATTTTCAATGTCCGTAATCTCCATGTCCTCAATTGACTTAAAATTCTTAATATGAACCGAAATAATCTGCATAAGATATCTCCTTTATAGAATCCAGTATAAAAGCCTGAACTGAAAAATTCAAGTTCCTCTTAAAAAATCACACTGGCCGTTCCCTTGCTTCATACAATAGATTATATTATTTCCCAGGAGTGATTCCTATGATTGATACCAATCTGGTGCTTACGCCCTTGCATTACCTTTACCTGGCAGGCGTTCTTACAATACTCACAGTGATGATTTTACGGCGGGATACTCCTTTGGTCTGCATCGCCTTTTTATTCCTGATTGGCGTCGTGGGGCTTGGAACCATAACCGGCGGTATTATGACCGTATTTAAAGCCATTGTATTTGCAGCAAAGGAATTTATGGAAATTATCGCAACCATTGCTTTAATTACCGCTCTGTCAAAATGCTTAAAGGATTTAGGCAGTGACTACATCATGATGATTCCCATGTCTAAGGTGATGAGATCACCTTCGGCTACCTGGTGGATTCTGGGCTTTACCATGTTTCTTTTTTCCCTGTTTCTCTGGCCCTCTCCTTCTGTGGCTTTAATTGGTGCTATTATGCTTCCTTTTGCCTTAAAAGCCGGATTGGACCCACTGGCAGCCGCCATGGCTATGAATTTATTCGGACACGGTTTTGCCTTAAGCTATGACCTGGTCATTCAGGGTGCTCCTTCCATTTCCGCAGGAGCTGCTTCTATCCCGGCTTCCGATATTTTAACAAAAGGCCGGCCCCTTTTCCTGGTAATGAGCATTGTCACCGCAATCAGCGCATATCTGTTAAACAGGAAACAAATCTCCGCCTGCTGCAGCCAGGTAAGCATACAGGATACACAGCCTCAGCACAAGCCGGAACTTACCGGCATTATCATGGCATTTGTTACCCCTCTGCTCTTTGCTGCCGATATCATTCTGATGCTTGTCTTTGATCTGAAGGGAGGCGATGCTACCAGTCTGGTTTCAGGAACTGCAGTCCTTATAATGTGCATCGGCGCTTTCTTAAGTTTTGGAAGTCATGCGCTGGAAAAGGTCACACTCTATGTAACCGACGGTTTTCTTTTCGCTATACGGATATTTGCTCCCGTTATTATCATCGGGGCATTTTTCTTTTTAGGAGGAGACGGCATTTCTCATATTCTGGGTGATCAGTTCCAAAGGGGCATCTTAAATGACTGGGCAATCTGGCTGGCCCGCAATACGCCTCTTAACAAATATATGGCCGCAGTCCTGCAGATGGCCGTTGGAAGTCTGACCGGTCTTGATGGATCCGGCTTTTCCGGTCTTCCCTTAACAGGCGCTCTTGCCGGAACTCTTGGCTCTGCAGTGAATGCCTCTGTACCCATTTTAGCCTCTTTGGGACAGATCACCGCGATTTACGTTGGAGGCGGCACCATCGTTCCCTGGGGACTGATACCGGTGGTAGCCATATGCAGCGTCAATCCTCTGGAACTTGCCAGAAAAAATCTGCTGCCCGTTTTCATCGGATTTGCCGCGACGTTCCTTGTAGCCTGTTTTCTCTTATAAACGATTCACCCAAAGGAGGAATCATTATGTGTGGAATTTCCGGATTCTATAACCCAAACCGGGATTACTTAAAAGATAAATCCTATTACACCCACGTGCTGGAGGATATGGCTGCCATTCAAAGACACCGGGGACCGGATGCGTCCGGCACCTGGCTGTTTGAGCATGGGGGACTGTCTCACGCCCGTTTATCTATCATTGACTTAACAAACGGCAGCCAGCCTATGAAAAAAACGGAAGCAGGGAAAACGTTTTGCATTGTATATAACGGGGAAATCTACAATACCGAGGAGCTGCGCAATGATTTAATCAAAAAAGGCCACTCTTTTGACACCACCTGCGACACGGAAGTCATCCTTACCGGCTACATGGAATATGGTCCTGATTTTGCCAGACAGCTTAATGGGATCTTCGCCTACGCCATACAGGATCCATACCGGGAATGCCTCTGTTTATGCAGGGACCGTGCTGGTGTAAAGCCCTTGTTTTATACTGTGCGGGATGATGAAATTATCTTTGCATCCGAACTGAAGGGGATTTTTGCCTATCCGGGTATCCGTCCTTACCTGGATAAAAAGGGATTAAACGAAGTCTTTTCCATCGGACCTGCCCGCACTCCGGGCTGCGGAGTTTTCAAAGACATGAAGGAACTGCTGCCAGGGCATATGCTTCTTTGCTCACAGGGAGGTTTTCATTTAAAATGCTACTGGAAACTGGAAAGCCATCCCCATGAAGACAGTTACGAGGAAACCATTGAAAAAACATCATTTTTAGTCACTGACTCCATCAAACGGCAGATGGTTTCTGACGTGCCCATCTGCACCTTTTTATCGGGAGGCGTGGATTCCAGCATTGTCTCTGCTGTCTGTGCTTCAGAGCTGAAAAAACAGGGAAGAAGGCTTAATACCTTTTCCTTTGATTTTGTAAACAACGATCAGTATTTTAAAGCCAGTGCTTTTCAGCCCTCACAGGACCGGCCTTTTGTTGATCTGATGGTAAAGTTTCTGGATTCTGACCATCACTATCTGGAGTGTGACAATCTGACCCAGGCAGACCGGCTTTACGATTCCGTTATGGCCCACGATTTACCTGCTATGGGAGACATTGATTCTTCCATGCTTCATTTCTGTTCCATGGTGAAACCTCATAATAAGGTGACTTTAACAGGAGAATGCGCCGATGAGATCTTTGGCGGTTATCCATGGTTTCACAGAGAAGACTGTTTTAAAGCCCATGCATTCCCCTGGACCATGGATTTACAGCCCCGTAAGTCCTTGCTGAATGACGAATTTCTAAATTATTTAAATATGGATGAATATGTAATGGAAACCTATGAAAAATCAATTGCTGAAACTCCATTACTGGCGGAAGACAGTCCCACAGAAGCCAGAAGGCGGGAGATTTCCTATCTGAACCTGCGCTGGTTTATGCAGACACTTTTAAACCGTATGGACCGGGACAGCATGTATTCCGGCCTGGAGGCCAGAGTTCCCTTTGCAGACCACAGAATAATTGAATACGTATGGAACGTTCCCTGGGATATGAAGACAAGAGACGGAGTGGTGAAGAACCTTCTTCGCCAGGCAGGCAAGGGACTTTTACCAGATGAAATTCTTTTCCGCAGAAAATCTCCTTACCCCAAAACCTATGATACCAGTTACGAAGCGCTTCTCATAACCAGAGTGCGGGAAATGATGTCTGACAGCAAAGCGCCGGTTATGGAATTCCTTGATAAGAATAAACTGGAGCATTTTCTGGCAAAGCCTTCCGATTATGGAAAACCCTGGTATGGGCAGTTAATGGCAGGCCCCCAGATGCTTGCCTACCTTCTCCAGATTAATTACTGGCTGGAGATCTACTCCGTTGGAATTGTATAGATTCTGTTAGTAATTTGTAAGCATAGAAAGAAAACCGTAAGGGAAATTTGTCACAATTTGTGATAGAATAACAGTGGCAATAACAGACTGAACGCGAGGAATAAGCATGAAGAAATACAGCATTGGAGAAGTCTCCCTTCGGTTAGGTTTAAGCCGCGATACCCTTCGGTTTTATGAAAAAAAGGGTATCATACAGCCGAAAAAAGAGGAAAATGGTTACCGAAGCTATACCTATGATGACATCAGCAGGCTGTTAAGCATTATGTATTACCGCAGACTTAATTTCAGCCTGGAAGACATTGAGCGGATTCTTTATAAAAGTTCCATTCATTCAAGCCGCTCCATGATTCAGAAAAAAATTACAGAAGAAAAACAACAGCTGGAACTTCACCGGCAGTCGCTGGTGCATTTAAATCTGTTGAGAATCACTTACGATAACGTGAAGCAGGGTCTGGACCAATACCAGACCAAACCGCTTCTCACCCATTACAGGATTAAGGACTGCGAAGAGATCAACCGTCTTGGTATCCCTGACTTATGTGCTCCATTCCAGGAATACATCATTAAGGATAAACACGCGAAACTCCGGGACGAATTTTTTCTTCTTTCAGAAGAAACCTCCTCAGTGATGAGGCTGAATCCTGATTTAAAACGCTTTCCTGTCCTGAAATGGGAAACCTGTGTTTACACCGTTCTTGCATCCGACTCTCTTGTTCCTGATGAGGAGAAGATAATAAAGGCAGCTGAGTGGGCTAAAGAACAGGGTTATTCACTCACAGGAACTGCTTACTGCGGCCCTGTCATGGGCTGCGCTCCAGAAAAGCAAAAAGAAGAGGAAACAGAAGGGGATTCAGATAAAACCATTCATTATCTGGAACTGTATCTTCCTGTTTCCAGGTAATGAATGCAAAAAGTCCCGTTTGGCTATTGGCCGGACCGGGACTTTCTGTATGATAATGTTGAAATTCCAAAAGGAGAAGCAGGCAGACCCGCTTCATTGTATAAAAGGCCTATCTTTGGAGCATTGGACCAGCAGTACCGGAAGAAAACCGGCTGCTTTACCTCACTGCTGCAGATACGGACCTGATTTTCTTTTATTACTCCTGTCACAGAATAATAGACTCCGTCTGCACCTGCGATCTCAAACTCTTCCAGTCCTGTTCCTCCGCGGACAACAAGCCCTTTCTTATCTTCTGTCTCAAAAAACAGGGTAATCCATTGCTCTGACACATCAAAATCCGAAAGCCACGGGCCCCGAAAGATCACGCGCTCCCCGTATATCATGGCCCTTACTGCCAGCGACATGCGATAAGCCACCTCCCGTTTATTAAGCGGGTGAAGGTCGTTCTCTTCCCCCAAATCCAGATTTACTGTAACAGCCACATTCTTTAATACGCCCGCTTTTCTCTGTGCTTCCCTGATCCTTGGCCAGGCATCTTCCTTGTCATCCAGATCAATGGAAAAATTAGGCAGCTGTGCAATTACAAAGGGCAGACTCTCTTCCTTCCACATCTTTCTCCAAAGAAGAATCATCTGCTGTAGCCGTTCCTCATAAGAATCCGGTCTCTCATCATTGCTCTCTCCCTGATACCACAAAACGCCTTTTACCAGATAGGGAAAACAGGGTGCCAGCATCCCATAATAGAGCCCGGCCGGTTTCTGGGACATTAGGTCCACTCTGGGCGCAGCTCCACCCACCGACCTGCTTTGGTATTCCCATCTGCCATCTAAGACAATGACTTCTTCCTCTGCAAATAAGGCGTAAATCTTGTCAGGAGTCACTCTTCCTGCCCCATTCTCACAAACCAGACAGATGCGGATCTCATTTTCCCCCGCTTTTAGCACACCTTCCGGAACGTTGTATTTCCTGGGCGGATACTGGTATCCAGTCTCTCCCACCAGAACGCCGTTTACATAGGTTCTGTCGCTGTCTACCATGGTTCCCAGCCAGAGTCTTGCCTTTTTCCCCTCCAGATGTCGGGGCAGCATTATACGCTTGCGAAACCAGATGACACCATTAAAATGATCCAGTCCGAAATCCTTTAAAAAGGCCGGAAGAGTCACTTCCTTCCAGCTGTTATCGTTCCAGTCCATACTTTTTTCCAGGTCTCTTATGGTGTTATACCACTCCTCATGAGCCTTTATCTGCCCTGCCATTTTTTCCTCTAAAAGCTTCTGATTCTGGCATAGCTCCAGCTCTTTCTTCATATCCGGATACTGGCTGATCTCTTCTTCTCCCATCCAGGCTTCTACAGAAGATCCGCCAAGGCTTACATTAATAAGACCAATTGGTACAGTTCTATTCTCCCGCATAAATTTTCCGAAGAAATAAGAGACAGCAGAAAATTCTCCAATGGTATCAGGAGAACATTCCTTCCATGAAGCTTCCACGTGATCCTTTAAAGGCCCATGAAATTCATAGTTTTCTTTTACTTTATACAGCCGGAATCTGGCATCCCCCTGTTTTTCAAACTCAATGGGATACCGGTCCTTTACCCGGTTCATGGGCAGTTCCATATTGGACTGGCCGCTGCAGATGAATACCTCCCCCAGATAAACATCTGTCACCCGAATTGTCTCACCGGATTCCCCGGACAATTCCAGGATAAAGGGTCCTCCTGGCTGTAAGTGATGAAAGTAAGCTTCCCAGTTTCCGCCTCCATCTGCCCTGCAGCTGATTTCCTGGTCTGAAAGCCGAAGAGAGATGCCTTCACCCGGAGCCGCAAGGCCCCAGATTCTTGTTCTCTCTCCAGTCTGCAGGACACAGCCGTGGCTGATCAGTTTGGGAAGCATAAGCCGTTTTTCCTTATTTTCCATAAACACTATCCTTTCGCACCGGTAGAAGTGATTCCTTCCACAAAATACTTCTGAGCTGCAAAAAACAGGATCAGAGCAGGAAGCAGAGCAAGAAATGACATGGCAAGAATCTGATTCCATTCAACAATTCCGCTGCTTTGATCGATGGACATCTTTAGTGCCAGCGCTACCGGATATTTGGATAAGCTGGTGACGTAAATAAGGGGCCCTAAAAAATCGTTAAAACTCCAGATAAACTGGAAAATGGTACAGCTGACAATTGCCGGTTTTAAGGCAGGCAGCAGAATGCGAATCAGGATCTCAAAGGAATTACATCCATCCACAGTAGCCGCCTCATCAAGATAGGTGGGAATGGACCGGAGAAACTGAATGAGCATGAAAACAAAAAATGGTTCATTGGCAAATATAGTAGGTGCAATTAATGGAACATAAGTATCTAAAAGTCCAAGATTCTTCCAAAGCAGATAAAGAGGTATTCTTGTTACCACTGCCGGGAGAAACATGGTTGCCATAAGTAAAGAAAAGAGAAATTTCTTAAATGGAAACTGGAATCTGGCAAACCCATAAGCAACCAGGGTGCTGGATATCAGGCAGAACAGAATCTTTGGTATTACGTACTGAAACGTATTGAGAAAGAAGGTTGTAAATGTAAACTGGGTTCTTGTCTTCCAGCCTTCTATGTACGGAGTAAAGTCTATTCTTTTGGGAATAAAATTAACCGTCGTAAATATTTCATTATTGGTTTTAAAAGTCGCGCCTACCAGCCAGAGAATGGGATAGATCATGACAAGAGCCACTGCCGTTAATATCCCATAACGTATTAATGCACTGACTAAATCCCGGCGGCGCCTGCGTCTTTCTAACTTACTTAACCCGTTCATATATTCCCTCCTTAGTTCCCTTCGTCAGAATAAAATACCCATTTGTTCTGTGTGGCGAAGAGAATTGCTGTTACAGCCATGATAATGATAAATAAGAGCCAGCTGGCCGCACTTGCATACCCCATGTTAAAAAACTTAAAGGCATTGTCATAAATATACATAGAGGTCAGATAAGTCGCATTCAGCGGGCCTCTTCCGGTAACCAGATAGGGACCGTTAAATTCCTGGAAGGCATTTACCATCTGCATGACCAGATTAAAGAAAATGGTGGGTGTAATGAGCGGAATAGTAATCCGGAAAAAAGAATAAAGCCGGGAAGATCCATCCACACTTGCTGCCTCATACAGTTCCTGGGGCACATCTTTTAATGCCGCCAGAAAGATCAGCATAGAAGACCCAAACTGCCAGACTTTCAATAAAACAATGACAGACATTGCTCCATTTGGTGAAGATAACCATGGTATGGGAGCCGCTCCAAAAATACCGATAAAGCGGTTGATAAAACCATCTTGCTGAAATAAAAACCGCCAAAGCACTGCAACTGCAACATTTCCTCCCAATAAAGACGGAATATAATAAGCAGTACGATAAAAATTAATGCCCTTCAGCTGAAAATTCAGGATATAGGCTATAAACAAAGCAAAGGAAAGCTGAAGTGGTACGGTAAATATTGTGTACTTTATAGTAGCAGTCAGAGTTGACCGAAAATCAGCATTCCGGAACAGATCTATATAATTTCCCAATCCTACAAAGTTGGGTTTCCGTACAAGATTATAATCAGTAAAGCTGATAACAAGTGCATTCACAAAAGGATATAATGTTAAAAATATTATACCTGCCAGCCATGGAAGAATATATAACAATCCGATTTTACTATGTTTCAAAAAGCTCCCTCCTTCGATTCAGTCACGCAGAAGAATCTCATTCCTCTGCGTGACGACTTAACCAGCAGTTTTTTCTGCTATTATTTGTATTGCTCTTTCAGCTTGGCATTTTCCTCGCTGATAGCATCAAAGATTGCTTTTGCAGCATCATCTGCACTGCTCTGTCCAAATTCAAATTTCTCGTAATTTTTGTCGTATGCGTCTGTAAATTTGGCATTCTCAAAAATTGGAGAGTTATTGATTACTTTTGCATTTGCAGTAAAGTCATAAGCATCTTTTACAACGCCGGTAATCTGACCGTCTGCTTCCAGGGAGGCTTTTGCTGCCTTTGAAGCAACGATTCCTCTGGTGGAGCCCATTAATTTTGTTCCTTCCGGATCGTTTAAGATATACTGTAAAAATTCTGCTGCAGCCTTTGGATTCTTAGAATCCTTGGAAATAGCAAAGGTTAAAGATGGCTTTGCCATAGTGCCATCAAATTTTGCGCCATCAATTACTGGAAGCGGCGCAATCGCCAGCTGGTCGCCTTTATCCGATAAGGTCTTGGCATTGGAAGCAATTCCGCCGGTCCATTCTAAAACGCCGGCATAACCGCCGTTGATAAACTTGGCATTCTGAGCGATGCTTACAGGTTCATTGCCTACATTTTCAATATAATCTTTTCTGGAGCAGAATACATGGGCATCTGCCAGATCTTTATACCAGATCAGCGCATCCTTATAATCTTCCTGTGTATAATTCATGCTCAAGTCGTCGGCAAACTCTCCCTTACCGGTCTTTTGCTGCAGATAGTAAATAGCAGCAAAACGGAATGTGGGGCTGACGATTAAATAAGAGTTTGGATCCGCTTTTGTAAATGCTTCTGCCGCTTTCTTATACTCGTCAAAGGTCTTTGGCAGTTCCTTGATTCCGGCTCTTTCAAATGCAGACTTGTTCAAATAAAATCCCAGGGTATTCTGCCCATATGGAATTACCTGCATTTTACCTGCTCTCTGACCGAATTTTAAAAACTCCGGATCATACTGGCTGAAATCGAAGATATCCTTTACCTGATCCAGATCATAAAATCCTTTTCCATCGGGGCTGTACTGAAGAACCCATGGATAGTTTACTGTCATGATATCCGCTGCAGTCCCTCCTGCGTAACGGGTGGCAAATGTCTCTTCCAGATTGCCAAAGCCGGAGGGCTCTCCTGTTACTTTGATTTTTCCTGCATGAGCGGCATTAAACGCATCAATTGCTTTCTGGGTTGCCTGGTGACGGTCATCATTTCCCCACCAGGAAAAGCTTAAAGCTACCTCTCCCCCTGCATCTTTTCCTGCTGTTTCACCTTTGGCCGGCTCTGCAGTCTTGCTGCTGCAGCCTGTTGCCAGCATACTGGCTGCAAGTATTGCAGCACACACCATACCTGTTGTTTTCCTCATACCCATTTCTAAACTCCTCCTTCTCATTAAAAATTGATTTATTATGAATAAACTAAGATGACTGCTAATTGTAGATGGTTCTTCCTGCCTCATCCCCAATACCGGATTTCCGGAAGAAGTAAGTATTGATCTGATCCCGCCACTCCACTGCATTTTTCAGCTGCAGATTCAGGCGGTCTCTAACGTTTTTATAACTGTCTTCATCAAGCACATCCCGGATGCTCTCCCATTTGGCCTGATATTCTTTTACCTTCTCTACACCATCAAAATGGGTATCGTAGATATGCTGAATCACCGTTTTCCCTGAATGAAGCACATGGGTATAAGGTACATGATGGAAAAACAGCAATAACTGGTCAGGACATGTATGAATATCTTCATACTCCTGAAATTTAAGAGGAGAATACTGCTTTGTATAGCCAGTTCCCGTTGCTGCAGTCCGGTCTCTTCCCACTCCGTCTCTGTCGGCGTAATGATAAGTCCCCCAGCAGTCGTATTCATAGCCATCGATATCACAGCCATAATGAATCCCCGGCTTACACATAAATCCCACAGCCAGCGGACAGGTATAATTCTCATACGTATCTCTGGAGGTAATGAGAATGGACAACGCTTTTTTCATTGCATCATCCGTTAAATCAAAGCTTAAATAAAGCCACTCCTTGGCAATTTCCTCCGAAGTCAAATCGTTGTCCCAGGCAAGCCGCCCATATCCATACCAGTTGGCCTGTGCCATCTTATTTCCAGTCCAGTTCCGGTCCATTCCTACATTACCTACTGCACAGATCCCGGAAAGCTTCTGATTGGGAGAATACTCTCTGACCGCTTTTTTAACCAGACTTGACGCTCCATGTCTGGTGTCAAAATCCAGTACTTCCTTCCACATGGGAACCAGATAGCAGATATCTTTCTGGTGTCCGGTGTATTCCTGGGTAATCTGAAACTCCAGTATCTGATTGGTCTCTTTTAAGGAGCCAAACAAAGGAGATACCGGTTCCCTGATCTGAAAATCTATAGGCCCGTTCTTAATCTGCAAAATAACATTTTCATCAAAACTGCCGTCTAATTCATGAAAGAGATCGTAAGCGGCCCGCGCCCGGTCAAGACTTCGGTCTCTCCAGTCCTGGGTGCAGTCATAGACAAAGCATCTCCAGACGATAATTCCTCCAAAAGGCCGGATGGCTTTTGCCAGCATATTGGCTCCGTCTCCATGACTTCTTCCATATGTAAACGGACCTGGTTCATGCTCTGAATCGGCTTTAACAACAAATCCTCCAAAATCCGGGATAATTCTGTATAGTTCCTCTACCGCATGTCTCCACCAGGACGCTACCTCCGGGCACAAAGGATCTGCCGTAGAAAGCTTCCCTACTGAGATTGGTGCCGCAAAGTCAATGGCAAGAAATATCTGGATTCCATATTCAGTAAAGATATCTCCTATTTTTTTTATTTCCTTTAAGTAATCCCCAGTGATGAAAAAGCGTTCGTATTTCCTGACGTTAACGTTGTTGATGGAAACTGCATTAATCCCTACTGATGCCAGCAGTCTGGCATATTGGCGGATCAGATTCATATCACCGCGAAACTTATTATGATCAAAAAAAATCGAGTTTCCGGAATACCCACGTTCAATAGTTCCGTCAAAATTGTCCCAGTGATTGATCATCCGGTAATTCTGATCCGGAATACTGATGTAAGGGAAACTTCCATTTTTCCCCACCAGCAGACGATGCAGACCGAAGATTCCATAGAGAAGACCTTTTTGTGTGCCGCCCTTAATTACATATCCCGATTCTGTTTTGTCTATGGAATATCCTTCGTCTCCCAGGCTGCCCTCCTCTGTAAGGCTTAATACAATTGAGGCATCTTCCTTTTGTGAACGTGAAATTCCATCAAACAAAAGGGGCATCTCCCGCTCAATTGTCCGGGCTGTCACTGACGGGGCCCTGTCTTCCATAAACCAGGTTACAATTTGTTTTTTGCTTACCGGCTTGAGCAACCAGCATAAATCTCGTTTTTCAAACATCCCTATTCCTTCCTGTACTCAGTCCGACAATTATCATTTTCTTATCATGTAAAACATTACAAACAAAGCTTCGTCCGATAGGTGTATCATAGCAAATTGCACAAATTATTAGAATGGAATGATTTAAGATTTTTGTAATTATTAAAGATTATTTTTTGATAAAATAGACTTGTATTGTAATTATCAATGCCATATAATACGATTAAGCGCATAAATCGACATTTTTTTAAATAAATTCACTTGTATAAATTTAATAACGATTTCAATAGAGTCATCCCATAGAAAAAGGAGTGTTCCATATGACCGAGGAACTGGATTTTAACAATTTGATACCGGAACTTCATTATTACATTCACAGAAAGCCCACTCCGGGCTGGAAAATTGAACCCTGTATTACATCCTTTACTCAAACTTCGCACTTAAATAAGTGCCTATGCACCTTGAAAATTCAATAATAACTGGCATAAAAATAGCATGAAACCGATGGTTTTGGTATAATTAAGTTACTACACAAAATCATAAAAACCGGAGGG
>JAAOXG010000078.1 GCA_013036995.1 Lacrimispora defluvii
AGTTACTGGACCGACTGGACCTACTGGACCTACCGGGCCTACTGGACCTACTGGACCTACCGGGCCTACTGGACCTACTGGACCTATTTCTCCATGTGCATTTGCAGGAGAACTTGTCAAAAATGGAGGGATGGAACTATTTACAGGAACTGTTCCAACCGATTGGACTGCAAACAATACAACACTGGTATCACAGACAACAGCACAAGGAACTGTTCATTCAGGAAATTCAGCCGTTGACTTGTTAGACGGGGCAGTACTGTCACAAACGATTACACCCATAACAGCTGGTTGTTTTTATGAATTTTCTTTTTTTGCACAAGGTTCAGGAGCTCAGGTTGGATTAACAGCAGCAATAACATTTACAACTTCAGGACCCGATGTTCCTGGAGGAACAATAACAATTAGACAACAAGATCTTGTAAACTCCAATAGAGAATTTGCTTATTTTAGAATTTTTACAATTGCCGCACCAGCTAATGTTTTAGGTGCTACAATAAGCTTTTCTGTAACTGCAAATGGTCAACAGTCTCTAATTTTGGATGATGTATCATTTGGATAATAACCTTATAAGCAGCAACGCTATCTTTAACCGTTTCTTGATAACGTTGCTGTATTTTTTTAAAGATACATTTAATTTTTATTTGTAATTTCTTTACATTAATTATACTACTGCTTTCAGCTAAAAAAAGGCTTGACATCTATTAGCAAGTTTCAGTTTTGTTGAAAAATTTGCAACAAAAAAACTACTAACTAAATACTGATAGCTAGTAGTTCGTAATTAACATTATTAAAATTTATTGCCATGCATAATGCTTATACTATACACTTATGCTTATATATTTCTTTAGAGTATCTATATGCATTGGATAAAAAACTTCTGGTGAATCTTCTAATAATCTCCTTATTACAGAAACAGGTGTCCATTTGTAATTTTTTGACTCATCTGAAAAAGGAAGCATCTCTCCCTCTGCCTTACAAATAAACACAAAGACCATTATAGGATAGTTTCCAACTAAATTTTGAGAGCAAGAAAAAGGCATAAAATTTATGACCATATATGAATTGCCTTTATAGACTGTCGATAAATTTTCCCCTTGTATTTCAGTAATATCAAGCCCTGTTTCTTCTTTAACCTCTCTTCTCAGCGTAGCAAATATGCTCTCAAAAGCCCGTATTTTTCCAGCGGGTATTTCTATAAGCCCATCTTCATATAAGGCCTCTGGTTTGACACGAGTTTGCATAAGTATATTTTCTTCACCATTAATCTCTCTAACTATTATCCCGCCTGCTCCAGGAATGGAAAATTGTTCCATACAAAACACCCCCTTTATTAATAATCTACAATTACAATTTTTAGATAAACTCTATTTAATAATACATCAAACATTGGGAAATATTGTTTTACATACTCACTTTTTAAATATAATGGGGAGTTGGGTTCTTTCACAATTGTGAAAGATTGTGTTGATTAAAATCTTTAATAATGCCACTTCATAATATCTATACCTGTTATTGCTATGAGTTTATATAGTAAGAAATTAATAATTATTAATATTACTGATAATCCAACTGTAATAATTTTGGAAGAAAAGTATCCTATATCTTCGCCATATGTATTAATATACTTATATCGAATATTATACTTTATGAATAACATGCATAGCATGTCTGATGGAAGAATAAGTGAAATAGCAATGGATTCATGATTCTTTATGGCATTTAATAAATAAACAATAGAACCTATTAACCCAATAATTGAAATAGAAATGTAAGTTTTTTTTAATGAAAAGATATTAGTATTTTTAGTTTCTGACTTATCTTTCTCTATCTTTAAATTTGTTGAAGTTATTATTATGTACCAAATAATTAATAATGCAGTTATAATTAGAGCAAGTACTATATATAACTTCTCTTTAGTTGAAACATATGATTTCTCTGCTAATCCGTAGTATAAAGAAAAATCTTTACTCTCAATAGCCTTCTCTGTTGCTTCGGTAGCTAGTTTTACTAATCTATGATCTTGAATTGAATCTACAATATAAAAGTACAAAAAAACAGATAAAATAATTGTGATTATAATATAAAGCATTGTTTTCCAAAGTTTTCGATTCATCCATCCACCTCAAATCTTTATGATAAGAATTAAAACCTCAGATAAAAAAACAATTGTACATTATGAGCTACTCATTATTTCTATTATATTAGGCTCATAATGCGTGGCTATTTAAAAAATGAATAACTCAGTATTTTAATTATATTATAAATGGAAAATTTTACAAGCACGATATATGTATCTCAACCAAGTTCACGGCCGGAGAAGCTCCGGTCAATCGGGAAGATTGATTGAAATACTTTTATTTTATCTGTCGGAAGAAAATATCATCAAGTTTATATACATCTGCATCCATCATGCGGTATTGGTTCGCCATTTTTACATAATCCCTGGTAGTAGTATAATCACTATGACCCAGCATATCACGAAGAAATTCTAGGTTTCTACCGCCTACTAGATAGGAGACAGCAAACGTATGTCTTAATAAATTCGGATGCAGCCTTTCAACACCTGTCCATTTCCTTATTCTGAAAAATAGCTGCATCAATACTTTATAATTAAATGGTTAGATCGAAACAATAAGGACAACGAACCAAAAAGAAACCCTAGGAATTCGCACTTCCTAGGGTTTTGCATTGTGTAACATGCAATATTAAGTTTTTTAGCTATCTTTATTTTACATCATATTTGGTGCATATATCAACTGCTGGATAAAAAATTCACACAAAAATTCTGCCGCTGCTCATCTCATTTAATCTCATAATAACTCCCGGTCTGCCGCTTACATTTCTTTTTAAGCTCGGCAATTTCTACGGAAAAAGCTTCTATATCTTTATAAGCCTTGATCCGGTTTGAAATACCTGCAACGGACAGGCTGGCAATTGGAAATTCTTCCGTAATTCCTCTTCTATTTTTTGATATGATATAACCCCTGTCCATATCGTCTTTATGGTACAGAGAAGAAACACGATGAGAAAAATATTCAATTACTTTTTCACAATAGGTTTCAGCCTCATGGTAGTCACAGATCACAATAAAATCATCTCCTCCGATATGACCAATGAATTCACTTTTAACGGCTGCTCTTCTGAGAATATCAGCTAGAAGCATCAGCATCATATCTCCAGACTGAAAGCTGTATGCGTCATTATAGGATTTAAAATTATCAATATCAAAATATATGATACAATAGGGAGCATCGTTTAAGACTCTGAACAGAATTTCCTGATCGATGATCAGATTGCCGGGTAATCCTGTCAGTGGATTGGAGTGCATGGCGGTGTCCACCTCTACCTTGGTACAGGCCTCAAGAAGATCTTTGATGGTGACGATGCCCCAGTAATTTCCTTCCCTTTCTACAACTATGGGATTATAGAGCTGATCGTAATGCCGCTGCATGGCAAGCTTAGAAACCTGATTGACTGGCATATCGTAATTTACGCTGAGAAAATTTTTAGTGGTTAGCTGCTGTATGCTTTTTTTTGAATTAAGACTAAAACCATATCTTCCTCCAAATTTTTCGAATAAGGAAGTTCTGGTCATAAAGCCGATGGCTGCACCACTTTCTGTCACTGTAAATTCCGTAATAGATGGATCATTTTGGAGTGTTTCGTATATCTTTAATGCCTTTTCATAAGGGGAAAAAGTGTTCCCGGAACGAGATAAATACCCCGCCATCGGATAAAGAGAGGTTTTATTTTTTCTGATATAACTTTTAGCCTGACAGCTTCTGATTAAATCGGCCTTATCTTTGGAAATATCCTTAAATTCCGGATCGGGGCAGCCCAAAAAGAAGCCCTGGCCATAACCGACTCCCAGACTAACCAGTGTTTCCAATTCTGCTTCCGTTTCAATTCCTTCTGCAATTACAAGTATACCTGCATTTTTTCCGAATTCAGACAGTGCTTTAATCAGTAACTGCTTTGTTTCGTCCTTATGTACATCTCTGATCATATTCATGTCAAGCTTAATTAAATCAGGTCTGGCATTTGCAATTATATTAAGTCCAGAGTAACCGGCGCCCACATCATCAATTGCAATTCCGTAGTTCTGCTTTTGATAATGATCAACTGCGGATGTAAAGGCATGGGTATCCAATATAGATACACGTTCTGTTATTTCAAAAATGATGTCATTTGAATTTAAACCGTATTTTTGAAGGTATGCTTTGGTAAAGCCTTCACGAAAGGCATTATCATAAATAATATTACAGTTTACATTGAGAAATAGCTTTTTACCCCGCTCCATATGTATGGAATGTTCCAGTGCTTTTACCCTGCACAAAGTTTCCAGTTCCCAGGACTTATTATGTTTAGATGCTGTTCGAAACATCTCCTCTATATTCATTTCCAGTTCTTTTTGAGAAATTCGGCTTAACGCTTCATATCCGTAGGTTTTTCCATCTATAAGGGAAACAATTGGCTGGAATACCGGTGTCAAATGCTGGCCTTCTAAAATTCTGTTTAATAACTGCTGCTTGTCGTCCATAACAATGCTCCTTATTCCGTTTACATTGTGATGAATCCATATTATTGGATAAATTAAATTTGAACAAGCATATTACGGTAAAGATTATGTAATACTTGACTTAAGAGCAGATGCTCCTTTCTGAAAGAAAAAAGCATTTTATATTTTCTTTTTCCTGTATCTTCCAATTTCTATTCCATTTTAATAAGAAGAGAGAGAATCAAAATTATATTTCTATCCGTGGGAGCATTTGTGTGTTTTGATAGCGTCACTTTAGCACGGTAAAATGGTAGTTGGTTTTTTACCCATCTTAACTACAGTATTTGGACGATCGTTCGTTACTTATGACGATGAATTGAAAAAAACGAAAAAAATACATGGCAATTTACACAAAATATTAGAAAAAAATTCTACATATAACCTAGAAAAATTTCTTTAAAGAGATTAACTTTACAATTTGTTTACATTTCAGGTTAAAAAATTAATAATAATTTTAGATTTTAGGCAGTTAAAATTGTTCCAAATGTTCAAACAATTGTGCGCATTAATAAGATGTTATGAATCAGTCAAAAAGTTGACAATTTTTGCAGATGAAAGTATGATACACGGTATACCTGAGCAACATTGTATATTTACACGTACAATATTGCAAATCGGGAAGTCTCTAAGAAAGGAAGTGAGCATTACGGAGGAGCTGGCAGAGAAGTTATTAGAGGAACTGAACTGCGAAACGGTCTTTACCATTCCGATATTCGGCGGCATTCCAATCGCTGAATCCGTAGTGGTGACATGGGTTATCATGTTGGCATTGACTGTCCTTTCCATCATCCTGGTTAGAAACCTACAGGTTGAGAACCCTGGAAAGAAACAGCAGGTGCTTGAGATGGCCATCGGCGGGCTTTACAATTTCTTTGAAAGTCTGATCGGTGAGGAAGGGAAACGTTATATCCCTTATCTGATATCTGTGGCAATTTATATTGGTGTGGCCAACTTAATTGGCATCATTGGATTTAAGCCTCCCACAAAGGATTTAAATTCCACTGCTGCACTTGCGGTAATGAGCATTGTGCTGATCGAATACTCCGGTTTTCGTAAAAAAGGGGGAAAAGGTTTTCTGAAGGCATTTGCAGAGCCAATGCCGCTGTTGACCCCAATGAATGTCATGGAACTATTTATCAGACCATTGTCGCTGTGTATGCGATTATTCGGTAATGTTTTAGGATCATTCGTAGTAATGGAACTGATCAAGCAGGTGGCGGGTTTCATCGTACCAATCCCGTTCACCATGTATTTCGACATTTTTGACGGATTGATTCAGGCATACGTATTTGTATTTTTAACAGGTCTATTTATGAAAGAAGCATTAGAATAAAACTATTGATGAAAAAGGAGAAATAATTATGTTTGCAGCAATTGGAGCAGGAATCGCAGTATTTACAGGTTTAGGAGCAGGAATCGGTATCGGTATCGCAACATCAAAAGCAACAGATGCAATTGCAAGACAGCCAGAGGCAGAAGGCAAGATCAGTAAAATGCTGTTACTTGGTTGTGCACTTGCAGAGGCAACCGCTATTTATGGTTTCGTTGTAGCCATTCTTATCATTTTATTCCTTAAATAATTTATACCGACAGGATGTACATGGAAAAAAATATTAGAAAGGCAGGCGATACAGATGCTTAGACTGGATATGAACTTTGTGTGGAATATCGTGAATCTCATCGTCCTGTATTTTCTGCTGAGGCATTTCCTGATTCAGCCGGTTATGAATGTCATTAATAAACGGCAAACGATGATTGAGCAGAGCATCAGCAATGCAAGGTCTTCGGAAGGGCAGGCAGCAGTTTTGAAAAAGCAGTATGAAGAAAAACTGGCCGCTTCCGGAGAAGAGGGCGCTAAACTGATTGAGGAAGCGAAAATCCAGGCGAAAGCCCAGTATGACAGGATCTTAAAGGATGCACAGGAAGATGCGGGACGCGTGATCAGCGAAGCACAGAAAAAGACAGAAGCCGATCAGGAAAAAGCAATGCGTGAAGCAAAAGCCCAGATTGCAAGTCTGGTGATTGCAGCAGCAGCCAAGGTAGTTGGCCAGGAAACAAACGCGAAAGCAAATCAGGCGCTTTATGATTCATTTTTAGCAGAAGCAGGTGATTCCCATGACGCAGGCAGCAATTAATTACGGGCAGGTGCTGTATGAACTCTCCCTTCCCGAGAAGGTGATAGAGGATGCGGCTCTGGCGCTTAAAACAGTGCCGGAGCTTAAGCGTGTCTTAAACAGCCCTGTGGTTCCCAAAACCAGCAAACACCGGGTTATTGAGCGGGTATTTGACGAATCGATCAGAATCTTTTTTAAGGTGCTGGTTGATCGCCGTGATATGGATCTTGCAGATGAAATTTTTGAAGCCTGGCGTTCCAAAGTATGCAAAGAAGCGGGCATTTTAGAAGCAACGCTTTATTATGTAACGGAACCAGATGAAGAACAGATCCGTGAAATAAAGGCTATGCTTTGCAGGAAATATGAGAAAAAGGAAGTAAGGCTCTGCATGATCGAAGACCCCGGTTTAATCGGTGGCTTCATCCTCCGGGTTGGAGATGTGGAGACTGACTGGAGTTTAAAGGGACGTCTGAGACAATTAGAACAAAATATAATGCGGAGGTGAAAAACGTGGCTTCCATCAATTCAGATGAAATTATTTCTATATTGAGAAGTGAAATTAAGGATTATGACGCTCATGCCAGAGACCAGGAAGTGGGAACTGTCTTAAGCGTTGGAGACGGCATTGCAACGGTATACGGAATTGATCATGCAATGTATGGTGAAATTGTTATATTTGATAACGGTGTCAAGGGAATGGTTCAGGATATCAGAAGAGAAGATATCGGCTGTATTCTCTTTGGTTCAGACCGTGATATAAAGGAAGGCTGCAAGGTTACAAGGACAAAAAGGCGTGCCGGAATACCGGTTGGCGATCAGTTTGTGGGCAGAGTCGTAAATGCACTGGGAGCACCGATTGATGGAAAGGGAGAGATTCCTTCTGATGATTTCCGTCCAATTGAAAATGAGGCACCTGGTATCATCGACAGAAAGAGTGTATCCGTTCCCATGGAAACCGGAATACTTGCCATTGACTCCATGTTCCCAATCGGACGTGGTCAGAGAGAGCTAATCATCGGTGACCGTCAGACAGGTAAAACTTCAATTGCAGTAGACGCTATCTTAAACCAGAAGGGCAAAGATGTAATCTGTGTTTATGTGGCAGTTGGGCAAAAGGCATCTACAGTTGCCAAGCTTGTAAATACCCTGACTCATTATGGAGCCATGGATTACACCATAGTAGTGTCTTCTACTGCAAGTGAGCCCGCTCCCCTGCAGTATATTGCACCTTACTCAGGAACAGCACTTGCTGAGCATTTCATGTATAAAGGCAAAGATGTGCTGATCGTATATGATGATCTTTCCAAGCATGCGGTGGCATACCGTGCATTATCTCTGCTTCTTGAGCGTTCTCCAGGACGTGAAGCGTACCCAGGTGATGTTTTCTATCTTCACTCCAGGCTGTTGGAGCGTTCCAGCCGCTTAAAGGAAGAACTGGGAGGCGGATCCATTACAGCTCTTCCCATTATTGAGACACAGGCTGGAGACGTATCTGCCTATATCCCGACAAACGTTATTTCTATTACAGATGGACAGATCTTTTTAGAGAGTGACCTCTTTTTCTCCGGTATGAGACCTGCAGTTAACGTTGGTCTTTCTGTATCCCGTGTAGGCGGTGCAGCTCAGACAAAGGCCATGAAAAAAGCAGCAGGAAGCATTCGTATCGATCTGGCACAGTGCCGCGAGATGGAGGTATTTACCCAGTTCAGTTCAGATCTTGATGCGGCTACCAAGGAACAGATTCAGTTCGGAAGAGGTTTAACGGAACTGTTAAAGCAGCCATTATGCCATCCATTAAGCCTTCATGAGCAGGTAATCAGCCTGATTACAGCCAATAACCGCCTTTTGCTTGATGTAGAAGTTCCGAAGATGAAAGAATTCCAAAGAAACCTACTTGATTTCTTTGAGAGTGTTCATCCGGAGATTGTCAAAGAGATTGAGGAAACCAAGGCATTGTCTGATGAGCTGAAACAGAAGATTCTTGACGGGGTTGCAGAATTTAAACAGAAACGGGTGTAAGATATGGCAAATGCGAGAGAAATACAAAGCAGGATGAACAGCATTAAGAGTACCATGAAAATAACCAATGCGATGTATACCATTTCCTCGTCAAAGTTAAAAAGGGCCAGAAAAGCCCTGACTGATACGGAGCTTTATTTTTACGGGCTGCAAAGAACCATTGACCGAATCATAAGGCATACGCCCGACATTGATGACCAGTATTTAGATACTCGGCCAGAGATCAAAAAAGAGGATCGTAAAATCGGATATATCGTAGTAACAGCAGATAAAGGTCTTGCAGGTGCTTATAATCACAACGTTTTTAAACTGGCACAGGAACAGATCGACAAGGGAGGAAATCCCACCCTGTTTGTAGTAGGTGATCTGGGACAGCAGTATTTTTCTAAAAAAGGAATACCGGTGGAACAGGATTTCCGCTATACAGTTCAGAAACCCAATATGAGCCGTGCAAGAATTATTGAAGAGAAGATCGTTGATTATTTTCTGTCAGGGAAACTTGATGAAGTGTATATGATCTATACCAGAATGGTCAATGCGATGAAAATGGAAGCTGAAATACAGCAGCTTCTGCCTATTCCCAAGAATCGTCCCGGCCAGAACGTTCCTTTGAATGTTCATTTAGAGGAAATCACAATGAAGCCATCTCCCCAGGCAGTGATTGACTCCATTGTGCCAAACTATATTGCTGGATTTATTTATGGTGGACTGGTGGAATCTTATTCCAGCGAGCAGAATTCCAGAATGATGGCAATGCAGGCGGCCACAAAGAGTGCCCAGGAAATGCTTGACAGCCTGGCAATTACTTATAACCGGGTGCGGCAGGCTGCAATTACCCAGGAAATTACCGAGGTAATCAGCGGAGCAAAGGCACAGAAGAAGAAACAGAAGAAGGCTTAGGCGATATCGTATTTTCCATAAATTGAGAGAGGAGGAGTCCTCACGACTGTGAGTAACAGATTATGAATAAAGGCAAAATTGTACAGGTCTTAGGACCTGTAGTAGATGTGGAATTTTTAGAGGGCAGCGACCTTCCCTGCATCAAGGACGCCCTTGAGGTGGATAATGACGGGAAACGCTGCGTAATGGAAGTTGCCCAGCATATGGGCAACAGCACAGTCCGTTGTATTATGCTGGCTTCCAGCGAAGGTCTGTGCAAGGATATGGAAGTAACCGCTACGGGAGAAGGAATTAAGGTTCCTGTTGGCGAGCAGACATTAGGACGTTTATTTAACGTTCTTGGTGATACCATCGATAATGGAGAAGAGTTAAAGGATGGTCCCAAGTGGGTCATTCACAGAGACCCGCCTCCATTTGAAGAACAGAGTCCGGTTGCTGAAATCCTGGAGACAGGTATTAAGGTAATTGACCTTCTTGCTCCTTACGCAAAGGGCGGTAAGGTTGGTTTGTTCGGAGGTGCTGGTGTTGGCAAGACTGTTTTAATTCAGGAGCTAATTCATAACATCGCAACAGAACACGGTGGATATTCCATTTTTACCGGTGTTGGAGAGCGTTCCCGTGAAGGTAATGACTTATGGACTGAAATGGGAGAATCCGGCGTTATTGCAAAGACTGCCCTGGTATTCGGACAGATGAATGAGCCGCCGGGCGCACGTATGCGTGTTGCTGAAACAGGACTTACCATGGCGGAATATTTCCGTGATGAGGAGCATAAAAACGTGCTCTTATTCATTGATAACATTTTCCGTTTTACACAGGCTGGTTCTGAGGTTTCTGCGCTTCTTGGACGTATGCCTTCTGCGGTTGGCTATCAGCCGACGCTGGCTACTGAGATGGGTGAGCTGCAGGAGAGAATCACATCAACAAGAAATGGTTCTGTTACTTCTGTACAGGCTGTTTATGTTCCTGCTGATGACCTGACTGATCCCGCTCCGGCAACTACATTTGCCCATCTTGACGCAACTACGGTTTTATCCAGAAAGATTGTGGAACAGGGTATTTATCCGGCGGTTGATCCTCTGGAATCCAACTCCCGTATCCTGGAGCCTGATGTAGTTGGTGAAGAGCATTACGTAGTAGCACGAAAAGTACAGGAGCTTCTTCAGAAATACAAAGAGCTTCAGGATATTATTGCAATTCTTGGTATGGAAGAACTGGGTGATGACGATAAGACCACTGTTTATCGTGCTAGAAAGATTCAGAAATTCTTGTCCCAGCCTTTCTCCGTTGCAGAAAACTTTACCGGAATCACAGGAAAGTATGTTCCTTTAAAGGAGACTGTCCGTGGATTTAAAGCAATCGTCGACGGTGAGATGGATCAATATCCGGAAGCTGCGTTCTTTAATGTGGGAACTATTGACGAAGTAATAGAAAAGGCCAGGACATTACAGGCTTAACTTGGAGGTGCTGCCAGTGAGTACAAGTACATTTTTCCTTCAGGTACTTGCCAGTGACAAAGTTTTTTACAAAGGACCGTGCCAAAAGTTAATCATTCCTCTTGCAGATGGTGAAAAGGCAGTTCTGCCACATCATGAAGATATGGTAATTGCTGTTGCCGTCGGAGAGATGAGACTGATGAACGAAGACGGAGAATGGATTCACGCCGTGGTAGGAAACGGATTTGTTCAGATTGTTAACAACCGTGTGACTCTTTTGGTGGATACGGCAGAGCTTCCTCAGGATATTGACGAACGCCGTGCGGAAGAAGCCAGAGAGAGAGCAGAGGAACAGTTAAGACAGGGCAAGAGCCTTCAGGAGCATTCTCATTTTGAAGCATCCTTAGCCAGATCTCTGGCAAGACTGCGTACCAAGCATAAATATGAGATCTGATAGGAAATTACTGTTATGAGAAAGATACCCGAAAACGGCAGATCGTGCTGGAAGGGTATCTTTTTTTGCATGAAAAATTATTCAAAAATATGGTTTTTATTGGAAGTACTGCGGTTGACGGTGTATTTGATTGGTGCTATAGTAAAAATTATAAAGCCTGTAGATAACAGGGTAAATAGATTATGGAGGAGCTATAGTGTTTAGGAATCTAAAGATAAGAGCGAAGGTTTTTGCTGCTTTTGGTATGATTATTGTATTTGGTATACTTGCATTTTCCGGCCTTTTAATGGGCATGAAAAAGATTGCAGGCAATGCCCAGGATCTATATGACAAGCCATATTCGGCAACCCAGAATACATGGGAGATCCGCCGCGGACTGTTAGACAGTCAGATGGCTCTTTACCGCCTGACCAGTGTAAAAAAGACTGAACTTAATTCAGCAACTGAGGAAGCCAGGACTGTTATGGATCAGGATAGTAAGGAGATCGAACAAGCAGTAGCAGAATTAGGACAGAAGTTAAGAACTCAGGAAGAAAGGGATATTCTGGCAAAGATACAGGCTGGTATTGCAGAGACATCAGAGATCAGAGAGAGTGTGTTAAGCCTGACTTCGGGTGGAAAGCTTGACGAGGCAAGAAGTCTTGTAAAAAGTTCTTACGAACCAAAGTTTGAAGAGGTCAGGTCTCAGGCGGTGAGTCTGGGTGATCTTGTGGCAAAGGATGCCCAGGGGTTTGTGGGAGAAGCAAACAGATCCAGTAACCTGTATCTCATAGCAGGTATCATGGCTATGGCAATAACCATTATATTATGCGGGGTAACGGGGTACTTTTTCTCAAAATCTATTTTAAAGCCACTGGAGGAACTGGATCTGGCGGCAAAGGAGATGGCCAAAGGAGATTTAAAGGCTGTCCGTTATATTACATACCAGTCCCGTGATGAGCTGGGGGGGCTGGCAGAAAATCTCCGCCTTACCATGAATAATCTGGATGCATATATTTCAGAAATATCTTCCATTCTTTTACGGCTGTCCAAAGGAGATTTAACGGTGCCACGGGATCAGATTACTGATTTTGTAGGTGATTTTTCAGAAATTAAAAGCTCCTTTGTTACTATATTAAAGAGCTTTAACAGTACACTAGGAGATATTCACCAAGCCAGTGCCCAGGTTGATGTCAGTTCTGATCAGGTTTCTGATGCGGCTCAGCTGCTGTCACAGGGAGCTACGGAACAGGCAACTGCGTTAGAGGATCTGACAGGAGCGATTTCTCATATTTCAGAGCAGATCCGGGACAATGCAGATTATGCAAAGAAGGCCAATTCTCTTACGGAACAGGCCCAGGCAGAAGTGGAAGAAAGCAATCATCACATGGTATCCATGAATGATGCCATGAGGGAGATCAGCCAGTCATCCCAGGAAATTGGAAAGATTATGAAGGCAATTGAGGATATTGCATTTCAGACCAATATACTTGCTTTAAATGCTGCAGTAGAGGCTGCAAGAGCAGGTGAAGCAGGAAAAGGATTTGCAGTGGTAGCGGATGAAGTAAGAAACTTAGCAAGCAAGAGTGCGGAAGCCAGCAAGAATACCGCTATTTTAATTGAAAACTCTGTGAGCACAGTGGAAAAGGGTATGGGTATAGCTGAGCAGACTTCCCGCTCACTGAATGTGGTGAGAGATACCATGGATCAGGTAGTGGATACGGTTAACCGCATCACCCTGGCATCGGAAAAACAGGCAGAGTCAGTTGAGAATGTATCTGGCAGGGTTAATCAGATTGCCGCAGTGGTACAGACCAATTCTGCTACCGCAGAGGAGAGTGCAGCTGCCAGTGAGGAGATGTCCAGTCAGGCGGCATATTTAGAGCAGCTTGTGGAGCGGTTCCACCTGTTCTGCGACAGAAAAGAAACGGAAAACGAATCGTGTTAATAAAATGGACCCTGGATGGTGAATTACCTTCCAGGGTCCGTTTTTTAGCCTAAAGAAACGTCCAGTATCATCATAACAAGAAATCCTGCCATAACGCCCAGCGTTCCTACATTAGAATGCTCGCCTAAGTGAGCCTCGGGAATCAGCTCTTCTACTACAACATACATCATGGCACCTGCAGCAAAGGACAAAAGCCAGGGCATTAATGGTGCAATGCCTCCAGCAGCAATAACGGTAAGAATTCCAAAAACAGGTTCCACAATTCCGGATAAACTTCCCTTAATAAATGCCTTCTTTGCAGAGAGCCCTTCCTGTCTCAGAGGAAGGGAGATTGCAGCACCTTCGGGAAAGTTCTGAATACCAATTCCTATAGCGAGAGCCATGGCTGAGGTATAAAGCGCAGGATCACCTCCGTGCTGCGCTGCTAGAGCAAAGGCCAGACCCACAGCCATTCCTTCCGGTATGTTATGAAGGGTAACAGCCATGACTAACAGTGTTGTACGCTTCCAGGAAGACGAAATGCCCTCCGCTTTATTCACTCCGGGACTGCTCATATCCGGATGAAGATGAGGCAGATAGGAATCCAGTACAATTAAAAACAGTACGCCCAGTAAAAATCCACCGGCAGCAGGAATCCAGCCAATGCCGCCCTTTGCTTCCGCCTCTTCTATGGCAGGTATGAGCAAAGACCAGACAGATGCTGCAATCATAACGCCTGCCGCAAATCCAAGAAAGACTCTCTGAACTGATTGGTTTACTTCCTTACGGAAGAAAAATACAACCGAAGCTCCCAGTGTTGTCATCAGAAATGTAAAGCCGGTTCCTCCGGCAGCCCATAATATTGGTGTCATAAAATTCCTCCTTTCTATCAGAAAAAGTTAGCAAATGCTAACCTGCATTTCTTACATTTACTATACCATAACCCATTAAATGTGGCAATGAAATAAATTCCCTTTCCATTTACGACAAAATTGTGTTAAAATAGACCTGATTTTACATACGAAAGGAAATTGATTGATGAACATAGATAAAGACTGGAACAGACGTTTTGCAGGGCCGGTTTTACTGGCCGCAGTGACTGCAGCCTGCCTGTCTGCATGCAATAGTGAGAGTGGAATTAACAAGGAAACAGCGGCTGCCACACCTTCTGCAGCTACCGTCTCTGAAGCAAAGAAAGAGCAGTCAGTTAACATTCTGACACCGGGAGGACTATTGCTTCCGGATATTGACAACGTTCCGGTGCTGAAGGACAATCCAATACCGGAGTTTCTGAGAAATGGTGTGGAGCATCCGGTAGTGGCCAGCCTTCAGGAACGTCTGATGAATCTTGGATTTATGGATAACGATGAACCTACGAAATATTTCGGAAACGTGACAGAAGCAGCAATAAAGACTTACCAGAGACAAAACGGACTGGTCCAGGATGGGATTGTGGGACCGGAAACCTTAAATTCAATTATGTCACCGTCTGCAAAATATTATGCGGTTGCCAAAGGGGTTCAGGGAGATGATATCACCAGGATTCAGAACCGTCTTTATGAACTGGGATATCTTGCTAATGCAGGACAGGTTTCGGGAACCTTCGGTGATGAGACGGAAGTAGCGGTTCAGAAACTTCAGGAGGTCAACGGTCTTAATGTAGATGGTAAGGTTGGACGCCAGACGATCAACCTGCTTTACAGTGAAGAGATCCGACCAAATTATCTGACCTATGGAGAAAAGAGTGACGTAGTGCTTGCCTGCCAGCAGCGCTTAAAGGAACTTGGATATTTGATGACGGAACCGGATGGCGCCTATGGAAATGATACCGTAACTGCTGTGAAGCAGTTCCAGTCACGCAATGACCTTGTTGTAGATGGTTACCTGGGACCCTCAACCAGAGTTGCTTTAAACAGCTCAGAGGCTCAGCCCAATGGTATGGGACTTGGAGAACAGGGAGATTCTGTAACCAGAATTCAACAGCTCTTAAATAAATATGGATATCTGGCAAAAGGCAACATAACCGGCTATTACGGGGAAGCAACAGAAAAAGCTGTTAAAGAATTCCAAAGCAGAAATGGTCTTTCTTCCGATGGTGCTGTAGGTCAGATGACCTTAAGCAAATTAAACGGAAGCGGCGTAAAGTCTGCTGGTAGTTCCGGCGGAACAGGAGGTAATACGGTCAAGGGAGGAACTGTCAAGGGCGGTTCTGGCGTCAGCGGACTTCTTTCCATTGCAAGATCCAAGCTGGGCAGCCCTTATGTGTGGGGAGCAAAAGGTTCAGGCTCTTTTGACTGCTCCGGTTTCGTATACTGGTCTTTAAATCAGGCTGGTGTCCGTCAGAGTTATATTACCTCTTCCGGTTGGAGGAGTGTTGGAAAATATACGAAGATATCAAGCTTTGGCAGCCTGCAGGCGGGAGATATTATCGTGGTTAGCGGTCATGTGGGAATCGTGGCCGGCGGAGGTAAGGTAATCGATGCTTCTTCCAGTAACGGACGTGTGGTAGAACGGTCTTTAAGCTCCTGGTGGAGCAACAACTTTATCTGCGGCTGGCGTATATTTGGATAGGAACGGTTTAGAATAATGGGTATGAAAAAACAGAGAAAAGAAATTAACATGATTACGGATCATCCGGGAAGGTCGCTTCTCCTTTTTGCACTTCCCATGATCCTTGGTAATTTATTTCAGCAGTTTTATAATATTATCGATTCTGTTGTGGTAGGACGTTTTGTTGGGGAAGAAGCCCTTGCTTCCGTGGGGGCATCTTTCTCTATTACGAATGTATTTATAGCCATAGCGGTAGGCGGAGGAATCGGAAGTTCCGTCGTGGTTTCACAGTTTCTTGGAGCAAAACAGACAGGGAATATGAAGACAGCTATTTCCACAACGCTGATTAATTTCCTGACGATTGGTGTGATTCTGGGTGGTCTTGGCCTGGCATTTAATGACCGGATACTATTTCTTATGAATACACCCTCCAATGTTTTTGAACAGGCAGCGGTATATTTAAGTATTTATTTTATTGGTCTGCCATTTCTGTTTATGTATAACGTGCAGGCAGCGGTGTTTCAGTCTCTGGGAGACTCTAAAACACCGCTGTATCTTCTGCTTTTTTCTTCGGTGTTAAATATTGTACTGGACCTGGTGTTTGTAACACAGTTCCATAAAGGAGTATCTGGTGTCGCAGTAGCCACTTTAATTGCACAGGGACTGTCAGCTGTTCTGTCATTTTCCGTTCTGATCAGGCGGCTTAAATCTTATGAAACCACAGAATTATTCCATATCTATGACTGGAAGATGACAGCCCACATGATGCGGGTAGCCATTCCTTCCACGCTTCAGCAGTCCATCGTACACATTGGGATGCTGTTGGTTCAGTCGGTTGTCAATGGGTTCGGATCTGCGGTTATGGCAGGATTTGCAGCAGGAACCAGGATCGAATCCATCTGCATCGTTCCAATGCTTGCCCTGGGAAATGCCATGTCTACGTATACCGCTCAGAATATGGGAGCTAAAAAAACAGATCGAATTAAGAAGGGTTATGGTATCTGCTGCATGATGGCAGCAGTATTCGCAGTGATTATCTGCATCATAATGGAGGGCTTTGGAGAAATATTTATAAGAAGCTTTCTAAATGAAAGCAGTGCAAGTGAAGCGTTTGCTACTGGAATCAGCTATGTTCATTTCATATCTTTCTTTTATATCTTTATTGGGTTAAAGGCAATCACAGACGGGCTTTTAAGAGGTGCAGGAGATGTGGTGGTGTTTACGGCTGCCAATTTGGTGAATCTGGCTATCCGCGTATCGGGAGCGGCTTTGTTTGCGCCTGTAATCGGGGTCCAGGCCGTATGGTTTGCAGTACCCATCGGCTGGACCGCTAATTACATCATATCACTGATCCGTTATCTCACCGGGAAGTGGGAGCGAATTCACCTTATTTCTTAAGAGGAAATGCAACAGTTGCTTTAAATAAATCTCCATCAATATAAAGCTGGAACTGCCCTCCCTGAAGCTCTGTCAGGCTCTTCGCAATGGAGATTCCCAGACCGCTACCTTCGGTAGTTCTTGCAACATCACCGCGGACGAACCGCTCCGTCAGTTCGTCCGCCCGGATGTTTAACGGATTCTCAGAAATATTTTTTATGGTAAATAAGATATTCTTTTCTTCTTTCGTAATGTCTACATAAACACGGCTGTGTTCCATTGCATATTTAAATGCATTGTTGTATAGGTTTTCAAGGACTCTCCATAGGTACCGTCCGTCTGCCTCTATCAACATGGCATCATCCGGTAGCGTAGACACCAGTTCTAAATGCCTCAGTGCAAACTTTTCTTCAAATTCCCCGTTTGTCTGGTAGATCAGTTCAACAAAATCAATACTTGTCATTTCTAATTTCAAGTTACCGGAGCTTGCTTTGGAAGCTTCTACCAGGTCTTCGGTTAATGTTTTCAGCCTCTGGGATTTCTGCTCCAGAACCTCAAGGTAACCCTGAATTCGTGGGTCCTGTATTTTTTCCCTTTTAATTAAGTCCACATAATTGATAATCGACGTAAGAGGAGTTTTGATGTCGTGGGATACGTTGGTGATCAGATCAGCTTTCAGCCGCTCACTGCGAACCTTTTCCTGCAAGGCAGTTTCAAGTCCTGTGCTGATATGATTGATATTTTCTGCCAGCTCTCTTTCTTTCCCATAAAATAGTTTGGTATCAATCTTATATGTGGTATTACCGTTGGAGATGTTTAACAGGGCCTGGTTAATCTGATCCGTCTGCCAGGCATTTTTATACATCTGATGAAATACCCAAAGATCCAGGAGAAAAAGCAGCACAGCAACCGCTCCCATAATAATTCGGGATTCTAAATCGTTATAGGTAAAGAGTAAAAATGAAAAAGCCAAAATCATCACAACATTAAAAATCAGAAACAGAGAATAGGTTATCATAATTCTGGTTGTAAATCGGTGATGCTTAAAATAGAGTAAAAGGGTCCTTAACCCTTTATTTAGCAGGCTGTTCTTCCATAAAACTCCGGACTTATACTGTTTTAGAAGGTTTAATACAGCAGAAACTCCTGTCACATATAAGATGAGAACTTTTAAAACCAGCTCGCCATAGTACCAATCCTCAGTAGAAAGGAACAGATGGATAATCTTAAAAAATATTAGCTGTGAAACCAACAGCGCAATGCCGGAAGCAGCCAGGTATAATACCAGACAGATCTCCGCAGGAAGCTGATCCATTCTCTTCAAGAAAGGAGAAGGACTTTGTTCTTCCGGAGCACCGGTGAGTAGAACCAGCATGTAAAAGGTTGCGGCACATCCTAAGATTCCAAGAGCAAGGCAGATCATACCAACGATGAAAAACAGGCGCATCTGCTCAAAGGATTCAGCTGCCTGATAATAGGCGTCTTTGTAAGGATAGGAAGTATCGACAGCCACAGACATATGATAATTCCCGTTGTTATAAGGATTTATCTTTTCAAGTTCAGGCGATACGTTCTTTGGAACAAATGTTAAGTTGGAGTCTACATAGAGTGCCTCACCTGTAACGTATAAATATTTCCCCAGCGATTTAAACTCATCAATGGTTTTACCTGGGAAGTTGGTATAGAGTTTATAATCCTTGTCTGTATTCTGATACTGAATTTCAAACTTTAAGTTCCCTGGATTCTGGATAAACCTGTAATAGAAACGATAATAGTTACCTAAATGAGAGAGAACCTCATAGGAGAGCTGATCAATGGACTGAAAGGAGTCACCCGGTTCAGCGGCCTTAAAGTCCGGCTCGTAGGCACGGTAAACGACCTGATAATTTAAATCTTCACCTGTTTTATTAGGGTGACCGCCACTTACTTTAAACTGTTCATTTAAATAATAACCCTGTGATTTGGCATGTCGGATCATCTCATCTAATGTGAAATCTTTGGTGGTTCCCGGTCCATCAGCAACCCGTATGATAAATTTGGAGTAATCCAGTTTTCCGTTGGTCTCAAATACTTCCTTGTATTTTACATAGTTAAAAATATCATCAATGTCAGATTTTAACTGGCCTGCAAACTCGGGGGTATCTTCATAACTTTCGTTGGCAATCCAGCCGATCCCTTCTCCATAATGGGTGTTGTTGTACATGACAGAAACACCGATTACTACAAGAAGGGAGAACAGGAGATGGGCCAGAATGGCCTTTTCTTTTCTTTTTTTCATATTGGCTCCTATTGCTTTTCGATCTTATACCCAACGCCCCAGACCACTTTTAAATACCGCGGCTCTCTGGGGTTGATCTCGATTTTTTCCCGGATATGGCGGATATGAACGGCAACCGTATTATCGGCGCCAATTGCCTCCTCATTCCAGATCTGCTCATAGATCTCATCAATGGAGAAGACCTTTCCTTCATTTTTTACAAGAAGTAAAAGGATGTTATATTCAATAGGAGTCAGCTTAATGATTTCATCATCAACTGTAACCTCTTTATTATCATCATTAATAGCAAGTCCACCGCATTTATAAATCTGTCCGGCAGGCTGCTGATTCATATTTCCAAGCTGGGTATAGCGGCGCATCTGAGATTTGACTCTTGCCACAAGTTCCAGTGGGTTAAATGGCTTGGTAATGTAGTCATCTGCACCGATATTTAAGCCTAAAATCTTATCGGTGTCCTCTGATTTGGCTGATAGAATGATGATGGGAATGCTGCTGGTTTCCCGTACTTTTAAGGTAGTGCGGATACCGTCAAGACCAGGCATCATTACGTCCAGAATCATGAGATCCACTTCATTTTCCTCCAGTAGTTCCAGAGCTTCAAAGCCATCGTAGGCTTTTATTACATGGAAGCCTTCTCCGGTCAGATATATATCAATCGCTTCAACAATTTGCTTGTCATCGTCACATACTAAGATATTTTGCATTTGATAACCTCCTTTTTTCAATATTATACAACGAAGGCAGTAAAAAAGCACATTACATTTTTATGAAGAGAAGGAAAATGAAGCAGTTTCTATCATGTTTCCAGCTGATTTTTCATATGCTTTACCAATTCAGTTAAAAGGGTGCTGCTATGAACATATATGTAGTACAGCCGGGTGACAGTGTAGATTCCATTGCCGCGTCCCAGAACGTTCCGGTAGAAGCTTTGACATATGACAATCAGATTTATCCTCCATACCGCCTGGCAGTCGGTCAGGCACTTTATATCAGGGGTGACAGTCCTCCCGAAGACAGGATTCCTCTTTATGTGTTTGGCTATGCATATCCCTTTATTAATCCGGATAACCTGGATGAAACTCTTCCATTTCTCACAGATCTTTACGTTTTTTCCTATGGATTTACGTTAGAGGGAGATTTAGTTCCGCCTCAGAGCCCGGATGACTGGATGATCGATCGTGCATTGGAAGCCGGAGTGCGACCGGTTCTGACTTTAACGCCCTTTGGACCAGACGGCCGGTTTAATAATAATCTTGTAACAAACCTGGTACACAACCCACAGATACAGCAGCGTCTCATATGGAATCTTGGTAAGATTATGCAGGAGAAACGGTTTGGCGGCCTGGATATTGACTTTGAGTACATTATGGCAGATGACCGTCAGGCTTATGCAGACTTTGTAAAACGGATCACCCAGATCTTGAATCAGTTTGGCTATCAGGTAACGGTAGCACTTGCCCCCAAGACATCGGCCGACCAGAGCGGGCTTTTATATGAGGGCGTGGATTACAGGCTTCTGGGGGAAGCGGCGAACAGGGTTTTGCTTATGACTTATGAATGGGGGTATACATA
>JAAOXG010000079.1 GCA_013036995.1 Lacrimispora defluvii
TTAAGTGCGAAGTTTGAGTTTTAGTATATAAAAGAGAGGAAAGCAAGAAATAATTGGAAACGGAAAAAAAGGCATTACTTCTGTTAAATGTGAGAATAATAGGAAATATGCACATTAATACATCGTCGGAAAGACAAACAACAGAGGTGAAAATCAATGAATTCAATATGGACAGAAACAGTCCGGATACCGGGAAGAAACCCTCTTCCTGGAAACAGGCGGACAGAGGTGGTGGTGATTGGGGCAGGAATGGCAGGAATACTGACTGCCTTTTATTTACAGCGGCATGGTGTTCATGTGGTGGTATTGGAAGCAGACCGGATCGGAAGCGGTCAGTCCGGATATACCACTGCAAAAATTACGTCCCAGCATAATTTAATCTATAATAAACTGGTGAAAAACGTGGGAGAGGATACGGCCAGACTATACGGAAGAGCCAATCAGCTGGCAGTAGAGGAATATGGGAAGCTGATCAGACGATATGGGATCCAGTGTCATTATGAAGAAAAAGATGCTTATCTTTATTCTGTACAGGAATCGGAAAAGCTTTTAAAAGAAGCAGAATGTGCCAAAAGACTTGGTCTTCCAGCTTCTTTTGAACGGGAGATCAAACTTCCTTTTCCCATTTTTGGAGCGGTCCGGTTTTCCGGCCAGGCGCAGTTTCACCCTCTGGAATTTTTAAGAGACATCTCCTCCGGCCTTACAATTTATGAAAGAACCAGAGTGTTAAAAGTAGAGGGGCACGAGGTTATCACAGACCGGGGAGTGATTAAGGCGGAGAAGGTAGTATTTGCAACCCATTATCCATTTATCAATATTCCCGGATTCTATTTTGCAAAAATGTATCAGGAAAAAAGTTATGTCACAGAGTTTGATGGCGTTCCGTCCATCGACGGTATGTATTTGGGAGTGGATTCCAAAGCCTATTCTTTCCGAAATGCAGGAGACAAGCTGCTTATGGGATATGGAAGCCACAGAACAGGAAGCATTCCCAAGGAGAACCCGTATGGGGTTATGAAGCATACAGCAAAGCATCTGTTCCCAGGTGCACAGGAGATAGGTAAGTGGTCTGCACAGGATTGTATGACTCTGGACGGAATTCCCTATATCGGCACTTATTCTGTTTTCAAACCCGACTGGTATGTGGCAACAGGATTTGGCAAATGGGGTATGAGTACATCCATGGTTGCAGCTAAGATGTTAAGCATGCAGATTCTCGGAAAGAAAACTCCGTTTGATGAGGTATTTACACCCAGGAGGCATCATATAAAAGCGGGCGCAGGCACTCTGGTTTCCCATGGCCTCAAATCCGTAAAGGGGCTTTCCGGCGGAATATTAAAAGGCGCGGTCAACTGTCCTCATATGGGCTGCCGTCTTGTCTGGAACCGTCATGATAAGAGATGGGAATGTCCATGTCATGGATCTTCTTTTGAAATAAACGGAAAAATATCTTCTAATCCTGCACAACAGAGTATTCCATTCATAGATTGATATTAGAAACTTTTCAAATATGAAAGGAGTCAAACATCCTATGGATGGTTATACGAAACAACGGTGTTCCGACTGGTCTTCGCCTATGGAACTTGATATGTCCGTATGTCCGGGTACAGTGATTCGTCCAGATATGCCTCTGGGATCTGGTCCGGCAAAGAGCTTAAAAAACCCGTCAGCACCGATTCCAATGAGACAGCAGGATTTATCCAGATGTCCCTCTTACTTTGGATCCATGAATTGTCCGGAGATGCCTCCCAAGCCAATGAAATGTCCGTCACAGGGAGTCTCTCCGGCAGTGATGAAATGTCCGGAAATGCCCCCGCGCCCGATGCCAATGAAATGTCCGCCTCAGGGAGTGTCACCAGCAGTGATGAAATGTCCGGAAATACCCCCATGCCCAATGCCGGTAAAATGTCCGTCTCAGGGAGTGTCACCAGCAGTAATGAAATGTCCGGAAATGCCCCCATGCCCAATGCCGGTAAAATGTCCGTCTCAGGGAGTGTCACCAGCAGTAATGAAATGTCCGGAAATGCCTCCATGCCCAATGCCGGTAAAATGTCCGTCACAGGGAGTCTCTCCAGCAGTAACAAAATGTCCTGAGATACCGCCATGCCGCATGAGATGCCCGGAAATGCCTCCCAAACCAGCAAAATGTCCGTCAAAGGGAGTCTCTCCAGCAGTAACAAAATGTCCGGAAATACCGCCATGCCAAATGAAATGTCCGGAAATGCCCCCCAAACCAGCAAAATGTCCGTCAAAGGGAGTCTCTCCAGCAGTAACAAAATGTCCGGAAATGCCCCAATGTCCAATAATGTACCCGGATATGCCTCCCTGCCGTATGAAACCCAGTATGCCACCAATGGGAGTAGCACCCGGTAAGTGTACTGGTGCCAAGCCAGCTGATTGTTCCGGTGCTGAAAACATTGACCGGTATCCTGTTGCTATGGCATATGTTCCGTGGCAGAGATGGCAGGAACTTTATTCTGTAGATACTGCAATTGAAATGGGAACGATTTTCCCGGATTTATTTAAACCATTTTTGATGGGGGGGTGCAAGTAATGGGAAATTGTAATAATGTTGTTGATTGCGATATGTTATTGATGCAGATATTTAAAGCCAGTTTCGCAATGGACGATGTAGTCCTGTATCTTGATACCCACCCATGTGACCAAGATGCATTGAATTATTACTATTATGTAGTAAATATGCGTAATCAGGCTATGCAAACCTATGAGCAATATTGTGGTCCACTGATGGCAGATGGAGTTATGGACGAAAACTACTGGACCTGGGTAAATGATCCATGGCCATGGGAAGGAGTGTGCGGCTAATGTGGAGATATGAAAAAAGATTGCAGTATCCCGTAAATATTAAAACGCCCAATCCTAAAATCGCTACCTTCATTATGAGCCAGTATGGCGGACCCAGATGGAGAAATGGGCGCTTCCATGCGTTATCTTTCCCAGCGTTATGCTATGCCTTATAAAGAGGGGAAAGCAATTTTGACAGATATTGGAACGGAAGAACTGGCCCATCTTGAAATTGTAGCAACCATTGTTACACAGCCAACCAGAACCCTACCCCCCGATCAGGA
>JAAOXG010000008.1 GCA_013036995.1 Lacrimispora defluvii
AATGAGATCCTTATGCTCCTTCGTGCTAATAAAAAATATTCAAAAGAGGTGTCTTTATATGAACCCATCGGTGTAGACAAGGATGGAGAAACAGTAAGCCTTCTGGATGTGATCGAAATGGAGAATAAAGAGACGTTAGAGACCATCATACTTAAACAGGACATCAAGGAACTATATGAAGTTTTTGATTCCTGCCTGAAAGACAATGAAAAAACAATTATAGGCATGCGCTATGGACTTCATGGCGGCAGGGAATACACCCAGAGGGAGATCGCAGATCTCATGGGAATTTCCAGATCCTATGTATCAAGACTGGAAAAAAAAGCACTGGAAAGGCTGAGGACAGAATTAAAAAGAAATGGGATATAAAACGTTGATTCTGCCCTGTCCATTTGATACAATAATAAAAAACAGTCAAAGGAAAAAATATGAGCGTAAAAAAGGACAGTAAAGTGGAAGAACCTCTTAACTGGAAGAGGGAGCTGTTTGAATGGCTGAAGATTATTGTCATTGCAGCAGCGATTGCTTTTTTTATTAATACGTTTTTAATCGCCAATAGCAAGGTACCAAGTGGATCCATGGAGACCACAATTATGACAGGTGACCGGTTAATTGGATCAAGGCTGGCTTACCGGTTTGGCGGAGAGCCCCATAGGGGTGATATCATTATATTTGATCACATGACCGGACCTGGAAATGAAGAGATTCATCTGGTTAAGCGGATTATCGGACTGCCGGGAGAGACTGTAGACATTAGAAATAACCATGTATATATCAACCAGTCCCAGACCCCTCTTGAAGAACCATACTTAAGGGAACCCATGGAGTCAGAGGATTATCACTTCACCGTGCCAGCAGGATGTTATCTGATGCTGGGT
The DNA here is from genome assembly GCA_013036995.1 of Lacrimispora defluvii. Lineage (GTDB taxonomy): Bacteria > Bacillota > Clostridia > Lachnospirales > Lachnospiraceae > Lacrimispora > Lacrimispora defluvii. Next base: position 879 of record JAAOXG010000008.1, read on the forward strand.
GATAACCGGAATAATTCCGCGGATGCCAGATACTGGAGTGACCCCTATGTACCGGAAGATAAGATACTTGCAAAAGTTTTGTTCCGCTATTATCCTGGAATAAAAAAAATCAGTTAGTAATTATAAGGTGCCAAACCAAACGCCTTTGAATATATTAAAATAAAAAGGGTAGTTCGATCAAATATGCGTAATATTTTCATTTTGGTTCTGGCGCTGAGTACAGATACATTTGTTGCCAGCATTGCCTATGGAGCAAACAGGGTAGGCATTTCATGGATAAAGGTAATTGCGGCTAATGCAATCTGCAGCGGCTGTCTGGGGGCAGCCCTGTTATTCGGCAACGTGATCGATAATTTTGTGCCGGAAGTGTTCGCAAAAGGAGTAGGGTTTTCCTGTTTATTCTTTTTGGGAGTGATGAAGCTGCTGGACTATACCATAAAAAAATACATTAACAATCATGTTCATGTTCACAAAGACCTGACTTTTTCTATTTCGGGACTTAGCATTATTATTAACATATACGGCAATCCTATGGCAGCTGACTGGGATGATTCAAAGACCCTTTCATGGAAAGAAATGATCATGTTTTCATTTGCCATGTCCATTGACAGTCTGGTGGCTGGCGCCCTGTCCGGTTTTCTTATGATTAATCCGGGGTATGCAGCTCTGGCAGCGCTTTTAGTGGGAATTGCCGTGATGTATGCCGGAATTTTCCTGGGAAAACGGCTTGCTGCATTAAAAGGCTGGGATTTGTCCTGGCTCAGCGGCGTTCTGTTTTTATTTCTTGCTTTTAGTAAGCTTTAAACATATTGACAACTTAAAAAAAATTTGCTATAGTTAGGTAAATGAATATTAATTCGGATTGTTACTGGAAAGCAGGCAAAACCAATTTTGATTGAGAAAATAACATGTTATTTTCATAGTCAAAATTGGTTTTTTTATTGATAAGAGGTAGTTTATGAATATTGATAAAATCATTAATAATAATATCGTAACTGCAATTGAGCCGGATGGGAAGGAAGTCGTCATCATGGGCAGAGGAATTGGTTTTGGCACAAAGGCGGGACGCCCGATTGCAGAAAACAAAATTGAGAAAACCTTCCGGTTAGACAGCCAGAACAGTCTGGATCAGTTTAAGGAACTGCTTGTGAAGCTTCCGCTTGAACACTTAAAGGCATCGGCAGAAATCATTGCCTATGCGAAAAGTGTACTTAACAGGACTTTGAATCAGAATATCTATATCACGCTGACGGATCATATTAATTTTGCCATCCATCGCTTTAAGGAGAATATGGTTTTTTCAAATCCCATTCTTAGCGAGATCAAGACATTCTATAAAGAAGAGTACCTGGTGGGTGAATATGCAGTTGCGCTGATTGAGAGAAGTGTGGGAGTACGGCTTCCCGTAGATGAGGCTGGATTTATAGCAATGCATATTGTAAATGCAGAACTTAATACGGCTATGAATAAAACGATGGACATGACAAAGCTGATTCAGAATGGAGTCAAAATAGTAAAAGAATTCTTTTCCATGGAACCGGACGAGGGATCTTTAAGTTATCAGAGGTTTATTACCCACCTGCGGTTTCTTGCCCAGCGCATTCTGACTGGAGAGTTGTTAAACAGCGGAAATACAGAATTCAGTAATATCATAGCAGGAATGTATCCGGAAGAGTATGAGTGCAGTTTAAAAATCAGGGAATTTATTTCAGAATCATATCATCATGATGTAACAGAAGAGGAGACTGCATATCTGGCAGTCCATATCAAAAGAATGAGGCTTTAGAAGAAAGGGGTACCAGTCGGCATGTTTGAAGCGTGGAAGAAGCATTTAAAAAGAGGGGGCGGTAACAAGGAGGAAATTCTGGCGCCTGTGGAAGGATTGGCAGTACCGTTAAGTGAGGTGAAAGATCCTGCGTTTAGTCAGGAGATCCTGGGAAAAGGAATGGCTGTCATTCCTTCAAAAGGCAGAATAGTGGCGCCGGTAAGCGGAGTGCTGACAGTGATGTTTGAGACAATGCATGCAGTCAGTATTACAGCAGATAACGGAGCAGAAGTAATGATCCATGTAGGCCTTGATACGGTTCAATTAAAAGGAGAAGGGTTTCAAGCCTTTAAAAAACAGGGGGAACGGGTAAAGGAAGGAGAACTTTTGCTGGAATTTGATCTGGAAGGGATTAAGGCAAAGGGGTATGATCTGATTACACCGGTCATTATTTTAAATACCATGGAGTATCCCGATATGAAATGTCATGTTGGAAAGCAGATTAGGGAGCTGGAACCAATTATCGAATTGTAGGTGGCTGAATGAAAGAGTATCAATATGTAGTGGAAGATCCAATGGGACTTCACGCCAGACCCGCTTCCGTGATTTTTATAGAAGCAGGGAAATACATGTGTACTATAGAAGCTTATTGGAATTTACAAAAAGCCGATTGCAAAAGTCTTCTGGCCATCATGGGACTTGGAGCAAAAAAGGGGGATGAAGTCATCTTCCGCTTTGAGGGAGAAGATGAAGATGCTGCATACTACGCAATACGGTCTGTTTTAGATAAAAAGTGATCGTAACCTGCTTACAGGCAGGTGAGGATAAAAAATGTCCGGCAGGACAAAAAAAGAAAGGGGTTTCTTTTTATGATGAAGTATTTGCAAAAACTAGGTAAGTCGTTGATGCTTCCGGTAGCGTGTCTGCCGGCAGCAGGGATCCTGATGGGAATTGGTTACTGGATTGACCCAACGGGATGGGGGGCAAACAGCGCCATTGCTGCCTTTCTGATTAAGGCAGGTGGAGCCATTATCGATAATATGGCGATTCTATTTGCCATCGGTGTTGGCGTAGGTATGTCAGACGATCATGAAGGTACTTCCGCTCTGGCAGCCCTGGTATCATGGCTGATGATTCAGACAATTCTTTCTCCAGCAGTAGTTGCAATGTTAAAAGGTATTGATGTCAGTGCTGTGAATCCGGCATTTGGTAAAATCAATAACCAGTTTATTGGTATTGTTTCCGGTTTGATTGGATCCAGCTGTTATAACCGATTTAAAAACACGAAACTACCTGATGCACTGGCCTTTTTCAGTGGGAAACGTTCTGTTGCCATAGTTACGGCACTGTTTTCCCTTGTTGCCTGCCTGGTACTGTTTTTCGTATGGCCGGTAATTTATACCGCATTGGTAATATTTGGTAAGGGAATCCTGGGTCTTGGTGCAGCAGGAGCAGGAATCTATGGCTTCTTTAACCGTCTTCTTATCCCATTTGGCCTTCACCATGCCTTAAACTCTGTTTTCTGGTTTGACGTTGCCGGAGTAAATGACCTTGGAAACTTCTGGACCGGAAAAGGTGTGCTGGGTCAGACAGGTCAGTATATGACAGGCTTCTTCCCGGTTATGATGTTTGGTCTTCCGGCTGCAGCTCTTGCCATGTATCATACGGCGAAACCGGGAAGGAAAAAACAGGCTTATGGTCTTTTGCTGGCAGCAGCAGTCTGTTCATTTTTTACAGGAGTTACAGAACCGCTTGAATTTGCATTCATGTTTCTTGCACCCGGATTATATTTAATCCATGCCATACTGACTGGAATATCCTTAACCATCTGTGCAATGCTTCCGGTACGTGCCGGATTCAATTTCAGCGCCGGATTCGTTGACTGGTTTCTTAGCTTTAAAGCTCCTATGGCTGTTAATCCTCTGTTTATTATTCCAATTGGTCTTATCTACGGTGGGATCTACTATGCAGTGTTCCGATTTGCTATTGTGAAATTTAATTTTAAGACACCGGGACGGGAAGATGATGACCTGGATGAGTCTGCTGCTGTATTAAAGAACAACGATTTTACATACGTTGCTTCTGTTATTCTGGAAGGAATCGGCGGTAAAGAAAACGTTGTAAGCATTGATAACTGTATTACCAGACTCAGACTGGAAGTAAAGGATTATACCCTGGTAAATGAAAAGAAGATAAAGTCAGCCGGTGTAGCCGGTGTAATCAGACCTGGAAAAACCAGTGTGCAGGTTGTGGTTGGAACTCAGGTACAGTTTGTTGCGGAAGAATTTGAGAAACTTTGTAAATAAGCATAAAAACCGGGGATGCAGTGCATCCCCGGTTTTTATGTTCAGCCACCTTATTGCAGTTATTGCTTCGTATCCTCTTCTGTATCAGGGAAAGAACCATGGAAAACTGTCTGTGAACGATCCAGACGTTCATAATGTAATTTGTTAGGTTCTGCATCATCTGCCGGATGGCCCATCAGCAGGATTGAAACAGGGACTATGTGTTCTGGTATGTGATATGTTTTTTTTACTTTTTCCGGATCAAAATGTCCAACCCATGTAGAGCCAATTCCCAATTCAGATGCCTGCAGCATCATATGGGTTGTGACAATGGCGGCATCAATTTCCCCCTCATCTTTCCCATCAAATTTTCGTTTCCAGCTTACGTTTTTATCGTAACAGGTGAGAAGCGCCAACTGATGGTTAAATTTAAAAGGCATACAAAGACTGAGCCCGGACAAATCAGTTTCATTATCAAGCACAAGAATTCTCTGTGGCTGGTAATTGCAGGCGGTAGGTGCAGTACGGCCTGCCTCCAGGATAAGATCCAATGTTTCCTTTTCTACTTTCTTATCACTGAACTTTCTGACAGAGTAGCGATCCTTTGCCAATTCTAAGAATTTCATTTTAAACCTCCATTGACTGATATTTGACATTTACATGGAAAGTATATATGATAATATTACATACTTCAAGTATGAACATTTATGTTATATACTAAACAATTGGTTAGTATTGAGGAGAAGACATGGATTTTAATAATAAATTTGGAAATTGTCCAATATATTATACAATTTCTAAAATTGAAGGAAAGTGGAAGTGGGTTATTCTATATAAACTTTGTAAATCTAACGTACTTAGATACAACCGGTTATGGGAAGAATTACAACCCATCGCTCATAGAACATTAAGCAAACAGCTTAAGGAGTTAGAAGCGGATGGATTAGTCCATCGGGAGCAATACAATGAAGTTCCGCCCAGAGTGGAATATTCCCTTACCAAAGATGGGGAAACTCTTGCTCCCATTTTAAATCTGATGTCAGAATGGGGAGCACAGCGCATCAACCAGGAAAATCTGGGATTGGAGTAGATTATGGAGTTTACAATACCTCACTATTATCACAGTTTCCGGTGTATCGCAGCCCAGTGCAGTGATACCTGCTGTGCAGGCTGGGCAATTATGATAGATGATCAATCGATTAAAAAATACAGGGCTCAAACCGGTGCTTTGGGCGAAAAGCTTTTAAATGGAGTGGATTGGAAGAAGGGCTGTTTTAAGCAGAAATCTGGCAGATGTGCTTTTTTAAACGAAGCAAATCTTTGTGATATTTACACCGATGCAGGACCGACCATGCTTTGTAAGACCTGCAGGCAATATCCCAGGCATACGGAAGAATACGAAGGTGTACGGGAACTTTCTTTGTCAATGTCCTGTGAAGAAGCGGCCAAGCTGATTCTTGGGCAGAAAGAACCGGTCCGTTTTCTTACAAAGGAAGATGACCGGGAAGAGTCTTATCCTGAGTTTGATTTCTTCCTTTTTTCTAAGCTTATGGATGTAAGAGAGGAGGTTATTTCTCTTTTACAGAACCGAAACAGGGACATCCCGTTAAGGGCGTCTATGGTTTTGGGTCTGGTTCATGATTTACAAAGAAGGATCAGGGAAGTGAAGCTGTATCAGACGGAGGAGCTGATTGCCAGATACAGGAATGCTCCGTGTGAAGAATTTTTCCGTATGAAAAAGCGGGAATATAGGGTTTCTGACAGGGAACGCTATGAGATAATAAAAAACTGGTTCTCTCTATTAGACAAGCTGGAAGTTTTAAACCAGGAATGGCCGGTTTATATTGGGGAGTTAAGAGCCTTGCTTTTTAATAAGGGGCCAGAGTATTATGGAAAAACAAAAGAGAATTTTTTTGAATATCTGAATTCTGTGCCAGAAAGAAAAAAGGAGTGGAATCAGTGGCTGGAGCAGCTTCTGGTTTACTTCATTTATACGTATTTTTGCGGAGCTGTTTACGATGAGCAGCCTTATGTAAAAGCGAAGTTGGCTGTTATCTGTACCATATTCATAGCAGAACTGGCTCAGGCAGTTTATATTCAAAACGGGGGCAGTCTTACTTTTGACGGGTTTGTACGGCTGGTTCATCGGTTTTCCAGGGAAACCGAGCATTCGGATCAAAATCTTAATACGCTGGAGAACGCCTTTCGAACAGAAAAAATCTATGGGCTGAAAGAAATACTCAGGGTATTATAAGAATCATATTATTCGCCCAGTCTGCGAAAAGTAAATGGACAATGGATCTTCTTGCAGTGGGCGATTTAACTGAAATTGCATAGTTAGATAAAATTAGCAAAAATAGAAGCGAATACAACCGTACAAAGCCCGGAAGTGGCGATGGCAAGACTGCTCATGGCACCTTCAATTTCACCAATTTCCATTGCTTTTGTAGTGCCTACCGCATGTGATGCAGATCCGATGGCAATACCTACCGCAACCGGATCTGTAATTTTAAACATCCGGCATACCGATTCCGCGATAATGCTGCCTAAAATACCGGTTACAATGATACTGGCAACCGTGATTGTCACAAACCCTTTCATCTCCTCTGAGATTCCCATTGCAATGGCAGTAGTTATGGATTTTGGTAAAAAGGTCACATATTCCTGATGGTTTAAACCAAACACTAATGCAAGAAGCAATACGGTACACATGGTAGTGAGTACGCCTGTCAGTGTTCCTGCAATAATTGCTTTGGAATGTTTTTTTAACAGATTTAACTGACGGTATAATGGCACAGCCAGGCATACAGTTGCGGGAGTTAACAGATAACTGATGTATTTTGCACTGTCATTATAGACCGTATAATTAATCTTAAAGACGGACAGGAATGCCATTACAATTAGAATTGAGATTAACAGGGGATTAAAGATGGCCAGTTTAAAACGTTTCTTAAGCTGAACCCCCATTTCATAACTGACAAGGCTCAAAACCGAGCCGAAAAATAAAAAATCACCGATTGTCTGATTCATGATCCGTTCCTTTCTTTTTTTTATCGGTTTCAATAAAAAACTGAGTTACTTTTCCTGTCATTATCATAACAATAACCGTGGAGAAAAGTGTTATAACCAGAAAAGGTATGAGAATTGGTCGCAGGGAGCCCCACGAATCCAAAAGTCCGACTGCTGCAGGTATAAAAAGCATGGGCATAATTTCCAGTAAAAAATTACTGACATCCTCAACTGCTTCAAGGGGAATCAGCCCGGTTTTTAAGCCTAAAAGCATAAGAATAAGACCATAGATACTGGCAGGTACGGGAAGTGGTACAAACAGATGGATCACTTCTCCTGCAAGTGAGATAAATAAAATAATGCCGAATTGTCTTATGTGTTTCATGACAAAGCCTCCTGTATTTCCTGTCGAAAATTCAACTATGCTTAATCCTATACGCAAATCTTTCCGTTGTCAAATGATTTTAGAAAAATTAAGATTGTAAATAAATGTGGGTTTTTCCATAACAAAGGAGTATGAAACGATGTTATATCAATTAGAATTTGATTTTTTATATGCACTGCAGTCTCTGCATAATCCATGGCTTGATCTGTTCATGGTCCACATTACAAGTCTGGGAGACCATGGATTTATCTGGATTTTAATTGGTGTGGTGCTGTTTTGCATTCCCAAAACCAGAAAAATGGGAATCGGGGTATTACTAAGCCTGGGGGTAGGACTTCTTCTTGGAAATATGATACTGAAAAACCTTGTAGAAAGGCCCAGACCCTGCTGGATTGATACTTCGATTCCTCTTTTAATTCAGAATCCCAGGGACTTTTCCTTTCCTTCCGGTCATACGCTGGCTTCCTTCGAAGGAGCGATCAGCATCTGGCTCTATCATAAAAAGCTTGGAGTTCCCTTTCTGATCCTGGCTTTACTGATTGCATTTTCCAGATTGTATTTATTTGTTCACTTTCCAACCGATGTGCTTGGAGGCGCTGTTCTTGGGATTTGTATTGCATTATTGGTACACCGCTTAATAGAAAGAAATACCTGTGTTGAAAAAAACACTTGATTTATTAAGAATGTATGTTATACTGATGGCGATACAAAACTAAATAAAAGTCGCAGAGTAGACTTGTGTGCGTTAAGTGCCAGCTGAACAGGGAGTTGTCAGCAGGACGAAAAGATTTTCTTGCGGTACACGAGTCGCATCCCGCTGCACCAGAAGATAGGTGTCTTATCTCCGGTCGTAGTCTGAGGTCTGCAAAGGAGGTATTTTTTTATGAAAAAATTCGTTACTTTGTTCACCGATTCTTACAGAGAGCTGAAATCTGTAAGAACAATCACTGCCGCAGCCATGTTTGCCGCAGTTGCCATTATTTTGGATATGTTCTCCATTCAGCTGGGAAGCTACATTAAGATTACGTTTTCCTCTATTCCCAATGGAATCATTTCCTACTTATTCGGTCCGGTAGTGGGCGGACTGTTTTCCGGAAGCCTTGATGTGCTGAAGTATTTATTAAAACCCACCGGCGCCTTTTTTCCTGGTTTTACCCTGGTTACTGCTCTGGCAGGAGTCCTGTACGGCATTCTGTATTATAAGAAGCCGGTTACCTTAAGAAGAGTTCTCATATCCAAACTGGTGGTCATGCTGATCTGCAACGTGGTATTAAACACCCTTTGCCTCTCCATGCTGTATGGAAAAGGATTTATGGTGTTGCTGCCTGCAAGAGCGCTGAAGAATCTGGTTATGTGGCCCATCGATTCCATGATTTTTTATACCTTACTGAAAACCATGGATTCCATCGGTATTTTCCGAACTATTCGGAATGTACATCTTCTTCATACAAAATAACCAAAAAACCCCGGAGTGTCAATGTGATGCACCGGGGTTTTTTACAGGTAAAAAAGTGTCATATTTTGTAGCCTGAATCAGATAAATGGACATGGGCATTGGTAAAATACATAGACATAAAACCAATTTCGTAATATAATCTTAGGTATATGTCTGTAAATATCAGTTTTAACAGGAGGAATGTATCATGAGTGAGAGTTGTACTCATAATTGCAATACTTGCGGGGAAAGCTGCGGGAGCAGGGAAGAGGCCCAGACTAGTTTCTTAGAGCCGCTTAATCCGTCCAGCATAGTAAAAAAGGTAATTGGAGTTGTAAGCGGAAAGGGCGGCGTGGGAAAGTCGCTGGTAACTTCCATGATGGCAGTCAGCATGAGTGGAAAGGGATATAAAACGGCGATCCTGGATGCGGATATTACAGGACCTTCCATACCGAAGGCATTCGGTTTATCGGATAACGGTGTAGGAATGACACCAAACGGACTGATGATCCCTGCAGTCAGCGCAACAGGAATCGAAGTCATGTCAGCAAACTTAATTCTGGACCAGGAGACTGATCCGGTAATCTGGAGAGGACCGGTCATAGCAGGTGCAGTGAAACAGTTCTGGCAGGAAACTCTTTGGGAAAATGTGGATTATATGTTTGTGGATATGCCTCCGGGAACCGGCGATGTACCACTGACCGTATTCCAGTCACTGCCTCTTGATGGCATTATTATTGTAACCTCTCCCCAGGAACTGGTTTCCATGATTGTTGGAAAAGCAGTGAATATGGCGAAGAAGATGAATATCCCCATTCTTGGGCTTGTGGAAAATATGAGTTACTTAAGCTGTCCTGACTGCGGAAAGCAGATTGCTGTATTTGGTGAAAGCCATATCGATGAGGTGGCTGAGAATTACGGTGTCAAAGTGCTGGCCAGAATCCCAATTGATCCTAAGATTGCTGCTTCAGTGGATGCAGGAACCGTAGAATATTTAGAGGCGCCATGGCTGAAAGAAGCAGTTGACGCAGCAGAGGCGGTTTAACCGGAACTGCTTTTTGAGGTATAAGAATGAATATTAATATGAACCCTAACAGTGAACTGAATCAGTCGATTGTAAAAGTTCCCAATCTGGTTTCAGTTCCGGACCCCCTGATGAAGCAGGCGTATCAGTTCCAGGAAGCGATGATGATGTATACCTGTGCCATTCGTGAGGTTAAGACAAAGCTGGAAGTATTAAACGATGAACTGTCGGTTCGTAACTCCAGAAATCCCATTGAACTGGTAAAATCCAGAGTAAAAAAGCCGGTTAGCATTGTTGAAAAATTAAAGCGCAGAAACCTTCCTGTTTCTCTGGAATCCATGATGGAAAACTTGGATGATGTTGCTGGTATTCGGGTCATCTGTTCTTTTTTAGACGATATTTATGCAGTGGCCGATATGCTTGCAAGGCAGGATGATGTCCATATCATTGCTATAAAAGATTATATCAGTCAGCCTAAAATCAATGGCTACCGCAGTTACCATATGATCATTGAAATTCCTGTTTTTTTCTCAGATCAGAAAAAATGGATGCGGGTGGAGGTTCAGATTCGTACCATGGCCATGGATTTTTGGGCCAGTCTGGATCATCAGCTGAAATACAAAAAGGAAATGCAGGAATATTCCCAGGAGATCAGTGATGAGCTGCGGGAATGTGCAGATGTAATCGCTCAGACCGATGAGAAGATGCTTAATATCAGAAAGCGGATTGAGGAACAGGGAATTACTGTGACGAAATAAATGGAATAAAGATAATAAGGGTCAGGCTGTTACGGTTTATCATCTCCGTAGCAGCCTGACCCTTATTTTTATTGAATATGGGAAATGACTGGCAATGTAACAGTAAATCTGGTACCGGTTTCTGCACTGCTGGCAACACTTATTTTCCCTTTGTGCCGGTCCACAATAGTTTTTGCGATAGAAAGTCCCAGACCGTAGCCGCCTTCTTTGTGGACCCTGGATTTATCAGTTCTGTAAAACCGTTCAAATATGTGCTCTTGCTCGGTAGGAGATATGAGTTCTCCCGTATTGATAATCGTAAGTACTCCGTGACCGGCCTGTTTTTTTAGAAAAACGGATACAGAGCCATTGGTTCCGGCATACTTGCAGGCATTATCCAGAAGAATGGTTATTAACTGTTTTAACTGGGTTTCCACCCCTTCTATAAAAATATCAGTCTGAATGTCATTATCCAGAGTTACCCTGCTTTCAAAAGCTACCGATTCAAAGAGTAACACCCCATTTAAAACCAGTTCACTGAAATCAAGAGGGAGCTTTGAGATCCGAACTGCCTCTACGGATTCCGTATCCGAGCGGGCAAGGAAAAGAAGTTCTTCCACCAGCTGTTTCATCCGGTCCGCTTCCTCCTTTGTATTCATCAGCCATTTTTCCTGCTCTTTGATGGTGCGCTCTTTATGGGTGGAGAGAATCTGCAAATTCGCCAGTATCACGGTAAGAGGAGTTTTTAATTCGTGAGATGCATCGGCTATAAACTGATTTTGCTGGTCCCAGGCTTTTTTTACAGGCTTTAAAGCCAGATGAGAAAGAAACAGGCTTAAAATGAAAAATAATATGATAGTTGTAAGAAAGACCAGAATGCAGTTAACCAGTAAAACCTCTAAGGCGTCCCGTTCATAGCTTAGATCTGCAAATCCGATTTCCGTTCCGTTCCTTCCAGGCATTTTCATATATCGGAGGGAGTAATCTTTTAAAACTCCTTCCGTACTGTCTGTTTCATTGACCAGCTTTATTAAGGATGAGGCTAATTCATCAGATACTGTAATATTATTTTCCTCAATTTTTTCAATGGTATTATCAGATTTCAGTGTGATTACAAATGCAGGAATGAGAGGAATCGGATTTTTCCTGGGCCGCCGTCCAAATTCCACCTTGTCTGGCGGCATTTTAAAACGTTCATGACTTAAGGACTGGATAAGAGCCATGGAGGTATCCCTCATGATCCGTTTCCGGTTTGAGACGTAAAATGTACCCATTACTACGGCAAGTATACTGATAACAAAGCACATATTAGTGAGAATAAACCTGATTCTTAACTTCTTAATCATTTGGATTCCTCCAGGCGGTATCCTACTTTTCGTACTGTCGTAATCTCTGCTCCTGAACCAAGAAAATGAAATTTTTTACGTAGAAATGAGATATAAGCTTCTACGTTATTATCCTCAGCATCAGAGTCAGATCCCCATACCCGGTTGATTAAAGTATCCTTTGATATAATTTTTCCGATATTGCTCATAAGGATTCTTAACACTTCGAATTCTTTATAACCCAGATGAATGGATTTGGTTTTACACAACAAATCATTGGTTGACAGATTTAATCTTAGATCTCCAAACACCATTTCTTCTACGATTACTTCCCCCTGTCTGCGGGAAAGCGCACGGATACGTGCCAGAAGTTCTTCGGGAATAAATGGTTTTGTCATATAATCATCGGCACCTTTATCCAGTCCGGTTACTTTATCACTTACGTTGTCACGGGCTGTAAGCATCAGGATGGGAGTCTGTATTTTGGCTTCCCGAAGTTTCTCAACAATCTGAAAACCATTCTCACCAGGGAGCATCACATCCAGAATTATCACATCATATTCTCCTGACAGACCGCAGTATAAACCATCTTTTCCGTTAAAAACCAGATCAGTCTGATAATGCTGTTCCTTCATAATCTGTCCCATGGCTTCGGCCAGTCTGACTTCATCTTCCACAATTAACAGCTTCATTGTTAAGTTCTCCTTTGCTTTATTTATTATAGCCTTAAAAATTTATTTAAGCAATCAAATGCCTGTTTTTTCATTATAAGGGTTCTGCCTTAAAATAAGCTGAAATACTTAAAACCAGATAGTTTTTAATTTCAGGTTAATTTCAGTTTACCATCACAAAGCCATCACAACGATTTGTTAAGATATTAAGAAATCTTATAAAGGAGAGGAGAAACTGAAATGAATGCACGAAGAGCGGCGGCTTCACTTGCAGTTGTTTTGGCTGCGACGGCGATTACACCGATGAGAGCAGAGGCATCAGCCAATTTTGATTTAAGAAAAAAAGTCATCGGTATATCGGGTATTATGAATACGACCAATACAGCTATGTCTGTCACACGCGGAGAATTTGCCGCCATGCTGGTAAATGCTTCTTCTTACCGAAGCACAGTAAGCAGTTTGAGCAATACTTCTGTATTTGCGGATGTGCCAAGAGATAATGAATATTCGGCTCAGATCCGGATTGCGGCAGAACAGGGGTGGATGAATGGATATCTGGGAGGTGTATTTAAACCAGATGATTACATAACACTTCAGGATGCAGTAAAAGGGGTTCTGGCATTATTGGGATATAAGAATTCTGATTTCACAGGTGACCAGACGGGATCCAGACTTTCCAAATACCATTTTCTTGAACTGGATGAAAATATTAACAAGGAAGCCCTGGAAGTAATGAAAAAGGATGACTGCATCAACCTGTTTTATAATCTGCTGAAAACAAATAATACTTCCGGCAGCATGTATGGAAAGATTTTAGATTGTGAATTGACCGAGGATGGTGAAATCAATCCGTTTACCATGGTGGATAACAGCTTAAAGGGACCAAAAGTCGTTAGAAGCAAGAGCAGTCTGAACAATTATCTGCCCTTTAAACTCAAAGATGCCAATGTGTATCTGGATGGGGAGGCAGTGTCCAATTCCAGTGATGCGATTTCTGTTGCTCTGGAAAGCTCTGATGGAGTACTGGTTTATTATCATTCATTGTCCAAAACGGCATGGCTTTATACGGTTGGAACGGAAAATGAAAGCGGACGGTCCGCGGCATTTGGTGAAATTACAAACATCGTTTATAATTCCACAGATTTAATGAATCCAAGTGCCATCATTCTGGATGATGGAAATACCTATACTCTTACCAGCACCGAGATGCAGTTCGCATTTTCTTCTTATGGGGATTTGAGAGTCGGAGATACCGTAAATCTTGTTTATACCCTTTCTACCAACAGTAATGGAGATGAAACAAGGACTGTCATTGATTATATAGAAGATTAGCGGGAGAGGCCGGAATGAAAAAAATCATCCAGAAGTTTTTAAAAAGTGATCAGAAAAAAAGAAATGGAAAGCGGAAAAAGATTATTCTTATTCTGCTCCTGATCGTAACTGCACTGGCAGGGATATTTTTTGTTTTCTCATACAAAAAGAGTAAGGAAGCAAATGCCCAGGCAAAAAAAATCAAAACTGCAGTTGTTACAAAAAGAGACATCTCATCAAAGCTGTCTTCTTCCGGAACCATTTCTCCGAAGGATACCTATGATATCACCTCGCTGGCGGAAGGAGAGGTGATAGAAGCCAATTTTGAAGAGGGTGATGAAGTGCAAAAAGGTCAGGTTTTATACCGGATTGACAGCTCTTCGGCAAAAACCCAGCTGACCTCTGCCAACAATTCTCTTGAACGGGCACAGGAAAGTTATCAGGTGGCATTGGATAATTATAATGATGCCTTAAAAGATTACAGTCAAAATACATATAAATCTACGGAAACAGGATATATCAGCTCCTTATCTATAAAAGAGGGAGATAAAATCAGTGATAAAACTGAAATAGCCTCTATTGTTGATGACAGCATTATGAAAATCAAGCTTCCGTTTCTCTCTGGAGAGGCAGTCCAGATACCAGTTGGAAGCACAGCGGTTTTAACTCTTTCGGATACGGGAGAACAGGTAAATGGAACGGTTGTTTCTGTAGGAAACATGGATGTAACTCTGACTGGAGGCAGGATTGTCCGCTATGTCACCATGGAAGTACAAAATCCCGGAGGTCTGACAAAGGATATTTCTGCTACGGCAACAGCAGGAGGCTTTGTATGCAGTATGGAGGGGACATTTGAAGCAAAGCTTGAGACCACGATGAAAGCAGATCTTCCGTCAGGAGTTGAGGTAAGCGCACTGCTGGTGCATGAGGGTGACTACGTGACCAAAGGGACTCCTGTTTTTACCATAGAAAGCAAAAGTGCGGCAGCCCTCATTCGTACTTATAAGGATGCCCTGGATAAAGCACAATCATCTCTGGAATCTGCAAAAAATTCACTGGATAATACCCAGGAAACCTACGACAATTATACGATTACTGCCCCTATATCAGGTAAAGTAATCACAAAAAGCATTAAGGTGGGAGATAAGATTACAAAGAGCTCCAGCGGCAGCACTACACTTGCAACAATCTATGACATGTCCAATTATACCTTTGAAATGAGTGTGGATGAGCTGGACGTCAAATCAGTGGCAGTGGGGCAGAAGGTGGAAATTACCGCTGATGCTGTAAACGGAAAGACATTTTCCGGCACAGTTACCAATGTAAGTCTGAAAAGCACCACAACCGATGGAGTAACCAATTATCCGGTTACCATTACGTTAGATGATGGCATGGATGAACTGCTTCCCGGCATGAATGTGGATGGAGTCATTGTATTAAATGAGGCTTCTGACGTGCTTACCATTCCGGCTGATGCACTGATACGGGGTAATAATGTTTATATAAAGGATGATACTGTAAAAGAGGCAAATGGAGCTGTCCCGGCAGGATTTAAAGAAGTTGAAGTGAAAACCGGATTAATTAATGATGATTATGTGGAAATAACTTCGGGTCTTGAAGAAAATCAGGAAGTCTATGTCGCTCAGACTACAGTAAGCAATACCAGTAAAAATGCAGGTATGCCAGGTGAAATGGGAGGTCCTCCAGGAGGAATGGGCGGTTCCATGGAACGAACAGGACGAAGCGGAAGTGGAAATAATAATAACAGAGGCAACAGCGGCGGCGGTCAGTCCCGTTCAAAATAATGAGGAGGAATGGAATGTGGCAGAGCCCTTGATTGAATTAAAGGAGATCTACAAGGTATATCAGATGGGAGAGGAAGAGGTACGCGCAAATGACGGAGTGACCATGACCATAGATCGGGGAGAATTTGTTGCCATCGTGGGAAAGTCAGGTAGCGGGAAATCCACTCTTATGAATATTATAGGCGCTCTTGATGTTCCAAGCGATGGTACATATCTCCTGGGCGGAGAAGATGTGGGAAGTATGACTGACAATCAGCTGGCACAGATCCGAAATAAAATGATCGGCTTTATTTTTCAGCAGTACAATCTGCTTCCCAAATTAAACCTTCTGGAAAATGTGGAGCTGCCCCTGCTCTATGCCGGAGCCGGAAATGAGGAACGAAAAGAACGTGCCATGGCGTCTTTGGAACGGGTGGGACTGGCAGACAAGTGGAGAAATCTCCCAAACCAGCTATCTGGCGGACAGCAGCAAAGAGTATCCATAGCCAGAGCTCTTGCCGGAAATCCCTCTCTGATTCTGGCAGATGAACCCACGGGTGCCCTGGATTCCAAGACCAGCCGGGAAGTACTGGATTTCTTAAAGGAACTAAATGATGAGGGCAATACCATTGTAATGATTACTCACGACAGCAGCATTGCTTTGGAAGCACGGCGGGTCATAAGGGTACACGATGGTAAGATTAATTTCGATGGAGACGTAAATGAATATTCTGCAATCCTTTAAAATGGCTCTGAAAAGTATCTGGGGGAATAAGATGCGTTCTTTTCTCACCATGCTGGGTATTATTATAGGTGTAGCATCGGTGATTATTCTGGTCAGTATTGTAAACGGTCAGATGTCTTATATGAAGGACAGCTTTACCAGTATGGGTACCAATCAGATGACGGTCCGTTTAACCAACTTAACAACCAGATATGCAGATGTAGATGAAATGTACCAGTTTTATAACGATAACAGGGATTTATTTTCCCATATGACACCCAGTGTATCGGTAAGTGCCAAGCTGAAATATGGAACAGAATCTCTGGAAGATACCACAGTAACAGGAGTCAGTGAAGATTATCTTGGTATGAAGGACCAGACTCTTGATGCAGGACGTTTTATTTCCTATTCTGATATTGCCTCCAGACAGAAGGTATGTGTGGCAGGGTATTACGTTGCCTGGAAATTATATGGAAGCGTGGATAATGCCATAGACAAAACAATTAAAATGAATGGCAGCGCTTACCGGATAGTGGGAGTCATATCCAGACAGAATGAGGATGAGCTGGAAGCGGGAGGAACGGATGATATTTTGTATCTTCCATACAGCAGTGCTGCAAAAATGAATAATACGGCAAAAATCAGCAACTACGTGTTTTCCACATCTGATACAGACTATACGGCAAAAGCCAAAGAGTCTCTGGAAACATTTTTATTGGGAATATACAAAGATGACAGTCTGTACCGGGTTACTGCCATGAGCGAGATGCTGGAATCTTTAGATTCCATGATTGCCATGATGTCCATGGTCCTTGGGGGCATTGCCGGAATTTCACTTCTGGTGGCAGGTGTGGGAGTCATGAATATTATGCTGGTGTCAGTCTCGGAACGGACCAGGGAAATCGGAATCAGGAAGGCTCTGGGAGCAAAAAAGAAACACATTATGCAGCAGTTTGTAATTGAAGCGGCTGTCACCAGTTCTCTTGGTGGAGTGGTTGGGATTGTAGTAGGCTCTGCAGCAACCACCCTGGTTGGGGCTGCCATAGGAATCAATGCAACACCTACGCCGGGCGCAGTAATTGTGTCCTTTAGCGTATCGGTGGGTATCGGTCTTTTGTTTGGATACATGCCGGCCAGCCGTGCTGCCAACTTAAGCCCCATTGATGCACTTCGAAGTGAATAACAAAGGAATAATTTCTTGCAAATGTGTCATAGGAGTGATACTATTTGCATAGGTACCAAAGGAGTAGCTCTTTTACGGCTACTCCTTTTCGGGCGTAAGAGAATCTTTGTGATAGGAAAGGATATAGAAAATGAATGTTGCAGATATGCATTGTGATACCATAGCGGAGCTTTATTACAGAAGGCAGGCGGGAAAAGAAGGTTCTATATTAAAAAATGATTGCCATATCGATTTGGAGAGAATGAAAAAAGGGAATTACTGTCTGCAGAATTTTGCATTGTTTACAGAACTGACAAAGCACGAAAGACCGTTGGAATACTGCATGAAGCTGCTGGACTTATTTTATACCGAAATGGAACTGTATGGGGATTTAATTGGAATTGTCAGAACATATGAAGATATTGAGAAAAACCGGAAGGAAGGGCGGATGTCTGCCATGCTTACCATTGAGGAGGGCGGTGTCTGCCAGGGGGAAACGGCATTTTTACGTAATTTTTACCGCCTGGGAGTCCGTATGATGACACTTACCTGGAATCACATCAATGAACTGGCTTATCCAAACCGAATCCGTATTGAGAATGAGGAAGCATTTTTTGAACCGGAAACCGAACACGGACTTACCGAAACGGGGATTGTTTTTGTAGAGGAGATGGAACGGCTGGGCATGATTATTGATGTTTCCCATTTATCCGATGCAGGTATTTATGATGTGTTCCGTCATACGAAAAAACCTTTTGTGGCAAGTCATTCCAATGCAAGAACCATAGCATCCAATCCGAGAAATTTAACCGATGAGATGATAAAAATGCTTGCAGAGCGGGGCGGAGTTACAGGTATTAATTTTTGCGGGGATTTTCTTCATGACTGGAAGAAAGGGGAGAAGCCCTTCAGCCGCATTCAGGATATGGTCTCACACATTAAACATTTAAAGAAGATCGGAGGAATTGGCTGCATTGGTCTGGGATCGGATTTTGATGGTATCCGAGGAGAACTGGAGATGAAATCTCCGGAAGATCTGCCGCTTTTAGAAGCATGTATGAAAAAAGAAGGCTTTTCGGATTCTGAAATAGAGGCTGTTTTTTACGGCAATGTGCTTCGTGTGTATAAAGAAATTTTAAAGTAAGACAAAATTTTACATAAATTTTACAATTGCATGCATAATACTTTACATAGATTTGATATGATACTTACATAACATGACGTGTCATGAAATACAGGAGGAAATATGTCAATTACAGATATACAAATGCTGTTTCAGTTTATCGGGGGGCTGGGAATGTTCCTTTACGGAATGGATGCCATGGCTGATGGATTACAGAAATCTGCAGGACATAAGATGCAGCAATTGCTTGGAGCATTAACCAGCAACCGGCTGATGGGTGTTTTGCTTGGAACGGGAATTACCGCTATCATTCAGAGCAGTTCTGCCACTACAGTAATGGTGGTTGGATTTGTCAACGCGGGTATCATTAATCTTCAGCAGGCAGTGGGCATCATTATGGGTGCAAACATTGGAACTACCGTTACCAGCTGGATCGTCTCCATGAGTGAATGGGGAGAAATGTTAAAGCCGGAATTTTTTGCCCCTGCACTGGTGGGCGTTGGCGCTCTTTTTAATTTATTTGCAAAGAGTGAAAAGAAAAAACAAATCGGTCAGATTTTAGTTGGTTTTGGTGTATTGTTTATTGGTCTTACTTTTATGTCTGTATCCATTACTCCTTACAAGGAGGCTCCCATATTCGGACAGGCATTTTCTGTACTTGGCAGAAATCCCATCCTTGGAATTCTGGCCGGACTTGTGGTAACCGGCATTATACAAAGCTCTTCTGCTTCTGTGGGTATTTTACAGACACTTGCACTCAATGGAATTGTAAACTGGCAATCCGCTATTTTTATCACATTGGGGCAGAATATCGGTACCTGTGTAACTGCATTGTTATCCAGTTTGGGAGCAAATCGGACTGCCAAACGAGCCGCTGTAATGCATCTTCTTTTTAATGTGACGGGTGCCTTGATTTTTGGAATTATCATGTTTGTTTTATTTAAACTGAATCCGGTACTTGCATCTTCTTCCATTACCAGCGTAGAAATATCCATATTTCATACTATATTTAACGTAACGAATACCATTATCTTATTTCCATTTGCCGGGTTTCTGGTAAAAGCCTCCGGAATTTTTGTGCGGAGTAAGGAAAAAGAAGAAGAGCATGATTCTGAAAGCGAAATGAAACGTCATTTAGATGAGAGAATTCTGGAAACGCCATCTTTTGCCATTGAAAATGTAAATCAGCAGGTGGTAAATATGGGATATGCCGCACTTGAAAATTTTGATGTGGCAGCAGACGCACTGCTGAGCAGTGACGCATCCGAAATCATGCAGGTGGAGAAGCTGGAACAAAAAATAGATCATTATGAGAAGTTACTGACAGATTATTTAATAAAAATCAATAATCAATCCTTAAATGAAGAACAGCATATGCTGGTTAAAAACCTCTTCTATACAATCAGCGATTTTGAACGTGTCAGCGATCACTGTGAAAACTTATCAGAGCTTGCAACGGAAAAAGCCAACCGTAAGATTATCTTTTCCGGGGAAGCAGAAAGCGAAATGAGAGAAATGCTGAAAGCTGTCCGCTCTTCTCTGGAACATGCTGTGAAAGCAAGGGAAACATCTGATATGTCAGAAGTACGTGCCGTGGTTCAGAGTGAGGAAAATGTAGACAGCCTGGAGGAAGAATTAAGAGAACGTCATATTGAACGTTTATCTGCCCAGACTTGCAAACCGGAAAACGGAGTTATCTTTTTGGATGCATTAAGTAACCTGGAGAGGATTTCTGACCATGCACACAACATTGCAGGTTACGTAAAGGAAGAAATATAAGAAACATACTTAAACTTTTTTAGACAGAAAGGAGAATGTATGGAACGAATCTATGTAGTAGAGGATGATGACAATATCAGGGACTTAATAAAAATTGCCCTGGAAGGCTTTGGATATGAGGTGTCTGCACATGAACTGGCAGAGGAAGCCTTAAAGTGTATGGAAACGGACAAACCCGCACTTGCTGTCTTTGATCTTATGCTTCCTGGTATGGACGGATTGTCGGCTATACGCAAAATCCGGAAAAATGATTTATTAAAAGACATTCCCATTCTTGTCCTGACTGCGAAAGACCGGGAGTTTGACAAAGTGGCCGGTCTGGATGGCGGTGCAGATGACTATATGACAAAGCCTTTTGGTGTCATGGAACTTGCGGCGCGCATCCGCAGTCTTTTGCGCCGGAGTACGAAAAATCAGGGGTCTGAGGATGAACTGGATCAGTATTGTCTCAACTTAAACAAGAAGACCAGAGAAGTTTATTGTGACGGAGTAAAGGTTGAACTTACATTAAAAGAGTTTGAATTGCTGCAATATCTCATGGAAAATCACAATAAAGTGGTGACCAGAGATGAACTGCTTAATCACATATGGGGATATGATTATGATGGAGAAACCCGGACTCTGGACATGCACATCCGTACGCTGCGGCAGAAGCTGGGAGAAAATGGCGGTTCCTGCATTAAGACGGTTCGGGGAGTGGGCTACCGCTTTATTAAAACCGAAGAATGATGGAAAAAAACAGGCGGTATAAAAAGACAGAGGGAGGCACTATGAAACAGGCGATCTTTTTAAAATTTATTCAGATTATTCTTGTAGTACTGGTGTTAAGCAGTTCTATCTTTTATATTGCCTCCAGCAGTGCTCTGCTTAAAAATTCCAGAAAAGACATGAAATACACATTAAAGGCTATGGATGAGGTTCTCGATTACAACGGGGATTTAGAAAAGGAAATCGGGGACCTGAAGCCAACATTAAGTGAAAACCATAGCCGTTTCACCGTCATTAGCCTTGATGGAACCGTAGCGGCCGATACTGGGGAAGTACCGGTCGCTTCTTTGGATAATCACGGAGACAGGGAAGAAGTGAAGGAGGCACTGGCAGGTGGGATAGGAACTGCCAGACGTTATTCGAAGACCCTTAAGGAGAGTATGCTTTATGTTGCCATCCGGTCTTCCAAATCTGATTATATTCTGCGAATGGCAATTCCCTATACTGGCATGAAAGAAAATTTAATACTTCTTCTTCCTGCGGTATGGCTTAGTTTTCTTGCTGCTATCATGTATTCAGCTTTTTCTGCTGACAGTTTCGCTGAGTCAATTACCCGGCCTCTTAAAGAAATTTCCCAGGAAATGTTAAAGGTAAACGGCGATTATACAGATCTTTCTTTTGAACGTTATCAGTATCCGGAAATTAATATTATTGCAGAAACCACCACCAGGATGTCTAAGAATGTAAAAGATTATCTGACTCAGATTGAACGGGAAAAGCAGATCCGCCAGGAATTTTTCAGCAATGCTTCTCATGAATTAAAAACTCCCATTACATCGGTACAGGGCTATGCGGAACTTTTGGAAAGCGGGATTATACAGGATGAAGCCCAAAAGTCAGATTTTATAAAGCGCATTAAAAAAGAAGCGGGAAATATGAATAACCTGATTAATGATATTCTTATGATATCCCGTCTGGAGACGAAAGAGGCAGAGGTTTTAAAAAGCGATGTACGCCTTTCCATACTGGTAGAGGATATCATCGAATCCTTAGAACCCCTTGCAGCTTCCCACGAAGTTCTTCTTCATATGGACTGTAAGCCGGTCTGTATCTATGCCAACGGCCAGCAGATGAAGGAATTAATTGGCAATCTGGTCAGCAATGCGGTAAAATATAATAAACCAGGCGGAGATGTATGGATCACAGTTCGTGAGGAAAACCGCAATGTGATAATCCGGGTAAAAGATAATGGAATGGGGATTCCAAAAGAATCGTTAGGGCGTATATTTGAACGGTTCTACCGGGTTGATAAGGGGAGAAGTAAAAAACAGGGCGGAACCGGTCTTGGTCTTTCCATTGTAAAGCATATTGTAAACTTTTATCATGGCACCATTACGGTGGAATCAACGATTGATGTTGGAACGGAATTTATGGTTAAAATTCCGGTCCAGGGAAAAACACTATAAAAAAAAGCCGTTTCAGGCAGGAGGTGTACAGGTATGGGAAATTTTGTTTTAACCTGTTGTTCCACGGCAGACATGAAAAAGGAATTTTTTGAAAGCCGCAATATTCCATATGTCTGTTTTCATTACACAATAGATGGGGTAACTTATCCGGATGATTTGGGGGAGAGTATCCCGTTTGATAAATTTTATGAGCGGATTGCCAAAGGGGCAGCACCTTACACCTCTCAGGTAAATGTTGAGGAATACTGCAATTTCTTTGAACCGATCTTAAAAGAGGGAAACGATATTCTGCATCTGACCCTGTCTTCGGGGATTTCCGGTACTTATAATTCCGCCTGTGTGGCAGCAAGTGAGATGCGCCAGAGATATCCGGATAAGACCATTATCATCCTGGATACACTGGGGGCCTCATCTGGTTATGGACTTTTAACCGATGCAGCAGCGGATTTACGGGATAATGGAGCGACATTAGAAGCGGCAGCAGAATGGGTAATGAATAACCGGCTTACTGTACACCATTGGTTTTTCTCCACGGATCTTACCAGCTTTAAGCGGGGAGGAAGAATATCTGCCACCTCTGCCATGCTTGGAACTGTTCTGAATATCTGCCCTCTCATGAATATAGATGATACCGGACATTTAATTCCAAGGCAGAAAATAAGGACAAAAAAAAGAGCCATTCAGGAAATGGTAAAAATGATGGAACTCCATGCCCAAAATGGTTCCCGCTATAACGGAAAATGTGTGATTGCCCACTCTGCCTGTGAGGCCGATGCAAAAGAGGTGGCAGCTCTCGTTGAGAGCCGCTTCCCCATGCTGTCAGAAAAAGTGATTATTAACAGCATTGGCTGCGTAATCGGTTCCCACACAGGCCCTGGAACGGTGGCACTATTCTTTTTCGGAGATAAAAGAACTGATTAGTTGTTTAATTACCCATAATCTGGGCAATCATACGATTGGGCAGGCAGACAATGCTTTCTCCTGTCTGTTCAATTGTGCCCTGATGGATACAGATTTTGTCGGGGCAGGTTGCATCGGAGACGTGCACCTTTCCGCCTTGAATTACTATGCGGTTGGTTCCGCTCTGATATCCGTTTACCAAAATCTCTGTATCATGGTTCAGATCCAGTTTTTCAACAACTTTCCCATCTACCGTGATCTCAAGATATCTGGCAGGCTTAGAAAAAATGATCTTGTTCACTATGAGGAGAATGCAGGATATTGCTACAATAATAACAATTAATATAACTTCTTTCTTATGCTTTTTAATTTCCATTCTTACAGATCCTCTTACTTATTTTCTATCATTCATAAACAGAATTGCTTTATAACCAGCCCTGTTTCATTATAACACAGATTCCCCATTCCTTCCAAATATAATTAAAATTTCATAAAGTCGTTGCCGTAACCGTTAAGAATATGTTAAAATAAAGTCAAACTTTATAAAACAGGAGGAGATATGAATAAAAGTAACGCAAATGCTAAACGAAATGGATTTATTGGGTTAGGAGCCATGATTTTACTGGCTGGCGCTACTGTTTTTGGAACAGATCCACTTTATAAGGCGATTGACAACAGTGTTAGACCCGAAATCTATGTTCCGGGTACCTATACAGGTACTGCGAGAGGCTACGGCGGGATTGTCACCGCAGAGGTAACAGTATCAGGAAAGACTATTGACTCCATTGTTGTAAATGGAGAGAAGGAAACTCTGCTCAATATGGTATTGCCAGGGTTAACGGATTCCATACTTGGAAAGCAGTCCACAGATGTGGATGCAGTTTCCGGGGCAACGCTTAGCAGCAATGCAATAAAGGAAGCAGTGGATCAGGCTCTTGCCAAGGCTAGGGGAGAAAAGCCGGAAGATGTGCCGGAGACAACAAAAGAGGCATCTGAGACTTCCGCTTCTTTAAAGGATGGAACCTATACTTATGAATCACCGGAATTTGATGAGAACGGATTCAAAGACCAGGTGAGTATGACCGTTAAGGGGAATGCAATTACAGCCCTTACCTGGGACTGCATAAAGGAAGACGGAACCAAAAAGAGTCAGCTTTCCATGGATGGAAAGTATGTAATGACCGAGAAAGGTCCCAAGTGGCATGAACAGGCAGAAGCAGTGGTGGGTTATGTTTTAGAGCACCAGTCCCTGGACGGATTGGTGAATGAAAAAGGCTATACCGATTCCGTATCTTCTGTCAGCATTAACTTAATGGGATTTGTAAACGGAGTAAAAGACTGCTTAACCCAGGCCGCCGGTGAAGGTGAGAGCCAGGCATCAGAGTTAAAAGAAGGAACCTATACTTACGAATCACCGGAATTTGATGAGAACGGATTCAAAGACCAGGTGAGTATGACTGTTAAGGGAAATGCTATTACAGCCCTTACCTGGGACTGCATAAAGGAAGACGGATCCAAAAAAAGCCAGCTTTCCATGGATGGGAAGTATGTCATGACCGAGAAAGGTCCCAAGTGGCATGAACAGGCAGAAGCAGTGGTAGGTTATGTTTTAGAGCATCAGTCCTTGGATGGATTGGTGAATGAAAAAGGCTATACCGATTCCGTATCTTCTGTCAGCATCAACTTAATGGGATTTGTAAACGGAGTAAAAGACTGCTTATCTCAGGCAGCCGGTGCAGGTGAGAGCCAGGCATCAGAGTTAAAAGAAGGAACCTACACTTACGAATCACCGGAATTTGATAAGAATGGATTTAAGGATCAGGTGAGTATGACCGTTAAGGGGAATGCCATTACAGCTCTTACCTGGGACTGCATAAAGGAAGACGGATCCAAAAAGAGCCAGCTTTCCATGGATGGGAAGTATGTCATGACCGAGAAAGGACCGAAGTGGCACGAACAGGCAGAAGCGGTTGTCGGCTATGTGCTGGAACACCAGTCTTTAGAAGGACTTGTGAATGAAAAAGGTTATACCGATTCCGTATCCTCTGTCAGCATTAACTTAATGGGCTTTGTAAATGGCGTAAAGGATTGTTTAACTCAGGCCTCCAGTGAAGGAAAGAGCCAGGCATCAGAGTTAAAAGAAGGAACCTATACTTACGAATCACCGGAATTTGATAAGAATGGATTTAAGGACCAGGTGAGTATGACAGTTAAAGGAAATGCTATTACAGCTCTTACCTGGGACTGCATAAAGGAAGACGGATCCAAAAAGAGCCAGCTTTCCATGGACGGAAAGTATGTAATGACCGAGAAAGGCCCCAAGTGGCATGAACAGGCAGAAGCAGTGGTGGGTTATGTTTTAGAGCACCAGTCCCTGGACGGATTGGTGAATGAAAAAGGTTATACCGATTCCGTATCATCTGTCAGCATCAATTTGATGGGATTTGTTAACGGAGTGAAAGACTGCTTAACCCAGGCGTCAAAATAGTAGAAGTGTATAATCCCGGAAACCGGCAGGAAAAGCCCTTTTCCGGGATTTTTCTTTTTACACAGGTGAGCAAGTGTGATAAGATAAAATCTGCAGGTTAAAAAAAGGAGATTTGAAATGAATAAAAAGAAATCGGCACACATGGCCGCACTTTACGGAATGCTGATTGCCCTTGCCTTTGTTCTCAGTTTTGTTGAAAGTCTCATTCCTATTTCCCTGGGCATTCCGGGGGTAAAACTGGGACTGGCAAATCTGGTGACTGTTGTGGGTCTTTATACGGTGGGAACCACAGGAACCGTCGTCATTTCTCTTCTTAGAATCGTGTTGACAGGATTTACATTTGGTAACTTATTTGCCATGCTCTACAGCCTGGCTGGCTGGGGGCTGAGCATTGTCATTATGATTCTTTGTAAAAAAAAGAAATGGTTTGGAACTTCGGGAATCAGTATACTTGGAGGAATCGGTCATAATATTGGACAGATTACAGTTGCAGCATTTGTGGTAAAGCAGGCGGGGGTATTCTTTTATCTTCCAATGCTGTTAATAGCAGGTACGGCAGCAGGACTTGTCATTGGCATACTGGGGTCTATGATTATCAGCAGAATTAAAATTGTTATAAAAAAATTGTATTAAATCAGAAAGATATTATATTGTGTTAAGGCTTTGTCAAAGGTATAATGAGAGAGACAAAAGATGGAATGAAATCCAGGAGGAATAGCAGAATGATTGATAAGGCAATTAAGAAACTGGTAACTTATGGGCTGGATACAGGGCTGATCAGTGAGAATGACCGTTATTATGCAGTAAATCAGATTCTCGACGTATTGTGGATGGACGAGTATGAAGAACCCCAGGAAGAAACGGGGGATATAGATCTGGAGGAGGTGTTAGCCGAACTGCTGGACTATGCCTTTGAAACTGGTATCATTCCTGAAAACAGCATAACATACAGGGATTTGTTTGATACCAAGCTGATGAACTGTCTGATGCCAAGACCAAGTGAAGTGGAAACCAGATTCTGGGGATTATACAATCATCAGTCACCTCAGGCAGCTACCAAATATTATTATAAACTGAGCCAGGACTCTGATTATATCAGGCGGTATCGGATTAAGAAGGATATGAGATGGGTGACTGCTTCCAAATATGGAGATCTGGATATCACCATCAATTTATCGAAGCCGGAAAAAGATCCCAAAGCAATTGCAGCAGCCAAGCTTGCAAAACAAAGCGGTTATCCCAAATGTCAGCTCTGCATGGAAAATGAGGGGTATGCAGGGAGAACGGATCATCCAGCCAGAAACAATCACAGAATCATTCGTTTAAAAATCAATAACAGTCAGTGGGGATTTCAATATTCTCCATACGTTTACTATAATGAACACTGTATTGTTTTCAATGGAAAACATACACCGATGAAGATCGAAAGAGATACCTTCGTAAAATTATTTGATTTTGTAAAGCAGTTTCCTCATTATTTTCTGGGGTCCAATGCAGACCTTCCCATTGTAGGAGGATCCATTTTATCCCATGACCATTTCCAGGGAGGCAATTATGATTTTGCAATGGCGAAAGCGAAGGAGGAAGAACTGTTTTGTATCAAGGGATTTGAACATGTGACAGCTGGCATTGTGAAATGGCCTATGACTGTTTTACGTACAAGAAGCAAGAACCCGGAGGATTTAATAGAACTTGGAACAAAAGTGCTGGAAGCATGGAGAGCCTATACCGATGAATCTTTGTTTGTATTTGCAAACACCCAAGGACAACCTCATAATACCATTACCCCTATTGCAAGAAAACGTGGAGATGAATACGAACTTGATCTGGTACTGAGGAATAATATCACAACAGAAGAATTCCCTTACGGAGTATATCATCCTCACGAAGAACTGCACCACATTAAGAAAGAAAACATCGGGTTAATTGAAGTAATGGGACTTGCTGTACTTCCGTCAAGACTGAAGGCTGAGTTAAATCTCATATCAGAATACCTGCTTGAAGGCAAAGACATAAGAAGCAATGAACTGATTGAAAAACATGCTGACTGGGTTGATTCCTTCCGTGCAGGGTATCCGTCTTTTACCAAAGACAATGTGGATGAGATCTTAGAAAAAGAGGTTGGTCTTGTCTTTGAGCGGGTGCTTGAAGATGCAGGTGTGTTTAAATACGATAAGGCAGGAAGAGCCGGATTTAAGCGTTTTCTTACCAGTATGGGGTTTGAATCCGTGTCACAATAGAAAGACTGTGAGACTATCAGATAGAATCATGTTTGTAATTATCTTCCCTTTGAGTTATATTCTAGTGGGAACGGATGGAAACTTTCCGTTCACTGAATACGGAACCGGACTGATGAGCCGGAGGGGGACATATTAACAGTCATGAAGCAGATAGAAAATAAAACACTGAGAACGCTTACGGAGTATGGACTGATTACGTTCAGTATCTGGATTATGGTGGTGGGAATTTACTTTTTTAAGTTTCCCAATAATTTTGCTTTCGGAGGTGTGACAGGGCTTGCGACTGTGATCAGCGCATTAACCCATTGGTCAGCAAGTCAGTTTACGACGATTGTGAACACGGTACTGCTTGTACTTGGATTTCTGTTTTTAGGAAGAAGTTTTGGTGTTAAGACTGTTTATGCCAGTGTCCTGATGTCGGTTTTCTTATATATTCTGGAAAAGGTTTGCCCGATTTCCGGACCACTGACAAAAGAACCGCTGCTGGAACTGATTTTTGCCATACTTTTGCCAAGCGTTGGAACGGCGATCCTGTTTAATATCGGAGCATCCAGCGGAGGAACGGATATTATTGCCATGATACTAAAACGATATACCAGCTTTAATATCGGGACAGTGCTGTTATTAGTGGATGTAACCGGAGTGATTATGGCTTATTTTGTTTTTGGACCGGAAACAGGACTGTTTTCTTCCCTGGGACTGATGGCTAAATCACTGGTAATTGACGATGTTATTGAGAATATGAACCTTTGCAAATGCTTCAGCATCATCTGTGATGATCCGGCTCCTATTTGTGATTATATTATTCATGGCCTCAATCGAAGCGCTACAGTATATGAAGCCCAGGGGGCTTTCAGCCATCATAAGAAGACGGTTATTCTTACAACGATGAAGCGTTCTCAGGCACTGAAGCTGAGGAATTATATTCGAAATGTGGAACCGTCAGCATTTGTGCTCATTTCTAATTCAAGTGAAATTATTGGCAAGGGATTTCTTGCCAGTTAAAAGATAAAAAAACCGAAGGACCTGTGTTCTTCGGTTTTTTGTATAATAAATGCTGCTTTTATTAGCAAAAATAAGTGAAAAATGACGAAAATGCACTTTAGCACTTTAAAAACACATAAATTTAAAGCAATAAAATTGACGGAGGTTATTTTTTGTAGTATGATACAAATTAAGTTCTTAACAGGACAAGTTTTAAAAGGAAGAGGAGAGAAATTATGAAAAAGAAAGCGAAAGCATTATCCCTGGCTCTTGCAAGTGTTATGATGTTATCCCTTGCTGCATGCTCCGGTAAGGCACCGGAAAAAACAGAGACAACGGCTGGCACAACCGCAGCACAGAGCTCCGAAAAAGCAAGCGAGGCAGCAACCACTGCAGCGGCAAAAACAGCAGATGGAAAACAGTATAAGATCGGAGTTCTTCAGCTGGTTCAGCATACAGCTCTTGATGCTTCGAATAAAGGATTTATTAAAGCTCTTGATGACGCTGGATTAAACTATACCGTTGATCAGCAGAATGCTTCCGGTGACCAGCCAACCTGCCAGACCATTGCAAGCAAGCTGGTGAATGATGGAGATGATTTAATTCTTGCCATAGCAACTCCGGCCGCTCAGGCTGTAGCAGGTGCAACCAGTGAGATTCCGGTTCTTATTACCGCTGTAACCGACCCGGCTGCTTCTGATCTGGTTGAAAGCAATGAAGTTCCAGGAGGCAATATCACCGGTACCTCAGATCTGACTCCTGTAAAAGAACAGATCGCATTATTAAAGAAGATTCTTCCAGATGCCAAGACAGTCGGTGTCCTTTACTGTACTGCAGAATCCAATTCTGAAATCCAGGCTAAGATGGCAAAAGAAGCAATTGAAGCTGCTGGAATGACCGCAGTGGATTATACCGTTTCAAATTCCAATGAGATTCAGACCGTTGTTACCTCCATGGTTGGTAAAGTAAATGCCATTTATGCACCCACAGATAACACCATTGCAGCTGGTATGACTACGGTAGCGATGATTGCCAATGAAAATAAAATTCCTACAATCTGCGGAGAAGAAGGAATGGTAAAAGCAGGCGGACTTGCAACGTATGGTATCGATTACTATGAGCTTGGTTATTTAACCGGCAAGCAGGCAGTGAAAATCTTAACCGAGGGTGCAGATGTTTCTAAAATGCCCATTGAATACCTTCCGCTTGAGAAGTGCAAACTGTCTGTAAATGAAGAAACAGCAAAGACACTGGGAATTGATTTATCCGGTCTTAAATAAGAAGAATAATAGATGGAAGAATTAAGCAGGCGGTCTGGAAAACGACCGCCTGTAATCCATAGATGCTTTACATAAAAGATGAATCAGACATTTTTTATGTAAGGCATTTATGCCTGTGAGAAGAAAATATGCGGAGGAATGATAGATGAGTGGTTTACTGGTATCCCTTCAGGACGCGGTAGTTCAGGGAGTTTTATGGGGGATTATGGTATTAGGAGTTTATATTACTTATAAGTTACTTGATATTGCAGATTTGACGGTAGACGGAAGCTTTGCATTAGGCGGCTGTGTCTGTGCCGTAATGATACTTAACTTTCATGTAGATCCCTGGGTTGCCCTGGCGGTGGCGGCGATTGCAGGTATGACAGCTGGTGCAGTAACAGGATTGTTACATACAATCTTTGAGATTCCCGCTATTTTGGCTGGAATATTAACCCAGATCGGATTATGGTCCATTAATCTTCGGATTATGGGAGGAAAGAGTAATGTTCCCCTTTTAAAAACTGACACAATTATGTCCAAATTTATTGATTTTACCGGACTGAATAAACAGATCGCTTCTCTTGTGATCGGTATTGGAATCGCAGTGATCATGATTGCGCTTCTTTACTGGTTTTTTGGAACGGAAATCGGCAGCGCCATGCGTGCCACCGGAAACAACGAATCCATGATCCGTGCCCAGGGCGTTAATACCAACTGGACCAAGCTTCTGGCTCTTGTTATCAGCAATGGACTGGTGGGAATTTCAGGCGGACTGGTCTGCCAGAGTCAGAAATATGCAGATATCGGTATGGGTACCGGAGCCATTGTTATCGGTCTTGCTGCCATAGTTATCGGTGAAGTACTGATGGGAAGACTTCGTTCCTTTGGAAGCAAGCTGACCTCAGCAGTGGTAGGTTCTGTGATTTATTTTGTAATCCGTGCCGTGGTATTAAGAATGGGTATGAATGCCAACGATATGAAACTGCTGTCAGCAGCTATTGTTGCAGTGGCTCTTTGCGTGCCTGTTGTGGTGAGAAAGCTTCGTTTGAAGAAATCTTACACAGAAGGAGGAGAATAAACATGCTTGATATTAAGAATGTAAGAAAGACCTTTAATAAGAATACAATAAATGAAAAAAAAGCGCTGAATGGCATAAACCTTCATCTGAATGAGGGGGATTTTGTCACAGTCATCGGGGGTAACGGAGCCGGAAAGTCTACCATGTTAAACATGGTTGCCGGCGTATATCCCATAGACTCTGGAAAGATTGAAATTGACGGAATTAACATTTCCAGATATCCGGAATATAAAAGAGCCCAGTATATCGGCAGAGTCTTTCAGGATCCTATGATGGGAACAGCTGCCGGCATGGAGATTCAGGAAAATATGGCACTAGCCTACAGAAGAGGGAAGGCAAGAGGTTTATCATGGGGAATTAAATCGGAAGAAAAGACATTTTATTATGACGCGATTCAGAAGCTTGGGCTCGGACTTCAGGACCGCATGACCAATAAGGTGGGACTTCTGTCCGGAGGTCAGAGACAGGCACTTACACTTTTAATGGCAACCCTTCAAAAACCCAAGCTGCTGCTGTTAGATGAGCATACGGCTGCACTGGATCCCAAAACAGCAAGAAAAGTTCTTGATATTACCCAGGAGATTGTAAAGGAACAGAATCTTACTACACTCATGATTACCCATAATATGAAGGATGCTATTTCCATCGGCAACCGGCTGATTATGATGCATGAAGGCCGTATCATCTATGATGTTTCCGGCGAGGAAAAGAAAAAACTGGAAGTGGAAGATCTGCTGAAAAAATTTGAAGAGGCAAGCGGAGAGGAATTTTCCAATGACCGTATGATTCTGGCAAAATAAAATGATTAACAGGACGCAGGAGGAAACCAATCCTCTGGTCCTGTTTTTTAATTGGTTTGTAACATAATCTTAATAAATTTTTGAAACTCTGCTGTCGCAAAATGTAATAAATTGTGATATACTGTAGCAGATAGGCTCATAATCTGAATCGGTAAACCGATGTATATATGAGGATGGAGAGAAAATACAGAATGGAAAATAACAACGAGAAAAAAGACTACATAATCCGTTTGGATAAAGCTAAAAAAAACCGTAATAAGAATGATTATAAAAAGATTTTTATACTCGCAGGTTCTGCAATTCTCCTGGTGTCTGTAGCGGGTGCAGCAGGAATCTCTGCCAGCAGGCAAAAAAGTGCTAAACCGGCAGCAGCCACAGGTTCCGAAGCACTTGCTGTTGAAACAAAAGCAGCAGATGATACGGCTGAAAAGGAATCACAACAGAAGGCACAGGAAGCAAAAGAGAAAGAAGATGTCATTAATTCTTATAAGAATCTGGGTATTGTCCAGGTAAGCGGATATTTAAACGTCCGAAAAGAGCCGGGGACAGACGCAGATGTAATTGGAAAGCTGCAGGGAGACAGTGCCTGTGATATTTTAGAGGATACCAAACAGGGCTGGTACCGGATTTCCTCCGGCGGAATTGAAGGTTATATTACTTCCGAATTTGTAATTACCGGAGAAGAAGCTAAGAAAAAGGCACAGGATCTGGTGAAATTAAGAGCAGTGGTGCAGACTGACAATTTAAATATCAGAAAAGACCCGTCTAAGGACTCAGATGTAGTGGGACAGGCACTGACTGATGAGCGGTATGAAGTAGTGGGTCAGACCGATGGCTGGGTGCAGATTCCCACTGGATATCTGTCTTCCGACTACGTAAAACTGGAATACTCCATGAATGAAGCAAGGAAGCTGGATTTAAAGGCCATGGTCTTTAACTATTATAAAAATATCGGTATCTCCGATGTGGATAATTACTTAAATGTCAGGGAAGAACCCAGTGAGAGCGGAAAGATCATTGCCAAGATGCCAAGTAAGGCAGCCGGCAATATTCTGGAAACAACCAGTGATGGCTGGTATAAGATCCAGTCTGGAAAAGTAACTGGTTATGTGAAGTCAGATTTTATTCTCACCGGTCAGGCAGCAAAGGATGAGGCCATGCAGGTGGCTGAACTGATGGCAGTGGTGAATACTGACATGCTCAATGCCAGAACTGAACCATCTACCGATGCAAAGATCTGGACACAGATATCCAACAATGAGAAATATCCTGTATTAAAGCAGATAGATGGCTGGATCGAAATCGAGCTGGAAGAAAACAGCAGTGCTTTTGTATCTACCGATTACGTTGATGTACGATATGCGTTGCCGGAAGCAATCAAATTCTCTCCTCTGGAAGAGAAAGCCAATGCCCAGTCATCCTTACGAACCCAGATCGTTAATTATGCCCTTCAGTTTTTAGGAAATCCCTATGTATGGGGAGGAACCAGCCTGACCAAGGGAGCGGACTGCTCTGGATTTACCATGTCCATCTATTCAAAATTCGGTGTAGGTCTTCCTCATTATTCCGGATCCCAGGCAGGTATGGGAAAAGCGGTAAAATCCGGAGAGATGAAGCCTGGCGATTTGCTTTTTTATGCCAGCAGCGGCGGAAAGATCAATCATGTAGCCATGTATATCGGTAACGGACAGATTGTTCATGCTGCCAGCAGGAGAAGCGGAATAAAGATTTCCACATGGAATTACCGTACTCCTGTGAAGATAAGAAACATGGTAGGAGATTAATAGAATCCCGGAACGAATTTAAGTTCGTTCCGGGTTTTTTTGCTTTTTTGATACTTTAATTTAAAAGCTGTTCAATTTCTATCATTTGTTCCCGGGTGAGCGCGCCAAATTCCATCGCTTTGGCATTTTCCATTATCTGCTTTGGTGTTTTAAAACCAGGGATTGGAATGGTCGTACTACTTTTTGCCCAGATCCAAGCGAGAGACCCCTGAACCAGGGTTCTTCCGTTGCTGGTAAGAATTTCCCGTACTGCATTTAGTTTCTCCAAAACTTCTGGTGCAGGCCTTCCGTTTTTAAAAATATCTTCAGTCCAGGAATGGCCTGCACCTCTTACATCATCAGAGGTGAGGACAGAGTCATGATTAAATTTTCCACTTAAAAATCCCATGGCAAGAGGACTGCGGTTAATACTTGCAAGATTTCTTTCTTCGCAAAGCCGGAGCATTTCAGGGGCATCCTGAAGGATATTTAACTGATGCTGAATGGCAGAACAATTTAAGTTTTCTGAAAAAAGCCTTGCTCCATTTACTAAATCAGTGCTCCAGCCGTACGTTCTGATTTTTCCTTTCTCTACCATACGTTCCAGGGTCTCTGCCACACAGTCCATCTCTGACAATCCGATTTCCCAGACATGAAGCTGGTACAAATCAATGGTATCTGTTTTTAAACGCTTCATGGAGGCTTCACAGGCTCTTTCTATATAACCAGGAGCCACATTATAACCTTTCAGCGTTCGGGTGGCTTCATTTCCCATATAACCGAATTTTGTGGCAAGAACCACCTGATTTCTTCTTTCTTCCAGTGCCTTTCCAATTACTGCTTCACTGTGACCAATCCCATATGCATCCGATGTATCAATAAAATTGATACCAAGATCCAGGGCAGTCTGAATGGCTCTTATGGATGTTTCATCGTCTGTCTGACCATAGCCGTCAATTTTTTCATCCATGTAAAACTGTCCTCCGATTGCCCAGCTGCCGATTCCCATGGGACTCACCTTAATACCTGATCTTCCTAAAATTCTGCTTTCCATTGAATTACCTCCTTTTTAACATACCAAATGGTTGGTAGGTTGTATAATAAAAATAAAGGGGTTATTCACCCTTTTATTCCATTCCAAAATACATCAAAGCATAAATCCATTTGATAAAGTCCCTGTTCTAAATTCATTAAACCAGTGGACAATGTGATACAGGTGACCAGATAGTAAAAAGTGGCTGCCATATCAGCCGGTTTCAGAGGCTGGAGTTCTCCGTTTTTAATTCCTTTTTCCATAACAGAAGTCAATTCAGTAGTAAAAACATCAAAACTGTCCTGAGTAAAATGAATAATTTCCTCTTTCATCTGTTCTGGAGGGTAGTAGTAAACCATGTTCCAGAAATCCATCTCTGTATTACCCCAGTGATATTCCAGATAGTCTTTATAAAGAGAGGATAGAAGCTGTCTGGAAGGCAAATCCTGATATTTACGAAAAATGCTGGTTAAATAAGCATAATGTTTTTTTACAATGATATCAAAAAGTTCCCGAAACAGCTGTTCCTTACTTTTAAAATAAAAATAGAGAGAAGCCTTATTGATTCCTACTTTGGATGCGATTTTTTCCATACGGGCACCTTCAAAGCCATGAAGAGAAAACTCCTCTAATGCCGCCTGCATAATCCGTTCTTTTGTGTCTGCTCCCTGACCCATGGTTCACATTCCCTTCTAAATAACTAAACTAACGGTTGGTAGATAAAATATAACACAATAACCTTATACTGTCAATGGCCATAATAATGCAAGGCCGCTGCTTACAGGAAAACGCAATCCTGCAAACATCGGCCCTGCAAATTATAACTGGCTGCTTTTGTTTCTGTTGTAATTAATGAGACAACCGGCTTTTACAATTTCCCGTTCTTCTGGTGTCATATCTGCAATATGAAGCTGGATTTCATGAATTGGATTTCCTTCTTCATTCTTTACCACGAAAGCTGGTATACGATCCATAGTACCGTCAAGAGCAGTACGGATATCTGGTACATAAATAAAGTCACCGATATCAAAGGAAGGATCTTCATCCAGTAAAAATGGCAGCATACCCCAGTTCATTACATTGGAACGATAACGCTTGGTAGCATACTCGTTTGCAATGTTGGCAAGACCGCCAAGGACTCTCTGGCAGCTGGCAGCCTGCTCTCTGGCAGAACCGTCTCCCGGCTTCACCGCGTAAATCATACTGCCGATTTCTGTTTCCCTGGCTTTTAAATCCGGCTGGTTTAAATATTCCTTCAGAGCATGGAATGCGCTTTCCAGTTCGTGATCTGCTTTAAGCGGGCAGGCACCGGATTTTCTTACCTTTTCAAGCTCATTTACTTCCTTGGAACGTCCTACGTATTCCGGATCACGGCGGGACAGGGTAAATTCCGCAAGTCCCAGGGGATTGGAACGATAGGAGGAAGTCTCACCGGAAGGAATCAGCTCATCAGTGGTTGTAACTGGGTCCATGATCTTGGAACATACCCGTAATAATATGTTGTCAGTGAGAGCGCTCATGGAAGGCCAGTCTTTGATATTCGGTCCTAAAATTAAGGATTCGTCTTCCTTTGCCTGTTTGTATCCCTGATAAACACGCCTGTCATAGGAAGAAGAGTCAAACTCATAAGCTGGAACCATATAGTCATCTGCAAAGTCTTCGGCTGAAGTAAGATAACCGCCGGTTGCAGCAGTGGCTGCGATAGAGCGGGCATCCATTAATGCCACACAGGATATCTGGCCGTTACCAGGTTTGGAACCTTCCCGGTTGGGGAAGTTTCTGGTAGTATGGCGGATGCTTAATGCATTGTTTGACGGCGTATCACCCGCACCGAAGCAGGGACCGCAGAACGCGGTACGTACCGTGGCACCGGCAGCCATCAGCTGGGAGATGGCACCTTTTTTTACCAGATCCATATAGACCGGCTGGGAAGACGGGTATACGGAAAGGTTAAAGATATCGTTGCCGCAATCCTTTCCTGACAGCATATGTGCCGCCATCATGACGTTGGAATAATTACCTCCGGCACAGCCGGCAATGACACCCTGCTGAACCATCAGCTTTCCATCTATAATTTTATCCGTAAGGGAAAGGCTTGCTTTCGCAGTTCCAAGAATGTGAGCCGCTTCTTTTTCCACAGTTCTTAAAATATCACCCAGATTGTCATTCAGCTCATCAATTTCATAGGTGTTGCTTGGATGGAAGGGAAGCGCAATCATAGGCTTAATGGTACTTAAATCCACATGAACAACACCATCATAATAAGCTACTTCTCCGGGATTTAACTCCGCATAGTCAGATTCTCTGCCGTGAAGTTTTAAATACTGCCTTGTATCCTCATCTGTAATCCAGACAGAAGAAAGGCAGGTTGTTTCCGTAGTCATGACATCCACACCGTTTCTGTAATCCGTATCCATGGATGAGACTCCGGGGCCAACAAATTCCATAATCTTATTTTTTACATAGCCATTTTTAAATACAGCACCGATAATGGCTAAAGCCACATCATGAGGACCTACGTGGGAAGCAGGAGCACCGGTTAAATAAATGGCTACGACTCCAGGAAAGGCAACATCATAGGTATCTTTTAACAGCTGTTTTACCAGTTCTCCGCCGCCTTCCCCGATTGCCATGGTACCCAGGGCACCGTAACGGGTATGGCTGTCAGAACCCAGGATCATGCGTCCGCATCCTGCCATCATTTCCCTCATATACTGATGAATGACTGCGATGTGGGGAGGAACGAAGATTCCTCCGTACTTCTTTGCTGCAGACAGACCAAACACATGGTCATCTTCATTAATGGTTCCTCCAACGGCACACAGGGAATTGTGGCAGTTGGTCATTACGTATGGAATAGGAAATTCTGTAAGGCCTGATGCACGGGCTGTCTGAATAATTCCTACAAATGTTATGTCATGGGATGCCATGGAGTCAAAACGCAGTTTTAAATGCTCCATGTTTCCGGATGTATTATGTTTTTCTAATATGGAGTATGCAATGGTACCCTTTCTTGCCTCTTCTTTTGTAATGGGAGTACTTCTCCGGGCGTTTACTTCAGCCAGTTCCGTTTCAGAAATCAGCTGGGTACCGTTTACAAGATATGCTCCTCCGTCATACAACTTTACCATAAGTTATCGTTCCTCTCTCTTTTTATAGGGAATGGTTTCCCCCACGTATTTTGTAGCCGGACGCATGATTCTTCCGTCATACATCTTATTCTCAATGTTATGTGCCAGCCAGCCGGCCATACGTGAGCACACAAATAATGGGGTGTACATGTCTTCGGGTATCTGTAACATATTATAAGCGAAGCCGCTATAGAAGTCCACATTGTTTGATAAAGACTTGCCATTTCCAGCGAGACAAGATTTGGCAATCTTTTCAAATTTTGTCAGGAATTCATATTCGTCTTCTCTGTTTTTCTGTTTTGCAAGATTTTCACAGCAGATTTTTAATAAATCTGCACGGGGATCTGACACGGTATAAACCGCATGGCCAAGACCATATACCAGACCGGAATTATCATAAAAATCCTTTGCCAGTATTTTTTGGATGACCGATTTCATCTGTGCTTCCGTTGCTTTTACTCCAATTTCTTTTTCAATTGCAGTAATCATCTCGCTGCAGCGGATGTTGGCGCCACCATGCTTGGGACCTTTTAAGGAACCAATGGAAGCGGAACTGGAGGAGTAAATATCGGTACCGGTAGAGGAAATAACAACATTTGTAAATGTGGAGTTGTTTCCGCCGCCATGATCAGCATGAATCATCAGCATAATATCTAAAAGATCTGCTTCCTGGGGGGTAAAGGATCCGTCTTTCCTTAACATATAAAGAATGTTCTCAGCCATGGAGTATTCCGGCTTTGGATAATGGATCACAAGACTCTCACGGTCGTAGTGATGAATTTTGCACTGATAGGCATAGACAGCAAGAGACGGAAGCTTTGCCAGTATATTAATTCCCTTTAACAGAGTCTGATATGGGTCAGTGTTATCCGGATCCTCATCATAATCGTAAAGGGCAAGAATGCTTTTCTGGAGGCTGTTCATTAAATTGCGGGAAGGAGTACGCAGCATGTTTTTTTCGAGAAATTCATCAGGAAGGTTGTAGTGCTGGCCAAGGAGGGTGGTAAACTCCCGCAATTCCTTTTTCGATGGGAGATATCCAAAAAGTAGTAAAAATGACGTTTCCTCGAAGCCGAAACGGGAATTGTTCTTTCCGTTTACCAGATCGCTGATTTCAATACCGCGATAATAAAGCTTTCCTGGAACATTTACCTTTTTTCCATCCTCAATTTCATAGCCAACTACGTCGGATACGCGGGTAAGTCCTACTCGGACTCCGGTACCGTCTTCATTGCGGAGTCCCTTTTTAACGTTGTGTTCTTTGAATAAGTTGTTCGGAATATCCGTATAGTTAGAGGATTTACCAAACGTCTGTGCAATGAAAAAGTTGTTCATGAGATAAGTTCTCCTTTTTTCAGATTTAACCACAGGGATTTGTTTAGACAAAAGCAGCGCATAGGGATCTCTCCGGCGCTGCCTTCGTTGGCAATGGAATGTGGTTTTTTATTGTTTCGTAGTTTATCATGTAAAAGCATCAAAGTCAATACCTTGTTGCAATCACAATAAAAATATTGTTACTGACAGGGAAAAACAGAAAAATCATAATTGTATGTTTGGTTTACAAAATAAGGCATATTTTTATTGTTTTTTTCACATCATATGAAAGCGATTCAATATTATCAGCAAACAGGAGGTTTTCTTACGTGAAAGAATCTGAAGATAGAATTAACAGTCAGGAAGAAAATGAAGCAGCCAATGCAGAAGTAACCAATGCAGAAGGAACCAGAAAAGAAAATCTGGAAGAGAAAAAAACAGAAAAAGATATTGAACAAAAGGAAGATCAGAAGCTGGAAGAATATGGTCAGATGACTCTTGATGATAATGAGGGGAAACGTAAAATTCATCTGCTGACCATTATCGGAGAGATTGAAGGACATGAGAATCTTTCCAGTAACAGCA
Source organism: Lacrimispora defluvii (assembly GCA_013036995.1). Classification (GTDB taxonomy): domain Bacteria; phylum Bacillota; class Clostridia; order Lachnospirales; family Lachnospiraceae; genus Lacrimispora; species Lacrimispora defluvii. Next base: position 41,150 of record JAAOXG010000008.1, read on the forward strand.
AAGCCACCAAATATGATCATGTCCTCCCAAAACTTGCAGAAATAGAAGACGATGACTCAGTGGAAGGATTATTAGTTCTTTTAAATACTTCAGGAGGTGATGTGGATGCGGGATTAGCCATTGCAGAGATGATTGCATCCTTAAGTATTCCCACAGTCTCACTGGTTCTTGGAGGCAGCCACTCCATCGGAGTTCCTCTGGCAGTAAGCACCAATTATTCCTTTATTGTTCCCACCGGAACCATGATGATTCACCCGGTAAGAATGACCGGTATGGTAATCGGAGCTTCCCAGACCTATGAGTATTTTGAAATGATACAGGACCGGATTTTAAGCTTTGTTTCCAATCATGCAAAGATTGCCTATGATCAGTTAAAAAGACTTATGCTTAATACGGAAATGCTCACCAGGGACTTAGGTACGGTACTGGTGGGAGAGGAAACGGTTAAGGAAGGTCTTATTGATGAAGTAGGCGGAATTAAGGATGCGTTAAAAAAATTATATGAACTGATGGAAACTGCTTCCTCTTAGCCGTTGCAATTCTCCCGTTTTTTTTGTATACTGATACCAATGGATAGAAGGGGGAAGTATTGTGCCTGAGACAACAAAGAAGAAGACAACAGCTAAAAAAGGGACAAAAACAAAAAACGGGAGAGCAGGAAACACCAGATCAAGGAAGAATGTGGTTTTGCCGGAACCGGAATTTATCCACTCAGAAGTCGTGATTATTATGTCATTTGCCGCTGCGGCCATTTTGTTTTTAAGCAATTTTCACTTGTGCGGTATGGTAGGTGATTTTTTCCGCAGCGTGCAGCTTGGTATATTTGGCGGAATTGGATACATTGCACCGGTACTGATGTTTGCAGGAATCGCATTCTATATTTCAAACCAGGGAAACCCGAGAGCAGTATTTAAACTGGTCTCCTGTGTTTTGGCGCTGGTTTCTTTGTGCGGATTTTTGCAGCTGCTTTTTGGTGTGAATACAGGAGAGAAAACGGGACTTTTTAATATTTATCTGGAAGCTTCTGTCAGCGGAAAAGGAGGAGGCCTGATCGGCGGTTTACTTGCAGAGGGGCTTATTTCCATAATCGGAGTGGTGGGAGCTTATCTGGTTACTCTGGTTCTGATCATCATTTCACTGGTCTGTATTACAGAAAAATCCTTTGTGAATATTGTAAAGACAGGAAGCGGAAAGGCGTATCACCATGCGAAAGAGAACATGGACATGCATATGGAGATTCATGCAAAGCGCCAGGAACTTAGAAAACAGCTGAGAGAAGAACAGAAACTGCGTGGGGTCAATTTAGATGCCACCAGGCTTTCCGCTGTCCAGGAAGAGGAAGCTCCGGATAAACCAGATTTTGAGAGGGATCTCTATGAAGAAGAAAATACTGGTATCGGTGATATTGCCGATGAGATTGATTCACAGACCAATAAGCTGACGGCAGTGACAGCGGTTGAAACAGAAGAACCAAACCCGGCTGATGTATTCAGAGGAAGCATTTCACCGGAACCGGATGAGAATGACGATGATTCTGTTCCCTTTGAACCAGATGATATTGTGACTCCGTACAAACGAAGTTCCGATGAGGCATCCTTCTATATGAAGAAGGATGTCAGAACTCTTAAGGAAATGGAACTTGTGGATGATGATTTCTATCCGGAAGAGCCAGAGATGGAAGAGCCAGAGATGGAAGAACCAGCAATCAGAGAGACATTCTCCATACCGGAGGAGCCCAAACAGGTGGTAACTGCCGCCGGCAAGATCATTGAGACCGACACAGAGGCTCTTCAGAAAAAACTGGAGAAGAAACGGGAAGAAGCGCTTAAAGACGACGATTTCAGTGTAAGTAAACAGATTATTCAAAAAAAGGAAATTGTGAAGCTGGAATATAAGTTTCCACCTCTTTCGCTGCTTAAAAAAGGCAAAGCAGCGGTTTTTTCTGACCGGGAATACAAAGAAACGGCCATTAAGCTGCAGAAAACACTGCAGAATTTCGGTGTGGGAGTGACTGTGACCAATATCAGCTGCGGCCCTTCCGTAACCAGATACGAACTCCACCCGGAGCAGGGAGTAAAGGTAAGCAAAATCGTAAGTCTTGCTGATGATATTAAGCTGAGTCTTGCAGCCGCAGATATACGAATCGAAGCGCCTATTCCGGGAAAATCAGCAGTGGGGATTGAAGTGCCCAATAAAGAAAATAATATGGTGTATTTAAGAGACATTCTGGAGGCAGACGGCTTTCAGAAGCATTCCTCCAATATTGCATTTGCAGTGGGCAAGGATATCGGGGGACAGGTAGTCGTAACGGATATTGCCAAGATGCCCCACTTACTGATTGCAGGAGCTACGGGCTCCGGTAAGTCCGTCTGTATTAATACCCTGATTATGAGTATTATTTTTAAAGCGGATCCTGACGATGTGAAGCTGATCATGGTGGACCCCAAAGTGGTGGAATTAAGTGTTTATAACGGAATTCCCCACCTGCTCCTTCCCGTTGTGACTGATCCTAAGAAAGCATCGGGAGCCTTAAACTGGGCAGTTGCGGAGATGACAGACCGTTATAATAAATTTGCCCAGTATAATGTCAGGGAGATTAAAGGCTACAACGCGAAAGTGGAAAGCCTAAAGGACATTGAGGATGAAAACAAACCCCAGAAGATGCCCCAGATCGTAATTATAATCGACGAGCTTGCTGATTTAATGATGGTAGCTCCAGGGGAAGTGGAGGATTCCATCTGTCGTCTTGCCCAGCTTGCCAGAGCAGCAGGAATCCATCTGGTAATTGCTACACAGCGTCCGTCTGTTAACGTTATTACCGGTCTGATTAAAGCAAATGTGCCGTCGAGAGTAGCGTTTGCCGTTTCCTCCGGTGTAGATTCCAGAACCATCATTGACATGAATGGTGCGGAGAAGCTTCTTGGAAAGGGTGATATGCTGTTTTATCCTGCCGGTTATCCAAAACCCATGCGTGTGCAGGGTGCATTTGTATCTGATTCGGAAGTTTCCAAGGTTGTGGACTTTTTAACGGAACAGGGAATGACACCGGATTACAATCCGGAAGTAGAGAACATGATTGCCTCTGCGCCAACAGCCGCAGAGGCAAAAGGCGGCGGAAGTGACCGGGATGAATATTTTATCCAGGCAGGCAGATTCATCATTGAAAAAGACAAAGCTTCCATCGGTATGCTGCAGCGAATGTATAAAATCGGATTTAACCGGGCTGCAAGAATTATGGATCAGCTTGCAGAAGCCGGCGTGGTGGGAGAAGAGGAAGGAACCAAGCCCCGTAAGGTGCTTATGACCATGGAAGAATTTGAAGAGGCGTTTTAGCAAGGCGGGAGTGTAAAAAACCATTGCTTACATATAAGGAGGATGATACGTATGAAAACAGATATTGAGATCGCACAGGAAGCAACGATGATACCGATTAAGGAAGTGGCAGCATCCTATGGGATTGCAGAGGACGATTTAGAACTTTACGGCAAATACAAAGCAAAGCTTTCCGATGAATTATGGGAGCAGGTAAAGGACCGTCCGGATGGAAAACTGGTTCTTGTTACAGCAATCAATCCCACACCGGCGGGAGAGGGAAAAACCACCACTACGGTAGGGCTTGGACAGGCATTTGGAAAGATGGGCAAAAAGGCGATTATTGCCTTAAGAGAGCCATCCTTGGGACCCTGCTTTGGAATTAAGGGAGGTGCTGCCGGCGGCGGATATGCCCAGGTTGTTCCCATGGAAGATTTAAATCTTCATTTTACCGGAGATTTTCATGCTATTACCTCTGCAAACAATTTGCTTTCCGCCCTTCTTGACAACCACATTCATCAGGGTAATGCTCTTGGAATTGATACAAGGCAGATCCTCTGGAAGAGATGTCTGGATATGAATGACCGGGCATTAAGAAATATAGTGGTGGGACTTGGCTCAAAAGCGGAAGGATTTGTAAGAGAGGATCATTTCGTTATTACGGTGGCTTCTGAAATTATGGCAATTCTCTGCCTTGCAGATGATATGAATGATTTAAAAGAACGGTTGGGACGAATTATTGTTGCATATAATTATTCCGGAGAGCCGGTGACTGCAGCCCAGTTAAATGCAGTAGGTGCCATGGCGGCCCTGCTTAAGGATGCGTTGAAACCAAATCTGATTCAGACTCTGGAGCATACCGGTGCAATTGTTCACGGCGGTCCGTTTGCCAATATCGCCCACGGCTGCAACAGCGTGCGTGCGACTAAGACAGCTTTAAAATTAGCGGATGTGGTTGTGACTGAGGCTGGATTCGGTGCAGATTTAGGTGCAGAAAAATTCCTGGATATCAAATGCAGAAAAGCTTCCTTAAAACCGGATGCCATAGTTCTGGTAGCCACTGTAAGAGCATTAAAATACAACGGCGGCGTACCAAAAGACCAGTTGAAAGATGAAAATCTGGAAGCTTTGAAAAAAGGTATTGTGAACCTTGAAAAGCACATTGAAAATATGCAAAAGTACGGCGTTCCCGTTGTCGTAACCCTGAATTCCTTTGTGACAGATACAGAAAACGAATATCAGTTTGTTAAGAATTTCTGTGAGGAAAAAGGCTGTGAATTTGCTTTATCCCAGGTTTGGGAAAAAGGCGGGGAAGGCGGAATCCAGCTGGCAGAAAAGGTTCTTGAAACACTGGAAAACAAGACCAGTCATTTCGCACCCATCTATCCTGATGACATGAGTCTTGAGGATAAGATCAGTACCGTTGCCAGAGAAATTTACGGGGCAGACGGAGTGACTTATGCTCCATCCGCTTTAAAATCCATCAGAAAGTTTGAAGAGATGGGATTTGGCAGCCTGCCGGTGTGCATGGCTAAAACACAGTACTCTTTATCCGATGATCAGACAAAGCTGGGCCGTCCCCAGGGGTTTGAGATAAATGTACGGGATGCTTACGTCAGCGCCGGTGCTGGATTTGTTGTTGTTTTAACAGGCGCCATTATGACGATGCCTGGTCTGCCGAAGAAACCGGCAGCTGATAGTATTGATGTAAATAATGAGGGAGTAATCACAGGATTATTCTGATTTGGAGGTTTTTATGAAGTTTAGTCAGTGGCTTAAGGATCTGGATTATGAATTATTGCAGGGGAATCCTGATGTGGAAGTAGAAGATGTGGTCTATGACTCCAGAAAGGCCAGAAGCGGTTCAGTATTTGTCTGCACCGTAGGCACCAGAGTCGATTCCCATGATTTTATAGCGGAAGTGGTGGGAAAAGGAGTGACTGTTCTTGTTCTGGAACGCAGGGTGAGCGTACCGGAAGGAGTGACTGCCATATTCGTACATAGTGCCAGAGAAGCACTGGCTGTTTTGTCTGCCGCCAGATTTGATTATCCAGCCAAACGTATGGTTACCATTGGGGTGACCGGCACAAAGGGAAAAACTACCACCACCCATATGATAAAGGCCATTTTAGAGGCGTGCGGAAAGAAAGTGGGTATGATTGGAACTACTGGGATTGTCATCGGAGAGAAGGTAACTCCCACGGCTAATACAACACCAGAATCTTACCAGCTTCACCAGGCGTTTTATCAAATGGCAGAAGAAGGCTGTGAGTATATGGTTATGGAAGTGTCCTCTCAGGCGTTTAAGATGCACCGGGTGGATGGCCTTACATTTGATTACGGCTTATTTACCAACATTTCCCCCGATCACATCGGACCGGATGAACATGAGAATTTTGAAGAATATTTATATTACAAGTCATTGATTTTTCAACGTTCCAAAGTGGGCATTATGAATGGGGATGACGAACATTTTAAGGAGGCTGTTAAGGATGCGTCCTGCAAGCTTTATTCCTTTTCCCTTGACCAGGAAGGAACCAGCTTTAAAGCTGAGAATATCCGCTATGTAGCCCAGTCTGATTTTGTAGGACTTGAATTTGACGTAAAGGGAATTTATGAACTGGCTGTCCGTGTCAATATTCCCGGCAGATTCAATGTTGCCAACGCTCTGGCTGCAGTCAGCGTTTTAAGTTTTCTGAATCTGCCAAAGGAAAAGATCTGTCATGGGCTGGAGCATCTAAGCGTGAACGGAAGAATGGAAATCGTTTATTCCTCTGAAAGATGTACCGTAATTGTAGATTATGCCCATAACGCAGTCAGCATGGAAAGTCTTTTAAAGACGCTGAGAGATTATAATCCAAAACGTCTGGTCTGTGTTTTTGGCTGTGGAGGAAACCGCTCCAAAGACCGCCGCTATTCCATGGGCGACAGTGCGGGCCGTCTTGCAGATTTCACCATTCTGACAGCGGATAACTCCCGTTTTGAGAAAACAGAAGACATCATTGCAGATATCAGAAGCAGTATTTCAAAAACGAAGGGAACTTTTATTGAAATCCCCGACAGAAGAGAGGCTATTCGTTACAGCATTTTACATGCAATGCCAGGTGATATGATTGCTGTGATCGGCAAAGGCCATGAAGACTATCAGGAAGTGAATGGGGAACGCCATCATTTCTCTGACAGGGAAGAAATCTTAAACGTTGTGCAGAGTACTGATTTTCTTGAAAGACAGAGTAAATAAAATTGCCATAAGAAAAAGAATGCCGGAGGCCGTTGAGGAAATGTGGCTTTCGGCTTTTCCACGGAAGATGGCAGGAATGTGCGCAGGAAGCGGACATGGAACGGAGGAATCATGGTAAATATGACAGTAAAGGAAATACTTGCAGCTACAGGCGGAACACTTCTTTGCGGGAGGGAGGATACGGTTATAAAACACATCAGTATCGATTCCAGAACCATGAAGGGAAATGATTTATTTGTACCAATTATCGGGGAGAAAGTGGATGCCCATCGTTTTATAGATCAGGCTTTTGAACATGGCGCAGCAGCTGTTTTAACCAGTGAGCATGATGCCATGGAATCAGAAAAGCCATGGATACGGGTTGACGATACGAAAAAGGCGCTTCAGGCAGTGGGGAGTTTTTACAGAGAACGTTTATCTCTTCCCCTCATCGGTATTACAGGAAGCGTGGGTAAGACAACTACCAGAGAGATGGTGGCATGTGCGCTTTCTTCCCGTTATCAGGTTTATAAAACTCCAGGTAACAGCAACAGCCAGGTTGGGCTTCCCATCACCCTTTGCGAAATAACACCGGAAGATGAGATCGGCGTGATCGAACTGGGGATGAGTGAACCGGGGGAACTCACCGTGATTGCCAGAATTGCCAGAATCCATATGGCTGTCATTACCAACATCGGAGTGGCACATATTGAACAGCTGGGATCAAGGGAAAACATATACAGAGAAAAACTGACTATCCAGGATGGCCTTTGCGAAAACGGAATTCTCTTTTTAAACGGAGACGACGATATGCTAAAAGATACAAAAGCAAAGGAAGGCTGCAGAACGGTGTTTTATGGAACTGGAGAAAATTGTGATTACAGAGCGGTTGATATCCATTTGGAGGATGGATTCCCTGTGTTCACGGCAGTGCATAATCAGCAGAAAGTCCCTGTACGGCTGTCTGTCATGGGAAGCCATAATATCTTAAATGCCATGGTATCTTTGGCAGTCGCAGCAGAAAACGGCATTTCCATGGAAGAAGCGGCAAAGTCCCTGATGAGCTTTCATGGATATAAAAACCGCCAGCAGATTTATGAGACTGGTACACTCACCGTAATTGATGATACTTATAACGCCAGTCCGGTTTCCATGAAAGCAGGGCTTGAAGTTTTAGGTTCTATTACCAAAGCAAAAAGAAAGATTGCAGTACTGGCTGATATGAAGGAGCTGGGAGACCGTTCTCCGGAATATCATTATGAAATCGGTACATATATTGCAGCACATCCGGTTGACTGCGTGGTGACACTGGGAGAACTGGCAGGAGAAATCGCCAGGGCAGTAAGGGAGAATGCACCAGAAATCACAGTAAAAGAATTTATGGAACAGGAACCGTTAACAGCTTATTTAAAGGAAGAATTAAAGACGGGTGACTGTGTGCTGTTTAAAGGCTCTAACAGCATGAAACTGGGGCAGGTAGCAGAACAGTTTCATTAACCAGTCCGCCTCTGGAGGAAATGAATGTCGGAAACATATGCCAGGATCATCATTGATATTTCTCACGAAAAAGTAGACAGAACCTTTGATTACCGGATTCCCCAGCATTTGCGTCAGGAGATTACAGTAGGAACCAGGGTTCTGATTCCTTTTGGCAAGGGGAATACCATGCGTAAGGGATATGTGGTGGGAATTACGGCCAAGGCCAGTTATGATCCGGATAAGATAAAAGAAATCGGGGGAATTGTAACGGATGGAGTTTCGGCGGAATCAAGGCTGATCACTCTTGCGTGGTGGTTAAAAGAACAGTATGGCTCTACCATGAATCAGGCACTGAAAACCGTGCTTCCGATCAAGCAGAAGGTAAAGCCAAAAGAAAAGAAAATCATAAGAAGTCTTTTAAACCGGGAACAGTTAAGCAATGCACTAAAGGAGGCGGAAAAAAAGAGTTACAAGGCAAGAGTCCGGCTTTTTTTTGCACTGCTTGATAATCCTGTGATTCCTTACGAAATCGCAGTAAACCAGATGAACCTTTCTGCATCGGCAATTAAGCCTTTGATTGAAAAGGGTGATATTTGTCTTGAATCGGAAGAAATTTACCGCAATCCCATTCAGATAGAAAGTCAGGAAGAAAAAAGACTACGGCTGAATCCTGGGCAGCAGATTATTGTGGACAGCTTTAACCGGGACTATTCAGAAGGCAAACGGGATACGTATCTGATCCATGGAATTACCGGCAGCGGCAAAACAGAAGTTTATATGGAATTGATTCAGCGTGTTATTGAAGATGACAGACAGGTTATCGTTCTGATTCCTGAAATTGCGCTGACCTATCAGACGGTGATGCGGTTCTACGGCAGATTTGGAAACCGGGTTTCCATTATTAATTCCCGTTTGTCAGCAGGAGAGCGCTTCGATCAGTTTGAACGTGCGAAAAATGGCGATATTGATATTATGATCGGTCCAAGATCCGCTTTATTTACCCCGTTTTCCAGATTGGGACTGATTCTTATTGATGAGGAGCACGAAGGTGCATATAAAAGTGAGACAGTACCGAGATATCACGCCAGAGAGGTTGCAGGGAAGAGAGCGCAGATGGAAGGGGCATCTTTGGTGCTGGGATCTGCAACCCCCTCCCTGGAAGCTTACACAAAGGCCCTGAGGGGAGAATACCAGTTATTTCGCCTCACAGAACGGGCAAAGAAGGACAGCAGTCTGGCTGAAGTATCGGTTGTGGATTTGAGGCAGGAGTTAAAGGATGGAAACAAGTCCATATTCAGCAGAAAATTGCAGATGCTGATGGAAGAACGGCTAAGGAAAAAAGAGCAGATCATGTTGTTTATAAACCGCAGAGGCTATGCTAATTTTGTTTCCTGCCGTTCCTGCGGAGAAGCCATACGATGCCCTCATTGTGATGTAACACTGACGCTTCACAATAACAGCCGGCTTGTCTGCCATTACTGCGGACATACCATTCCCATGCCGTCGAAGTGTCCCTCCTGCAGTTCCCCCTATATTGCAAACTTTGGAGTGGGAACACAAAAGATCGAGCAGATGACAAAGAAGATGTTTCCCCAGGCCAGAATTCTGCGTATGGATTTGGATACCACCAAAGGAAAGGGGGGACACGAAGCCATACTGTCAGCCTTTGCCGAACATGAGGGAGATATACTCATTGGTACCCAGATGATTGTAAAAGGTCATGATTTTCCTGATGTAACCCTGGTAGGGGTACTGGCAGCTGACTTATCCTTAAACACGCCGGATTACCGGTCAGGAGAGCGGACGTTTCAGCTTCTTACCCAGGCAGCCGGCAGAGCTGGCAGGGATGCCAAGGCAGGAGATGTGATTATTCAGACCTACAGCCCCGATCATTACAGCATTGTCACTGCCGCCAGCCAGGATTACGAGGCGTTTTATAGGCAGGAGATGGCGTTTCGCCGCCTGATGAAATATCCCCCGGCAAGCGGTCTTTTAACCATTCAGTTCTCATCCCGCAATGAGTCCGTTCTCACGGAAACAGCTGCCGCTGCAGGAGCCTTTGCAACTGCAATAGGAGAACCGGAGCAGGTTCAGCTGATTGGGCCGGTAGAGGCATCTGTATACAAAATTAATGATATATATAGAAAAATTTTATACTTGAAACAGGAAAACTATGATATACTAATTAAAATCAGGGATCAAATTGATGGTTTTTCTGAAAATCATCCTGAATTGTTTGAACAAGTCTTGATCCAATATGATTTTTCGTAAATGAGAGGACAAATAAAATGGCGATTAGAAAAATTAGAACCATTGGAGATGAAATTTTAAGAAAAAAATGTAAGCCTGTGAAGGAGATCACCCCAAGAATCACCGATTTGATCAAAGACATGTTTGAAACCATGTATGAGGCCAATGGCGTAGGACTTGCAGCTCCCCAGGTAGGAATATTAAAGCAGATTGTGGTCATTGATGTGGAGGATGGCAATCAGTACGTTCTCATTAATCCGGAGATTATTGAGACAGACGGAGAACAGACCGGACCAGAAGGCTGCTTAAGTGTGCCTGGAAAATCCGGAACTGTCACCAGACCAAATTATGTGAAAGTCAAAGCATTTGACGCGGATATGCAGCCATTTGAGCTGGAAGGAGAAGAACTCCTTGCCCGTGCCATCTGCCATGAATGCGATCATTTAAGCGGTGAGCTGTTTGTGGATAAGGTAGAAGGGGAAATTGAAGACGTGACTCTGGAAGAAGAGGAAGAGGAGGTTGAGGAATATTGATGAAAGTCATATTTATGGGAACTCCTGATTTTTCGGTTCCTGCCCTTTGCTCACTGGTAGAAGCAGGGCATGAAGTTCTTGCTGTAGTTACCCAGCCGGATAAACCCAAGGGAAGAGGAAAAGAAGTTTCGATGACGCCGGTAAAGGAAAAGGCGCTGGAATATGGAATTCCCGTTTATCAGCCGGTGAAGGCAAGAGATCCTGAATTTGTAAAAATCCTGAAAGATTTAAACCCGGATGTGATGGTGGTCGCCGCTTTTGGACAGCTTCTTCCAAAAAGCATTTTAGATATACCAAGGTTTGGCTGTATCAATATCCATGCTTCCCTTCTTCCCAAATACCGTGGTGCATCACCAATTCAATATGCGGTAATAAACGGGGAAGAGGTAAGCGGCATCACAACCATGATGATGGCAGAAGCTCTGGATACGGGAGATATGCTTGATCAGGAAGTTGTTGTTTTAGACAAAAAGGAGACTGGCGGAAGCCTGCATGAGAAGCTGAGCCAGGTGGGTGGAAATCTGCTTATCAAAACTCTGAAGAATATAGAAGACGGAACTGCTGTTTTAAAAAAGCAGGATGAGTCGCAAATGTGTTATGTGGGAATGATCAAAAAAAACATGGGTGATATCGACTGGTCCATGGATGCGGTTTCCATCGAACGGCTGATCCGTGGATTAAACCCCTGGCCAAGTGCTTACACAGACTGGGATGGAAAAGTAATAAAACTCTGGGATGCAGATGTGGTAGATCAGGAATATGAAGGTGTCTGCGGTCAGGTAGTGGAAACCGGAAAGGATCATCTGGTGGTGAAAACCGGCAAAGGCGGACTATCCATTAAAGAACTTCAGCTGCAGGGAAAGAAGCGGATGGAGATCGGCGCCTTTTTACGGGGTTACCAGATCGAGAATGGAACTGTTTTTAAACATATGTAAGGAATACAGACAGTATTTTCGGGAAAGGAGAATCTGATTATGTATTATGGTGGAATGATGGGGTATTATATGGACCCCACCTGGATTTTTGTAATCATTGGTGCGTTGTTATCCATGGCTGCATCTGCCAGGGTGACCAGTACTTTTAACAAATATTCCAAAGTAAGAAGTATGTCTGGAATGACAGGGGCAGAGGCAGCAAAGCGCCTTTTGAATTCCCAGGGTATTTATGATGTACAGGTAAGACCGGTCAGCGGAAGGCTGTCCGATCATTATGATCCCAGAACGAAAACCGTTAATTTATCCGATTCAGTCTATGATTCAACTTCAGTTGCAGCAATCGGTGTGGCAGCTCATGAATGCGGACATGCCATGCAGGATAATACGGGGTATGTGCCTTTAAAGTTACGAGGTGCCATTGTTCCTGCCGCTAATATCGGTTCTCAGGCTGCGCTGCCCGTTATTTTGCTGGGATTTTTTATCAGCGGTGCAGGCTCACCTTTAGTAAATATCGGTTTGATTCTGTTTTCACTGGCTGTTTTATTTCAGCTGGTTACACTCCCTGTTGAGTTTAATGCCTCCAGGAGAGCAGTGGTTTTACTGGGGCAGGTGGGAATTCTGGGAGATGAAGAACTGTCTCACACAAGAAAAGTGCTTGGAGCAGCGGCTCTTACCTATGTGGCAGCACTTGCGGCAACGGTACTTCAGCTGCTGAGACTTGTTATATTATTTGGAGGAAGAAGAGATAATGACTAAAGACACAGACAGCAGGGAGATTGTACTGGATGTTCTCATGGAAATATTAGAACATTCTGCATACAGCCATTTAATCCTGCGTCAGGCCTTAAATAAATACCAGTATCTGGATAAAGCAGAACGTTCCTTTATAACCAGGACTGTTGAAGGAACAGTGGAATACTTAATACAAATTGATTACGTCATTGACTTTTTCTCTTCAACAAAGGTAAAAAAGATGAAGCCGGTCATCCGCAGTATTCTGCGGATGTCGGTTTATCAGATTTTATATATGGACCGGATTCCGGATTCCGCTGTGTGCAATGAGGCAGTGAAGCTTGCTGCCAAACGGAAATTCGTTGGTCTAAAAGGATTTGTAAATGGTGTTTTGAGAAACATTTCAAGAAATAAAGAAACTCTGGTCTGGCCGGATGACAGCGTTCGCTATTCTGTTCCTGCCTGGATTGTTTCCATGTGGAATCAGGATTATGGAACGGAAACTGCAAACACTGTTATGGCTTCATTTTTAGAAAACAGTAAAACCATCGTACGCTTAAACAGCTCAAAAGCGGGGAAAGATGAGATTCTTTCCAGCCTGAGGAAACAAAACGTACAGGTGGCAGAGTCAGGTATTTCAGAAGATATGGTTATTTTAGAAAAATTTGATTATATGGAAGGTCTGGAAGCCTTTCAAAAAGGTTACATTCAGGTTCAGGATATAAGCTCTGCTCTTGTGGGAGAAGCGGCAGATCCCAAAGAAGGAGATTTTTGCATTGACGTCTGCGGTGCACCGGGAGGAAAGAGCATCCATCTGGCGGATAAGCTGAATGGGACTGGTATGGTTGAGGTAAGGGATTTAACGGAATATAAGGTGAGTCTGATACAGGAGAATATTGACCGTTGCGGCTTTGACAATATGAGGGCAAAGATATGGGATGCACTGGTTCCTGATTCTGATTCCGTCGGAAAAGCAGATATCGTGCTTGCTGATCTTCCCTGCTCTGGTCTTGGTATTCTGGGAAGAAAACCTGATATTAAGTACAGGGTCAAGGCTGAGAATTTAGACGAACTGGCTTCTCTGCAAAGGGAAATCCTATCGGTTGTACAGACATATGTAAAACCAGGCGGAAAGCTTATATTTAGTACCTGTACCATAGATAAAAAAGAAAATGAAGAGAATTTTGCATGGTTTTTAGAAAACTTTCCATTTCAGGCGGTTGATCTGGAGGAGAAATTCAAAGACCAGTTTCAGATAGATACCTTGAAACATGGATACATGCAGCTTTTGCCGGGAATTCATCCATGTGACGGATTTTTTATCGGTGTATTACAAAAAAAGGTAGAATAAGATGGAAAGAACAGATATTAAATCTCTTAATCTGGAAGAATTGACGGCTTTCCTGGTGTCTGCCGGAGAAAAGCCCTTTCGTGCGAAGCAGCTGTACGAATGGATTCATCAAAAACTGGCGGCCAGCTACGATGAAATGACCAACCTTCCAAAAACTCTGAAGGAAAAACTGTCTGAGTTGGCAGAGCTTCCTTCTCTTACTGTTGTAGAAGAAAAGATCTCGCAGATAGACGGAACGAGAAAGTACTTATTTGGTCTTTCCGACGGCAATGTGATTGAAAGCGTACTGATGAAATACAAGCACGGCAATTCCGTGTGCATCTCCTCTCAGGTTGGATGCCGCATGGGCTGCCGCTTTTGTGCATCCACACTTGACGGGCTTGAACGGAATTTAAGCCCGGCTGAGATGCTGGATCAGATTTACAGGATTCAGAAGATTACTGGTGAACGGGTATCCAACATCGTAGTCATGGGTTCGGGAGAACCACTTGACAATTATGAAAATCTGGTGCAGTTTATCCGCCTTCTCACTGATGAGAATGGCTTAAACATCAGTCAGAGAAACGTAACGGTTTCCACCTGCGGAATTGTGCCTGGTATTTTAAAACTGGCTGAGGAGAAGTTTCAGATCACTCTGGCTCTTTCCCTTCATGCGCCAAATGATGAGGTGCGTAAAAGCCTGATGCCGGTAGCCAACCGGTATCCTCTTGCTGACGTACTTAAGGCGTGCCATACTTATTTTGAAAAAACGGGAAGAAGAATTACATTTGAATACAGCCTGGTAAGCGGCGTAAATGACAACTTAAAAGAGGCCACTGCACTGGCAGCTCTTTTAAAAGCCCAGCATGGACATATTAATCTGATTCCGGTCAATCCCATTAAGGAACGGGATTATGTACAGTCTGACAGGAAGGCAATTGAGGCATTTAAAAATCTCCTTGAAAAAAACGGAATTAATGTTACTATTAGAAGAGAAATGGGCAGGGATATTAATGGTGCCTGCGGACAGCTTAGGAAAAGTTTTTTAAATCAGGAGTAAAAGGAAGTGAGAATATTACGATGAAGGCTTGTGCTATGACGGATACCGGAAGAGTCCGTTCGGCAAATCAGGACTATGTTTTTTCTTCAATTGAGCCTGTGGGTGTGCTGCCTAATCTGTTTCTTGTGGCAGATGGCATGGGAGGGCATCAGGCTGGAGATTATGCTTCCAGGTTTATTGCCGAAAATCTGGTGGCTCATTTTAAGATGGCAAAAGACACCGGTACGGTTGCGGTACTGAAAGATGGAATTGAAAAGGTGAACCAGTTACTGTATCAGGAATCTAAGAAAAAGCCGGAATTAAACGGTATGGGTACTACTCTGGTCGCTGCTGTAGTTGAGGATTCAACCATGTATGTTGCAAATGTGGGAGACAGCCGCCTTTACTTAATCCGTAATCAGCTGAAACAGATTACAAGAGACCATTCTTATGTGGAAGAACTGGTATCATTAGGTCAGCTGGAACGGGGAAGCAAGGATTACCGGGAAAAGAAGAACATTATAACCAGAGCTGTTGGGACGGAAGATAAGCTGGAGATTGATTTTTTTGAAGTCAGCCTGGAGCCGGGAGATTATATACTTTTGTGTTCTGACGGGCTTAGCAATATGCTGGAAGATGCTGAAATAGAGGAAATCATATGCTCGGAACTGGAACTGCCGGAGAAGGCAGAAAAATTAATTACAGTAGCCAATGATAATGGGGGGAAAGACAATATTGCTGTTGTTTTAATGGAACCTCAGCTTGGCAGGGAGGTAAGCTTATGATTTTGAGACCGGGGACATTTTTACAGGACAGATATGAAATACTGGAACAAATCGGTTCCGGAGGTATGTCAGATGTGTATAAGGCCCTGTGCCATAAATTAAACCGCCTGGTTGCCATTAAAGTATTAAAGGAAGAATTCAGTTCTGACAGTAATTTTGTCGGTAAGTTTAAAATGGAGGCCCAGTCAGCGGCCAGACTTTCCCATCCTAATATTGTTAATATTTATGATGTTGTGGATGAGGGTGACCTTCATTTTATTGTTATGGAATTAATTGAAGGAATTACATTAAAAAATTATATTATGAAAAAAGGCTGCCTTGATATTAAGGAAGCCATCGGTATTGCCATGCAGGTTGCACAGGGAATTGCGGCAGCCCATGAACAGGGAATTATTCACCGTGATATCAAGCCCCAGAATATTATCATTGCCAGAGACGGGAAAGTTAAGGTGGCAGATTTCGGTATTGCCAGAGCAGCGTCCTCCCAGACAATGAGTGCAACAGCAGTAGGATCGGTACACTACATATCGCCGGAACAGGCGCGTGGAGGCTACAGCGATGTGAGAAGTGATATTTATTCACTTGGTATCACATTATATGAGATGGTCGCCGGCAGAGTGCCGTTTCAGGGAGATAATACTGTAACAGTAGCCCTGGCACATTTAGAATCTGTGATTACGCCGCCCAGTTATTTTAATGAGATGATTCCAGTAGCATTAGAAAACATCATATTAAAGAGCACTGAGAAAAAACCGGAATACCGATATGCAAATATGTACGAGGTAATTTCAGACCTGCGTAAGGCTCTGGTTAATCCAAACGGGGATTTTGTACAGAACCATCCGCCTGTGGATGATTCACAGACCGTTATTATTGGAAAACCGGAACTGGAGCAGATCCGTTCCGGCCGCAAGCCTCAGACAGAGCAGCCGGTAAAACGAACCCCAAAAGGGCAGGAATATGGCCAGAAATACCAGTCATCGTCCAATTACGACGAGCAGCCGGGACCTGGCAGAAACAGAAGAAATAATAATGACGAAGATATCAATCCCAAGATTGAAAAGCTTTTAACTGCGGCAGGAGTGGTAACTGCCATTATTATTGTTGTAATTCTGGCAATCGTATTTTCCAAAGTGGGCGGATTATTCCGTTCCGGATCTGGAAAAGAATCGGTTGCAACTACAGCTGCCCCCACGGAAGAGACTCTCAGCGAAAAGCAGGTGAAAATGCCTGATGTCAGTGGTCTTGATTCTGAAACTGCAGAAAAGAAGTTAAAGGACAACGGCGGTCTGTATATGAAAATCAGTGAATATGAGTATTCGGATACGGTCGATAAGGGAGATGTGATTTCCCAGGATCCAAAGGCAGATACCATTGTGGATAAATACTCTGCTGTCTATGTGGTAATCAGTAACGGACCAGAGAAGGCATCCATTGACTTGAAAAAGCTGGAACTTGAATCTATGGATACCGCTTCTGCAAAGTCTCTGCTGGAAGGCAAGGGACTGGTTGTCAATGTAGAACAGAAAAACAGCGATACCGTAGCGGCAGGTAAGGTAATCAGTTATAGCCCGGGTGAGGCAAAAGAGGGAGAAACCATTACCCTGTTTTCCAGCAGCGGCCCGGCACTGGTCAATCCGGTTGTTGTGCCTAATCTGGCAGGACAGACACAGGAGGTTGCAGTAGAGATGCTTGCTGACGCCCAGCTGGTTCAGGGAACCGTTACCGAAGCTTCTTCTGAGACAGTGGCAAGAGGCAATGTCATCAGTCAGTCTGTTGCGGCGGGAAGTCAGGTGGAATCAGGAAGTGCTGTGAATTTTGTAATCAGCACAGGAAACGGACAGGAATCCAAGTATAAATACCTGGCCTCCATTGACAAATCCTTTTCCCTTCAAAATATCATTGGTCCGGGATCAGGAAGTACCCAGCTGACATTAAAAATCCAGCTGAGACAGTCAGTAAACGGACAGGATACCGTTCGGGAACTCATGGGACCTACAACGTTAAAAGGGGATCAGTTGCTTCCGGTTTCGTTTAAAAATATAGAGGGTGCCTATAATGTAACAAGCGGGTCAGTAGAAATTGTTAATGTGGAAACAGGTGAGGTGGTTAATTCTTACGCAATCACCTTTGTAGCTGTTCCACAATCCTAAGGAAGCGTATATGACAGGAAAAATATTAAAAGGGATTGCTGGATTTTATTATGTCCACAGTAAGGAAGGAAATCTTTACGAATGTAAGGCCAAGGGAATATTCCGGAACAGAAATGTGAAGCCTCTTGTAGGAGATGATGTGGAGATTACCGTTCTTAATGAAGCGGAGCGGATAGGAAACATTGAAGAGATTTTGCCCAGAAAAAATGCTTTGGTGCGCCCTGCTGTTGCCAATGTGGATCAGGCACTGGTTGTGTTTTCCATTACCCACCCGGAACCTAATTTCAATTTGCTGGATCGTTTTCTGGTAATGATGGAATCTCAGGATGTGCCCGTTCATATCTGCTTTAATAAAATAGATCTGTCAGAACATGAAAAAATGGCAGATCTGCGTAAGATGTATGAGGCAGCCGGTTATCCCGTTTATTTTACAAGCATTTATGAGAATAAAGGAATTGAGACCGTGAGAGATATTCTTGCAGGAAAAACCACGGTTCTGGCCGGACCATCCGGTGTTGGTAAGTCATCCCTGACCAATCTGCTTTATCCGGAAGCGGAGATGGAAACTGCACGGATCAGTGAAAAGATCCAGAGGGGGAAACATACCACCAGACACTCGGAGCTATTTGGAATTGGCAACCAGACCTATATGATGGATACACCCGGCTTTAGCTCCATGTATTTAGAGGACATGGAGTGTGGCCGGTTAAAGGAATATTTTCCTGAATTTGAACCCTATGAGACAGACTGCCGATTTTTGGGCTGTGTGCACATTGGCGAGAAAGTCTGCGGCGTAAAAGATGCTGTCACAGAAGGAAAAATCAGTCAGAGCCGTTATGATAATTACCGGCTACTGTATGAGGAACTGAAAGAAAAAAGGAGATACTAACATGCTTATACTTGCCCCCTCAATCTTAGCGGCAGACTTTAAAAATCTTGGACAACAGGTGACCGATACTGCAAATGCGGGAGCCCGGTATATTCATCTCGATGTAATGGATGGAGCGTTTGTACCCAGCATTTCATTTGGAATGCCGGTGATTGCCAGCCTTAGAAGCTGCACAGACCGTATATTTGATGTTCATATGATGGTGGAGGAACCGGGGCGATATGTTTCAGATATTAAAGCGGCCGGTGCGGATTTAATCTGCGTTCATGCGGAGGCCTGCAGGCATTTAGACAGGACGGTTAACCAGATTAAGGAAGCCGGACTAAAAGCCGGGGTTGCGTTAAATCCTGCCACCCCACTGTCTGTCCTTGACTGCATTTTGCCAGAACTGGATATGGTGCTGATTATGACTGTGAATCCAGGATTCGGCGGACAGAAATTTATACCGTACACATTGGAAAAGGTAAGGAATCTGCGCTCTATGATAAAACAGCGGGGACTGGATATTGATATTCAGGTTGATGGTGGTGTTACCTGCGATAATGTGAGAGATCTCATTGAAGCAGGCGCCAATGTTTTTGTAGCAGGATCTGCTGTATTTAAAGGTGACGCAGCAGCCAATACCAGAAAATTTTTGGATATTTTTGAGGAATATGAAAGGTGAAAGAACGTACTGGATTAATCGTTACGGGAGGAACCATTGATTTTGATTTTGCCAGGAGTTACCTGGCAGATCAGACCTTTGATAAGATCATAGCAGTTGACGGAGGACTTACAGCCCTGTCAAAGCTTGAACGAAAGCCGGATGCGGTAGTGGGTGATTTTGATACTGTGGAAGAATCGGTTCTTTCCCAATACCGGAGCTTTTCAGGAGAGATCACATGGGATATACACAAGCCGGAAAAGGATGAGACAGATACAGAGCTGGCTATTTCTACCGCTATGAATTTAGGGTGCAGGCAGCTTGTACTTCTTGGCGCAACGGGAGGCAGGCTTGATCACTTTATGGGCAATCTTCATCTGCTTTATTTCTGTTTAAAGCAGGGAGTGAATGCTTCCATTGTAGATTCAAAAAACTACATTACCATTTTAGATAAAGGAAGAGTATTTGAAGCGGAAAAGATGTGGGGGACTTATATTTCCTTTCTTCCGCTGAGTATGGAAGTAAAAGGAATTACTCTTACTGGATTTAAATACCCTCTTACGAAAAAAGATATTTCCATAGGGACAAGCCTTTGCATCAGCAATGAACTGACGGGAAAGACCGGTTCCATTGAATTTGATTCCGGTGTACTGATCTGCGTGGAATCCCACGATTAGACTGGTATGACTTAATAAGTCAAAACTGGATATTTATATCATTCCACTTGCGTGCTAAGATTAAGTGCAAATAAAGCAGCAAGGGAGGAATTATCCATGAATCAGACAAATAAGACCATTCACAAAGTTTCAATGACCGGGCTTTTTGCAGCCATGTCTTATGTGGTTTTCACATTTCTTCAGTTTAAAATAACACTTCCTGGAGGAGATGCCACTTCCATTCACTTAGGCAATGCGGTCTGTGTACTTGGTGCACTGCTTCTTGGCGGATTATATGGCGGTCTTGGCGGTGCCATCGGGATGACCATCGGTGATTTATTCGATCCGGTTTATATTATTTATGCTCCAAAGACATTTGTTTTAAAATTGTGTATCGGACTGATTACAGGATTGGTTGCCCATCGGATTGGGAAGATCAATGAATCCAATAACAGCAGGCATATCTTAAAGTGGACCATACTGGCGGCAGCCGCCGGACTTTTATTTAATGTGATTTTTGACCCTGTGGTGGGATATTTTTACAAGCTTCTTATTCTTGGAAAACCGGCAGCAGACCTGGCTCTGGTTTACAACGTAGCTTCCACCTCCATCAATGCGGTAACTTCGGGGATTGTATCTGTTCTGATTTATATGCCCCTTAGAAATGCTTTGGTTCGGTCAGGATTATTTTCCAGAATATCTTAGGAGCATTCGTATGACAAAAGAAAGTAAACAGAAAAAAATAGCTGCAATTCATGACCTTTCAGGATATGGCCGCTGCTCCTTAACAGTGGCTATTCCAGTTATATCTGCATTAAAGGTGCAGTGCTGTCCGGTTCCAACTTCCATATTATCCAATCACACCGGTTTTCCTACCTGCTTTTTCGATGATTATACCGATAAGATGCCTTTGTATCTGGAACAGTGGAAAAAACTGAATCTGGATTTTGATGGCATTTTTACTGGATTTTTAGGTTCAGAGGCGCAGATTGATATCGTTACTGATATGATCCGGAATTTTAAAACAGAAAAAACCATGGTTATCATTGATCCTATTATGGGAGATAACGGGAAGGCCTACCAGACCTATACAAAAGAGATGTGCAGCCGCATGAGAACCCTGGTGGAATCCGGAGATATTGTAACTCCAAACCTGACGGAAGCCTGTATTCTTACTGGAAGACAGTACCGTCAGACAGGCTGGACCAGAAAAGAACTGGCTGACATGGCACAGGAGATCATAAGTATGGGTCCTGGTTCGGCAGTCATTACAGGAGTGAGGGAAGGAGCCTTTGTTACCAATGTGGTGGCGGAGAAAGGCTTAGAGGTAACGTATCTTAAGTCTTTAAAAGCTGGTAACGACAGGCCAGGTACCGGAGATGTATTTGCCAGTATTGTAGCAGCCCAGGCTGTTAAAGGTGTGCCTTTGCTGAAAAATGTAAGAAAAGCAGCTGATTTTGTAAAAAAGAGTATTCTTGTTTCGGATGAACGGAACGTACCAATAGAGAATGGTGTTTGTTTTGAAGAGATCCTGTCTTTGCTTATTCGTCAGTAAAATCGGAAGAGAGATGGGGAATTTTAGGAAAAGGGCTTTTCTTTGCCCTTTTTTTGTAGTATAATCAACGGCAGATTATTATGCGGATTCGATTCGCAGAAAATATTGAGGAAAAACCAGGAGGAATACCATGTTAGATTTAAAGTTTGTAAGAGAAAATCCTGAAATTGTAAAGCAGAATATCAAAAATAAATTTCAGGACAGCAAGCTTGTGCTGGTTGATGAATTGATCGAACTGGACGAGCAAAACCGCGCAGCAAAGCAGGAAGGAGATGCTTTAAGAGCGGAACGCAACAAACTTTCCAAACAGATTGGTGCCTTGATGGGACAGGGTAAGAAAGAAGAAGCAGAAGAGCTGAAGCGGCTGGTAACCGATGCTTCCGACCATCTGGCTGAACTGGAGAAGAAAGAAAGCGAACTGGATGAGAAGATTAAAAAGATCATGATGACCATTCCAAACATTATAGATCCCAGTGTTCCAATTGGTAAGGATGACAGCGAGAATGTGGAAGTGCAGCGTTACGGTGAGCCTGTAGTGCCGGAGTTTGATATCCCATACCATACAGAAATAATGGAAAGCTTTGACGGAATCGATCTTGACAGTGCAAGAAAGGTTGCAGGCAATGGTTTCTATTATCTTATGGGTGATATTGCCAGACTTCACTCATCTGTTATTTCCTATGCAAGAGATTTTATGATTAACCGGGGATTTACTTACTGTATCCCTCCTTTTATGATCCGCAGTGAAGTTGTGACCGGAGTTATGAGTTTTGCTGAAATGGATGCCATGATGTATAAAATAGAAGGAGAGGATCTGTATTTAATCGGTACCAGTGAACATTCCATGATCGGTAAATTTATTGATACCATTCTTCCTGAATCAAAGCTTCCTCAGACGCTTACCAGCTATTCTCCATGCTTTAGAAAAGAAAAGGGAGCTCATGGACTGGAGGAACGTGGTGTTTACCGTATCCATCAGTTTGAGAAGCAGGAGATGATTGTTGTCTGCAAACCGGAAGAGAGCATGGACTGGTACGAGAAGCTGTGGCAGAATACCGTTGATTTATTCAGAACTCTGGATATCCCGGTAAGAACCTTAGAGTGCTGTTCCGGCGATCTTGCTGATTTAAAGGTAAAATCAGTAGACGTAGAAGCATGGTCTCCAAGACAGAAGAAATACTTTGAAGTTGGAAGCTGTTCCAATTTAGGAGATGCACAGGCAAGAAGATTAAAGATCCGTGTATCTGGTGAAGATGGTCAGAAATATTTTGCCCACACACTGAATAATACGGTTGTGGCTCCCCCCAGAATGCTTATTGCTTTTCTGGAGAACAACTTACAGGCAGATGGTACTGTGAGGATTCCTGAGGCATTACAGCCATATATGGGCGGTACGAAAGCACTTTTACCAAAGAAGTAATAACATTTAAGTCCGGCTTTTTATAAGGTCGGACTCTTTTTGAAAAGGAGAGAACCGTCATGATTACCTTCAATCACTTCAATTTTAATGTACTTGATCTGGAAAAAAGTCTGAAATTTTATAAAGAAGCACTTGGCCTCTTTCCGGTACGGGAAAAGACGGCGGCGGATGGGTCCTTCCGGCTGGTTTATCTGGGAGATGGAAAAACTGATTTTACACTGGAACTGACTTATTTAACGGACCGTACGGAACCTTATAATCTTGGCGAATGTGAATTTCATCTTGCCTTTCATACCGATGAATATGAAGCGTGCCATAAAAAGCATAAGGAGATGGGCGTAATCTGCTTTGAGAATCCAGGAATGGGAATTTATTTTATCAGTGATCCGGACGGATACTGGCTGGAAATAGTTCCTGCTAAATAAGGAGAAACCAGGTGTTTATAACAGTAAACGGAATCCGGCTTTATTATGAAGTATCGGGCAAAGGACCGGCTGTGATTCTGGTCCATGGAAACGGGGAAGACCACAGGATCTTTAAAGAGACAACCGACCTGCTGGTTAAAGATTATACAGTATATGCCCTGGACTCCAGGGGACATGGAAAAAGCTCCGGAAAAGAGAATATCAGTTATGATAAAATGGCAAAGGATGTGGCGGAGTTCATCCGGCTCTTAGAACTGGACCGTCCCATTTTCTGTGGATTCAGCGACGGAGGAATCATCGGGCTTGTGGCGGCTGTAACGTATCCCCGGCTCTTCTCCAGAATGGTAATTTGCGGTGCCAACGCCTATCCGGAAGGATTGAAACGCAGATGGCTGATTCTATTTGGACTTCTTGGGTTCCTGTTTCGTGATCCCAAGGTTTTTATGATGTTAAACGAACCACAGCTCTCCGGTAAGGAACTGGAACAGATTACTGTTCCCACTCTTATACTGGCTGGTGAAAGAGATATGGTACTTCCATCCCATACGGAGTATCTGGCATCAAAGATTAAAACCAGTTTCTTAAGGATTCTGCCGGGGGAAACCCATGGAAGTTATGTAATTCACAGCAGAAAGCTTTATTTTTGTATGAAAAAATTTATCATGAACCGGGACTAAGCAGAAACCCGATTTTTTTAAAGGGTGTAAAGAAAAAATACTTGACACCTTAAAAAAAGTATTGTATGATATCACAGGTGATGATATGGAGAAGATTGCAAGACAGGGACTTTTGTATGATTTCTACGGAGCTCTGCTGACAGAGCATCAAAGAAACATCTATGAAGATGTGGTATTATACGATTTATCCCTCAGTGAGATTGCACAGGAACAGGGAATCAGCCGTCAGGGCGTTCATGATCTTGTAAAGCGGTGTGATAAGATATTAGAGGGCTATGAAGAAAAGCTTCATCTGGTAGAAAAATTTGAAAAAACCAAGGGACTGGCAAGAGAAATCCGGAATTTAACGGCACAGTTTGCCGATACAAAGGATATGAGTCTGATCCATCGCATCGAAGAGATATCGGGCGAAATCATCGAGCTGGAAGCTCATTAGGAGGGCGTTAGATGGCTTTTGAGAGCTTATCCGATAAGTTACAGAATGTATTTAAGAATTTAAGAGGCAAAGGACGTTTGTCCGAAGCAGATGTAAAGACAGCCTTAAAAGAAGTTAAGATGGCTCTTTTGGAAGCAGATGTTAACTTTAAGGTAGTAAAACAGTTTATCAACGCTGTACAGGAGAGAGCCATAGGACAGGATGTCCAGAACAGCCTTACTCCCGGACAGATGGTAATAAAGATTGTTAATGAAGAACTTGTGAAACTCATGGGTTCTGAAACAACGGAAATAGAACTGAAGCCCGCAAGTGAGATTACCGTCATTTTGATGGCTGGTCTGCAGGGCGCAGGTAAGACAACCACCACAGCCAAGATTGCCGGTAAGTTAAAGGCAAAAGGAAGAAATCCACTTTTGGTTGCCTGTGACATTTATCGTCCGGCAGCGATTAAACAGCTGCAGATCAACGGTGAAAAACAGGGCGTTCCCGTATTTTCCATGGGAGAAAACCAGAAACCGGCTGATATTGCCAGGGCTGCCATGGCCTATGCAGCAAAGAATGGCCAGAATGTTGTGATTCTTGATACAGCAGGCCGTCTTCATATTGATGAAGACATGATGAATGAGCTGATTGAAATAAAAGAAAGCGTTGAAGTTCATCAGACGATTCTGGTGGTTGATGCCATGACAGGACAGGATGCCGTGAATGTAGCCAGTATGTTCCATGATAAGATCGGAATTGACGGTGTCATCATAACAAAATTAGATGGCGATACAAGAGGCGGTTCCGCATTATCCATCCGTGCTGTTACAGGCAAGCCGGTACTTTATGTTGGTATGGGTGAAAAGCTATCCGATCTGGAGCAGTTTTATCCGGACCGTATGGCCTCCCGAATTTTAGGCATGGGAGATATCCTTTCTCTGATAGAAAAGGCAGAAACCCAGGTAGATGAAGAAAAAGCCAGAGAGCTTTCCCAGAAGCTTAAGAAAGCAGAGTTTGATTACAATGACTTTTTGGAGCAGATGACCCAGGTGAAAAACATGGGCGGTATGGCAAGCATTATGAGTATGATGCCTGGCATGGGACAGATGAAGGATATGGATATTGATGAAAAAGCCATGGACCGGGTGGAAGCGATTATCCTTTCCATGACGAACAAAGAACGGACCAATCCCGACTTAATGAAAAACGCATCGAGAAAACAGCGGGTTGCAAAGGGTGCAGGGGTTGATATCAGTGAAGTGAACCGGATTGTAAAGCAGTTTGATCAGATGAAGAAGATGATGAAACAGCTGCCCGGAATGCTTGGGGGAGGAAAACGCCGCGGTGGCGCAGGACTCCTTGGAAAACTGAAATTACCGTTTTAATATTACTTTGATGTTAGCAAGGCAGATTCCTGCGTCGCTATATATAAGTTTCACAATTTAAGATTTAAGGAGGTGAATTAGAACATGGCAGTAAAAATGAGATTAAAAAGAATGGGTCAGAAAAAGGCTCCTTTCTATAGAATTGTAGTTGCAGATTCCAGATCTCCCAGAGATGGCAGATTCATCGAAGAAGTTGGATACTATGATCCTACCACAGAACCAAGCGTAATCAAGTTTAACGAAGAGAACGCTAAAAAGTGGTTAGCAACAGGTGCTCAGCCAACAGAAGTTGTAAGCAAGCTTTTAAAGATCGCCGGTATCCAGTAGTGAGAGGTGAAGCATATGAAGGAATTAGTAGAAGTAATTGCAAGAGCACTGGTTGATAATCCAGATCATGTTGCTGTTACGGAGACTGTAAAAGACGATGAAATCGTCCTTGAACTTACGGTAGAACCTTCCGATATGGGTAAGGTAATTGGCAAACAGGGCAGAATAGCGAAAGCCATCCGCTCTGTTGTAAAAGCAGCAGCTTCCAAAGAAGATAAAAAAGTTACTGTTGAGATACAGTAGCTTTTAAAAGACCGCCGACCTGTCGGGAAGACGGTCTTCTTTTGCTTTCATAAACCAATGGTTTACGAAGCAGCGTCCAGAATTAAGCCGGATAGTAATATCCGGTTTCTTTTATATGATATGGAGAGACAAATGGATAATTTACTAAGAGTCGGAGTAATTTCTTCCACCCATGGGGTAAAGGGAGAAGTAAAGGTGTTTCCAACAACGGATGATTCCGCCCGTTTTAAACAGTTAAAAAAAGTGATTCTCGACACAGGCCGGGAACAGATTGATTTGGAAATTGAGGGAGTAAAATTCTTTAAAAATATGGTGATCCTGAAATTTAAGGGATATGATTCCATTGATGAAATTGAAAAATACAAGGGTAAGGATCTTTTGATCACAAGAGATCTGGCAGTAAAACTGGGCCCTGATGAAAACTTTATTATTGACCTTATCGGCCTTTTGGTAGTAAAAGATGATGGGGAAGAGCTGGGTACATTGACCGATGTAATTAAGACAGGAGCCAATGATGTCTATGAGGTCAGGATGACGGATGGCAGAGAGGTACTTCTGCCTGCAATTAAAGAATGCGTTCTGAATGTGGATCTGGAGAAGAAAGTTGTAACAGTTCATATGATGGACGGGCTTCTGGACTAAGGATAGGGGTAGAAATAAAGAATGAATTATCATATATTGACGCTTTTTCCTGATATGGTCTTAAACGGCCTGAATACCAGCATTATCGGCAGAGCTGTAGAAAAAGGTCTGTTATCCATAGAAGCAATTGACATCAGAGACTATTCCGCAGATAAGCACCACAGTGTGGATGATTATCCCTATGGAGGCGGCGCCGGAATGGTGATGCAGCCCATGCCCATATGCGAAGCTTACGACGATCTGTGTAATAAGATTGGCAAAAAGCCCCGTGTGATATACATGACCCCCCAGGGAACTGTATTTAATCAGACCATTGCAGGGGAGCTGGCCAAAGAAGAGGATCTGGTTTTTCTGTGCGGTCACTATGAGGGAATTGATGAGAGGGCATTGAATCTTGTTGCAACGGACTTCCTTTCCATCGGAGATTATGTGCTGACTGGCGGGGAACTTCCTGCCATGGTGATGATTGATTGCATCTCCCGTTTAATACCAGGAGTATTAAAGAATGAGACATCTGCCGAATTTGAATCCTTTCATGACAATCTGCTTGAGTACCCCCAGTATACCAGACCAGAGGAGTACAGGGGTTTAAAGGTTCCGGAGGTCTTGCTATCCGGACACCATAAAAATATTGACATCTGGAGACGGGAGCAATCCATTAAGCGGACTCTGGAGAGAAGACCGGATCTTTTAAAAGAAGCGGTACTGTCAAAAAAAGAAGTGGAATATTTAAATAAGCTTTTAAAAGAACTGGAAAACGGGGAATAAATGAACGGTTCTAATGCGGAGAATGCTGATATTAACAGCGACTCCGCATTTTTTATGGAAAAATAAGGTAATCATCACTGCACTTTCCCTTTTATACTTAATATAACATTATATGAGACCGATATCATATAAGGGGGCTTTAGCCAAAAAATAAAGGAGTATAGAAAATGCAGGAAGAACCAAATGTACCAGAAATAAATTACGGACAAGAGGACCAATGGGAAACTGAGAATCGGTGCGGAGCATGTGGGCATGGGCTGATAGACCGTTCTGAAAATGCAGATTCCGTATTGTGCAGTGCCTGCCGGGAACGATTCATCCGCTACCCGGTTCCCAAGCTTTTTATTGTTTTTTCAGCTGTTATTGCTGTTTTGCTGGGATTCGCTTTCATCCGTTTTCCCAAAGTTATTAAATCCTATAAAATATATGTAAAAGCAGAAGCAAAAGCTGCCAATGGGGATATCGTTGAAGCGATCCAGGGCTTGCATACTGTTATGGAGCAATATCCAGGTTCCGTTCCTGTCGCAGTCCGGCTGACTGATATTGCCATGGATGGCGGATTTTATGATGATGCGTCGTATGTTCTTTCCAACAATTTATCCGGGAAGAAAATGGAAGCGAGTACCGTTACCAGAATGAACCGGTACATCGATAAATTAGACAGGTTCTTTCATACTTATGATACTGTTCAGAATATGCAATCTAAGCTGGAGGAGGCTAAGTCTAAGGAGGAAGTATTAGAAACAGGCTATGATTATTTAAATCAGCTGCTGAGTGATCCGGAACAGGATAAGGCGTTGGTTTATTATTACATGTCCATGTTTGCCGGAGATGCTGTCGAAGCCAGGCGCTGTCTTGAAAACTCCATTCAGGAAGATGATAACATGTTAGACGCAAAGGTTCAGTTAGCCACTCTGTCACGGCGGCAGGGAGATTTACAATATGCTGAAAACTGCTATAACGAGGTGCTGCTTGCTGATAAAACCTACAGCTCAGCTTCCCGTGGACTTGCAATTATCAGGCTTTTGGAAGGAAAGAAAGAAGAAGGTCTGGATCTGGCATCAAGAGCATATGAGCAAAATCCGGAAGGAGATTATGTGTGGGAAACTTATTTGATTGCGCTGAAAGAAAACGCAAAGAATACGGATGCAGATGCACTTGTTAAAGAGTATGTTTCTAAGGGAAATGAATTAGATGCAGATTTTAAGAGTTATCTGGATGGGAACTTATCTCTCCATGACTATTATATAGACGAATAAGGAGGAGGCCTTGCCATGTTTTTTGTTCCAGGTATCATTGTATCAGTTGTCACATTTCCAGGTGTGATCATTCATGAACTTGCACACCAGATTTTTTGCCGTCTGATGAGGGTTCCGGTATATGAGGTGAAATATTTTCAGTTTTCTAATCCTTGTGGATATGTGCTGCATGAAGCAACACAGGATCCTCTCAAAACCTTTTTAATCTCTACAGGACCGTTTTTGATCAATACACTGATTGGAATGATCATTTTATCACCAGCTGCCATAGATTTAATTATTTTTGAAGATTACTCAAATTCATTAAATCTTTTATTAGGCTGGATCGGATTTTCCACTCTTATGCATGCATTTCCCAGTACTGGTGATGCTAAGGTATTGGTAAATAATATACTGAAAAATAAAAATGTTAATGTGCTGGTCAAAATGATTGTGGCACCTGTGATAGGGCTGATCTATGTAGGGGCAATTGGCTCTGTTGTATGGTTAGATGCCATCTATGCTGCAGCGATTGCCATGATTATTCCCAACTTGTTCTTATTATTTTAGACATGCTGCATCTGGAACCACCCGGTATGTTTAACCGCAAAAACTTAGGGAATAATAATCATTAAAAAAGGTTGCATTCGACAATCCTTTATGTTAAAATACAAAATGTTGTGATGAAAAGGCGATGGTCCTCTGTTACGGATTCCAGTATGAAGTATTAAGAACATCAAATAAAAATCAAGGAGGTTCACACAATGAACGAAATTATTAAGAATATTGAAGCAGCTCAGTTAAAGCAGACCGTACCGGTTTTCCACGTTGGTGATACTGTAAAAGTATACAACAAGATCAAAGAGGGAACCCGCGAAAGAATCCAGATTTTCGAAGGAACCGTTATCAAGAGACAGAACGGCGGAGCCAGAGAAACCTTTACTGTAAGAAAGAATTCTAACGGTATCGGCGTAGAGAAAACCTGGCCATTACATTCCCCTTCCGTAGACAACGTTGAAGTTGTAAGAAAGGGTAAAGTAAGAAGAGCAAAACTGAATTACTTAAGAGACAGAGTTGGTAAGGCTGCTAAGGTCAAAGAACTGGTTAAATAATTCCGGAACATTTGAGAGGGACAATGTAAATTGTCCCTTTCTTTAGTAGGTGGGGTATCATAATGGATTTTTATCATAGTGAAGATAATAACAGGCTCCGCCATTTTGTCAACTGGATCGTTGACATCGTTGTAGTAATTGCATTTGCATGGTTTCTGGTCTATGCTTATGGAACTCAGATCGTTGTTGCGGGACATTCCATGCTCCCCCTTTTTGCGTCTGGCGATGTTGTTTTAATGGATCGCCTGTCCTATGATTTCGGGAAGCCGGACCGGTTTGATGTGATTGTGTTTCAAAGAGAAGACCAGAAGATGAATGTAAAGCGTATCGTTGGACTGCCTGGAGAAACGGTGCAGATTAAAAACGATGAGATCTATATCAATGGCGAAAAGTTAGAGGAACCGGCAGGACTTGGCCGGATATCCCTGGCGGGGCTGGCTGAAAAGCCAATGAAGCTGGGTGAAGAGGAATATTTTTTATTAGGAGATAACCGGGACAGCAGTGAAGACAGCCGTTTTTCCAATATCGGGAATGTAAGCGGCAGTCAGATCAAAGGGAAAATATGGTTACGTATGCTGCCCCTTGTAAAGTTGGAATTAATTCGTTCGAAATAGAGGAATGTTATGAATATACAATGGTATCCAGGTCATATGACCAAAGCCAAAAGGGCAATGAAAGAAGATATCAAATTAATTGATTTGATTATTGAACTGGTAGATGCAAGAGTGCCTTTAAGCAGCCGGAATCCGGATATCGATGATCTGGGTGCGGGAAAAGCCCGTCTGGTACTGCTGAATAAATCCGATCTTGCAGATGAACGGTGTAACAATGCATGGGCGTCTTATTTTGAAGAAAAAGGCTGCCATGTTGTAAAAGTGAATTCAAAAAGCGGTGCAGGCTTAAAATCAATCAATGGTGTTGTTTTGGAAGCCTGTAAGGAAAAGATTGAACGGGACCGGAGAAGAGGTATTTTAAACCGACCGGTACGTGCCATGGTAGTGGGAATCCCCAATGTGGGAAAATCCACATTTATTAACTCCTTTGCAGGGAAGGCCTGCGCAAAAACCGGCAATAAACCAGGTGTCACAAAGGGGAATCAATGGATCCGCCTGAACAAAAGCCTGGAACTTCTTGATACACCAGGAATCCTGTGGCCAAGATTTGAAGATCAGCAGGTGGGAATCCGTCTCGCTCTCATTGGTTCCATCAATGATGAGATCTTAAACAAAGAAGAGCTTGCCATGGAACTGATCCGTTTTTTAAAGAACTCCTATCCTCAGGTACTCTCGGAGCGTTATGACCTTTCTGCGGAAGACCCCCTGGAGGGCCTGATGCAGATCGCCAGAGCCAGAGCTTGTCTTGCAAGAGGCGGAGAACTGGATTTAAACCGGGCCTCCAATCTGCTGATTGAGGATTTCAGAAGCGGTAAATTAGGACGTCTCACTCTTGAGACTCCGCAGCAATCATAAGAATACATCAATGGGCCGGCTCGTTTTTCAGAGCAGGTCCATGTTTTTAATGAAATTACTGGAGAGAATAAGATGAGAAAGTTAACGGAAGAGAAACGGTTAGAAGAGCTGAAACGATTGGAAGTGATGAAGGAATTTGAACGGGAATATGAGGATCATGTACTGGTATGCGGAATTGACGAAGCCGGAAGGGGACCTTTAGCCGGACCTGTGGTTGCAGGAGCAGTTATATTGCCCAGAGATTGTGAAATCCTTTTCTTAAACGATTCAAAAAAGCTGTCTGAAAAACGCAGGGAGGCTCTGTTTGAAGAGATACAGGAAAAAGCACTGGCAATCGGGATTGGTGTGGCAGGCCCGGACCGGATTGATGAGATCAATATTTTACAGGCAACTTATGAAGCAATGAGAACAGCAGTCTCCAAACTGGGAATGCTGCCGGAGGTTCTTTTAAATGATGCGGTGACCATTCCGGGTCTTAACATTCCCCAGATACCCATCATAAAAGGGGACGGGAAAAGCGTATCAATCGCAGCTGCCAGCATTATGGCAAAAGTAACCAGAGATCATATGATGGAAGAGTATGATAAATTATTCCCCCAGTATGGTTTTGCAAAGCATAAGGGATATGGAACAGGAGCCCATATCGCGGCACTGAAGGAGTTTGGCCCCTGTCCCATTCACAGGCGGAGTTTTATTAAAAATTTCGTATCTGGGGATAATCATGAATAAAAGGGAGACTGGATCCAGGTTTGAAGAGATCGCTGCGGATTATTTACAGCATGCCGGCTATGAGATTCTGGAGCGGAATTACCGGGATCGGTCAGGAGAAATTGATTTAATTGCCAAAGATGGAAGCTATTATGTTTTTGTAGAGGTGAAATACCGGGAGAATGCAAAAATGGGAGACCCTGCCGAGGCGGTGGATGCCAGAAAGCAGCTGAAAATCAGGAACACAGCGAGACGGTATTTATACAGGAACCGGTTGGGGGAGTCTGTGCCATGCAGATTTGATGTAGTGGCCATCTTAGGTCAGGAAATCCGATTAATTTCGGATGCATTTTAGAAGGAGGTGCTGGAATGAGTGTAATATGGACACGCAAAAATATAAAACCGGGAATGAATTATATAGAGTCAGATCCGGTGCCTTATTTATCCTTTCCTATGTTGGAAAAGACAGGAATGGTGAAGCATGGATTTTCTACAAAGCTTGGGGGAGTCAGTCAGGGCAAATTTGCAACCCTTAATTTTACATTTACAAGAGGAGATAATCCGGATCATGTGATAGAGAATTATAAAAGAATGGCTGCTGTACTAGGTGTGGATGAGAAACGGATGGTATTGTCTTATCAGACCCATACCACCAATGTCCGTCTTGTTACGGAGGAGGATGCTGGAAAGGGAATCGGTAAGGAACGAGATTATAAAGATATAGACGGACTTATCACCAATGTCCCGGGCATAACTCTGGTCACTTTTTTTGCAGACTGTGTTCCGCTATATTTCCTGGATCCTGTACACAAAGCCATCGGGCTCAGCCATTCGGGCTGGAGAGGTACTGTAAGCCGTATGGGGGCAGTGACGATTGATAAAATGAAGGAAGCTTATGGAACCAGAGCAGAAGATTTACTGGTCTGTATTGGCCCCAGTATCTGCGGGGACTGTTATGAGGTGGGGGAAGAGGTTGCACTGGAATTTAAAAAGGCATTTGCGAAAGAGAACTGGAATCAGATTCTTCGAAAAAAGGACAATGGCAAGTTCATGCTGGATCTGTGGAAGGCCAATGAGATCCTGTTAAAAGAGGCCGGAGTGAAACCGGAAAACATAGAGACAACCGATATCTGTACCCACTGCAATTCAGATTATCTGTTTTCCCACCGTACCTGCGGAAATGAAAGAGGCAATCTGGCAGCATTCCTGAGTTTAAAAGAATAGGGGAATAAAAATCCGGAAGAACATTTGGATTCTTCCGGATTTCTATTCCATAAAACAAATGGCTTATGCTTTGTATTTTTTCAGCAGCTGCTGAATCTTATCCGTTGAGGATAATGCTGTACTAATAGAAACATCGTGGTTTAAGGAATTTACAATTGCGGCGATATACTTGCTGATGTCGGCTTCAACATACCACTCTCTGTTAAACAGCTCTTTGGGACGGTAGTTTAAGTTTGTGGTCACAACTCTGTCGATGTATCCTTTGCTGTAAAAATCATCAAACTTATCAAGACCATTGGTAAACAGGCCGAAGGTGCAGCATACAATGACCTTGTCTGCTTTGCGCTCTTTTAATTCCCTTGCGGTATCTAACATGCTTTCTCCTGATGAAATCATATCATCTACGATCAGCACTGTTTTTCCTTCTACGGAAGCACCAAGGAACTCATGGGCTACAATGGGATTTCGTCCGCCTACAATCTTGGAATAATCTCTTCGTTTGTAGAACATACCCATATCCACGCTTAAGTTGTTGGCAAGGTATACGGCACGGTCCATGGCGCCTTCATCAGGGCTGATAACCATCATGTTTTCTTTGTCAATCTTTAAATCAGGGTATTGTCTTAATACTGCTTTAATAAACTGGTATGTGGGCATGAAATTGTCAAAGCCGTTTAATGGGATGGCGTTCTGCACTCTGGGATCATGGGCATCAAAGGTAATAATATTGCTTACTCCCATATTCACCAGTTCTTCTAATGCCATTGCACAGTCAAGAGATTCCCGTTTGGTTCTCTTGTGCTGGCGGCTTTCATATAGAAACGGCATAATTACGCTTACCCTGTGGGCTGTTGCTGTACATGCACCGAGAATACGCTTTAAATCCTGAAAATGATCGTCAGGAGACATGTGGTTTGTATATCCGTTCACTGTATAGGATATGCTGTAATTAGTTACATCTACCATCGCGAAAACATCAGTACCCCGGACGGATTCCTTGACGATTCCTTTCGCTTCGCCGCTTCCAAAGCGAGGACACTCGCAGCTTAGAAGATATGAGTCGATATCGTAACCGCGGTAATGAAGATCTGCCTCACGGCGCTTTAATTCCTCGATATCGTTTCTGCGAAAACCGACAATATGGTCATTTACCTTCCTGGCCAGTTCCCCGCAGCTTTCCAGCGCTGCGATCTTTAGGGGAGCAACAGGTAGCTGGTCGTTAAATACATAATCATTTGCCATGACAAAGATTCCTCCATAATAAATGAACAGCCAGTCGTAAGACTGCCTGTTTTATAATCTTACATCTTTTTATACCATTGAATGACAGAATGCGTCAATAGTCTTTCCGGTATTTCAGTGAAAAAAACAAAAAACGCTTCCTTTACAAAGAGTGACAATCTTGTTATGATATAAAAGATAGCTGCAGAAAGGTAAATATAGAAATGAGCAAAAGAGGACATGTTATTAAAGCTGTAGACACCGGTTCTATTGCAGAAGAACTGGAACTGGAACCAGGAGATGAAGTTCTTTCCATTGACGGACATGAACTGGAAGACATCTTCGATTATGAATATTATGTAAACAGTGAATCCATTCTTATGACTGTAAGGAAGAAAAACGGGGAAGAGTGGGAATTAGAAATAGAGAACCAATATGAAGATTTAGGACTTACTTTCGAGAATGGTCTGATGAGTGAGTACCGTACCTGCAGAAATAACTGTATTTTCTGCTTTATCGACCAGATGCCTCCCGGAATGAGGGATACCCTTTATTTTAAGGATGACGATTCCAGGCTGTCGTTCTTACAGGGAAACTATGTCACCTTAACCAACATGAGTGAACACGACATTGCGCGGATCATTGAGTTTAAACTGGCACCTATTAATATATCGGTACACACCACCAACCCCGAGCTAAGATGCCGGATGCTTCATAACAGGTTTGCAGGAGAAGCCCTTTCAAAGATTGACCGGCTGTATGATGCAGGGATATCCATGAATGGGCAGATTGTGCTCTGCAAAGGGGTGAATGACAAAGAAGAACTGGAACGGACCATAAGTGATTTATCAAAGTATCTGCCCTATATGGAAAGTGTCTCCATTGTGCCGGTAGGCGTATCCAAATTCAGGGATGGCCTGTTTCCATTAAGCCCCATTGAGAAAGAGGATGCCGTATCCGTTTTAGAGATCGTGGAACGTTGGCAGAAAAAGCTTTTTAAAGAATATGGAAGCCATTTTATCCATGCCAGTGATGAATTTTACATTCTGGCCGGGAGACCTATGCCGGAGGAGACAAGATATGACGGCTATATTCAGCTGGAAAACGGCGTGGGTATGCTGCGGCTTTTAGAGACTGAGGTGAGAGACGCCCTGAAAGAAGAAGGGAGTGCTTATGCCGCAGAGGAGCTTTCCATTGCCACTGGAACCCTTGCAGCCCCATTTATTGAGCAGCATGCCAGACTGGTTTCTGATAAGTTTCCTGGCCGGACCATTCATGTCTACCCAATTGTCAATTATTTCTTTGGTGAGCAGATTACTGTTGCAGGTTTAATTACAGGTCAGGATTTAATCGCCCAGCTGAAGGGAAAACCTCTTGGGAAGAGACTTCTCCTTCCTGAGTGTATGTTTCGAAGCGGAGAAGAGGTATTTCTTGATGATCTGACTCGTCAGGATGTACAAAATGCTTTACAAGTACAGGTAGATATTGTAAAATCAAGCGGTCAGGATTTCGTTAACGCTGTTTTAGGATACGTAAATAATAAAAAACCTTCTTATGACGGATATGAATTAAAGGAGATATAATATATGAGTAAACCAGTAGTAGCCATCGTAGGCCGCCCGAATGTGGGAAAGTCTACGCTGTTTAATGTTTTAGCCGGTGAGACCATTTCCATTGTAAAGGATACACCAGGAGTGACCAGAGACCGTATTTATGCTGACTGTACCTGGCTGGATATGAATTTTACCCTGATTGATACAGGCGGAATTGAACCGGACAGCAGCGATATCATTCTTTCCCAGATGAGGGAACAGGCAGAGATCGCCATTGCTACAGCAGATGTTATCGTATTTATTGTGGATGTACGCCAGGGTCTGGTAGATGCGGATTCAAAGGTTGCAGATATGCTTCGCAAATCGAAAAAGCCGGTTGTTCTTGCAGTGAATAAGGTAGACAGCTTCCAGAAGTTCGGCAATGATGTATATGAATTTTATAATCTGGGAATCGGAGATCCCATTCCGGTATCAGCAGCTTCCAGACTGGGATTAGGTGATCTGCTTGATGAGGTTGCCAAGCATTTTGGCACATTTCAGACAGAAGAGGAAGACGATGACCGTCCAAGAATTGCCATTGTGGGAAAACCAAATGTTGGTAAATCTTCTATAATAAATCAGCTTCTGGGTGAAAACCGCGTAATTGTATCCAATATTGCAGGAACTACAAGAGACGCTGTGGATACGGAGATTGTCCATAATGGTACGGAATACGTTTTTATTGACACGGCCGGACTGAGAAGAAAGAGTAAAATCAAAGAAGAGCTGGAACGTTACAGCATTATCCGTACAGTGACGGCAGTAGAACGGGCCGATGTGGTGGTTGTGGTAATTGACGCAGAAGAGGGCGTTACCGAGCAGGATGCCAAGATCGCAGGAATTGCCCATGAACGGGGCAAGGGAATTATTGTGGCTGTAAATAAGTGGGATGCCATTGAGAAAAATGACAAGACCATTTATGAATACACCAAAAAGATTAAAGATACTCTTTCCTTTATGCCTTATGCGGAATTTATCTTTATCTCAGCTAAAACCGGACAGAGAATGAGTAAATTGTTTGAATTGATCGATATGGTCCGGGAGAATCAGACTCTTCGTGTAGCAACCGGAGTACTAAACGAAATTATGACGGAAGCAGTCGCTCTTCAGCAGCCGCCTTCTGATAAAGGCAAGCGTCTCAGACTTTATTATATTACCCAGGTAGCTGTCAAGCCGCCGACTTTTGTCATCTTTATAAACGATAAAGAACTCACCCACTTTTCCTATACAAGATATATTGAGAACAAGATCAGGGATGCGTTCGGCTTTAAGGGAACATCCTTAAAATTTATTTATAGAGAACGGAGCGGAAAGGAACAATAATTATGGAAAGAATGATCTGCCTTATAGCAGGATACCTTTGCGGACTGTTGCAATCCGGTTATTTTTACGGGAAAACACATAAAATTGATATCAGAAAATACGGAAGCGGGAATTCCGGCACCACCAATGCACTGCGGGTTATGGGACCAAAAGCAGGAGCTGTGGTCTTTTTCGGTGATTTTTTAAAGTCGTTACTTCCCTGTCTGGCAGTCCGTCTGGTGTTTCAGAATCAGCCGGAGTTGATTTATCTATTGATTTTGTATACCGGTTTTGGTGTCATTCTGGGTCATAATTATCCCTTCTATCTGCAGTTTAAAGGTGGAAAGGGAATTGCAGCTACTGCAGGTCTTATTATGGCGGCAGATTTAAGAATGACCCTTCTGTGCCTGACTTCTTTTATATTAATTGTGTTGATTACCAGATACGTATCTCTTGGTTCACTGGTTGTAGCAACTATATTCCTTATCTGGATGTGTGTGTTTGGATCCATGGGCGCATACGGAATTGGTCAGAATCTTCTGCCGGAATTTTACATAGTTGCGGCATTGATCAGCGGTCAGGCGTTCTGGCGTCACCGGGCGAATATGGGCAGACTGATTCGTGGCAAAGAAAATAAAATATCTTTTGGATCCGGAAAAACAAAATGAGGTGAGTCATATGGCTAAAATTGGAATCATCGGATCAGGAAGCTGGGGTATGGCATTGTCCGTACTTCTATATAATAATGGACATGAGGTAACGGTGTGGTCTGCTTTGCCGGAGGAAATAAGGGAGATGCAGCAGACTCACCGCCACCATACGCTTCCAGACCTTGTACTTCCTGATCATATGGTATTTACAGAGGATCTGGAAGAAACCATGACAGGAAAAGATCTGCTGGTCACAGCAGTTCCTTCTGTTTACGTGAGATCAACGGCAAAGCGGATGAATCCGTTCTGCCGTTATGGGCAGGTAGTTGTGAATGTAGCAAAAGGAATAGAAGAATCCAGTCTGATGACATTATCAGAGATTCTGGAAGAAGAGCTTCCTATGGCTGACGTAGCTGTGTTATCCGGCCCAAGTCATGCGGAGGAAGTAAGTAAGAGCCTTCCTACCACCTGTGTGGCGGGTGCAACAACGAGAAAAACAGCCGAATACATTCAGAGCCTCTTTATGAGTGAGGTTTTCCGGGTCTATACAAGCCCTGATATTTTAGGAATTGAGCTTGGCGGATCTTTAAAGAATGTAATTGCGCTGGCAGCGGGTATTGCAGATGGACTGGGATATGGAGATAATACGAAGGCTGCGTTAATTACAAGAGGCATCGCTGAAATTTCAAGACTGGGTACGGCGATGGGAGGAAAGATTCAGACGTTTGGCGGATTATCCGGTATTGGAGACTTGATTGTAACCTGCGCCAGCATGCACAGCCGTAACCGGAGAGCAGGAATTCTCATGGGACAGGGAAAGACCATGGAAGAGGCCACCAAAGAAGTAAAGATGGTAGTGGAAGGTATTTACTCCGCAAAGGCTGCTCTTGCCCTATCAGAGAAATATGAGGTGTCCATGCCTATCGTGGAGCAGGTAAACGCGGTGCTTTTTGAGGGCAAGTCTGCATCAGAGGCAGTACGGGATTTGATGCTGCGGGATAAAACGATTGAAAGTTCTGATATTCCGTGGGAATAATCCAAAAGTAGACTTTATTTTATTATTTTAAAACAAAATTAGATTGACATTTTTTAAAAGCCATTCTATTATAAAGACTATGTATACGTTACAACGTTAATGTGTCGTATATAAAATTGTTTCATGAGGAGGAATGGATTGTGAAAAAATCTATGAAAAAGTTACTCAGTCTTGGTTTGGCAATCGCCATGGCGGCATCTTTAACTGCCTGCGGAAGCGGTAAAGCTTCTGAGGGCACAACCGCAGCTGGAACAGAAACCAAGGGTGAAGCACAGACCACCGCAGCCGGCGGCGCAGCAACAGGAGAGGGCACAATTAAGATCGGCGGGATCGGCCCAATCAGCGGAAGTACTGCAATT
Source organism: Lacrimispora defluvii (assembly GCA_013036995.1). Classification (GTDB taxonomy): domain Bacteria; phylum Bacillota; class Clostridia; order Lachnospirales; family Lachnospiraceae; genus Lacrimispora; species Lacrimispora defluvii. The sequence continues at coordinate 80,877 of JAAOXG010000008.1, forward strand.
TACGGACAGGCTGTAAAGAATGGCGCAGAACTGGCAGTGAATGAAATCAATGCAAACGGCGGTATTAACGGAGCAAAGATTGAATTCAATTTCCAGGATGACGAAAATGATACAGAAAAATCAGTGAATGCTTACAACACCTTAAAAGACTGGGGTATGCAGTTACTGGTAGGAACAGTTACTTCTGCTCCATGTATTGCAGTTGGAGCTGAATCAAGCAACGATAATATGTTCCAGTTAACTCCATCCGGATCTGCAGTTGACTGTACCAAGTTCGAAAATCAGTTCCGTGTATGTTTCTCAGATCCAAACCAGGGTGCCGCTTCCGCACAGTACATCGGTGAAAACAAACTGGCGACTAAAGTAGCAGTTATTTATGACAGCTCTGATGTTTACTCATCTGGTATTCATGACAAATTTATATCCGAAGCAGCAAATCAGGGCATTGAAATTGCATCTGATGAAGCATTTACAGCAGATAACAACACTAACTTCTCTGTACAGCTTCAGAAAGCACAGGATTCCGGTGCAGAACTTGTTTTCCTTCCTATTTACTATTCCCAGGCAGCTTTAATTCTCGCCCAGGCAAAACAGATGGGATATGCTCCTGCATTCTTTGGCTGTGATGGTCTTGACGGACTTCTTACAGTAGAGAATTTTGATACAAAACTTGCTGAGAATGTAATGCTTTTAACACCTTTTGCAGCTGATGCAAAGGATGATCTTACTCAGAAATTTGTAACTTCTTTTAAAGAGAAATACAATGAGACTCCAAACCAGTTTGCAGCAGATGCTTATGATGCAGTTTACGCTGTAAAAGCAGCAGCTGAAAAAGCTGGTGTTACACCAGACATGGACGCTTCCGCAATCTGTGATAAGTTAAAAACTGCAATGACTGAAATTTCTATCAACGGTCTGACCGGTGAAAACATGAAATGGTCTGCAGACGGAGAACCGGATAAGGCTCCAAAAGCAGTAAAAATTGTAAACGGCGTTTATACAGCAATGTAAAATGACCCGCTGGAGGGCCGTCCAAGGGACGACCCTCTTCTTTGATATAATTTTCTTGAATAAAGACGAATGAGGTGCGTTGGTATGATGAGTTTCATATCCTATTTTATTAATGGTTTAAGCCTTGGCAGTGTTTATGCAATCATTGCTCTTGGATATACCATGGTATATGGCATTGCCAAGATGCTTAACTTTGCTCATGGCGATGTTATTATGATTGGAGGATACGTGGTGTTCACAGTTGTCAGCACGATGGGCTTGGGTCCTGTTGCGGGCATTCTCCTTGCGGTTATTCTATGTACTGTACTGGGCGTGGTCATTGAGGGCGTCGCTTATCGTCCTTTACGTATGGCAAGTCCTCTGGCAGTTCTGATTACGGCAATCGGTGTGAGCTACCTGCTTCAAAACATCGCACTGCTTGTTTTTGGTTCCAATCCAAAGTCCTTTACCTCTGTTGTAACAGTTCCGGCATTAAAGCTGGCAGATGGAAAGCTTACGATTTCCGGAGAGACCATCGTTACAATTATAAGCTGTGTTATCATTATGATTGGTCTGACTACATTCATTAAGAAGACTAGAGCAGGACAGGCCATGCTGGCAGTATCCGAAGACAAGGGCGCAGCCCAGCTGATGGGAATTAATGTAGACGGCACCATTGCACTTACCTTTGCTATTGGTTCTGCACTGGCTGCCATTGCAGGAGCACTACTTTGCTCCGCCTATCCGACCCTCACCCCTTATACCGGTTCCATGCCTGGAATTAAGGCATTCGTAGCTGCTGTATTTGGCGGAATCGGTTCTATTCCCGGTGCATTAATCGGAGGCCTGCTTCTGGGTGTGATTGAAAACTTAAGCAAGGCTTACATTTCATCCCAGCTTTCCGATGCCATCGTTTTTGCAGTTCTCATCGTTGTCCTTCTTGTAAAGCCTACCGGCATTCTCGGCAAGAAGATCAACGAGAAAGTATAGGTGGACGAAATGGAAAAAAGTACAGCAAGAAAGTTTCATATTGATAAAACATTTAAAACAAATTTAATTACTTACAGCATTGTAATTGCGGCATTTATCATTGTACAGCTGTTAATTTCTGCTGGACAGGTCAGCAGCCTGATGAAAGGCCTTTTAGTGCCTCTTTGTATCTACAGCATAATGGCGATTTCTTTAAATCTGACTGTTGGTATTCTGGGCGAGCTCAGCCTTGGACATGCAGGCTTTATGTGTATGGGAGCGTTTTCCAGCTCTATATTTTCCATCTCCATGATGGATTCCATACCGAGTGCAGGCATTCGTTTTTTCCTTGCAATTTTAGTGGGTGCAGCAGCAGCTGCAGCTGCCGGTATTGTTGTGGGAATCCCTGTTTTAAGGCTCAGAGGTGACTATCTGGCAATTGTAACACTGGCTTTTGGCGAAATTATTAAGAATGTTGTGAATGTACTTTATCTTGGAAAGGATTCAAACGGATTTCATTTTTCCATGAAAAACGCCATGGCTCTTAATATGGAAAAAAGCGGAACAATCATATTAAATGGCGCACAGGGAATTACAGGTACACCGAAAAATTCCACCTTCGCCATAGGTGTAATTCTTACCTTGATTACCCTCTTCATTGTTCTTAACCTGATCAATTCCAGATCCGGACGTGCAATCATGTCTGTCCGCGATAACAGAATTGCAGCAGAATCCATTGGAATTAATATAACCAAGTATAAACTAATGGCATTTACCATCTCTGCCTCCCTTGCAGGAGTTGCAGGTGTTTTATACTCCCATAATCTTTCTTCCCTGACAGCCACTCAGAAGAATTTTGGCTATAACCAGTCCATTATGATACTGGTGTTTGTAGTACTTGGAGGAATCGGGAATATCCGCGGGTCTATGATCGCGGCAGTCATTCTGACGCTGCTTCCTGAGTTGTTAAGAGGTTTAAATGCTTATCGTATGCTGATTTATGCCATCATCCTGATCGTCATGATGATTTTTAACTGGAGTCCCAAGCTGATCGATTTCAGAAAACGTTATTTTCATTTGAACAGGGCGAAGAAGGAGAGGGTATAATCATGGCTTTACTTGAAATTAATAACCTTGGAATTTCATTTGGCGGTCTTCGGGCCGTGGATAATTTCAGCATTACCATTGAAAAGGGACAGCTGTATGGTCTGATCGGACCAAACGGTGCGGGAAAAACCACGATTTTTAACCTTTTAACCGGAGTTTATAAACCAAACGCCGGTACCATATTATTGGATGGCAATAATATTACCGGAAAGAAAACGGTAGATATTAACCGTGCCGGAATTGCGAGAACATTTCAGAATATCCGTCTTTTTAAGGATCTGACAGTTCTTGATAATGTAAAAACAGGTCTTCACAACAGTCATCCCTATTCCACCGTTGCCGGAATTTTAAGGCTTCCTAATTATTATAAAATTGAAAAGCGGATGGATGAGAAAGCGGTAGAACTTTTAAAGGTCTTTGATCTGGATAAAGAGAAGGATACCCTTGCGTCCAATCTGCCTTATGGAAAACAGAGAAAGCTTGAGATAGCCAGAGCACTTGCCACTGGTCCAAAGCTCCTGCTTCTTGATGAGCCGGCTGCAGGTATGAATCCCAATGAAACGGCTGAACTTATGGATACCATACGTTTTGTACGGGATAATTTTGATATGACCATTCTGTTAATAGAACACGATATGAAGCTTGTCTCCGGGATTTGTGAGCGTTTGACGGTGCTGAATTTCGGTCAGGTGCTTACCCAGGGTAAAACAGCGGATGTGCTTCATGATCCGGAAGTCATCAAGGCATATCTGGGAGAATAAGGAGGCTTTCAACATGGCAATACTTGAAGTGAAAAATCTGGAAGTATATTATGGCGTTATTAAGGCGTTAAAAGATATTTCCTTTGAAGTAAAAGAAGGAGAGATTGTTGCATTGATCGGTGCTAATGGTGCTGGTAAAACAACCACTCTTCATACAATAACCGGTCTGATTAAGGCAGCATCCGGTAACATACAGTTTGATGGTCATGATATAACCAAAATCAGAGGGGACAAAATCGTAGGCATGGGCATGGCCCACGTTCCGGAAGGAAGAAGGGTTTTCGCGGCTTTAAGCGTTTATGAAAATCTGAAACTGGGTGCCTATACAAGAAGAGACAAAAATGAGATTGAAGAAACGCTTCAGATGATCTACAAGCGTTTCCCCAGACTGTTAGAAAGAAAGAACCAGCCCGCAGGTACATTAAGCGGCGGCGAACAGCAGATGCTTGCCATGGGACGTGCCCTCATGAGTCACCCCAAGGTTATCGTACTGGACGAGCCTTCTATGGGACTTTCTCCAATTTATGTGAATGAAATCTTTGATATTATACAGGAAATCAATAAATCAGGAACAACGGTTCTTTTGGTAGAACAGAATGCGAAGAAAGCATTATCCATCGCAAACCGTGCATATGTTTTGGAAACAGGCTCCATTGTATTAAGCGGAGATGCCAAAGAACTGATGAATGATGATTCTGTTAAGAAGGCATATCTAAGTGAATAAAACAGGTAAAACAGATGCCGCAGCAAGTCTTTTCCTTGCTGCGGCATTTGTTTTTGTGACTTAAGAGCAAAAAGTTTGTCCGGAAAATCAAGAAAGTGACGGCAGATTGTGGTAAGATAGATTCTGGTATTCTAAAAACAAGGGAGGAATGATATGTACTGGGTACTTATAAAATGCTGCTTTCGGCAGCAATTTCAGTATAAATGGAATCTGCTTTTTCAGATGGCTGGTGACTGGCTTGGTATTTACATAAAAATCTGTATCTGGCAGGCGATCTTAAATGCAGGCAGCATAAAGAACATTAATTTCGAAACATTAGTTTCTTATTCAGTTATAGCTGCCATAGTCAGTGGGCTGTTATACTCAAGGATAGCAGAGGAACTGGCAGACCGTTTCCGGACAGGGATGATAGCGATTGATTTTATCCGCCCAATTTCTTTAAAATGGTATTATTTCTTTGGACAATTAGGAGAGAATTTGTATCACGTCCTCTTTGAAGGGATTTTCATTGCAGCAGTGTCATTTATAATTTGGAAACTGCCCATTCCGGTGCCAGGAACTGTTTTGATTTTTCTGGTCAGCCTGTTTTTGGGACTGCTGATCATGTTTTTTATCCAGTACACCATAGGACTGCTGGTCTTTTGGATGAAAGACGGTACTTATACGCGCATGATAGCAGATGGGTTATTTCTTCTTTTTTCTGGAATTGATATTCCGCTCTGGTTTTATCCTGACTGGCTGAAAACGTTATGCGATTTTCTCCCTTTCTCCTATGTGGCATCTTTGAACTGTACCGAAGAATGTATGGTACTGATAAAGTACAGTTCCGGAAAAATACGCAGATGTTTACAGAACTTTTAGAGATGCAGTCTTTTTTAAATAAACCGGTACGCCAATTAAGCCTTGGGCAGAAAATGAGAGCAGAGCTGGCAATTGCTCTTTTGCACGATCCTGATATTTTATATCTGGACGAACCAACCATCGGACTTGATGTAGTGGTAAAGGACAAAATAAGAAAGTTTGTAAGAGAGTTAAACCGTGAGAAGAAGACAACGGTAATTCTTACAACCCACGATATGGCGGATATAGAAGAAATCTGTGACCGGATTATCATGATTGATCATGGAACGCTGATGCTGGACCAGACAATTGCCTCATTTAAATCACAGGGAGCAGACCAGTATTATGTGGAGGTTGCATTCAAAAACTATAAAAAACCCTTGTCCTTCGATGGTGTAGAGCTTATGAAAGAGCAGCCCTTTTGTCATACTTACAGCATAAATCCCAGACTTGTTTCCATGAATGATCTGCTGAGCTGCATTTCGGAACTTTTTGAAGTCACAGACATTACAATTAAGAAGCCGGAAATTGATGAAATTGTACGAAAAATATATACCTCTCAATCAGGAGAAACAAAGCTCTCTATGAAGGAATCATTTCTAAAAAAGAGTATCGAAAAATTATAAACACCGGTAAATCCATCCTTAATCGGTTGGAAAAGAAAAGGGAATAATCTTTTCACCCCCGCATATTATGTAACAGCACAGAAGGGGGAATCTTTATGGACAATTATAACGTATACAATGATATCAAAGCCCGGACCAACGGAGAAATTTACATTGGAGTGGTTGGCCCCGTCAGAACAGGAAAATCCACCTTTATCAAGCGATTTATGGAATTGATGGTACTGCCGGGCATGGAAGACGAACACCAGAAAACTCAGACAAGGGACGAACTGCCGCAAAGCGCAGCCGGAAAGACCATTATGACGACGGAACCTAAATTTATTCCCAAAGAGGCCGCAACCATCCGCCTGGGTGATGAGATTGAAACCAAGGTCCGCCTCATCGACTGCGTGGGATTTATGGTAGACGGAGCAGCCGGGCATATTGAAAATGAAGAAGAGCGTCTGGTAAAAACACCCTGGTTTGATTATGAGATTCCATTTACAAAAGCGGCGGAAATCGGAACCAGAAAAGTAATCAACGATCATTCCACCATTGGAGTTGTTGTTACCACAGACGGTTCTATCGGTGAACTGAAGCGCCCCAATTACATAGCGGCAGAAGAACGTACTGTTACAGAGCTTAAAAATCTTGGAAAGCCATTTCTCATACTACTCAATTCTGCGAAACCATATTCAGAAGAAACCGTTGCCCTGGCAAAGGATATGAATCAGAAATATGGTGTAACAGTAATGCCCATTAACTGTGAGCAGTTAAAGAAAGAAGATGTAGGAAATATTCTGGAACGGGTATTAAAGGAATTCCCTGTAACGGAAATGGATTTTTACATTCCAAAATGGCTTGAAATTCTGCCTGCCACTCACTGGTTAAAAGCCCAGGTAATTCAGGCAGCGAAAGACATGGTAAAAAAGGTTGCCCAGATGAAGGATGTTACTGCCGGGTTATTTAACGGAGAAACAGAGAGTATACGCGGAATTAAAATCCAGAATATGAACATGGCTGACGGAAGCGTATCCGTAGACATGGATGTAGATGACAGCTTTTATTATCAGATTTTAAGTGATTACGTGGGAATTCCCATTGAAGGGGAATATCAGCTGATGCAGACCTTAAGTGAGCTTGCAAAAATGAAAAAAGAGTATGAAAAGGTCAATCAGGCCATGAGCCAGGTCAGACTGAAAGGTTATGGAGTTGTGACTCCGGAACGTTCGGAAATCATGCTTGATGAGCCTGAGGTGATTAAACATGGTAATAAGTACGGCGTAAAAATGCGTGCGGAAGCTCCTTCCATTAATTTAATCAAAGCCCATATTCAGACTGAGATTGCCCCAATCGTAGGCAGTGAACAGCAGGCAGAGGATTTAATTGCCTATATTAAGGAAAATGCAAGAGAAAGTGAAGAAGGTATCTGGAACACCAATATCTTTGGTAAATCCATTGAACAAATCGTAGAAGACGGAATTCAGACAAAAGTATCCCAGCTGACAGAAGATTGTCAGATGAAGCTGCAGGACACCCTCCAAAAAATTATTAACGATAGTAATGGCGGTATGATTTGCATTATTATCTAAATTAATGGTATAATAGGAAAAACAAATACAAAAGGAGGGCTTTTATGAAATTGACATTCATCGGCGCAGCCCACGAGGTAACCGGAAGCTGTCATTATCTGGAAGCAGCAGGATTAAGGGTTCTTGTGGACTGCGGAATGGAGCAGGGGATTGACCGATTTGAAAATGCCAGCCTGCCTGTCAGCTACGCCCAGATTGATTATGTGCTGCTGACACACGCCCACATTGACCATGCAGGGCTGCTTCCTTTTATTTATGCCAGAGGCTTTCGGGGAAAGGTGATTTCTACCGATGCTACAGCTGATCTTTGCGCAATTATGTTAAAGGACAGTGCCCATATTCAGGAGTCAGAGGCAGAATGGAAAAATAGGAAAGCAAGGCGTGCAGGTCTTCCGGAAGAAGAGCCCCTTTACGGAATGAATGATGCCATGGGGGTATTGGAACTGTTCCGGTCCTATCAGTATAACGAAAAAGTAGAACTGGAAGATGGCTTCACCATTCGGTTTACCGACGTGGGTCATCTTCTTGGTTCCGCTTCCATTGAAACCTGGATCAGAGAAGAAAGCTGCTCCAGGAAAATTGTTTTCTCCGGCGATATCGGCAATAAGAACAAGCCGTTAATCCGCGATCCGCAATATATAAAGGATGCCGATTATGTAGTGATGGAATGTACCTACGGGGATCGTCTGCATGGCAAAATACCAGATCATGTGAGTGTGCTTGCAGGTATTGTCCAAAAAACCCTTGACAGGGGCGGGAATGTGGTAATACCTGCTTTTGCTGTAGGCAGAACCCAGGAGCTGCTTTATATGTTCCGGCGGATTAAGACCGAGAAACGGATTACAGGACACGATGGATTTGAGGTATACGTTGACAGCCCTCTTGCCGTTGAAGCAACGGAAGTTTTTAAAGACAATCTGGCAGATTGTTATGATGAGGAAACCAGGGATCTGGTTATGAATGGGATTAACCCCATATCATTTCCTGGTCTGAAGCTTTCCGTAACCAGTGAAGATTCCAGAAACATCAATTTTAATTCAAAGCCCAAAGTTATTATATCGGCTGCAGGAATGTGTGATGCCGGACGTATACGGCACCATTTAAAGCATAATCTGTGGCGCCCGGAGTGTACCATTGTCTTTACGGGCTATCAGTCCATAGGGACGCTTGGCAGAAGCCTGATCGATGGAAGCACCGATGTAAGGCTTTTTGGTGAAACCATACAGGTGGAGGCCCATATTGAACAGATGGGTGGGATGAGTTCCCACGCAGATATGGAAGGATTGATTGCCTGGTTGAATGCATTTGAAGAAAAACCACGTCAAGTATTTTTGGTTCATGGCGATGATCTGGTCTGCAATTCCTTTGAACAGCTTTTAAGAAAAGAGTATGCTTACGAAGTGAGCGCACCCTATTCCGGTTCCATTTATGATCTGGCTCTTGGCAGTTGGGTGGATGAAACAGAAGGAATCGCAGTGGTCAAAGCGCCTGAAACTGCTAAAAAACCGGTTGGTGTTTACGGCCGGCTGTTTGCTGCAGGTGAGCGTCTGCTGCAGGTGATCCGTCATAATGAAGGCGGAGCCAATAAAGATCTGGCTAAATTTGCGGATCAGATTAATTCATTGTGTGATAAATGGGACAGATGAGAATAAGGAGAACATGAGAAATTGACAAAGGTACAATTATTTACAGATGGAGCTGCGAGAGGAAATCCTGACGGACCGGGAGGTTACGGCGCGATTTTGCAGTTTACAGACTCCACAGGGCAGCTCCATGAAAAATCCATGTCTGCAGGATATGTGAAAACTACAAACAACCGTATGGAGCTGATGGCGGCCATAGCAGGTCTGGAAGCCTTAACACGCCCATGTCAGGTAGAGCTGTATTCAGATTCCAAATATTTAACTGATGCATTTAACCAGCACTGGATTGATAACTGGGTGAAAAACGACTGGAAAAGAGGAAAGAGCGGTCCTGTAAAAAATATTGATTTATGGGAGCGCCTGCTGAGGGCAAAAGAGATGCATCAGGTAACGTTTCACTGGGTAAAAGGACATGCTGGTCATCCGATGAATGAAAGGTGTGATGTTCTGGCAACCAGTGCAGCTGACGGACATGATCTGCTTACGGATGAAGGCATTTCCTAAAGAGATAAAGGTGTGATAAAACTTACATATCTCTTACAATCTCTTACTAAATCCAGTTTCCTATTTTCTTTCTTTTTTATTTGTGATATGGTAATTTTATTAAATCATGTTAGGATGAAAAGTCATGAATAGAAACAGAGGGATTTGGATTGTAATAGGAAGTATACTGGTCATCGGTATATTGGTGACCTTTGCTACCTTCAGCTTTGTAAATGGTAAAGACAGCACAACGAATTCTTCCGTAGTTTCACGATATTCCGAGGACAGTCCGCTTTCAAAAGAAGAAAAAGCGGCAGGAGGCGATACTGTCCGGCAGATCTCTCCGGATATCATGATGCAAAAAGAAGTACAGAAGAAATCAGCTGCCGTTGAAACAGAAGCATCTTCGGAATCAGCCACCTCTGAAGAGAATAGCGAAAATGCCCAGCTTCAGGATACCCAGGGTCCGATGATGAAGCGTGCACTTATGGCAGAGCCGGCTGCAGGAGATACAGATACAACCGAAGAAAGTGGAACCCAGTCAGTAGGTCCGGAACCTGTCATTACACCGATTACTCCGGATTCAAAGGCCAAGACAGCTCAGGCGGTAGCTCCTGATGAAAGCGCCGATTATTTCAGAAAGCATTTCAAAGAGCTGGATGCCCAGATTAAAAAGATGAGGGAGGATTCTGCGGACTCAAACACATATTCCATGAAAGCTCTGGCTGACAAAGAACTGAAGCTATGGAACCGGGAGCAGAATACAATATATGAGGCGATTTCTGAAAATCTGCCCGAAGACTCAAAAAGAAAGCTGGAAGCGTCACAGCAGTCCTGGATTAAAGACAGGGATTTGAAAGCAGAGGAAGCGGCGAAGAAGTACAGCGGCGGTTCTCTGGAAGAACTGGAATATACAGCTTCTCTGGCTGAATCCACCAGAGAGAGAGCTTATGACCTGATTACAGAGTATGAGGAATTTCTTAGTCCATAAAAAGAACTAAAAAGTACGGTTTTTGCCGTACTTTTTTCTATTGTGTAAAAAAAATAACAAATGAATATCTTGCTAAATAAAATCCCTTGTGATAGGATAATAAAATGAGCGATATTATAATAACTTTCGGGAGGAAAAAATAATGACAGAAATATTTGCAAGTTTCCTGGGAACCGCTATTAAATTCCTGATTTTCCTGTTTATTTCCTGGGGAGGAATTGTATGCGGAAAGAAATACAGAGATCATAAAGACGCTATCAGTGCCGCAGCTGATGCGAATGAGACTAAATAACAAACGGAGGACAGTAACGTGAATAACTACGGTGTGAATGAACTGAGGAGAATGTACCTGGAATTCTTTGAGAGTAAGGGACATTTAGCGATGAAAAGCTTCTCCCTGGTTCCACATAATGATAACAGCTTGTTATTGATCAACTCGGGTATGGCACCCTTAAAACCTTATTTTACAGGTCAGGAGATTCCTCCAAGAAAACGAGTAACAACCTGTCAGAAATGTATAAGAACCGGTGATATTGAGAATGTTGGTAAAACCGCACGCCACGGCACATTTTTTGAGATGCTGGGTAATTTTTCATTCGGAGATTACTTTAAGACGGAAGCAATACACTGGTCATGGGAATTTTTAACAGAGGTAGTCGGGCTGGATCCGGACAGGCTGTATCCTTCCGTATATTTAGACGATGATGAAGCATTTGAGATCTGGAACAAAGAGATCGGCATTGCGCCAGAGCGTATCTTCCGGTTTGGTAAGGAAGACAACTTCTGGGAGCACGGAGCTGGCCCTTGTGGTCCTTGTTCTGAGATTTATTATGACCGCGGCGAAAAGTATGGCTGTAAAAAGCCAGGCTGTACCGTAGGCTGTGACTGTGACCGTTATATGGAAGTATGGAATAACGTATTTACCCAGTTTGAGAACGACGGTCAGGGTAACTATGAAGAATTAAAGCAGAAGAATATAGATACAGGCATGGGTCTGGAGCGTCTTGCAGTAGTGGTTCAGGATGTGGATTCCATTTTTGATGTAGATACGATTAAAGCGCTTTTAAACCGCGTTGCAACCCTTGCGGATACAGAGTATAAAAAAGATGGGGATGTTGATGTATCCCTTCGTCTCATCACTGATCATGTTCGTTCCTGTACTTTTATGATTTCCGATGGAATTATGCCGTCTAATGAAGGAAGAGGATATGTACTGCGCCGTCTTTTAAGAAGGGCTGCCCGTCATGGAAGACTGATTGGGATTGAGGGCAAATTCCTTGCTGATTTATCGACTACTGTGATTGAACTTTCAAAGGATGGCTACCCGGAACTGGAAGAGAAAAAGGCCATGATATTAAAGGTTCTTACACAGGAAGAAGATAAGTTTAATAAGACCATTGACCAGGGTCTTGCTATTTTAAATGATCTGGAAGAGGATATGGTAAAAAAAGGTATCAAAGTTCTTTCCGGAGAGGATGCGTTCAAGCTTTATGATACCTATGGATTCCCTCTGGATTTAACTCTTGAGATTCTGGAAGAAAAGCAGTTTGGCGTGGATGAAGCAGGCTTTAAGGCAGCCATGCAAAAGCAGCGGGAAACTGCCAGGAACGCAAGAAAGACCACCAATTATATGGGCGCAGATGTAACGGTTTACCTGTCCATTGATCCATCTCTTACCACAGAATTTACAGGCTACGACAGTCTGGTTTGTGATACGGTAATCACTGCACTTACCAGTGAAAGTGATCTTGTGGAAGCTTTGACTGATGGAGAAACCGGAACAATTGTTACAGAAAAAACTTCCTTTTACGGAACCATGGGCGGTCAGCAGGGTGATACTGGTGTGATTATCTGTGCAACCGGAGAATTTAAAGTAGAGGATACCATTCACCTGCAGGGCGGTAAAGTCGGCCATGTGGGAAGAGTTATAAAAGGCATGCTTCAGACTGGTGATAAAGTTACCTGTAAGGTATGCGAAAAGAATCGTCAGAATACAGGAAAGAACCACAGTGCAACCCATCTTCTTCAGAAGGCGTTAAGAACCGTGCTTGGAAATCATGTAGAGCAGGCAGGATCCTTCGTAGATGGAGACAGACTTCGTTTTGACTTTACTCATTTTTCAGCGTTGACACCAGAGGAGATCCTTAAGGTTGAGACTCTTGTGAATGAAAAAATCAAAGAATCCCTCCCTGTACAGACAGAGATTATGACTCTTGATGAGGCGAAAAAGTCTGGCGCCATGGCGTTATTCGGTGAAAAATATGGTGACAGTGTCCGTGTAGTAAAAATGGGTGATTTCTCAACAGAACTTTGCGGCGGTACTCATATTTCCAATACAGGAGTGATCGGATCCTTTAAGATCCTGTCTGAAACTGGTATTGCGGCTGGTGTACGCAGAATCGAAGCATTAACCGGTGACGGCTTAATGAACTATTATAAAGAGACAGAATTAACCCTCCATGAAGCTGCAAAAACAGCAAAGACAACACCTGCTTCCCTGACAGCAAAGATCGAATCTTTTCTGGAGGAGATCAAGGCGCTCCATTCTGAAAACGAGAAGTTAAAGAGTAAGCTGGCCAATGATTCCCTGGGTGATGTAATGGATCAGGTAACAGAAGTTAAGGGTATGAAAGTACTGGCTGTAAAAGTTCTTGATGTGGATATGAATGGCCTTAGAAACTTAGGTGACCAGTTAAAAGACAAACTGGGAGAAGGCGTAATCGTCATCGCATCTGTTCAGGACGGAAAAGTTAATTTGATGGCTGCTGTTACAGATGAGGCTCAGAAAAAAGGAGCCCATGCAGGTAACTTAATTAAAGCCATAGCTTCCCTTGTTGGAGGTGGCGGCGGCGGACGTCCAAATATGGCTCAGGCTGGCGGAAAGAATCCGGCAGGAGTAGATGCATGCTTATCCAAAGTAGCTGAAGTAGTGGCTGAACAACTGAATTAATAGCAGGATTAATTGAAAAAATATAAAAAATTTTTCTTGACGTATGGCAGAATTATGCTATAATCATATCAGTGCTATAAAATACCCAAACAGTTGTATTATGCACAAGTACACAACTGGAGGGAGGTTAGGTGTGAGCTATGTCAAATGTAATCGTTAAAGACAACGAGAGCTTAGATAGCGCTTTACGCAGATTCAAAAGAAACTGTGCAAAAGCAGGTATCCAGCAGGAAATTCGTAAGAGAGAGCATTACGAAAAGCCAAGCGTAAGACGTAAGAAAAAGTCTGAAGCTGCAAGAAAACGTAAATATAACTAATTCTTAAAAGATGAATCCCTGGTCTCTTTTCGTGACCAGGGGTTTTTTCGTCTTTTTATGAGCGATAGAATTTTCCCTGTCACGATTGCATATAGTAGAAAAGAAGAAATCAGAGAGAGGCGAAAAAGTCATGCTGGAGGAAACAAAGGTAAAAGCAGCTTCCGCCTTAAGACTTCCAAAGGATGTGGTTCTTGGAGAGGTGCTAGTGTCGTTTTTGGGCCGCCATAGTGTTGTGATCGAAAATTACAGAAGTATAATTTTATATACCGACTGTTTAATCAAGATTCAGGCAAAAAACTGCCGGGTTATCATCGGTGGAAGCCGCCTGATGATCGAGTATTACACCAATGAGGAAATGAAAATCAACGGTTACATTAAGTCCCTGGAATTTGATTAACCGGGAATAATGGAGGTGTAATTACGTGCTTATATGGTTGAATCACCACTTTTTTGGATATCTTATGGTTGAGATGACCGGTTTTTCTCCGGAGCGCTTTTTTAATATGTGCAGCGCACATGAAATTGAGGTTTGGGATGTAGTTCATACCGGGCATACCTATCGGTTCTTTATCACGGTACCGGGATTTCGCAAAATCAAGCCTCTTGTCCGTAAATCGAAGGTCAGACTTAGAATTTTGAAAAAGTTTGGACTTCCTTTTTTTTTATACCGAAACCGAAGAAGGAAATTTTATGCAGCTGGATTTTTGGGCTTTCTCATGATTCTTTATGCTCTGTCCCTGTTTATCTGGGATATCGAATTTGATGGGAATCAGATGTATACATACGATACTCTTTTGAAGTTCTGTGAATCAGAGGAGATTCGTTATGGAATGAAAAAATCTAAAATTGACTGTGATGTGCTGGAAGAATCTTTAAGAACCCATTTTCCGGAGATCACCTGGGTTTCTGCAAGGGTATCAGGAACCAGACTTTTGGTTAAGATAAAAGAAAATGAGGTGCTCTCTGATATCCCGGTCAGAGATGAAACTCCCTGTGATCTTATTGCCCAGAAAGACGGCACGATCACCTCCATGATTGTCAGAAGCGGAGTTCCCAAGGTAAAAATCGGGGATGAGGTGAAAGCCGGAGATGTGCTGGTCAGCGGTACACTTCCCATCATCGGAGATAATGAAGAAATTGTAAATACTCATTATGTACACTCTGACGGGGATATTACGGCAAGAACGGAGTATCATTATAACAGGAATATTCCGCTTTTTAAAACCATTGATGTAGAGACGGGAAAAGTGAGAAAAGGACGATATGTAAAAGCATTTAAGTTTTCATTTCTTCTTATGAGACCAAGACCGGAAGGAACTTCGTGGAAACGTACCATGGAGGAAACACAGCTTCATTTATTTGAAAATTTTTATTTACCCATCTATGTGGGCAGGATAACCGGGAAAGAATATATATCATATGAACGTCCTTATACAGAAGAAGAGAAAAAAGAACTGGCTGATCAGATGAATCAGAACTTCCAGAAAAAATTATTGGAAAAGGGGGTACAAATTCTGGAAAATCATGTTAAAATACTAGATAATGAATCTTTGTGCCGGATTACCATGGATTTTGTGACGGAAGAACCATTAGGAAAGCAGCAAGCACTGGAGATGCAGACAACTGAGGAACCGGAGGAGACAAATAATTCAAATGAGCGTAATTGAAACTATCATAGATATCCCCATTGAACACGAGAAGAATGTATGCGGACAATTTGACAGCTACTTGAAAAAAATAGAACGGACCCTTCATGTTACGATGATTGCCAGGGATGGGGCACTTAAGATTATCGGTCCGGAACAGATGGTACAAAGAGCAAAGAGTGTATTCAGCAATCTGATTGAACTTTCCAAACGGGGGAATGTAATCGCAGAGCAGAATGTGGATTACGCACTTTCCCTATCCTTTACAGAAAGCGACAATCAGATTCTTGAGATAGATAAGGACATTATATGCAGAACCATTAACGGAAAACCGGTTAAGCCAAAGACTCTGGGTCAGAAACAGTATGTAGATCAGATCAGAAAAAAGATGGTGGTATTCGGAATCGGTCCGGCAGGAACCGGTAAGACTTATCTGGCGATGGCGATGGCAATTCAGGCGTTTAAAAACGGTGAGGTAAACAGAATTATTTTAACCAGACCTGCAATTGAAGCGGGGGAGAAGCTGGGGTTTTTGCCGGGTGATCTTCAAAGTAAGATCGACCCCTATTTAAGACCGCTTTACGATGCGCTCTATCAGATCATGGGTGCTGAAAGCTATCTCCACAATGCAGAAAAGGGGCTGATTGAGGTAGCCCCCCTGGCATATATGCGTGGCAGGACTCTGGATAATGCATTTATCATTCTTGATGAGGCTCAGAACACCACACCAGCCCAGATGAAGATGTTCTTAACCAGAATTGGTTTTGGTTCCAAGGTGATTGTTACCGGTGACCAGACCCAGAAGGATCTTCCTGCAGGAGCCGTTTCAGGTCTTGATATGGCCATGAGAATTTTAAAGAAAATTGATGATATCAGCTTTTGCCAGCTGACCAGCAGTGACGTAGTCCGCCATCCGCTGGTTCAAAAAATTGTACAGGCTTACGATGAATTTGAGTCAAAGAAAAAGACCAGTGACAGAAAAGTTAAATCAGTCACTGGAAGAAAGGCACATTATGACGATTAATATAGAATACGAAGCGGAGAAAAAGCTGAAAATTCCCTATGAAGAGATTATAACCAGTGTAGTAGAAGAAGCCATAGACTATGAGAACTGCCCTTATGAGGCAGAGGTTAATGTTTTAATTACAGATAACCAGGATATCCAACAGATCAATCAGGAATACCGAAACATTGACAGTCCTACAGATGTCCTTTCCTTTCCCATGATTGAATATGAATCGCCATCTGATTTTGATCATCTGGAAGAGGAATCATATGATTCAATTAACCCTGAGACAGGAGAGCTCCTTCTGGGAGATATTGTGGTTTCTGTTGATAAGGTTGAGGAGCAGGCGGAAAAATACGGGCATTCCATAGAACGGGAGCTGGCATTTTTAATCGCTCACAGCATGCTGCATTTATTCGGTTATGACCATATGCAGGATGAAGAGCGCCTTGTTATGGAACAAAAGCAGGAAGAAATTTTAAGTCGGAGGGGATACGTAAGATGAGAAAAGGGGTATGGTTTGGCTTTGCGATAGGAATGCTGTCTGCTGCCTTGTTAACTGGCTGCAGTAAAAAATACGAGGAAGTATCTGTTACAAATCTGCAGTCAGAATCACAGAAAGAACAATCGACAGAAGAAATCCGCATAAACAGCAGTACAGAGCAATCCTCCGGTGAAGAGACAGAATCCGGTGAATACTATACCAATGAAGAACGTATCGAAAAAGATGGTAAAATACGCAGTTACTTAACCGGGGAGATGGTGGAAGCATCAATCGGAAACCGGAGACCGGTAGCGGTGATGATGAGCAATGATAAAGAGGCATTGCCTCAATATGGAATCAACCGTGCAGGAGTTGTATATGAAGCTCCGGTAGAAGGCGGAATGAACCGGTATGTGGCTATTATTGAAGATTATGATAATCTTAAAAGAATCGGTTCGGTCAGAAGCTGCCGGACATATTATACATATTTTGCACGTGAATTTGATGCTGTTTATGCCCATTTCGGGCAGAGCACCTTTGCCAAACCATATTTATCCAACCTGGATCATATCAATGGTCTTGAGGCCATTGGTTCTGTGGCATATTTTCGTTCCTCTGACCGGAAATCGCCTCATAATGCTTATACCAGCGGAGAGCGGTTAAACAAGTCCATAGAAAAGCTGGGCTTTAAAAAGGAATATAATTCGGAATATAAGGGCCACTACCGGTTTGCCAAAACAGGCCATGAGGTTACCTTAAAAGATGCAGAAAGTGTAAAGGATGCTTATAAGGTTTATCCTGGCTATGTTTATAATAAGCCATGGTTTGAGTATCATGAGGATGACGGGCTTTATTACAGATATCAGTACGGAAAAGCTCATCAGGGAGACGAAGGGCAGATCAAAGTGAAGAATATCATACTGCAGTATTGCCCTTCTGCTCATTATGCAACAACCGAATATCTTAACATTAATGTTCACAATGATTCGTTCGGAATGTATGTGACCGGGGGCCGGGCTATTCCGGTGAAATGGTCTAAGGATGGAGAATTCGGGCCCACACATTATTACGATATGGAGAATAACGAGATCATCCTGAACCAGGGAAAAACCTGGGTTTGCATTGTTTCAGCACAGGATTCTCCCAAAGTAGAAATTTATGGAAAACAGTAAGACAGGCAGAAAAACAAATAAAAGGGGCGCTTCCAACTTCCTTGTTCAGGGAATTATACTTGCGGCTGCAGGTATTATAGTCCGGATTATCGGAATGTTTTACCGGATTCCCCTTGCAGATATTCTGGGAGATGAAGGAAACGGCTATTATAGCTCGGCTTTCTCCATCTACTCCATTTTATTGATTGTCTCCTCCTACAGTCTTCCCACTGCAGTTTCTAAGATGGTTGCTGTAAGGCTGGCGAGAAAGGAATACATCAATTCCATAAAGGTGCTGAAAGTATCTTTGTTTTATGGAACGGTGGTAGGGGGGCTGGGAGCCGCAGTTTTATGGTTTGGAGCGGATTTATTTGCCAATGATTTTTTAAAGATGCCCTATACCAGCTATGCCTTAAAAACACTGGCTCCTACGATTTTAATTATTGCATATCTAGGGGTCTTCAGAGGATATTTCCAGGGAATTGGCACCATGCTTCCAACAGCCATATCCCAAATTTTCGAGCAGATTGTCAACGCAGTTATCAGCATCTATGCAGCGGCTATGCTCTTTCAGGAGGGAGTGCGTTCCAATGCCCTCTACGGATCAACCCAGTATTCCTATGCCTTTGGTGCGGCAGGTGGAACCATAGGTACTGGAGCAGGTGCACTTGCCGGGCTTTTATTCCTTTTATTTATCCTGTTCAGCTACCGGCCTGTTATGAAACGACAGTCAAGAAGAGACCGTTCCGGATATTTGGAGACGTATGGAAGTTTGTCCACGGTACTGATCATGACGGTTCTTCCCATTGTATTCAGCAGTGTAGCGTACAATATCAGCATTGTTGTTGATAACAGCATTTATGGTATCAGTATGGCTTCTATGGGAATGGGAGCACCTGAGATTGCTGCTAACTGGGGAATTTATTCCGGTAAGTACCGGCTCCTTTTTAATATTCCCGTGGCAATAGCCAATTCCCTGGCTTCTGCCTTAATTCCATCTCTGTCACAGGCGGTGGCAGAAAGAAGCAGAACCCAGATTATCAGAAAGATATCCATGGTAATTCGCTTTTCCATGATCATTGCAATTCCTTCCACAGTGGGTCTGACTGTCCTTGCAGGACCGATCTGTAATCTATTGTTTAGCAGAAGTGATAATGTATCCCTGATTAAGATGATGATCTATGGTTCCTCAGCCGTTGTATTTTTCTCTCTGTCTACGGTTACCAATGCAGTCCTTCAGGGAATTAACCATATGAAGACGCCTTTAAAGAATGCAATTATTTCCCTGATTCTTCATGTGGGAATTCTTTGGGTGATGCTGTACCCCCTTAAGATGGGTATTTATGGAGTTTTATATTCCAATATTTTGTTTGCACTGACCATGTGCCTGCTCAATGGCTTTTCTATCCGGAGATATTTAAATTACAGACAGGAGATTAAAAAGACATTCTTTCTTCCCACTCTGGCAGCGGGAATTATGGGTGCTGTCTGTTATGGAGTCTACTTCCTGGTACATGCTGTCTTAAAACATAATATATTGGGAGTTTTAGCATCTGTCGCTGCAGCAGTGATTGTTTACGGGGTTTTACTGTTAAAATTCCAGTGTGTTGATGAATCAGAGTTAAATGGATTTCCGGGAGGGAGAAAATTGGCAGGTATTGCAAGAAAATACCATCTTTTGTGATTAAAATGTAAGAAGAAAGCAGATACTATACTTACGTGAAGGAGGTATTAACTCATGAAAAAGTATATGTTCTGCTTTCTATTATTTGTTGCGGCATCTGCGATCTGTCTGGGAGTTGGCTTTGCCATTACCAAAGACAGTGTACGACCGGAGGAGGCCCTCCCTGGGGCAACCATAGAAACCGAAACTGTGACAGAAGCGCAGATAGTCATAAATCAGGAAGAGGCAAAGCCTGCCAATGCTGAAAGTAAGGATAAATATTATCTTGTATCAGAGGATGGGTATTTACTCGTCCTCTATCAGGATAAAACAACCATCTGCCTTTATACCCATATGCCGGTGACAGATTTTCCGGAAGAGGAAAGAGGAAAGCTGATGGATGGAATCTGGTTTTCTTCCATGGTTGAAGTATTTAATTATCTGGAATCCTATACCAGTTAATTGAAATGTGATTGATATTTTACCATAAAGCAGATACAATAGGTCTGACTGAATGTAAGGAGGACAGGATGAAACAACAGATCATAATTATAGGGGCTGGAGCTTCTGGTCTGGCAGCGGGCATTGCAGCAGCCAGAGAGGGAGCTTCTGTTACAATTATGGAACATACAGCCAGACCGGGAAAGAAGCTTCTTTCGACTGGCAACGGGAAGTGCAATATTACCAATCTGCAGTTTCCCAAAGATGCTTACAGGGGAAATCAGCCGGATTTTGTTTTTCCGGCACTTCATACAGTTACGGTAAGCCAGACCATGGATTTTTTTAAAGAACTGGGAATTGTTCTTACTGAACGAAACGGATATGTGTATCCAAACTCCGGACAGGCTTCCACTGTTTTGGAGGCAATGCTTTTTGAACTGGAGCATCTGGGTGTCCGGATTGTGACAGAGTGTCCTGTAAAAGAAATCAAAAAGGATCTGACTGTGATTACAGATCATGGAAAACAAAGATGTGACAGGATTATACTTGCAGCTGGTTCCATGGCAGCTCCCAAAACAGGATCTGACGGCAGCGGCTATAGCCTTGCCAGAAAGCTGGGTCATCACATTATAGAGCCTTTGCCAGCCCTGGTTCAGCTTCGCTGTAAGGAGAAATGGTACAAACAGGCGGCTGGTGTCCGAACCGATGCGCTTGTGACTCTTAAAATAGATGGAAAAACGGCGGCCTCAGACAGAGGAGAACTTCAGATCACGGATTATGGAATCTCCGGAATCCCTGTTTTCCAGATCAGCAGATATGCAGCAAAAGCCCTGAAGGAAGGGAGACAGGCTGCAGCAGAACTGGATTTTCTTCCCCAGCTTTCCCTTACTGACTTAGAGAAGCTTCTTTTTACCCGGCACAGACAATTTGGATACAGGCCGGGGGAGGAGTTTTTGCATGGTGTTTTAAATTCAAAACTGGCAAAGATCCTTTTAAAAGAGGCTGGTATTGGCAGAGTATCCCGGGTAAAAGAGATAACAGAGAAAGAGATTAAAAACCTGGTACACTGTATTAAGGAGTTAAAAACAATCATCGTTTCTACCAACACGTTTGACCAGGCTCAGGTATGCAGCGGAGGTGTGGATACAAGAGAGGTAGATCCTGATACAATGGAATCGAAACTCATCACAGGACTTTATTTTTCAGGAGAGATTCTTGATGTAGACGGTATCTGTGGAGGTTACAACTTGCAATGGGCATGGTCCAGCGGAATTACGGCGGGAATCCATGCAGGAAGAGGATAAATAAAATATGATAAGAATTAGTCAATTAAAACTTGGTGTGAATCATACCAAAGAAGATTTACTGGTAAAGGTTTCTAAATTACTGCGAATTCCTGTAACTGGGATGACATCTTACGAAATAATCAAACAGTCGGTTGATGCCCGTAAAAAAGATGCCATTCGTTTTATCTACACCATTGATATTGAGACAAAAGACGAAGAATCTATCGTACATAGAGTGAAAGATGCCAATGTTACACTGGCAGTGAAAAAGGAGTATGAGTTTCCACAGTGCGGGACAGAAACTCTGGCTAACCGTCCGGTTATAGTAGGGGCAGGTCCTGCAGGATTGTTTTGTGCAATTATGCTGGCAAGAAGCGGATTTCGTCCCCTTATTCTGGAACGGGGAGAAGATGTTGATAAGAGACAGCAATCCGTGGATGGTTTCTGGAAGGGCGGAGTATTAAATCCAAATAGCAACGTACAGTTCGGAGAAGGCGGAGCAGGAACTTTTTCTGACGGAAAATTAAATACTCTGGTTAAGGATCCTCTGATGCGGAACCGTAAAGTTTTAGAGCTGTTTGTGGAATTCGGAGCAGATCCATCTATTTTATATGTGAACAAGCCTCATATCGGTACGGATGTACTAAGCAGAATCGTAAAAAACATGAGAGAAGAAATTATTCGTCTCGGCGGAGAGGTCCGTTTTAACAGTCTTGTTACTGACATTCTGATGAAGGACGGGAATATCTCTGGCGTAATGGTAAATGAAAGGGAAGAAATTCCTGTGAATACTTTAATTCTTGCCATAGGACACAGTGCCAGAGATACGTTTCATGTACTGGAACGAAGAGGGGTACCCATGGAAGCCAAAGCATTTGCTGTGGGACTCAGAATCCAGCACCCCCAGGAAGAAATTAACCGCTCCCAGTATGGGAAAGACGCTCCCGAGGTTCTTGGAGCAGCGGATTATAAGCTTACCCATCAGTGTAAAAGCGGAAGAGGAATCTACACATTTTGCATGTGTCCCGGGGGATTTGTGGTGAATGCTTCTTCAGAAGAAGGACGGCTGGCAGTCAATGGAATGAGTTATCATAAGCGGGATGGGGAGAATGCAAACAGCGCGCTGATCGTTACTGTAACACCCGATGACTTTGACGATGACTCTCCTCTTGCAGGTATTGCTTACCAGAGAAAACTGGAAGAGGCGGCTTATCAGCTGGGGAAGGGCAATATACCAATTCAGCTTTATGGAGATTTTAAGAATAATTGCAAGTCAGACACCTTTGGAGACGTGAAACCGGCGTTGAAGGGCGGATATGAATTCACCAATATGAGAGAAATGCTTCCGGACTATATATCGGAATCCATTATAGAAGGAGTTGAGGCTTTTGAAGGAAAAATCCGGGGCTTTCGCAGACAGGATGCCATACTGGCAGGTGTGGAAAGCAGGACTTCATCTCCGGTCAGGATTACAAGAGATGAGGCATTTGAAAGCAGGATCAGAGGAATTTACCCATGCGGCGAAGGTGCTGGCTATGCAGGCGGTATCACATCCGCTGCAATGGATGGGCTGAAAGTGGCTGAAGCCATTGCCAGCCGGTATAAAAGCTTTTCTTTCTAAATTGACGTAATTTAAAAAATGATGTAAGATATCAGATAAAAAGTAATTTAGAAAGCGGATGAAGAAGATGAATATTGAGGAACGTATTAAGCTGAAGGATAAAAATCGAATTGTAATTAAAATCGGATCTTCTTCCTTAACCCATACTCATACCGGTGACTTGAATCTTATGAAGATTGAAAAGCTCATTCGGGTAATTTGCGATTTAAAAGGACAGGGAAAAGAAGTGGTTTTGGTTTCTTCCGGTGCAATTGCAGCAGGACGGCAGGCTCTGGGCCGTCACACAAGACCCGTTACCATATCAGAGAAGCAGGCGTTTGCAGCAGTGGGGCAGGCAAGGCTTATGATGGTGTATCAAAAGCTGTTTGCTGAATACAACCAGATAGCAGCGCAGGTACTTCTTACCAAGAATACCATGGTCAGTGAAAACAGCCGTTTTAATGCACAGAACACATTTGATGAACTTTTAAAACTGGGAACGATTCCGGTTGTAAATGAGAATGATACTGTTTCAACCTCAGAGATACCCCTTGTGGATAATTTCGGTGATAATGACAGGCTCTCAGCAGTGGTAGCTGCCTTAATCGGGGCAGATCTTCTCATCCTCTTATCTGATATTGACGGACTTTATTCCGATGATCCCAGGCAGAACAATGATGCCAGCTTCATCAGCCTTGTAAGAGAAATTACACCGGAGCTGATGGATATGGGAAAATCATCATCAGGCAGTGATGTTGGTACAGGAGGAATGTCCGCCAAACTGGCGGCAGCCCGGATTGCAACTGACAGCGGCTGTGATATGGTGATTGCCAACGGAGATCATGTGGAAATCATCAGCCAGATTCTAGACGGGCAGGAAAAGGGAACGTTATTTCTGGCCCACCCCAATCATGATTTTGATTTAATGACCTATATTAATTACGAGTATTAAGGAGAACAGGATGAATCAGGATAAGATCGATCGGATTAACACACTTTATCATAAATCAAAAGCAACCGGACTGTCAGAAGAAGAAAAGGCAGAACAGGCAGCTTTGAGAAGAGAATATATAGAAGCCATACGAGGCAGCTTAAGAGGAAATCTAAATAATATTTCCATACAGGAAGCAGACGGCACTGTCACAGATCTGGGAAAAAAATATGGTAATGTCGGAAAAGAATGAGATTCGTAAATGGGTAAAGGAACATCGCAGTGGTCTTAGTGTGTCACAGGAAACCCAATGGGATGATGGGATCTGTCTGAGACTTCTGGAACTGGAGGAGATTAACAGAGCTTTCTGCATTTACTGCTATGCTTCCATGCGTCATGAAGCCGGTACCTGGAAATTCATGGAGCATTTATTAAAACAGGGTAAATGCGTGGCGGTTCCCAAAGTATCAGGAAAAAATCTGGATTTTTATGTCATTACAGGTAAAACAGATCTGGAAGAAGGTACTATGGGGATTATGGAACCCAAGTCTGCCTGTTTAAAAATCAATGATACCCAGGCACCCATGGTAGTACCGGGAATTGCTTTTGATAAAAACAGAAACCGGCTGGGGTACGGAGGCGGATATTATGACCGGTTCTTTGAAAAGGAACCGGATCATAAAAGAATCGCCATCGCTTATGATTTTCAGATATTTGACAGGATCCCTGCAGATCCTCATGATAAAACAGTAGATATGATTATTATTCCTTAAAAGAAAGGCAGGTTCTTTATGACTATAACTGAGATTGGCAGACAGGCGAAAGAAGTGGCAGGAATTATAGGAATCATTGGCTCTGCGAAAAAAGAGGAAGGACTGAAATCGGCGGCCGCCGCTTTGCTGGAAGGAGAGGCGGAGATTCTGTCTGCCAATCAGGATGATGTGATTAAGGCAACGGCAGCAGGAATGAGCCAGGGTCTCATAGACCGTCTGGAGCTGACCCCAAGGCGAATCGAAGATATGGCAGAGGGACTTTTGGCAGTGGCAGCTTTAGAGGATCCGGTGGGAGAAGTTATTTCCATGAAGATGCGTCCCAACGGTCTTACCATTGGCCAGAAAAGAGTTCCGCTTGGCGTTGTTGGAATTATATATGAGGCAAGACCCAATGTGACAGCCGATGCTTTCGGACTTTGTTTCAAATCTGGCAATGCAGTGATCTTAAAAGGCGGAAGTGATGCGTTGGAGTCCAATAAGGCCATTGTAAAATGGTTAAGAACCGGGTTATCCCGTGCAGGACTGCCAGAGAATATTCTGCAGCTCATAACAGATACGGACAGAGAGAAGACAAAAGAATTCATGCGTCTCCGGGAATATGTAGATGTGCTGATACCAAGAGGCGGAGCAGGGCTTATTAAGAGCGTTGTGGATAACAGCACCATACCTGTGATTGAGACCGGTACAGGGAACTGCCATATCTTTGTAGATGAATCGGCAGACTTTGACATGGCACTGGATATCATCTTCAATGCCAAGACCCAGAGAATCGGTGTTTGCAATGCCTGTGAGTCCCTTTTGGTACACCGGTCGGTTGCAGACCAGTTCCTGCCCTTATTAAACCAGCGCCTTTTAACAAAATCAGTGGAAGTCAGGGCAGATCAGGAAGCATGTAAGATTGTAAAGGATTTTGTACCTGCAACGGAAGAAGACTGGGGTACGGAGTATTTGGATTATATTGTTTCCTTAAAGCTTGTTGATTCTGTAGAGGAAGCCATATCTCATATTAACCGTTATAATACCAAACACTCAGAAGCGATTATTACAAATGATTATAATAATGCCCAGAAGTTTTTAAATGAAATTGATGCAGCCGCTGTTTATGTGAATGCATCGACTCGGTTTACTGATGGATATGAGTTTGGATTTGGGGCTGAGATTGGAATCAGCACTCAGAAACTTCATGCCAGAGGCCCAATGGGATTAAAGGAACTGACTACAACCAAATATATTATTTATGGAAATGGACAGATTCGGCCATAATATTAAAATAGTATGATTGTTTGACAATTTAATTATTGTATGATAAACTACCGACAGAAGAAATGGAAGGGGTGAAAGGATGAAGAAATAATTCTTGTAAAGTAACTGCATAATGAATGGGATATTTTTATATCTCTTTTTATTGTGCCTGTTTTTGCAAGAATATTACTTCATTCTCCAGCCTCTTTTTGTGTCCCGAAATAGACACCATCTAGAAGGAGAACGGCCATGCCTGTTCTTTTTGACCGATCCGGCTGTGAGAAATATGATTCTTGCAGCTGTTTTTTATGCAGAAAATTATCTTCTGCTATATTTGGAGGGATGTCTATGTCGTTGATTCAGGTTACAGATCTATCATTTACTTACGAAGGAAGCAGTGATCCGGTATTTGAACACGCTACGTTTCAGCTGGATACAGACTGGAAGCTGGGTTTTACAGGAAGAAACGGGCGGGGGAAGACTACATTTTTAAATCTTCTTATGAACCGGATGGAATATACAGGAAGTATTGTATCAAACGTTACATTTGATTATTTTCCCTATGAAGTGGAGGACAAGGAAGCGCAGACCCTTGATATCATCAATTCCATTCTGGGCGACTGTCCATACTGGGAAATAAAAAGAGAGCTGACAAAGCTTAAGGTTTCAGAAGATGTGCTTTACCGGCCCTACAATACTCTGTCAAATGGAGAACGGACAAAGGTTTTACTGGCAGCGTTGTTTTTACGGGAGGGCAATTTCATACTTATTGATGAGCCTACCAATCACTTGGACAGGGAAGGAAGAGAATTGGTCAGTCAGTATTTAAACAGCAAAAAAGGGTTTATTCTCGTATCCCATGACCGTAAGTTTTTAGATGATTCGGTAGACCATATTTTATCCATTAACCGGGCTGACATTGAGGTTCAAAAAGGCAACTTCTCCGTGTGGTATGAAAACCGCCAGAGAAAAGATCAATATGAACAGTCGGAAAATGAACGTTTAAAAAAGGATATCCGGCATCTGGAAGCAGCAGCCAGACAGTCCGGAGAATGGGCAGATAAAGTAGAGTCCACAAAAATAGGAAAAAAATCAATGATTCATGAAAAATCCATTGATACAAGAGCCTATGTGGGAGAAAAGTCAAGGCGCATGCAGATGCGCAGAAAAAATCTGGAGCGCAGACAGAACCAGGCAATTGATGATAAAAAGGGTCTGTTAAAAAACATTGAGGAAGCAGAAGATTTAAAGCTGTATCCATTAAAGCATCATTCCGGCAGACTTCTTGTTTTAAAAGAGGTTATCCCATTTTACCAGGGACCGGTGTGCGATCCGGTCAGCTTAAGCCTTGAACAGGGACAGAGAGTATCCCTTCAGGGAAAGAACGGCTGCGGAAAAACCTCCATTCTGAAACTGATTATGGGTAATCAGGCAGTGGGTGGTCCTATTGATTACCAGGGGACAATTGAAACTGCAAGCGGAATTAAGATTTCCTACGTTTCACAGGATACCTCCTTTTTAAAGGGAAGTCTGACGGAATACGGAAAACAGTGGGGCGTAGAGGATTCCCTGTTTAAAGCACTTTTAAGGAAACTGGATTTTTCAAGGGAACAATTTCTAAAGCCCATGGAAACATTTAGTGAAGGACAAAAGAAAAAAGTTTTAATTGCACGCAGTTTATGTGAGCAGGCTCACCTTTATATATGGGATGAACCCTTAAACTTTATCGATGTATACTCCAGAATCCAGATTGAAAACCTGATACTGAAATTTCAGCCGGCCATGTTGCTGGTAGAACATGATGAGTTCTTTACTCAGAATGTGGGAGCAGAGCCTGTTACGGTTTTGTCTTCATACTAAAAAGGCCGTTGGCTTCAGTTTCAAAAAATCGGGAGAACTGTCTGGCAAAGTTGACATTTTATGGTGTTTCATGTAAAATGCTTTTGATAAAGGGTTTAAAAACAGAACGAATGAAAGGGATTTTTTCAGATGCAGATTGATATAGATCAGATAGATTTAACAGGGGAAGTACCGGTAAGAGAACCTGAAAGACAATATTATTTTATGGCAAAAGTCAGCGGGTATGTAAAACGCCGGAGTGAAGAGCTTGGACGCCCCATGACCTTTTGTACCCAGACATTTGGCTGCCAGATGAATTCCAGAGATTCTGAAAAGCTTGAGGGGATTTTAGAAGCTGTAGGGTTTGTACAGACAGATACCGAAGAGGCAGATTTTGTTCTTTATAACACCTGTACGGTAAGAGAGAATGCCAACCTGAAGGTTTACGGAAGACTTGGAGTTTTAAACAGCCTGAAAAAGAAAAATCCTGATATGATAATCGCCCTTTGCGGCTGTATGATGCAGGAAGAGGATGTGGTAGAAAAGATTAAAAAGAGCTACCGGTTTGTAGACGTTATTTTTGGTACACATAACATCTATAAGCTGGCAGAGCTTTTATACCAGCGTCTGGAAGCCAAAAAGATGGTGGTTGACATCTGGAAGGGAACAGACCAGGTGGTGGAAGACCTTCCGGCAGACAGAAAATATTCGTTTAAGTCCGGTGTTAATATTATGTTTGGCTGTGACAATTTCTGCAGCTATTGTATCGTACCTTACGTAAGAGGAAGAGAGCGCAGCCGCAGCCCCAAAGACATTATTACTGAGATCAGAGGACTTGCAGATGACGGTGTGGTAGAAATCATGCTGCTGGGACAGAATGTTAATTCCTATGGAAAAACACTGGAAAAACCTGTCAGCTTTGCGGAGTTACTTTCCCAGGCAGATGAGGTGGAAGGTTTGGAGCGCATCCGTTTTATGACGTCCCATCCAAAGGATTTATCCGATGAGCTGATTGAGACGATGAAAAATTCAAAAAAAGTATGCCGTCACATTCATCTTCCTCTCCAGTCAGGAAGCAGCCGGATCTTAAAGCTTATGAACCGGAAATATACAAAAGAAAAATATCTGGAACTTGTGGATAAAATTCGTACTGCCATGCCGGATATCTCCCTTACCACCGATATAATTGTAGGTTTTCCAGGGGAAACTGAGGAAGACTTTTTAGAAACATTAGACGTAGTGAGAAAAGTACGTTTTGACAGCGCCTTTACCTTTATCTATTCCAAGCGTACCGGAACGCCTGCAGCGAAAATGGAAGACCAGATACCGGATGAAGTTGTAAAGGACCGGTTTGACAGATTGCTGACCTTAGTCCAGCAGATTTCATCTGAAGTCTGCGGCAGAGAGGTTCATACGGTTCAGAAGGTTCTGGCAGAGGAAGTAAATGATCATGGAGAAGGCTATTTAACCGGACGGTTAAGCAGCAACACAACAGTCCATTTTAAGGGAGATCCTTCTCTGATCGGAAAAATAGTGGATGTATATCTTGATGAATCAAAGGGATTTTACTATATGGGAACGTTAAGACCATAAACAGAAGAAAAGAGGAAACAAAAGAGAATGGCTGGATTATCGCCAATGATGGCTCATTATTTAGAAACAAAAAAAGAATACCCGGGATGTCTTTTATTTTACAGACTGGGTGACTTTTATGAAATGTTTTTTGAAGATGCGATTACGGTATCCAGAGAGCTGGAAATAACTTTAACAGGAAAAGAATGCGGATTAGAGGAACG
The DNA here is from genome assembly GCA_013036995.1 of Lacrimispora defluvii. Classification (GTDB taxonomy): domain Bacteria; phylum Bacillota; class Clostridia; order Lachnospirales; family Lachnospiraceae; genus Lacrimispora; species Lacrimispora defluvii. The sequence continues at coordinate 110,707 of JAAOXG010000008.1, forward strand.
GGCACCTATGTGCGGCGTTCCTCATCATGCTGTTGAAACCTATTTAAACCGTCTGGTTCAAAAGGGATACAAAGTCGCCATCGCCGAACAGATGGAAGATCCCAGACAGGCGAAGGGACTTGTAAAGCGGGAAGTAATCCGTGTGGTAACTCCCGGAACCATAACCAGCGCGCAGGCTCTTGATGAAACAAGAAATAATTATCTGATGGGGGTTGTTTACATCGGAGAAGCATTTGGAATTGCGGTGACCGATATCAGCACCGGAGACTTTCTGGTGACACAAGTGGAATCCGATCGGGAGCTGATCGATGAAATCAATAAATTTACACCTTCTGAGATCATTTGCAATGAAGCCTTTTACGTATCAGGCGTGGATATAGAAGACATAAAGAACCGGTATCAAACTGTTATTTCATCTCTGGATCATCATTATTTTTCCGACGAAGTCTGCAGAAAAATTTTATGTGAGCATTATCAGGTAGGCACCCTTACCGGGCTTGGGCTTGATGATTACGATATGGGTGTGATTGCAGCCGGTGCAGTGATGCAGTACATGTATGAGACCCAGAAAAGCAGCCTGTCCCATATCACGACGATCACACCTTATTCCACCGGGCAGTACATGATAATCGATACTTCTACCAGAAGAAACTTAGAGCTTCTTGAAACTCTTAGGGAAAAGCAGAAAAGGGGAAGCCTTTTGTGGGTTCTTGACCGCACCAAAACAGCTATGGGAGCCAGAATGCTGCGTACCTATGTGGAACAGCCTCTGATCCATAAATCTGAGATTATGGGGCGTCAGAATGCCATTGAAGAGCTGAACATGAATTACATATCCAGAGAAGAGATTGGTGAGTATTTAAATCCCATCTATGATCTGGAACGTCTGATCGGAAGGATCAGTTATAAGACCGCAAATCCAAGAGATTTAATTGCATTTAAGAGTTCACTGGAGATGCTTCCCCATATTAAAACGCTGCTAAAGGAATTTACCAGCGAACTGTTAACTGATTTATACAACGAACTGGATCCCCTTGAAGATATTAAGGATTATATCGAGCGTGCAATTATAGAAGATCCGCCTGTTTCCATCCGGGAGGGCGGAATCATCCGGGAAGGTTTTCATGAAGAGGCGGATAAGCTTCGCAGTGCAAAAACAGAAGGAAAAACCTGGCTGGCAGATTTAGAGGCAAAAGAAAAAGAAAAAAGCGGAATCAAGAATCTGAAAGTAAAATATAACAAAGTATTTGGATACTATTTTGAAGTGACCAATTCCTTTAAGGATCTTGTTCCGGATTATTTTATCAGAAAGCAGACGCTGGCCAATGCAGAGCGTTATACCACCGATGAGCTGAAGGAACTGGAAGACATTATACTGGGGGCTGAGGATAAGCTTTTTTCTTTGGAATATGACCTGTTCTGTGAAGTCCGCGATACCATTGCTTCCAAGGTACTGAGAATCCAAAAAAGCGCCAGAGCCATTGCAGGCATTGACGTGCTGGTTTCCTTATCTTCTGTTGCAACGAGGAACAATTACGTAAAACCCCAGATTAATGAAAAAGGTATCATTGATATTAAAAACGGACGTCATCCGGTTGTGGAAAAGATGCTTCGGGACGATATGTTTGTATCCAATGACGTATATCTGGACAATGGCAAAAACCGGCTGTCCATTATAACCGGACCTAACATGGCAGGAAAATCAACTTACATGAGGCAGACGGCTTTGATTGTGCTGATGGCTCAGATTGGCTGTTTTGTCCCTGCAGATGAAGCGAACGTAGGAATCTGTGACCGGATCTTTACCAGGGTGGGAGCTTCTGATGATCTGGCCTCCGGTCAGAGTACTTTTATGGTGGAGATGACAGAGGTTGCCAATATTCTTAGAAATGCGACTAAAAACAGTCTGATTGTCCTGGATGAAATTGGAAGAGGAACCAGTACCTTCGACGGTCTGAGTATTGCATGGGCGGTAGTGGAGCATATCAGCAACCAAAAGCTGCTTGGTGCAAAGACGCTGTTTGCCACTCATTATCATGAACTTACCGAATTAGAAGGAACCATGAACGGGGTCAATAACTATTGCATCGCTGTGAAAGAACAGGGCGATGACATTGTTTTCTTAAGAAAAATTATTAAAGGCGGAGCCGATAAAAGCTATGGAATCCAGGTTGCGAAGCTGGCGGGAGTTCCCGATACTGTTATAATCAGAGCCAAGGAACTGCTTGCAGAGTTAAGCGATGCGGATATTACAGCAAAAGCAAAAGAAATTGCGGAAGCAAATGGCGGCATAACCCAGCGAAAGGCTGTTCCAAAGCCGGATGAAGTGGATTTACAGCAGATGTCACTGTTTGATACGGTAAAGGATGACGATATTATCCGTGAATTAGGGGATCTTGAGCTGGGCAATATGACACCCATAGATGCCCTGAATACGTTATACCGACTACAGACCAAATTAAAAAATCGCTGGCAATAGGAAAAAGGAGCAGGAGCCATGGCAAATATAACCGTACTGGATCAAAATACGATTAATAAAATAGCAGCAGGAGAAGTGGTTGAGCGCCCTGCTTCTGTGGTAAAGGAGCTTTTGGAGAACGCAATTGATGCAAAGGCAACAGCTGTTACGGTGGAAATCAAAGAAGGGGGAACCACATTTATCCGTGTGACGGATAATGGCTGCGGTATCCCGAAGGAAGAGGTTTCCCTTGCTTTCCTGCGCCATTCCACCAGTAAGATTAAATCCGTTGAGGATCTGTTTACTGTGTCATCCTTAGGCTTTCGCGGTGAGGCTCTTGCCAGTATCGCATCTGTTTCCCAGGTGGAAATTATTACGAAAACCAGTGTAGGATTAACAGGCACCAGATATCAGATTGAAGGCGGGATAGAACGTTCCATAGAAGAAATCGGAGCACCCGAAGGAACCACCTTTATTGCCAGAAACTTATTTTTCAATACTCCGGCAAGAAAAAAGTTTTTAAAAACTCCGGTCACGGAAGGTGCCCATGTGGCTGATCTGGTAGAAAAGCTGGCATTATCCCATCCGGAAGTATCCATACGTTTTATACAGAACAATCAGAACAAGCTTCACACCTCCGGCAACCATAATCTGAAAGATATTATATATACGGTATTTGGAAGAGAGATTGCCTCTAACCTTTTAGAGGTTTCCGTAAAAAAGGGAGAGGTTACCGTACATGGTTTTATCGGAAAACCAGTGATTGCCAGAGGTAACCGCAATTATGAAAATTATTTTATCAATGGAAGATTTATTAAAAGCAGTATTATTTCACGGGCCATTGAAGAAGCTTACCGGCCGTTTATGATGCAGCACAAGTATCCATTTACCATGCTACATTTTACCATAGAACCGGAACTGCTTGATGTGAATGTTCACCCCACCAAAATGGAACTTCGTTTCCGTGACGGAGAAATGATTTACCACATGGTTTATCAGGCGGTGGCCAATGCTCTTGCCCATAAAGAATTAATTCCGGAGGTCAGCCTGGCTAAAAAAGGGGAAGAAACGAAAGAAGCAATGCCTGGAAAGAAGTTTCAGCCTGCACCGGAGCCTTTTGAAAATCACAGGCTGATGGCTTTAAACCAGACGGCTGCTTCTCAGGAAAAAAAGCTTTCTGACGGAATCCCTTTTCCAAAACGACTGGTACCTCCACAGCCAGAAACGGTGAAAGAAGCAAATACGCTGGAGGAAAACTGGCTTGCTCCACCGGTTTCTGAGTCAGAAGAGAACCGTTCTTTGAAGCAGCCGGAACCTGTGAAGCAAAGTGAGATGATACCTCATTTAGAACAGGAACTGATACAGGAGCAAAAAGCGGAACAGCTGGATTTATTTGACGGTAAGCTATTAGAGCCAGAGTCCCGTATAAAGCATAAATTAATCGGTCAGGTATTTGATACTTACTGGCTGGTGGAATTTTCTGACCAGCTTTATATTATTGATCAGCATGCAGCCCATGAAAAGGTTTTATATGAGAAAACCATGGCAACACTTAAAACCAGGGAATATACTTCCCAGGTGATCAATCCTCCCATTATTCTGACCTTAAACCGGAATGAAGAACTTCTCCTGAACCGGCATTTATCCGTATTTACAGATATGGGCTTTGAAATAGAACCGTTTGGCGGGAGAGAATTTGCAGTAAGAGGGGTGCCGGCCAATCTGTTTTCCATTGCAAAGAAAGAACTTTTGATTGAAATGATTGACGGTTTGTCCGATGATATGTCATTTAACAATCCGGGTATTATTTATGAAAAGGTGGCTTCCATGTCCTGCAAAGCGGCAGTAAAGGGAGGAAATTCCCTATCAGCAGCAGAAGCCAATGAACTGATTGACCAGCTTCTGAAACTGGAAAATCCCTATGCCTGCCCCCATGGAAGACCGACCATCATTTCCATGAGCAAATATGAACTAGAAAAGAAATTTAAGAGGATTGTCTGATGAAACCATTAATTATTATTACCGGTCCTACCGCTGCAGGCAAGACGGAATTGTCTGTTCGTCTTGCAAGGGCAATCGGAGGGGAGATTATCAGTGCAGACTCCATGCAGGTTTACCGTCATATGGACATTGGATCTGCCAAGATCACAGAAGAAGAGAAAAGAGGAGTCCCCCATTATTTAATTGACGTCTTAAATCCGGATGAGGAGTTTAATGTTGCAGTTTTTCAGAAAATGGCCAAGGATGCAGTGAATACAATTTATTCTCATGGAAATATTCCTATTGTGACAGGCGGTACCGGTTTTTATATTCAGGCACTTCTTTACGATATTGATTTTACCGATAACGGGGAAGACTCCTCCATTCGGGAGGAACTGGAACTGTTGGGAAACGAAAAGGGCGGCGAATACTTACATGAACTGCTTCAAAAGCTGGATCCCGATGCTGCAGGTGAAATTCACCCCAATAATAGGAAGCGGGTAATCAGAGCCATTGAGTTTTTCCGGCAGACAGGAGAAAAAATTTCAGAACATAACCGCAGGGAGAGGGAAAAAGCTTCCCCCTATAATTTCCTTTACTATACTGTAAACATGGATCGGGAGACGTTGTATCAGAGAATTGACCGGCGGGTGGATTTAATGATGGAACAGGGTCTGGTTGAAGAAGTAAAAAGGCTGAAAAAGATGGGCTGTACCAGAAATATGGTGTCCATGCAGGGGTTGGGATATAAGGAGATACTGGATTATCTTCAGGGAGACTGTACCCTTGAGGAGGCGGTTTATATTCTGAAACGGGATACCAGACATTTTGCCAAACGGCAGATTACCTGGTTTAAACGGGAACGGGAAGTCAGGGATTTATACCTTCCTGAATTTGACTATGACCTGGAACAGGTGTTAAAAAAGATTGTGCAGGACACAAATGAGATCATTGGATTGGAGAACGATTAGATCATGGAAATTGACAGTATATATGAGGAGCTTGGGATCAGCCGGAATGTGTTGGATTTTGGAACAAAAATTGAAGGGAAATTAAAAGCCAGATTTGAAGAGATTGATAAAAATGCGGAATTTAATCAGATGAAGGTCATTAAAGCCATGCAGGACAACCGGGTCAGTGACATTCATTTTGCAGCAACAACCGGTTACGGTTACAACGATCTGGGGAGGGATACTCTGGAAGCGGTTTACGCCAGCGTATTCCATACGGAAAGTGCGCTGGTAAGACCGAATTTAATCAGCGGAACTCATGCGCTTTCTATCGCATTATCCGGAAACCTTCGTCCTGGAGATGAACTGCTATCACCTGCCGGAAAGCCCTATGATACTCTGGAGGAAGTGATTGGTATCAGGGAGAGTACTGGTTCCCTGAAAGAATACGGCGTCCTATACCGTCAGGTAGACCTTCTTCCCGACGGAACCTTTGATTATGAATCCATTGAAAAAGCAATTAACGAAAAAACACGTCTGGTTACCATCCAGCGTTCCAAGGGATATGATACCCGACCCACATTTTCCGTTTCACAGATCGGCGAGCTGATTGCATTTATTAAAAAAATCAAGCCGGAAGTCATCTGTATGGTAGATAACTGCTATGGTGAGTTTGTAGAGCGCATGGAACCTTCTGATGTGGGAGCCGATATGATTGTCGGATCCCTCATTAAAAATCCCGGTGGCGGTCTTGCTCCCATCGGCGGATATATTGCTGGAAGAACCGATTGTATTGACCGTGCGTCTTACCGTCTTACTGCGCCCGGACTTGGAAAGGAAGTTGGAGCCAGTCTGGGACTGAACCAGTCATTCTACCAGGGGCTGTTTCTTTCACCTACTGTAGTAGCAGGTGCGTTGAAGGGAGCTGTTTTTGCAGCCAATGTGTATGAGAGCCTGGGCTTTCCGGTTGTACCTGACGGCAGCCAGTCACGTCATGATATCATACAGGCAGTCACCTTTGGAAATCCGGAAGGCGTAATCGCTTTCTGCCAGGGAATCCAGGCAGCTGCACCGGTGGACAGCTTCGTTACTCCGGAGCCATGGGATATGCCCGGATACGATGCCCCTGTCATAATGGCAGCCGGGGCTTTTGTACAGGGATCTTCCATTGAATTAAGTGCGGATGCTCCAATTAAACCTCCTTATGCCGTTTATTTTCAGGGTGGTCTTACCTGGTATCACGCAAAGCTTGGAATACTGATGTCACTCCAGAAGCTTCTTGACGCAGGTTTGATTGTATTGTAAAAAGGGGTGTACACAGCTGTAAAATTATGCTAAAATATTTTGACAGGTATGGGCAATCCTGCCAGGAAACAAAAAGGAGTATCATAACAGATGAGAGGTAAAAACTACTGGGTAATGCTTCTTCTTATGCTTGCCGGTGTTGTGCTTGGCGGCTTTGTCGGAGATCTGACTAAGACAATCCCATGGCTTTCCTGGCTGAATGCTGGTCAGTCATTTGGGTTTGATGCTCCGTTAATTGTTAATTTTGGTGTTCTGGTCATAACCTTCGGCATTAACATTAAAATTACCATGGGCGGCATTATTGGACTGGCTGCAGCTCTGGTAACATATCGATTGATTTGATTCTACATATGTCTGTTGCGTACCTGGAGAGTAACCGTAGGAGGCATATGGAACATATAACGATGAAAGACATCCCAAAGGATGAAAGACCCTGTGAAAAGTGTCTGAGAGAAGGACCGGAAGGTTTAAGTGATGCAGAACTTCTGTCCATTATTATCCGGACAGGTTCCAGAGAGGACAACTCTCTTGCACTGGCACAAAAGATACTGGCCTTAAACTATCCGCGGGAGGGTATTTTAGGGCTTTTGCATCTTTCCATGCAGGAACTGATGCAGGTTAAGGGAATCGGCCGTGTGAAAGGCGCCCAGTTATTATGCATTGGAGAATTGTCCAAACGTATCTGGAAGCGGACGGCCAGTTTAAAAGGAACTGATTTTCATCGTCCGCAGGATATTGTAAATTATTTTGTGGAGGATATGCGCCACAGAGAACAGGAGCTGGTTTTTGTCATGCTCTTAAATACAAAAGGTGCCCTTATTAAGGACATTATGATCTCTCAGGGAACAGTGAACACTTCCGTTGTTTCTCCCAGAGAGATTTTCATTGAGGCGGTTAAGTATCATGCAGTCAGCCTGGTTCTGGTTCATAATCATCCAAGCGGGGATCCGGCACCCAGCAGAGAGGATCTTTCTATTACACGCAGGGTGAAGGAAGCGGGAGATTTAATTGGTATCAGACTGTTAGATCATATTATTATAGGAGATAATTCCTATATCAGTTTAAAAGAACGGGGAATCGTATAGATGGAACCAAAACGCAGTAAATATATTCTGATTGCATTAACAGTTTTTTGTGTCCTGCTCATCGGACTGACATCCGTTCATGATGAGTGGCTTACCCCTTTGCGTACAGGCGTGGGATATGTTCTCATTCCCGTACAGTCCGGAGTTAATTCGGTGGGGTCGGCTATTTATGATGAGATCAGGGATTATTCCAAACTCAGGAATGCAATGATTGAAAATAAAGATATGAAAGATCTTATTACACAGCTGACTGAGGAAAACACCAGACTGCAGTCAGAGGAATTTGAATTAAAGCGATTAAGAGAACTTTACAGTCTGGATCAGCAATATGGCCAGTATACAAAAGTGGGTGCCAGAGTCATCGCCAACGATTCAAGCAACTGGTTTAAAGTGTTTCGAATTGACAAGGGTTCGAAAGACGGAATAGCCACAGACATGAATGTAGTGGCAGGCGGCGGTCTTGTGGGCATTGTTACCGATGTAGGTGCCAATTATGCTACGGTACGGTCCATTATTGATGACTCCAGCCGGGTCAGCGGTATGGCCATGCAGTCTGGTGACAGCTGCATCGTTGCCGGTGACTTAACCCTGTTTAAAGATGGCAGGTTAAGAATTACCAACGTATTAAAAGACAGCGATTTAAAAGACGGTGATAAGATTGTAACCTCCAATATCAGTTCTGTGTATTTACCTGGAATTTTAGTGGGATATGCTTCCGATATTACCAACGATACCAACAATGTTACAAAATCCGGTTATTTAATTCCTGCCGCAGAGTTTGGCAGCCTTCAGGAAGTTCTCGTAATAACCCAGTTGAAAGCTGATATGATGAAGGAAGGGGAGTCTGCTCCGTCTTCAGAAGGAGGAGACACTGCAGAAACCACGGCCCAGTCAACCCAGGCTGTGGAGAGCGAAAGCGCTTCCCAATAGTGAAAAGGAGTAACATGAGACGGATTTTATTCAACGTACTGCTTATTATACTGGCATTTACCATCCAAAACTGTATATTTCCCCTGCTTCCGTTTCTATCGGCTACACCCAACCTGCTGTTAATCCTCACTTTTTCTTTTGGATTTATACATGGGAAAGAAGCAGGAATGTACTATGGTCTGTTAGCAGGTCTTCTTATGGATTTGTTTTACAGCGGCCCCTTTGGATTTTATACCCTGATTTTTATTTTTATGGGCTATGTCAACGGAATCTGTACCAGATATTACTATGAAGATTATATAACACTGCCATTAATTATGAGTGTGCTCAATGAACTGGCCTATAATTTTTATATCTATGTATTCCGTTTTTTGATTCGGCAAAAATTACGGATCGGTTTTTACTTTATTAATCTGGTTTTACCTGAGATTATCTTTACTGTTGTGACCACGCTTCTGTTTTACAGGGTATTCCTGATTATGAACCGCCATTTGGAAGAGATTGAAAAAAGAGGTGATTCTACGATTGTTTAGGGAATTAATGGAGATCATAAGAGAAGTATTCAGGAAAGCTGCTTCATCCCGTCTTTTTATTCTCGGAATCATCTGTCTGGCCATGTATACCGGACTGGTTCATACACTTTTTAATATGCAGATTATTAATGGAGAAAAAGCCTTAAGCGATTACCTGCAGCTTACAGAGCAGACCATTACCACTGCAGGCACAAGAGGAAACATCTATGACAGAACCGGAAAGGTGCTGGCATATAATAAACTGGCTTATACGGTTATGGTTCAGGATAACGGTGCCTATAAAAAAACAGATGATAAAAACCGCATGTATTTAAGACTGGTGCAGATTCTTAAAAAGCATGGAGAAAACGTAGAGGGTAAATTTGAAATAGCTGTTGATTCCAATGGCGATATGGTTTATACCTCTGCTTCTGAATCTGCAAGAAAACGCTTTCTCAGGGATTATTACGGACTGAAAAAGGTAGAGGACCTGGATGATGAAAAAGGTCTCTATCCTTCCAATTTAAGTGCCAGGGAACTGTTTGATCGGATCTGTGAAGATAATGGCCTGAAAAGTTTTAAAGATTCTGACGGGAACCCCGTTACCCTGACTGACCAGGAGGCACTGGATATTATAAATATTAAATATGCCCTCCGCCTCATGCTGTACCGAAAGTATGAAGCGACTGCGGTGGCCACAGAAGTATCGGATGATACGGTAGCCGATATCCTGGAACATATCGGAGATCTGCAGGGGGTTACCGTGGAAGAGACTACAATCCGGGCTTATAACGACAGTATTCCATTTGCCCCTGTTATCGGATATACAGGAAAGGTTCCAGAGGAACAGCTGGAAAATTTACAGAGCCGGAAAGATGACTACGATATCAATGATATTGTAGGTAGGACAGGCATCGAGTATACCATGGAGCATGAGCTTCAGGGAACCAAGGGAAAGAAGACCATTTATAAAGACAGTGTGGGAAGAATCCGGGAAACCAAGGATGAGACGGATTCTCTTGCTGGCAATGACGTTTACTTAACATTGGATGCAGATCTGCAAAAAGGTATCTACCATTTGATTGAACAGTCTCTCGCCGGGGTTTTGATCAAAACCATTGTAAATGGAGATTACCAGGCTAACAGCACAACAGACGGATCCAATATGAAGATACCCGTAAAAGATGCTTATTTTCAGCTGATCAATAACAATGTCCTGTCTTTAAAGGAGATTGAATCAGAGGAAGCATCGGAGACGGAAAAGAACATATACCGGAAGTTTGAAGCTTCAAGGAAAGAGATATTAGACCAGCTTCGCAGTGAACTGATGAGTCCTCATGCAACAGTTATGAAAAATCTTCCGGAAGATATGAAAGCCTATATGTTTTATATTTACAGCTATCTCTCCGAACCGACTGTGGGAATCGTAAAAGCAGAGGCCATGGACGCATCCAGTGAGGAATTTCAGGCATGGAAATCAGATGAAATAAGCCTGAGGGATTATCTTTATTATGGAATTGCTAACGGCTGGATTGACACCACGAAACTGGAAACAGATGTGAAGTATTCCAGCGCAGATGATACCTTTGAAGCGTTGGTAACTTATGTGTCAGGTAAGCTGGAACAGGACAGAAACTTTACCAAGAAGATCTACCGGTATTTAATTAATAACGATACCATAACCGGACAGGAATTATGTCTGGCTTTATATGAACAGGGCGTAATAAAGGAGAATGAACAGGACATTTCCGAATTAAGAGCGACTGGTGATGCATATACGTTTCTTTTAAAAAAGCTGTCTGCACTGGAGATCACTCCTGCTCAGTTAGCCCTGTCCCCCTGTAATGCAGGAGTGGTAGTGACCAATGATAAAACCGGAGAAGTGCTTGCACTGGTTTCTTATCCGGGATACGATAATAACAGGATCGGGGATGGCTCTTATTTCAGCCAGCTTCAGGCGGATTTATCCCTCCCCCTTTATAATAATGCAACGCAGACGCGAAAGGCACCAGGGTCCACATTCAAACCGATTACAGCTGTTGCGGCTCTGGAAGAGCATGCGATCACCGCCGATGAAACCATTAACTGCTCCGGAATTTATACTGACGTGGAACCTCCCATAAAGTGCTGGATCTATTCCGGACAGCATGGCCCGCTTAACATTGTTGGCGGAATCGAGAACTCCTGTAATTATTTCTTTGCAGATTTAGGCCACCGTCTTTCTACAGATGGAAACGGAGTTTATTCTCCGGATTCAGGGCTGGAGGTTTTACGAAGCTATGCAGCAAAATTTGGACTGGATCACAAATCCGGTGTGGAGATTGGTGAGCTGGATCCACAGATTTCCAAAGAAGCGCCGGAACGTTCCGCCATGGGACAGGGAAGCCACGCTTATACCAATGTCCAGTTGTCAAGGTATGTTGCTGCCATAGCAAACAGGGGAACTGTTTTTGAACTCAGTTTACTTGATAAAACAACGGATTCTGAAGGTAATCTGATTAAAGATTATACCCCTGAGATTTCTTCTCATATTGACGCGGCGGGCTCAACGTGGGATACTGTACAACAGGGAATGAGAGAAGTGATTGCTAATGGTTCGACAAAGAGATTATTTGCGGATCTGGAAGTTGAAATTGCCGGTAAGACCGGAACTGCCCAGGAAGCCCGTAATAAGCCGAATCATGCGTTCTTCATTTCTTATGCGCCATATGACAATCCGGAAATCTGTGTAACAGTGAATATTCCGTATGGCTATTCATCATCGAACGCCGCTAACATTGCGAAGAATGTCTATAAGTATTATTATGGCTATATAGACTTAGAATCCATTGTAAACGCAGGCGCCCTGGATGCAGCGAAGGTCAACATTCGCGACTAACGAGGATAAGAGGTGATATGATGCATGATACCGTAGTAATAAAGAGCAACAAAGCAGGTATGACTGTTATCCTGGATCCGGACATCCCCTTCCCTCAGCTTCTTTCTGACATTGGGAAGAAATTCGGAGATCATGCCAAATTCTGGGGATCCGCACAAATGACTCTGACAATTGAAGGCAGAGAGGTTACTCCAGCGGAAGAATTCGCTGTCATAAACCAGATTACGGAAAATTCCAATGTGGAAATTATTTGTCTGGTGGATACAGATGCAAACCGCATGAAGCGATGTGAAAAAGCACTAAACGAGAAGCTGATGGAACTATCCTGTCAGACAGGCCAGTTTTTCAAAGGCAATTTACAAAATGGAGAGACTTTGGAATCAGAAGCGAGCATTGTAATCATCGGAGATGTATTAAAGGGTGCAAAAGTTCTGGCAAAGGGCAATGTAATCGTTCTTGGCAAACTGTCCGGCACCGTTTGTGCTGGTGTGGCGGGAAATAAAGGCGCACTGATTACAGCCCTGGAAATGGCACCTGCCCAGCTGCGGATTGCAGACTGTACTTCAGGACTGGACGGCAGAAGCCGCCGTCTTGGGCGAGGACCAATGAAGGCGTATCTGGAGAATAATAAAGTCCTTATAAAACCAATGAAAAAAAGTGTGGAAATATTCCGAAAATTAAGGTAAAATAGAATGAGGTATAAAAAACAGGAGGATATGGTATGAGCGAGATCATCGTAATCACTTCTGGAAAAGGCGGGGTAGGCAAGACGACAACTTCTGCCAATGTTGGTACCGGACTGGCGATTCTGGGTAAGAAGGTAGTCCTGATAGATACAGATATCGGACTTCGGAACTTAGACGTGGTTATGGGTCTGGAAAACCGCATTGTCTACAATCTTGTAGATGTGGTAGAGGGAAACTGCCGTATGAAGCAGGCCCTGATAAAAGACAAAAGATACCCGAACTTATTTTTACTTCCATCAGCTCAGACGCGGGACAAGACTGCAGTTACACCCGGGCAGATGGTAAAACTGGTGGATGATTTAAGAGATGATTTTGATTACATTCTGTTAGATTGTCCGGCGGGAATTGAACAGGGCTTTCAGAACGCAATTGCAGGTGCTGACAGAGCCATTGTTGTAACAACTCCGGAGGTGTCCGCAATCCGGGATGCTGACCGGATTATTGGTCTTTTGGAAGCTGCCGATATGGGCAGCATAGAACTGATTGTTAACAGGATCCGGGCTGACATGGTAAAAAGGGGGGATATGATGTCTCTTGATGACGTCATGGACATTCTGGCCATTGATATTATCGGTGCTGTTCCGGATGACGAGGACATTGTCATTTCAAGCAATCAGGGAGAGCCTCTTGTAGGCATGGGGACTCCAGCCGGACAGGCCTATATGGACGTATGCAGGAGAATTATCGGTGAGAATATCCCGATCCAGAATCCGGCAGTACGGGAAGGTCTGTTCTTTCGACTCTCGCATCTCTTAAAGAGAGCATAGGAGGGTCTGATATGAACCTGTTTCCTGTATTCCGTAAGAAGAATTCAGGAGAAATTGCAAGAAATCGTCTGAAACTTTTGCTGGTTGCGGACAAGGCTGACTGTTCTCCTGAGATCATGCAGATGATAAAAGACGATATGATCCGTGTTGTTTCACGTTACATGGATATTGATTCCGACAGAATAGAGATACAGATGAAGAAATTAAAGCAACCGGATTGTGAACGCTTTACACCGGTGCTTTATGCAAACATCCCTATTCGCGATGTACCTGATAAGGGGATATACTGACTATGTTTTCTGACTACAATTTTAAATATTATAATTACCGGTTAGTTTTGTACATGCTGTCGCTGGCAGTGATTGGAATTTTAGTGGTGGCAAGTGCCTCCAACCAGGATTCCGGTATTGTAACAAAACAGATTATCGGCGTAATGGTGGGATTTGCACTGGCAATCGGTCTTTCCATCATAGACTATCGTAAACTCGTAAAGCTTTATGTTCTTGTTTATGGACTTTGCATCCTGCTACTGGGAGCAGTTCTTGTTATGGGACATACAGCAGGAGGCGCCACCAGATGGATCTACATTCCTGGATTAGGTCGGATACAGCCTTCTGAATTTGTAAAAATCGGGCTTATCGTATTCTTTTCCTGGTATTGGAATAAATACCAGGAAAAGATGAATACGCCTGTTATGGTGGGACTGGCTGCTTTGCTGGCGGCGTTCCCCATAAGTCTTATCTTTGCAGAACCCAATTTATCTACCAGTCTGGTTGTTACAGTTATCATTCTGTGTATGGTGTTTTCAGCCGGTATCAGTTACCGGTGGATTGGTGGCGTTCTGGCTATTGCAATACCGGCAGGTATGCTGTTTATCTATCTGCTGACTAAGGGCTTAATTCCGTTCATACACGATTATCAGGCGCGGCGTATTCTTGCCTGGATTTATCCTCATGCGGAACAGTATGCGGAAAACTTATACCAGCAAAAGAATTCAATTATGGCAATCAGTTCCGGACAGCTTCAGGGAAAGGGACTTTTTAATACAACCATTGCTTCTGTGAAAGACGGAAACTTTTTATCAGCCGGTGAAACGGATTTTATCTTCGCCATTATCGGTGAAGAGATGGGATTTCGAGGCAGTGTGATTGTCATTGCTCTTATTGGACTGGTTGTATTTGAATGTCTTTATACTGCATCCAAAGCAAAAGACATGTCCGGCAGACTGATTTGTACCGGTATGGCAGCTCTGATCGGGTTCCAGGCATTTTCTAACATCGCGGTAGCGACACAGATCTTTCCTAATACAGGTCTGCCGCTTCCCTTTGTCAGTTCGGGAGTGAGCTCTCTGACCAGTATTTTTATGGGAATGGGCCTGGTACTGAATGTTGGACTGCAACGCAAAATCGGTAATTAAAAGGAGGTATATCGTTATGAATATAGGATTAGTTGCCCATGATTCAAAGAAAAAACTGATGCAGAATTTCTGCATTGCGTACAGAGGTATTTTAAGCAAGCATATGTTATATGCCACAGGAACAACAGGACGTTTGATTGAGGAAGTCACAAACTTAAATGTTCATAAATATCTGGCAGGTCATCTGGGAGGAGAACAGCAGTTAGGATCCCAGATCGAGCACAATGAGATTGACCTTGTGATCTTCCTGCGGGATCCTCTGACACAGAAATCACATGAACCGGATATTGTGAATATTATGAGAACCTGCGATATGCATAATATCCCTCTCGCAACCAATCTGGCCACAGCAGAGTTATTAATTAAATCTCTGGAACGTGGTGATCTGGAATGGCGAGAAATGTATAAATAGCAGAGGTAGATATAAGTGAAAAGAAAAGTTTTTGTGACATCAGGCTGCATCATCTTAAGCGCATTATTCCTGACGGGCTGTGCTGGTCTTCATAAACTTGACAATCCTTATGAATTTTCTGAGAGGACCGCCCTTTACCAGTCCGCTTCTGTGGCTGGTAAATCGGAAACCTTTGCTCATGATCTTTGCGTGGTATCGAAAGATACTGCTGATTCGGATAGTTCAGTGACAGCAGAAGCTGCCGCTGTATTTGATTTATCTGATAATAATGTGATTTTTGCGAAGAATCCTTTTGAAAAATTATATCCTGCAAGCATCACTAAGACAATGACCGCACTTTTGGCAGTTAAGTATGGAAATCTGTCCGATGAGGTGACAGTGACGAAGGATGCTGTAATTAAGGAGTCGGGTGCCAGCTTATGTGGTATAAAACCAGGTGATAAGCTGACCATGGAACAGCTTCTGTATGGTCTTATGATCCCATCTGGTAATGATGCAGGTGTTGCCATTGCAGTTAATATGGCGGGAAGTGTTGATCAGTTTGCCCAAATGATGAATGACGAGGCAAAAAAGCTTGGAGCGACAGGGACGCATTTTGTAAATCCACATGGTCTCAGTGATGAAGATCACTATACTACGGCTTACGATCTGTATCTGATTTTTAATGAAGCTTTAAAGTATCCGGAATTTCGTAAAATCATCGGTACGGCTGAATATAAAACCTCTTATCAGGGCGGTGACGGGAAGACAGTAAACGCAACCTGGAAAGGTACCAACTGGTATATGACAGGAGAGCGCAAAACTCCTGACGGACTAACGGTATTAGGAGGTAAAACCGGGACCACTCTTTCGGCAGGAAGCTGCCTGATTATGGGAAGCTCTGATACAGCAAAAAATGAGTATATTTCAGTGGTTTTAAAAGCCAGGGATCATGCCGGACTATATGATAACATGTCAAATATCCTGAATAAAATTGTAGAATAGTCATTGCCTTTCTTATGAATTTGTACTATAATTATATTAATCCGAATAGACTTTTTATACAAATCATATAACGCAAGGAGGAGAGTGCTATGGTGCAGATAATAGCAGGAAAAAAGGGTAAGGGGAAAACAAAGCATCTGTTAGACAGAGCTAATTCCGCCGTAAAAGACTCAAAAGGTTCTATTGTATATTTGGACAAAAGTTCGAAGCACATGTATGAGTTAAGCAACAAGATCCGCCTCATTAACGTCAATGAGTATCCGATTACTTCAAGCGAAGGATTTATTGGTTTTATCTGTGGTATCATATCTCAGGATCATGATTTGGAGATGATGTTCTTTGACAGCTTTTTAAAGCTGGCATGTCTGGAAGGAGAAGACATATCAGAAACCATAGCGACTTTGGAAAAGATTGGTGAAAAGTATCATATTACCTTCGTTCTCAGCGTTTCTGTAGATGCGGAGAATATACCGGGGAACACCAGGGCTAATGTGGTTGTTTCATTATAATCATAGATAGGAATAGGGGACTGGGTGCCAGTCCCCTTTATTATTTGCATAAAATAAATGGAAGGCTGTACCACACCTTCCATATTATGCTTGAATTTTTTAAATTTTCCTTTTATAATAGCTAGAAGGGAAAGGAGGCGTCAGGTTGGCTAAACGAAAGGCAACACAGCCATCAAAGAAGGCTGTACATCCTAAAAAAAGCAAAAAGATCATCCGCTATCGGCGGCCTCTGAATATCAATGTTGGTATGATTATTTTTGCCCTGATTTTCATCTATATGGTCTTTAGTGTAATCACATACGCAAGAAGAGATAAGGTACAGTTCTACGAAGTACAGGAAGGCAGTATCGTAAACAGCAAGGACTATACAGGGATTATACTTAGACAGGAAGAAGTAAAGAATGCAGACCGTTCCGGCTATGTGAATTATTATGTACGGGAAGGAAAGCGGGCAGCGGCAGGGACAAGGGTTTACTCCATCGATGAAACCGGAAGCATTACTACCTTTCTTGCAGACCATTCACAGGACAATGTAACATTGACTTCAGAAAATCTGACTGAATTAAAAAAACAGCTGACCGCATTCAGCCTTACTTATGACAATAATCAGTTTCGCTCAGTATATGATACAAAATATGCTCTGGAATCTGAAGTAATGGAATATATGAATCTTAACGCACTGGATAATCTGGGCAGTATGATGGATGAGGCCGGTATCAGTTTTGAACAGGTGAAAGCAGATCAGGCAGGAATTGTATCCTATGGTGTGGATTCGTTTGAAGGTTTGCAGCCATCGGGTATTTCCGAGACCTCATTTGACCGCAGCAGCTATGCAAAAAACAAGACTCAATCAGGAAAGCTGATTGAAAAAGGAGCGCCGGTCTATAAAACCATCACCTCTGATCAATGGTCAGTGGTATTTCCCATGTCAGAGGATGATATTAAAGCATATGGGGATAAAAAGAATCTGACCGTGGGATTTTCAGGTCGTGATTTAAAGGCCACTGGAAGCTTTTCCGTCATTACGGGGACTGATGGAAAAAGCTTTGGAAAGATCGATTTAGACAAATATATGGTACAGTTTGTTTCAGACCGTTATGTGAATTTCGAAATAGTTTCAGACCGGGTAGATGGGCTTAAAATTCCTGTGACAGCTGTAACAAAGAAGGACTTTTACCTTGTTCCCATGGACTATATGACTCAGGGCGGCGACAGCTCTGATACTGGTTTTAACAAAGAAGTCTATTCGGAATCAGGAACCTCCGTGGTATTTGTTCCCACGGAAATTTATTATTCTGAGGGAAATAATTATTACATAGAGATGGATCAGGCTGATGGCTTTAAAGCTGGGGATTATATTGTAAAGCCCAATTCTACCGAGCGGTATCAGATTGGAGCCAGCAATTCCCTGCAGGGAGTTTATAACATCAACAAAGGTTATGCCGTCTTTAAGCAGATTGATGTTTTGGTCTCCAATAATGAATATTATACTGTGAAGAAGAATATGACCTATGGGCTTTCTGTATATGACCATATTGTCCTCAATGCACAGACTGTTAATGAGGGAGAATTAATTTATCAATAAGAGGTGATAAACTTGGTGAAAGAAAATCTTTTAATCGTGGAAAACAGGATAGAAGAAGCCTGTAAAAGATGTGGGCGGGATCGCAGTGAGGTTACTTTAATAGCGGTCAGCAAGACAAAACCTGCTGATATGATTGGTGAGGCCTATCAATTGGGAATCCGGGATTTTGGTGAGAATAAAGTTCAGGAAATCTGTGATAAATATAAGCTGCTTCCCGATGATATACGCTGGCATATGATCGGTCACCTGCAGCGCAATAAGGTGAAACAGGTAATTGATAAGGCTGTACTGATACACAGTGTTGATTCAGTCAGACTGGCAGAACAGATCGAGGAAGAAGCAGCAAAGAAAGGAATCTGTGTGGACATCCTTTTAGAAGTAAACGTTGCAGATGAAGAATCCAAGTTTGGCTTTCGTTTGGAAGAGACAGAACAGGCAATCCGTGATATTTCTGTTTTTCCCCATATAAGTATAAAAGGACTCATGACTATTGCACCTTTTGTAGAAAATTCTGAGCAAAATCGTCCTGTTTTTAAAGAATTAAATCAATTTTATGTTGACATGCAAAGGAAAAACATTGATAATGTTAATATGAATATGCTCTCAATGGGTATGACCGGAGACTATGAAATTGCCATAGAGGAAGGAGCTACTCTGGTAAGAGTCGGTACCGGAATTTTTGGTACAAGATATAAGATTGGAGAGAATGAAGTATGAGCATTTTAGGCAAATTGATGGATAGCATGCGCTTGAATGATACAGATGATGAAGATGATTACTATTTAGATGACGACTATGAAGATGATAGCGATAAACATGCGAAGAAACCCCTCTTTTCCAAAAAGACAGAAGATGAGTACTACGAGGAAGAGGAGTATGAACAAAAGCCACGTTTCTTATCACGCTCTCCTAAGGTAGTTCCCATGAAGCAGTCTCGCACAATGGAAGTTTCCATGGTTAAGCCTACCTCCATTGAGGATGCCAAAGAGATTTGTGATCACATGCTCGCTGGTAAGGCAGTTGTACTGAATATGGAAGGTATTCACACTGAGGTAGCTCAGAGAATCATAGATTTTACGTCCGGTGCTACTTATTCCATGAATGGTAATTTACAGAAAATATCCAATTATATTTTTATAGCAACTCCGGAATCCGTAGAGCTTTCCGGTGATTTTCAGGATTTATTAAACAGCGGAAGTCTGGATATGGGCGGTATGAATTTACGCCTTTAACAGAATTTTTAAAAGAAATATTGGTTTCTCTTAATGGGACAAGCAGGCATTTTTCCATATCAGCATCATCTTTTTGCTGACAGTGGAAAAGAGTTTGCTTTCTTCCTTATTATCGTCCACGCTTTTTGGACATAGAGGGGTGCCCGAAGGGTGTTCCTTATTATCGTCCAGGCTTTTTGGACATAGAGGGATTAGCGGATAGTGAAAAGATGCAATGGAGGAAAAGCAGCATGGGAAGCAGAATGCCGGTACATATGGATGGTACCTTTATTTACGATATTGTGATGGAAACTTCGTTTGATGGGCTGAAAGAAGAACTTGGTAAAATGAACTTAGGGGGGCGTAAAGTTTGTATTGTTACAGATACCAACGTTGCACCTCTTTATCTGAATGAGGTTGAACACGTTATTTCCAGCTGCTTTCGCAAAATAGAACACTTTATTTTCCCTGCAGGAGAAGAACATAAAAATCTGAACACAGTTAGGGATTTATATGAAACACTCATTAAGAAACAGTTTGACAGACACGATTATCTGCTGGCATTAGGCGGCGGTGTTGTGGGCGATCTTTGTGGCTTTGCAGCCGCCACTTATCTTAGAGGAATTTCCTTTATACAGGTGCCTACCACCCTTCTTTCCCAGGTCGATTCAAGCATTGGAGGAAAAACAGGTGTTGATTTCGATGCTTATAAAAACATGGTTGGTGCATTTCACATGCCAAAGCTGGTTTATACTAATGTAGCATCCTTAAAATCACTATCAGAAGATCAGTTTTCTTCCGGAATGGGAGAGGTTATTAAACATGGTCTGATCAAGGATGCTTCCTATTACCAGTGGCTGACAGAGCATGGCAGTGAAATACAAAACCGCAATCTGGATATATTAAGTGAGATGGTGACTGTCAGCAATCGGATCAAGCGGGATGTGGTTGAAAAAGATCCTACCGAACAGGGAGATCGGGCACTTTTGAATCTGGGACATACCCTGGGACATGCAATTGAGAAACTCTCTGATTTCAGTCTTTTGCATGGCCATTGCGTCGGTCTGGGATGTATAGCCGCTATGGCTGTCTCCGTGAAACGGGGATTTCTTCACCAGGATCAGATTCCAGCACTGTTAGATGTTATGAAGCTGTATCATATGCCGGTTACTGTATCTGGTTTATCCCAAGCTGAAATAGTAAAAACTACAAAGAGTGATAAAAAAATGGATTCGGGAACCATACGCTTTATTTTATTAGAGCAGATTGGCAAAGCCTATGTTGATAAGACCGTTACTGATGAGGAAATGGCAGAAGGGCTGTCCCAAATTTTAATCTAAGGAGAACTCATGAAACAAAAAACAAATTTAATCATTGGAATGTTCATTGGCTTTTTTTGTGCCATAGGATTGGATCAATGGACCAAATTACTTGCAGTGAAACATTTAATGGGCCAGAAACCCTATTCTGTTTGGAGCGGTGTATTTGAATTATACTATTCTGAAAACCGTGGAGCTGCATTTGGCATGCTGCAGGGAAAACAGTTCTTTTTTCTTTTGATTGCTGTATTGGTGCTGGGTTGTGCCGTTTTTAGTATCAGCCGGATGCCTGCCACAAAAAAATATATTCCGTTACACCTTGTTGCCATGTTTTTATCGGCAGGTGCAGTGGGAAATATGATAGACCGGTTCACCAGAGGTTATGTGGTAGACTTTTTGTATTTTAAATTAATTGATTTTCCTATTTTTAATGTGGCTGACTGTTATGTTACGGTCTCCATGTTCATTTTTCTGCTCTTATTTTTATTTTATTATAAAGAAGAAGACTTACAATGCCTGTCTTTTCGTAAAAAGGAGGAACAGGCTTGAATCAGGAATATTTTGTAGAAGCGGGCGAATCAGCAATCCGCATTGACCGGTATTTAAGCGAGCGAAACCAGGACATATCCCGGTCTTATTTACAAAAGCTTTTAAAGGATGAAAAAGTTCTGGTAGATGGAAAACCAGTGAAAAGTAATTATAAAGTAAATGCAGGAGACAAAATTCAGCTAACCATTCCGGATGCGGTTGAGCCGGAGATTGAAGCAGAGGAAATGGATCTGGACATTCTTTATGAAGATAAAGATATTATCCTTATTAATAAACCCAAGGGTATGGTGGTTCATCCGGCCGCCGGACATTTTAGCGGTACGCTGGTAAATGCTCTGATGGCTCATTGCCGTGATGATTTATCAGGAATTAATGGAGTGATGCGTCCGGGTATCGTTCACCGCATTGATATGGATACCACAGGCGTTTTAATTGTGTGCAAAAATGACAACTCCCACAATTCCATCGCACAGCAGTTAAAAGACCACTCCATAACAAGAAAGTACTATGCAATTGTCCATGGTGTGCTAAAGGAAGAGGAAGGTACTGTTTCTGCCCCCATCGGGCGCCATCCCGTTGACCGGAAAAAGATGAGTGTGAATGAAAAAAACGGAAGAGAAGCAACCACTCATTTTCGTGTTCTGGAACGCTTTAAACAGTTTACCTTTGTGGAATGCCAGCTGGAAACAGGGCGTACCCACCAGATCCGCGTTCACATGGCAAGTATCGGTCATCCGCTTTTAGGAGATGTGGTTTATGGCCCCTCAAAAAGTCCCTACAAATTAACCGGTCAGACTCTGCATGCAGGAGTGTTGGGAATTGTACACCCCACAACAGGGGAATATATGGAGTTTCATGCCCCATTACCAGATTACTTTGAAGATTTATTAAGAAAATTACGTGCCATCTAGATCATAAGATCCAGGTGGCTTTTTATTTCTATAATAACTGTTAAATATGGATAAAATATGGATTTTTCAGAAATTTAGTTGTATAATAGTATTATAAGATAACTGGAAGGAGTGATCGATATGAGTGAAAACTTAGTGATTGCGATTGGAAGACAGTGCGGAAGTTCTGGTAAGGTTATTGGTGAGAAAGTGGCGGCAGCCCTTGGTATTAAATGCTATGATAAGGAGTTACTGGCACTGGCTGCCAAGAATAGTGGATTATGTGAGGAATTATTTCAAAGCCATGATGAAAAGCCCACCAATAGCTTTTTATATTCTCTGGTTATGGATACATACAATGTTGGATTAACAAGTTCCGGTTATATGGATATGCCCATTAATCACAAGATATTTCTGGCACAGTTTGATACTATTAAGAAGCTGGCAGAAGAAGAATCCTGCGTTATTGTTGGAAGATGTGCGGACTATGCATTGGCAGATGATCCAAATCTTGTTTCTGTATTTATTACAGCAGATGACAAAGATAAGATACAGTCCTTAAAAGAGCTGTACCAGATTGATGATGCAAAGGCAAAAGAAGTTATGGCTAAGACAGACAAAAAGCGTTCCAGTTATTATAACTACTATTCCAATAAAAAGTGGGGAGATGTAAGAAGCTACGATTTATGTATTAATCGCAGTCCAATTGGCGTTGATGGAGCAGTAGATATGATACTGAAATATATTGAAGTAAAAGGTAAGGGAAAACAACAACAGCAGTAAATAATTGATTTTGAAACGGACATTTCTTTGAACAGTGGAAATGTCCGTTGACATTTACCCATGAATGTGCTAATGTTTCAATATACAAAATAATGTAAATTGATGAGAGTGTGATTGGATGAAAGAAAAAAATCTGGGGTATGGGAATTTATATCAGAAAACCGGAGTAACAAAAAGCCTGCTGGCTCTTGATTTAATGTCCAGAAATGTGGGAGACAGACTTCTCCCCATATCAGAGTATCAGGAAAAATTCGGAGTTTCCCGTGGAACGGTACAGAATGCGTTTGCCTTTTTGAAGGATAGCAATGCGGTTGTTTTAGAAAATCATGGCCATCAGGGAACTTATATTGCATCACTGGATCATAAGAAGCTGCAGGAGAACTGCATGCCCAGAGGGGTTATGGGTATCATGCCTCTGCCTTATTCCGTAACGTATGAAGGTTTGGCCACTGCCATGTATGAGCAATTTTCTTCTTTAAATTTTAACATGGCTTATGCAAGAGGAGCGGTGGGACGTATAGAGCTGGTGGAATCAGGAACGTATCATTTTGCACTATGTTCCCAGTTTGCTGCTGAACAATCTATAAGGGATGGAAAACAGATAGAAATTGCAATAAATTTTGGCCCTGGAAGTTTTCTTTCCCGGCATGTACTGCTTTTGGCTGATTCCAGATATGACAGCATTCAGGATGGAATGAGAGTGGCTTATGACAGCAATTCCCTGGATCAAAGCTGTATTACAAGAAATATTATTCATGGCAGGAATGTGACGCTGGTTCCTATCAGAACACAGCAGACGTTAACTGCATTAAAGGAGGGAATCATAGATGCGGGTGTCTGGAATTATGATGACATTCTGGAGAATAAACATGATTCTGTTAAAGTGGCATTTCTCGCAGACTCTGATTACAATAACCTGTTTTCCACGGCGGTTCTTGTGATTGGAAAAGAAGAGGAGTACTTAAAAGCAATGTTATTAAAATATATTCATGCAGCACAGGTAACGGCTATTATCCGTGATGTCAGAGAAAAGAAAAGAGAACCCTTTTTTTAATTGGGTTTTTTATCTATCAATATACAAAATAATGTACATTAAACTTGGGGGAAAACATGAATCTAAATGAACTTTTAATGGAACGTCTGAACATTCTGGAAGAGAATAATGTAATTTGTAAGGAGGCAGCTAATTTTTCAAAAATAGCAGTGGTGCGTATACTGGGGGAAATACCGGATTTGGAGGAATCAAAAGCGGTGATGTTCATCACCCATCTTGCTATGGCGGTACAGAGAATTTTAAGTGGTGAGGATGAAATTCCGTTGGACAGTCAGGTTTTAAAAAGTGTAATGGATGAGCCGGTTTTCAAACAGGCGCAGGAACTTAGGGATGAACTATTGCAGGAAACCGAAATTCAGTTTCCGCAATCAGAAAAGGATTTTTTAGCCGTTCATCTTTGTAATCTGCTTACATAATAAGGTGTAAATGCGAAACCGCATTTATATAAAAGAGAAAAAAGGAGGTAGCAAAATGAAAATTGTGGTTGGGGGCCAGATTGACAAGGAAGAAATCGCTAAAATTGTGAGTCAGCTGATGAATGGTAAAGCTGAGATCGAAATTAAGGGTGATCTTGATGGTGCCATGGGAATCAAGGAAGGGAAATATGATTATTATGTTGGGGCTTGTAATACAGGAGGGGGCGGAGCCCTTGCAATGGCAATGGCGCTGTTAGGCTCTAAATCCTGTTCTACTATTTCCATGCCAGGCCAGATTAAAAGCGAAGCATTTATACGGGAAGAGGTAGACAAAGGGAAAAAAGCCTTCGGTTTTACAGCCCAGCATAAAGATGAGGTTCTTCCGGTTCTGTTAAAGGCAATCTGCGAAAAAGAGGGGGTATAATTATATGAAATATATTGTGATTACATTAATCGGAGCATTGGCTTCTGTTCTATCTAATCAGGGAATTGCAGTATTTAATGATGGCTTCCGGCCGATTGCAGGTCAGTATTTTAATGGAGAAATCAGCCGGAAAGAATTAGCAGCCATGAGTTTCGCCATCAGCTTCGGACTGGTAATTGGATTTGGCATCCCCACTTCCATAGCAGCAAGTATTATTCTCATTCACTGTTTACTGCTGACCACAGATATGATCGGTTCCTTCTGCAATAACAGCAGAAACGGTATGATACTATCGGCAGCAATCGGAGCTGTTTATGGTGTTGCCATTCTGGCAGGACTGGAATTTATCGTGAAATTATTTGGTTATCTTCCTTATAACTTTACAAGTGATTTAGGAAGTGTATCTGGCTACATAACAGTGGCATTTGCCATATTCCCTGCAGTTGGTATTGCTTATCAGCATGGCTTTAAGAAAGGTATGAAAGCTGGAGGGGTGACGATTCTGGTTTATTATCTGATTAAAAAATTCGGAGTTTTTACACTTGGAGCTGGCAAGGTCACTTTAAATGCAGAAGGTATGGCAATGCTGGCAGGAATGATACTGATGATCGTTTTTGCTGCACAGCGTAAAGGAACTGAAAACACCAATGAGGTACTTACCCAGGGCTTTGAAGGCAATATTCTCCGGATCCGAAAAAAATGGCTGCTTCTTGCAATTATGGGCGGACTTCTTGCGGCAGGAACCAGTCTTTCCATCGTAGCAGGTGATCCGGCTTCCTTGGCACTGTTAGCAAAACAAGAGTACAGCAACGCCGGTCTCACTGCTCTGGCAAGAGCAATCGGCTTTATTCCACTTGTATTTACCACTGCCATTGTTACTGGAGTGTATGGCGTGGCAGGATGCACATTTGTTTTTGTGATTGGATTGTTTTTCCATGGCAATCCCATTGTTGCATTTATTCTTGGTTTCGCAGTTATGGTTGCTGAAATTTATCTCATTAATATATTTGCAAAGGGAATGGACCGTTTCCCCGGTGTGAAGGACATGGGTGAATACGTGAGAACTTCCATGAATAAGGTGCTTGAGGTTTCACTGCTGGCAGGAGGAATCATGGCTGCTGAAAAAATGTCTGTGGCTGCCTCCGGCTATACAGGAATTGGAGCACTGTTTGTAATAGGGGCATTTCTGTTAAATAAGAAAGCAAAAAAACCAATCGTAGATCTTGCTGTTGGTCCGGTGGCATGTATCGTATTTGGTATACTGATGAATCTGCTTTTACTGATTGGGCTTATCGCAGTTCCTGTTGCGAAATAAGGTCATTTTATGGAAAAGATTGTACATTATGCAAAGAAGACATTTCTTGCTCTGAAAGATCCCTATCATACAGTTATTACTGTAAAGCCAGGTATTATTGACAGCGCAGCTTCTTTTTTGGAGAACCAGGGTGAGGTCTGGTATACGGGAATTAAAAATACAGACGCCATACCGGCAGAACTAAAAGAACGGCTGGAGGAAAGGGGATTTCTGATTCATACAACGGATCAGATGGCTTTAGGAGGAAGAGCAATTGACTTACAGCTTATTAATCCCATCACCGGGAACTGGATGACCGGATCCAGCAGCGGTACGGCCTTAAATGTATTTTATGGAATCAATGATGCAGGTATTGGAACGGATGGCGGGGGCAGCGTGCTAGCCCCAGCCGCCGCTCTCAATCTTTTCGGTTTTATATCTCCCTTGATCCAGCAGGAGAAAATGATCCGTTATCATAGGATTTCAACAGACGGAATCGGGTTTCAGCCTGCCATAGGCGCCATTACCAGAGATCTTGATACTATGGGGAAGCTGTTAACCCCTCTTCTTGGATACGACATAACCAAGTTTCAGCCGCAGGAAGATACTTACACGATAATTGAGACGGAAAAATGCCATAGCCTGCCAGACATTTATGGAAGCCGGGAACCATTGATTGAATATTTAAAAAGTGTTGTGAAGTCCCGTACTGTTGTTATTTCCACGGAAGGTCCGGTAGACGTAAATGCTCCTGGTGACAGCATATTTGGACATTTCGATGAAGAAACGGGCAGATGTCAGAGACGGTCTGGCAAAGGGCTGATGCGGGTTGTTAATATGAGTGGAAAATCAGCACTGACTGTTCCTGCAAAAGGGCTTGGCCGCTGCACGGTTCTTATCTGCGAAAGCAGGCCGGAGGATATCGCTTCCATGTTCCAGCTGGCAAAGGCATACCAAAATCAGCCTTCCCCATTAATTCAACGGTATTTTATGAATTTTGATATGTATTTTCAGTAGTAAAGAGAGGAGGAGCTTATGAAAAAAGGATATACACTGATGCATGAACACATCACCATAGATTTATCCGGAATCAAGAATGATGAGGACTGCCGTCTGGACTGCTTTGAAGAATCACAAAAAGAGCTGTGCCGACTGTATCAGCTTGGGGTTAGAAGAATCCTGGATGTAACCAATATAGGCATGGGACGAAACTCCAATTACTGCCGCCTGATGGAAGAAAAAACCGGAATACAGATTCTTTCTGCGACCGGGTTTTATAAGGAGCCCTTTCTTCCGGAATTTGTTTATACAATGTCTGTCAGGGAACTGGCCAGGCTTGCGGTAAAAGAAATCTCAGAAGGGATTGTAAATACAGGAATTAAGGCAAGTGTAATCGGGGAATTCGGCACCAGCAAGGACACCTTTACTGAAATGGAACGGAAAGTTTTTGATTCCATGGCTCTTGCCGCCGTACAAACCGGTGCAGTTGTCACGACCCATACTACCCTTGGAACCATGGCTCTGGAGCAGGCAGAATATTTAAAAGCCGAAGGAGTAAAGCCGGAAAATATTATTATCGGGCATCTGGACCTGTCCCAAAATCCGGATACCATTATTTCGGTATTGAAAGAAGGCGTAAATATTGGATTTGATACCGTAGGAAAAAATAATTACTGTCCCGATACATTCCGCGCCCAGATGTTAAAACGAATTGCCAAAGAAGGCTATCTGGATCAGGTGGTGCTATCCATGGATATTACCAGAAAGTCACATTTAAAGAAGTGGGGAGGACCAGGCTATGCATATTTGATTGAAACATTTCTTCCCATGCTTCTGGAATACGGATTGTCTGAGGATCAGATTGAGCAGTTGATGATACATAATCCAAACAGGATATTAAAACAGGAGGCTTAACATGAATACCAGTCCACTTAACAGCTTAACCGTTCAGGAAGCAGCCAGACTGCAATTTAAAATCATAGACTGCATTACGAAAAGATTTGAAGGTCATGAAATATTAACACAGGGAGATTTAGGAGTCACTTCCGGAATCAACAAACCTGCCGTAACTCAGAAAGCAGAACAGGTAATTGCAGATATTTTTGATGCAGAAGCCTGTATTCTGGTGAGAGGGGCAGGAACTGGAGCCATACGCCTGGGACTTCACAGTATGTTAAAACCAGGTGAAAAAATACTGGTTCACAAAGCACCTGTTTATAATACTACGGCTGTTTCCATGGAAATGATGAACATTTCAATAGTAGAAGCAGATTATAATGACTTAAGTGAGATAAAGCAGGTAATAAAGGAGAACCCAGGGTTAAAAGGCGCACTGATACAGTATACAAGACAGAAACCGGAGGATGCCTATGATATGGCGCAGGTGGTGAAAACAATGAAGGAAAGCGGCAGTCTGCCAGTCCTGACTGATGACAATTATGCCGTTATGAAAGTCAGCCGGATTGGAATTCAGTGCGGCGCTGATCTTTCCTGTTTTTCAGCCTTTAAGCTTCTGGGACCGGAGGGGGTCGGCGTAATCGTAGGTGCGGCTTCCTATATTGAAAAGCTGGTGAGAGAAAATTATTCCGGTGGTATGCAGGTGCAGGGACACGAGGCACTTGAAGTACTCCGTGGTTTTGCATATGCGCCGGTGGCTCTTGCCATACAGGCAGAGGTAAACGAAGAATGTGTAACACGGCTGAATTCAGGTGAGGTACCCTACGTAAAGCAGGCGTTTCTTGCAAATGCCCAGTCAAAGGTTCTTCTGGTGGAGTTTAAAGAAGAGATTGCTGAGAAAGTTCTTAAAGAAGCAGAAAAATTAGGAGCAGCACCTAATCCGGTAGGAGCAGAGTCGAAATATGAGATCGTACCCATGTTTTACAAGATATCCGGTACATTTCAGAGTACAGATCCGGCTCTGAAGAAGCGCATGATTCGTATCAATCCCATGCGTTCGGGAGCTGATACCATTTTACGTATATTAAAAGAAGCAGCGGAAAGAGTGATATAGATGTTTTTAGAGCAGACAGTAAAACGAAACAGGGATTTAGCAGAGGTTTCATTTCAATTGCATCAAAGCGGACAAATCCAGCCGGATTCCTATGTGATAGACGTGGATACATTTCTGGAAAATGCTGCTCTGATGCTTAAGGAAGCAAAGAAAATGGGAATCCGCCTTTTTTTTATGCTGAAGCAGGTGGGAAGGAACCCATATCTTGCGGCAAAACTGATGGAACTTGGCTTTGAAGGAGCGGTGGCAGTTGATTACAAGGAAGCCAGAATCCTGATGAATCATCGGATTCCCATAGCCAATATCGGTCATCTGGTGCAAATCCCCAACTCCCAGATTGAGGAGTTTGTGGCCTACCGTCCAAGGATGATTACGGTTTATTCGGAAGAGAAAATCAGCCGGATACATGAGGCAGCCAGGAAACTGGGAGTGATTCAGGATGTGATTTTACGTGTTTACAATGATTCAGACATGATATATTCCGGACAGACGGCAGGGTTTCATCTGAATGAATTAGAAGTGCTTACTGAACGGATAAAACGTTTGTATCCCTATGTTACTATTACAGGTGTAACTTCTTTTCCCTGTTTTTTATATGATGAAACTGCCGGAGATTTAAGAGCCACCGAGAATATGAATACAGTAAAACAGGCTGTTGAAATCCTTGGCAGAAATGGGATAAACTGCAGTGTTATTGATACTCCTTCCGGAACCTGTATCCATGCTTTGGAAAATATAAAAGAACAGGGCGGTAACTGCGGAGAACCAGGTCATGGTCTTTCTGGTACAACACCTATGCATGCAGTAAAGATGATGCCGGAGATACCATGTGTGACATACGTAAGTGAAGTATCCCATAATTTTATGGGTCAGGCTTACTGTTATGGAGGCGGTTATTACAGGCGTTCCCATTTGCAGAATGCATTGGTTGGCCTATCTCTTAAAAATTCGGAAGAAATAGGCGTAATCCCTCCGTCTGATGAAAATATTGATTACTATATTGGATTGGAGAAAGAGTGTACTGTAGGTGATACGGTTGTAATGGCTTTCCGTTTTCAGATATTTGTAACCAGGTCTGATGTTGTATTGGTAGAAGGATTAAAAGAGAAAAAACCGTATATTGCCGGGATCTATAACAGCATGGGGATGAAAAAATGAAAAAAAGGTTTATTGTTATAATTTTAGATGGATTTGGAATCGGAGCGATGGAAGATGCAGCCAGAGTCAGGCCGGGAGATGAAAGAGCCAATACTTTAAAAAGCATTTTAAAGGATTACCCGGATTTAAAGCTTCCAACCCTTGAAAAGCTGGGACTGATGAATGCGTATGGGGAAGAAAGTGCACGGATGAAGTTTTCTCCGGAGGCAAATTACGGCAGCTGCCAGCTGATGCATTTTGGGGCGGATACATTTATGGGACATCAGGAAATCATGGGGACACTTCCGAAAGAGCCTATGATTCATCCATTCCAGGAGAAGGTGGATGAAATAAAATATTATCTTAAGGCAGGTGGGCATGACGTTCAGATTATGGAAAATCAGGGGCTGCGTTATCTTCTGGTGGACCAATATGTAACAGTAGCAGATAATCTGGAAGCAGATCCTGGTATGTGCTACAATGTAACGGCTCCACTGGATTTCATATCATTTGAAAAAGAATACGAAATTGCCCGAAAGGTGAGAGAAATTGCCTTAGTTGGACGTGTCATTGTATTTGGTGGGAATGGAAATACAATGGAGGACCTGTTTCAGGCAGAAGAAGTAAAGCAGAATCGCTTTATTGGCATCTCCTCAGTAAAATCAAAATCCTATGAGCGTGGATACCAGTGCAGACACTTAGGATATGGAGTAGACCAGAACGTACAGGCTCCTGCAATTCTGACGAACCAGGGATATTCCTGTACATTGATCGGGAAAGTGGCGGACATTGTTGCAAACGATAATGGGTTAAGCATTTCCTGCGTACCTACAAAAGAGGTTATGGATCTGACAATCCGTGAAACAATAGCCATGACTGAAGGATTTGTCTGTACCAATGTACAGGAAACAGATCTGGCAGGTCACTCACAGTCAACCAAAAACTATAAGGAGATTTTAGAGATTGCTGACAGGGGAATTGGAGAATTAATTTCAAAGCTGACACCAGATGATATACTTGTCGTAATGGCTGACCATGGTAATGATCCATTAATTGGCCACAGCAGACATACAAGAGAATGTGTTCCTCTTCTGGTATACAAAATGGGCGTGACCGGCAGAAATATCGGAAGAAGAAAAAGTCTTTCCGATGCTGGTGCATCTGTCTGTGATTACTTTAATACAATGAAACCACAAAACGGAGAATCATTTCTATATGATCTTTTACATAGAAAATAGGAGAAAAGGCTGGAATTTCCATGGCGTATGGAGATTCCAGCCTTTCGTGTTTTTTCTATAATTCTATTCTACAGTCACGGATTTAGCCAGATTCCTGGGCTGATCCACATCTAAATTTTTCCCTACAGATGCATAATAAGCAATGAGCTGTAAAACCACTGCTATAGGAAATACCGTGAAACGATCCCCGATATCCGGAATACTGATCTGGATATCTGCGATGCCGGGCTCCACATTCATACCTTCCTTTGTAAGCAGAATCACAAAGGCCCCTCTTGCTTTTACTTCCCTGATATTGGATATGGTCTTTAAAAAGACATTTTCCTGGGTGGCAATGGCAATTACGGGCACCTCCTGTGTGATGAGAGCGATGGTACCATGTTTTAATTCGCCGGCAGCGTAGGCTTCCGCATGAATATAAGAAATTTCTTTTAATTTTAATGCACCTTCAAGAGAGAATGCGTAATCAAGTCCCCGGCCAATGAAAAAGGCATCCGGCTTATTGATTAAATGGGTTACCAGTGCTTTCACCATATCTCTTTTTTCTATCATGGCTTCCATGGCGGGAATGGAGTCAAGGAGCTTCTTCATGAAATCCTCAGCCTCAGCTACGCTGTATTTTTCCCTTACAAGGGCCATACGGCAGCAAACCATATAGAGGGCAGCCAGCTGAACGGAATAAGCTTTTGTGCTGGCTACTGCAATCTCAGGGCCTGCGTGGGTATAGAGTACATAATCGCTTTCTCTTGCAATGGTAGAGCCTTTTACATTAACGACTGAAAGGGTTCTGGAACCATAGCTTTTAGCCAGACGAAGAGCTGCCAGTGTATCGATGGTCTCACCGGATTGGGAGATAATAATAACCAGGGTTTTGTCATCAACCAGTGGATCTTCATACCGGAATTCCGATGCGATGGAGACTGTGACCGGAATTCGAAGAAGAGGTTCCATTAAGGCTCTTGCAGCCATACCGGCATGCATGGCAGTCCCGCAGGCCACAATCTGAACCTGATTACAGTCTTTAAATACATAGTCAGGTATCTGGTCATCGGTAAAATCAGGCAACCCCTTTGCAAGACGGGGAAGTATGGTGTTTTTTAACGCGTCTGGCTGTTCGTGTATTTCTTTCAGCATGAAATGAGGGAAACCATTTTTCATGGCTGCATCCATGTTCCAGTTTACTTCCAGAATTTCCGGCTCCTGCTCCTTTAAGTCCAGGTCATATAGATGGACTTTGTAGGAGGTGAGTCTTAAAATGTGATCCTCGGGCACTACAAAATATTGTCTGGTATAAGGAATCAGCGCAGTCAGATCCGATGCCACAAAGGATCCTGAGTGGGTATATGCAGCCACAAGAGGACTTACGTTCCTGATTGCATAGATTTCTCCCGGATGATCTTCAAACATCATACAGAAGCTGTAAGAACCTTTTAAATGGGAAACCAGCTTTGATATTGCTTCTGCCGGATTTCCGTCATAAAGACTTTCAAGAACCCAGGCTGCCACTTCGCTGTCTGTTTCAGAGAGAAGCTTTCCTTCCAGGTGAAAGTCCGTGGTGAGCTGATGATAGTTTTCAATAATTCCATTGTGAACCAGTATTACCCGTCCTGCTTTGTGAGGATGGGTATTTTCCGTAGTGACACCACCGTGTGTTGCCCATCTGGTGTGTCCCAGTCCACAGTGAGATACCTGGCTAATTTCCTCACAGCCTTTTTTCAGATTAGAGACTTTTCCCGTATGACGCACTAATTGGATCCTGGAATTCTCCATGCAAAGTGCAATGCCTGCACTGTCATATCCACGGTATTCCAGCTGGGAAAGTCCTTCCAGCAATATTTTCTTTGAATCCAAAGGTCCTGTATATCCAATAATTCCACACATAATAAAATCTCCTTCATAATCGATTTATAGTTTTATAATTTCAATTTGTTAAATACGCACACAAAAACAAGCTGTCTTCCATCGTTTGTAAAAACGGACAGCATTTTTGTCTACCAGTTTTTCTCTTGCATATACCGGTTCCAGAGTGGTTGTTTTGCAGTTACCTGCATATTTCACAATGGATACACGCCCGGCTGGCATGGAAGGGCATCCGCCGAATATTCGATAACCCTTCACCTCGTTAACCCTGGATACCGTTTTCTTGCGAAAACGATCACGATCGTATCCTCAGGTGCATGGCGCTTAGCTTTGCTATTTGTATTTATGCCTCCTTCATAAATTTAGTTTATTATAACTTTTCTTTCTTTGTGCGTCAATAGCATGATTTACATTCATTTTACTAAAAGATTCTTTTTCATTTTACATGGATTCCCTAAAATGAAGTCAGGACACAAGAAAGGAAGCAGCATCATATGGCAAGTCTATCTTTGGTAAATGTATGTAAAACATTTAAAAATGGTCAGGTTGCGGTGAAGAATTTCAATCTGGATATAAGAGATCAGGAATTTCTGATTCTGGTAGGTCCTTCAGGCTGTGGGAAATCTACCACACTGCGAATGATAGCCGGACTTGAGGAGATATCCTCCGGGGAGTTATGGATAGACGGAGAATTAATGAATCTGACTATTCCCCAAAAAAGAGATCTATCCATGGTGTTTCAGTCCTATGCTCTTTATCCCCACCTGACTGTTTATGAGAACATGGCATTTAGTTTACGAGTACGGAATGTTGTAAAAACGGAAATTGACCAGCGTGTGAGAAAAGCGGCAGATGTTTTATGCATCAGCCATTTATTGGACCGGAAGCCCCACGCTTTATCCGGTGGACAAAAGCAGAGAGTGGCAATTGGGAGCGCGATTGTCCGTGAACCGAAAGCTTATCTGATGGATGAGCCTCTGTCCAATCTGGATGCAAAGCTGAGAACACAGATGAGGGTTGAATTATCCAAGATACACAAGGAACTTGGGGCAACCATTATATATGTAACTCATGATCAGGTAGAAGCGATGACTTTGGGAACGAGAATTGTGGTTATGAATTCCGGGGTTATATTACAGGCTGCTGAGCCAAAAGTTCTATATACGAATCCGATCAATAAATTTGTAGCCGGTTTCATCGGATCTCCTTCCATGAATTTCATTCCAGTCTGGGTGGAGAGAAGAGAAGAACGGATTTGTGTGGAATTTTCTAAAAACAGATTGTTTGTAAATGAAGAATGCGGGAGAAGGCTTATGGACGGGGATTATCTGGGCAGAAGGGTATATCTGGGTATCCGTCCCGAGGATTTACACGAAACTGGTTCCAAAGATCAGGAACTGAAGCTGAATGTGGAGATAAAGGAAGTTCTGGGAGCTGAAATCCTTCTTCATGGAAAAATAGGAAGAAGCCCGGTGTGTGCCAGACTGAAACCGGATTTTCCGTCTGAAGCAGGGAAGGAAGTATCCATCTTTGCAGACATGAGCCGGATTTTACTGTTTGATATTGATACAGAAGAAAACATATTATACCGTTAAGGAGCAATTGAATGAATTTTAAAATAGTTACGAGAAAATTAAGTCCATATGGATACATCGCTCCTGCCATGGCAATTTTTATACTTTTTCTGTTTTTCCCGTTTTTTAAGACTATTTATTTAAGTCTTTTTAAAACAAATAAAATGGGGCAGGCAAAGTTGTTTGCAGGTGCAGGAAATTATTCCGAGCTTTTAAGTTCAGCGTCTTTTTTTAACAGTCTTTTTGTAACGGTTGTGTTTGTACTGATTGTAGTAAGTGTCAGTATGCTTCTCGGTCTTATTACGGCTGTGTTATGTAATCAATCGTTTCCGGGTATCCGGATATTCAGCACCGCTTATGCCCTTCCAATGGCAATCGCTTCCAGTTCAGCCGCTATGATATTTAAAATCATGCTTCATCCGGCCATTGGAATTGTTAATAAGATCCTGGGATTACATATTAACTGGATCAGCGACCCCAGATATGCACTGATTTGTGTTGCACTTTTAACAGCGTGGCTCAACAGCGGTATTAACTTTCTTTACTTTAGCGCTGGTTTAAGTAATATTGATGAGGTTATTTATGAGAGGGCATCGGTAGACGGAGCCAATAGATTCCAGAAATTTTTCCGCCTGACACTTCCCAGGTTAAGTCCTATTTTGTTTTATACGCTGGTTGTTAATATTATTCAGGCGTTCCAGTCCTTCGGCCAGGTTAAGGTATTAACCATGGGAGGACCGGGAGAATCAACCAATTTAATCGTTTACTCCATTTACCGGGATGCATTTTTTAATTACCGCTTCGGCAGTGCAGCAGCTCAGTCTGTTATTTTATTTGTCATCATTCTGGTTCTGACTTTATGCATGTTTCGTTTGGAAAAGAAAGGAGTACACTATTGATGGAAACCGTTATTTCCAGAGCTGTAAAAGATATTAGCAGAGAAGAACTTGAGAATCTGAAAAGAGAGGCATTAAAGAAAGCGGTTTTTCGCCGCAGGATTGCCAAACTGGCTTTGACCGCAGTTAATTTACTTATGGCGCTTTTTCTTCTGCTACCGCTTTTATATGCCGTCAGCATTGCGCTTATGCCTTCGGGTGAACTGTTTACAACCAGTATGAACTTAATACCTGCAACACCAACACTTGATAATTTCCGTCAGGCAATGGTTAAAATACCTTTAACCCGCTTTATTGTTAATTCATTTTTAGTAGCAGGCTGTATCACTGCAGGACAGATCTTATCCTGTTCACTGGCAGCATTTTCCTTTTCCTTTCTGGAATTTAAGGGCAAAAATCTGCTGTTTATGCTTGTGATGGCGACCATGATGATCCCTGGAGAAGCCACAATTATATCCAATTACTTAACGGTAAGCGGGTTTCAGTGGCTTGACAGCTATAAGGTTTTAATTATTCCTTATCTGACATCTGCCATGGGAATCTTTTTATTCCGGCAGTTCTATAAATCGTTCCCCATATCGTTATATGAATCGGCCCGGATAGACGGATGCTCTGACTTAAGATTCATTTACAGCATCCTCATACCTCTTACTAAGTCAGCCATAGGAGCCATGGCAGTATATACCTTCATCAATGCCTGGAATATGTATTTGTGGCCCCTACTAGTTACAGGTTCAGATAAAATGAGAACGGTTCAGATTGGAATCGGCATGTTAGACAGTGTGGATTCCCAGTCGATATCCATGATGATAGCCGGAGTAGTAATGATTATCGTACCATCGATTTCCGTATTTATCTTAGGACAAAAGCAGCTGATCAGAGGAATGTTTTCAGGAGCCGTAAAAGGCTGACCTGATTCAGAATAAATATTACATAAAATTTGGAGGACAATCATGAAAAAGAGAGCAGTTTCCTTTTGTATGGCGGCTATCATGGCTGCAGGACTGTTATCCGGCTGTTCCAGCCAGACCGGATCCGGAAATACCGCTGCATCTGAAACGAAAGAAGAAGTAACGACCAGCGCAGCACCTGTTGCCGCAGAAACTTCAGGAAATACACAAAAGACTTCCATTACATTCTGGCACTCCATGGGCGGCGTCAATGGTAAAGCAATTGATGCACTTGTAGAAAAATTTAATAAGGAAAATACTTCCGGAATCACAGTTGAGGCTCAGTATCAGGGCAGCTACGATGATGCCATTAACAAGTTAAAAAGCGCGCAGATCGGTAACATGGGTGCAGATCTTGTTCAGATTTACGACATTGGAACCAGATTCATGATTGATTCAGGCTGGGTTGTGCCAATGCAGCAGCTGATTGATGAGGATAAATGGGATCTCTCTCAGGTTGAACCTAACATTGCGGCATATTATACAGTAAATGGTACTTTATATTCCATGCCCTTTAACTCATCTACTCCTATTTTATACTATAACAAAGATATTTTTAAGAAAGCCGGAATTACAGAGATTCCTGACAGCCTACCGGGAATTGAACGGGTAGGAGATGACCTGCTTAAGAAAGGCGGAGCCGGTGAGGTTATTTCACTTGGAATTTATGGCTGGTTTTTTGAGCAGTTTACCTGCAAGCAGCAGGCCAATTATGCAGACAATGGAAATGGAAGAGAATCAGCAGCAACTGACGTTGATTTCGATAAAAATGGAGCAGGTGTGAAAACACTGACTGCATGGAAAGAATTATCAACCAAAGGATATGCACCAAATGTGGGTAGAGGAGGAGATGCAGGGCTTGCAGACTTCAGCTCTGGAAAATCTGCCATGACACTGGGTTCAACTGCCTCCTTAAAACAGATCTTAAATGATGTAAATGGAAAATTTGAAGTAGGAACCGCTTATTTCCCCAAAGTCAGTGATGATGATAAGGGAGGCGTATCCATCGGGGGCGGTTCTTTGTGGGCATTAAATAATAATGATGCAAACAAGCAGAAAGCGGTATGGGAGTTTGTTAAGTTTCTTGTTTCACCGGAAAGCCAGGCATTCTGGAACTCCCAGACAGGATATTTTCCAATCACCACTGCAGCCCATAAGGAACCAGTTTTTAAAGATAACATAGCAAAGTTCCCGCAATTCCAAACAGCCATTGATCAGCTTCATGACTCCACACCTCAGTCAGCAGGCGCTTTATTAAGTGTATTTCCAGAAGCAAGACAGACGGTTGAAACAGAAATTGAAAACATGATTAACAACAATGGTACACCAGAGGATGCCGTTAAGAAAATGGCAGATAGCATTAATAAATCCATTGCAGATTATAATTTATTAAATAAATAGTATCAGAAAGGATATTAGCAGATGAAAACAAAGGTTTGGGCTCACAGGGGAGCTTCCGCTTATGCGCCGGAGAATACACTGGAAGCATTTGAACTGGCAGTCAGGCAGCAGGCAGACGGAGTGGAGCTGGACGTACAGCTTACCAAAGACGGGAAACTGGCAGTAATCCATGATGAAACAATTGACCGGACCTGCAATGGTTTGGGCAATGTAAAAGATTACACCATGGCTGAACTAAAACAATTTTCCTGTAATAAAACACACCCGGAATACACCGCTGCAGTCATACCAGAGTTAAAAGAAGTTCTTAAGCTGTTAAAGCCAACGGATTTAAATGTTAATATCGAACTGAAAACTGGTGTATACCGTTACAAGGGAATTGAGGAAAAAGTATTAAAGCTGGTTAAAAAAATGGAGATGGAAGAGAGGGTAATCTATTCCTCCTTCCATCATCCCAGCATTATAAAAATTAAAAAGCTGGATCCGGAAGCAAAAACCGGTGTTTTATATTCGGATGGCTGGATTCATGTGGTCGCTTATGCAAAGCTGATGGGAGCAGACGCCCTTCACCCGTCTGTTAATAACCTGCGGTCAGAAAAGCTGATCAAAGAATCGAAAAAGAAGAAGATTCCTCTTCATGTATGGACTGTCAACGAGGAAGCGTTAATGGATTATCTGGCGGAGCAGGGGATTGGAGCAATTATAACCAATTATCCTGACATCGCAAGAAGAATAGTGGATCAGAAAGGATAAAAATTATATGATACGATTAGTAGCCTCCGATATGGATGGAACATTGTTAAACCGTTATGGTAAAATTTCTTTAAAAAACCAGGCTGCTGTTCATGCATTGAAAAGAAGAAATATTGGTTTTGTTGTATGCACAGGGCGAAATTATGCAGATGCTTATGCGCCTTTAGAGGAAGCAGGAATATCCTGTGACATTATTTGCATGAATGGCGCTGCTGTTTATAACAGCATGGGGGAACAAATCCGCAAGCAGACCTTATTAAAAAATCAGGTTAGCCGTATTCTTACCATATGCCGGCCATATTCTGTGCTTTACGATTTCATGACGGATGAGGGCAGTTATACCACCTCAAGTCTGGAGGAATTTAAGGAAAGCTTTGAAAACAAAATTTTTCTTTCCATGGTTTCCGATGAACATACCTTCGAAACTATTGTGAAACGTTTTCAATTTGTTTCGGAAGAGGCTCTGATTCAATCTGATACTGATATTTATAAAATGTCGATTGTACATGAGGATCCTAAAGTTCTTTCTTATATCCGTTCCTGTCTGGAGAAGGAAGAAGGAATATCCATTGCATCCTCAGCCTCTACCAATCTTGAGATAACACATTTCTATGCTCAAAAAGGAAATGCCCTGCTAGAATACGCCATTAATAAAAAAATTCATCCCAGAGAGATTCTTGCCATGGGAGATAGTGAAAATGATTTATCCATGCTCATCCTTCCGCTGGGTTACACCGTCGCCATGGAAAATGGATCTGAAAAAATCAGGAAACGTGCACGGCTGGTTACCAGATCCAATGAAGAAGATGGAGTAGCAGCAGCAATCGAAGCACTGGTTTTGTCGGATGCAGCTTTAGCAACCGGTTAATTATCTGATATCATATCTGAATCCTCATCTTTTCCCTTTTATTCTACCGTTCAGACTCATTTCTGAAGATTCAATTTCTACTTCACCCCGGTTTTATCCGGTTCTTTTGAAAGATTATTGATTGACCGATAAAATTAAGAGAAAAGCAAGAAATAAGAGTTGAATTTCTGTTAGAATATGTGGGGTTGTCTAAGACAACATGGGAAAGGATTGAGGACAGAGTCATGGATCATGAGGATGAATTAGATCGTATGAGGGCCCGGAAGAAAAGAAGCGATAACGGCAGAATGCGTGAGAAGCCTATACAACATACACCGGAACGAAAAAGTCAGGCACAGGAGCCAATTCAGGCTTCCCATGGTGACAGAACTTATTACAGTACTGGTGATGGCAGGAATCCACGGGCCAGATACAGTGGTCAGCAGACCAGTGCAAACCACAAAAAGAAAAAAAGGCAACATAAGAAGCACAAAATTGTAGTTAAATTAGTTATCATTGCAGCATTGCTGATTGCAGGAATGTTTCTTTTTAAACAGAGAACCCATCAGAAGGGTTATTGGACAATTGCCGTTTTCGGCGTGGACTCCAGAGATGGAAACTTAGACAAAGGTGCTTTGTCGGATGTGGAGATGCTTTGCAATATTAATAAGGAAACTGGTGAAATCAAGCTGTTGTCGGTTTACCGTGATACCTATTTAAAGATCAGCAGCAAGGGCACTTATCATAAAATCAATGAAGCATATTTTAAGGGCGGGCACAAACAAGCCATAGAAGCCCTTAACGAGAATCTGGATTTAAATATTGACGATTATGCAACCTTTAACTGGAAGTCTGTAGCAGATGCCATTAATATCCTTGGAGGAATTGATCTGGAAATCACAGACTCAGAATTTGCATACATAAACGGTTTTATCACAGAAACAGTAAACTCCACGGGAGTTGGTTCCCACCAGCTGAAACATGCCGGAATGAATCATTTAGATGGTGTACAAGCAGTTGCTTACGCAAGACTGCGTCTGATGGATACTGACTTTAACCGAACCGAGCGTCAGAGAAAAGTCGTAAATCTGGCTATGGAAAAAGCAAAAAATGCAGATTTTGCCACCAGAAAAACGCTGGTAGCAGCAGTTTTCCCCCAGATCTCCACCAGTGTGGGCATGAATGATATTCTGGCGATTGCAAAGGGCATCAGCAAATATCACATTGGCGAAACTGCCGGCTTCCCATTCTCACGTACAACCAAGAAAGTTGGGAAAATGGACTGTGTAATACCAACCACCCTGGAGAGCAACGTGGTGCAGCTGCATCAGTTCCTCTATGGTCAGGAAAACTATACTCCGTCTTCCAGCGTAAAGAAAATCAGTGCTTCGATTTCAAAAGAAACCGGACTCACAGAACCTGGTAAAAATACACCGACAGGAGGCAGCTCCAGCGGCAAAAAAGGTAAGAAACAAACGGAGGCTGCTGTAGAGACAGCTCCGGCGCAGACAGAGGCTGTTGTTGAAACTACGGAGGAAACCAAAGAAACAGTAAAGGAAACAACGGTACCAGAGACGAAAGAGCAGGAGAGCGGGAAAGCACCAACCAATGAAGACGGTAGTCTGATCGGGCCCGGAGCAAAAGTTCCTGTTACAAAAGAAGACATAACGGATGAAACGAAGAAACCCGTCAGCTCTGAAAAACCTTCAAATGAAGACGCTTCCACCGAACCAGAAACAAAAGCAGGTCCAGGTGAATAAATTTAATTAATTTCCAACGGGGTTGTTGTAAACAACCCCTATTTTTTTTGTATGTAAATAGAAAATTCCGGCTATATAAATGAATATGCGATGCTAAGAATACTTTAGAAAACCATATAGTGGAAATGTTATATTTATTGAAATTTATAATATAATAAAAGGGGTGCTACCAATGATTTTTATAATTTTATTTATGAATTGAAAGGAGATAACATGGGAAGTTTTAATAATTTTTATCTGCGCCCTAATCTGTCTAGTACAGGTATGATTCCAGCTGCTGGTCCCACATATTTATCGCCAGATATCTGCATTGCTGGAACAAGACCTATAGCTGATTATCAAAAAGAGCTGAAATCACCAGATAGTTATGCATCATATGTGGACTATGGAATTTCACCCAAAATGGAAAATTATATATATTTAAGAACCACAAACAATACAGAAAATACGTCATCTACTGATGCATTCTTGTATTTTTCTGAGGCTTCTTGTATTCAATGGCCATCTAAATGGAAAGATAATAAAATCCCAATTGATTTAAGTCAAGCCCAATTCTGTAATACAATTGTAAATGTCCCATCAAAAGATATAGGTGTTGTAGAACATCCTTTTATATGGAGAGCTCCAGCCTATCCCCCAACAAATGATCATTATTGCTTAATTGCGAGATTAACATCTGATGTTGATCCAAATCCTCTTCCCAGCTTAAACCGTTCTATAGATATGGCTGATCTGATACGAAATAACTTACGTTGGACTCAACGGAATGTTACTATGCTAAAAAGAGATCTTCCCGTTGCCAGCTTTGAATATGTCCTGGATATACCTGAAAATGTAGAGGATGAAAATGATTATTATCAGACTTGTGCCATACCTTTTAAATTAAAAGGCTGTGAGATTGAATTGACCTGTAGCGTGGCAGATTCTGATGGAAATCCAATTTCAATACCCCGGACGGAAATAAAAAAAGATGATGAACTTGGATTCTTTAGTAAGAATCGATTAAAACCTGGTTTTCGTGGACTTGTAGTTGTGTATATATATAATCCAAATTCAATTTCAATTCCTGTTGGCAGCGGTGTTGACATCGACCTTCAGTATATTTTAGGTAAATCGGAAATTGGTTTAGCTGAGAATAAAGGGCTTTTAGATTCGGAATATGAAAAACAAATGGATAAACTGGGATTACATCAATCTGGTATTACAAGGCTTTTAAAAATTGGTGGATATTCTGGAGTTATGACAATATAAACATTATTATAGCAAGTTCATATTGATTGAGAGGCATGAAGGTAAATGAATAATCTTGTTATCAAAACAAATACCAAGTTTATGGAAGAATTTCAGATTTCATCTTTTTGTCAAAGTTCTGGTAAATTGACATCTTTTTCGCCGGAATCTGATAACGAAATTACCTATTTCAGCAACGGTTACGAAAATTTCACTGAAATTACAACGGATCAAAATTCAGATACTGGATTCACAAAACGCATTCTTCCCTATCACGGAAGCAACCTTTGCGTTGGAAAAGCAGGAGATGGGCGTTTAATTCTTTTATATACCAGATCTGAGGAACTGTTTTGCGTTCAGGAAGAAACGGTTGGCAGTAGAAAATTTTCAGGGGAAATCCCGATCTCCATGCCTCTCCCTTCAGATACAGATAAAATTTATTCAATTCTGATCCAACCTCTTGAGCAGGGGTTTGCTGTTGGTATCATAGCACATTGCGGATCAAATAATTTATATTATTTGATTTATGGGCTGTGGCAAGAAAAAGTACCTGTCTTTCAGCAGCTGCCCAATGGATTTGTTAATCCGTGTGGTGTTTTTCAGGGAAATACACAAG
Organism: Lacrimispora defluvii; assembly: GCA_013036995.1. Classification (GTDB taxonomy): domain Bacteria; phylum Bacillota; class Clostridia; order Lachnospirales; family Lachnospiraceae; genus Lacrimispora; species Lacrimispora defluvii. The sequence continues at coordinate 154,437 of JAAOXG010000008.1, forward strand.
AAACATTGCGTTTTACAGTATGGGATAAGCATATATCAGAATTTCAATTTTCCCAGGGAAAATGGTTAAACTATAAAATATCAGAAAATATTTCTCCTTCACTAATGGCATCAGCTCAGTTTGATGAACAGCACTCATGTCTGTTCGCATGTGCGAAAACAGCATCTGGTTATATATTTGCATATATAGAACAAAACCCGGCTACGCTAACCGCTGCAGTGAATATAATTGATTATACAGATTTAATTACTGATTTACAGACAATTGTGTATATCAATCCGTATGAGTCTTATCAACGTGAAATCCATGTATTAGCATTAAGCGATAAGAAAAATCTGATGCATTGCCGAATTCGATATAACAAGAATGACTCGATATATTATTACTCTACATTAAATGATCTTGGTTTTGAGCAGGTTGAGAGTATTTCTTTTGTAAAAAATAATCCTATAGATTTAGAGGCATATATTTCTTTTACCGACCATAAGAAAATAACAAAAATATCTTATGGTTTCCTGACAAGTCTCTGGAATGAAGAAGAAATTACCATACCAAAAGAAACCTACATGCAGTCACTGTCCGGCTATTCAACCGAATTTATATTTCAGGATGATCAGGGAATTCCATACCCCAACCTGTCAGTAAATTTATGGTCAAATGACATTATCAGGGCAAAGATTAATGGTACTTTTTATCTTTTAAGTTTACAAAATAAAATACAAATTTTAACTGATAGCAATGGAAAAATAAAGGTTTATCAACCTACTCTGGAATTGGCTTCCAGTGCATTGGTAATAAATGTTCCTTCTTTGATGCCTTTAGGCAAAACATATGTAATGAAGCAATCTGATGTTGTAAAAAAAAAATTGGAATATATTACACCGGAACAATTACTTGATGCAAAAAAAAGTGATGGAACTTAACTGCTCCCAATTCTCAGAAGTTCCCGGAGTCCAAATAAAAGCAACATATGTACTGTTAGTGGAAGCATAAACAATGGCAGTAGGCGAATAAAACAAATAGTAGGAAGAGTTATTGCTACGGTAAAACAATGCGTAATACTGGTAATATTCTGCATTCATGTTAGGTCTAGCCGGGATCTGTTTCACATCCGCATAAGACGGAAAAGTCATGGCAAGAATCATACAAAGTAAAATTAAAAATCGTTTCATAGAACCCCCTTTCTGAGATAAAAGAATACAACTCTATAAATTATCTTCAAGATTATGCGGATACTGATAATAAGGACAATCACAACAATAAGAGAGATCACAACTCTATAAATAAGCTGAATCAGATCAGAAAACATAGGTTGTTGTTCAAATGTGGAAGTTACCGGAAAATAATAATAAAATACCTTAAGCTTATCCTTATAAACGATTGTTGTAGTACTCATAATAAGCTTATCCCGCTCTAAGTCATAATTATTGAGTAGACCATATTCACCGCCGAGTTTTACCCATTTTCCCAAAGAAAGAGAGTACATAAAAGCGTCATAATTCCAACCCAAATGCCCTGAAAAGTGAAGTGTATTATCTTGAAAACCATACCCACCATACATGACTACAGGCGGAGAGAAGAACGCAAATAGAATATAATCTGCATAATCTTTATTCGTAGAATACGATACCGTATTCTTTATAATCGCATAACTTGCATAGCTGTCACTTTTCGGAAAATCCGGAATATCATAACCCTTTATTAGAGCATTGGAGGGAGAAGCCGGGAGAGCCGAAGAAGCGTAACAGGGAAAGCAGAAGATAGCGGAGATCAGGACAGCCAAAGCCAAACGAACTGACATAAACACCTCCATGCACCAATGAAGCAAAAGAGGGACTTCCGACAATCGAAAATCCCTCACAGCCATTACAGAAACTTGTAAATAATACGGGGAATCAGTCCAATACCAACCATGATCCCCATGATCGTCAACCCAACAGGAATTAAAACGGTTGAATTGCTTGTAATCGAAGTTACAATTGGTGCCAACATTTCTTCTGTGATAACAAAAGCAGCACCCGTAGAAGCAGCAGCTAACATATAGTTTTCCTCCTTTCTAAAGCCGTCACCTTAAGAAGTAAAACACTGGCTTTATGATGATATATACAATAATCAGAGCAAATCCAACGGTAACAGTGAATCCAACGTATGTATTGATTTGCGTCAGGTTATTGTTAATCGAATAAAGTAATTCTTGGGAGGTCTGGTCAAAATCCTCGGAAACCTCCAAGTCCTGAAGCGATTCCCATTCCACGTCAGAGGTATCTGCATCAGAAGCAGTAGCGATGTAGAACTGCATATAAATTTCCTCCCGAATATAAAAAAACCAACAACTTGTAAAAGATGTTGGAATTATGATATAATTATGCGTGGCGGTTTTAAGAGTAAGTGACGGTTTCAACTATTCGCGAAAGTCTAGTTTAACGCATAGTTATATAGAAAACAATATAATTCATTCATATATATAATTAATACATGCTAATGTAAAGCTTCAATTCCTATATTATCTTATTTATCACATCACATCACTTCATTTACATTACTGTTGTTATACGTTTTCAACTGTAAATGCAGTCTATATGTTATAATGATTATATACAGATTTTATAGGTTTTGCTTGTTTCTACATAAACTCTGTGAAAAGAAAATTAAGTTCTTATTTAATGAATAAGTAAATAATACAAGAGGTGATTTCATGAAAGCTACACTCTCCTACCATCAGCAAAAAGATATTGAAAATGTAAAGCATCTGCGTGAGCTGATCAAAGAGCTTCCTCATTTCTGCGGTGATTTTTTTCGTGGCATTGAGCCACGTACATCTTCCCGCACCAGGATCGCCTATGCTTACGATTTAAAGGTATTTTTTGACTTCCTGCAAAAGGAAAATCCGGTTATTGGCAAGATTGATATGAAAGAAATACCATTAGATTTTTTAAATACCCTCAGGGTTGTTGATATAGAGGAATATATGGAGTATTTAAAATACCGGTTTAATGATAGAGATCAGGAAGTAACCAATAAAGAGCGGGGAATTATGCGAAAAATCTCCTCTTTAAAAAGCTTCTATAATTATTATTACCGCAATGAACGACTTCAAAACAATCCAGCAGCCTTAATTCAGCTTCCCAAGCTGCATGAGAAAGAAATTATACGTTTGGATGTTGATGAGGTTGCTCTATTGCTTGATGAAGTGGAAAAAGGTGAGTCTTTAACAGAAAAACAAAAGGCCTATCACGAGAAAACCAAGGTTCGGGATTTGGCACTGTTAACACTTTTACTTGGTACTGGAATCCGGGTGTCAGAATGTGTAGGTTTGGATCTTAATGATATTGATTTTAAAAATGGTGGAATCCGGATACATAGAAAGGGTGGAAAAGAAGTTACAGTTTACTTCGGTTCTGAAGTAGAGGATGCTCTCCTGGATTACCTGGAAGAAAGGAATCAGATGATCGCCGAAGAAGGTAGTGAAAATGCCCTTTTCCTCTCCATGCAGAGAAAAAGAATTGCTGTACGCAGCGTTGAGAATCTTGTAAAGAAATATTCAAGACTGGTAACTCCTCTAAAAAAGATTACTCCTCATAAGCTTCGCAGTACCTATGGCACTTCACTTTACAAAGAAACTGGTGATATCTATTTAGTGGCGGATGTCCTGGGACATTCAGATGTAAATACTACTAAGAAACATTATGCTGCATTGGAAGACGAACGTCGCCGCAGTGCCAGAAATAAAGTAAAATTGCGGGAAGAATAAATAATATAAAAGAAACTAAAATAACATTCCCCACCACTGCCCTCTATAGAATGGCAGAGATGGGGAATTTGTTGTTGTTAAATCATGATGTACTTTCTTTTCTAAGAAAGGTGCCGCCATTCATTCCCCTTTTTCCAGATACTGTGCAATCTTTTTTCCTTTATACAGAATCGCATTTACCGGACATGCATTAATACATCGCATACAAAAAATACACTTATGACCAAATACAGGTTTATTCTGAACCATCCTTATATTCTTTCTGGGACAATTACAGGCACATATTTTACAACCGATACATCCTTCTGAAGATGAATATTTCACACCGGCAATAGGCATTAATTTTGTAAATACCACTGCTGTGATATGATATAAGATGCTTCTGGACCAGGCTACTCTTTCTTTGCACTCTTTTCCAAGGAAAAAACCATCTAACAGCGGATCAATCTGTGACTTTAAAATCCTTTTATTTTCCTTTAAAATTTCCGGAGTGGTTGAACCAAACATGGAAAAGATCAAAAGATTGTTGGCATAAGGAAAACTCTTAGATGTAATCAGGCGGTGATTCTTTTTCCTTAATAATCGTTCTAATCCTGAGAAGTCGGTTAAGGAATGTCCTGACTGGGTGCAATACGCCAGGGTTGGAATGACCAGTCCCCTCTTCTTCAGATTGTGATCTAAATAATCCAACGCATAAAGTACAGGATATTCATAATATTTAGGAAAGCCTACGATCAAAAAGTCATATGGATATGAGGCGGGATCGAACTTCTCTTCCATTGAATGAACTTCAACTGAATAATCCTTTAAGATTAAAGCATGATAAAACTCCTCTGCAACTGTTTTTGTATTCCCTGTTCCACTGAAGTAAAGAATTAAGACATTCAGAATCAATCTCTCCCCTGTGATAGAATGACAGCTTGCTTAGAAAGGCTGGACTTCATAATTAATCTAACCCTGATTCAGCAATGATTTCTTCTTAAGTTAAGAATATCAGCTGAGAGATATAAATTCAAGTCATCCCATTAAGCAGAAATACCGGATCTGTACGGAGCCAGGTCACTGATCCTGGCTCTGTACAAAATATGCTACCGTCAGATACTGTCCGGAATGTATGGTATCTTCCCTTAATCGGTTCATGCTTCTTAATTCCTGTACATATTGGGCAGTGGACATTCCGCTGTTCTCCACATACTGATCTGCAATGCTCCAGAGGCTGTCTCCGTTCTTGATCTCTATACTGGTGTAATACTTTTCTATCAGCGGAGTTCCTACCTCGCCGGCCAATGAATTCATAAGGGAATGTCCGCAAAAATAAGCTCCCAGCATGACTGCCAGGGTTAACATGATCAACTGTTTCATATTATGCATACCTCCTCAAACGTAAGAACATATGTTCCTTTTTTCTGGATTTATCATATCACTAAGAACATATGTTTGTCAATCTGTTTTGCATTTTTTCGAACAAAGGTTTGCATTTTTACCGAACATATGTTACTATAGTTTTAATGAATAGGAATGAGGAGGCTGTGTTATGGCGCAAGAAAAAATCACACCCAAACAGCAGGAAATTTTAGAATATATAAAAGAGACTATTTTAAAGAAGGGATATCCGCCTGCAGTCAGGGAGATCTGTGAAGCGGTCCATCTTAAATCCACATCTTCTGTACACTCTCATCTGGAAACACTTGAGGAAAAAGGATATATAAGAAGGGATCCGACAAAACCCCGTACCATTGAGATTATTGATGACTGCTTTAACCTTACCCGCCGGGAAGTTGTGAACGTTCCCATACTTGGAACGGTTGCTGCCGGACAGCCTTTATATGCAGAAGAGAATATTGAAAATTACTATCCCATTCCCTCCGATCTCTTGCCCAACGCAGAGACTTTCATGTTAAAGGTAAGGGGCAATTCCATGATCAATTCAGGGATATTAGAAGGGGATCAGATTATTGTGGAGCACTGTTCCACTGCCCAGAATGGGGAGATCGTTGTAGCACTGGTAGATGATTCCGCTACGGTAAAGCGTTTTTTTAAAGAGAACGGGCATTATCGTCTTCAGCCTGAGAATGATACTATGGATCCTATTATAGTCGATCATGTGGAAATTCTTGGAAAAGTAATTGGTTTGTTCCGTTTAGGGATTCACTAAGTAGTAATTAGGCTTAAAGTTAACATAATTATTTTATGTAAACCTTAAGCCTAAAAAAACGGCTCACAATATTTGTTAAGCCGTTGATTTTAAAATTAATTATATTCAAATCTATTTTACATCTAAATCTTCCACAGAGATTGTCTTTCCATCTCTCCAGATTCGTTCCAGATCATAGAAAAGACGGTTCTCTTTATCAAAGACATGCACGATGATATCGCCATAGTCCATGAGAATCCAATTGGCAGTCTGATATCCTTCTACCTGCTTGCATACATATCCCTTTTTACCCAGTTCCTCTTCCACGTTGTCTACCATTGCCTGCACCTGGTTTGAGTTAGTACCGCTGGCAATAATAAAGTAATCAGCAAGAACTGATACGTTACGAATGTCAATGACGCTGACATCCTCACCTTTTTTATCAGATAAAGCTGCATAAGCTGTTTTTACCATATCCATGGATTGATTCATCTTGTTTCTCCCTTCTTTTCATTGTGAACCTGTTTATAATAAGCATATGCCTGTTTCGAAACAGAATCCACAAAACTTCCTTTGCTTTCCAGATATTCAAGAGTATTCTTAAGAATCTGATAAACACATTCATCCAAATCTGTAAATGCAAGAGAACGAATATGAAGCAGATCAGGCGCACGCTCCCGCCTGGGTTCAATATAATCTGCCGTAAAAACGATTTTATCAAGCAGGGACATTTGGGGTCTTCCTGTTGTATGCCAGCGAATGGCACTTAAAACCTCCTGGTCAGTTACATTATATTTATTCTCCGCCAGCCATGCCCCGTATTTGGCATGAAGCACGACTGGGGCCTTAAGTTCATCATCAGTTAGTTGAATATCCTGTTTCCGGCATTTTTTAATGATTTCTTCATTTCCGTAATGCTTTGCACAATCGTGAAGCAGACCTGCAAGCTCTGCCTGATCTAAATTACAACTGTATCGCATGGCCAATGCGGTACAGATAAAAGATACACTTAATGTGTGTTCAAATCTTAAAGGGTTCAATTTTTCCTTTAAATCATTTCTTAATTCCACTATAACATCTATCATGCTTTATCCTTCTCCTGATACAAGCCTTGATCTTTAATATATGTCAGTACCTTAGGGGGTACATATTCTGAAACAGAAAGACCGTCTGCAATTCGTTCCCTCAGCATGGCGGAGGAAATATCCATCTCTTTACAATGAAGAATGCGGATATCTGCCTTGTACCTGGTGCCCAGGCAGGCAATCTGCTGTTCCATGGAAAGGTGCGCATCTTCATATTCCCGCCGGGCGGCTAATATCACGGCTTGAGACAGAACCTGATCCGGTTCATACCAGTTTTCAATTTCATAAAGCGAATCAGCTCCAATGATAAAAAAGTATTGATGCTGTGGATAAGCTTCCCGCAGCAATCGTAAGGTCTGAGCGGTATAGGTACTTCCGTTTCTTCTGACCTCGAAATCAGAGCAGACCAGACCGTTTTTCCCCTCAATGGCAAGTTGTGTCATCGTAAGGCGGATGTCTGGATCGGTTATTTTCTGATTTTTTTTGTGAGGTGGATGCCCGGATGGCATAAACCATACCTCATCCAGCTGGTATTCTTCATAAGCCTGTTCTCCAAGCATCAGATGACCATTGTGGATCGGATCGAATGTTCCGCCCATAATCCCTATATTACCCATAATTATCGACTCCCTGGCCTAATAATAAGACCTGTTATTTAGGAAGAGCAATTTTTCTCTTTGTTTCGTCTTTTGCCTGTTTATAAAGGACGATCTTTCTTCCAATGACCTGAACTATTTCAGAACGAGTCCGTTCAGACAAGATAGAAGCAATACTGTTACCATCGTCGGCACAATTTTTTAAAATGGTTATTTTAATTAATTCTCTTGCTTCTAAAGCCTCTGCGATCGCATTTGTGATCTCAGGAGTCAGGCTGGATTTGCCAATCTGAAAGATTGGATCTATATTCATCGCTAATCCTTTTAAATAGGATCTCTGCTTACTTGTCATATTATTCTCCTTGTTACTTGTAATAGTCAAATTCAAGACCATACATGCGGACCGTATCGCCTTCCTGAATGCCGGCATTTTCCAGTTCTTCCAATATACCGTTGTCTTTTAAGAACTTCTGGAAGAACGTAAAGCCCTTCTCAGATTCCAGATTTGTATAACCAAGCATCTTTTCAATACGGGGACCTTCTACCACATAAACTCCGTCTTCCGTTACTTCTACTGAATAAGGCAGCATTATGCCTGACAGACTCTTTAAGTCAAATTCTTTTTCAAAGATCAAAGGACTTAAATTAACGGTTTTAAGCAGTTCATATACTGCATAAAGCAGCTCCTTAACGCCCTGGCCGCTTACTGCAGAGATGGGGTAAACTTTAATGCCCTGAGGTTCAAATTCAGCTTTCAGTTTATCGATTGGACTCTCACCATCTTCATAAATGGCATCAATCTTATTGGCAGCTATAATTTGAGGCCGCTTTATTAATTCAGGATTATAGGCCTCCAGCTCTTTATTAATGGCTTTAATATCGGCAATGGGATCCCTTCCTTCTGTGGAAGCAGAATCTACAACATGAACCAGTACTCTTGTCCGCTCAATATGGCGAAGAAAATCATGTCCAAGTCCAACCCCTTCAGAAGCACCCTCAATCAGACCGGGGATATCTGCCATGACAAAGCCTTTTCCTCCATCGATATCAACCACTCCAAGATGGGGATTTAAAGTAGTAAAATGATAATTGGCAATTTTAGGTCTTGCATTGCTGACACGTGATAAAAGAGTTGATTTTCCTACATTGGGAAATCCTACCAGCCCTACATCGGCAATTACTTTTAATTCCATCTGCACCCACAGTTCCTGAGAAGGCTGTCCAGGCTGTGCATATTTCGGCGCCTGCATGGTAGGGGTTGCAAAGTTCATATTGCCCTGTCCGCCTCTGCCGCCTTTTAAAATAACTTCACGGCGATTATCTCCTGACATATCAGCAATCACTTTTCCGGATTCAAAATCCTTTAAAACAGTTCCTTCCGGTACTTTTATGATTAAGTCGCTGCCGTCCTTTCCGTGGCAACGGCGCTTTCCGCCTGGTTCCCCGTCCTGTGCAGTATACTTGTGAATGTGTCTGAAGTCACTTAACGTATTAAGTCCTTCATCCACTTCAAAAATAATATTACCGCCCCGGCCGCCATCACCGCCGTCAGGACCGCCGCAGGGAACATAAAGTTCTCTCCGGAAGCTGACATGACCATCGCCGCCCTTTCCGGATCTTATATATATTTTTGCTCTATCGGCAAACATTCATTCACCTGTTTCCTTTCTGTGATAAAAAAACGGAATCCCATTATTCTAAGTTCAGATTAATGGGCGTATCGTAAAAAACGGCTCCATACGTCAAGGTATGAAGCCGGTCCAATTATTCGTTAATTGCTTTTGGATAAACAGAAACCTGCTTTTTGTCTCTGCCTTTTCTCTCAAATTTCACAACGCCATCCACTAAAGCGAATAATGTATCATCACCGCCGCGGCCTACGTTGATGCCTGGATGAATGTGAGTTCCACGCTGTCTGTAAAGAATGTTGCCAGCTAATACGAACTGTCCATCAGCTCTTTTGGCACCTAATCTCTTAGACTCGGAATCTCTGCCGTTCTTTGTAGAACCAACACCCTTTTTATGAGCGAAAAATTGAAGGTTCATCTTTAACATCACTTACACCTCCTTAAATCGGATTTTAATATATGGTTCTCCATATTCTTCCTCAATATCCTGTAATCCGAATACCAGAGAATTCATAAGGAGCTGCGACCCGGAACTTATGTCAGAGGTAAACCGAAACTGAAAAGAACCTGTCTTTTCTTCCTGGTTCACTTCGAAAGAATCCTCTGTGAATTGCTCCACACTGTTAGCCATATTAAAAGTCAGAGCTGAAACAGCGGAACAGACAAGCTCTTGTCCATCCTGATGATCATCAGCCAACCCTGCATGTCCTAACATATCAATTCCTGTATAACGTTGTTCTGAATCAACAAATACGGTTACTCTTATCATGATTAAGCGTTGATCTTTTCGATCTTAACCTGAGTATAAGACTGTCTGTGACCATTCTTCTTATGGTATCCAGATTTTCTCTTATACTTGTAAACAATAACTTTTTTAGCTTTGCCTTCTTTAACAACTGTACCTGTTACGGTAGCACCTGCTACTGTCGGGCAGCCTACTGCTAATTCACCATTGTTTACAACAAGAACCTGGTCAAATGTGACAGCTTCACCAGCGTCAACACCAAGCTTTTCAACTTTAATGATATCGCCTTCCGCTACTTTGTACTGCTTACCACCTGTTGCAATAATCGCGTACATATGGCACCTCCTATTATCATTACTCGCCAACTATGGTGTTCTGAAAAATCAGAAACTTTTAAACCTCATTGTGCGGCATACTTTATAAATATAGCATTCCTTAACGGTTATGTCAATAATTTTTTCTGGAAATTTATTAGAAAAAACGGGGGTTTTATGACTTCTCCTTGTATTTTTCCATTTCTCTTAGTATAATGGTCAATGTTTGATCATAAAAGGGGGTAATACCAATGAAATCAGATTCAAGAAATTCAATATTTATCCGTTGCTGCTACGGATATGCTGTCAGCGGTATGGCTGTTTTAGTAATAGGAGCCATACTTCCATCCATTATTAAAGAAGCTGGAATCAGCTTTCTTGCAGCTGGAGGACTATTATCAGTCATGGCAATCGGCAACCTGTCATCCAGCTTTATTTTTCCTGTTATGGTTTCAATTATGGAAAAAAAGAGGGCTATCACTCTGGTTACACTTTTTGTGCCGTCGTCTCTGATAGTTTTAAGTCTTTTGCCTCCTCTTCCAGTCATGTACGCAGTTATGCTGCTCTACGGCTTTACCAGAGGCTGCATTACAATTTTAAACAATGCGGCAGTCAATGATATATATGGAGATTCTGCAACAGGAAAGCTTAACATTCTTCACTGTACGTTTGCAATCGGTGCATTTCTTGCTCCTTTACTTACGGCAATGATGATGAAACTGGGATTTGGATGGCGGGTGACACTCTATGTGATTGTAGTTCTTACTATTATATCCGCAATTTCATATGGAACCATGAATTATAACTTAATAAACCAGGCTCAGAAAGAAATCGAAGAAAGAAAAAGCAGGACGAAACGTACAGTGGATGGAAACAAAGGATTTCTTCGTTCCTTTGCATTTTACTGCATTGCGTTTATTTTGTTCTTCTATCTTGGAGTAGAGAATTGCATTAACGGGTGGTTTGTCACTTATCTTCAGAATACAGGCGTTATGAGTGCGGAATTTGCCACAACTCTCGTTTCACTAACCTGGCTTGTTATTATGGGTGGACGGTTACTGTGTGCCGCCATGTCTAAGAAAGTACATAGAAGTACTATTTTACTAATTAACTCCATTGGCAGTGCTGTCTGCTTTTTTATATTAATTAAAGTTAACAGCTTACCTCTGGTTACTGCGTCTCTCCTTGGACTTGGTTTCTTTCTTTCCGGTATTTATCCTACCTGTATCGCCAATGCCGGACCTCTGATACAGGGTTCTACCCTGGGAATGTCTCTTCTCACAGCAATATCAGCTATGGGAGGAATCATAACGCCTCAGATTGTAGGCGGCGTGGCTGACCGTGTGGGAATCGTTGCTGCAATCAGCATTCTGGTTTTTAACGTGATATTTGTAATAGTTCTTTCGGCAGTTAATTTTAAAATCTGGCATCAGAAAAAGAAAGCCTGATTTCTGCTTTTATAAGCTTGCAAAGCCCCCGGAGGTTTCTCCGGGGGCTTTTTCAATTTAACTCTTCTTCCATGTAGATGGTGCAAATAAAAGAAGCATAGGGAATATCTCCAGTCGTCCTGCCAGCATATCAAACATCATGACATACTTGGATAACGGTGAAAACTGGGAAAAGTTTTTGGCGGGACCGGCACCTGCCAATCCAGGACCAATATTATTAAAAGTTGCTGCAATCGCAGTGAAATTTGTGGTAAAGTCAAAATTATCCAGACTGACAATTAACACGGAAAAGATGAAAATAACGATATAGGCACCAAGAAACGTATTAATTGATCTCATTACCTGATGCTCTACAGGTTTGCCCTCCAGCTTTAAAACTTTTACGCTTCTTGGATGAAGGAGAGAATCCAGCTCTTTTTTAACAGCTTTTAATAATACAACAACTCTTGATACTTTAATACCTCCGCCCGTACTGCCGGCACAGGCTCCGATAAACATAAGTACTACCAGAATTCCCTTGGAAAATTCTGGCCATAAATCAAAATCAACCGTAGAGTAACCGGTGGTTGTAATGATGGAAGCTACCTGGAATGCAGCATGATGGAATGCAGAAAAGACACTTCCAAATCCCCGATAAATGTTGATTGTAATTAACAATATGGAGACGCCGATGATCCCTAAATAAGCTCTCGCTTCTTCACTGAATAAGGCATCTTTGGGATGGCGTGTTAAAAAAAGATAATATACATTAAAATTCACACCGAAAAGAATCATAAATACAGTGACAATGCCCTGTAAATAGTAGCTGTCATAGAATGCCATACTATTATTTTTAATACCAAATCCACCAGTACCGGCTGTTCCAAAGCTGATCGTCAGGGAATCAAACAATGACATCCCGCCAATCATAAGCAGTACTACTTCCAACGCCGTCATAAACAGGTAAATACCATATAGTATCTTAGCAGTAGTCCTGACTCTTGGGACCAGTTTACCCACAGAGGGTCCCGGGCTTTCTGCTTTCATAATATACATATTGTAACCACCGGCCAGGGGCAGAATGGATAAAATAAATACAAGAACTCCCATTCCTCCGATCCAGTGGGTAAAACTGCGCCAGAATAGCATGCATTTGGAAAGTGATTCCACATCAGGAAGAATACTTGCACCAGTTGTGGTAAAACCGGATATGACCTCAAACATGGCATCTTCGAATACTGGGATTTCTTTACTGATATAAAATGGAAGCGCCCCGAAAAAACTGAGAACGATCCAGCTTAATGCTACTGAGACAAAACCTTCTTTTGCATAAAACACCATGTTAGTCGGTTTTCTGCGGGTACATAAGAATCCGATTCCACCACATACCGCAGCTACCGCAAGGAACCAGATGCCACTTGCCTCTTTGTAAATCAATGCAACCACACAGGGGGGAAGCATAAATACTGCTTCTATGTTTAAGATCCAACCCAAAACATAAATGATAATTTTTTTATTCATTACTCTATCGCCTTTTCCTACCTTAGTATATCTTTCAAATCATTCAGTCCGGTTACCGTTGTAACAACGATGACCCTGTCCCCCTCTTCTAAAGTGTCCTTTCCGCGTGGACTGATAAAACGTCCTTTGCGCATGATATAAGCTACCAGAAGATTATCTTTTAGTTCCAGCTTTTCCAGTGGAATTCCTACAATGCATGGCTCATTAACCACTTTAAATTCCAACGCTTCCGCCCGGTCCGCCACAATTTTATAAAGTGTTTCCACATTGCTCCCCATGGAATTCTGCATGGCGCGGACATACTGTAATATGGTTTCTGCAGTAATCAGCTTTGGATATATAATACTTCCCAGATTCATGGAATCTATGACATTTTCGAATGCAATCCTGTTTATTTTAGTAATCAGCTTGGCCTTCGACTGGCTGGCTGCATAAAGGGACAGCATAATATTTTCTTCATCGAAGCCGGTGAGGGAAGCAAATGCATCAGTCTGGCCAACCCCCTCCTGCAAAAGCAGTTCCTGGTCAGAGGCGTCGCCATTTATTACCATGGCTCTTGGAAGCAATTCACTGAGTTCATTACAGCGTTCTGCATTCTGTTCCAGAATCTTCACTTTAATTTTTGTGTTTTCCAGCATTTTAGCTACGTAATAAGTAATTTTGCCACCGCCTACCAGCATGGCTGTTTTAATAACATTGTTGTCAATTCCAACCTGTTTAAAGAATTCATTGGATTCAACAGGAGATGCAATGAAAGATATCTTATCTCCTGCACTAATTATGGAGTCTCCTCCCGGTATAATGACCTCTGCATTGTGTTCTATGGCACAGATCAGGACGTTGCACTTAAGTCTTACCAGAACATCCCTGACTTTCATATTATTAAGAACCGAATGATCAGGAACAATGAATTTTAAGATTTCTTTTTTCCCTTTTGCAAATGTATCAATCTTAATTGCAGAAGGGAACCGCAGCAGTCTTGCAATTTCCATGGCAGCAGCCATTTCAGGATTAATCGCCAGGGAAAGGCCTAATTCTTCACGAATGTAGCCGATTTGGGAATCATATTCAGGGTTTCGGATTCTGGCAATTGTATGGCAGTTACCTGCTTTTTTTGCAATCAGGCAGCACAGCATATTCAGTTCGTCTGAATTAGTTGTTGCTATCAGAAGATCTGTATCTTCGATCCCTGCATCCATCTGTACCTTATTTACTGCACCGTTTCCAACAACACCCATGACATCGATTCTCTCCGAAATGGAATTTACCACACCGGCATTTTTATCGATAATGACGATATCATGGTGTTCTTTGTTTAACTGTTCTGCCAGGGTTGTTCCAACTTTACCGCAACCCACTATTATGATTTTCATAATGAAATCTTCTCCTTCATCTGTAACGCCTGCTCGCAAAGGGGCTTTCTTATTTTTTTTCTTGTAATTTCAACCAGATTTAATTTGGTTATTTCAACAACTGTGGTTTTAACAGGATCTTTAGAGACGATTTCTTCAAGACGTTTTAAAAGAAATTTTTTATCTTCTTCCCGTTCCATGTCAATAAAATCTATGACAATAATACCTGATAAATTTCGAAGTCTGATCTGGTGTCCGATTTCCTCGGCAGCTTCCAGATTGATTTTCATAATGGTTTCACGAAGTGCCTTTTTACCTGAATATTTACCGGTATTCACATCAATCACCACTAAAGCTTCTGTAGGTTCAATGACTAAATATCCTCCGGACTTCATCCATACCTTTTTTCCAAGGGCTTCACTCATGGTTTTTTCAATCCGGTACAGCTTTTTAAGAGGAAGCAGTGAATCTTCATAATAAGTCAGCAAATGGAGATCTTCCTGCTGGTGTTCACTTAAATATTCTTTTATTGCGTCATAAATATCCTGTTCATCGGTTACCACTGACTCCAGAGAAGACTGAAAGCTGTCACGCAGACCACTTAAATATGAGGGTGCGGAACCGTAGAGTAAGCTGTAGCAGGTTCTGTGTCCGGCATGGGTAAGGATATCGGATAAACGTTCTTTTAACAGATAAAGTTCCTCTTTTAAGGCTTCCAGGGGAGCACTGTAAGCGTTGGTCCTGACAATGATACCCCAATCCTCTTTTTCACCTTCCAGATATTCCTTCATTTGCTGCTTCCATCCCAGATCCTGGATTTTGGCTGAAAAACCGATCTGTTTTTTCCCCGAAGTGAGGACGAAGTATCTTCCGGTAATATTTAAATTTCCTGTGAGAACCGGAGCTTTCGTCTTTACCGCATCCCGCTCCACCTGAACAACAATTTCATCTCCCTGGCGGAGCTTCCCGTCAAACATACGGCCATCGGCAAAATGAACAGATGAGTCACCAAGACTTAAATAACCCATCTGTCCGTTCCCAATGTCCACAAATGCAGCATTGATATTTTTCACAATGTTATTTACTTTGCCAATATAGATGTTTCCTAAGAAAGAATGGCTTTCTTCCGGCTCAATATCTATTTGCAGGGTTTCCTTCCCTGACTGTAAAAGAGTGATAATACACCCATTCCATCTTGTAATGATCAATTTATTCAACGGATTCTCCTATGAGACCCAGAGGGACAAGAACAGGATTTGCTTCATCACCGGTATTCCCGTAAACTTCCTCTCTCTGGATACAATATGCAAATTCAGGACTGGCTTCCCCTCTCCACTGGTCATAAGCTTCCATTACCAGTTCAGGCTTTAAATTATCTGCACTTCCTGCTGATATTTTCATAAAAATTTTATTATCTGAGACAGAAAGCTGGTAGATGTAATTTTTTAAATCTACTTCTCTCTCTCCCTTTTTTGATTTTTTCACAATCAGTATATGATCCTGATCTTTAAACTTAAGAAGACCTTCAAAAAATCCTTTTATATCTTCTGGTTCTTTCCCTTCCCGGAATGTGACTGTGTAGTCAGCGGCAGCAACCAGAGACATGGCATTTTTGGCATTATCATTTAACAGGTGGCATTCAGTAACACAAATACCTTCTGCCATTACATCATTTAACTGCTTCATCAGGGTGTCACAGTCTGTCATGGAATGAACCTCTATATCCATGTATTCCCCATTGCTGGTAAGGCCGACTCCAAGAGGAGCTGCAAATGACATGACCTGATGAGGACTGAAGCCTTCGCTGTATTTAATATCCACGTCTGCTCTTCGCATTGCCTTCTGGAAATAACGCATTACGTCAAGATGACCAATAAATTTAACTGGTCCCTGTTTGGTGAATTTAATTCTGATTTTCATAGCAGACACCTCCTTTAAAACTCATGGCACCACAGCCAATACACTGCATGCGGCAGTTGGGGGTGACTTTCTCTCCAATGGCATTTTGCCATTCTCTCTTTAAAAATTCTTTGGAAACTCCGGCATTGATAAAGTCCCATGGGAATATTTCATCTAAGCTTCTTTCTCTTATGGTATAGAAATCGGGGTCCAGCCCACAGGTTTCAAAGGCTTTCATCCATACATCATTTTTAAAGTGCTCAGACCATGAATCATAGAGAGCACCATTTTTATAAACCTCTTCAATGAGAGCCGATATTTTTCTGTCACCTCTTGCAAGGACACCTTCCAGAACGGTTAAATCTGCCTCGTGATAATTGTACTTTAAACTCTTCTGATTCAGCATGGTGCGGAATTTATCTTTCACAAGATAAGCTTTCTGTAAAAACTCATCCTTGGTGCTCATTCTTGCCCACTGAAAAGGTGTGAAAGGCTTTGGTACAAAGAAAGAAGAACTGGCAATGACCTGTACTTTTCCGTTTCGCTGGTCCTTGGGGATCTCATAATAGACTTCTGCCACTTTTTCCGAAAGTTCTGCGATTCCTTCCATATCTTCTACGGTTTCTGTAGGAAGCCCAAGCATGAAATAAAGCTTAACCCGGTTCCAGCCCCCCTGGAATGCTTCGCTTGCACCTTTTAGAATAATTTCTTCGGTAAGTCCTTTGTTAATTACATCACGAAGTCTCTGAGAGCCTGCTTCCGGTGCAAAGGTCAGACTGCTCTTACGGATATCCTGGACCTTACTCATAACATCCAGAGAAAATGCATCAATTCGAAGAGACGGAAGGGAAACGTTCACACCTTTCCCCTTGAATTCATCAATCAGGAAATTAACGATTCCTTCCAGTTCACTGTAATCGCTGGAGCTTAAGGAACTTAAAGAAATTTCTTCGTGACCGGTATTCTTTAGCAGCTTATATGCATAATCTTTTAAATACTCAAGGCTGTGTTCCCGCATCGGACGGTAGACGTTGCCTGCCTGGCAGAAGCGGCAGCCACGGATGCAGCCTCTTTGAATCTCTAAAACAACACGGTCCTGAGTTGCTTTTATAAATGGAACAACCGGTTTTTCAATGTAGGTAGCATCATCCATATGAACAACCAGCTGTTTCGTTACGGTTGTCTTTGCATGGGGATTGTTGGGAGTCATGCTTTTGATTGTACCATCTTCCTGGTAGAATACATCATAAAAAGAAGGAACATAGATTCCTTCGATCTCAGCTGCCATCTCAAGAAATTCTCTCCGGCTTCCTCCCTTTTTCTTATTCTCCTTATAGCGGTCCATCAGTTCAAAATAAACGGTCTCTCCCTCTCCGATATAGAACATATCGAAAAACTCTGCAAGAGGCTCAGGATTATAGGCACAGGGACCGCCACCGATAATAATCGGATCGCTCTCCTGTCTTTCGCTGGCATGGAGTGGAATCTGACCGAGATCAAGGATCTGCAGAATATTTGTATAACACATTTCATATTGAAGTGTGATTCCAATAAAGTCAAATTCCTTAATAGGATCCTGTGATTCCAATGCAAAAAGAGGGATCTTTTTTTCTCTCATAATCTTATCTAAATCGGTCCATGGAGAAAAAATACGTTCACAGTAGATATCCTCTCTTCTGTTAAACATATCATATAAAATCTGCATTCCAAGATGGGACATACCAATTTCATAAACATCCGGGAAACACATACCAAAACGGATGTCTACAGAAGCAGTGTCCTTTCTTACCATATTGACTTCATTCCCAATATACCGGGCAGGCTTTTCAATACTTAATAGTATTTCATCAGATAAAGCTAATTTTTTCATAATTATTCCTTTTTGAATTGTGCCAGATGCACATTATTATTAAATTCTGTGTGATTGGAATTGCATGTGAAAAACGGAAAAATAGTTACAATCACCACAAAGTTTAATTATAAAATACTTTATAGGATTAAGCAACACTATTTGCTAAAACTGCAGAAATTGGAACAAAATCTGACATCCTGCGCCATAACTGCCAGAAAGAAGGCGTTGATTCCCAATAAGAATCAACGCCCTATACTATTCCAGATTAAGTTTTTTCTTGAAAATATAATCGGTAATCCCAAAAAGGATTATCTCAGTGAAGACAGCGAGAAGAATGGTTACTGGGAAAAAGAAATTCACAAAAAAGGATAGCATGGAGTTTGCCGAATCACTGACCCTGTCGCCATAAAAACCAACCGGTACCATTAAAATAACACTTATAATCTGTGAAACAACCTGGATAATAAAAAATCCGATTATGGAACCTAATATTTTATTCTTACTGATTACCTGACCGATTGCGATAGAAGCATAGTAAATCAGAGGTGCTGTAAATATCCCCAGTATTACGATAAAAATAATTTCTATGATAAGCAGGGCCATTAGTGAACTGTTTATTGTAGTATTAAAATAGAACCAGGCATACGAAAGTTTATCGATTAACAGGGATAAACGATCTGGTGTAAAAAACATACCGAATATTGAAATAAATATAACAAGCCAACTGCTGACGGTCCATATACTTGCTACAATCAGTTTCGATAATATATGGCTTTCCGAAGAAACCGGGAGTGTATGCATTAAATACCCTTCGTCAGTTACCATGCTCTTGTAAAAACGATAAATAATCAGCAGGATACTTGCACTGGCAACCATAATCAGGGAAGCTACATATACAAAAACAATAACAGTTGGGATGAATTGTAATATCTTAGGGTAATTTCCGATCCAGAGTGTAAATCTGGTGATTGGCGTCAGCACAATTGCAATTAAAAACAAGGGTAAAAAATAGCGTGCAGTTGCCTTTAGTTCGTGTTTAATTAATTTTCCTAACATTTATATACCTCCCTGAAATATGCATCAACAGATTTGCCTTCTTTCATACGGATATCATCCACTGACGATTGAAGGTTGATGCGTCCATTCTGAATGAAAATCACTTCATCCAGTACATTTTCAACATCTGCAATCAGATGGGTTGAAATGAGGACGGTTGAATTTTCATTATAATTGCTGATAATGGTATCCAGAATATAATCTCTGGAGGCAGGGTCTACACCGCCGATTGGCTCATCCAGAACATACAGGTCAGCATTGCGGCTCATAACAAGAATTAGCTGTACTTTCTCTTTTGTGCCTTTGGACATTGTCTTTAAAGAATCATTTGGATTAATATGAAGTTTTTCCAACATGTCATAGGCACGCTTTTTATCAAAATTATAATAAAAATCTTCAAAGAAATTTAACAGATCTTTCACTTTCATCCAATTGTTTAAGTAAGTCTTATCCGGCAGATAGGACACTACTTTTTTTGTCTCTGTTCCAGGTGCTGTACCATTGATTAAAAGCTGGCCCTTTGACGGAACCAGTAATCCGTTAATAAGCTTGATTAATGTGGTTTTTCCACTTCCATTGGGTCCCAAAAGACCTACGATTTTACCTCGTTCTAATGTCAGATTGATATCTGATAAAGCAGTTACATTGCCATAGCGTTTGCTTAGTGCATTGCATTCAAGTAATGGATTCATACTGATTACCTCCCATATATGAATTTGATTTACTGTACCGATTCCAGGATAAACGTTTTAACCTCTTCATCGCTGAAACCCAGTTTTTTTAATTGTTCCATAAAGTATTCCAGCTGTTCTTTCGCCAGATCCAGCTTCATTTTTTGTATCATTGATTGATCCTCCGTAATAAAACGCCCACTGGTTCGATTGGTGACAAGCAATCCGCTGTGCTCCAGTTCCGAAAGTGCTTTTTGCATCGTATTGGGATTAACAGAAGCTTCAGCAGCTAAATCCCTGACACTAGGAAGCTTGGTACCGGGTTTGTATTCACCGGATATGATCCGAAAATGAATCTGCTCAATTAATTGAATATAAATAGGGCGGTCATTCTTAAGTTCCCATGACATTCTTTTTTCCTCCTCCACGACATATTGTATTACTGTACTAATATCTTAATACAATAATACAACCGTGCAATAGTTTTGTCAATCATTTTCTAAAAAAAGAAAGCTGTTGCTCCGGTAAATTAATTATTTACGTTTGCAACAGCTCTATTCATGCCTGAAGAATCTACGTCTAACGATATTTTTTTATAAATTCATCCAACTGCTTCTGCTTCTCCTCTATCACCCGATCGATTCCTGCCATCTCAAGTTCCCGGTTAAAAGAATCAATTCCTGTTTTGGGCCACAGTTCTCCGCACAGCAAGGCATTCTCATATTTATCAATAATATTTTGACAGGCATCCACCTCGACCCTTACATCCGATACATCAAACAAAAAACCCAAAGCAGGAGAATCCTTAACTGGTTCATCCCAGAATACCACGTAATCCAGCAGTTTTTCCTCTTCCTGCCACTGTTCGATCTCAACGCCCACCGGCCAGCTCCACACTTTGGAGGTCCATTGATCAGAAGCTATGTAATCCGATTTTTTTGCCGGCTTTACATATCCCGAAGCAGAAAATTCATAATCGATGCCTTCCTGGCCATAGGCAAGCAGGCGGGATATCTCCACATCGGTATACATCAGATTAAGCACCTTCATTGCCAGTTCCGGATTCTTACTGTCCCGGCTGATACACCAGATCATATTGCAGCTGTCTGAATCAGCAATCCGGGGAGCCAGCTGAACAGCAGCCATGGGATATTCCACATAGCGGGCAATGTTAAAAATTGAAATCTCTGAAAGATTTAAAAAACTGCCAAATGAATCTCCCTGAGCGAGATAGCTCTGTCTGTCTTCCTTACCCATATAGGCTTTATCCATAAACAGTCCCTGCTGATGCCATTCCCGCATCTGAAGACACAGGTTATAAAAATATTCTGACTTATAAAAGTTTTCAACCACGCTGCTGTCTTTGTCTTTATCCACCAATACGCCAATGTTATTGCCCAGCCGGTCCTGAATCATACGTGGGATAATTCTTCCGCCATGAGGAACAATCAGGTTCATATCGGGATAATGTTCCTTTACTGACAGCAGCATTTCATGAAGCTGATCCATGGTTTTAATAGAACGCCAGTCAATTTTCAGTGTCTCAGCAATATCACGGCGAAATACAAACCCCATACATTTACTGTCAGAAGTGCAGGAGGGAATCCCGTAGATTTTGTCATTTAAATATGCAATCAGCCATTCCTTGTCACGGATATAGGGATTGAGATCACTTTTATAGGGTTTCAGCAGATCATCAATTTCGATTACAGCTCCCATGCTGATCCACCGTTCGTAAGAATCCAGTTCAAAAGCTGCAAATACATCCGGCAATTGCCCTGAATGATAAAGGACTGACAGTTCATTCTCATAATCATTCATCTTATATCCAATAATCTTTACATTACAACCGGCTTTCTTCCTGGTTATCTTACTGATTTCATCTGATATCCGCTGATTGGCCTCTGCTGAAGCCGTATGGACAGAACAGACTGTTATGGTTGGATATTCCCCGTTATCCACCACATTTTTTCCCTTGCAGGCTGTCAGGCCTGCGAGACTTAATAAAACCGCCGCCATCAATACTCCTGACTTCTTCCCCATTACTCCTCCTCTGTTTCGCCCCGCCGTTTTTCCTGGGGTGTTATCCCCATAATTTTCTTATAACTGTAAGAAAAATGAGAAAAATTGCTGTACCCCACTTTAGCCGCAATCAGGCTGATAGGCAGTCTCGTTGACTGAATTAGCATTTGTGCCTCTTTCATTTTAGCTTTTATTATAAATTCTTTTAAGGTCATACCTGTTTCTCTTTTAAAGATACGGGTCAGATAATCAGGATTTAAATGAATATGGTGGGCAATATCATCCCGCATAATCTGCTCCTCCATATGATCGGTGATATAATTTACTACTTTCTCAATCAGATCATCGGGGACTGTCTCATCCAAATTTCCGTCAAAGCGCCTGACCACATATCCAATAAGGGCTTTCATATGATCCACGCTTCTCATTCCATCCAGATAAAGCTGAAATTCCTCCTGTGTGGAAAACAGTTTCTTAAAAAACCCTTCCCCATTCTGAGAGGCATAATAAACAGCCTGTAAAAAATCCTGATAAAATTCCCGCAGTGTATTACGATTCATAACTCCGCTTTCAACCAGACGATCCAGACATTTTCCAGCATCCTCTGCAACTGCCACGGCATGTCCTTCTTTTAATAACCCCGACCATCTTCGTACCTCCGGCACCCGGTAAGAAATCCCTTTATCAGTATTGCGCGTACCGGAATAAACCCCGTTGGATAGCGAAACGTTGTCATCACGATAATTAATCAGCTTATACCAGGTTTTTTCCAGCTCCTGAAACAGGGAAGGTGTAGCCATATAAATAGCAGTATCACATTTGAAAAACTGCTGGTAGAAACTGTTAATAAATTGCAGCCGGCAATCCATTGTATCCTCATCCGGCAGATTATCTCCCCATATCACCATACCGAAGCAAGGATAATCTGAAACAAAAGCGATAACCTTCAGCCGGTTTTGTTCAAAGGTTTCAGCAGCAATATTTTCCATTGTATCTGACAGCAGCCTTGGCTGCCATACTTCCGGACTGTTCCAGCGGATAATTTGTATCAGTAATAGGTATACCGTCTGTTCCATTTTCGGAACTTTCTCTTTTTCCTGAAGCTTAAAAAACTGTTTTCCGCTCACGACTCCGGTCAGAAAATTTCTTATACTATTGCGGATCAGAGTTTTTTCCTGCTTTTTATATTCATCACCCATTAGTTCCAATTCTTTTTTCTTAGCTGTTGCACATAATTCCTCAACCGCCCGGCGGACACTCTCTTCAATTACCGGATAAGAAGCCGGCTGTAGAATATAATCAGCGCATGCCAGTTTTAACGCTTCCTGAGCATAGGAAAAGTCAGCATGAGCAGTAAGTACAATACAGGAGATATGGGGATAACGCCTTTTCACCCAGCGGATCAGTTCAATTCCATTTTCCCCCGGCATCTCAATATCACAAAGTATGATTTTTATCTCTTCCTGCTGAATGATTTCCTTAGCCTGATATGCACTAAGGGCAGTATAAACCTGTTCGACACCAATATTTAACCAGTTAATTCCCCATTGCAGCCCCTCTGCTACGCGGTATTGATCATCAACAATCAATAATTTCATAAATCTTCCCCTTCCGTATATGGAAAAAACAGTTCAACCAGTGCCCCATCCCGGTTGCGGAATGCGGCTGCGAAATCATCTCCGTAACGTAACCGGAAACGCTTCAGCACATTATAAATGCCAACATGTTTTTTCCCCTTCCCATCAATCATCATTTCCTCTTTATCAGTACTGTCTATAACAGACCGGGTAAATCCTGGTCCGTTGTCTGCCGCAATAATATGGATCAGTACCCTCTCAGCGGTAACAATACGGCTTACCTTAAGCACCAGTTTCAGTTTCTGGCCTGGAACAAAACCATAATGAATGCTGTTTTCGATAAAGGTTAGCAGACTGACCGGCGGAATTGGTATATTGGTTAGAACAGCATCATAAGTTAAGGAAAATTCAACATCCTGGTGCTGATTTAATGAAAATAAATCAGCATAATTTTTGCACACCTCCAATTCTTTCTGAAGGGGAACACAATCTTTGCTGATTGTAAAAATATAACGCAGATAACTTGATAAATGTAATATTGTCTGCTGAATTTCTTTGTTTTGCCCGGACTCTGCCATACCATATATATTTTTTAAACAGTTAAGATAGAAATGAGGACGGATCTGAGATTGCAGCAGCTGGTACTCCGTATTCTGCTTTTCCAGTTCCTTTTCATAAGAGGCGATTTTCAATTCTGAGATCTCATCAATCATCTGATTTAACATATCATTGACCTGACGAAATTCTTCTACTGCATACGTATCCACATGAGCAGAAAAATCACCGCTGCGAATGGCTTCAATTGTTCTTGTGAGGTGGGAAATGGGATTGACAACCAGTTTCCACAGCCAGATTGAAACAAAAGGAACTGCCACAACTGCCATTGCGGCACAGATAAGAACAATTATGTGAAACAAGGTCATTTCATTTAATATCCCGTCATAAGGTTTTGCATAGATCAGGGTAATATAACCGGCCTGCTCAGATACAACAAGGTATTTCCTCACCTCATCAGTGATCAGATAACTGTCACCAGCTTTCTGTATTTCATCAGGAGAAAGACCCAGCTTCAGATCCGGATAAATTACTGTTTTTCCGTTACCGAATATTAAAGTTCCATTCATGTGGTAGTTCTGAACTGCAATGGTATTCAGCCGCTCCAGATCAATTACTGCAATGCAGTAAACCGTGCGGTAATTCATTCCCCGCAAAAGATAATCTCTTCCGCCGACAGAATGAAAAAACCACTTGGATAAATCAAAATCCCCCTGATTAATCAGCCTCTTAATCTCCGGCTCAAGGTTTTTCTGTGCCTGTATCCGCTGCGCAGCCGTAATCTCATAATATGCATTATACTCACCGGTATACCAGTTATTAACCGGACTGTAGATTGCCATTGTATATAGATTTTCGTTGGCAGTCAGATTAGACTTTAAAATCTGCTGTACATTATAAGACTGATTGTACATATCATTGAGCATCAGTTCTACTGAAAAACTTTGAAACTGGGCGTTTCCTGAAACCATTCCAGACATTACCCGCTCTGTTGCCTTCATGGTACTTTCCAGGTGGCTTTTAAATATCTCTAACTGGCTTCTGGAAGAATGGCTGGACGAAACTTCCACACTACGTGCGATATAACTGGAATAAATGACTAAAATAACTGCTAATGGAATCATAATACCTAAAAACAAGCCTGGAATCATGTTTTTCAAAGATACGCGATGATTCCTCTCCCCCTTACGTTTCCCCATCAGTTTTATAATGCCAAAAACATTCATACATTCCATCCTCGCTTTACATCAGATGTTTGTTACATTACAAAAAGGGCCAAACGATAAATCATTGCAGTTTGCCCTTTTTATACAAACAGTTCCTTAATTCTCATTCAAATCCAGTATGGCTTTTCGATACTGAACCACAATCGCATCTTTGGTGTTTTCCATATAACTTAGCATTTTCTGACGGTAGCGAATCACGGTCTCCAGATATTCAGGCCTGTCAATTAAATTTTCCAGGGCATCCGGATCCTTCTTTAAATCATACAATTCTTCCTTTACCCGGTAATCATACATTTGAACGCGGGCAGCTACAGCTTCATTTGTTTTCGATTCTTCCACCATCGCCCGATAAGTCCGGCCGAATTTTGATTCATTCATAAACTGATAACTGCCATCTGACCAGTCATTAAATATGTAAGCATACTCTCTATCCTGTACTGCACGCATTGGATATAGATCATGTCTGGCTGTTGATGTAATCTGAGTATAAACATCTTCCCAGCCGGATTCCTTTTGTCCCTTTAATACTCCTGCGTAAGAACGGCCATCCATATCTTTTGGAATGGGAAGGTCCAGCAGTTCCAGCATTGTTGGCATAAAATCAATTCCTGAAACGAAGTGAGCCGTATCTCTTTCGCCTGCATTTGTTACACCAGGCGCTCTGACAATCATTGGAGTACGATTGCTGTTTAAATAACAGTTTGTTTTAGCAAAAGGAAATGCCATCCCGTTATCGCTTAAAAATACAATAATAGTATCGTCATACATCCCTGATTCCTTTAATGCTTTTAGTACCATTCCCATGGTTTCATCACAGCGATGTACACTGGAAAAATACTCGGCTGCTTCTTTTCTGACTTCAGGAATATCAGGAAGGAAACCTGGTACAGCCACTTCCTCCGGTTTATAATAGCGGGAAGCGTAAGTATGATACCCATACTTTTTTAATTCCTGGTCGCTTCCGGCAAAGGGGCGGTGGGGATCGTGAGAATTGGCCATAAAGAAGAACGGTGCATTCTCTGTTTTTGCTTTTTCAAAAAATTCTGTTGCCTTCTGATAATAGATATAAGGTGCTCTGCCATAGAGATGTTTGGCATTAAATACATCTCCCATATAATCCCACTCAAATTTCTCAATGGGCTTACAGTGCTCTTCTTTTCCGCAAATACCATTCAGATATCCATATTTATGAAGATATTCCGTCAGGGTAGTCACATCTGCAGCAATGGGATTAAATCCTGGTGCACCGTTTCGATGAGGATATTTTCCTGTTAACAGACACTCTCTGGAAGGCATGCAGATTGCGGCTGTTACATGAGCCCGTTCCATTATGAGCCCCTCAGCAGCAAGTCTGTCCAGATTAGGACTGATATCCTCTACCGGGCAGCCAAATGCACCAAGAGAATTATAATTCAAATCATCGGCTACTAAAAATAAAATATTTTTTTTATTCATAATTCTCTTACTCCTATCTGACCTCTGGTAAGTCTCTGGCAGTTACCGGGTTTTTACTCCAGCGTTCCCTGTCGTCCATACCAGTTTCCCTTTCCCAGGCCATCATCCATTTATACATCTGCCAATGATCTCTGGAGGACTTTTCTTCCTGATCCGGATCCGCAATCGCCATGGCAATACTATTTAGTTCGCCGGCTATATCTGGATTTTCAGAATACAAATTATTTTTTTCTTCCGGATCTCCGGCAAGATTAAAAAGCATATCTTCTGATTCATAGCCATGGTAAGTAATATATTTATATTGCTTTTTTCGTACCATAACTGCATAGCATCTGCTCTCATTAAAATCCCCCGCCATAAACTGGCTGATGACTGCCCGTTTATAGTCCGGTTCTATTTCCTTTGTCAATATTTTTGCCAGACAGATTCCGTCGGTTTCAACAGGAAATTCCAGCCCGGCCAGTTCACACATCGTTGGCCCCAAATCCATAATGCTGACGGGAGCAGCCACACTCCGGGCGGCACCAATGCCATCTCCGGCAAATATAAACGGAATCTTCGCCGACTTTTCAAAAAATGTCTGCTTTCCATAGAAACGGTTTTCTCCAACCTGATCACCATGATCTGACAGATAGCAGAATATGGAAGTCTGATTGGAACGTTTGGAATAATCATTAAAAGCTGCCCTTACCCTGCCGATCTGTCCATCCATATGCTCAATCATCCCGCAATAAGCTGCAATTGCCTGCCTGGCACCGTTCGCATCAAAGGAACGATCCTTTTTCTTTTTTTCCAGCAGCCGGTTCATCGGCATATCCGTTTCAAAGCTGTCAGGTACAGTTACACGGTCTAAATATTTCAGATATAATTCTTTTGGCGCCACATATGGATAATGGGGACCATAGGTTCCAACCACAATTAATTGTGGCTTTTCATGCTTTTCAGACAGATATTCAAGGGCAGCCTCCACCACTGCTTCATCATAATGAAGCACCGGAGATTCTCCGCCTCCTATTACATCCGTACAGCAGGTATCCATAAAGCAGTCCTTAAATACTCCCCGTTCCTCAGCTAAGGATTCGCCTGGACGGTTCCAGGTGACCGGTGTGATATCCCCCACCAGACGCTTTGTAAAGCCATGTCTTTGATCCTGGCCAATAAAATGCATCCGCCCAATCAGCACTGTCTCATACCCTGCAGCTGCAAAGGGATGGAGAAATGTCGGCGTGGTATCCGCCAGGGTATCAAAATTAGAATAGACACCTGTTCTGGAAGGCAGTTTTGCTGACAGCATTGACATTCTGGCCGGTACACATAACGGACAGGAGGTGTAACTTTCTGTAAAATTAGTCCCATCCTGCCTTAATCTGTCTAAATTCGGCGTCTCAACCGGCACAGCACCCCATCCGGAAAAGATGGGGCTGTGCTGGTCACTCAAAAATATTAATATATCGGGTTTTTTCATGATTTTCTCCTATTACTCTGCCATTTCTGCTCGTATTCGTTTTGCTTCTGCTATTCTTAATTTCTTCTTTTTCCATGCCTTGATCTCACTTTCATTCATACGATAGATCATCAGGACCAGGAAGAGAAAATAGATGATTATAGTCTGTATACTGTTGTCCAAAGCCAGTTTGGAGAGGCCGAGAGTTAAAATTTTAATTGACAATACAGCCATCAAAATACCCACTACAGAATTGCTGAAGCGTGCCAGCGTCATTCCAAGCATAACCGCAAACATATTACCCATAACCGTAGCACGGGAATCCATGCCTAAAACCGGTGCCAGATTGCCTTTGAAAACGGTGTCGAAGATTCCGGCGATGGCGACCAGACCGCCTGCTAAGGTATAACAGATCACACAGTTAGAGAAAATATTAATTCCTGAGTTCATGGCAATCCTCTGATTACCCTGAATTGCTTTGCGGTTATAGCCAAATGGCGACATCAGGAATAAATATCCCATTACCAAAGTTACCAGCAGTACTACGATGCTTATAAAAGTCACGTTTGATAATACTGACAGTTTACTGTTTCCGAATGTCTGCAGCCCTTTTGAATCAAATGCTGAAAAGGAGATACATTCATAGATCAGTGCCATTCCCATACCAAGAATCATGGGAATAATTCTGGTTTTTACAAATGCCACACCAACTAAGAAACCGGCAACCAAACCAAATATAATACTGAGAACTAATGTCCCGATTCCTCCCATTCCCAGGCTTAAAGCAATATTACCTCCAAATATCACCGCCAGTATCATCTGGGAGCCAAGTGAAAAATCCATTCTTCCAGCTGGCAGATTGCAGCTGAGGGCCAGTGCAATGCAAAACAAAGAGGCAAAGGTTCGAGCCAGATTCTTCATATCTGCCATATTATTAATAACTCCTGCTCCAGTAACCACCCGGGAGATAATTTCCATGATCAGATATATCCCTGCCGGTACACAAAAGGAACAGATGGCATTTTTCATATTTAATCTAAGTGCGCTCTTATTCATGGCAGCCTCCTTTATTGGGTAAGCCCCATTGCTTTTAAGCAGTTATACAGAGTTAAATCACCTAACATGCTGTGTATTTCCTCATTGGTAAGATTGGGGTTTGTCTTCTTTATCATCTTATCAATCATGGCAGTATTAAATACGTAAGTGGATTCATCCTGATCCAGCTGCTCAATCTCAGCCAGTTGCTTCGGGCCGTCACAACCCCAGT
Organism: Lacrimispora defluvii; assembly: GCA_013036995.1. GTDB lineage: Bacteria > Bacillota > Clostridia > Lachnospirales > Lachnospiraceae > Lacrimispora > Lacrimispora defluvii. Next base: position 184,014 of record JAAOXG010000008.1, read on the forward strand.
TTAATGCTTCAAATTTCATTGCCTTGCCTTCTGGTTTGAGAACATCAGAATCACCTAAAAGACCATTCATTAAAATAGCAAAGCCTTCGCCGGCAATTACTGTAGTTGACTTTACTACAGCAAAATCCAATGCCTTATTACCAGTACAGTCATCTGTATTCATAGCAGTATGTAACGATTCAGATAATTCACCAACAGATGCCACCATAATGTTTTTGTTAAATGCCCGCTCTGCTTCATCAATGATCTGTGATAACTGTGTATAAGTATTGCCTGCACCCATTACTACATCATATTTTCCAGTTAGTAATGCTGCTGAAATGCCTGTGATTACATCTTCGTTTTTCATCTCTCCAGGATACAGATAAACATCAATCCCTTTGTCATTTTCCGCCATTGTAGGTTCACCGGAAACCACAAGTTCATCAATTGGCTTGGTAAATTTTAAACCATATGCTTCCTCAACAGCTTCCATTATTGCAGTTGCATTGAGACGATGAGCCACATTGTTTTTGCAGGCTAACAGGGTAGGAATCAAAATACCGTGTTTTTGTTTGTCACCAAGGAAATTTTCAGCCGCAATTTTCATCTGGGCAGCCGTTGATGACTGCTGGGAACCAAAGCCTCCGCAGAAATATTCCAATTCGTCAATACTTTTGGTATCAGCTGTTCTTTGTACTGCATAATAGATACCAAGCTCCTGGCATTTATTTCCAGCCTGCTCCCAGTAAGTCGGGGCAAAACTGAGAATTCCCTTAGCTCCGGAAATCTGAGCATTTTCAATAAAATTAAGTTCTGCTTCTGCAGAATCAAGTGCCTCTGAAACAATAAATTCCACGTTGTATTTTGGTGCAATATAATTTTTAAGATAATCGATTCGTTCCAGGTTTTCGTTAGACATATCAGCAAATGCCAAGCCTATTTTAAATTTTTCATGATCAGTAGCATGATCGTAACTTACCGACTGAGTTGTTTGACCAGCCGTACTTTCCCCAGCCGTTTTGCTGGCTGCAGCTGTAGTGGTGGGTTCAGCTGCGGCCTCTTCTGACGCGCTTTTACACCCCGTCAGCCCTGCAGCCATCATAGTGAATGCCATTGCAATTGCCAGTACTCTTTTTTTCATTCTTCATTCCTCCTAAAATTGTTTTCTGGTTGGTAATACATCAGGTCTTTCGCTGTTTAAATACACTAACAAAAGGAATAAAATACCCCGGATACCCTGTACAAGAGAGTTATCCACTCCCATCATAAGAAGCCCTTTGTTTAACACGACGACTGTAATTGCTCCCAGTACACCGGCATAGCATTTGGAACGGTCTCCTCCAAAGATTGACATTCCGCCAAGCACAGTGGCAAGCATTACATCCATCCCCATACTGCCGGCTGTAGAGGTGGTAATGGTTCCTACACGAATAATCGTATAAACGGCTGACAAACCTACTCCCACTCCTGCAATCAGGAAACTCAGGCGAATATAAGTAGACTTTCTAAGGCCGCTCTGGGTAGCGCAGTTTTCATTACCTCCAATAAAGCGGATTGCTCTGCCAAAGGGCGTAAAATTGTAAATTACAATTGCCAGAATCATATACATCAAAAGAGTAACGATCCGGAATGAGCTCTTTTCCAATGCAGAGCATATGGCAAAAGGTACAGCCAGATCTACAGCACCTACCAGTGATTCCTGTATTGCCTTATAAATCTGCATCATAACAATTGCGGCAGTGGTTGTCTTAATATGCAGGCTGACAGACAAAGTGGAATTCCATGCCATCAGTGCCAGACAGATCAGGAGTGTTACCAGTATCATAATTACTACGTTTTCTGTTGCCAGATAGATTTTTCCGCCTACCGTTGCAGCCAGGGCAATAACCGCTCCGATGGAGATATCCAGATTGCCGGTGGTATAAATAAATGCAATACCAATGGTGGCTGTTGCGGTTATAAGTGCCTGATTAAAAATCCCGGTTAAATTTGCTTTTGCAAAGAATCGTCCTCCTGTACCTAACCCAAACACAAGCAAAAGAAGAAATAAAATGGCAAAAGGAAACACTTCCAGGAAATAACGATTTTCCTTTATTTTTGTTAATTGTTTCACTTGAATTTCCTCCCTTAAATCATGTAATTAATCAGGTCATGCTCATTTAAACCATCTTTGCGGTAAAATTCCCCGCTGACCGCACCATCCCGCATAATCAGAAGCCGGTCACTCATGCCTATCAGTTCCGGTAATTCTTCACTGATCATGATAATCGCTTTTCCCTGCTTTTTCATTTCATACATCAGCTGATACATGGCAGCTTTTACACCAACGTCAACGCCTCTGGTAGGGCAGTCAAGAATTAATATGCTGGAATCAGCAGCAATCCACTTTCCAAACACCACCTTCTGCTTATTGCCGCCTGATAAAAAACGGACTGGCTGATTGATATCACGGCATTTTATTGACAGGCTTTCCACTTGATCTGTTACATACTTTTTTTCTTTCTTAAAATCGATCAGAGGCTTTTTCCAGATATTTTTCCAATAGCCGGTGCTTTGAATGTTTTCTTTAACTGGTGCCATAAGTTCCAGGGATTCTGAATCACGGTTTTTGGATACATAGCCCATACCATGCTGAAAAGCAATAATACTGTCCTTTACAACCGTGTTTGTTTCTGTGAGTACAACTTCACCGTCAATTACCTCATCAAGACCATAAAGAGCACGTCCTAACGCATGCATGCCGCAGTCTGACAATCCGCCGATACCTAGAATCTCACCTTTGTGTAACTCCAGGTTAAAACACATGAGATCATTCAAGGTGGTAATATAGTTGGCTTTTAAGACGACTTCATCACTCCAGGTATCGTTGTCATTCCGGTAATAATTACCCTGAATCTCACGTCCTACCATCAGTTTCTTGATTTTACTGTCCTCAAAATCTTTTTTATCCAGATTATCAATAATCTCACCGTCACGTAAAATTGTAAGAACGTCACAATGGGTCATCATTTCTTCCATATCATGAGAAATAATCATTACGGACTTACCCGCATCTGCCAGCTTGTGCATAATTTTATACAAGATATCTCTGCCGCGCTGGGACAGTGCTGTGGTAGTCTCATCTACAATTAATATCTCCGGATTCAAAGACATAACCTTTGCAATCTCAACCAGCTTACGCTTTTGCATATCCAGCAGTCTGGTGGGATAGGACGCATTGATATAATCAATTCCACAATCCGTCAATGCTTTTTCGGCAGCCTTTGTCATTGCCTTTCTATTGACAAAGGGGCCCTTTAAAAAATCAGCCGCGTTCCCCAGAAAAATATTCTCGGCTACTGTGATATTTTCAATTGTACCGGCTTCCTGAACAATCATGCCGATTCCGGCTTTTGCCGCTTCTAGCATTGTTTTTGGCTTCCATGGTTTTCCATGGTAAAACATCTCTCCGTCAGTAGCTGGCTGCATTCCTGCAATAATTGATGAAACGGTTGATTTACCGCTTCCGTTTTCCCCTATTAACCCTCGTATCTCTCCTTTCCTGATTTGAAAATCTACATGGTTAAGGGCTATGGTTGATCCGAAGTTCTTACACATATTCCGGACTTCTAATACAACTTCACCTTTCTCTCTCATTGTGCTGACCTCTCTCCATTTGATATAACCACATTGTAATGGATTTTTAATTTCACTTCTCACAAATAACCGAACAATGTTTTAGAAATTCAGGTCAGAAATAAAAAAGTTATAATCCCTTATCGAAATTACAACTTTTTATTTTGCTCTTTTCGAACAATGACAGGCTTAGCCCTTTATATTATTTTGAAGTACCTCTTTCAAATCTTCCAAATACCGCCTGCATTCGGGGAGAATTACCTGTGTTTTTGTACTGTAGGAATCTGGTGTACTGGCAATTGCGCCTTCTGGAAGGGATACGGTTTGGGTATCGGCTAAGGGATCTCCGGTTTTATGCTGCCAGCATTGCAGGAGACTTAGCATTTCTGATTTCTGATTTTGGTATTCCGGACATCCGGCAAGATTATTCCGTTCCTGGGGATCACCGATTAAATCATATAATTCCTCCATTGGCAGCTTCTGCTCAAAAATACCAGCCTGATGAAAGATTTCTTTGGGCTGGCTGTCATCAATGTGGCAGGAAATCTGATATGGATATTCAGACAGATAATGACGTATGTATTTGTAACGGTTGGTTCGGACAGCCCGGACAGGTTCGCAGGCAATATGATAATTAATTTCTCCATATATTTCACTTCGGACTTCTGATGCTGTCTGATTTAGAACCGGCAAAAAGGATACTCCCTGAAGCCATTCCGGCTTTGGCAAAGATAACAGTTCACAAAGTGTGGGAAACAGGTCAATCTGGGACAGCAAAGCATCGGAACTCTGAAATGCTCTGGTTACTCCAGGCGCTTTGACAATCATTGCCACGCCTGTGCCGTCATCATAAAGTGTACACTTTGCCTTTGGAATTGGCAGACCATGGTCTGTGGTAAACACGATTACCGTCTTCTCATATTCCCCAAGGGCCTTTAATGTCTCAATAATCTCTCCGCAATACCGGTCCATACGTTCTATCGCGATGTTTAATCTTGCCATATCCTGCCTGGTCCCGGATTGATCCGGCATTCCCTTGGGCGGCATAATATAGTTAAAGTCATAGTCTGACGGCAAATCCGGATATTCCCTATGGGTACAGCCATAGCCCACGGCCAGGTAAAACGGACGGTCTGTGGTTTTTCTGGATTTTAAGTAATCAACGGCTGCCTTTGTTGCCATCTCATCCTGCATAGTGAGAAACTCTTCCTGACGGATTCCTTTCTGATAATAAGCTTCGGAATTTAATACCTTTGCATAGCCAAGCAATGACTCTGACCTTGATCTGATCTCATGCTGTACACCTGCCAGAACGGTCTCATAACCCTGCCGGCTTAAAAACGCTGCCAAATGTGTCTCTTTATCTGTAATTTCAAATCCCCTGTGAGCCAGGCCAATTAATCCGTTATTGTGCGGATATTGTCCAGTCAGCAGTACTCCCCTGCTTGGCGAACAGGTGGGGCTGGCACAATGCATGTTCCGTAGCAGCATTCCATCCTTTGCAAGATGATTTAGATTGGGAGTCTCCACGTCATAACCATAGATATTTAAGTATCTGCCAATATCATGAGTGTTTAAATATAAAAGATTCAAGGTCGTCCTCCTTTGGGTAATAATGCCAGTTTGTGTTTAATACGTCGGTTTACTATTGCTTTTAATAGTGTAACTTTAACACATTGCACATATAATTTCAACTTGAAATTATATGTGCAAAAAAGGAGCGGAATATATTGATACATATTCCACTCCATCTTCTAAAACAACACCCATTCCAGAGCTAATTTTGCAATACTTTGTTCCATCTGCACCTGATGTTCATTTCTGATAATCCAGTTAATTTGATAAAGCTTCTCATCAAATACCAGTTTACTGATTTCTTCTTTTAAAGATTCAATGACTCCGTTATAATGTTCAAATAATTCACCGTATAAAACAAAGGTCCCTGGATTAATATTGACCAGGATCTGGGAAATTGCAAATGACAACTTTTTTAATGCATCATCAATAACTAGATTTGCCTCTGTATCCCCCTGATTGGCTGCAAAACAGATATCCTTAAGGGAGCTGTATGCTGACCCGGTTTGCTGCCTGTACGCTTCAATCAGCAGACTGTTGGTAACGTATGCTTCCAAATGACCTTTTTTACCACAGCTGCAAAGCTTACCATCTGGAATAATTGTCAGATGACCAAATCTGGCTGCCATATTACTCTGACCGTCGAGTATCTTACCGTCATAAATAATACTGCCGCCGATTCCTTCATCCATGTACATGTATACCATGGCATTCTCAATTAGACTATTTTGCAGATACTGGGCTTTTAAGTCGGCTGCCACATTATTTTCCAGATAGACCGGGCAGTCAAATCGTTGATTTAGAAACTCCTTCACCGGAATCCATTCTTTGGTCTCCATGGCATAAAGAATACTTCCGGTCTCTTTGTTAATCAATCCTCTGGCAGCTATGCCTATGGTTAATATCTGTTCCGGTGCAATGCTGCACTTTAAAAGCAGCTGGTTAATACCCCGTTCCAGTATTGATAACAATTCTTCGCTGTTACAGATAGCAATTGTGCTCCAATGTACTTTTTCAATGGGTTCTCCCAAAACATTAAAGAGTCCGAATACAATCCGCTTTTTTGTTATACTAAGCCCGATTATATAATAAGCATCGTCTCTGACCGAAAGCATAATCGGCTTTCTTCCGGCAGCTGTAGGTTCCGTTCCGGATTCTTTAACAATGCCGGCTTTTATTAATTGTTCCACAACTCTTGAAACCGTTGATGGAGATAAGGAAAGAGCTGTTTCCAGCTGAGTTCTGGAAATGGGCTGATGTCTTAATATTTCACTGTAAACACGAACCCGGTTCTTGGATTTTATCTGAGCCAGCCCCTTTTTTTCTACTTCTAAAAAATGCAACGTTTCTCTCCTCCCCATACGTTCTCTTGTAATATAACACCTGGCTTTATTATATTTAATTGTACTTTTTATTACAAGTATATATTGATATCACAGGTTTTTTATTTCTGCTGCTGTAAATATTTACTGACCGTCCGCTGAAAGATCTTCATACTGCTGTCCACATTTTTATTTTCCTGCAGGATTTTGGACACCTCACCATCTGCCAGATTCATGACCTGCTGATACTGGAGAAGCTTGGGTTCGATGATTCCGTTTTCAATCACATGGCACAAGAGTGTGCTGCTTATAACCTGCTCCCCTTCATCCATGTCCTCCTGAAGGCAATCCACCCCTTCCTGGGATGAGGCCACTGCTCTCAGTGCAGGAACTCCCTGGGAATAGCGGTACACATCCATTTGCATTTCACCGGTATAAGTCAGTTGTTTTAAAAATTCCCAGGCAAGGGCTTCATGTCTGGTTTTGCTGCCGATTCCGATTAGCAGGGCATCTACTTTAGATATATTCCCGCCTTCTTTATCTGCCGGGAACGTAATACAGTCCCACTGAAATTTGGTATATTTCTTAATCCGGTACGGATAGGTTTTGTAGGTCCGGTACTCTGCAAAGGTGAGCGGCATAAAAGCCACTCTTCCAGCATTGAAATCTTCCTGTGTTACGCTTTGCCCCTGATTAATATCATTCAGGCGCTTGATGTATTTAACTGCATTTAAAACCCGGCTGTCAGTAAAGGATATCTGAGCCTGATTGTTCCCGTATAGCTTGCCCCCGCATGTATATAAGGCATCCCTCCAGCTGTAATTATAAGTTCCGAACTGATCTAAAAGCCCATCCTGATCCGTATCTTTTGTAACCCTCTGACAGATCTCAGCCATATCTTCCCAGGTCCAGTCTTCCTTTGGCATATCAATTCCTTCTTTTGCAAGAAGAGATTTATTAACAAACATCAGGGTGGGAACTACTTCATAGGGAAGGGCATACTGATGCCCCCCGTTCCGTCCGGTATCCAAAGCAGTCGCGAAAAAATCTTCTTTGTGAAAACTGCCATCAGAGGACATTAAATCATCCAGATTTTTCATGACTCCAAGGGAAGTAAATTTATCAAAATCAGAATCTAACACCATGAATACATCCGGTGTTTTTCCTTCTAAAAGCTTTCCTGCACACCACTCAGAGTAATCCTCTTTTGCAATTCCACTGTAATAGTGAATCTTCACATTGGGATGATTTTTTTCAAAATCTGCGATAGCACGGTCGAATATTTTGAAACTGTTGGCACTGGCCACATCCCAGTTGCTGCCGGTAAACATACCAAATTCCAGGATAACGGGACGGCTGTTTTTATTGTAGAGAAAGAGGCAGGCGGACAGCAGAAGCAGACCGGTGATTCCGCTTAAAATGAAGCGCATCTTTTTCATAAAGCTCCCTCTGTTTCCAGGGGCCGCCCTTCCACCTTATTTCTTACGCTGGTCTGAACTGCCCAGATAGCAAGCTGGGTCCGGTCCCTTAAATTCAGTTTGTTTAAAATGGTGCTTAAATAATTTCGTACAGTTCCCTCTGATAAGTTTAACGTCCTGGCGATTTCCCGGTTGCTTGCACCTTTTTCAACCTGGGCAATGATTTTCCATTCGGCTCTCGTCAGCTCATCCATATTCTTTTCTTTGACTGTAATGGAGTAATCGGCTTTTGCCATCTGGGAGAAAAGTCTTAAAACCTTTGCAGTTATATCCGGATTAATCATTGCCCAGCCATTGTAGACAGTCGTAATCGCATTGGCCAGTTCTTCCATAGAGACTCCTTTTAGTAAATACCCGCTGGCACCATATTTTAAAGCATTGTATACATATTCATCATCGTCAAATGTAGTCAGTATGATGATTTTAATCTGAGGGCAGCTTTCCTTAATGAGTTTGGTGCATTGGACCCCATCCATTTTAGGCATACGCACATCCATTAAGATCACGTCAGGCTTATTTTTGCGGATGCACCGCATCACCTCCTGGCCGTCTGCCGCCACATCGGTAACGGTCATATCTTTCCTGCTGTTTAAGACAATCTGCAGACTCTGGCGTATCAGTTCCTGATCATCGGCAATCAATACTTTAATCATAGGTCTCTCCCCTCCGGATCGGTATTCTTGCATTTACGATAAAACCATCACTTCCATCAAATGTAACAGCTCCGTTCAGCATACGAATCCGCTCTTTCATATGCTTGGTGCCGAAACCGCTTTTCATCTCTTTACATCCAATACCATTATCTCTGATCTGTATGAGAATATCTTCCTTTTCCATTTTCATGGTTACCCAGATCTCTTTTGCCTGCCCGTGGCGTATGGCATTGGTAATCCCTTCCTGAACCACACGGTAAATGGCATTCTCTTCGTCCTCTCCAAATTTTAAATTGCTGACCCTGCAGTCAAAATAGACTCTTGTTTCCGATACGGCATTGATGTCAGTCACCATCTTGTTAATGGCAAATTCCAGACTGAACCGGTCCAGGGCATCGGGTCTTAGTTCGCTGACAGAACGGCGGATGTCCTTAATCCCGTCTCTGGTAACTTTCGATATCAGTTCCAGCTGCTTTTTTGTCTGTTCCGGTGAGATGCTGAGAATCGCAATGCATGCATCAATTCCAGCTGAAATCCCTGTGAGTGTATGCCCCAGGGTATCATGAATTTCCCTTGCCAGGCGGTTACGTTCTCTGGTCTCCGCCATTTTTTCGGCCATAAGAGAATACTTTTGCAGCTGTTCGTTCACATCGTGGAGTTTTTCGTTTAATCCGTGTATTTCATCGATATTTCCCTGCTGTTCATTGATAATATTGACACAGTAAGCAACAAACAGGATTACATTCAAGGATATGAAAATGTTATAAACACTCAGAAAATACTGCTGTTTTGAGGCACTGTAAAAAGCAATATAATCCTGTATGGAATACAGTCTGTAAGAGATTGACAGCAGTTCATAATCGGCAAGGATAAAACTTCCGATGGCAACGGCTGCCAGTATATATCTGGATTTTCCATTTTTTACATAGAGAATCACATTGGAAAATACCAGCAGCAGGATTCCATTATAGTTGAAATTCAGTTCAATGATAATGGCAAAGCATGCAATAAAATCTGCAACCAGACTGGTTAAAATAACCTTGCTGTTATTGGGAAACAACCGGTCTCTGATCACCATGCTTAAGGTTAGAAAACCTAACAACAGGACACAAAGCCAGATTTTGGCATAGGGATACCAGACGATGGCCTGAATTTCATTTAAAAATTCTCTGGCATCGTAGGATCTTCGGATTTTTTCAATGGTAGCGTATATAAAAATGCTGATCCCCATTACGGATATAATATTAATAACCAGGATTGCGGTCTGTAAAATCCTGATCCTGCCGTTAAATTTATTATCTTCCATCTCTCTCACCTACTGCCAGCCGTCGATTTCGTATTCAGCCAGATTGTCCTTTGTAATTAAGGTACTGGACAGACTGATGTATGGATCCACTGGTTCTCCGTTTAAGTACCGGTAAGCGGTTTCCGCAGCAACCCTTCCAATGGCTTTGGGGCTTTGGGCACTGGTTCCGGTCACATATCCCATGTCCAGAATCGCCTTAAAGTCAGGAGAACCGTCTATACCGTAGATTAAGACTCCATCTTCCTTTCTGGCCTGCTGAAGTGCTGCCAGCGCACCAAGAGCCGTAGGGTCGTTGCCGCCAAGAACTACATCAAACCCTATATTCTGATTTAAAAACTCCTCCATTACTTTGGACGAAACCTCAATTTCTCCTGCTGCCGCATGCCGGTATACCACCCGGTAATTGGGATTGCCTGCTATGGCATCGGTAAACCCCTGTGCCCGGTAGGTAATAGACATCTGAATGGGATTATCCAGTATTACAATATCCGCAGATTTCCTGCGCTTCATCATATCCAGGGCGCAAAGCTGACCTGCCTGATAGTTGTCCGTTTCAATCACGGATATGACCAGATCCCGGTCCTTTACCACAGTATCTACGTTAATCACTGCCACGCCTGCTTTTTTACAGGCGAGTAAAGCCGGACGGACCTCTTCCCAGTCCACCGGATTTAAGAAAAGCATGCTGATTCCTTCGTCGATAAGTTCTTCAATCTGTTCATTCTGCTTCTTCTGATCCTGCAAGGGATCTCTGGTTAAAAGAATATCTCCATTGGCTTCCACCACTTCTTCAATCCCCTGTCCCAAAACATTAAAGTAGGGATTATTCCGTGTCATATAGGTGGCTCCAAATATGAGAGCTTTATGAGGAGGTGCTTCGTCCTTCCTCCTGCTGCAGCCAGCCAGCAAGGCTGCAATCAGTGCAATTAAGAGAAATATCCCAGCCTTTCTCTTCATGTATAAACACCCCCGTGTTTTTTTATTTATTATATCACAAAAAGCGTTTCTCTGTTAAGGAAACGCTCTCTGCACAGTGCAGAATTCTAGCCCTTTTTCTTATTCCGCAAGTAGTCTACAAATACTGCCAGTAGAATGACAATGCCTTTTACTACATACTGCCAGAATGAGTTAACATTCAAAAGATTCAGTCCGTTGTTTAATACACCAATAATCAGCCCTCCGATAATGGTGCCTCCGATTTTACCGGAACCGCCTGCCATGGAAGTTCCTCCAACCACAACTGCCGCAATGGCATCCATTTCTGCTCCGTCTCCTGCAGTGGGCTGCCCGGAATACATACGGGAAGCGAGGACAACACCTGCAAGACCTGCCATAAGTCCGGAATAGGTATGTACCAGTAATTTTACTCTTGCAGTACTGATTCCGGAGAATCTGGCGGCCTGGGAATTGCCTCCCACTGCATAGATGTGGCGTCCCAGCTTTGTCTTATTCATAATAACTGCAGTTATGATTAATACAAATACCAGGATTATAACAGGGGTGGGAACTCCTCCAATGTAGCCGGCACCAAGAAACTGCCATTTCTTTGTTACGACTCTTACGGGAGAACCGCCGGTATAGACGTAGGCCAGACCTTTTGCCACATTCATGGTGGCAAGTGTAACAATAAACGGCGGAATGGTTGTTTTTGAGATAACCACACCGTTTGCCATACCAACTGCCGTACCGATGAGAACGCCGATTAATATCGCTGCAGATATGGGAAGATTGTAACGTGCCACACAGCCTGCAGCAACACAGCCGGACAGGGCTATAATGGAACCTACGGAAAGGTCGATTCCTCCTAAAATAATTACCATGGTCATTCCGCATGCAAGGAATAAGTTGGAAGAAATCTGCCTCAGTACATTAAAAATATTTTTATGTGTCAGAAATACACCGCTGGTCTTTGGAAATATGGACAGGAAAATACACAGAATCAGCAGTGCACCGATAATTCCGATGTTATCTTTTAAATACTGTTTTACATTTTTTTGAATTCTAGTTGTCATCTGATTTCTCCCTCTTTCCTACTTGGCTGCCAGCTTCATAATCTGTTCCTGGGTTATGTTTTCGCTATGGTGGAAACAGCCGGTGGTTCTTCCGTCACACATGACATATACCCGGTCGCTCATGTTAAGAATTTCCGGCAGTTCGGAAGAAATCATGATTATTGACATTCCCTCTTTGACCAGTTCATTCATGGTTGCATATATTTCTGATTTCGCCCCTACATCCACGCCTCTGGTAGGCTCATCAAGAATCAGGATGTCAGGAGAGGTGGCAAGCCATCTTCCGATCATGACCTTCTGCTGGTTTCCACCGGATAAGTTTCCAATCAGCTGTTCCTGGGATGGTGTCTTTGTATCCATCATTTCAATATATTTTCTGGTTATTTCTTCTTCTTTTTTTAAATTGACCAGTATCCCTTTGATAAAAGATTTAAGCACTTCTATTGTGGAGTTAAAGCGCACGCTCTGCACCGGATAGAGACCTTCCTGCTTCCGGTCCTCGGGAACCAGTGCTATTTTGTAGTTCATGGCATCCAAAGGAGATTTGATTTTTGCCGGTTTTCCATTTACATAGATATCCCCGGACAGACATGGGGTCAGACCAAAAATGCATTTCATGGTCTCACTTCTGCCTGCTCCCACTAATCCGGCAAAACCGATGATCTCTCCCTTGCGCAGTTCAAAGCTCGCTCCTTTTACCATCCTGCCGTCTGTTATATTTTCACATTTTAATACAACATCTCCCGGTTCTTTATAATCCCGGGTATAATATTTAGTCAGTTCCCGCCCAACCATCATGGAGATTAACTGGTCTCTTGAAGTGTCCTTCACAACTTTTGTTCCTACATAGGAGCCGTCCCTTAAAACAGTCACTCTGTCACAGATCTGCTCCAGCTCATCCATTTTATGGGATATATATATAATTCCCACACCTTTTCTGGTCAGCATACGCATGGTCTGAAACAAAAACTCCACCTCTTTATCCGATATGGAGGAGGTTGGCTCATCCATGACCAGTATTTTTGAACGGTAGGAAATGGCTTTTACGATTTCCACCATCTGCTGCTGGGCAATGGTTAAATCCTTGACAAAGGCTTCCGGAGAGATGCTCATATGATAATCATCTAAGAGCTTACCTGCTTCCCGCTCCATTGTGTCATGATCTATAAAACCGCCCTTTCCAGGTTCCCGTCCAAGAAAGATATTTTCTGCTACGGTCATATGAGGGACCAGTACCAGTTCCTGATGGATGATGGAAATTCCGCTGGCATGAGAAGCATTTACTCCATCAATGACCACCTTCTGTCCTTCAATGAAAATTTCCCCCTCTTCTGCAATATAAATTCCGCCTAAAACCTTGATTAACGTGGATTTTCCAGCCCCGTTTTCACCAAGAAGGGCATGAACTTCCCCAGGGAACAGTTCAAAATCCACTCCCTGCAATGCATTGACTCCCGGGAAGGATTTATGTATATTTTTCATTTGAAGCAGAATTTTTTCACTCATATATTCACCTGCCTGTTCGTTATCCATTTATGACGTCAGTCTGGAAAAAAGGCACCGCCTCCCGGTGCATGTAACACGCTTGTTCCAGGAGGCATGGTTCCTTTTATCTGTATTTACTGCCAGCCGTCTGTGCCATAATCCTTTACATTCTCAGATGTAATGAGGAATGTTTCCACGGGATACCGGTCAGCGACTTCTTCCCCGTTTAAGTAAGAGTACATAATGTTAACTGCAGACTGAGCGATTTTAACTGGTGACTGAGCGCCGCTTCCTTCAATGAGGGAAGTACCGGAGGCCAATTCTGCCTTAATATCAGGTGAACCGTCTACACCATATATTTTGCAGTCCTTGATGCCTGCTGCATTTGCAGCTGCCAGTGCGCCCAGTGCAGTGGGATCATTTCCGCCGAAGATGGCAACTACATTACCATGAGCCTGAAGTAAATCTTCTGCAATTCCCATGGAAACCTCTAAATTTCCCTTTGCATCCTGCTGGGCAACAATATTGAAGTTGTGGTTTTTAATGGCATCCAAAAATCCGTTTGTTCTGTCTGTCACGGAATTCATGGTTGGGGAATCAAGAACAATGATATCTCCGCCATTTGGACATTTCTTTACTAAATCTTCTCCGCATACAAAACCTGCATTATAGTTATCAGAGCCGGTGTAAGAAATCAGATAGGACATATCAGCTACTTCTGTATCAAAGCCTACCGTTGGAATCTTTGCTTCTTTTAACTGATCCAGAGCGGGAAGGATTCCCTCTGCTTCTGCCGGATTCATAAACATGGCATCAATTTTCTGTGAGACTAAATCCTCAACCTGGGTGATCTGAAGAGTTACATCATTCGCCGGATCCACAGAAACCAGTTCGTCTCCCTGGGCTTCAATCATTTCCCGCATGGTCTTTTCGATTGTTACAAAGAATGGATTGGTACCGTCCATACAGGTATATCCGAATTTATAATGCTTACTTGGATCTTTCTTTTTTACATTTGCATCTGCCATGTTTACGGCAGAATCTGATTTTACCCCAGCTTTTGTTTCTGTTTTTGCCTCAGCTTTTGTTTCAGCCTTTGTTTCCGCTTTTGTGGTCTCCGCTGCTTTTGTTGTTTCAGGCGCCTTTGTTTCTGGTTCCCCATTGCTGCAGCCTGCCACAGACATTCCGGCAAGAGCTGCACACATCAGAATTGCGGCAAGCTTTTTTGTGCTTTTTTTCATGGTAAATCCTCCTTATACATTATATAATTGTGTTATATGCTGCATAAACATCATATCACTCGGCTGATTTTAAAACATGTGCACAATGTAACTAGTTTTCCATTACATTTGTCATATTTAATTTGCTGTATTAAGGGAATTCGGATTGTCCATGCCTGAATTTTCATCACATTGCACAATTACTCCGCTTCCGGGTATTCGTTGCAAAGGAGACGGTAAGGGGGCTCGTCTTCTTCTATTTTGGGGAAGCGGCCGACTGGCTGGTAAAACCGGTTGTCCTCCTGATCATCGTTACACATGGATACTTCACCGAGCAGCACCGGGCCGGAATGGGGTTCCACATGAAAGTCATGGTAGAGATAAGGATAAATGGTAATGCTCTCCCCAGGGCGCAGTGTTACCACGGTACCGGCAGGAACCATATAACTTCTTCCATCACTGTTAACTGTTACGTCAGAATTAGAAAAATCTCCGTCCGGGCCGGATTCGTAAACACGGATCTGCACATTGCCTCCCCCTCTGTTTATAATGTCCTCCATTTTCGTCCAGTGAAAATGCATGGCAGCTGACTGTCCCTCTTTTAAGAAGAGCAGTTTTTCTGCATAGGTCTTTGTATATTTCTTTTGTTTCACATTACCATTTCGAAGAGTAATCAGCGAAAAGCCAATACGGTCAAAATTCCCAAGTCCAAAATCCGTAATATCCCAGCCAAGCATATTGTCACGGATTTCATCGTATTCATGCCCTTTTTCTTTCCATTCTTCCGGCGTAAAACTGCAAAATGGCGGAAGGGAGAATCCACATTTCTGAATCATCTGTTCCATATCCTTTAAGGCTTTGTTAACTTCAGAACGTTTCATAGCATTCAGCTCTCTTTCTGTTCCATACCAGAAAATACCTGAATGGTATGAAGCACGTCTTTTTTCATTGCCTCCACTCCCCAAAGGGTCACATCATGGTAAAATACCACATCTCCTGCATTAGCGGCTTTTTCCTTCACATACATGCCGCCGGCCTTTGCCAGATAGGTATAATAATTAATCTTACGGACCCCACGTTTGATGCACTGATAAAAATCTTCATCGCTGATCCCGGAACCTCCGTGCATGACAATGGGGAGAGCCACTTTGTCCCGAATCCGGCTGATTCTGTCAAGATCCAGATTAGGCTTTTTTAAATAGAGTCCGTGTACAGTGCCAAAGGAACAGGCCAATGCGTCAATCCCGGTTAGTGAAGTAAATGATTCCGCCTGGTCCGGGTCTGTGTAGCAGCTTTCTGACGCTTGGTTTCCCCCGTCTTCTCCCACGCTTTTAAATTCTTCTCTGCCCATTGCTCCGATTTCTCCTTCAACAGAAGCTCCATATGCGGCCGCAAGTTCCACTGCAATTTGAGTACCTGCAGCATTTTCCTCAAAAGAAAGGGCGGAACCATCGTACATAATGGAGGTAAATCCCATGTCCAGGGCCTGTTTTAACTTCTTAAAATCGTCTCCGTGATCCAGGTGTACTGCTACGGGAACGGCCGCATGTTCTGCCATCATAACCATGATGGGTCCCATGATGGAAAGGGGGATAATTGTTTCATGGACAGGTGCAAACTGTAAAATGACTGGCTGTCCGGTTTCCTCCGCAGCTCCTAATACTGCCTGAATTCCCTCCAGAGAAGTAATATTAAAGGCGCCTACAGCAATGTTTCTGGCTTCTGCCAGGTTAAGAATTGATTTCATGGTAACAAGCATATGTAATTCCTCCTTTTCATTTATGGCAGGATTCGTCTCTGTTCTTCCCACCCGTTTTTGATTCTTTCCTCTAATATTTCGAAAGGCAGCAGCCCGCTTACTGTATCATAAGCTGTCACACAGGAAGCACCTGTTGCCGACGCAAGTTTCACACATTCTTCTGGAGAACGTTTCTCCAGCATGGCTTTTATAAATGCGGCAATACTGGTATCTCCGGCTCCTGTGGCAGAAAGAATCCGGTCAGGCAGAAAGCTGTTCTGGAAATAAGAAATATCTGCCCAGTCTTTTAAAAATTCCGGTCCATCAGCAAACGCCTGCTTTGAAGCTGTTTTTAAGTACATTCCGGCTGCACCGCATTTTAAAAGAACTGCCTTTGCGCCCCGCTGCAGGACCTGGTCTGCAATGGTTTCCACGTCTTTCTTTAAAGAGAGAATGGAGGTAATATCATCGCCGTCAGCAATTTCCTGCCATTTCTCATAGAGGGGACGGTTTAACAGAAATCCCAGTTCTTCGATGCTGGGTACAAAAAAATCCACATAGGGAAGCACAGAGCCAAAAATCCGGTCCCAGCGGCAGGATGCAGCTTCCGATTCCGGATCCACCGCCGCCAGATCCAGCGAGGTGGTAAGTCCAAGCTTTTTGATGCGGCTAAAAAGCTCTTTTAATTCCAGCCCGTCATTCTGGTAGAACCGCTTCATCAGTGTAGGATAACCAAAATGAAAATGAGCTGCTTTTGCCGCTTTTCTAAAATCCACATGTTCTAAGCCAAAGGTGTCATTGCAACCGGGATTATGAAGAAATAACCGGTCAACCCCTTTTGGTGCCAGAACAATTGTGTAGGCTGTATCCTCTCCGGGAATAACCGTAATGCAGCTTTCACACCCTCTTTCCTGTATCTTTCCTTTTAGGATCTGTCCAAAGTCATCATCCCCTGTGTTTGCCATCAAAAGGACATCTGCTCCCAGTGCATGCAGCCCAAGACCTGTGTTAAAAACTGCTCCGCCTCCGGATATGCTGGCGTTTCCCACTTCTAAAAGTTTACCGGGCTGGAAGGACTTTAGAATTTTCCTTCCGTCACTGCTTTTAAAGACTGGTGTAATATCCAGGGAAATGTGTCCGGCAACAATTATTTTTTTATTTCCCGTCTCATCTGTCATATAAATACCCCCTTTCCTGTCTTCATCATAACAACCGCAGGAGGAAAGTCAATAATATTTATGCATATATCACTACACAACTTGTCTATATGACATTTGTCATGTAAATATTGCACAATGGTTTTTTCTTTTCTACTTAAGATTCTAACGTTATAAAGACTTTTCCATTTAACTGTTGACAAATGAATACAAAGTCCTTATATTAATTGTTAATATAAAAACTTCATACGAAATATGAAAGACGAAGACGTTTCCTGCCAGGAAATCCCCTTCGTCTTTTTTATTATTCTTTCGTTTGTGAAGCTGCCGGAAGGAGGTATACGGTTGTACAGTATTGGTGTGGATATAGGAACCAGTACAACGGAAATTATTATCAGCAACATTAAGATCTCAACCAGGCTGGGACCTTCCCTTCTTCCCACGACTAAAATCGATGAGACTGAGGTTATCTATCGAAGTCCGGTTATCTTCACACCACTGATTTCTAGAGATGCCATTGATTTTGAACAAATCCGGGAACGGGTAAAGGCGGCTATGAAAGAAAGTGGAATTGATAAGGAGAATATAGAAACCGGAGCCGTCATCATTACGGGGGAAACAGCCAGAAAGGATAATGCCCGGCAGGTGAATATCTGGTTATCAGAGTATCTGGGAGATTTTGTTGTTGCTACCGCAGGACCAAGGCTGGAAGCGGTTTTAGCCGGGAAGGGAGCCGGAATCAGCGAAGAATCAAAAAGAAGGAGCAGAAGAATCATTAACCTGGATATCGGCGGGGGAACCTTAAACGCGGCTGTATTTGACTCCGGTATGTGTACGGATTCCTTTGCAATGGACATTGGAGGAAGGCTGATAAAACTGGATGACACTGGCGGCGTAACCTATATTTCAGACCGGATTGCCCATATAATAACCAGTCATAAACTTGCTATCAGACAGGGAGAATCTGCTGATATCAAAGTGCTGGAACGTTTCTGCGATTATCTGGCAGACTGCTGCCTTCAGGCACTTGGATTATGCGAAATGAATGAGGATACTCTCCCGTTATACATCACAGATTTCACCATTCCAAAGAATCTTGATTTTATATCCATATCCGGTGGAGTGGGCGAATACGTGGGATCATTAAACGAAATGAAAGACCAGGCAGAATGGTTTCAGTATGGAGACATCGGCCCTTTGCTTGGAATCAAAATTACTCAGGCTCTTGCACCATATAAGAGCAGACTTATCATTCCGGAGGAAAAAATAAGGGCAACCGTAATCGGAGCAGGAAACCACGCTCTGTCCGTCAGTGGAAGTACGGTGGGTGTTGAACCCTCTATATTACCTATGCGGAATATTCCCATAGTGAAATGCCCGGCAGTTGCCAGCCAGTGGGAGGATGTATATAGAAGTACCAGACCTCTTATGGAGCTTTATGAGGATGAGGTTCTTGCAGTGAGTATAAAAGGGGAAAAAAGTCCCGGATATGGAGAAATTAAACTTCTTGCAGATCAGATCGCCAGACTTTATGAGGGATTAAATAGTCCTGTAATTGTGCTTTTAAAAGAAGACTTTGCAAAAGCACTGAGTCAGATGATCCGGATTCATACGCCGTGCAGCAAACCGGTTATCTGCCTGGATCAGATTCAGGTTGAGGAGGGGGATTACATAGATATCGGATCACCGGTTGGAAGCGCGGTACCCGTTGTGATTAAAACATTAGTGTATCAATAAAAACAAGAAAAATCAGGAGGATTCCATTATGGAAGAAAAAAATTTGAACAAAGCTCTAACACCGGTTAAGCTATGGGCGATTATTGTAGGTGCAGTTGTATCCGGTATGTATTTTGGCTGGAATTACCTGTTTGAAAAGACTAATTTTACAGGAGCTTTAATTGCAACATTCATCGTCACACTTTTTTATGTCTCTTTTGTCTTTTGTTACTCTGAGCTGGCAACAGCCATCCCGTCTGCAGCTGGTCCAACCGCATATGCAGAAAAATCATTCGGCAAGTTCGCCGGTTTTATAGCCGGTTTCTCCATACTCCTTGAGTATATCTTTGCAACACCAGGAATTGCACTTTCCATCGGTGCATATGTTCATGGACTGCTTCCTGTTATTCCGGCAAATATCGCTGCTATCACTGCCTTTTGTATCTTTGTTTTTATCAATATCAAGGGAATTGAATCTGCCGCCATCGTCAGTGTGATTGTTACTGCAGTGGCGATTCTTGGAGTAGCTGTTTATTTTATACTTGGAATTCCAACCGTAGATGTACACGGCCTGTTCTCTTCCGGAGCTTCCATGAACGGCATGCACGGCATATTTGCTGCCATTCCATTTGTGGTTTGGTTTTATCTGGCTGTGGAGTCAGGAGCAATGGGGGCGGAAGAATGTAAAAATCCGCAAAAAGACATACCAAAAGCATTTATATCCGGAATCGGCGCACTGGTTGTTATGGCAGTTGCTGTACTTATTGTTACTGCCGGAAACTCTGCCGCGGATTTATCTGCTGTTGCCTCCACCGATAATCCACTTCCGGCCATTTTATCAAAAGTCTATGGTGAAAATTCATTCCTTGTAAAATTAGTGGGATTTTTTGGATTATTCGGTCTGGCTGCCAGTCTTCATGGAATTATGATTGGATATTCCAGGCAGGCATACGCCATGTCCAGAAGCGGTTATCTTCCAAAAGCACTTTCAAATCTTGATAAAAATGGTACTCCGGTCTTTGCTCTTGTGAGCACCAGTCTCATTGGTCTCTTTTTTGTAATCACTGGAAATGTAGGCAGCCTGGTTGTTTTCTCCTGCATCGGTTCGTCAGTAATGGCAGTTTTATCCATTGCCTCCTGGTTTGTTCTCA
Organism: Lacrimispora defluvii; assembly: GCA_013036995.1. Taxonomy (GTDB): domain Bacteria; phylum Bacillota; class Clostridia; order Lachnospirales; family Lachnospiraceae; genus Lacrimispora; species Lacrimispora defluvii. Next base: position 204,424 of record JAAOXG010000008.1, read on the forward strand.
GGAAAACAGAGCCGTCACTGGCACGCCCATACCGGTTAAAATCCGCATTGATTCCGACCATTGCAGCAATTACCTGTGCAGTAGTCGTAGTTGCCCTCGTCGTCTCCCAGGCCTCTCTTTTGTTCCTGGCTGCCATTGTTTATGCTGCCGCTATTCTTTATTACCTTGTAAAAGACAAGGTTTTTGCAAATGGATTTGTATCCGCAGAAAATGAAATGGAAGCATAGGAGGCCGAGAAGGTGAAATTAAAGACAAGATTATTCGGTAAAACCTACGAATTTCGTTCCGTCAGGGAAGTCCTGGCAAAAGCGAATGAAGAAAAATCCGGTGATACACTGGCTGGAATTGCAGCGGCAGATGCAGCAGAACGCATTGCTGCCAAAGTTGTACTTGCCGATTTATCCGTTTCCGATTTACGGAACCATCCGGTAGTTGATTATGAAACCGATGAAGTCACAAGAGTCATTCAGGATGGAGTGGATGAGGAAGCCTATAAAAAAATCAAATCCATAACCCTTGGAGAACTGCGGGAATTTATTCTGGCCTCTCCTGCTGCTGCCATTGAAGAAATTCGTGATGGTCTCACTGCTGAGGTAATAGCAGGTGTGACAAAGCTGATGAGCAATCTTGACATTATTGTGGCTTCTAAAAAGCTGATTGTTCCCGCTACCTGCAATACAACAATCGGTCTTCCGGGAACCCTTGCCTCCAGACTGCAACCAAATCATCCCACAGACAGCTTTGAAGGGGTTATGGCATCTGTGTTTGAAGGAATTTCCTATGCAAATGGCGATGCATTGATCGGTTTAAATCCTGCCATAGATACTGTGGAGCAGACGGATAAAATTCTGCGGGCTTTCCGTGATTTTATGGATCAATGGCAGATTCCTACCCAGAACTGCGTCCTTTCCCACGTGACCACCCAGATGGAGGCTTTAAAAAAGGGCAGTCCTATGGATTTAATGTTTCAATCCATTGCCGGATCACAGATCTCCAATACGGCATTTGGAATCAGCACTGCCTTAATGGATGAGGCTTATGAACTGATGAAGGAAAAGAAAAGCTCCAAAGGTCCCAACTTCATGTATTTTGAAACAGGTCAGGGGTCTGAACTTTCCTCAGAAGGTCATCATGATGCAGATCAGCTGGTAATGGAAGCAAGATGCTACGGATTTGCCAAACGTTACCACCCTTACTGTGTCAATACCGTTGTAGGTTTTATCGGACCGGAATATTTATATGACGGAGCTCAGGTAATCCGGGCCGGACTGGAAGATCATTTTATGGGAAAACTCACCGGTATCCCCATGGGCTGCGATGTCTGTTATACCAATCATATGAAAGCCAGTCAGAATGACCTGGAAAACTTAGGTGTCCTCCTTGCCAGCGCCGGTGTCAATTATGTAATGGGAATACCGGCAGGGGATGATATTATGCTGATGTATCAGTCATCCAGTTATCATGACGCGGCAGCCTTTCGGGAAACAAGCGGAAAACGACCCATGAGAGAATTTGAAAAACGCATGGAGGAACTGGGTATTATGGAAGACGGACAACTGACGGAACGCGCCGGTGATCCCTCTATTTTCACACAGGAGGTGAAGTAAATGGATCAGGATCTTGTAAGGGATATCTCTTCCCTTGATTTAACAGAACGGGTAACAATTAACCATCCGGCAGACGTTCAGTCCTGTGTCAATTTAAAGAAGACGACGGCTGCAAGAATCTGTGTGGGCAAGGCAGGGACCAGGCTGAAGACGGAAACCTATCTCCGCTTTCGTGCTGATCATGCTGTCGCCATGGATGCAGTCTGGTCAGAGGTGGATGAAAAAGTGGTGGATCAGCTGGGATTTTTAAAGGTTCAGAGCTTATGCAAAAATAAAGATGAATATATAACAAGGCCGGATCTTGGAAGACGTTTTTCCGATGAAACCCTGAAAATAATCAGGGAAAACTGCAGACACGATGCAGATGTGCAGATTATCGCAGGTGACGGTCTTAGTTCTCCTGCAATTACCAGTAATCTTCCGGATATTTATCCCATGCTTATGGATGGACTGAAAGAAAAAGGCTATACGACAGGTGATCCAGTCTTTGTTAAATTTGCAAGGGTTGCCACTATGGACCGGATCAGTGAAGCATTACATGCGAAAATCACCATTATTCTTATAGGAGAAAGACCTGGTCTTGCAACTGGAGAAAGTTTAAGTGCCTATATGGCATATGAATCAAGTACGAAAAAGCCGGAATCCCAGAGAACGGTGGTTTCCAATATTCATAAGAACGGAATGCCGCCGGTAGAGGCCGGAGCACAGATTATATCCATTGTAGATGCGATGATGGAAGCAAAAACCAGCGGGATTGATTTAAAATTATAACCACATGTCAGGCGGGGTACGGATTCCTTTTAAGGAACTCATACCCCGCCTGACGTTCGTTATTGTAAATAGTCACTAACGCCCTTCCAGGCACCCTTTAAATGAAACTCAGACTGTTTCTCACTCATATCCTCTGACTCCTGTTTTTTATACTTCTGCAGATGAAAACCGTCTTTTAAAACTGCAGAGGTTAAGATTCTCGGTTTCAGTACATGAACCGGACAGGAATAGATGCATCTTAAGCACAAAATACAACGAAAACCGAATTTGGGAATTCCCTGATCCATTTTAATGTTCCGGACCGGGCACTTTTGTGAACATTTCCCACAATGAGTGCATTGTGATGAGGGGTGTATGGAAGCCCCAAAAAATCTTGCACCCAGATGCTCTCCTTTTCCAAGCATTGCAAGAAAACGATCCTGGGGCTTTCCCATCAGAAAATGATGTTCACCGTTCAGAATATCTTCAATCATTTCTTTTGTTTTTTCCGGTAATATGCGTAATAATTGCTGATTAATTTCATCTCCTGCATTGGTACCGAAATTAGACGGCATTACCATCATTTTTTCATAGATCAGATGATATCCCTTTTTCTTTAACATCCGTCTGCAGGCCATGGTGCAGGCTGTATTGGGTGAGATATCCCCTCCTCCGGACACAGGTACGATCACAACCATGGTGCGGCTGGATTTGGGAAGGCCTTTGATCCATTTTTCAGTAATAGACGCCAGCCGAAAAGCATATACAGGCGAAAATATCACAAGGAGATCCGGCGGTTTTAGATTTCCCGGATCATGATTTTCCAGACTGACGGTTTTGCTTTCCAACCCCTTCTTTGCCAATTGTTGTGCGAAACACAGACAGACTTCCTTTGTACAACCAGTCCCTGAAAAATAAGCCAGGGTGATTTTTTTTGGTTTTAACAATGTAATTCCCCCTCTGCGAATCAAATTTTTATGAATTCATCATACTATCTGAGTAATGAAAAAGATAGTGCCTTAACAAGAAATAATATCAAAACTATTTGAAATTAGTTGTTTTTACAACAAACAAAACAGAGAAACTATGATATGATAAACGTAATTTCAGAAACCAACTTACAATTAACATAGAGAAAGGAAACATTATGTCAAATTATTTTAAAGCTTCTGATACGATCTTTCATATTACGGAAACCTATCCGGAAACCATTGAAGTATTTATTGCCAATGGTTTTGAGAATTTAAGCAATCCCGTTATGCGCAGAACTCTTGGTAAAACCATTTCTTTAGAAACAGCATTGGCTATGAGAAAGGTAAACCAGGAACTTTTTATAAAGAAACTGGAGGAAGTAATTGGTCAGAAGGCGCCCAGCCTGACGGACGGCCTCACTCCTGCACAATCAGAGAATAAAGGGGATATCCGTATCGAAGGCGTACTGCCCTGCCCCATCCGCATCCCTCTTTTAGAAAAATTCGAATCCTGGCTTGAGGAAAATAAAGACTCTCTTGGATATGAGGTGGAGTACCATTTAAAATCTGCAAACCTGGGACTTGATGATGTAAAGGACCGGGTTATTTTAGCAGACGGAAATCCTGACGGCCTGTCAGACCTTTATCTTTCAGCCGGTTTTGACTTATTCTTTGACAAAAAGATGATTGGCGGTTATCAGGATTTAGGCGTATTTGAGGATCTTTCCGGTATGGAGCATTTAAACCCTGATCTTGATAATGAGAACTTATCACTGAAGGATCCACAAAACCAGTATGCCATCATCGGAATTGTTCCTGCCGTTTTCATGGTTAATACCAATGTATTAGGAGACCGCCCATTTCCTGAGAGCTGGGCAGATTTAATGAAGCCGGAGTTTGAAAACAGCATCAGCCTTCCCATGAAGGATCTGGATATGTTTAATGCATTTTTGCTTCACATCTACCGCTTTTATGGGGAAGAAGGAATCGAAAAGATGGGGAAAGCCCTCTTACAGAGCATGCATCCGGCTCAGATGATCAAATCCCACAAGTTAAAGGATGGAAATAAGATTCCCGCCATTACAGTTGCACCCTATTTCTTTGCAAGCATGACAGATGAGAAAAGCCCTATGCGTCCGGTGTGGCCAAAGGACGGAGCCATAATCAGTCCGATTTTCCTGCTGGCAAAATCAAAGAATAAGGATAAGGTAAAACCTTTCGTTGATCTTTTATATTCAAAAGATATTGGAGATATTCTTTCCTCCAACGGAAAATTTCCGTCTACCAATCCCCTGGTGGACAATCAGCTGAAACCCGAACAGAATTTCATGTGGATAGGCTGGGATTTTATACACAACAATGATATTGGAGAATTAATCAAAAAAATAGAAAAGCTGTTCTTTGCGGCTGCTCAGAAGGAGTTCTTATGAATCTGATTGTATTTTCAGGACCGCCCTCTTCCGGTAAGACATCGGTCATTTTAAAAACGATTTCTTCCTTTCATGATAAGAACATTAAAGTGGGCGTGGTGAAATTTGACTGTCTTTATACAGACGATGACGTTGCCTATGAAAAAGCCGGAATCCCTGTGAAAAAGGGCTTATCCGGTGCTTTATGCCCGGATCACTTCTTTGCTTCCAATATAGAAGAGGTGGTTAACTGGGGAAATGAAGAAAAGCTCGATCTGCTAATTACAGAATCGGCAGGACTTTGTAACCGCTGTTCCCCATATTTAAAAGAGGTAAAGGGAGTTTGTGTGATCGACAACTTATCCGGTATTAATACCCCGAAAAAGATCGGACCTATGTTAAAAGCTGCCGATTTTGTGGTGATTACCAAGGGAGACATTGTTTCCCAGGCAGAACGGGAGGTATTTGCTTCCTGTGTCAGCTCTGTAAATCCAAGAGCCATTACCATGCATGTGAATGGGCTGACCGGGCAGGGAGCTTACGAACTGGCAAGCCTTCTTTATGATGAAAACCAGAACATTCAGACTGTCCAGGGAATGCAGCTCCGTTTTCCCATGCCTTCCGCCCTGTGCTCCTATTGTCTTGGCGAAACAAGAATCGGAGAAGCCTATCAGATGGGTAATGTAAAGAAAATTGATTTAGGCGGTGATAAAAAATGACAAATATAAGCATAAAAAAACTGCTGGAGGAATATCCGTTTGCTGCTGCATATTTTGAACAGAATAAGCTTACAATTGGGGGATTTGAAGATCAGACATTTGAGGAATTTCTAAATCATTTTTCAGAAGAAGAGCTGGAAGATCAGGCGATTGATAAGGCAAAGCTTTTGTCTGACCTGCCTCTGTATCTGGATCAGATGCGTCAGTTTTTGGGAATGGAAAATGACCGTCTGGTGCATTCCCTGACGATTTTACCAGGTCATGATAAATCGGGAACAGCGGAAGGATTTAAGGAACTGACCGTAGAAACATCCCAGATTATATCCATAGTGGGTCCTACCGGTTCAGGAAAAAGCCGGCTTTTAGCAGATATCGAATGGACGGCTCAAAATGACACTCCTACCGGACGCAGTATCTTAATCAACGGCGAAGTCCCTGATATGAAGTGGCGTTACTCCTCAAATAACAAGCTGGTAGCCCAGCTTTCCCAGAACATGAACTTTGTTATGGACTTAACGGTAGTTGACTTTTTGCGGATGCATGCGGAAAGCCGTATGGTTCAGGATCCTCAGTCTGTAATAGACCGGATTATTGCCGCAGCCAATGATCTGGCAGGAGAAAAATTTGAACTTTCCACTCCGGTTACCAGCTTAAGCGGCGGACAGTCCAGAGCGCTTATGATCGCAGATACCGCCATTTTAAGCTCCTCTCCCATTGTCCTGATTGATGAAATTGAAAATGCCGGAATTGACCGGAAAAAGGCATTGAAACTTCTTGTGACATCAGATAAGATCGTATTGATGGCAACCCACGATCCTCTTCTTGCATTAATGGCAGACAAGCGGATTGTCATTAAAAATGGTGGTATTAATCATGTGATTTATACCAGTGAAGAAGAAAAACAGCTGCTTGATAAGTTGGAAAAAATGGATTCCCTTATCCAGACCGCACGCCAGGAACTTCGGTCAGGAAATACACTTTCTCCCGACCTGCTGGCTAATTAAAACCAAATTGTTAATCCTCCAAGCAGGTTTAAACAACCTGTATTGGAGGATTTTTTCTGATTTAAGCCTGTATCCCACGGATTAAATTAACCATCTCAATGGCTCCTGCTGCGCAGTCAAACCCTTTGTTGCCAGCTTTCGTTCCAGCCCGCTCAATTGCCTGTTCAATATTTTCTGTCGTCAGAACTCCAAACATGACCGGAATTCCACTGCTTAAGGATACCTGTGCAATGCCCTTGGAGACTTCACTGCAAACGTAATCGTAGTGAGTGGTGCTGCCCCGGATAACCGCACCCAGACATATGACCGCATCATATCTGCCGCAGCCTGCCATTTTGGAAGCAATCAGCGGAATCTCAAAAGCTCCGGGCACCCATGCTACTTCTATGTCCTCCTCACTGATCCCGTGCCGTTTTAAACAATCCACGGCGCCGCCTAGAAGCTTTGATGTTATAAATTCATTGAAACGTGCGGCTACAATGCCGATCCGGATTTTCTCTGATACCAGTGTTCCTTCAAAAACTTTCATTTTAAATTCTCCTTTATGATTAATAGTGTAAAATGTGTCCCATTTTGTTCTGTTTGGTTTTTAAATAAAACAGATCATGATCATTTGCCGGAATCTGTATCGGAACCCGCTCAATAATTTCCATACCATAGCCAGACAGCCCATACACCTTATCCGGATTATTGGTAAGCAGGCGCAGGGTTTTAACTCCTAATTCCCTCAATATCTGAGCGCCGATGTAATACTCTCTGGGATCGCCTTCAAAACCTAAAGCAAGGTTAGCTTCCAGAGTATCCATGCCTTTGTCCTGCAGGGCGTAAGCGCGCAGTTTATTAACCAGTCCGATGCCTCTGCCTTCCTGGCGCATATAAAGGAGTATGCCCCTGCCTTCCTGTTCAATCTGGGTCATGGCGGCAGCAAGCTGCTGTCCGCAGTCACAGCGCATGGAGCCGAACGCATCTCCGGTCAGGCACTCAGAATGAACACGGCACAAAATATTTTCTCCATCACCGATATTCCCTTTTACAAGAGCCACATGATGCTCTCCGTTTAATTTATTAACAAAGCAGTAAGCTTTAAAATCGCCATATTTTGTAGGCATGTCGCTGATTGATGTCTGCTCCACCAGTCTGTCGTGTTTTTTGCGGTATTCCTGCAATGCAGCAATAGTAATAAAGGGAATCTTCCACGTTTCAGCCAGCTTTATCAGTTCAGGAGTCCGCATCATGGTACCATCCTCTCCCATAATCTCGCAGCAAAGTCCACATTCCTTCAGACCTGCCAGACGCATGAGATCCACGGTGGCTTCTGTGTGTCCTCCCCGCTCCAACACTCCGTTTCGTTTTGCAAGCAGTGGAAACATATGCCCGGGACGACGGAAATCTCCCGCTTTTGCTGTATCATCTACACATTTTATTGCAGTCAGTGATCGCTCCGATGCAGAAATCCCGGTTGTGGTGTCCGCATGATCTATAGATACAGTAAAGGCAGTGGAATGATTGTCGGTGTTTTCAGAAATCATCTGGGGCAAATCCAGGCGGCGGCACAACTCTTCATTCATGGGCATACAGATCAGCCCTTTCCCATACGTCGCCATAAAGTTAATATTTTCAGTGGTGGCAAACTGGGCAGCGCAGATGAAATCCCCTTCATTTTCCCGTCCCTCATCGTCTGTTACAAGAATGATTTTTCCCTGCTGAAGCCATTTGAGCGCCTCTTCTATGGTATTATATTCAAACATGTTATTCCTCCTAATAGCCAGATTTTGTTAAGAATTCTCTTGTGATACCGCTTGGCTGCGGGTTATCCGGTGCCGATAATAAAAACTTTTCCAAGTACTTTCCAACAAGGTCATTTTCCAGATTAACCAGATCACCAGCTTTTTTATATGACAGGGTGGTGGATTTTACAGTATGGGGGATAGCAGAGATACAAAACTCCGTATTATTTACGGTTGCCACTGTCAGACTGATGCCATCGACTGCAATGGAACCTTTCTCTACAATATAACGGAGTATCCTGCTGTCAGAGGCAACGGTGTACCAGATGGCATTGTCATCCCTTCGAACGGACATTATCTTACCTGTTCCATCGATATGACCAGAGACAATGTGTCCGCCAAAACGTCCGTCAGCCGCCATTGCACGTTCCAGATTAACAGAATCGCCAGGATGCAGCTTTCCAAGACAGGAACGGTTTAAGGTCTCATGCATCACATCCGCCCGGAACGTATGGGAAGAAATACTGGCTGCCGTTAAGCATACGCCGTTTACTGCGACACTGTCCCCAATTGCCAGATCATCGAAAATCACCTTACCCTGTATGGTCAGCGAAGCGGAGTGAGCACCCTTTTTTAATTCCTTCAGTACGCCTGTTTCTTCAATAATTCCTGTGAACATTAGGCATTACCTCACTTTCAATTAAAATATCTTCGCCCCAATATGATACTGCAGTGTTTGTGAGAAGAAAGCCATCTTTTGGGCTGGGGACACCAAGTCCTGCAACTGGTGATTTCCCGTTTGATCCTCCAAAAAGCTTTGGTGCAATGTAAGTCTGCACTTTGTTTACGATTCCTGCCTGCAATGCTGACCAGTTAAGAGTACCGCCGCCCTCCAGCAATATGCTATCAATTTTTTCTTCACCAAGCTTTGTCATGAGCTCTGATAAATCCAAATGTCCATCTGACTGCTTTACCGAGAAAATCCGGCATCCAGCTTTTTCATAGGCCTGCTGTGTTTCCAGATCTCTGCAGGATGTTGCGATTAAAGTCGGGACCTCATTTGCAGTCGCCACAATCTTTGATGTAAGCGGAAGACGCAGATTTGTATCGCAGATAATGCGAAGAGGGTTGCGACCTCCCTCCAGCCGGCAGGTAAGAAGGGGATCATCTGCCATAACGGTTCCAATTCCCACCATTATTGCACTGTAACGAAGCCGGTCTTTTTGTACGTTTTCCCTTGCAGCTTTCCCGGTTATCCATTTGGAGTCACCTGTATACGCTGCTGTTTTTCCGTCCATGGTCATGGCATATTTCATGACAACATATGGTTTTCCCCATTGGATAAAATGGAAAAATACTTCATTGAGCCTGTCACACTCTGATTTTCGTATTCCCTCTGTGACTTCAATTCCCTTTTCCAGCAGCTGTTTAATCCCCTTTCCTTTGACCAAAGGGTTAGGGTCCAAACTTCCAACCACGACTCTTCGGATTCCTGCATTTAAAATAGCTTCTGTACAGGGAGGGGTTTTTCCATAGTGGCAGCAGGGTTCCAGTGTCACATAAAGAGTTGCCCCATCCGGAGATTCTTTACAGCTGGCAAGGGCATTTATTTCTGCGTGGGGACCCCCAAACTGAGCATGGTACCCTGTGCCAATCACCTTTCCATCCTTTACAATGACTGCTCCAACCATTGGATTGGGATTTACAGATCCGCACCCATTTTTTGCAAGCTCCAGGGCCATACCCATATATTCCATGTCGTTCATATCACACCACCTTTCATTCAAAAAAAATGCCTTGAACACAGGGCTCAGGGCATTTTCCGGCAATCCATTCATTGTTTATGGCCATCAACACAAAAAGCTCTGAAATGAAAGGATCATTCCAGAGCGTGTTAATCAGCAGATATATCATAAATATGAAAAAACTGCATCATCTTCTTTCATCCAGACTTTACTGTCGGCTTCGGAGTTACACCGAATCATGCCTTGCGGCTCGTGGGCTATACCACCGGTAGGGAATTACACCCTGCCCTGAAGATTGTTGTTCAATTGGGGTTATAATACTCCCCCATGAGATAAATGTCAAGTAAAAAAGTGAAAATCCCATCTGTAAACTGTTCTGAAACGTCAAAATCCTCACTATTATTGTAAAAAAATTAAATCATGCTTGCAATTCATACTGTTTTGGTATAGTATGAAATCACAAAGGTATGTTAGCTAATACTAACCATTAAAATCCCATTTGGGGAATAAAGGAGGTTGATTGATATATGAGTCATTCATTACTTGAAATTAAAGATTTAATTGTTTCTGTGGAAGATAAAATAATACTAAACGGCATTAATCTCACCATAGGTACGGGAGAACTTCATGTCCTGATGGGACCAAACGGAACAGGTAAATCCACTCTCGTATCTGCCATTATGGGGGATCCCCGGTTTGAAATTGAAGGCGGTCAGATTCTTTTAGATGGGAAGGATATCACAGAAATGAAGGCAGACGAAAGAGCAAAAGCCGGTGTCTTTCTCTCATTCCAGGTTCCGGAAGAAATTCCGGGTGTCACTTTGGAGGATTTTCTACGAACAGCAAAAGGCTCTCTTGAAAAACGTCCTCCAAAGATCCTGCAATTTAAAAAGGAACTGAAAGAACAGATGAAAGCGTTGGATATGGATCCCAGTTATGCGGAACGGTACTTAAATGTTGGCTTTTCCGGCGGTGAAAAAAAGAAAACGGAAATTCTCCAGCTTCTTATGCTTCAGCCAAAGCTGGCTCTTTTAGACGAAACGGATTCCGGGCTTGATGTGGATGCGGTCCGTACCGTTACAAAAGGGATCCGGGCTTTTAAAAACCGGAAAAACGGGCTTTTCATCATTACACATAATGCCAGAATTCTAGAAGGTCTTGACGTGGATGTGGTACATGTACTGGAAGGAGGCAAAATAGCCTATACCGGCGGTCAGGAACTGATTTCAAAAATTACACAGGATGGCTTTGGCGTTCTGGGGAAGGGGGCTGGACTCCATGAAGGACTTTAAGCAGGAAAAAACAAGAGTCGACCAGGCTGACCGGACCATTTATGATGTAAAAGACAGGCTGGATCCGGCGTTCCTTATGGACTCCGGTATTACTCCGGAGATTGTGAACCAGATCTCAAAGGAAAAAAATGAACCGGAATGGATGCGTCTGTTCCGCCTTAAATCATTGAAATTATATAATGAAATACCCCTTCCCACCTGGGGACCATCTCTTGACGAGCTGAATATGGATCAGATTGTCACTTATGTCCGTCCCAAATCAACCATGAAAGCCAAGTGGTCCGATGTACCAGACGATATCAAAGAGACCTTTGAGCGTCTTGGAATTCCAAAAGCGGAGCGGAAATCTCTGGCAGGCGTGGGAGCACAGTACGACTCTGAAGTGGTTTACCACAATGTCCGTGCAGAGGTTGCTTCCCAAGGCGTGGTCTATACCGATATTGAGAGCGCTCTTACCGGCCCTTACAGTGAAATGATACGAAAGCATTTTATGAAACTGGTACCTCCGTCTGACCACAAGTTTGCGGCTCTTCACGGAGCAGTCTGGTCCGGAGGTTCTTTTGTTTATGTGCCGGCAGGGGTTTCGGTTGAAATTCCTCTTCAGTCTTATTTCCGGCTGAATGCACCAGGTGCGGGCCAGTTTGAACATACGCTGATTATTGTAGAGGAAGGTGCATATCTTCATTTCATAGAAGGCTGTTCTGCTCCCAGATACTACGTTGCCAATCTGCATGCGGGCTGTGTGGAGTTGTATGTTGGTAAAAATGCAAGACTACGCTACTCCACCATCGAAAACTGGTCCAAGAATATGTACAACTTAAACACAAAACGCGCCTCAGTGGAGGAAGGCGGAACTGTGGAGTGGATTTCCGGATCCTTTGGCTCCCATATCTCCTATCTTTACCCCATGAGCATTTTAAAAGGGAAAAAGGCACGTATGGAGTTTACAGGCATCACATTTGCAGGAGAAGGCCAGAACCTGGATACAGGTGCGAAGGTTCTCCACGCTGCGCCGGATACCACCTCTCATATCTCAACCAAATCCATATCCAGAGATGGAGGCAATTCCACATTCCGAAGCGTGGTAACCGTTACAGAAAAAGCAGAAGGAAGCAAATCAGCGGTTTCCTGTGAGTCACTGATGCTTGACAGTATTTCCCGCTCCGATACCATACCGGTCATGGATATCTCCTGTAATCAGGCAGATATCGGCCATGAGGCAAAAATCGGAAGAATCAGTGAATCCGCAATCTTCTACCTGATGAGCCGAGGTCTGTCCGAGGATGATGCAAGAGCCTTAATTGTAGGCGGTTTTGCAGAACCCATTGCAAAGGAGCTTCCGCTAGAATATGCGGTGGAAATGAACAATCTGATTCATCTTGAAATGAAAGGAAGCATTGGCTGAAAGGAGGAACAGAAATATGAATACACAAATTAATCGGCTCCCCGTTCTTACCTGGAACCGGACCGGAGTAAACTGGCTGGATCAAAAAGCACTGCCTCCTGACAGAGAATATTTACAAGGAAGACACCTTCCTTATGACGGCATTCTTCCTCATGGAATCACTCTGATGGACCATCTCCCGACAGATGTTGCTGAAATTAAAAGCGGTATGGGGGAATGGCTGGATGAATTAATCAGAAATGGCGCAGATAAAACCTGTTACTTAATGGGGGATGGCATTTCCAGTGAACCTGTTATCATCACACAGAATCTGGATCTTACCCATCCGGTTATCAGAACTCATTATGCCATAAAAGCAAAGCCGGGAAGTAACCTTACAGTCGTTCAGATTAATCGCGGGGATGCAAAAGACGGTGTTGTTGAAAATTTAACTCAGATAGATGCCCAGGCAGATTCTTTTGTCCGCCTTATCTCCATCCAGCTGCTGGGAAAGAACAGCCAGAGCTTTGATGCTGTCGGCGCACGCATTGGAAAAGGCGCAAAAGTAGAACTGATCCGTGCCGTATTTGGCGGAAAGACAGCTGCCTGCGGATCAATGGCTCATCTGGAAGGTCAGGGAGGAGGCTACCAGCAGGACACCGCATACTTTACTGATGAGGATCAGATTTTTGACTTTAATGATATTGCCAGCCATATTGGCCGGGAAACAGTTAGTGAAATGCATACCGCCGGAGTTCTCTCAGGCCGCAGCAGCAAGATTTTAAGAGGAACCATTGACTTTAAAGCAGGATCTGCACATTCCGTCGGACACGAAAATGAAACCGTGCTTCTGTTAAGCCCCAGTGCCAGAAACAGGACAGTTCCCTTAATCCTTTGCGGTGAAGAGGCTGTGGAAGGACAGCATGCGGCTACTCTGGGCCGGTTTGATGAGAAACAGCTCTACTATCTCTGTTCCAGAGGACTTAGCCTGATGGAGGCAAAGCGTATGCTGGTAGAAGCCCGTTTTATGCCAGTGCTTAACAAAATCACTCAGGACGATCTGCGCCAGGAAATTCTGACTATGATTGAAAGGAGGCTTGATGAACATGAAATCGGTTCGTGATCAGTTTCCCATACTTTCCGTCCCGGAAAATGAAAAGAGACTGATATACTTGGATAATGCAGCAACTTCCTTCAAGCCTCTGTCCGTTTTAAAGGCAGTAGATGATTATTACCGAATGGATAATGCCAATCCACACAGGGGTGTTTACACTCTGGGTGTCCGCTCCACAGATATTCATGAAAACGCCAGACTGACCGCAGCCCGCTTTGTAAACGCCAGCCCGGAGGAAATTATTTTCACCCAGAATGCTACAGAAGCCCTCAATCTGGTCGCTTACAGCTACGGCATGGAGTTCTTAAAAGAGGGGGACGAAATTCTTATCTCCGTGGCGGAACATCACAGCAACCTGGTTCCCTGGCAGAGAGTTGCAAAGCACACAGGTTCCAGGCTTGTTTATCTATATCCAGAACCTGACGGGGGGATTACAGAAGAAGAACTGGATCAGAAAATAAACCCACGCACAAGGCTGATAGCCATTGCCCACGTATCAAATGTACTGGGTACGGAAGCACCGGTAAAATCCATTGTGGAACGTGCCCGTTTACATGGTGCTGCAGTGGTATTAGACTGCGCCCAGAGTGTATCCCATATGCCGGTTGATGTGAAAGCGCTGGATGTGGATTTTGCAGCATTTTCCGGCCATAAAATGTACGCTCCCATGGGCATCGGCGTTCTATACGGCAAAAAAGAACTGCTTGATAAAATGCCCCCGTTTTTAAGCGGAGGTGATATGATTGCAAGCGTCCATGAACAGACATCTGCCTATGCAGAGGTTCCCCGCCGTTTCGAGGCAGGAACGAGGAATGTAGGCGGAGAAGCTGGTCTTGCGGCAGCCATAGAATATATAAACTCCATAGGCTGGGAAACAATTCGTACCCATGAACACGCGCTGATGGATCAGGCCCTGAAAGGTCTGAATGCTCTTCCCTATATTACCGTATATGGAAGTACAAACAGCAGTGACCGTCATGGGGTTATCTCCTTTAATGTGAATGGAGTGCATCCCCATGATACAGCAACTATTCTGGATTCGGAAGGAATTGCAGTCCGTGCCGGTCATCACTGTGCGCAGCCATTAATGGAATACCTGGGAATCGGTTCCTGTGTCCGGGCAAGCGTTGCCATCTACAATACAGAGGAAGATATTTCGGTATTTTTAAATAGCTTAGGACAGGTAAGGAGGTGGATGGGTTATGGAGCTTAACGCTTTATATAATCAGATTATCGTAGAAAACAGCCGTTCCAATCAAAACCGTCATAAAGTATCTGATGCGACAGCCAGCCTGGAAGGAGTCAATCCCAGCTGCGGCGATGACATCATTCTGGAACTTCGGGTGAAGGACGGAATTATTGAAGATGCAGGTTTTACCGGAGAAGGCTGTGCCATTTCCCAGGCTTCTGCGTCTCTCATGATTGATCTCATTCTTGGAAAGCCGGTAGAGGAGGCTCAGAAACTGCTACAGACCTTTCTCGGAATGATAAAAGGAGAAATATCAGATGAGGAGCAGTTGGAATTCCTGGAGGATGCAATTGCTCTCCAGGGAATCTCCCATATGCCGGGCAGAGTGAAATGTGCTGTCCTTCCCTGGCACACATTAATGGGAATCCTTGATGATAAGGAAACTGAAAATAAATAATGACAGCAAAAAACGTCCGGAGTCGGTTTTGGAAGTGTATCCTGAAACCGATTCCGGACGTTTTGATTTTTATTTGATCAATTACTTTTTCTATTAATTACTTTTCAGCAAACTTTTCAACAATTTTAAGAAGCAGCTTTACTACCTTTTCCATAGACTGAACCGGAATAAATTCAAATTTTCCATGATAATTGTATCCACCGGTGCAAAGGTTTGGACAGGGAAGTCCTTCATAGGATAAGCGTGCTCCATCCGTGCCGCCTCTGATCGGAGTAACCAGCGGCTCAATTCCCAGATCTTCCATGGCAGTTTTTGCAATATCGATCAGGTACATATGGGGCTCAATCTTTTCCTTCATGTTAAAATAGCTGTCTTTTAAAATCAACTCTACAGTCCCGCTTTGGTATCTGTGGTTTAAATAATCTGCCACACGTTTCATAAATTCTTTCTTATCTTCAAACTTCTTCTTGCTGTGATCACGGATAATATAATCCAGTCTGGCTTCCTCCACAGATCCGCTCATAGAATCCAGGTGGAAGAATCCTTCGTATCCTTCGGTATACATTGGATTTTCAGCTGATGGAAGCATGTTATGAAATTCCATTCCCATCAAAAGTGCATTTCTCATTCTTCCTTTGGAAGAACCGGGATGGATGCTGGATCCATGAATTAAAACTCTGGCAGAAGCAGCATTGAAGTTTTCGTACTCCAGCTCTCCTAACCCACCGCCATCCACGGTATAAGCAACATCAGCAGCAAATCCTTTTACATCAAAGAAATCTGCCCCTCTGCCCACTTCTTCATCCGGTGTAAATCCAATTCGGATGGTTCCATGAGGAATCTCCGGATGGGCAAGTAAGTATTCCGCCATTGTCATGATTTCAGCCACACCAGCCTTATCATCTGCTCCTAACAGGGTAGTCCCATCGGTAGTGATAATATCCTGTCCGATATATTTTAATAAATCCGGAAAATCTTCCGGGCTCATGGTAAGTCCTGTATCCGCATTCATCAGAATATTCTTACCATCGTAATTCTTTACGATCTGCGGCTTTACATTAGCGCCTGAGTAGGCCGGTGAGGTATCCATGTGAGCGATAAATCCTAACACCGGGACTGCTTTGTCCATAGTAGCTGGAATGGTAGCATACACATAGCTGTGCTCGTCAATTCTTACGTCTGCGGCCTTCATAGCCTGCAGTTCTTTTACCAGTTCTTCCGCAAGTATCCGCTGTTTGGATGTACTTGGAACAGCGTCAACCTCATCCTTTGACTGGGTATCATATGAAACATATTTTAAAAAATGATTGATCACTTCTGACATTGTTAATCGCCTCTTTTTCAATATTTTTCTGGTAACGGCGTATATAAATTCAGCCGGATCCAGTTCTCCTGAAGGTTCTGTATTCTCCGGTAGTATTCTCCTGATCAACCGGAAAAATTACCAGAAAGGACCATTTGGATTTCCTTATTATACCATAAGGCGCTTTTAATGTCTACGTAGCCTAAAACCATATTTATAATTATACTGTCGATTTCTATTCTATTTCATCATCATTCATTGTAATCAATTATGAGATACCCTCTTTTAAAAGATTTGAGACATTAAAGTAGCCATTGCCGCTGCAATTGCACCTACCAGAAGGTCTCCAAATCGCACTAAAAAGGAAAAAATAATTGCACTCCATATAGAAGCACCTTTACATTCTACGGAATTTGCAAACTTCTGTAAAATGCTTATTTTTTTTCCAGTTTCCCAATGAGAAGCATCAATTCTCTTTTTTATCTTCCACCAGTAGATGGAATCAGCCTGTTTACCTATTATCAGAAATTCTACTATCCAAAGTAAAAATAACAATAGCCCAGCAGATTCTTTGGTATATATAATATTTGCTAAAATTAATATATAAATAATAAACGAAGCAAATAATGTGATTACAGAAAAAATTAACCATAATAAGAATCCTTCTATCCACATCA
>JAAOXG010000080.1 GCA_013036995.1 Lacrimispora defluvii
CATTATTATACTAGGAGGAATTTATATGCTAGTTACAAAGGATTTAACAAAAAAATATCAAGACTTTACGGCGGTTGATAAATTAAATCTAACAGTAAAGGACGGTGCCATTTTCGGTTTCCTAGGACACAATGGAGCGGGGAAAACAACCTCTCTTTCCATGCTGACCACTCTGATTCTGCCAACTTCCGGCAGTGCAACTATTGATGGATTTGATGTAGTAAAAGATAACCTGCAGGTAAGAAATTTATTGGGATATTTGCCTGAAAATGTCATGCTATATGGAGACTTAACAGCAAGAGAGAATCTTCAGTTTTTTGGAAAATTGTCAAAGGTTAAAGATGTGAATAAGAATATCGACGAAGTTCTAAATATGCTGAATTTTACTGAGTGGACTGATAAAAAAGTCAAGACATTTTCCAAAGGTATGCGTCAGCGAATCGGAATTGCCCAGGCTATTTTACACAAACCCAAAATACTATTTCTTGATGAACCAACATCCGGATTAGATCCACAGGGTACTAAGGATATTCGAAATATACTTCTTAAAATTAATGCAGAATGGGGCACTACTATCTTTATGAATACCCATCTATTATCCGAAGTTACTAAAATATGTACTGACATAGGAATCATCAGTCGTGGAAATTTATTGGTTTCAGAGTCTCTTTCAAACTTAAAAGAAAATTTTAAAGATGCCAAATCCTTGGAAGAGATTTATTTCTCAATTGAAGGAGGTGTAAATAATGAATAGTATTGTCGTTTTCGCAAAAAAAGAATTTAAAACCGCTTACAAGGATAAAGTCTTTTTGGTTATCGTACTGCTGTTCCTACTTATGTCCATTGCCTCTGTATACATTGGTTCCACCACAAAAAGTGCAGAAATGCAAGCATATCAGGACATTGTTTCCATGGCCCAATCACAAGGAAGTGCAATCCCTACCGCACCTGAAATTTATCCTCTTGCAATATTAAGCAACATAATAGAATATGTCACCATGATTGGTGCAGTTCTTGCAATATTTCTTGGTTTTGATGCCTTTAGTGGTGAACGGGAAAATGGAACTTTACGGCTATTACTGACAAGACCTTTTTATCGCGATCAGATAATAACCGGTAAACTGGCCGGAGCCGGAATGATTATTGGGGCTTTACTAAGCGCAACACTAGTATTCAACCTAGGGCTTTTTACCATAGCAACGGGTATGATTCCTAGTTTAAGCGAAATACTCCGTTTGGCTGTGTTCATGATTCTTGCTTTTGTCTATATGATGTCTTTTTATATCGCAACCTTGTTTGTTTCACTAAAGACAAGGGACAGGGCATTTGGCTTTCTGATCATGATGATTGTATGGATTTTTATAAGCTTTGTAATACCGCAGCTTGCAGATACACAGAGGAATTTTGCCTATGCACTTAGTTCAGTATCAAGTACCGTAACCCAGGTTCCAACCGATACTGCTATTTCAAGAGCAATTGAACTTTTTTCTCCTGCAGTACAATTTAAAAACATCAGCAGTGATTTGCTTCAAGTCGTATCTAGTACCGCTTTTGATAGTGTTTTTAGTATTATCAAGAAAAATATTTTGGCGATTGTTACGATCATGCTACCAACTGTTATTTTCCTTATATTTTCATATACATCCGTGCAAAAGGAGAATGTCTTATGAAAACTAAAAAAACCATTTTTTCTGTTCTTTTTTTACTTACCTTAGTTTTTAGTTTTATGCAAAAGGGTATTCAAGTATTTGCAAGCGAAGTACCAAATATTACAACCAATTACGAGATTGTTCCTGGTGAAACCACCAATGCACGAATTGCTTTGGAAAATACTGATACCGTGTCACATGCATACACATTGAACACTGGTCAATTACCTGAAGGATTTAATGGATACTTTTCTCTTGATGGCAATGTAGTTAACAACATTACTTTAGATGCATCACAAAAAAATATTATTGATTTTTTTATTGATGTACCTCTTAATACAAGTGTTTCCGATATGTCTATTCCCTTAGAAATCATACGCGATGATGGTGTTAAAGAATCCCTATCTGTATCTTTTACACTTAACCAAGATTATGCTCTTTCTATTTCAAGCAACATACAGTCACTCAAAGCAATAAATGGAGATAGTATAGTGCTTGAGATAGGCGTTACAAATACAGGGAATAAAGACCTGACTGACCTCAGTTTGCAGGTTGATCCTCCCTATAAATGGATTGTTGAGAATGTAAATCCTACGAGCTTAACCCTTAAACCTGGAGAAAACAGTCTATATGAATTGAAGGTTACAATTCCTTCTTCCGGACAGGCAGGTCAATATCCAATTAATATAAGTTGCACTAATTCGGATGTAACCAGCAATAGTATTTCTATCCCAGTCAATGTATCAACCAGTGCAAATTATTTTTGGTGGATTACTGGAATCATTGGAGTATTGCTGATTTTTACAATCCTATATTTCAAAAAACACGGAAGGAGGTAATAAAATGAGTCCAATGTTAGTCGTTATAAAAAAAGAAATAACAGATGCCTTAAAAAATAAATTATTTCTTATCATTCTTGGCATGCTGCTTTTATTGACAATTGTATCTGTTGTACTTGGTTCCTATCAAGTAAAAGTAAGCTTAGATAGTTACAATCAGTCCATTAGTTTTTTGAAGTCCCTTGGGAAAACCACTTTCCCGGCTGCACCTAATTTAAATCCATTATCTTCTTCTAAAAGTTTTGTTAATTATATCGGACTTTTAGGTGCACTTTTGGCTATGGTATTAGGTAACGCCTCGGTAGTAAAAGAAAAAAGAAGTGGCACTTTAAAACTTATTTTATCCAGACAAATCTTTAGAGACACTTTTCTGAACGGAAAAGTGATTGGAAATATGATATTACTGTTTGCAATCACTTTTATTACATCAATTATTTCTTTAGTTTCAGTAGTTGTAATCAGCAGTGTACCCATATCATCTGGAGATATTGTAAGAATGTTTTTATTTTTCTTAATGTCCTTTTTATACATGACATTTTTCCTGGTTCTTGGTATTTTCTTGGCTGTTTTAATGCCAAACGGAAATAAAGCACTGCTAATTACTGTCATTATATGGCTTGTTATTTCATTTATACTGCCACAAATTGGTGATACTATGGACATGGATAACCAATTGCCCGGAGGCTTCTTTTCCTCAATGGGAATGAATAAGGCCGATACACAGAAGGTCCTTGATCATTTTAAGTTCTACGAAACTACCAGGGATGGGATTGAACAAATGTCACCGACAAAGCATTATGAAAGAGTAGGCTTTGCCTTACTTAACATTAAACCAGGCTTTGAACAAAATACAGCCTTGGAAGTTTTATCAATAAAATGGATCGATGTTTTAGGTCTGTTAGCACCAAGTATTATTTTATGGCTTTTGGCCTATATGGTCTTTTTGAAACGTGAAAACATTTATCAAGAATAATGGAGGAAATCAAAATGAAAAAATCAATTTATGCAATTATTTTAACTTTAGTACTAGGAACCACCTTACTATCTGCCTGTGGTCAGACAAGTACAACCACTCCAACAGATCAATCTTCTACAACAGTTGCACCGGACACCGCTTCACAAGGAACCGATGAGGACGGCGATGGTATTCCAGATTCCGTTGAGAAAACATATGGAACGAATCCCCACCTTAGCGATACCGACGGAGATGGAACAAATGATAAAGATGACACAGATCCATTATTCACAGATAATCTTATAAGCGAGACAAGTACAACCGCTCTTCCTGTTAAAATCACAGATGCCAGAGTTGAAGATAATGCAACTGCTGATCACTTGGAAATTACATTTGCTAATAATGGGACAAAAGATCTTAGTAACTTTGATATTTACTATACAATTACTGATAAGGTAAATACCGATCAGGTAGAGGGTTATTATCAAAAATTAGATGGTTTAACAGTAAAAGCAGGTGAAACAGTTACGCTACACTTTGATAATGATTTATCTCAAGCAGGGCACTATTATGGTAATATGAACGGTCTTTATGGAACATCTGCCAACGGCTTGACTTTCGCAGTACAATTACATGCTACTGGATATCAGCCTGCATCCTTCAATGTTGAAAAAGCTGATGGAACTGCAGAGGTAGCTGACTAATATTTTCCCTGTTACTTGAACTCTCAGAAAACTCTCAGATTCACCTAAGTTAAATCTCAGATTAGGCTAATAAAATTGAAGTACAAAAGGTGATCACTCGTTACACGAGTACACAAAACCAACTTAAAAATCATAGGAGGTATTTAGAAATGAAGAAAAAATCAATTGTTTTATCTTTTATAGGCGTATTATCAATGGTAGCTGTTGTTAGTGCAGTTCCTGCGAGTCAATTAGTAAAAGCAAATAACGCAACAAATAAGACTACTGAAAATTCAGAAGAAAAAGATGATGAACTAACACTTGAAAACGCAAATGTAACGATTACAGAAGAACAGGCAAAAACAACAGCACTTGATTCGATACAAGGTGGAACCTTTGTATCTATTGAGTTAGAAGATGAAGATGGTGTAATTGTTTACGGTGTAAACATCTTGTCAGGTAATACAGAAAATGATGTAAAAATTGATGCTAATACAGGTGTAATTTTAAAAACTGAATCTGGCAATGATACTGAGGAAATTGAAGCAAAAGAGAATGGGTCAGAAGATCAGGATAGCGACAACGTCGAGGAAGAAGATGGCACTGAAAGCTCGGAAGGACTCAATGAATAATCTCTGTAAAGTATGAGATACATTTAGAATAAAACACCTTTTGTAACAATACTCTCATAATTTTTATGGGAGTATTGTTTTATTCGAAAACATAACCATATGCTATCACAAAGGAAGAGGTTTATATGTATTTTGGAAGAATTCGACTAAAGAATTATCTCATGGTTCTTGGGTTAGTACTACTAGATCAAATTGCAAAAATAATTGTATTTTATACATTTCCATATAACGTTAGCATCCCTCAAAACAACATCTTATCTATTCATACGATTTTTAATGATTATGGTAATTATATGAATGCCAGATGGCAAGTTGGTTATAGTCAAATTTTTTATATTATAATAAATATAATGATGATCCTTTTTTTAATTGGATCATATGACTCTTTAAGCATGAAAATAAAGAAACATAATCTTGGTAAAAAGTATGACATATTATGGTGTATGTTAAATGCAGGAATCCTTGCCTCAATATTTGATAAGGTATTTTGGGGACATACTCTTGATTTTATAAGTATTAAAAACTTTGTGATTTTTGACATTAAAGATTTCTATTATGTTAGTGGCATCTGTGGACTAATTATTTTACTCTTTCATTCAGAGTTTTTGGAAAAGTATAGAAAGGAACTTTAACAGTGGAACAAAAAGACATATTAATCATTGAAGATGATAAAGCAATTGTTAGAATTCTGGAATTAGAATTAAAGTATGAGGGATATTCTTTTGACATTGCTTATGATGGCAAAGAAGGACTGAAACAATTTTATAACATGAACTACTCCTTGGTTCTACTCGATCTTATGCTGCCACAAATAAGTGGAATGGAAGTTTGTAAAAAAATTCGAGAAAATTCCAATGTTACAATTATTATGGTGACAGCGAAGAGGGATTTAACTGACAAGGTAAGAGGTTTAGATCAGGGTGCAGATGATTTTATTACAAAACCTTTCGAGCGTGAAGAACTTTTTGCCAGAATTAGAGCTGGACTTCGAAGGGGGGTAATCCGAAGTCCTGAGCAGAAATTAATTATTTGTGGTGACTTACATGTAAATCTTTCAACCAGAGAGGTAATAAGAAACGGACTTTCCTTGGAATTGACGAAAACAGAATATGATTTACTAGAATGTTTAATCATCAACAAGGGCATAGTGATGACACGAAGTCAACTAATCGAACAGGTTTGGGGCTATGATTTCGGTGGAGATACAAATATCCTGGATGTATATATTAGATATCTCCGTAATAAAATTGATTATCCTTTTGACAGAAAATTAATTCGAACAATAAGAGGCGTAGGATATAGCTTAAAGGAGTGAAAACGATGAAAATCTCTCTTAAAACAAAAAAAATATCCCACCGATTGGCCGTGGTTTATGCAGTAATCTTTTCAGTAGCATTGCTATTAGTAAATGTGGCAACGTATATAAGTATAAGTTTTTATGTTTATCAAACTTCTTCCAGTCAACTAGAGATGATGAATCTGGCAATAAGTGAAGGACTTGTTTCTAAAGATAATTTAGACGAAACAAATTTTGAGAATTTTTCCCAAATAGCTGAAAATGTAGGATTAAGAGTTTTGATTAATGGAAAAACCATATATAATACCTTTGAAGAATTTAAGTTGGCGCTACCAGAATATACAACAGGCACAGTAAAGCATATGAAAAATAATAATAGCCAAATATTATATCTCAATGAAAAAAAAGAGATTATAGGTTTAGGAACTGTTCTTATACAGAATATTAAAAATATGGATAATGAGCAGGAATATCTCCATGCGCTATTAAAAATCATGTCTATTGTAGATCTTTTTATTCTTTTATTTTCCGTTGTAGTTGGTTTTTTTATCAGTAAAAAAGCATTAAAACCAATTGATAAAATTACAAATCAAGCTAAGGAAATTAGCGTAAGTAATTTGGCTCAGCGCATCAACATCACAGGTCCAGATGATGAGTTAAAACGGCTTGCAGATACATTTAATAACCTGCTCGAACGTATTCAATATTCTTACGAACGACAAAACCAATTTACCCTAGATGCCTCTCATGAGTTAGCAACACCATTAGCAGTGATCAAAGGATATATCGATCTAATAGATTGTTGGGGCAAAGAACAGCCTGAAGTATTAGAGGAAGGAATACAATCCATAAAAAAAGAGACCAAGAACATGACAGGACTTTTAGATACTTTACTTTTTTTATCAAAAAATGATAACGATCTGCTTCCATTAGACTATCATATCTTTAGCCTACAAAATCTAATTTTTGAAGTTATTGATGAAACTAAAATGTTAACACATAATCATTCTATAGAACACACAGATACAATGGATGTTTCTATTCGCGCAGATAGAGGTTTAATAAAACAGATGTTAAGAGCTCTTATTGATAACAGTATAAAATATACCCCTGCAGGTGGAAAAATCACACTGGATTATTCACTATCAAATACGTATATTGCCATAAAAATAGAGGATACCGGTATTGGTATCCCTGAAGATGAGCTTTCACATATTTTCGATCGTTTCTTTCGTGTGGACAAAGCCAGATCTCGGTCAGTTGGTGGTTTTGGTCTCGGCTTATCAATCGTTCAATTGATTGTACTGAGCCATAAAGGGACGATCACAGCAACAAGTCAGCTTGGTAGCGGAACTGCAATGGTCATTAAAATCCCCATAGACTAATCATATCCGTTCTATCCATAGAGTAGGTGTGCTTTTGTACCGTACGGTTCGAGTGTATGATGCTCACCTATGTCATTCTGATTTCTGTGTTTTTACTCTTCTTTTAATAAATAGAAATGCTCCTATTACAAAAATAACACCTAAGACAATTACTGTAATTTTAGTATACATATCGGTTCCTGCTACAATTTTATTCCAGGATGCTCCTGCAGTTACTCCAAGATAAACTAATATGATATTCCATACGAAGGAACCAATGGTAGTCATAAGTAAGAATATACCTAATCTCATCTTCGCCATACCTGCCGGAATCGAAATTAAGCTTCTTATCACTGGGACACAACGACAAAACAAAACTGTACTTTTTCCTTTATGATTAAACCAATCACAAGCCTTAAACACGTCTTCCTTTTTAAAATGAAGTATCTGTCCAATTTTTCCATCAAGGAGTTTTCCAAGACGCTCAGGTGAAAGTACCCTGCCAACACCATATAACACAATTGCACCTAGTATTGAACCGATCGTTGCTGCTATTATTACTCCCCAAACGCTTAAAGTTGTATAAGTTGTCATGAATCCGCCAAAAGTCAGAATAACTTCTGATGGAATCGGCGGGAAAATATTTTCAATAGCTATTAACAATGTAATGCCGATATAGCCAAATTGATTCATAATATCAATAATCCAGTTTTCCATAATCACTTTCTCTCTTTCTGTTTTTATACAAAAATCTCTTACATCATTTCTCATTGTCATCTTTATAAATCATAGTAAATAGCTTCTTGTAACTTGTATTACCACAAGAAGCTATTTTCAATAGTTGCTTTCATTTCATTTCCTTCTGGAATAAACTTCTTTGCACCTTTGAAAACAAAAAAACCAATAATTAATCCTATAATGACTGCTCCTAATATATCACTTGGAAAATGCACATAAAGGTATAATCTTGAAAACGCAATCAGTGTCGCTAATGGGATTGCTATATAACCAAATTTTTTATTGCTCAAGGTAAGTATTGTTGCTGCTATCACAGATGCCAACGTATGACCAGAAGGAAATGAATAATCTGAAGGATTTGCAATCAACAGTGCCACAGAATGATCAGTCCAACAGGGTCTTGACCTTTCAATCAAGTTTTTCAAAAAGACATTGCCAACCATAACTCCTAATACTAATCCAATGATCATGATTAATCCATATCTACGATATCGTTTTGTAACTATAAGTACAAATCCAATCATTATCCAGATCATTCCTCCACTACCCAATTCAGTGATCTTAGGCATCAGGTAATCTAAAACAGGGCAACTTAATGTATTGTGAATCCAATGTAACACTGCCCAATCATAAGTTGATATTATATCTAACATTTCATACGCTCCTTATTTATTTCAATTACTTGTAATCAATTC
This sequence comes from Lacrimispora defluvii, assembly GCA_013036995.1. Lineage (GTDB taxonomy): Bacteria > Bacillota > Clostridia > Lachnospirales > Lachnospiraceae > Lacrimispora > Lacrimispora defluvii. The sequence goes on from JAAOXG010000080.1 coordinate 8,853, forward strand.
GTTAATTACTTTTTCGTTGTTTAATTTCTGGTATTCTTCACTATTCATTAATGTATTTAGGACATTCAGACAAACATTCAAAATAAAATTACAATCATTGATAAAACTTTGCTCTGCCTGATCATAACAAACATGTTGATTTTTTATATACTCTAATAATTCTGTGATTTTTATTTCTTTTTTTTTCTCACAATTTCTTTTTAAAATAGAGTTAAATGTTTTGTGAAGTTCGTATTCATACGCAATATGAGTCCTGACATTACCACAAAAAGTTTCATTATGAGGGTAAGTGAAGGAATCAGCAATATAATGAATCATTATTCCAATGCGAAAAAAGTCAACACTCGTTTTCAATTTTCTTTTTTCTAATTTTTTTATTCTTTTTTCAATATATTTTTTTGAACTTTCCGTATTATGCCCTTTAAATTCTTTTGATTTAATGAATCCTCGCATATAAGTGATAGGAATATAATCTGGCACAATGCATCCTATAACAAAAGCCTTTCTATATCGTGTTATTCCGCTTTTAAACGTTGATTCTAGTAGATAATCAGCCAGATTTTTATGATCTATTGTCTTCATATGCGTTCTCCTTCAAAGTGATTTTAAGATTTACATTACGTCAATCCCAAAATAACCATGAGAAGACTTTTTATCTCCTCATTGTCAACATTTGATACATTTATTAATCTTTACAGATTCTCATTTAAGCTAAATATCTGCTAATCCTCAATATCAACACTATAGAAGCTACCAGTAACTGCATCCATGATTGCCTCATATTCAACTGAATTTGAACTACATTCAATTTTATACACTGGGGTCATAGCATTTGTATTAACATCAGCATCTTCTGTATTATTAGACTCCTTTGTGTCTACCCTAGAACCATTTTTCCCTTGCTCATCTATATCATTTTCGTGATTTCTAGAATCCTTTTCATGATTTCCAAATGAATGCTCCCGATTATCTTCATTCTCTTCCAAATAAGACAAATCGATATTATCAAAAGTGATATTTGACACATCAACTCCAATTTGATCACTAACTTTTTTCTTGACATCAGTCTCACTAATTAGGGTTATATTATTCAATTTTGCCTGTGCTTGAATCATTTTTGTTTCTGCCTGCCTAACTTTTGATTCCTGACCTTGCTCATACTTTTCAAGTGCAAAGGCTGATCCTGCACCTATAATCAAAAGAATAACTAAAACAATACCACCTCTTTTAAGTATTTTTTTATAACTACCATTCTTCCACTTTTCCTTAAATCTACCTGTAGTATCCTTTACATTTTCAATCCTCTTGTTCATTTTTTCACTCATATTATTTGCCTCCTATTTATATAGTCTTAAACATCCTTCAAATGAAATACAAATGCATTTGAAGTTCTTACCATGACCCTATTATTGCTCCTTAAAATGAATACAACATGAATCCTATCATTTTCCAATCCTGATCTAATGTTTTTTATTACTGTTGGTAGATATCTAATAGATTCTGACCTATTTTTCTAAGATCTCGTTCTAATGCAATTTGATATGCGGCATCTGTTAAATCTGGTAAGCTTCCCTCTAGTAATTGGATGATTTTTTCTTTAAATTCTTGTAAATGCTTTGCTTTATAAACCGTTTCATTATCAATTAGCCAATCTCTATAAATTGGAATATTTCTGACCAGAATTGGAGTTTTTGTAGCAAGCGCCTCTAATAAAACAATTCCTTCCGTTTCTTCCTTTGTCATAAACAAGAATAAATCACTTCCGTTATATACATCTCTCAGCTCAGTTCTGGTAATATATCCCGGGAAATGAAGATTTGATAATTGGGTATGTATCGCATCTCTTACTTCTTTTGTAACTAATTTTAAATTGGTGTAACCAAACCAATAAAACTGATATTGTGGCAATTCTTTCGCTAATTGAACAAAATCCAGTATTCCTTTTCGATCAATATAGTGCCCAACAGACATAATAACTTTCTGATTCCCATCAATATGATATTTCTTACGAAATGCACCGGTCTTTTTTCCTTCTTGTTTAAAAAATTCCGTATCCACGCCATTTGACAAACTATATATAGGAGCTTTAATTTGTTTTTTGCAACCCCAAAGT
>JAAOXG010000081.1 GCA_013036995.1 Lacrimispora defluvii
AGGGAGTTTTGCTCATCTCTAGAAAACAACAGTAAGTATTGTTCCTAAAAACATACAGAATCCTAGCGGAATTACTGCGTCGTACCCATCCCGGGCGGAACTATAATAAGCTGTAATATTTTTTGTCTGAATCAATGACCTGACATAGGTCAGAAAGTAAGAAAACCGCTGAAAGGTACAGCCTTTCACAGTCATTAGAATCAGGGACCAGAATGCCCCTATTATAAAACCACCGGCAACTGCTGCAAAACCGTTGCCATAACCCAGATACCCGAATATCAAAGCAGTGATTTTAATATCACCGGCTCCAATCATACGAAATAGAAACAGAAGAAAAAATAACGCTGTTACCGCAAAGAAACGGCTTAAAAAGAACATTGCGCCCCATAGTACTGCCTGATTCCCTGCCTCCCATCCGGATAAAAAAACTCCCGTGGCCACACCAATCAACACCAGCCAGTTGGGTATTCTGTGTTCTCTTACATCAAAATAAGAACCGGCTGCGAGAATAAAAAATAATACCACAAATTTTACAATATCATCCCCTTTATTTAAACTATAAATCTGGAAATAGTGCCGGAATATCGGCCTTGAATGATGGAATAAAGAATTCCAACTCATTGATAATGAGAAAGTCCGTATACAGAACGTATGCGGGATTCTGATTTAATTATGCACAAGAGGACTACAAAAGTCAACAGCTTTTTACAATTTTTTTAAAACTGTTAAACAGGTGTATGTAACATAGTCGTGTTTTATTGTTATATTCTACAATATTTCAACATTTTTTTATTTTATATAAGTGATTTTATACAATAACAGTTGACCTTTCTCTTCCCAGGTGTTAATATAATATTAGTTTACTATTTTAAACCAAAGGAGATGTTTCAGGTGGCAAATAGCGAATTTTCTGAGCTTTTTAAAAGCTGCATGCCGCTTTTTATTGCATTGGGAGACGAAGTCCGGCTAACAATTATTGAAGTTCTGGCCAGTACGGATTCGTTTCAGACTAATGTCCGGGGAATGAACGTGAACGAGATCACGGATCAGACAAACTTATCCCGGCCGGCCATATCTCATCATTTAAAGATTCTCAAGGAAGCAGGACTGGTGTCTGCCAAACAGGAAGGAACTGCTAATTATTACTTTCTTACCTTTGGAGAAAGCACAAGAAAGTTATGTACTCTTGGGCAGTATCTCCAGAATTTTATGGATCCAGTCCAATAAATTTATGGAGATTCAGGCAATAGATGAATAAAGTTCCAATTTCCAGATATACTGAGATTTATAAGTACCTCGTTAATTTGTTATCTGGAGATGATCGTATGAAAAATTTATTGTTAGGAAATCACTTTTCCCTTACGGAAGAGGAACGGAATTTACGAAAAGAAATCGAACGTTCCAAAACCGCCATTGATGCAGCAAGAAATCATTTTGAACAGGTCGTTGACCCGACATTAATTGACTGTTACATTTACGAGCTTAATGCCGCACAGCTACGTTACCAGTTTCTTTTGCGTCGTTTTAAAAGCCGTGAAGTATAGTCAGACAAAAACCCGCTTTAATACGTAACCTGTTGCAAACGCTGCTTCTGCCTGTGGAATCGTGTACCAAAATGGAGGGGTGAGCAAATGGAAGATTTAACGAATGAATTGGAAACAGGTTTTATTACTGAGCTTGACCGGTATTTGTACAACAACGGCCGGCATTACGAAATTTATGAAAAATTGGGCGCTCATCCAAAAAGATGCAACGGAAAACAGGGAATGTATTTTGCTGTTTGGGCACCTCATGCCAGTCAGGTTGGTGTTGTGGGAGATTTCAATGGCTGGAACCCCGACTTAAATCCTATGGTTCCCTTAGCCGACTCCGGGATTTGGGAAGTATTTGTACCAGGAGTCGGTCCGGGACAGTTATACAAATATTCTGTGACCACACGCAGCGGTAAGATTCTTTTTAAAGCGGATCCCTATGCTTTTTATGCAGAATTACGCCCGCAGACCGCCTCTATTACTGCAGATTTATCTGTGTATTCGTGGAATGATCTGGAATGGGTTGCAAAAAGGGAAAAACAGGATCCATTAACAGGCCCATTAAGCATTTATGAGGTTCATTTAGGATCCTGGAAAAGAAAAAGCCGGGAGGATAAAGAAGGTTTTTATACATACAAAGAAGCGGCTCATGAACTGGCAGAATACATAAAGGATATGGGTTATACCCACATAGAGCTATTAGGTATTGCAGAACACCCCTACGATGGTTCCTGGGGCTATCAGGTGACCGGTTATTATGCTCCTACTTCCAGGTACGGAACACCGGATGAATTCATGTATTTTGTTGATTACATGCATCAGAATGGAATTGGGGTTATACTTGACTGGGTGCCTGCACATTTTCCCAAGGATGCCCACGGACTTTCCGAATTCGATGGAGAAGCCTGTTATGAATACGCAGATCCACGTAAAGGAGAACACCCTGACTGGGGAACCAAGGTTTTTGATTACAGCAAATATGAGGTTGATAATTTCCTGATTGCCAATGCTCTTTACTGGGTAGAAAAGTATCATATTGACGGGCTGCGGGTAGATGCAGTGGCTTCCATGCTGTATTTAGACTACGGAAGATCCCAGGGTGAATGGGTAAAAAACTGTCTGGGCGGTAATGAAAACCTTGAGGCAATCGAGTTCTTTAAGCACTTAAACAGCGTTATGAAGGAACGCGGAAAAGGTGCTGTTGTAATTGCGGAAGAATCCACTGCCTGGCCAAAGGTTACGGAGAAGCCGGAAAATTCAGGTCTTGGCTTTACATTTAAGTGGAATATGGGCTGGATGCATGATTTTCTGGAGTACATGAAGCTAGATCCGTATTTCAGAAAATATAATCATCATAAAATGACCTTCGGAATTACATATTTTACCAGTGAAAAATATATACTTGTATTATCCCATGATGAAGTGGTTCATTTAAAAGGTTCCATGATTGGAAAAATGCCCGGACTTCTTGAGGATAAGTTTTCTAACTTAAAACTTGGTTATACCTTCATGCTTGGTCATCCCGGCAAGAAGCTGCTTTTTATGGGACAGGATTTCGGACAGTTCCACGAGTGGGATGAAAAAGATTCCCTGGACTGGTATCTGGCCAAGGAACCCCTTGGGGAAGATCTTCAAAATTATGTCAGAGATCTTCTACACCTGTATCGGAAATTTCCTGCACTTTATGACAATGATTACGTCTGGGATGGTTTTTCCTGGATAAATGCCAATGACAACGAGCACAGTATTTTCAGCTTTATAAGGCACGGAAAGGACACTCAGGGCAGCTTGCTGTTTGTTCTTAACTTTACTCCTGTATCCCGCCCTCAGTACCGTGTGGGTGTGCCAAAATCAGGAAAATACACCCTTGTTATGGATACTTCCAACGGCCTGTATAAAAAAGCAAAAACAGCTCCGGTTTATAAATCTGAAAAGACTCCATGGGATGGTCAGGATTATTCCATTGCTTATCCACTTCCAGCTTATGGAGTCGCCATATTTTGTTTCTGATTCACAAATTATTTGGTAATTTATTCTATATATTTCTATAAATTGCTATACTTTTTCGGTATTTTGTAGTAAAATAAACGTATAAAATTACTTAATATGCTAGACTCAAAGATGGAAGGAGAGGTTCATATGGCAGCAGAATTAATCGCTACAACAGCAACAAAAAAGGTCTATCACGATGGTGAAAAGGCAATTAAGGTTTTCAACGCTGAGTTTCCAAAGGCTGAAGTATTAAACGAAGCACTGATCAGCGCAAGAGTAGAAGAAATTGGCGGCATTAATGTTCCAAGAGTACTGGAAGTCGGTGTTTTTGATAACCAGTGGTCTATTACCTTTGACTTTATCGAAGGCAAAACCCTCCAGCAGCTTATGGATGAAAATCCGGAAAAACTGCCTGAATATATGGAACAGATGGTAAATCTTCACCTGAATGTCATGTCCAAACATTGTCCCCATCTAAATAAGCTGAAAGATAAAATATCCAAGCAGATCCAGGATATAGAAGAACTTGGTGACGTAACAAGATATGACATGCGCACTCAGCTTGACAGCATGCCAAAACATACAAAACTCTGTCATGGCGATTTTAACCCCTCCAATATCATTGTAAAGGAAGACGGCACCATGTTTGTTCTGGACTGGGTTCATGCCACTCAGGGCAATGCCAGTGCAGATGTAGCAAGAACCTATCTTCTGTTCTGTCTGCAGGATCAGAATAAGGCAGATATGTATATGAACCTGTTCTGTAAGAAGACCGGAACCGCGAAAAAGTATGTTCAGTCATGGCTTCCCATAGTTGCAGCTGCCCAGCTTTCAAAGAAACGGCCGGAAGAAGCAGAGCTTCTGAATAAATGGGCCGGAGTTTGTGATTACCAGTAAAAGACAGGAAAAGGGAACGGATTTTGTTTCATCCGTTCCCTTATTAAGAATCATATTGAGCCATGACCATTTCATAATATCTGCCCCTTTTTTCCATTAAACTCTGATGAGTCCCCTGTTCCGCAACTCCCCCCTGATAAATAACCGCTATCAGATCTGCATCCTGAATGGTAGAGAGACGGTGTGCAATAACAAAACAGGTTTTTCCTGTCATCAGGCGGCGCATGGCCTGCTGAATCCGAATTTCAGTTCTTGTGTCCACATTGGATGTTGCTTCATCCAGAATTAGTATTTTACTATCAAGCAGCATGGCTCTTGCTATGGTTAAAAGCTGCTTCTGACCCTTAGATATATTTGTTCCGTCTTCTTTTAAGATGGTATTATAACCTTCTGGCAGTTGTTCAATAAAGGTGTGAATCCGTGCATCTTTTGCCGCTTTTACCACTTCATCCAAAGTCGCATCTTCTTTTCCATAAGCCAGGTTCTCATAGATCGTTCCCTGAAACAGCCATGTTTCCTGTAACACCATGGCAAATGCCTTTCTGAGGCTTTTCCTGGTCAGATCTCTTATATCCATACCATCAATGGTAATTTTACCGCCATTCACGTCATAAAAGCGCATTAGCAGATTTATGATTGTTGTTTTTCCTGCTCCAGTGGGGCCTACAATTGCAATCAGCTTTCCAGGTTCTGCTTTTAAGGATAGATTCTGCAGTATGGGTTTTCCGGGTTCATATCCAAAATCCACATGAGCGAATTCAACACAGCCTTTGACTGATTGTTTTAAATCAGAAATTACCACCCCATCTTTTCTGTCTTCCTGCTCCGGAATTTCATCCATAAGCTTAAACACACGCTCTGCCGCGGCAAGGGCAGACTGAAGATCATTCATAATATTTGCAGCCTCATTAATAGGGCCGGAAAATTTTCTTGAATAAAGTACAAATGAGGAGATCTGGCCTACTGACATGGCACCTGTCAGATAAAGGAATGCACCAAATACGCTGATTAAGGTCAGGGACAGATTATTAATGAAATTGACCATTGGACCTGTCATGCTCCCATAATATTCTGATTTATAATAGCTTTCCACAGCCTCTTTATTTTTAAGGGAAAATTTACGGATAACCTCTTCTTCCTCACAATAGGCTTTAATACTTTTCTGCCCGGTAACCGTTTCTTCCACAAAACCATTGAGCGCTCCAAGGCTTCTGGCCCGCTCACGAAACAGAGGTCTTGTTCGGCTTGTGATAAATCTGGTCATCAGACCAGATAAGGGCACCGTTATTACAAATACCAGCACAAGTTTGGGAGAGATGATCACCATCATATAGAGAGCCCCCACAACCGTTACCAACGTGGTTAGAATCTGAATTAAGTCACTGGACAGCGATTCATTTACCGTATCAATATCATAAGAAATACGGCTTATAATATCTCCTGTCTGATGGGTATCATAATAACCGGCCGGCAGGTAAAGCATTCGGTGGAAAACATCCTTGCGCATCTGATATACTACCTTACGGCTGATTGTAATCATCAATACAGACAGAATATAGGACAGGATGGAAGATACCAGATAAAACATTGCCATAAGACCTGCGTATTGAAACACACGGGGAAAATCTACACTTCCCTTCCCAGGTTCTATGGCATCGACAGCATAACCTGAAAGCAAAGGTCCCAGTAATGCCAGCAGATTGCTTCCTATGGTCATAACAAATGCAAGAAGAAGTAAAAACCGGTATTTCATCAGATAAGGCATCAAACGTTTTATTGTGCTTTTTTGTGAGTCTTTCATACGTTTCCTCCCGCTCCCATCTGAGAAGTAACTATTTCCCGATAGCCTTCACAGGTTTTCATTAATTCTTCATGAGTGCCCTGTCCAATAACAGCCCCCTCATCCAGTACCAGAATCTGGTTTAAGTTCATAACAGAGCTAACCCTCTGGGCAATCAGAATACAGGCAGATCGGGAAAAGTTTTCCTTTAATTCTCTCCTTAGCTGGGAATCTGTTTTGTAGTCCAGAGCGCTTGATGAATCATCAAGTACTAAAATTTCAGGATGAGCGGCAAGGGCTCTTGCTATAAGGATTCTCTGCTTCTGACCTCCGCTTAAATTGGCGCCCCGGATATTTAAGGATTCTAATATTCCACCTTTTTCTACGATAAAATCAAGTGCCTTTGCATAGCGGGCTGCATCAAGGGCATCTTTCTCAGAAATATTGCGTCCCATTCGTATGTTTTCCAATATGGATTCTTCAAATATTACATCATTTTGAAATACAGTTCCAAACCTGGACCTTAAATCTTTAAGGCTCATTGCCCGGATATCCTGCCCATTAATACGGATTGTGCCCTCATTCGGATCATAGTATCTCATAAGAAGATTGACAATCGTAGATTTTCCCGATCCAGTTGCTCCTATTATACCCAGTGTTTCTCCTTTTTCCATTCGAAACGAGATGTCCCTTAAATGATTACCAGTACCGTCATAAGAAAAGGATACATGATCGAATTCCAGAAATGAAATTTCTTTTTCATTCTCTTTTAATACAGATGCCAGTTGAAAAGAGGTCTCATCTTCACCTTTAAGAACTCTGTCAATCCGCTCTGCTGACGCAGCTGCCTTTGATACAATAACGAACATTCTGGAAATAGACATGAGAGCATTTAAAATTATTGTAAAGTAAGTCATAAATGCCAGTATAGTACCGACTTTGGATAGCCCTTCATTAACACGGTATGCACCTGCAATTACGACACACACCAGCCCCATATTGAGAAACAGGTTCATGACCGGGTTTATTATGGCTGTTGTAACGGTGGCACGTTTTTCCCAATCCACTACCTCACGATTATAATGATTGAACCGTTCCCGCTCAAAGTCCTCTTTGGATAGGGCTTTAATGACACGGATTCCGGCTATATCTTCCCGAATCAGACGAACAAATCCATCCACCTTTTCCTGCAGCTGGGTAAACTGGGGAATACTTTTACCGGATACACCAATAACCACTGCTGTCAGAAGGGGAAGAACCCCTAAAAGGATACATGCTAAAACAGGATCCAGTAAAAAAGTCATTATAATTCCACCCACCAGTAAGATTGGGGATCGTACACCAAGTCTCTGAATTCTTCCAATCATCTGATGCACATTATAAGTATCACTGGTAAGTCTGGAGATCAGGGAAGGTATTGTTATTTCATCAACCTGCCGGTTTGAAAGAATCATTACCTTGCAAAATAAATCCTCCCGTATGGTAAAAATACAGTCACTTGCCACTCTGGATGCCATGCGGTTTGCAATAATGCTTAGTGTCACCGCCAGAACAGAGCATACCAGCATGAAGATTCCCCACAGAAAAATTTCCTCCTTTTTTCCTGTCGGAATCACCACATCAATCATGCGGGCCAGTGTCCATGGGAGAAAAAGATCCATCAGCGTGCCTGAAAATTTAATGAAAAAGCCCACAGTCATCCGAAGATAATAGGGCTTTAAATAATACGTTATAATTCGTTTCATGACTCTTCTTTACCAGACATCGTCTCATGCTCTTTTTTCAGTTCCTGATATAATTCGTAGAAACTCCATTTTGAATTGGTATCTGTTATCACAGCCTTTAAAGCTATTTTTGATACTCCAGAACGCCTTAAATTCATTAGCAGTTCATCTATTTTCCTGCTGGAAAAATTCTTCATTACCAGAACTTCTTCCTCCACCACGGGATATTCAACTGATGTCTGCTCTTCAAATCCTTCAATACCAGCCAGATAACCGATAGTCTGGCCTGTCTGGTCTGGTGTAATATTTTTAATGCGGATTCCCATTCGAACCAGAACTGCCTTTAACCTGGCAATTCTTGAATCATTCCCCTTCTGACTATCCTTTTCCGGACAATAATATAATACCATTTCTTTCTTTACTGCCATTTCGTCACCTCCTGCTGCTGTCTATAGCAGTTGTCTGCGAAGTTGTTCGCCGTCTAATATGCTTAAATAGGAGGGTGCAATATCAAACACGGTTTTACACCCGCTCACCCCTTCTTTGTTTAAACGATAGGCAGCCCGTGCATAAGCAATCAGAACAGATGCGGTAAATTCAGGGTTAGAATCCAGTTTTAAGCTGTATTCAACTACATGACCATTCTCATCTTTCCAACCGGTTGTACCAGTTCTTATCACAGATCCACCGTGAGGAATTCCTTTATGATCCCGCATCAGTTCCTCTTCACTGATAAAATGAACCTCTGTATCATAATCCGCAAAATAATTGGGCATGGTAACAATCTCTTCCCTTATTTTTTCCGGATCTGCTCCTTCTTTTAAAACTACAAAGCACTCCCTGGTATGTTTCTGTCTGGTAGTGAGCTCTGGATTTTTTCCACTCCGCACTGCTTCCAAAGATTCTTTCACAGGAATGGTATACTGCCTTGCATCTTTTACACCCTCTATCTTGCGTATGGCATCTGAATGCCCCTGGCTGACTCCCTTTCCCCAGAAGGTATAATCGTGACCGCCAGGTAAAATTGACCCTGCATACAGGCGGTTTAAGGAGAACATTCCGGGATCCCAGCCAACAGATATAATTCCTGTTTTATTTCCCTTTTTGGCACTGGCATCCACCTTTTCAAAGTGTTCCTGAATCTTAGCATGGGTGTCAAAGCTGTCCACCACATTAAAATATCTGGCAAACTGGGGAGTCTGCTCCGGAAGATCATGCGCACTTCCTCCGCAAAGAATCAGTACATCAACTGCAGCTTTCATGGAAATGGCCTCTTCAACTGGAAAAACCTTTACCCCCGGTGTAAGCAGACTGATTGATTTGGGATCTCTCCTGGTAAATACACCACAAAGTTCCATATCCGGATTATGTAGAATTGCACATTCCACACCTCTTCCAAGATTTCCATAGCCTAGAATTCCTATTTTTATAGTCATAAATGACCCACCTTTCACAAAATTATTACTTTCTATTATAGTTTACAAGAACACTGGTGTAAATCCCGGATTCCATTGATTTTTTGATAAAAAAATCCGCAGCCGGATTAAACTGGTCTGCGGATTAAAATATTATATAGTTACTTAAGCAAATGCTGCTGCAACCTCCGGCATCTCAAGGGCCGTGGTCTCATACTTATCCAAAATTACTCTCTGGATCATATCCCGGGTTCCGGAATTAATGGGATGTGCGATATCCCGGTACTCCCCGTCTGCAGCCTTGCGGCTTGGCATGGCAATAAACAGGCCTTTTTCTCCTTCAATTACCTTAATATCATGAATCACAAATTCATTGTCCAGTGTTATGGATACAATAGCTTTCATCTTACCCTCTTTTTCGATGCGTCTAACTCTTACGTCTGTAATCTGCATTTTAAAGCCCCTTCCCGTCACATTTCCTATAATGTGTATCTTTCGTTTTTTTCTATGACAATTTTTACATTGTCTGGCGTTCCTATATAGGTGGTATTGGCCCGGATGGTATCCCGGCTTTCCACGATACAGTTTTCTATTACCGTATTGTCTCCTATATAAACATCATTTAAAATGATGGAATTCCTGATGACACAGTTGTTACCAATATAAGCTTTTTTAAATAAAACGGAGTTTTCTACTACTCCGTTGACAATACTGCCGCTGGAGATCAGGCTGTTTTTCACAGAAGCTCCAGGATTATACTTTGCTGGTGGCAGATCATCAATTTTCGAATAAACATCCGGATACTGTCGGAAAAAATAATCCCTGACCTCTGGTTTTAAAAAGTCCATGTTGGTCTTATAGTAGGACTCCACAGAGGCAATGTTTCTCCAGTATGTATTCATTCGGTATGCATAGATTCTTTTAAGATTCCGGTAACGGACGAGAATGTCACTCACAAAATCATAACGGTCTTCCATGGCACACCGTTCAATTAACTCAATCAGCTGTCGTCTGCGGATTACATAAATACCGCAGGAGACTGTGTTAGAGGAAGCAACCATTGGCTTTTCCTCAAAATCTGTAATTCTTCCGTCATCATTGGTTTTCACAATTCCAAAGCGGGTTGTGTCCTCTCCTGCCGGAAGTTCCGTACAGACAACGGTGATGTCAGCCTTCTTTTCAATATGATATTCCAGTACTTTTCCATAATCCAGCTTATAGATGCCATCTCCTGCAGCGATAACCACATATGGCTCATGACTGTTTTTTAAGAATATCAGATTCTGATAAAGGGCATCGGCTGTTCCCCTGTACCAGTCACTGCTTTCTGCTGTAATGGTAGGGGTAAATACATACAGGCCTCCCTGCTTTCTACCGAAATCCCACCACTTGGAAGAACTTAAATGCAGATGAAGCGATCTGGAATTATACTGGGTTAAAACCGCCACATTCTGTATATGGGAGTTGGTCATATTACTGAGTGCAAAATCTATGCTGCGGTAGTTTCCTGCAATGGGCATAGCGGCAATGGCCCTTTTATTGGATAATTCCCTCATTCTTTTGCTGTTTCCGCCTGCTAATACAATTCCTATGGCCCTCATTTCATACCACCTGCCTTTATGATGTAGTCACCGCCTGCCAGCTCTCCATCCGGATAATCCTCCAGCCTGGTCTCTCCGACAATTGCTGTGTTCTTCCCCACCTTTACTTTATCTGGTATGACTGAATTTTCACCAATGGTTACCAGATCAAACTGATAAACCTTGGGATCGTATTTGCTGGGCGCAAAATCACCTGCTCCCAATTCACAGTCTGCACCGACAATAACGTTCTCAGCGATGATTGCTTTACTGATTGTAGTGTTCTCCCCTATCACGCACTCTCTCATGATAATGGAATCTTTCACTACAGCCCCTGACTTGATTACTACACCAGCACCAATGACGGAGTTATGCACCTCTCCGCATATTTCAGTTCCTTCTCCGATGATACTTCTGTCAATGACAGCCTCTTTTGACACATACTGAGGCGGAATAATATCACTCTTGGTATAAATCTTCCAATACTCTTCATAGAGATTAAATTCCGGAATGATATCAATCAGCTCCATATTGGCTTCCCAATAAGAGCTTAAGGTTCCTACATCCTTCCAGTAACCGTTGTATTCGTATGCAAATACACGGTTCCCTGATTCAAAACAATCTGGTATGATATGCTTTCCAAAGTCACAGCCGGGAACATCTGACATTTTGATTAATGCTTCTTTTAAGACCTTCCAGCTGAATATGTAGATGCCCATGGAAGCAAGATTGCTTCTGGGATTTGCAGGTTTTTCCTCGAATTCTGTTATCCGGTTGTTCTCATCGGTGATCAGAATTCCGAAACGGCTGGCCTCTTCAATAGGGACCGGCATGGCAGCAATAGTGATATCAGCATTATTTGCTTTATGATACTCCAGCATAACCTCATAATCCATCTTATAAATATGATCCCCTGAGAGGATAAGAACATAATCCGGGTTGTAGGTTTCCATATACTCCAGGTTCTGATAGATGGCATTGGCTGTACCGGTATACCAGTCGCTTCCCTTGCTTCTTTCATAGGGAGGAAGAATCGTGACACCGCCAACGTTACGGTCTAAATCCCACGGAATACCTATTCCGATATGAGTGTTTAAACGCAATGGCTGATACTGAGTCAGGACCCCTACTGTATCGACTCCTGAATTGATGCAATTGCTGAGCGGAAAATCGATGATACGGTATTTTCCGCCAAAGGATACTGCGGGTTTTGCCACCTTCTGCGTCAGAACACCTAAACGACTGCCCTGACCGCCCGCAAGAAGCATGGCAATCATCTCTTTTTTAATCACGTTATCACCTCTTGCTGTTGATATTTATTGTACTAGCATTATACCACACATTCGTAAAATAGTGAACAAATTTTTGAATTATTGTGATAATTTTTTGTGCATTTTCCGACATTTTTCATGCTTTTGTCATTTCTTTTACATTTTAGTACAGATACATCGTTTTTGCCCCCGTTAGAGTATAATTATTAT
>JAAOXG010000083.1 GCA_013036995.1 Lacrimispora defluvii
TTTTTACTTGTTGTTTGGTTCGTATACAATTTCTTGTATTCGTTCTGAATTTCTCATTCAAAGCTGTTCAAACACAGCTTATTATTAGAATTTTCAGGGTTTTACATACTGTTCAATCTTCTGTTTTCAAAGTGCTTTTTGTTGTTATCTCTCGATCAGCAACTCATTTATTCTATCATGTTGCCGTTTCTTTGTCAACAACTTTTTTTATTTTTTCAATCGGTTTAAATCGATCGCCTTTGCGGTGTGTTCCGCATCGGAACTATAATATATCATGTCCTCCAAAGATTGTCAAGGGAATTTGTGTCATTTATTCATACAATTTTTTGAGAGTTGATTTTACTACTATATATATACGTTTTTACGTAATTTCTCTATATGTTGGGATGATAATAAAAAACTGCAGGAAAGACTTTTCACCCTTTTACCTGCAGATTTGTTTCAATTGCATATATCATAAATACAATTATTCTCTCAGATGAGGCCATGCAGTACCCCCAGAACCATCAGGTTCAGCAGATTGTGGCTGTAAAGAAATGAAAGCCACTGACTTGACTCAATCTGCCGGGTAATCATCATGCCCCATTCCGTGCCGGAGAATGCTGTAACTAACAGACACGCCAGCCAGAGGAACAATAATCCTTCAAGTCCTCCTGCTATTGCTCCCGCTAATTTATTAATTCCCGATATAATAGGAAGTCTTGCTATAATATCCAGCCATCGGATTACCAGCTTAGACGCCATATAGACAGCTGCAAACAACAAAACGAATCCCGCCGAATTAATAATGGTGTCTGCAAGATAGTTTCCTACATAATCAGTAAATGCCTGAACTCCCATCATCTGATAAATCTCACTGTTGTTATTCTCAATCAGTGCTGATTTGACCGTACGTGGTAAATTCAGATTTTCTATAATGGTTCTCTGTGCAGAAGGCTTGTCTGAGATCTCTTCGCTGGAACTCTGTTCCTGAGCCAGACCTGCTGCCTTTACAATATTTTGAGATACTGTCTGCTGAAGAGTGGTATTCTCTTTTAAATAGGTTGTTACAACCGGCAGCGATACCCGAACAACGGTCAGAGATAAGATCATAGCAAATATCGATACAACCAGCCGGATAAATCCTCTGTGATGACCGTAAAGAACCATCCCAAGCAAATACACTCCGGTAATTACCGATAACCAGTTTTCCATATACAGTTTCGTCATAGTTTCATATCCAGCACCAATTTCCTGATGGCGGAGGCTACTCCGTTCTCATCATTGGTTTCCGTTACATAGTCTGCTGCTTCTATCAGTTCTTTGCTGCCATTTTTCATGACAACTCCGACTCCGGTTTTTAATATCATGGTGAAATCATTCTCTCCGTCACCAATTCCCATCGTTTGGCTGGGACTGATTCCAAGATGGGAAGAAAGCCTTATGATTGCGTCTCCTTTTGTGGCATCAGGTGCATTGATTTCCAGATTGTTGATAATTGATGAGGTGACCAGAATATCATTTCTTTTTTCCAGTTCCACTCTCAGCTTTGCTCGTTCTTCCATATCACCAAAAAACAGATTAATCTTTTCTACTGGTTTTCTGGCCTTCTCTACGAACTCTATAATATTCGGACAAACGTCACGGGTGTTTCGTACCAGTTCCTGGAGCTCAGAAGTCAGTGCAAACTCTGATAAATGATCCATGAAGCGTGGTTCTGTGATTCCCCGTCGTTCTATGTACGGATCATACATCACATGGTACGGATCCACAAATCTTAAAAGTTCCAATGCAAGATCACAACTTAACAGCCTTGTGTCTATCACCACATTTTCTTTCATATCCTCAACAACCGCACCATTGGTGGTGATGGCATACCGGATTCCAGGTATCTCTTTTACCTCAGCCGGTATCCCATCAACAGTCCTTCCGGTACATGGAACAATGTGTATTCCTTTGCGAATACAGCTTATCAAAGCTTCCCGATTTTGGTCAGACAGACATTTACTGCTGTTTAACAGAGTTCCGTCCAGATCAATTGCAATGAGTTTAATATCCACGTCTTATCTCCATTTAATAAATAAAATGTTCCTCTTTTAATATGAGCAATCCGTCTTTATCGTACTTTGTAGAAAACAGACCTTTGATCCGCCTTCCCACTGTTGGCTTCTCAGCCCGGTCTGCAGCTTCTTCAATTAATCCTTCTGCATTTGCTCTGTTTAAAGGAATCCCGTCTTCCTCCATAATTTCAATTCTCTCATAGAGGGCAAGCATACTTTTACCAGTAATGTTACAATCAATCTCATTGGCGTACCGGCAGGCATACTGTGCAAATTCATCAATATCCATCTCCTCGCCAGAATACTCAGGCTGACTTTGCTGTCTGAAGGAGGGCTCGTCCGCAGGCTCGTATGCAGACTCCTCGTAATAATCATCCTCTTCGTAATTCTGCTCCTGATTATGCTCATCATACTGATCGTATTCAGCGGATTCATCGTAATGGTATTCCTGACTCTGCTGATATTCCTCAGCACTGTTTTGCATTACCGGATCGGGCTGATACCTTTTTCTCTCCTGTACAACCCGGGTATTCCTCTGAGCAGGCACGGATTCGGTTTCACGAAGTGGAATTTCCTCTCCACTTCCAATGCATTCAAATTTACTGGCCAGAACCGGATGATCCTGATGAAGCGTTTCCATCTGCTTTGGATTGTCGATTAGTACTACGATCATTCCGCTGGCATCTCTTTCCATGAGCTGGTTTAACTCATCAAGAGCTTCCGGAGTTAAGTCCCCGGCTTCTTCTATCACTAAATCTTTTCCAGAAAGCTTATCTGCAGAAGCAAAAACTCCCCGCTTTGATAGTTTGGATCCTGAAATCTTGGCAACAGGATTATTTACACCGCTTTCCCTGTGGATTTGCTTTAATGCTTCTACTGCCATCTGAAGTCCTTTTTCAGGAGTTCTGGCTTCGATCATAAGATGATTGCGGACAGGCTCTTCAATAACCTCCTCTTCTTCCTCATCTTCATACAGATCCTCAAAAGCAAACTCTTCCCCTTCTTCCTGCTGGGGGAAATGATATCCGCTTCCATCTTCTTCCGGATATGCTTCATCTTCTGCCTCATAATAGTTAGAATACTGCTCTTCCTCATTATCAAAACTTTCTTCCTGAGGGAGATCATAGTCTTCATCTTCCTCTGCAGTAGCAGCTGACTGGATACCATAAATTTCCTGACCAAATTCCTGAGGCTCTTCCTCTTCAATTACTGGTTCGGAGTATGTTTCCACTTCTTCCTCTTCCGGTATATAATCTTCCACTGTTCTTGGGAATACGGAAATGTTGCGTCCTACCCTGCGGATATCTTCCAGCACTCTGGTATGCTCTGCAGCCGGTTCTTCTTCAACCACCGGATCTTCGTAAGAAATTCTGGACATCTCTCTCGCAAGAGATTCCTGGACTTCAGCTTCCTGCATGCTGGCTTCGTAATCCTCTTCCACTGATTCCTCATATACCATGTTGGAATACTGACTGATCTCTGGTTCTTCCTGATAATAATCGATCTCTGGTTCCAGCTGTACGCTTACTTTTTTACCGGTACCATACTCCTGCTCTACTGCACGAAGTCTGGCTTCATATTTATCTCTGTTTTCTATTAGATCCATCTGGTAATTTGTCAGAGGGGCGTACTGAACTTTTAAGTCCATTGCCTTTTCCACATATTTTCCAAGTCCGAACATCAGCATAATACGGTCACAGGTCTCTACACAGCGCTCCGCCATACCGGCAAGGCTGTAAAGTTCCGCCAGTTCGTAAAGCCACTTTTCATCAAGCTCCACACTGGTGTAGGATTCAAGAGAATGAATGAGTTGCTGGGCCGGTGCTCCTTTTGCCTTTAAAATCATATAGCGGAGAAGCTGCTGTCTGGGATCCTCAGAAGCCAGATCTCCAAATTCCTTATAATAGCTTTCTGCTTCTTCGATATTACCTTCTTTGATAGCCAGCTCTGCCAATTTATAGAGAAGCCTTTTACCAATTGGTGCCCGCTCAAATGCCTGTAAAAGGATCTCCTTTGCCTCTTGATAATCCTCATTTTTCTCGTATACCATGGCTACCATGGAAAGCAGATTGGTGTTGCGGACTCTTCTCCAGTCGATTGTGTCGGCGATCTTCATAGCCGTCTCATAGTCGTTTTTACCGACCAGTTTTTTAATTTGTTCAACTTTTATATTAAACTCGTACTTATCCATTCTTTGCATCTCCTAACAAGGCAAATGAGTTACAGTTCGACTCTGCCTTCCAGAGCCCGTAACAATGTCACCTCATCTATGTACTCTAAGTCTCCGCCAACGGGAACACCGCTGGCTATGCGGGTAACCCTGATTCCTGTAGGTTTGATCAGCTTACTGATGTACATGGCTGTTGTCTCACCTTCCAGACTGGAGTTTGTGGCTATGATCACTTCTTCCACATCTCCCTGCAGCCTCTGCATTAATTCTTTCAGCTTAATATCTCCAGGTCCGATTCCCAGCATAGGGGATATGGCTCCATGGAGCACATGGTAAACGCCTTCAAACTTTCCGGTTTTTTCATAGGCAGCTAAATCCCTGGTATCTTCCACCACCATAATAACCTTATGATTGCGTTTCTCACTCTTGCAAATAGGGCAGCGCTCCTGATCCGTCAAAGTAAAACACTCTTTGCAGTAATGCACGTTACGTTTCGCTTCTGTAATGGATGAGGCAAGGCCTGTTACCTGCTCCTCCGGCATATTAATAATATGAAATGCCAGACGCTGTGCCGATTTGCTGCCAATACCGGGGAGCTTTGAAAGCTCTTCAATTAATCTGGTTATCTGACTGCTGTAATAGTCCATAATTAGAACGGAAATCCTCCGCCTAATCCACCCATTCCACCGGTTAATTTAGACATAGCGGAACTGCTGTCTTCTTCCATCTGGCGGAATGCCTCATTGGTAGCTGCCATGATTAAATCTTCCAGCATCTCAATGTCATCGGGATCAACCACTTCCTGGGATAATTTTACGGAAGTTACCTCTTTCTTGCCTGAAACGGTTACAGTAACCGCTCCGCCCCCTGCAGTCGCTTTATATTCCTTCTCTTCCAGAGCCTTTGTTGTCTCTTCCATCTGACGCTGCATCTTCTGTGCCTGCTTCATTAAATTATTCATATTGCCAGGCATAGCGCCTGGGAAACCGCCACGTTTTGCCATGGTGTAATCCTCCTATATTTTCATTATCATTTTATTCTTCTATTGTTATGTCCATTAAAATATTGGCTTTTAATTCTTCGTCACTGACGTAAATGGTATCCATACGTTCGCCTCCGCCCTTAAGCCTTGTCTGAAAGGCAATGGACTTTTTATAATGATCCTCCACATACCGTTCAATATCCGCAATGGTGGTTTCTCTGCTTCCAATCATATAATTGCTCTGATCGGAAAAGACCACACAAAGACGGCTCTCACCAGCCGGTTCCACCACAGTCTCCCGAAAACTGGCCCGTATGGGACCACCCAGTTCCCGTATGATTTTTCCCCAATCGTTTCGGATTAGATTCAAATCTTCTAACTGCCCCTGGGGAAGTGCAACTCTCTGAGCCGGAGTCAGTTCCTCTGCCTCACCTGCACTTAAGCTGGCTTCAGCGGTTGCGGATGCTTCTCCATTTTGCAGAAATGTACCACTCTCCAGCTGTTTTTCTATGCCTTTGATGCGCTGCAGAATAGAATCATAGTTCTGCTCCATCTGAGGGCGGGTCAGCTTGATCAGTGCAACTTCAATCAGGACGCGCTTTTGTGAAGCGTAGCGCAGCTGGTTAGACAAATCTGAGAACACACGGATATACCGTAGAAGTGTCTCAGGATCCGCAAGAGCACTGTCCTCTCTTAACAGATTCTGGTTCTCCGTTGACATATCCATAAGATTCTCTCCGTCGTCCACTGATTTAATAATCAGAAGATTTCTTAAATACCAGATAAAATCAACTACAAACTGTCCTAACTCTCTTCCCTGAATCACCATGTCTTCCAGACAAGCGATACAGTCTTTGGTTTTGTTTTGTGCAACGGCCCGAAACAGCCTTCCGAATACCGTGATATCCACAGCTCCAAGCACATCAAGTACGTTATCATAGGTAAGAAGCTCTCCGTAGTGAAAGGCAATGCACTGATCTAACAGACTTAAAGCATCTCTTAACGCTCCGTCTGCCGATTTGGCAATGTAAGTCAGCGCCTTCTCCTCTACCTGGATCTGTTCTGCCTGTGTAAGTTCTTTCAGATGTTCAGCAATGGTCTCAACTGTAATTCGTTTAAAATCATAGCGCTGACATCTGGATAATACTGTGACTGGGATCTTGTGCACTTCTGTTGTCGCCAGAATAAATATAACATATGAGGGTGGTTCTTCCAGGGTTTTTAATAATGCGTTAAATGCTCCTGTTGAAAGCATATGAACCTCATCAATAATATAAACCCGGTATTTTCCTTCTGTAGGGGGATACTGAACCTGCTCTCTGATCTCCCGGATATTTTCCACGCCATTGTTTGATGCCGCATCAATCTCGACAACGTTTAATGAAGCACCTGCAGCAATATTTCTGCAGGTACGGCACTCTCCGCAGGGGCTGCCGTCTGCAGGCTGTTCACAATTGACTGCTTTTGCGAAAATCTTTGCAATACTGGTCTTACCGGTTCCCCGGGTTCCGCAGAACAGATATGCATGCCCGATACGCTGGGATATAATCTGGTTTTTAAGTGTTTGCACAATATGGTCCTGTCCCTTTACATCTGAAAAGGATGAAGGGCGCCATTTCCGATATAATGCCGTATATGACATGCCTGTTACTCCTTATTTGTCGCCGAAGCTGATTCCAATCATCTTAGCTTCCTTAACGATGGAACATTCCGGATCGACGGTTTTTAATTTACCGGCTACCTCAGCTAAGGGTGCCTTAACAATTTCATTGTTGCTAACTGCCACCATGTAGCCATATTCCCTGTTCTTTATCAGTTTTGCTGCTTCTGCCCCAAGGCGGGTGGAAATCACTCTGTCATATGGACATGGTTCTCCGCCCCTCTGCATATGACCTGGAACGGTAACCCTGACTTCTTGTCCGGTCCGTTCCGTGATCTGAGCTCCGATCTCGTAGGCCACAGAAGGGTAAATCACGCCATTCTTCTTTTTTTCTTTCAGTTCTTTTTTGGTCAGGACCGAATTCTCTTTGGAAATCGCTCCTTCTGCAACGGCAATAATGGAAAACTTCTTGCCTTCTCTGGTTCTGCTCTTTAACGCTTCTATAATAACATTCAGATCATATGGAATTTCCGGAACCAGAATAATATCAGCCCCACCGGCGATCCCTGCGTAGAGAGTCAGCCAGCCAACCTTATGACCCATAACTTCAACAATAAAGACTCGTCCATGGGAAGCAGCCGTTGTATGGATGCAGTCGATGGCATTGGTCGCCACATTGACCGCGCTTTGAAAGCCAAAAGTGATATCAGTTCCCCACAAATCATTATCAATGGTCTTTGGCAGTGATACAACGTTTAGGCCTTCCTCCCTAAGGAGATTGGCCGTCTTCTGGCTGCCGTTGCCGCCAAGGACAACCAGGCATTCCAGCTTTAAGTTTTTATAGGTGTGCTTCATCGCTTCTACCTTATCAAGACCGTTCCCGTCCGGTATCCGCATCAGTTTAAACGGCTGTCTGGAGGTTCCAAGAATGGTTCCCCCTTTTGTCAGGATTCCAGAAAACTCTTCCGGCTTCATCACACGGTAATTAGCGTAAATAAGGCCTTTATAACCGTCTTCAAATCCCACAATCTCAATATCCTCAAACAGCCGGTACAATGCTTTGGCAACTCCCCGCATGGTAGCATTTAAGCTTTGGCAGTCACCGCCGCTTGTAAGGATTCCAATTCTTATCATAAAAGCACACCTCTTCTTTGATTAGATTTGTTATTTGGAAATAGGTACTATTATACCCATTTTATTCTCAATTATAATACAAAGGGGAATGTGGGGCAAGGGAAAACTTTATTTCATAAGATAATGTAAGGAAATATTAAAAATGAAAAAACACCGCAAAGCAATTCACTGCTCTCCGGCGTCCTGATAACTATATTTTAATCCGTGCGTCTCACTTTGAACCGCTATCACAGGCGTTACCCTGACAGTTAACTCGGTCCAGGCACCCTCACGGCACACAGAAGGTTCCACTTAGTGCTGCTGCATTCCTGCCCTGACACGGTTCATGAAGATCTGTTGCGTAAGACCCAAACGTCATCGTCACTTATCAGGGGCAGCCCTGCAATAGCCGGCCCTGGGTGAGACATCACCCCTGCTGGAGCGGATTGCAGGTACAGGGCACCGCTATCTCCCCGGCTGCACGGAAACTTTATGACGTATTATGACTTAATCGCAGTTAAGTATACATGGAAACGATGGGATTGTCAAGGATTTAGGGGGTAATTGTATCTTCCATTTTCTGTTTTTTGTTATCCCTTAATTCTTTAAAAAATTTTTTCATCATCTGGGTACATTCTTCACCCAAAACTCCGGATTCCATTTCCACCTGATGATTAAATCCCTTTTCATGAAACAGATCCAGTACGGAGCCTGCACAGCCGGCCTTGGGATTCATACAGCCGATAACAACTTTCTTCATTCTGGACTGTACAATTGCTCCCGCACACATGGGACATGGTTCCAGAGTCACATACATCGTACAGTCTTCCAGTCTCCAGTCCCCCAGCTTTTTGCAGGCTTTGCGAATTGCAATGATTTCTGCGTGAGACAGCACATTCTTATCTGACGTACGCCGATTGTATCCTCTGGCTATCACTTTATCTTCATAAACAATCACACAGCCAATGGGTACTTCACCAACTGATCCGGCTTTCTTTGCCTGTGTAACTGCCTGACGCATATATTTTTCATCCAGTGTCATAATTATTCCTCTTTGCTGTTTAATATGGTATACTTGTCCTAAGTATATCATGAAATAAAGGAATGGTGAATAGATGAAACTATGTGGTCTTCAAAAAACAACACTTCTGGATTACCCGGGTCATGTGGCTGCCACGATTTTTCTGGGCGGCTGCAATTTCCGCTGCCCTTTTTGCCATAACAGCGGATTGATCGGTAGCGATGCAGCGTCACTGTTCTCAGAGGAAGAAATCTTAGATTTTCTTATAAAGAGAAAAGGGATTCTGGAAGGCGTCTGTATTACCGGAGGAGAGCCCACGCTCGCTGTAGAACTGGAGTCATTTATCCGAAAAATCCGGGAGCTGGGTTATCTCATTAAACTTGATACCAACGGCTATCGTCCTGATGTATTAAAAAAGCTGATTACAGAAGGGCTTCTGGATTATATAGCCATGGACATAAAATCCGGTCGGGAGCATTATAAGAAAGCTGCCGGAACCGGAGATATTAAAATAAGGAACGTGGAAGAAAGCGCTGCATTTTTAATGGAAAACCGTATCCCATACGAATTTCGCACGACCGTTGTAAAAGGGATCCATACAATGGGGGATTTCGTGGATATCGGCAGCTGGCTGGAGGGAGATTCCCAGTACTTTCTTCAAAATTATGTGGATTCTGATCAGGTTTTATGCCCGGGCTACACTTCTTTTTCAGATAGCGAACTAAAGGGATTTTTAAAAATATTAAAACCATTTCTTCCGGGAGCCACACTTCGGGGTGAATCTTTTTAACGCAAACCAGGGGGCTTTTTCAGCCCCCTACTTTTATATCGGTATACCAGAATCCAAAACGTCCGTCTTCCATTGGCTGATCTTTTGACAGCACAAAATTAGGAAAACCGAACATAGATGCCATATATCGTTCATTACTGTAATAATGTCCCGGGACTCCCAGCAGATAGCGGGGTGTTCCTTCTGTGTTAAGCCTGGCAAGAATCAGATACCGGTAATTGTAGTAACCATGTAATAAGAAACTGTTATTTCCAAATACCCAGGCGTCTCTGGGAAGAAGACCGATATCCTGAGGCTTGATTGTCAGAATTTCACATCCGTCTTCATAATCAAACGCCAGAATCCTGGTATGTTCTTTTCTTAATTTTTCCCAGATCGCACTATGTTGATTTTCTTCCTGGCTTTCATTTTGGCGTAAATGTTCCAGTACCTCTGGATCTCCAAGCGTTGGTTCCGTATGGTCTTGGTTTTTAGTTTCTTTTATTAGCGCATCTGCGCGGTACAATCGGGTAGTTCCTGCCTCGGGCTCGAGAAATACATCTGCGTCCTCTGCCAGACCTGCATCACCTGAACTCATCTGAACAGATTCTTTTAATCCGCCATCTTCAGCTTGAGACATCATGGGCTTTGGCATTAAGGGAACAGATTCCTGCTGACTTTGTAAAATGGTCTGAGCCTCTTCGGTTGGATCTGTATGTAATGACTCTGCAGACATGGGTGCTGTGGGCATCGGACCCGTTGGACGCGGCGTTGGACCTGTCGGCATGGTTCCTCCCGGCATTGGTCCTGTCGGCCTGGACCGTGGCATTGCACCATTAGGTATTGGTGCGGTTGGCATTGATCCATTGGGCATGGGGGCTGTCGGCATCGGTCCGGTGGGACGCGGTTCCTGCCACCAGCCAGGAATTGGTCCAGTCATGGTCGGGCGTGTGTTTTGCTGTCTATCCGGTGCAGGTGCAGTGACTGAAGGCGGATTCCCCTGCCTTCCTCCTGCTGTTGGACCGGTTACTGTAGTTCTGGTATTTCCATCTTGAGGTATGGAACCTGTCATCTGCTGGATCTCAGGCCTAAGACTTTCCGCCTCCGGGCTTGGCTCACTGTCGGATGACACCGGACTTTCCGCCTTGAGAAGAACCTCTTCTTCATTTTTTGTATCCTGACTGTCTCCATCTTCCAGTGGAAACTCTTTTTCTATCTCCTGAACAGCTTTTTTTATCTGTTCTTCCGATATGGCAGAATTTTCTCTTACAGCAGAATCTGTGTTTTCCAGATCAACCGCCGCCGCATGTGCAACTGCGTCCTCCCATATGGTGGTATAAGATCTCCATGTATTTTTTACATCATGTATGGTCAGTCCAAAACATTGGTCCATATTATAACCGGAACGTTCAATATCATTTACGGATACTGTGGCTCTAAATTCACCGGAACCGCCTCGTATGAAAATATTACCCAGGTATATTTCCTGTTCTCCGGCCAATAGATATACTCCAATGTCGTTACCGCCTACATAAATTCTTTTTACACTTACCGTAATTTTGCACTGGATTCCTCTCGTCTCTATCTTGGCAAATCCGATGTTTTTTCCTTTGACTCCGCCTTCGTAGGCATAAATATATGAGATTAGTCTTCGATAGTTAGACATGCCACCACTCCTTTATCACTATTTTATGCAAAATGCCATTGCATCTATGACATAAAAATGATATCCTAATAAAAGAATAAAATAAAAATTTTTTCCAATATGTGGAGGATGATAAAAATGAAGCTTTACCGTGCAAAAGACTACTATGACATGAGCCGAAAAGCAGCCAATATTATATCTGCCCAGATTATTATGAAACCGAACTGCGTTCTGGGACTTGCTACCGGTTCTACACCTGTAGGTGCCTACAAACAGCTGATAGAATGGTACAACAAAGGTGATTTGGATTTTTCCCGGGTAAAAACAGCAAACCTTGATGAATACAAGGGATTAACCAGAGACAATGACCAGAGTTACTACCACTTTATGAAACAGAATTTATTTATGCACGTTAATATCGATGAAACCAACACTCACATACCTGATGGAATGGAATCTGATACGGAAAAAGAAGCTGCCAGGTATGAAGAGATTCTCAGAAATCTGGGCGGCATTGACTTACAGATTCTTGGACTTGGTCACAATGGGCACATCGGATTTAATGAGCCTTCCGATATTTTCCCAAAAGATACCCACATTGTTGACTTACAGGAAAGCACCATTGAAGCAAACAAGCGATTTTTTGAATCTGCAGACCAGGTTCCGCGCCAGGCTTATACCATGGGAATCGGTACAATTATCAGAGCCAAAAAAATCCTGTTAATGGTAAGCGGAGAAGATAAGGCTGAAATTCTGTATAATGCCCTTTGCGGTCCGGTAACCCCAAAAGTTCCTGCTTCCATTCTGCAGCTCCATCCGGATGTAATTATTGTAGCCGATGAAGCAGCACTGTCAAAGTGGGAAACAAACTAATCTTGACGTAAGTTGTTTACAATGATATAATGAGTTAAATTTTTAGAGATGAGCAAAACTCCC
>JAAOXG010000084.1 GCA_013036995.1 Lacrimispora defluvii
TATAATAGGAAATTCCTCTCGAATCTTTGTTTATGTAAACTAATAGCCCTGCGAGAGCAGGGCATAGGAAACAGACGATGTTGAGTTAGAAGATATAAAAACCTTCTTCAAATTCGTCATCATCAAGGTCATCATCCTCAATTAGGAAAAAATGCATGTCAAGCAGGTCAGAATCGGTCATACCTTTTACCAGCTTTGCAGTCATGCCTTCCGGAGGATTTTTGATATATTTTTGCCTGAGTTCCTCTAATTGTTTTGGATCCATTAAAACGCCTCCCATCTTTGAATACTTCCAGTATGAAACAGATGGGATAGAAAATCAAGCAGAATTGCCGCTGGAGCGGCAGCGGTATTTTGCCATTGCCCTTTCATAAAGTTCAATTAGAGGGATTCGTTTATGATTATGGTAGAGTTCTAAAAAAGCCATGCTATGTTTGCATTTTGGGCATTGCAAAGGGTCATATCCGAAAGATAACAGAAACAGTGTACGCCATCGGTTGAAGTCCAACAGGGTCTTGTGCTTTGATTTTGGCACAGCTTTAAAAAGTAACTTATCTGCCTCACGGTGCCTTGCATAAAGACCATAATATCGGGTCATTTTGAAATGCTTTTGTGGTATGTGCTGGATGAGAAGCTTCATGAAATCCAATACGGGCATTGTTTTCTTAACAAAAGAGTTATCCTCGTGCTTATTGTAATGGAAGGTCACATTTGTACCATCGTAGAAATCAATCCTGGAAGTGGCAATGACAGGGCGACCAAGATAACGGCTGATATATTTCACTACAGTATCAGAATCACATAGATTGGGCTTTGCATAAACGTAGAATCCATTTTTGTCTTTGTGATAAATGGCAGCTTTAGTTTTTTTGAAAGAGGGACCGATGCGTTTTTCCATTACATTAAGAAGAGCGGTTTGGAAAGCCATTCTTAAATAGGTGTAGTTGAAATGCTTCACAACGCGCCAAAAGCCATCGTCAGAGAAACCGCCCTCTGAGAGAAGGCAGTGGATATGGGGGTTCCACTCAAGAGGCCGGCCGAAGGTGTGGAGGACACAGATGAAACCAGGAACAAAGTTTCTACTTTTATTAATTGAGTGAAACATTCGGAGAATGACACTGCGAACAGCTAGGAAAAGACAATCCAGCAGGTTACGGTCTTCGAGGAAGAAGGGTCGGAGATCTTCATCAATGGTAAAAACACAGTGTCGGTGGGTACACCGGATGAGCTTAAAGGCCATTTTTGTTGATCGGTCAATACAATATTTGTTACCGCAGGTAGGGCAAAACTTGGAATGGCAGCGAAAAGGAACAAACTTAAGTTCACCACAAAGAGGGCATCCATACAAGGCACCGCCGAAAGAGGGATCCCCACAGTGAATCATTTTTTCAACATTCTCTATGACAACGTCACGAGGATGAAGAATATATAGCATTTCTTCATAATGGTCAATAAAAATCTTTTGCAGGACATTCATAATACCATTATAAAGGAAAAGTTGCAAAAAGGAATCCCCTAATTCCCCTCATGAATGAGGGGCTAGGGGAGTTGAGGTGCCGAAGGCACTTATTTA
>JAAOXG010000085.1 GCA_013036995.1 Lacrimispora defluvii
TTCTGGACCGGCCGGAGATCCTGGACCTACTGGCGATACTGGACCTACTGGTGATACCGGACCTACTGGCGATACTGGACCTACCGGCGATACTGGGCCTACTGGCGATACTGGACCTACTGGTGATACCGGACCTACTGGCGATACTGGACCTACTGGCGATACTGGACCTACTGGCGATACCGGACCTACTGGCGATACTGGACCTACTGGCGATACCGGACCTACCGGCGATACCGGGCCTACTGGCGATACTGGACCGACCGGTGCTGCCGGTACAATAGCTTTTAGTAACGCAACTGGAACCTTAGGTGTTTTTCCACCTCTAACCACAGAGGTGACGGTTGCATCTGTTACAGCTTCAGTTATTACCGATAATAATATAAAAGTTGACTATGGAATTGATCTACAGAATGTAACAACTGCGGATTACAGTTATACTGCCGAATTGAGAATATACAGAGATGGAACTTTAATAGACACAAGAATTTCAAGTTTCAGTGGTTCAGTTGCGGCTACGCAAAATACGGCAATTGCTAACACTTATGTTGATACTGCTCCAGCCACTGCTACTTCAACCTATGAATTAAGAGTAATTTATACTGCTGCTACTAATATCACAAGTGCAAGTGTGATTAACAGAAATCTGAATTTAATCGTATTTCAATAACCAGAATCTGGTACAAAAGTACTATTATCAACAAAATACGGCAATTTAAAAGTTAGAATATTTATCGTGTCCATGGAGAATCAAGTTTTCTCTAACAAACTTGAGACTAATCACATATGATATGTTATAAAGGATTGAAAAAGCCCTTTATAATACAATTCACATCTACAAGACATCATACAAGTAAAAAATTACACCTTGACAGGAGGGAGTTATAATGAGTAATTGTAGAGATTGGGACAGAAACCACTGTGGTTGTGGTGGTTGCGGCGGGGGCTGTGTAGGCCCAGTCGGACCACAGGGACCAAGAGGCTGCCCAGGCCCAACCGGGCCACAAGGACCAAGAGGATTCCAGGGTCCAACCGGACCTACTGGACCTCAA
The DNA here is from genome assembly GCA_013036995.1 of Lacrimispora defluvii. Taxonomy (GTDB): domain Bacteria; phylum Bacillota; class Clostridia; order Lachnospirales; family Lachnospiraceae; genus Lacrimispora; species Lacrimispora defluvii. Next base: position 1,053 of record JAAOXG010000085.1, read on the forward strand.
GGAATTCCAGGTCCTGATGGACCTATCGGACCACGTGGTCCTCAGGGTCCTGTAGGACCACAAGGACCGCAGGGTATTCAGGGCCCAGTTGGACCTACTGGACCTACTGGTGCTACTGGTGCTACTGGTGCTACTGGCGCTACCGGACCTACCGGACCTACTGGCGCTACTGGTGCTACTGGCGCTACTGGTGCTACCGGACCTACCGGACCTACTGGCGCTACCGGTGCTACTGGTGCTACCGGACCTACTGGAGCTACTGGACCTACCGGACCTACCGGACCTACTGGTGCAGCTGGACCAGGTGCACAGCTAAGAGGCCTGGAAGTACTGTTAACTGCAGGAGAAACTGTTGCAAATGGCAGCCCTGTCATTTTTAATACAGTGGTAAATGACCAAAGTATAAATATTTCTTATAATACAGCTACAGGCGTCGCAACCATTACAGCCACAGGTATCTATTATGTTTCCTGGTGGATCTCAACAGATGGTGCCGGACCTTCCACTTATGTTGAATTCTCAACTCAGATAAATGGCAGCGGAGGAATTCCTGCAGATTCACCAATTGTTACTGGTCAGCTTAATGGTTCTGCTTTGGTGACAGTAGGTGCAGTCCCTGCAACCGTACAAATCATCAATACAACTGGTCAGGAAGTATTCTACGGTACAACTCCGGTTATCGCTCATATGATAATCCTTGAAGTTTCTGTATTGTAATATATCAAGAACCACCAAAAGCGCCGGCATAAAAACCGGCGCTTTTTTTACATAAGCGGTGCAAACAGCCTGAGTGCCCGCCCCGCAAATCTTTCATACCAAGGATCATTTGGTATATCTTCTAATGAAATCCTTCTGCATAAAGACAGTGTTTCCTGATAATCCCGTTCCACATCCCGAATCACTTCATTACGATACAAATACGTACCACATTCAAAATGAAGATACAGGCTTCGAAAATCCAAATTAATTGTTCCAACTGCTGCTTTTGTATCATCACTTGTAAAGACTTTTGCATGCATGAAGCCTGGAGTATATTCCCATATTTTAACGCCTGCCCGGATCAGCTCTCCATAGTGTGATTTAGCAAGCAGAAAAGCATATTTTTTATCCGGAATATGTGGGAGAATAATGGATACATCCACCCCTCTTTTTGCCGCAAATGTTAGAGCTTTCACCATCTCATAATCAAGAATCAGATAGGGAGTCATAATATGAACATAGTACCTGGCATTATTAATGATGTCTAAGTAAACCTCTTCTCCAACCGATTCCTTATCAAGAGGACTGTCTCCATAGGGAATCACAAATCCATCCATATTAAGCTCCAGGGGGTAAAAATACTCCGGGTCTCTTAAATAATTATCATATTTCTCCGGATCCTTCTCAGATATATTCCACATCTGAAGAAACATCATGGTAAAGCTGGTAACGGCATCTCCTTTAAGCATAATTCCTGTATCTTTCCAATGACCAAACCTTACTTTTCTGTTGATATACTCATCTGCCAGGTTGATACCACCTGTAAACGCAGTATGTCCGTCTATCACAAGAATTTTTCTATGATCCCTGTTATTCTGATAGCTGGATATCACTGGTTTGATTGGTGAAAATACTTTCGCCTTCAATCCCTTTTCCTGAAGTACTTTTATATAATTATATGGAAGCACCGTTAATGATCCCATTCCATCATACATTATCCGTACTTCTACCCCTTCTCTGCTTTTTGACTCCAGCAGTTCCAGTATAGAATCCCACATTTCCCCTTTTTCAATAATAAAAAATTCCAGAAAGATAAATCTCTTTGCCTCAGCTATCTCCCGCTTCATAGCTTCAAACATTGCTTCTCCCAAAGGATAGTACTGTGCGTTGGTATTTCCATAGGTTGGGTAATTACCATATTCTTTCATATAATGTGCCAGATTTGCATTTCTCCTGCTGACTTTTAATAAACGTTCCATAACCCTGGGATTCTGCTCCAGATAGCACTCCGTCTCATCCATGCCGGACTTTAACTTCTTCTCCATAAACCGTTCAATAATCTGTAATTCCACCAGCATATAAAAAAAGGTTCCAAAAACAGGAACTGCTGTTACAGGTATCATCCAGCTCATTTTAAAGCTGGGATTCTCCTCTTTATTTAAGATATAAATGATAACCAGTGCGCTTAACAATGTAACTGCACCATAAAAATACGCCAGATAAAAACTCAGAAAGCGGTATGCTGCTGCTATTACAAGAATCTGTATCATAAGTGAAATAACTGCAAACATAGACCTTCCAAAAATAATCCGAAGCATCTTTTTGATACGACCCATCCTCTGTACCTCCACTGTGCCAATTTGTTTTTCACATGGTTCATATTATACCGCCTGACCAGGTATCTTGCAAGTATTTGCCAATTTGCCCACAGGTCAAATAAGTTTTATTGAAATTCCCTTTTATTTACAGTATAATGCATGTAATAAAAATTATCAAAAGGAGACTATCTATGGAAAAATCCAAGGTTTATTACACAAATTTTCATACCACTTTCCGTGAAAACCTTCCTCAAAAACTTGCCCGTCTCATTAAAACAGCTGGTATGTCTGAGCACATTGATTTTCAGAATAAATATGCCGCAGTTAAAATCCATTTTGGAGAACTGGGCAACTTATCATTTTTACGCCCTAATTATGCAAAGGTAGTTGTTGATTTAATTAAAGAAGCAGGAGGAAAACCATTTTTAACCGATTGCAATACCTTATATGTGGGAAGCAGGAAGAATGCCCTGGATCATCTGGATACTGCCTATGAAAATGGATTTTCACCATTTTCCACTGGCTGCCATGTTCTGATTGCCGATGGTCTGAAAGGAACGGATGAAATCCTGGTTCCAATAGACGGAGAATACATTAAAGAAGCTAAAATCGGACGGGCAGTTATGGACGCTGATATTTTTATATCTCTCACGCATTTTAAAGGACATGAAAGCACAGGTTTTGGTGGAACTCTAAAAAACATCGGAATGGGGTGCGGTTCAAGAGCCGGAAAAATGGAGATGCATAACGCAGGTAAACCTCATGTAACCGAAGAAATATGCATTGGCTGTCATGCCTGTGAGAAGAATTGTGCTCATGATGCATTTACATTTGAAAATAAAAAAGCGATGATTAACACCAGCCGGTGTGTCAGCTGCGGCCGTTGCATTGGGGTTTGCCCGGTAGATGCCATTGAATCTGATTGTGATGAATCAAACGATATTTTAAACTGTAAAATAGCAGAATATACACAGGCAGTAATAAAGGATCGCCCCAACTTTCATATCAGCCTTGTGATGGATGTTTCCCCTTACTGCGACTGTCACTCAGAAAATGACATCCCGATCATTCCGGATGTGGGAATGTTCGCCTCCTTCGATCCCGTTGCACTGGATGTTGCCTGTGCGGACGCAGTAAATAAGCAGCCAGTTATGGCAGGGAGCGTTCTTGAGAAGCACGGGAGCCACCACCATGATCATTTTAAAGATACCCACCCTACTACAAACTGGAAATCTTCCATTGAACACGGGGTAAAAATAGGACTTGGAAGTGCTGAATATGAATTAATTTCTATATAAGGATCCAAAAAGAGAGAGGTTCAAAAAACCTCTCTCTTCTCTATTAATCAGACCACCCCATATGATAGATTCCATCTTCACTGAGGGGGACTTTATCCCTTCCGATCTGCCAGACTGAAATCTCACTGTTGTTGACTTTTTTTTCAGGAACATCCTTGGCAATAATCAGCTGAGGCCATACAAAGGTGGTGTCAACCTCTTTTCCATCAAGACATACTTTCGAATAAGGAGTAAAATTCTCACCATAAATCAACAGGTTGGAATCATTGTAAACCACTTTATCAATTTTTATTTTATCAATTCCCATCTTTAAATTAGTTTTCAGATAAGGACTATCTCCGCCATATACTTTATGCTCTCCATAAAGGATATCATACTCCAGGTTTTTCATGTCCTCCAGATAGCTTTCCTCATTGGTATTTTCCCCATTTAAATATTTTTGATGAAACCGGATCATGGTTCCTTCATGAATATTCAGCATATTAAGAACATGAGAAGAAAGCTGATAAGCCTCCACATCCTTTTTAACCACAGGCAGATTCATGTTATTCCAGATAACGTATTCTGTCTGAAACAGGGAGTGATTCTTCATCTCATCCTCACTCCATTCAAACCCTGGAAGATGATCGCCATACATCACCAGTACAATGGGTTCTTTGCGGGTTCTTAACGTATTAACAAGGGAACGGATAAACTGATCCATTTCATTAATCTGTTGGCAGTAATATTCAAAATTTGGATACTTTCCATGTCCCTGTACCGATATGGTATAGATATAATCAGGTCCTGGTGTAGAATCCAGCGTCTTAATAATCTCGCCGGTTAAAATTTTATCCTTACACCACCCAGTGGGATTCCTCTCAATATTGTTCATATATTCAATAGGAGTAAAGGTATCAAATCCAAGCTGAGCAAACACCCGGTTTCTGTCATAAAAAGTGGCTTCGTTATTATGAATGGTATGAGCCGTGTATCCCAGATTTTTCAAATCAAAAGCAGTGCTTTCACAGGAGGTTTTTTTAAGAACTGTCTTATATGGATATTCACCCGGGCCGAAGAAGTCCAGATTCATTCCGGTTATGTTTTCAAACTCTGTATTGGCAGTACCTGCTCCAACAGAAGGAACGCTTAAATATCCCCCCGGATAATTTTTTTGCAGCTGGTGGAAAAAGGGAATGGGATCATAATCTAACGGATTGTTTTTCCACAAAGAAGGGTCAAAAAATGATTCCAGCTGAATCATAATTACATTGGGCTTTGTGTTTTCCGTAATTGCATAGGTGTTTTCAGGCACCAGTTCCTCCGACTGAATGGTTTCCAATGTTTCAGTTCCATATCCTTCCGGCTTTGCTATCCCGGTATTAAATACGGAATTGGAAAAACAGTATGGGAATCCGTATGATCGGAAGCCTTGTCCGATGTTGCCAAAATGAACCGCTACCAGTCCGTACTTCATGGCACCGCTTGTAATGCCAAGTACCAGTGCAGTACTCAGAAAAATGATTGCCAGCCCATGGCTCAGTCTGGTTTTCTCCTGACTGACTGGTGCTTTTTTCCAGACTCCCACTAATAAAATAAATGCCAGTACACCAGCTGATGCCATGAGAATAATCTGCATCCAGGTAAAGTAAACGGTAGCAAGGCTTATGGCATACTTCACCAGCCGCAGATCGGCTGCCGTAAATGGAGTTGTGCGGAAGATCAGAAGAATTCCGTTTACAATCCCCATAAAAATCCATAGAAATGTAATTAAAATACAGGCAAATGCTTTTCGCCTTGTAATAAACATTATTGTAAAGGGAAGAAAAATAATTAATGTATTAAGCAGAAAGATAAAAAAACTATTCCCTATATAAGAACCCAGATTTAACAGCGACTTCCGGCTGGCCAGCTCAATTACTATATTAATACCTGCAGAAAGAGCTAAAAGCTTCCAAAGCCATCTGAAATAAACTTTCATCGTATACCTCATCTTCTATGCACATTTGCGAACCGGGTTTAGTCTACCACATTTTACAGCAAATTTACATACCTTTTTTTAAATTAGCATCGAGTAGGAGGAAAATTCTTTAATGGCGGGCACACCTAAAAAAGGACCGGATTCAATCCGGCCCTTGGTAATCATTCCTGTTCTTCCGTAGGTTCAAATACATCATCATTCACAGCATTAATGCCAGCAGTTACATTCACTTCCTCTGCAGAGGTAGTCTGCTCCTTCTCATCCATCTCTTCTGAATCAGGATCAGCTGCTGTCTCTTTCACAGGTGCCCCGCACTTGCCGCAAAACAGAGAGCTTTTGGGAACCTTTGCTCCACATTCCGCACAGATACGGCTGCCTTCGCTTTGGGTCAATTCAATCTCCAGGGCGGCAATTCTTGCCCGGCTGGCTTTGACAGCTTCATAAGCTTTGGTATAAGCTTCCTTAGGCTCACTGTTGTCTTCATAATACAGTTTTCCAATGACTGCATAAGCTTCTTCCAGCTTGGTTTTCTCTGCACCGATCTGTGTCTTTAGCTGTATCGTCTCAGTCAGTGCTTTCGCCTTCGTTGCAACCTCTTTGCCGGTATCACTAAGTGTCTTTCCCAGCTCTTCAAAAAATGCCATCCGTGATTCCTCCTTTGACTTTTGCTCCTACCATTGTAACTTTATTGGAAGAAAAAGTCAATGAAAGACTGTTATCACAATTCCTGTTTATGGCTTTAGCGCCTCTCTTACTGAATCAGGAAGCTGCTTTAAAGGTACAATATACTGAATCTCACTGCGATTGCCCAATGCACTGCTGACAGCAGAAAAACTGATACGCTCTGTATTCCAGATACCAAACGGGTTCATGCCTGCATATTCATCAATCGCGGCCTGACTCATAATCTCAGCAATCAGCTGCGGATCTGAAACTGTATAGTATTGAGAACTGCTGCTTTCATAAGGTACCTTATCATACTTAGATAACTGGCTTAAATCAAAGCTGATTTCTTTAATCTCGTCATAGGAATTCCAGCTATCTACATCCAGCTGGCATTCTCTTAATAAATTCATAGTATTAGTAAAGGAAGGATAGATCGGGTAATACCCTCTGGAAGTCAGATCACTATACTGCCAGGAATTCTGGTTTTCCTCTCTCTTACTGTCAGCTTCAGCCTGAATCTTTGTCATAAACTGAATGGAGGCTACCGGATTTTCTTTGCTCATAGTCTCAACTTTTAACTGACTTAAATCTGTCTGATATGCAAGAAGGAGTTTTTCCGTCATAGCCTTATCTGTACCATTTTTGTCACGGCTTATAATACTTGACTGTGATCCTCTGCTGACTCTCACTGCAGATGTATTCTCAGTTGTCTGACTGAAAATAGGATATACTCCCTGAATGAAGTCCTGATCTTCGTATAGCTGGGACAGTTCCTCTTTTACCTCTGAATTTTTCAGAGAATAGCTGCGATATACATTTTTTCCGTTCTTAAGGGTATATTTTACAGAGAAATCGCAACTCCTGTCTGATTGATCCCAATCGTTATAAGTAAATCTTTCCCAATTTCTGCCCCTGTTGTATTCAACCGCCTTTTTAACCATAGACAAAGCCGGAGCTTTATTCTCCAGCTTCATATGGCTGAAGATATAATCATCTCCATTTTGATACTGCCAGCGATAATGATCTATGGTGTCCCGAACTGCATCTCCGTATGAAACCCAATTGTTATCATTATTCAAGGATATCGCCATGGAATCTATGGAATTTTCCGAAGGTATATAACTGTCATATCCAAACAGATCCATCTGAAAGCTGCTAAATATCACCGCTGCTACAAGAGCTGATGCAATCATCTGCTTCCAGTTTGAAAATAATTTTCTAAAGTCAAAGTGGTATATGATTTCAATGACACAATGAGATAGAAACATGCCACAAAGCAAACCAAATACCGCCCACCCCATATCAGAGCGGATGGTCCAGAAAACAAAGCATCCGGAAAGGGAGGATAAAACAACAATGGGAATCCGGATAATCGGCATACTGATTTTAAATGCCATCGCCTTTTTTGCAGACTCAGAACCTCTCTTTTTATATAAAAACAGACAAAGGAAGGTGAATATAACAATTAAGACAGATACAATTATAATCTGAGAAACTAATTCAGCACCCAGTCTCCCTCCATTATCAAGTGCAACATTATAAATAAATATTGCGTACGGAGAAGATTTCATCAGAAACGGACGGAACAGTTCTTCTCCGCTTCTATAACTGGTATGAAAAAAGTATCCATAACACCCCTGTAAAACAATCAGTAAAATTGTAAAATAACCTTCGAAAACTGCTGTGCCAAGTATACCTACAATCACGCTTCCTGTCATAATCATAGCCAGTACTGTAACAGCGTAGATCATGGCATAATGAAGCAGAAAAAGCAGATATCCTGAAATAACTGAACCCATAAGTTCAGAAGGTGATATACCATAAGCCGTAGTAACACCCAGGGTAAGAACTAAATTAACCCCGTAAACAACTGCCACAATCAATATACCATTCAGATAATTGGCCCAGAATAAGTGTTTTCTGTTTACTGGAATTCCATGATAAAAATCAATCTTTTGCCTGGAGTGAAGATAGGAAAAACTTGTAACTCCCATCACGATGGATAAAGCAATCATTAAAAAGGTAATAAAACCATTCTGAAATCCCATTAAATGCCTTAGTTGTGAATAAATAGTGGCTAAGGTTTCCTCCTGTTTCAAAGATTCTCCAATTACCATAGCTATGGTAACCGGGAGTGAGAAGAAAAACATCAGAAAAGCAAGAGTCACCGCCCAAAGTCTGCGCTTAACATCTTCCTGTATCAGTCTAAAAAATAAGCTTTTTGATGTCATATCCTGCCACCTCCGTTTCACTTATAAATATTTCTTCCAGGGATAAGGGAATAATCTCATAGAAGACAGGCTGGAAGGATTCCATCATTCCAACAACCTCTTCCCTGGTTCCCCGCACTGTCATGGTATACAGCTTTCCTCTCGTCTCCGTCTTAATCCGGTCTAAGGATACCAGGTCGGCCTCTGTCATACCATCTTTTAACACACACTGAACCTTATGAATATTCAGCTTTAAATCATCTAAATCCTTTGAAAGCAGTATGCCTCCTCTATGGAGCAGTCCTACATGGTCACATATGTCTTCCAGCTCCCTTAAATTGTGAGAGGCAATAATGGGAGTTAAATTTCTTTCCGCCATATCATTGGCAAAAATACTTTTTACTGCCTGGCGCATAACCGGATCCAGACCGTCGAATGTCTCATCACAGAATAAATAATCTGTATTGGCACTGATGCCGCAGGCTACAGACAGCTGCTTTTTCATACCTTTTGAAAAGGTATGTACCTTTCTTCTCATTTCCAAACCAAAATTACCAATCAGACTTTCAAAGCGCTTCCGATCAAATTCCGGATAAACTTTACTGTAAAATTCCATCATATCCCGGGGAGTCGCATTATTAAAATAATACTGATCATCTGATATATAGAAAAATCTCTTCTTTACATTCTCATTTTCAAAGACAGACTCTCCATCTATGGTCACAGTTCCCTCATCTGGTTTTAAAATTCCGCTTAACAGCCTTAAAAAAGTACTTTTGCCAGCACCATTGGTACCGATAAGACCAAATACATTACCGTCTTTAATCTCAGCACTTACATGGTCCAGTGCCATGATATTGTCAAATTGTTTTGTCAAATTTTCTGCCTTAATCATTCCTTCACTCCTTCCCCTGATCCGTTTTCTTCATAAATCCATTCCTCTGCCAGCCACGAATGGGCTTTATCCTCTTTTATTCCAGCCCGCTTTGCCTCTTCTACCCAGTCCCCCAGTTTATTCTTTAATTCACTGGTTTTGAGGGCACGAATGGAGCTGGTATCTGCAACAAAACTGCCTCTTCCTTTCACGGAATAAATAAAACCTCTCCTCTCAAGCTCCATATAAGCTCTTTGTATGGTATTGGGATTGATGGATAAATCTGTGGCCAGGCTTCTCACCGAAGGCAGCTGGCTGTCTTGTTCCAATACTCCGCAAATCATAAGGTCTTTTAATTTTTCCACTATCTGTTCATAGATAGGTCTGCGATCTTTATAATCAAGCAGAATCATAATTCACCTCTTTCTTAACTGTACCAATACATTTAATACACTCAATATAGCAGATCGCCTCCGATCTGTCAACCGGAGGCGGCGTTATTTTAATAATTTCTTCTGTCTTCAACAATCAGGATCCGAATCGCATTCATAGTATTACTCCAGTTAAATACATATAATGTATAAGAGGCATTTCCTCTGATGTAAAGATTAGAAGAAAGCAGGATGTTTTCGCTCTGGGCATTGCTGCTCATTACCGAAACCAGGTAAAAGCCAATCTTTTGATATTTAAAGGCGGTTACCTCTTTATAGTCCACCTCCTTAAATGTAAGTACTCCTCCATTTAAAAATACGTTTACTTTTCGATTTGTAATGGATAAATTGCAGACCCGAAAGCACCCTGTGTTAATTCCACCGTTGCAGTACATATCCATGATTTCCATTATTTCAAGACCGGTATCCGAGTTGAACACTGCCACCGTCATTGCCTGCCCCAGTGGGACATCAATCTGTTTCTCTAAATATACGTATCCATTTTCCCCTTGTACAGTCACAGTCTGCGTCTTGGCGGAAACTCTTCCGTATTGACTCATGTCTCCGTTATCCAGTCCATTTACCGCGAGTTGTTTGTTAATATAGATCTGAAATGGATCGTAACCAGCAGCAGCATTTAAGAATCTTACAAGTCCGTATTCACTGGTATTACAAAAATAACATGGTATAATCGGCTTGGGAAACACGGTGATAACGGAAGTCCAATGTTCGTCAGTATCCGAATTTTCACTGGGATTTGGTTTCAATGGCCAATCCTCACTAAGATCCGGAGCGGGTACATTAGATGGGTTGGCTTCCTGATTAGAGTCAGGGGGTTGATTTTGATTGGTGTCATTTTGCATATAATAAATAATACCCATAAAATCCCTCTTTATTATCGTTATATAGTAAGTTTATTCCACGAACAATCCTCAGTGCCTGTCAGATAGGAATCATCCCGTATTTGTTATCAGAATATCAAATTTAATGGATTAGATGCAGCATGTTCAGATAATACAAAAGAGGTGCACCGGTCTTCTGACCAGGTGCACCTCTTTAAATCAATAATTTAATTATTCATTGCCGTATAAAGTAACCAGCTTCTGAAGATATTCAAATCTTGATTTTGCATCTTCCTCATTCTTGGAGAATAATTCAGCTGCTCTTTCCGGATTCTTCATTGCTAAGGATGCGTAACGAACTTCACCCTTTAAGAATTCCTGATATCCTTCCAGTGCAGGAGCCTTGCTGTCTAAGGAGAATTTCTTCTCAGCAGCAGGATTGAAACGGAAGTTATTCCAGTATCCGCACTCAACAGCAAGCTTCTCTTCTGTCTGTGCCTTTGACATACCCTTCTTGATACCATGGCTGATACATGGAGCGTATGCGATAATTAAGGATGGACCTGGATAAGCTTCTGCCTCTGCAATTGCTTTAACAGTCTGATTGTAATCAGCACCCATAGCAATCTGAGCAACATATACATAGCCATAGCTCATAGCAATGCTTGCAAGATCTTTCTTCTTTGTATCTTTTCCGCCAGCTGCGAACTGTGCTACTGCACCAGTCTTGGTAGCCTTGGAAGACTGACCGCCTGTATTGGAATAGATCTCAGTATCAAATACCATGATGTTAATGTCCTTACCGCTTGCAAGAACGTGGTCAACACCACCGAAACCGATATCATATGCCCAGCCGTCACCACCAAAGATCCACTGTGACTTTTTGCCAAGGAAATCTTTATTCTTAACAACAGCTTTCGCTAAGTCACAATCTACTCCTTCTAATGCTGCCACCAGTTTGTCAGATGCTGAACCGTTGGTAACACCGATGCTGAAGGTATCTAAATACTCTTTGCATGCTGCTTTTACTTCATCAGATGCTTTGTCGGAATTAGCGATTTCTTCTACTTTGCTCTTTAAGCCTTCTCTGATTGCATTCTGAGCTAAAAGCATACCGTAACCGAACTCAGCATTATCCTCAAATAAGGAGTTTGCCCATGCAGGACCCTGTCCCTTTGCATTTACGGTATATGGTGTAGAAGGTGAGGAGTTACCCCAGATGGAAGAACATCCAGTTGCATTGGCAATGTACATTCTGTCACCGAATAACTGAGTGATTAATTTTGCATAAGGTGTCTCGCCGCAGCCTGCACATGCTCCTGAGTACTCAAGAAGAGGCTGTTTAAACTGGCTTCCCTTAACAGTTGCTTCTTTGAATTTATCAATAACTTCCTGCTTAATTGGCAGAGTCTGACCATATTCAAAAGTTTCCTGTGTTACATCACAGTTAGCTTCCATGTTTACCATAGTAAGAGCTTTCTCACCCTTCTTTCCAGGACAAACATTTGCACAGGAACCGCAGCCGGTACAGTCAAAAGCAGATACAGTGATTGCAAACTGATATCCTGGCATTCCGGTCATAGGAAGAACTTTCATGTTCTCTGGCTTCTTAGCAGCTTCTTCCTCTGTTAAAGCAACAGGACGGATAACAGCGTGAGGACATACATAAGAACAGAAATTACACTGAATACAGTTCTCCGGTTTCCACTGAGGAATCGTTACTGCAATACCACGTTTCTCGTAAGCAGAAGATCCGGATGGTGTAGAACCGTCAACGTAATCAACGAATGCAGATACTGGTAAAGAATTACCGTCCTGAGCGTTAACTTTTGTCTGAACGTTGTTAACGAAATCAACAACATCCTGTCTTCCTTCTTTGATCTTCTTATAATCAAGACCTTCGTCTTCGCAGTTTTTCCAGCTTTCCGGAACTTCAATTTTAACAACGCCCTTTGCACCGGCATCAATTGCTGCCCAGTTCTTCTGAACGATTTCTTCACCCTTACGGCCATAAGTTGCTTTAGCAGCAGCTTTCATAAGCTCGTTTGCTTTTTCTGCAGGAATGATTCCTGTCAGTTCAAAGAATGCAGACTGAAGAATGGTGTTGATACGGGTTGCGCCCATACCAGTTTCGATACCGATCTTCACACCGTCGATGGTATAGAACTTAATATTATGATCAGCAATATACTTCTTAACCTGTCCTGGTAAGTGCTTTTCAAGGCCTTCCTGATCCCATGGGCAGTTTAATAAGAATACACCGCCGTCAACCAGTTCCTGTACCATGTTGTACTTACGGATATAGGAAGGATTGTGGCATGCTACGAAATTAGCTTTGCGGATTAAATAAGTGGATTTAATCGGCTTATGGCCAAAACGTAAATGAGACATAGTGATACCGCCGGACTTCTTGGAATCATAGTCGAAGTAAGCCTGAGCATACATATCTGTATTATCACCGATAATCTTAATGGAGTTCTTATTGGCACCTACAGTACCGTCAGCACCAAGTCCCCAGAACTTACAGTTAGAAGTTCCTTCTGGAGTTGTGATGATATCATCTCCTGTCTCAAGAGAAAGGTGAGTTACATCATCCACGATACCGATAGTAAATGGAGTTTTTGTCTTGTTCTCATAAACAGCTACGATCTGAGTTGGAGTAGTGTCTTTGGAACCAAGGCCATAACGTCCTGTAAGAATCTTAACCTGATCAAACTTTGTTCCCTTTAAAGCTGCAACAACATCTAAGTATAATGGTTCGCCTAAAGAGCCTGGTTCTTTGGTTCTGTCTAAAACAGAAATAGTCTTAACAGTATCAGGAATCGCATCGATCAGAGCCTGTGCGCTGAATGGTCTGTAAAGACGTACTTTAATCACACCAACCTTATGGCCAGCTGCAACTAAATAGTCAAGAGTCTCTTCAATGGTATCGTTTACAGAACCCATGGAAACAATTACATGATCTGCATCAGCAGCTCCGTAGTAATTGAAAAGTTTGTAATCTGTACCAATCTTTGCATTTACCTTATCCATATATTTCTGAACAATTGCAGGCAGTGCATCATAATATGGGTTGCAAGCTTCTCTTGCCTGGAAGAAAATATCAGGGTTCTGAGCAGAGCCTCTCAGACATGGGTGATTAGGATTTAATGCATGACGGCGGAACTCGTCAACTGAATCCATATTTACCATCTCTTTTAAATCTTCATAATCCCATGTTTCGATCTTCTGGATCTCGTGAGAAGTACGGAAACCATCGAAGAAGTTAATAAATGGTACTTTACCTTCAAGAGCTGCCATATGAGCAACCGGAGTTAAGTCCATAACTTCCTGTACGCTGGATTCACATAACATTGCACAGCCGGTCTGACGACAGGCATAAACATCAGAGTGGTCACCAAAGATTGATAAGGCATGGCTTGCAATAGCACGTGCAGATACGTTGATTACACCTGGTAACTGCTCGCCGGCAATTTTATAAAGATTAGGGATCATGAGTAACAGACCCTGGGAAGCTGTATAGGTGGTGGTCAGAGCACCTGCTGCCAAGGAACCGTGAACCGCACCTGCGGCACCTGCCTCAGACTGCATCTCTGTAATGTGCACTGTCTGGCCAAAAATATTAGTTCTTCCGTCTGTAGACCATTCATCTGTAGCTTCTGCCATAGGTGAAGACGGGGTAATAGGATAGATTGCCGCTACATCAGTAAATGCATAGGATGCATGAGCTGCTGCATGGTTTCCATCCATGGTTTTCATTTTTCTTGCCATTCTTGATTTCCTCCTGCAAATGTGAATATTTGTATAATTTGGTTCCCCTTAGGGGAAAGTGACCTGACATTATTATAACAATTATTCAACAAAAAGCAAATATTAAAACTGGAAATTAAAGTATTATTTTCAAAACAATTTAAAAAAAGACAGTACCAGACCTTAAATATGTGTCTGATGCTGTCTTTTGGGGTTGTTAAAACTACTGACTCATGGGATTTGGCTGTATTATACTTTGGGTATTTTCCGCTGTTGTCCCTTCCGTCTCAGCCTGGGTTGCCGGAGTGTTCTGGGTTTCCGCTGCTGTAGTGGGCGCTGTCTCACCTGTATTCGTTCCCGGTCCGCTGCCTGGTAGTGTCTGAGTGGGAGCATTGCCCTGGTGGTTCTCCGGTGCAGTCTGGGAAGGTTCTGTGGCAGGTACCACAACACCGGTTGTATTACGTTTTATTGTAGCCGGCTTGCCGCGGTAGGTGCTGTTATGGAAGAATTCATCACTTACCACAGTACCGTTCTTCTTAGTAACCAGGTTGGTTACCCAACGGCTTCCCTTTGTTTCCTGCTTAATCACTTTTTCTTCCCCTGGCTGCATGGTCTGATCCTCTTCATAAATTGGTGCCGGAGCATCTAACTCTGCTGTCTTATTGGAAGTCATTGACAATGTAACACCATCTTCCAGTATAGGGATACCTATAATAGAAATCTTAAGCTTGCGATCAGCAAAACTGGTTCTGATGGCGATGGCACTGGAAGAATTATTAACAAACTTCATGTCCGGTCCACCAAAGCTTACCATCGCATCCTCACCCGGAGTCACATAACTGGGTTCATAACTGTGGGCATGACGTTCCGTGGTTGTCAGTCCTGCAAAAACAACTGCATTATACAGGGTAGAAGAAACCTGGCATACACCGCCACCCGGCTCTTCAATCAGGACTCCGTTTAAATAAGCTCCTGCCGGACGGTATCCCTTTGCAGAGGAACGCTCACCGGTTGTCTTATTAAAGGAGAATTCCTCTCCTGGCTGCAGAATCATTCCGTTGAGCGCCGTGGAGGCAAGCTCAATATTCTTATTCCTGTCGCTGTTAGTCGTTGTTGTTGTTGTGTAAGTTCCGATTACTTTATACAGAGCCTTCGCCTGCTCTTCCGTAATCTTAGGAGCTGTCTCTGTGGCCTGTGCAGCAATGGAAGCCTTATAATTCTTTGCTTTGATCTGTGCCAGAATATCGGCAGTCAGCTTGTCCTGGTCAATTGCAATACCCTTTTTTTCGCCAGCGTAAACAAACTTTCCTGTGGCTTTGTCAAATCCGGAAATAGAACCATTCTTGGCGGGTACATCCCACTTTCCGGCAATGGCCTTCACCTCAGTTTCTACTTCATCATCCAAACCATCTGTATCGATGGTATATTCCTCTTTTGTATCCTTACTGTAAATTTCATTAAGCAGGGTATCAATCCTGTCATCTAAAAAATTCTTCAGTTCGTATGTTTCATTCTCATAAGTAACTTTCATTCCCCAGCCTATGGACTGGTCAATTGCTTTTTTAGCTTCCGTCTTTGACAGACCTGTAATGGAAACTCCGTCTACATGTACCTCTTTTTTTAACTGGGTCTCAGAGACTTTCGTAGAGTTCACATCGGTCTCTTTTGTCTTATGACCCCCAATATACTTAACAGCAGCCATAACACTGATAACGGAGGCAACAGCGAAAACAGCAGCCAGTAAAATCTTCGTAATTCCGTACTGCGGTCCTCTTCTTCTCTTCTTACCGCGTCTTTGCTGATAGGAGTTTCCTCCTCTGTAAGACTGGCTTGTCCTTCTGCCTGAATTGGGCGTATTTCTTTTGCTTCCGTTCTGGGAGGAATAGGTTCTTCCACCGCTTCTTTGTCTGTTATCATCCTGACTCATTTACTTCACCTTTTTACATGATTATGTAGCATTACACTGAGTAGTATACCATACTTTGTGGGAAATGCTATTACGTTTTTATGAATTTTCTTAATTATTTTTCGCGTAAATTCTACATTTTACAGAACTAAAAAAACATGTTACTATAGTATTAATAAACTATTTCATTTTGGAGGTACCTATGAATTTTATTGATCTTCACGTTCATTCAAATGCTTCTGACGGCACCTTAACACCTGCCAGAGTTGTGGAACTGGCGGCGCAAAAAGGACTTTCGGCAATTGCGCTTACAGACCACGATACTATCGAAGGCATTCCCGAAGCTTTGGAGGCAGCAAAAAGTCTGCCTTTGGAAGTGATTCCCGGCATTGAACTCTCCTGCGTTTATCTGGGTGAAGAAATTCACATTTTAGGGCTTTATGTCGATCTTGCTGATAAAAAATTTATCAATGAAACTGACACGTTAAAAGACATCCGCATGAAAAGGAATACGGAGATGATTCATCGTTTTCAAAATGCCGGTATTGACATCACACTTTCTGAGGTACAGGCCGGTAATCCCGATACGGTCATCACCCGTGCACATTTTGCCCGGGTTCTGTTAGAAAAGGGCTATGTCACAAATATGGATCAGGCATTTAAAAAATATTTAAGCTACAGCGGACCGTACTGCCCGAGAAAAGAGAAGATTACTCCGGAGCATGCCATGAAAATACTTCGAGACTGCAACGCATCCCCCGTCCTCGCCCATCCATACCAGTATCACCTGGGGGACAAAAAAACAGAAGAGCTTGTTTCCTATTTAAAGGAGATGGGTCTTCATGGCCTTGAAGTCTATCACTCTTCCAATAATCAATATGAAAGCGGAAAACTAAAAAAGCTTGCAAAAAAATACCAGCTCTTTCCTACCGGCGGCTCTGATTTTCACGGAACCAATAAACCCGATATTGATTTAGGCACAGGAAGAGGCGGTCTTCGTATCTCAGCCCTGCTTCTTGACGATATTAAAAGAATACGGCAGGAAAAGGGGCTGTAACCTCTCCTGCCAAAATCACGTACTATCCGATTTTTCCTTCGTCCATATAGCGGGCTAGATCTATGGCAAAATATGTGATCAGAATATCTGCTCCCGCACGAAAGATACTGACGGCTGATTCACAAACAGTTTTTTCCTCATCCATAAAGCCGGCTTTTGCTGCAGCCTTAATCATGGAGTACTCTCCGCTTACGCTGTAGGCTGCCACAGGCACTTCTGTGCTGTCTGATACCTCACGTATGATATCCAGATAGGAAAGAGCTGGTTTTACCATAACAATATCTGCACCTTCTGCTACGTCAAGCTCTACTTCCTTTAATGCTTCTTTCCTGTTATGGTAATCCATCTGATAGTTCTTGCGGTCTCCAAAGGCAGGTGCTGATCCGGCAGCCTCCCGAAACGGACCGTAAAAGGCAGACGCATATTTTGCAGAATAAGCCATAATGGGTACATTTACAAATCCGGCTTCATCAAGCGCCAGCCTCATAGTATGAATCCTTCCATCCATCATATCAGAAGGAGCGACCATATGAGCGCCTGCTTTTACATGTGAAACTGCAATGCGGTTTAGATACTCCAGAGTCTGATCATTATCCACATACTCTCCTTCTAATATCCCGCAATGACCATGAGAAGTATATTCACACATACACACATCCGTTATGATATATACAGCAGGGTAATATTCCCTGATGTAGCGGACCGCGCGCTGTACAATTCCATTCTCATCGTAAGCCTGGCTGCCGCAGCTGTCTTTTTGCGCCGGTATGCCAAACAGAATCACCTTATTAATTCCGGCAGCAGTCAGTTTATCAAGAATTACACAAAGCCGGTCTACACTATATCGATATTGTCCCTCCATAGAAGGAATTTCTTCTACAATACCTTCTCCATCAACGGCAAACAAGGGATAAACAAGAGCCTGTCTGGAAACTCTGGTCTCCCGCACCATTGTTCTTAAAGTCTCAGATGTTCTAAGTCTTCTGGGTCTATATAATAAATCCATTTCCATTACCTCCCTTTATTCCTGTCCTATTATACACCCTCTCAAATAAGATTCAAGTAATTCTTGCGACATTGGAAAAGATTGCTTATAATAGCAGATGTACAATACGAACCAGAAATGAGGTATTTTATTATGGAAGAATTTTATCAGGCTATTGAAGATGCCATTCGTAATACCGGATATGAAGGTCCGGTAAACGGACAGGACATCTACGATGAGATCTGTGACGAGATTGAAGACAAGGAACCGGGAGCTTATGTGTTCATGTCTAAAAAAACAGATGATATATTTTTTGAGTACAAGATTCAGATCTTTGAAGATCAGTTTAACTTAAGTGCGATTGACATTCACAGCTCCGGTACGGTTTATCACGCAAACCTTGATTAAGCCAAAAAAAGGATTCCCCTCTTCATTCAGGGAATCCTTTTTTTATTGTTTTACTGTTTTTTTTCGTTTTGCCCGTTCTTTCGCCCAAATTCTTTTATTCACAGTTTCTCTTAAAATCGCATAGAGAACGGAACAAAGCGGTATAAATATCAGCATACCGGCAATTCCCATGGCACTGCCGCCTATGGTCACCGCTACCAGAACCCAGATAGCCGGAAGTCCCACTGAATTGCCAACCACGTGGGGATAAATTAAATTTCCTTCGATCTGTTGAAGAACGAAGAAGATGATGAGAAACAAAGCGGCATCAAAGGGCTTCACCATCAGCATTAAAAAGGCTCCGATTGCACAGCCAATTAATGCCCCAAACATAGGAATCAAAGCGGTAAACGCAATCAGGACTCCTATAAGAAGTGCATATGGAAGGCGTAATATGGATAATGTGAGAAAGAACATGCTTCCCAGTATTACTGCCTCCACACACTGTCCAGTCAGAAAATTAGAAAATGTACGGCTGGTGAGACTCAATACCTCTAAAATTCTGTTAGAAACATGATCTGGCAGAAACGCTTTCATAAACTTCTTTATCTGTCTTGATAAATTTTCCTTCTGCAAAAGAATGTAAACTGCAAATACCACACCAATTGCAAAGGTTGTCACTCCGCTTATAATATTTAAAGCTGCTGATAACGTAGAGGATAACACAGTTCCGGCACCAACAGATAAAAACTGTACAATTTTCTCAAGATAGGATTTCCAGTCAATCTGAATACTGTTAATATAATCGGTAACTTCCGGATATTGGGAAAACAGCTTCTCTGCTCCCTGCTTTACATCATTGAAAAAAACAGGCAGGCTGTACTGCAGACTTAAAACTGTATCAAACAGCTGGGGCATGACTACAAAAGTAACCACAAGCAAAATTCCGATTACAAACACAAAAGTGAGAACCAGGCTTAAAGGGCGGCGAAACTGACTTTCTTTTTTTACCGGCAGAATGCGTTCAATCGCCCGCATGGGAACATTTAATACAAATGCCATAACTCCACCTAATAAGAAAGGAGTTAATATCCCCACTGCCCTGACAATCAGGGCAAATAAACTTCTATAATTAATACCAGCTACTACGGCAATCACAGTAAATATAATTAACCATCGTAATTTTTTTATTGTGCTGTCATTTAATTCCATTAAATCCTCCTCTGGATCTCTTCCTGAAACACTTTTTGAATCTCCTGAAACGATGTCTGAAAAGTTCCCTGTGCCAGCAGGGCATTCCCTCCGCCACGGCCATTTAATTTTTCATTTAACTGGCGGCTGAATTCCCGCATATCCATATCACTGCTGCCTGCTGCATACTGAAACAGTCCATCTTCTCCGGAACATACCAATACAACGCTCCCCTTCTTCTCCTCATAAAGCATGGTGGCAAACTGTCTGAGCTGTGCTGGTAAAAGATGCTCTTCAAACACCAGAAGAGGATCGCCGCTAACAGGATATTGTGCAGCTTTATATTCAAGCAATTCTCTGGTGAGACGGCTTACATCACCATCCTTTTTCGCTCCGTCCTCTTTTAGCTTTGTAACTGTCTCCAGTACGCTGTCGGGTTTTGCTGACAATAACACGGAGATTCCCTGGACAGCTTTTAATTTTCTGCGGTAATCAAGAAATGCCTCTCTGCCGCACAGCAGGGATATTCTTACGCCGCCTTTATATCGCATCAGACCGGTGACTTTTAAAATTCCAATCTCTCCTGCAGTCATCACATGGGTTCCGCAGCAGGCACATATATCTGCTCCAGGAAACTCAATAATCCGTACCTGACCGCTTAATTCCTTTTTGCTTCTGTAGTTCAATGCATTCAGTTCTTCCGTAGTCGGATAAGTCTCTAAAACCGGTATATTCTGCCAGATCAGTTCATTCACTTTAGCTTCCACTTCTTCTGCCTGTTCCAGAGTCAATATCCCGTTAAAATCAACGGTGACCTCATCTTTCCCCATATGAAACCCTACATTATCGTAACCGTAATACTTATGTACCACGCCTGAAAATAAATGCTCTCCGGAATGATTCTGCATATGGCTGAATCTTCTCTCCCAATCTAAAATACCAGCCACAACCGAATTTTCAGGAAGAGGCCTGTCCGTAATATGAACGATTCCCTCCGGACGCTCTCTGACATCCAAAACACGGGCGTCTCCCAATGTGCCTGTATCCGCCGGCTGCCCTCCACCCTCAGGGTAAAAGGCTGTCCTGCTTAAACGAACCAGATATTTACCATCTTTATCCGGTATGCATCCAGTTACCTCTGCTTCAAACTGTTTCACATAGGGTCTCTCATAATATAATTTTTCCATCTTTTGCTCCTTTTAATCCTGTTGTTACTAATTATACACAACATTTCTTTAAGTTCAATCATATCAAATCTAAAATTTTTCAGAAAAAAAGGAAACAGTGGCAAGCTGACATTCATACACTTACAGTGTAAACAAATTATTTGGAGGAACCAATATGAGTGATCTGGCAGCAACTAACTGTGGATGCGGATGCGATTGCAACAACGGAGGATGCGGTAATAATAACGGTTGTAATATTATCTGGATTATCCTTCTTCTGTGCTGCTGCGGCGGCGGTAACAGCTGCGGTGGTGGATGCGGCAACGGTTGTGGCGGTTGCGGAAATGATGGTTGTGGCAGTTGGATTTGGATCATCATTCTTCTGTTCTGCTGCGGCGGCAACGGATTTGGTGGCAATAACTTCTGCTGCTAAACAAAACATAAAGCAGGACCCGAACCATCTTTGGTTCGGGTCCTGTTTCCGTTTAACTGCGGCTCTGACCTTTTTCCTGTCCCGGCCTTGTAAAAGCAGACTGGTTACCTGTTCCTTCCTGGCTGTTTCTGTTTTGCTTTTGTTTCATACACTCGTCATCAATTTCGTAAACCGCATTTCCATCTATGATTAATCGGTTTCTCATATAAATCACTCTCCTGTAATACTAATATATGCGGCCGCATATATTGTCAACAAGAAAAGTAAGGATCCCATGCAATGAATAATGAACAAAATGTCCACGCAAATGAATTAGACTCCCGTATCGGGGATAATCATCTTGATATGATGAAAGCCGCCCTGCCTTATATGAATGTTCCTCAGCAACGTTTTATCTCCACCTTTGTTAAATTCAACGAACTGCAGCGCACCATAAACTTATTTGAAGATGGAGAAGTAGCTGCTATGGGAATCTGTTCTGCAGGTGAAAAAGAACGGTCTAACTCCCCCATCGAGATGTTAAACACCATAAAGCCTTATGCCGATCCTTCTGAGCAGGACTTAATCGACTTATTTATTAACATCTTCCAGGGATTTAATCTGGCAAATGCCTATTCGGAAGCCGTTCCAACTTCTACGATCCCGCTTCAGGCGCAGGCACAATCACAACCTCGTAATCAGGCTCAGTCAGACGGACAAAACCGTTCCAATAACTCACATCGCCAAAACAACAATCCATTTGGCAGAATGCCATTTGAGCAGTTAAAGAACTTCATGCCTCCGGAACAGCAGTCACGGCTGGAAACCATGCAGATGATGATGTCTGCCATGCAGCAGATGAATTAAAATACTACGTTACCATCATACTCCATACATATTCACAGGAAGGGAAGGGTATCAACTTATGAATTCCAACTGGAAACAGGACCCACGGTTAAAAAATATGAATCCCCAGAAGCTTTCCATGCTGACCGAATTTGCAAAACGTGCTGAGGTTGCTCCAAAGGACCAGCTTTTTCAGACGCTTATGAGTCTGAGCGCGGAAGCCAATCAGAAGGGGATCCATTTTAACGATGATGAAACAGATCTTCTTATTTCTATACTGGGCGACAATATGAGTCCAAGTGAGCGGCAGCGTGTGGAAACCATCCGCATGCTTTCAAAAAATATGATGAAACGAAATGGAAAGAAATAAAAGAAAGGACATTATAGACAACTCCTGACGGGGCTGCCTATAATGTCCTTTTTCTGGTTTACAAATGACTCTATTTGCACACGATATTTACAATTCTTCCAGGAACATAAATTTCCTTTACAATGGTTCCGGTAATCTTATCCGGAATCAATGCCTTACCAGCTTCAATTGCATCTTCCTTAGAAACATCCGCCGGAAGCTTTACAACTGCTCTTGTTTTACCATTTACCTGAACAGCCACTTCGATTTCATCCTCTTTCATGGCTTCCTCACTCCACTCCGGCCATGTGGCATGGAATACAGAGTCTGTGCCGCCAAGCTGCTGCCACAGTTCCTCGCCGATATGAGGAGCAAATGGTGCAAGAAGAATTACAAAGGTCTTTAATGTCTCTTTGTCAATGCCGCCGGCTGTTTTGGCAAGCTCGATCAGCTTGTTGTTATATTCCATAAAACCGGATATTACAGTGTTTAAGTTAAACTGGTTGAAACGCTGCTCAATGTCAAATACCAGTTTGTTGCGGAGACGGATCATCTCTTTGGTCGCTTCCACATTCTTTTCACAGTTATCTGATACCAGATTATAGAAACGGTTTAAGAAACGGCTGACGCCTTCAATTCCTCTGTCATCCCACTCAGCATCTAACTCCGGCGGTCCTACGAAGAGCTCATACATACGAAGGGAATCACAGCCATAATCCTGAACAAGCTCATCAGGGGAAACCACATTGCCCTTTGATTTACTCATCTTAATTCCGTTTTTACCAGTAATCATTCCCTGGTTAAACAGTTTGGTAAATGGCTCATCAAAATCTACCACACCGATATCATTTAAGAACTTGGTGTAGAAACGGGAATACAGAAGATGAAGAACTGCATGCTCCACACCGCCGATATACATATCGACAGGAAGATATTTGTCCGCTTTCTCTCTGGATACCAGTTCTTTCTCATTGTGGCTGTCTACATAACGGAGGAAATACCAGGAAGATCCTGCCCACTGAGGCATGGTATTGGTCTCTCTCTTTGCAGCTGCACCGCATACCGGGCAGGTGGTATTAACCCACTCGTCAATATCTGCCAGAGGAGATTCTCCTGTACCAGTCGGCTGGTAGCTTTCCACTTCCGGAAGAGTAAGAGGAAGCTGATCTTCCGGCACGGGAACATTGCCGCAGTGCGGGCAGTGAATAATCGGAATCGGCTCACCCCAGTAACGCTGTCTTGAAAATACCCAGTCACGAAGTTTGAAGTTTACCGTTTTCTTACCAAGGCCTCTTGCTTCGATCATTGCAGGTGCCTCTTTTTTAAGTACGGCTGATTCCATGCCATTCCATTCGCCGGAATTGATCATGGTTCCGCTGGCCTCTGTATAGGCCTCTGTCATATTCTCAATTTCTTTGCCGTCTTTTGCAATTACCTGAATGATCGGAATATTAAATTTCGTTGCAAATTCAAAGTCTCTGTCGTCGTGAGCCGGTACGCACATAATGGCACCTGTACCGTAATCACCCAGTACGTAATCGGAAATCCAGATGGGAACTTTTGCTTCGCTTAAAGGATTGATTGCATAGCTTCCGGTAAATACTCCTGTTTTTTCCTTATCCTGGAGACGGTCAACATTGGATTTCATGGAAGCGTCATAAATATACTGGTCCACTTTTGCTTTTGTTTCCTCTGTTGCAAGAGAAGACGCAAGGGCATGCTCCGGTGCAAGCACCATAAAGGTTGCTCCGTATAAAGTATCAGGTCTTGTGGTATAAACCGTAATGGCTTCTTCCTTACCCTCTACTTTAAAGTCTACTTCTGCACCATAAGATTTTCCGATCCAGTCAGTCTGCATCTTCTTAACCTTTTCCGGCCAGTCAAGCTTATCCAAATCATTTAAAAGACGGTCTGCATAGGCAGTGATTTTTAACATCCACTGTCTTAAGTTCTTCTTGGTCACAGTAGTTCCGCAGCGCTCGCAGCAGCCGTTTACCACTTCCTCGTTGGCAAGACCGGTTTTACAGGAAGGGCACCAGTTAATTGGGAATTCCTTTTCATAGGCAAGCCCCTTCTTAAACATCTGGACAAAAATCCACTGGGTCCACTTATAAAATCCAGGATCTGTGGTATTTACTTCCATATCCCAGTCATAAACAGCCGCGATCTCATTGATCTGTCTTTTAATATTACTTACGTTCTCAGCCGTTGATTTTGCCGGATGAACGCCCATCTTAATGGCATAATTCTCTGCAGGAAGACCAAATGCATCCCAACCCATGGGGTGAATCACATAATGTCCCTTTAAAATCTGATAACGGCTCCATACGTCAGAGATTACGTAACCTCTCCAATGGCCAACATGAAGGCCGCTGCCAGAAGGATATGGAAACATATCCAGACAATAATATTTTGGTTTCTTTCCATCGTCAACGTTGATGGGGTTCTTTTCCCAATTCTCGCGCCATTTTTTCTCAATGGCACTGTGGTTATAAGATGATGCCATAACAAAATTCCTCCTTATTAGACAGTCACGGTAAATTTGATTCTGATTGTATAAAAAAAGCGCCTCTACCCGTAACAAAACGGCTATAGAGACGCAGTATCTACCGCGTGGTACCACTCTATTTCATACAAAGCGTATGCGCTCAACCGGACAGACTCTCCTGTCCGCCCGCTGTAACGGTCGGGATTCCGGCTATACCTACACAAAAGCCATGGCTTTCTTCAGTATGCTACTCAAAGGCCAGTTCAGCAATCTTCCCCAACCGGCTCTCACCAGCCGCCGGCTCTCTGAATGTTTCAGAATGCTTACTACTCCTAATCACAGTATTTTTGCTAACTGTAAATGTAACATAATTGCCCCGATGTGTCAACCCGATTTTATGAAAACTCTGCGACAACAAAGGAAATGGCAGACAATACAAAAAATAAAACCATACCAACATTCAAAAACAGGATCTTACCTGCCCCTTTTCCCCATACTGATTCCTCACCCTGCCAAAAAATCCATTTTTCCCTTGTAACAAAAAACAATACGATACCGGCAATCATAGACCCATACAAAAGCAGAGCATACACGACTGCAAGGGGAATGAAATTCTGAACATAAATAGCTGCCACCGATCCAAGAAAATTTATGATCATATGAAAGGCAATGGTATAACGGATTCTTCCTGTTCTGGTATAAATATAGCCAAATACAAGACCAATTCCAAATGCATAGAAGAATTGATAAAAATTCCCATGGCATAATCCAAAAATAACGGCGGATACCAATATAGCCGCCTTATCTCCATATCTGCGGATCCGGTCAATGATAAGTTTTCGAAACAGAACCTCTTCGCAGACAGGAGCCATGACCACCATAATTACAAAGATGGTTCCTGTATTCAGCCCCTTAAGCACTTCTGCAATGGGATTCACCATTGGTCTTCCTGTAAGTGCACTGATAAGACT
Organism: Lacrimispora defluvii; assembly: GCA_013036995.1. GTDB lineage: Bacteria > Bacillota > Clostridia > Lachnospirales > Lachnospiraceae > Lacrimispora > Lacrimispora defluvii. The sequence continues at coordinate 27,139 of JAAOXG010000085.1, forward strand.
CATAAGCAGCTGACCTGCCATGTTACCGGCAACCAAAGCACCAATACAGATAAAAAAAGAACAAATCAACAGCTTTTGTTCTGGTTTACGGCTGATCGGCTTATGGGTAACAGGCATATTCTTAATAATCAGAAATAAAACCAGCCCTCCAGCTGCATAATTTGCCAGGGAAATGATAAATAAATACCAACTCCTGGGCAAATTAAAAATCCCTTCCTGACTGACTACTTGAATCACAAGCCTTAACACGATCTGCAGTACAATTGATGCACTGAGAAACCCTGTATATCCCAGCCCCATTCTGCCAAATACTTTTTTTGCGCCCTTTGTCTCTTCCACCAAAAATCTTACCTCCCGTTAAATTGATATCAGTTTAACACAGATTGAACAAATACGCAAATCTTCCAGATACTTCGATTGGAAGCGTGATGATGCAAAAAGCGGATCCAATCATGCATTGGATCCGCCCTGGTACCTGTTTTATACTTCCGTACGGTCAACCTTGGATGCCCGTTCCTCCACTTCTTTCTTCTGAACATCTCCGGGAGCCAGCTCATAACGGCTGAACTCATATTCAAACGTACCAATACCACCTGTCATAGAGCGAAGGTCTGTATTATAGCCAAACAGTTCGGACATGGGAATATCCGCCTCTATGACCTGTTTTCCATGATGATTGGAGTTCATTCCAAGAACACGTCCTCTTCTCCGGTTTAAATCTCCCATCACATCACCGGTAAATTTATCCGGCACAGTGACTTTCAAGGAAGCGATCGGTTCCAGCAGTACCGGATTGGCATCCATAAAGCCCTTCTTAAAGGCCATGGTTGCTGCCATCTTAAATGCAAGCTCAGAGGAGTCCACCGGATGATAGGATCCGTCGGTGAGCGTTGCCTTGATTCCTACAACGGGATAGGCCGCTAATGGTCCTTTTAAAACGCATTCTGCAATTCCCTTTTCCACTGCAGGAAAATAATTCTTGGGAACCGCTCCGCCAAATACAGTTTCTTCAAAGATATAGGGAGTCTCCAAATCACCGGAGGGCTCAAAGGTCATCTTTACATCACCAAACTGACCATGACCGCCGGACTGTTTCTTGTATCTTCCCTGAACCTCAACTTTCTTGCGGATGGTCTCACGGAAAGCAAATTTAGGTTTGCTTAACTCAATCTCAACCTTATAGCGGTTTAACAGCTTGCTGACAACTACCTCCAGCTGCTGATCACCGATTGCATACAGAAGAGACTGACGGTTCTCCGTATCATTCACTGCCTTTAAGGTCCAGTCCTCTTCCGTTAATTTCGCCAGTGCATTGGAAACCTTATCATCGTCACCTTTTGTTTTCGTCTTATAACGCATATACGTATATGGGGTGGAAATCTCAGGCTTGTGATAGACAATGGGTGCGGAGCGAAGGGCTATGGTGTCACCGGTCTGTGTCACGTTCAATTTGGATACTGCACCAATATCTCCGGCTTTTAATTCCGGAACTTCAATAGCATCTTTCCCCCTTAACAGATAGAGTTTTCCGATTTTCTCTTCCGTATCTTTATTTACATTATAGATGGCTGAATCCGCTTTCAATGTTCCTGTACAGATCTTCATCAGAGAATACTTGCCGATAAACGGGTCTAAGATTGTCTTAAATACCCGGGCTGACAACGACACATTGTCATTGTATCTGGCAGTAAAACGTTCTCCGGTGGACACATCCACGCCGATGCATTCATAACGCTCCGGTGATGGAAAATACTTATCAATTGCCTGTAAAACCATCTTTACACCCTGGGCATTAATTCCGGAACCAAGCATGACCGGAACTATATTTCCCTGTATTACATGTTCCCGAAGTGCAGAAGAAATCTCTTCCAGGGTAAATTCGTCGCCTGAGAAATACCGTTCCATGTATTCCTCACTGATTTCAGCAACTGCTTCCATCAAAGCTTCTCTGGCAATTCCTAAATTCTTCTGGCTATACTCAGGAATCTCACATTCCACATAATCACTGTTAACGGTGAAGCGCCGCCCAGCCATTTTCACCACATTCACAAATCCTACGAACTTTTCATTCTCTCTGATAGGAAGGTGGAACGGAGCTATCTTTCTTCCGAATTCTTTCTCCAGCTTTAAAAGAAGTTCACGAAAGCTGGCCTGATCGTCATCCATATTGGTTACAAAAAACAGTCTGGGAAGCTTGTACTTTTCACAGAGCTCCCACGCCTTTAACGTACCAACTTCAATTCCTGCCTTGCAGTTTACCACGATAACAGCAGCATCTGCTACACTGATTGCCTCTTCAACTTCACCAACAAAATCAAAATAACCGGGAGTATCAAGTAAATTAATCTTGATCGGTCCATCCTCTCCTTCATATTCCAACGGAATCAGGGAAGTGGAGATGGAGAACTGTCTCTTAATCTCTTCTTTGTCATAATCGCTGATGGTATTGCCATCGGTAATCTTTCCCATTCTGCTGATGGCTCCGGTCACTAACGCCATTGCTTCAGCAAGGGTAGTTTTACCGGCGCCCCCGTGCCCAAGTAAGGCGACGTTACGGATTTGTTTGGTTCCATACACGTTCATAAGCATTCCTCCTGTTCGGTATTTAAGTCTATAACAATATTTTACTAAAAATGTCTTATAATTGCAAGTAAAAGGTACAATTTGCACAAATATTTTTCGACATTTTTCTATATTTTGATAAAAGAAAAGAGGGCGCTGCCCTCTTCTTTTCCCATATTCATCTATAAATATTGTGTTTATACCAAAATCCGATTTTTCAGGGTATGTCATGCAATTTCACAGCAGCCTTTAGTGCTGCATCAAGAGCTGAAATCCGTGGTATGGAAGATCTCACCCCCGGCAGCCCTTTATTTACTTTTTCATCCACCATCTTTCGCAGAATATCATTTTTCACAAGAAGGCTTCCCCAGTACAAGAGGTCAATTTCATCCGCTTCCATTTTAGCAGCAGTATCATGAATCAGCCCCCATAAGGCGTCCGCGCATTCCCGGTGTATCTCTATGGCAGCCTCGTCTCCCAATGCTGCCGCCTGATAGGCAAGAAGGGAAAATCTGGCAATCTGAGATTTCTCCATAAGATTGGCATTGATATATTCGTCTATTTTTCCCAATGTATCAATTCCAGTTGATTTTATAAAAAGAGGCGTAAGAACAGGACTCCTGACCCGCCCGGATAAATCATTGCCCACTGCTCTTAAAACCTTTAGTCCCAGATCAAAGCCGCTTCCTTCATCGCTTACAATGTGATTAAAGCCGCCCGTTCTGTGTATGATCCCGTTCTCATCTCTTCCAAAGCATACGGAACCAGTGCCCGATATTATTACAAGAGCCGGCATTTCCGTCAGATAAAGAAATACCTCGCAGTCATTGATTACCTTCAGTTTGTCAGGCAAAAATCCCATTTCTTCGAAAAAGGATCTGCAATCACGTTCATGGCCGGGAAAATCAATTCCGCTTGCCGCCACACAGATTCCCAGACAGCTGCCTGGATCCAGATTCCGCTCTTTCAGAGCTGGAATTACCAGTTCACGGTAACGCAGCCTGCTCTTTTTTTCTCCATCTGTATTGAGGCTGCAGCCAGGTGCTGTAAATTCCCCCAGAACGTTACCTGCGGAATCGCAGAGCTTTAAACGTCCGTTGGTCCCCCCCACATCCAGTCCGGCATAAAATCCTGTCATAATCCTGTACTCCTCCCGTTTGTCATTTCCATAGCATAAAACCTGCTGTGGTAAACATCTCATTTCCCTCCAAAAGATACTTCTTTAAGGAAGCCTGGAGAGAAGTCGTGCAGGAAACATGTTCCAGTGCTTCCATGGTAAAATCAAAGCCCATAACCCGCTCCAGTATCTGTGGACGCCCGGTCAGTACAGGCAATTTATGAAATCGTTTCATAAAGCTTATGATTTTACTGGTCTCAGGCAGGATGTGCTCCAGATGGGGATCCAGCAGCCAGCTGTCGCAGACAAGAATCTGATTCTCATAATAGTCCTTTGCAGTATGGAAAGAAGAATCAATGCTGTCGGGAGATAAATCAGAACCTTCCGGGATATGAACGGCAACCGCCTTCTCTCCCGGTGCAAGCTTAAGCTCCCACTCCTTCCGATTTAACAGAACAGGGGCATTAATCTTTACAGTTCCTGAATTTAGATCAACCGAATAGCCGGTCAAAGCTCTGTCTCCGTAATCCAGATAAGTTTTTCTTTCACATTTTATACTTCTTCCATTTGTACCTGAGATATATCCGTCCTGGTCAATCATCAGATCCGGACATGTAAGTGCCTGAAACTCCCCGGATTGTCTGTTTTCAAACAACAGAAACGGGAATTCATAAGTCACTTCCTCAAACTGCAGGCTGCCGATTCTTCGTACCTTTCCGGCAAGGGAGCGAAATACCCACTCAATCCGGTCCAGCCCCACCTGACCCTTATGATATTTGCGATATGACTGAATCCAGATTTCAACATCCTTGAAGGAATCCCGGATAACAGCTTCCGGTATGCCAGACTTCTCTAATTCCGGCACCAGTTCCGGCAGCATCCAGTCAATGTAAATAACAGGAAGCAAAAAGTCATCCAAATGAAGGAGTCTGGCATGCCTGATTCCAAACATCACGGCTTCTGCTGCTCCCTCAGGATCTTTTTCCACCAGCAGAAGTTCCCGGCATCTGCTGTAATTTCTTATAAAATATTCATTGCTCTTATAGGCAGCGGTAAAAAAAGCCACCGCTGCCTGAGTATCTTCACTAAATATACTGAGTTTTGTCATTGTTATTTGTAAATCCCACTTTCAACGGACCCGCTGTTAAAATACGTTGCTTTTCATTAAATACCGGATGAAGATTTTCTGCATAGGCTGAAAATTCGGCAAGGGATTTAAATTCCTGGTTTCCTGCACATACGCAGAAGTAGGCAATATCATCTCCATAGGTACGGTATTCGCATTCAAACAGCTGGTCATCCACGGGTTCCAAAGTACTGCTGCACCAAAGAGCCAAAAAGCCCCCTGCCTTACTGCCGAAAAGCCAGTTGCCTGAGATCTTTGTTTCTGAGAACTTGGGTGCCGGAAAATAAGCATGGGTGAAATGAATGGGGTGCTCTTCCGGTATATGATAGACAGCTCCCAGTAAATTTCCTTCCTGAACCAGTGCAGGCATTACTCCATTCCCGAACCAATACCCCGGTCTCATAGAACAGGAATCGCAGGTTCCGCCCGGATGGTTTGTAAAAATGTCTGTCTCCATATCAAGGGCAGCATACCACATGTGCTGCTGATAACCATACACACCAGGCTCAAAGCAGGTGGTTCCATGGAACCGTTCGTTCAGTGACTTGGTGTATTCACAGGTTGTGGTATCGGAATCCGGATCCAGAGTCAGGTTTTTCCAGCGTTTAAATTCCGGGTCCGGTCTTGGAGACTGAACGGAGGTCATACAGTACTCCGCTGTTTTTTTCAGCCTTATCAAAGCATTTCCAGTGGAATAATCCATATCTGCGGGGCGCTCCATAAGTCCTTTTAATCCTTCCGGAAGTTGATAGCTGCTGCATGAATAAAAGCCCAGCCAGCCCTCTCCGTAGGAGTAAGGGACGTCAGGATTGATTAAATTCATCAGTGCCTGGGCTCCCTGCTCAAAGGGGTGGATCACTTCTCTGTATACGCGTCCCATGGGGGCGATTACAACACCGTCATAGGTATGGAGGCACAGCATTTCAAGTAGTTTATCTGTAATCTTAACTGCCCTTTTTGAAATGGCTTCCTCTGAAAAATCGATTACATTTAACAGTGCTGCAAATGTAACGCACATATAAACTGTGCTTAAGAATTCTTCAAATCCATGTTCCTCTACATCTGCCAGCCACGCTTCAACCTTGGCTCTTCCGATTTTAAAAAGCTCTCTGCCTGTCATATCTGCCCTTGGGAAATACTCATCCGGATACATCTCTCCTGCATTCATGGCACAGGTATAGAACATAAGGGAATGGTTTTCGCTCCAGAAGCACATGGCATCAGATCCTTTTTGATCCATCCAGTAACGCCAGTTTAAAAGAACCTCTTTTGCACGTTTCGCCAGATCCTCACTGACCGGATAGTTCTTTAAATAACGAACCATGCCGCACACCAGAAAATCAGAGCAGTCATATCTGCTTTCAATCTGGTTAAGCGTCTCATAAAGAAGTTCTATATCCCGCCCGCTGTCCATTCCAAGGGCTTTTCTGGCAAGGATATTGGAGATGGAAAATCCGAATTTATCACCTCTGGACAGACTTTCTGCTTCTGCAATTCTATGAAAAACAGCCTTTTTATTCTCCTCAAAGTCTTTGTCTTTCCCATATTCCGGTTTCTGTGCCAGAATATTCTCCACCTTTCTGGTGAGTACTCCATGGTCACTTTTTACACTTACTAAAATAACACCTGGCTTTTCCACATCAAGCTTCACCTGATTTTTCCCGCTGATCTCCTGCCATTCCTTCCGGCTTTTTACCTGTGCAAAATCAGGGCTCTGACTGTCGTAGGCCAAAGAAGCACCTTGGGGAGCACTTTCCTTAAAAGTCATGATGGAATTCTTAATGGAGATGGAACCGAGCCAGTTTTCAATCCGTACCAGTTCATTGGTATGTTTCTCATCTGGCAGTACAACACTGATTTCTTCCATATGATCCATAATCTGAATCCCAAATAACGTTCTCGTATCCCTGACACCAAGTGTCTGCAGACTGATATAAATTTCATTAATTCCCTTTTTCAGCCGAAGTTCCATCTGTTTCTTTTTAACAGGCTTATAAACCGGCGTATCCATACGGCACACCAGTTCCCCATTGCACCATACATCTACTGCCGCATAGGACCATACAACAGCATTCACCGTGATGTCTTCTTTTACCTCGATTCCCGTCACTGCATCCAGCTCTACTTTCTGCAATGTAGAATAGAATGTGCTTTCATCTACAAACCAGTTTCCATAATGATAATAATACTTCCATGGCATCTGAAGTCTGCTGTTTTCTCCAAGGATAACCGGACCTTCGGGGCAGGATCTGCTTAAGTCCGCCACGATGGATCTTAGATGCTGTTCATAACGCAGCTGATTGTCATCTGATTCATGATTGATAAAATCCGTTTCTTTTGGACCGGATATCAGGTAATTCGTGAGAAAGCCGGTTCTGTTCAATTGTAATTTTTCCATTGTCTTATCCCTTTACTGCGCCAATTGGTGCACAAATAAATATTTTTTTGATCTGTTTTATCTCCATATTAAATGATTTTCCTGAAAAATTACATGGCATTTTCCACGTTTCATGTAACTTTTTTTAACATTTTCCTATTTCTAATACTCTGTTGGCATATTTAACATAATAATTTATATCCACTTCTTTTTCACTGTGCAATATTGCCTTTGAAAAATTTCAAATTAATAATTTACTTTAAAGTGTTAAACTTTAACGCATAAAAGCGTTGACAACTTCCCTGCTATCTATTACAATGGGGATTAATCATTTGTAAGAAAAGAGGAAAAAAAGATATGATTATTATTATGAAACCAAACGCTTCTGCAGAGGCTGTAAGTAGAGTAAAGCACCTGATTGAATCCAACGGCCTGACCGCTCATTTATCAGAGGGAACGGAAGTAACCATAGTAGGTGTTGTAGGGGATAAAACGAAACTTCAGGGTGCAAATATTGAGATGATGGATGGCGTTGATAAAATCGTTGCGGTTACAGAAAGTTACAAGGTGGTAAACAAGAAGTTCCATCCGGAAGATTCTGTTATTACAGTGGGAAATGCAAAGATCGGCCCAGGCCACCTTACCATGATGGCCGGTCCCTGTGCCATTGAAAACCATGACATGCTTTTAGAAACTGCCTATGCAGTAAAAAAAGCCGGAGCACAGTTCTTAAGAGGAGGCGCCTACAAGCCAAGAACTTCCCCCTACGCATTTCAGGGTCTGGAGGAAGAAGGGTTACAATACATGAAAGAAGCCAGAGAAGCTACAGGACTGAATGTAGTCTGTGAGGTGACCAGTCTCAGGGCACTGGAAACTGCGGTAAAATACGTTGATATGATCCAGATCGGCGCAAGAAACATGCAGAATTTTGAGCTTTTAAAAGAAGCAGGAAAAGCTGGAATTCCTGTTCTCTTAAAAAGAGGTCTCTGCGCTACCATCGATGAGTGGCTGAATGCAGCAGAATACATCGCTTCCGAAGGAAATCCCAGCATTGTTCTTTGTGAAAGAGGAATCCGCACATATGAAACTGCAACCAGAAACACCCTGGATATCAGCGCAATTCCTGTTATTCGGTCTAAGAGCCATCTTCCAATTATTGTGGATCCCAGCCACGCCACTGGCGTACGTGCTTACATCGAGCCCATCTCCAAGGCAGCCCTTGCAGTGGGTGCAGATGGACTGATTGTGGAAGTTCACCCCTGTCCTTCCTGTGCATTATCTGATGGTCCCCAGTCTCTCACCTTTGAGCAGTTTGAACAGTTGACAGAGCAGTTACAGCCATACGCAAAACTTTCGGGGAGGGTTTTCAATGAATGATGAAGTCATTGCCTTTATCGGGCTTGGTCTGATCGGGGGATCCATTGCCCGGGGGATCAAGCGTGAAGCTCCAGATACAAAAATAATGGCTTATATGCGGACACGTTCCAGACTTGACAAAGCCAGAGAAGACGGCATCGTGGATGTTATTCTGAACGGTATTGGAGAAGAGCTTTCGGAATGTGACTTTATATTCCTTTGTACGCCAGTGGAATACAATGCAGAATATCTAGGCAAAATCCTGCCCTTTTTAAAACCGGGAGCCATCGTCACCGATGTGGGGAGCACCAAAACCGACATCCACGAAGCAGTGATCCGTCTTGGCATGGAATCCTGGTTTGTGGGCGGCCACCCAATGGCAGGCTCAGAAAAAACGGGCTATGAAAATTCTACGGATCATTTGCTGGAAAATGCTTACTATATCATTACTCCCACTGCGCAGACAACCAAAGAGCAGACCAACCGTCTCGTTCATATTGCAGAAATGATCGGTTCTATTCCCATTGTATTAGATTATCATGAGCACGATTTTGTGACGGCTGCCATCAGTCATCTGCCCCATATCGTTGCCTCAAGTCTGGTAAACTTAGTAAAGGACTCTGACAACCAGCAGGGGCTTATGAAACGGCTCGCTGCCGGAGGATTTAAGGATATAACGCGAATCGCCTCCTCTTCACCGGAAATGTGGGAACAGATCTGTATGACGAACCATAAGAATCTTTCTCTTATTCTGGAGCGCTACATCGCTTCCTTAAATCTGATTCTGGGTGAATTAAATAAAAAAAATGGCAGTTATATTAACCAGCTGTTTGAAACTTCCAGGGATTACCGGGATTCTTTTTCTGAAAAAGCAACCGGTCCCATTGCGCCTGAATATTCCTTTACCGTTGATATGGCAGATGAAGTTGGTGCCATTTCCACCCTTTCTGTTATCCTGGCTGCCAAAGGGATCAGTATCCGGAATATCGGAATCAATCATAACCGGGAGCACGGAGAAGGAACCCTGCGCATTGCATTTTATGACAAGGAAACCATGGATCAGGCCTGGAAGCAGCTGGAACGCTATCATTATGAATTAATATCCAATTAAGAGAGGTATCCTATGAAATTTACAAAAGCCTCCCCTCTCAGGGGAGAACTATCCATACCTGGCGATAAATCAATTTCCCACCGCAGTATTATGTTCGGTTCTCTGGCAAAGGGAACCACTGAGATCACCAATTTTCTACAGGGCGCTGACTGTCTGTCCACCATTGCCTGCTTTGAAAAAATGGGAATCGGGATTGAAAATAACGGGGACTCTGTGATCGTTCATGGAAACGGCCTGTTCGGGCTGAAAAAACCAGAGACTATACTGGACTGCGGAAACAGCGGAACTACCACCCGCCTCATATCCGGAATTCTGGCTGCCCAGGACTTTGATGTCACGCTTACCGGCGATGACTCCATTAAAAAACGTCCGATGAAACGGATCATGGATCCGCTCTCACATATGGGCGCAGACATAAGAAGCCTGGAGGGCAATGGCTGTGCCCCTCTTGCCATTACAGGAAAGAAGCTTTACGGCATTCATTATACCAGCAAGGTAGCCTCTGCCCAGGTAAAATCAGCCATACTTCTGGCAGGTCTTTATGCAGAGGGCGAGACAAAGGTAACGGAGCCTTATGTATCAAGAAACCATTCTGAAATCATGCTGAAATACTTTGGTGCCGATGTGTCCACAGAAGGTACCACTGCTTCCATACGGCCCGCAAAGGAATTGTACGGAAACAGAATCGTCGTTCCTGGAGATATCTCCTCTGCCGCCTTTTTCATTGCAGCAGGTCTTTTAGTACCTGGCTCTGAAATACTTTTAAAGCATGTGGGAATCAATCCCACCAGAGACGGAATTCTTTCCGTATGCCGGGATATGGGTGCAGACATCACACTGCTTAACAAAAATACTGATTCCGGCGAACCGACTGCTGATATTCTTGTAAAATCCAGTACTCTTCACGGAACGGAAATAGGTGGTTCCATCATCCCCACATTAATTGATGAGCTCCCCGTCATAGCTGCCATGGCATGCTTTGCAGAGGGGGAAACCGTAATAAGAGATGCTGGCGAATTAAAGGTAAAGGAGTCCAACCGGATTGAGGTAATGGTACGCAATCTTTCTGCAATGGGAGCCGATGTCACAGAGACCGAGGATGGAATGATCATCCGTGGAGGCAACCCCCTTCATGGAGCCGTGATAGACAGTAGGCTGGATCATAGAATTGCCATGACCTTCGCTGTTGCAGGATTATGTGCAGAGGGGGAAACCGAAATTAAAGGAGCAGAATGCGTAAATATCTCCTACCCCGGTTTCTATCAGGACTTAGAACGCCTGGGCAGATAATTACAAAAAAAAGCAAAAAAACAACTGCACAATTTGTTTTTTTGCTTTTTTTATGTCTAAATTATAAAATGGTAACCTGGCACATCTTCATGGAATTCAGCGCATTTTCATGGCTTTCTGGTGTTACTCCCGCACAGCAGGAAGAATCAACAAGTACCGGAGTCTCCGGAAGAAAAGCCTTGATTAACAGGGCATTGGATATAACGCAGATATCGGTGCACAGGCCGATCAGCTCTATGGATTCATAATTGCCTGATGCTGCATATTCCCCCACAGCCGTACTGGCAAAGGTGTTTTTCTCAAAACGTCTGCCGGGTATCTCTTTTAAAACATCAGCCAGCTCCCAGCCGGCGGTCCCCTTCACGCAGTGCAGGACTGGAAGGTTCTTTCCTTCCTGGGTATCCATATAATTATGTTCATGAGTATCAAGAGTAAAGATCACATCATCTCCTGCAGCCTGATATTCTTCAATTTTCTTTTTTACGTTGGCAACGATTGCCTGCGCCTGACTGGTTCCCAATGAACCGTCTATAAAATCCTTCTGCATGTCCACCACAACTAACAGTCTGTTCATAAATTCTCCTTCTATCGCAAATCTTTTTTTTATTCTATCACAGATCCCGGAAAATAAATAAAGTTTTTTTAATTACCTGTTGACAAAATTCCTTTCACGCATTAATATATTGATTAATAAAAGAAACCGTTGAAAAAGAAGAGTAAGCTTTCCCAGCAGTATTTCAGAGAGCCGCCGGTGGTGTGAGTGCGGTATAGTGCAGATAGCTGAATGGACTTTTGAGGGCAGCCTTGAACCGACTGGAAGTAGGGGCTGACGGAATCCACAACCGTTATATGATGTGGCATATATGTTAGTATATGAAAAGAGGGCTTATAGTAAGCCAATTTGAGTGGCACCGCGGATTGTATGATTCGTCTCAAGTATGTGTATAACATACTTGGGACTTTTTTTATGCAACAAAAGCATTTCATTAATAAAAATAAATTTTAGGAGGAATTATTATGAAAAAATCTTTAAAAATCATGTTACTGGCAGCACTTGCTGCTTCTCTCACCGGATGTGCTTCTGGCAAAGCACCGGAAAAGACACAGGATACCACACAGGAAACTACGTTAGCATCATCTGCAAAAAGCGAAGCAGGAACTTATACCATAGGAATCGCCCAGTTTGCAGAGCATGGCTCCCTCGACAACTGCCGGGAAGGTTTTTTACAGGGACTTGCCGCAGAAGGGATTGAGGAAGGAAAGAACTTAACTGTCCTTTATGAAAATGCACAGGCCGACGGTGGTACAGCCAGCCAGATCGTAAACAACTTTCTTGCAAAGAAAACCGATCTGATCTGCGCCATTGCAACTCCCATGGCACAGGCTGCCTACGGCGGGGCTAAAAAAGTCAGCGTACCTGTTATATTCACAGCCGTAACCGACCCGGTAGCTGCTGCTCTTGCCAAAGAAGACGGAACTCCGGTAGGGGAAATAACCGGCACCAGCGACAAGCTTCCTGTTGAAAAGCAGTTGGAAATGATCCGCAAGATTCTTCCGGATGCAAAGAAAATCGGAATTTTATACAGCACAAGCGAAGTAAACTCAGAGACAGCCATCAAAGAATACAAAGCCGCTGCTGCAAATTATGGATTTGAAATCGTGGAAGGCGCAGTTACCTCTACTGCTGATATTTCCCTGGCAACTGACAGCCTGTTAGAAAAGGTTGACTGCCTTAACAATTTAACGGATAATACCGTAGTCAGCTCTCTTCCACTTATCCTTGACAAAGCAGGCAAGAAAAATATACCGGTGTTCGGCAGTGAAGTGGAACAGGTTAAAATCGGATGCCTTGCAGCAATGGGTCTTGATTATGTGGATTTAGGAAAACAGACTGGTGTTATGGCTGCCAAGGTATTAAAGGGAGAAGCCAAAGCAAGCGAATTAAATTTTGAAGTAATCAAAGACGCGGCATTTTACGGAAATTCCAAGGTTGCTGATACACTTGGTATTACCTTACCAAAGGAACTGACCGATTCTGCTGCCAAGATGTTTACTGATATTTCAAAAGGAACAAAATAAGAAGAAACCGAGTGGAGGAAGTTAAATCATGTCAATTATACTTGGCGTTTTGGAAGAAGGTCTGGTTTATGCCATTATGGCGCTGGGCGTATACATCACCTATAAGATTCTGGATTTTCCCGATCTTTCCGTTGATGGCACGTTTCCCCTTGGAGGCGCTGTTACCGTCACACTTATATTAGCCGGTTTAAATCCTATGGCAACCCTGTTTATCGCATTTGCCATAGGAGCTCTGGCCGGGTGCATCACAGGTTTTATCCATGTAAAATTAAAAGTGCGGGATCTTTTGTCTGGTATTATTGTCATGACTGCTTTGTACTCCGTTAATTTAAGAGTTGCGGGAAAAGCCAATGTTCCATTTTTCAATGTGAGTACCATTTTTGAAAACAGCCTGGTTACCAGGCTGTTTCCGGCGTCACTAAGCGGCGTTACTGTGGTTGTGATTCTGGCAGTCATCGTTTTCGTTGTAAAATTTATTTTAGACCAGTACTTAAAAACCCGCTCCGGATATCTGTTAAGGGCAGTTGGTGATAACGAGACACTTGTCACCTCCCTGGCGAAAGACAGAGGAATGGTTAAAATTGTAGGCCTTGCAATTGCAAACGGGCTGGCAGCTCTGGCAGGTTCTGTATACTGTCAGCAAAAGGGCTTCTTTGAAATCAGCATGGGAACCGGAACCATCGTCATCGGGCTTGCCAATGTCATTATCGGTACAAAGCTTTTTAAGCGGGTCGGATTTGTTAAATCAACCACTGCTGTCATTATAGGCTCTATCATTTACAAAGCCTGCGTATCTTTTGCAATTTTCTTAGGAATGGAAGCTTCAGACTTAAAACTGATCACATCAGTTCTGTTCTTAGCCATTCTGGTACTGAGCAACGGCAGGGAAAAGAAGGTGAAAGCATGATTGAACTGAAAAATATAAATAAATATTACAACCACGGGACTGTCAATGAAATGTGTCTGTTCCACAATTTTGAATTAACCATAAAGGATCAGCAGTTTGTTTCTGTAGTGGGTAGCAACGGATCTGGAAAGACTTCTCTTCTAAATCTGATCTGCGGCAGCATTCCTTTGGACAGCGGTTCCATACTCATTAACGGCACCGATATTACCAACATGCCTGAATACCGCCGCCAGCGGCGCATAGGAAGAGTCTATCAGAACCCCGCCATGGGAACCTGCCCCAACATGACCATTCTGGAAAATATGGCAATAGCTGATACGAAAGGAAAACCTTTTAATTTACTTCCCGGAACCAATAAGCAGCGGATTGGTTATTACAAAGAACAGCTTCATACATTAGGTCTTGGACTGGAAGACAAACTTCACGTAAAGGTAGGAGTTTTATCCGGAGGTCAGAGACAGGCCATGGCACTTTTGATGTCAACCATGACTCCCATCGAGTTTTTGATTCTTGATGAACACACAGCAGCACTTGACCCGAAAACGGCTGAGATTATCATGCAGCTGACAGATAAGATCGTGAAAGAAAAACAGCTGACCACCATCATGGTAACCCATAACCTGCGCTACGCAGTGGATTACGGAAACAGACTTCTGATGATGCATCAGGGCAATGCAGTTGTGGACTGCGCAGATGAAGAAAAAAATGGTCTGGATATAAACTTTATTCTTGAGAAGTTCAACGAAATCAGCGTGGAATGCGGAAATTAAATGAAAAAGCCTGGATCAGTCAGCTAAAGTGATCCAGGCTTTCTTCTATTCCTTCTCTCTCATCCAGACAGTCATCTCTCCCTCTCCCCGGTTGTTCCAGCAAAAATAAGGGATTGCTTTCAACTCTGATTTTTTATAAACCGGCTTCTCTTCCCCATATAGTGAATCTCCTGCTTTTTCATAATCAATACGGCTTCCCTGTAATCTGGCGCACAGGGTACCTCTTAAAAGCTGGTGGTCATATTCTTCCTGCGGCTCTACGCTGGTATCGATTACCGCCCCGGATAAATATTTTCCATTGTCTGCCTCTTCCAGGCAATAAACCACCGGTCCCTTCATCAGGCTTACTTTTCCGATATTATGGCGCACCCTGGGGTTGGATCTGACGTATCGGAACGGGACATTCAGTTCCACAACAACCGTATCGTCCATTTCCCAAATTCGTTTTAAATAAAGATATCCTTTTTCCAGGGTTCCAGTTTCTTCTTTTCCATTGATTTTAAGTACCGCTCCCTTGCAGTAAGAAGGAATGCGCACAGCAAGAGTAAACTGGCTTCCTGGTTTTTCCGGACTTACGGAAAGAGTGACCGTTCCATTTTCAGGAAAATTGCATTCCTGACTTACAGAAATGCCAATGCCTGAGAACTGACACTCCATTCTGCTTCGTATAAAAAGATTGACGTAGATCGTACTTTCATCTGAAGCGTATATGTAATTACCAAGGGAAGCAAGGGTTCTGGCAATATTGGGCGGACAGCATGCCACTCCGAACCAAAGCTGTCTGATGGTTTTTATATGCCGGTATGTGGGATTTTTTTTTGCCACCTCAGGCACTACCTCCAGTGGATTTACGTAGAAGAAATGTGTTCCATCCATGGCGATTCCTGCAAGAAGGGTATTATATAGGGCTTTCTCCACGACGTCCATGTATTTTCCATCTCTGGTGAGATGAAACATCCGGTTGGAGAACATGGCAAGACCTACTGTCGCACAGGATTCTGAATAATTAGTATCATTGGGAAGGTCATAGTCTGCTGTAAACCGTTCTCCATAGGCGGCTGATCCAATACTGCCGGTTATATACATCCGCTTGTTTACAATATTTTCCCACAGCGTTTCACACTGGCTGGTGAGGGCTCCGTCCTGATATTCATAAGCCAGGTCTGCCATTGCACTGTAAAGATAAACAGCCCGGACGCAATGACCTTCTGCTGTCTCCTGTTCCTTCAATAGCATATGGGACTGATTATAATCCAGATCAAAATCTTTAAATTCAGGAAAAATATAGTTCCCGTTCCTGATACAATCCTCATTTAAGAAATAGCAGGGTCTCTCTCCCCTTGTTCTTACAAAATAATCCGCAAGCCAGAGATAATTTCTGTTTTCCGTCACCCGGTATAATTTCACCAGAGCCAGCTCAACTTCCGGATGCCCCGGATAGCCATGAATTTTACCTTCCTCCGGTCCAAAAACAAGGCAAAGATGATCTGCAAATTTACACATTACATCGAGAAATTTTCTTTTACCAGTAGCCTCAAAATACGCCACAGCTGCCTCGATCATATGACCAGCTGTATAAAGTTCATGTCCTTCAAATAAGTCTGACCATCTTTTGTTTCCGGTAATTGTATAATAAGTGTTTAGGTATCCGTCCTCGCACTGGGCTGCAGCAATCAGATCAATGGCCTCATCCGCCGCTCTTTCAAGACTCTCATTTCTCTTTTTATTGAGGGAACAGGCAACTGCCTCCAGCCACTTTGCTGCATCGGTATCCTGAAACACCATGCCCTTATGCTCTCCTGTTTCCTGCCCTGCTGCAATACGGAAATTCCTGATGCAGTAGCTTTTTTCCGCTCCTTCCACCCGGTCATTAATCAGATCCCATTGAAATGGCAGGATTACCTCATCCACCAGATCAATGTATTTGCCCCAGAAGGCATCCTGTATAGTAACATGTTTTAAATCTGCTCCCGTCAGTTTATTTCCCACCATACCTTTTCCTCGCTCTGCTATCTATTTTCCTGATTCAGTTTTTTTACCGACTCCCCTTCAATCAGAGTACAGGGAAGTGTGATGCTCACATCACCAACGCTGACTCCGCTTACATTTTCAAGCAGCAGCTCCATAGCGCGGTAGCCCATCTCCTGCAAAGGCCGTTCCACGGTTGTAATCCTTGGGGTTACGTATTGAATAATATCGGAGTTGTCAAAGCCTGTGACAGAAACATCATCAGGTACCTTCAGTCCCAGCTCTCTTGCTGCATCACAGACACCCACTGCCATATCATCATTCATTGCCACAATAGCTGTGGGGTGTCCGCTTTTATTCAATAGTTTCTTCGCAGCTTCTTTTCCTTCCCGGTACTTCCAGTTCCCACAGGTTATATTCTCCTCTTTCATGGTAATACCAGCCTCGTTTAAAGCTTTTAAAAACCCATTGTATCTTAATGCGGCGGGCTCTGACTCCTTTAATCCATTAATAACTCCAAACTCTTTATGTCCGTTTTCAATGAGCATTTTTGTCATATGATAAACAGTCTTTTCATTGCTATAGCGAACCGATGATCCTTCTCCGTCTGTGTAACAGTAGCAGTAAACCACCGGTTTTTTAATATTGCCCAGGATATGACTGATTTTCCGGTCATGCATGCCTACATAAATAATGCCGTCCACCTGCATTCCGATCATTACATCCAGTGCCTTATCAATATCCTTCTGATAGTTGGAAATGTGATCGAACTGGGATTCAATTTTATTTAACAGCCTTAAATTGCTCAGTATGGTATTATAGCCTCTTGCTTCTGCAATCTCATTGATTCCGTCAATAATATAAGCCGTATGCCATACTGTTACATCCTCTACAATCACTCCTACCAGAAAGGATTCATTTCTTCTTAAACTCTTTGCCAGGATATTGGACCGATAACCGGTTTCCTTAATAATCTTCTCTACCTTTTTTCTGGTTTCATCACTGACCTGTGCCGTATTATTTAAAACATACGATACCGTTGCCACGGAAACTCCTGCCATTGATGCAATTTCCTTTAGTGTCATGTATTCTCTACTCTCTCTTTCCTTTTCCCTGTTTAGCCCTTCAGCCCGGACGTTTTAATTCCTTCCACTAAAAATCTGGATCCAAACAGATAAAGCAGCATGGGAGGCAGAATCATGAGCGTGGAGGCAGCCATTATGGAAGGCCAGTTTATTACAAACGCATTACCTGAAGTATACATAAATGTAGTCATAAGTGCAATGGTCAGAGTCCTCCATTTATCACTGTTTATGTAAAAAACCGGCTGGGTCAGTTCATTCCACCAGAAGACGCAGGATAACACCCCAATTGTGGTAAAGGTTGACTTTGATAAGGGAATCAGCACGCGGAAAAAGATACCGATTCTGCTGCATCCATCCATGGTAGCGGCCTCATCCAGTTCCTTCGGGATAGAACGGAAAAACTGCCGGAACAAAAATACGTTATAGGGATAGGCAAAAAAAGCAGGAACAATCATGGGAAGCAGGGAATCCAGCCAGCCAGCTTTTCCAAACATGATATACTGGGGAACGATAAGTGCGATATTGGGAATCATCATTGTTCCCACAATCAGGGAAAAAATCAGATTTTTCCCCGGAAATTCCATTCTGGCCAGGGGATAGGCCACCAGTGAGGAGGAAATTAAAGTTCCTACCGTGGTTCCCGCCATAAGAAGAACTGTATTTCTTACGTAAAGCACATAGTTGGAGTGATAAAAAATATACTTATAATTTTCTAAGGTCCCTTTTTGAGGGAAAATATCAGATGATGAAGTAAACTCTGTTAATGTCTTAAAGGAACCGGTAATTACCCAGATAATCGGAGAAAACATGATTATCCCGACCAGAATTTTCATTATAAAAACCAGAATCCGGCTGGCCTTTTTTTTCGTTTTTGCTGATTTCATGCCTCTCCCCCTTAATTTTCATAGTAAACAATCTTTTTTGAGATTGCAAATATACCGATGCCAAAACAACACGCAATCAGAAAAAGTATGACAGACATGGCACAGGCATAGCCTACCTTCATATTACTGAAGGCTTCTTTATAGATCAGAAGGCTGAGTACCTGCGACATACCGTTTGGATCACCATTTTCTCCAGTCAGTGGATATAAAAGAGCAAATGAGCCATTTAATGCGCTGATACAACCCATAACCGCATTAAACAGGATAATGGGAGATATCATGGGAAGGGTAATCCGAAAGAATTTTTTAAATGGGCTGGCTCCGTCAATTTCACATGCCTCATAAAGCTCTCCGGGCACATCATTTAAACCGGATCGGAATATCAGCATCATTTGTCCTGTGTTGTACGTAAACAGGGTGATAAAAAACAGAGCCAGATAGACAGTACGGCTGTCGTACAGCCAGTTAACCATTACATTCTTACCCGTCAATGCAGATATAATCCCATTTAAAAGCCCTGCTTCCTTTCCGAATATGGTTCGGAACGTATAGGCAAGTGCTACCGTCGGAATAACCGACGGTAGAAAATAACAAAACTGAAAGAGACCATTGAGCCTTTGCCTGTAATTTAACAGTAGTGCCATAACCACAGCCCATACAGCAGTTACAATCATCATAACAATTGTGAAAAACAAGGTTACACGAATGGAGTTCCAAAACGTGGCACTTTGAAACATAGTTACATAATTGGCCAGACCTATAAACTGGGAAACACCATTAAGTTTCCGGTTTGTCAGACTGACAGCAAATAAAAAGGCAATGGGAAACAGGGTAAAGCATAAAAATCCTATCATCCACGGGGCGCAGAAAGCATAAGCTGTCAAATAATTCATAAGCTTTTTCTTCTTCGCCGTCTTACTGCTTTCTTTTTCCATTATCATCCACTTTCCTTCCAGCTTACCGTCTAATAACCAATGGTTTCCCGGGCATAGGCATCAGCTTTTTTTACAGCTTCTTCGGGTGTCTTCTGGCCAAGTACTGCCGCGTTAAATTCGCTGACTGCATTGTTTGTAACTCCGGAAGGAAGACAGGTATATCCGAAAACCCCGGCTTTTAACGAATCGGTCATTGCATCCCAGTTTTTGATGGTAGTGGCACTTTCCACCTTCCAGGCACCTTTTTCAGCAATGGATTTGATAGCAGATGGATTGCCGCTGGACTTTGAGTTAATGGTCTGCCCCTCTTCTCCCATCAGATATTCGATTACCTTAAATGCAGCATCCTGGTTCTTACTTTTTGCGTTAATGCTGTAAAAGCCGGTATGAAGGGTATTGTATTTTACCTTATCTGTAGGTATGGTAGCAATATCCCACTGAAAGGGTAGACTGCTTCCATAAGTTCCGATATTCCAGCTTCCCTGCCAGCTCATAGCCGCTTTGCCAGAAGCAAATAAATCTGCCGTATCGGAAGATGGTTCCGGCATCACCCCGTTTTTTGCCATAGCTGCCACGTCTGAGACAAAGGATACCGCTCCGTCGCCAATGACCATCTGGCCTTTGGAAGGGTCGTATACCTGATCACCAGCACCCCCAATTCCCGCCCACCAGGTCTGGGTATTGGGAAGTGTACAGCCATATTGTTTCGTTGTACCGTCAGCCGCCTTTTGGGTCAGCTTTTCTGCAGCGGACTTATAATCCTCATAGGACCAGTTGTTGTCTGGATAAGAAATCCCGGCAGCATCAAACATATCTTTATTATAGAAAAGAAGCTCTGTCGCAGCACACCATGGCAGACCGTATGTACCTCCAAGTCCGGCGGACAGTGCGGAAACTGCGTCAATAAAATCTCCTGTTTTAACAGATGAGTTTTTCAGGTAATCATCCATGGGAATGATACCTTTTGCCTTGGCAAAATTGGCAATATCATTCTCCCAGATTACATAGATGTCAGCAGAATTATCCCCTGTGGAAACCATCTGATTTAACTTGGAAGAATAGTCGCTTTCCGGAATCACCGTTACTTCCACTTTGATCCCGGTTGCCTTTTCTGCCTGGGCATACATATTCAGCGCCTCATCCTTATTGGGTTCATTCCATACGGCTATGGTAACCTTCTGCTCTCCGCCTTTTTTTGCACCCCCGGCTGTCTCTCCTCCCTTTGTGCTGCAACCGGCCAGCATTCCCACTGCAGCCGCTGTCAGAAAAAGCAATCCCCATAATTTCTTCCTTCTCATAAAATTTTCCCTCCTGATTATTTTTTTATTTAATCGTTTAAACCAGCATGTTTAAGAATAGCTAAAAGATAATATAGAATCTTTCAGCTTAAGGGTTGTTTAAACGTTTAAATTATAATTTATTAAGCTTTTATTACGCACATTGACTAATCTAACTATATAATAT
>JAAOXG010000086.1 GCA_013036995.1 Lacrimispora defluvii
ATAATAATTATACTCTAACGGAAATGCCCTAATATATGCTATCATCTATTTTAGACTATTAAAAACTCACTTTTTTGACTTGCGAATTCTTCTTACAGCACTCTCTGGCGCATCTATGTATTCTCCTGTATTTAATAGTATCCCAACGGTATTATTACTTGTGCCTATGACAACTCCGTACCTTTCTTTACTTTCTGAAATCACCATAACCGGTATATCTTTTCTCTTTTCTCTCATTATAAGTTTCATCTTATCTCCCCTTCTCAAATTGTGGTTATTCTTATCTTGGAATTAAACAATGCTTATTTCATTCGTTCTTTATAATGCTAATATCTTCATTGGCAATCGTACTCTTCAAACACTGGGTACAAAAAACTTTATATGGACTCCCACTACAAAATCTCTTCCATCTGCACCAACCATGTATGGATAACCACCACAAGAGCATTTTTTTAGGTCAGCCCATGGGTGGATAGCCCTACCTAAACCTAGTTCCCCAAAATAATTTTTAGCTGGGGTGAGACGAACTGAATTTTTCACGTTATGCACCACTTCCATTTTGAAATCAATGATAATATTTAATTTGTCATTTCTGTGATATAAATTTAAAAGAGTATCGTATGCCATTCCTGAATTAATCCTAATCTTATCAGTTTTTTATCATGTTATAAGCTCCTATTTATCCAAATCTCAGTTTAGCTGCATAAAAAAACTACTAACTTAATATTTCAATAGTTAGTAGTTCAATTATTCACTTAAAGTATTAATTTGAATTTCAGCAAACAAAAAAACTATCTAAATGGTGTTGTATGTAATGCCTCCGAACTAAACTCTTTAATTGATTTAATTGTTCCGTTTTCTGTAAATTCAATAATTGAAACGCCATCAAATCCACTTATCTTATCTTGCACTTTATCTTTAAAAAACCATTCTACAACAACTGTATTGCCTTGATGAATGAATCGTTTAATAGTCCATTCAATTACTTCTTGCTCTTTTAACATTTTGTCTATCCATTGATGTATTTCAGAAAAACCCTGATACTCTGGTCCATAACATTCGCTGTAATAGATATCACAATTAAAAATATTATAAATATTCTTAAAGTCTCGTAATACCCACATATCAAAATATTCTTTAATAACAGCTTCTTTTTCATTCATACTCATAGTCACCTCCATAACTCATATCCGTTAATGGTATACTGGGCAGTTATTGTGCTGTGATCCTGAATGTTTGAGTATGATTTATCCCAGCCATTAAACGTATAGCCCTGCCGTTCCGGTAATTGGGGTGGTGTTGCGTCAACTCCAATTGCAACCTCCTGGTTCTCTAAAATCATTCCGTCCCAATCTTTAAAGATAACTTCGCTGGAGCTTCTTTCCCAGTGAGCATATGCAGTAACTTCTGTATCGGGCATAAGATTTCCACTTTCTGGATATTTGCTTCCACCTGAAGGCTCTGTGTACCAACCATCAAACGTATAATATTTCCGGCTTGCATGATCTTTTCCATTTGCAAGTATCTGATCAAATGATTCTCCAACCGTGACCTCCATTTCTACGGTTGAACAATCCGATAAAGTTCCTCCATTTCCATATAAGGTTAATCGTGGGGAAATAATTTCATACTGAGCGGTTAATACAGTATCATTCTGGATATTGGTATACGGCTTATCCCAACCAATAAAACGATATCCTGCCCGTTCCGGTGCTTCTGGAGGAATAACTGAATTCCCATTATCAACAGTTTGGACCTGGCCTATCACATTACCGTAATAGTCTTTAAACGTAACACTATATTTGCTTGGAATCCATTCAGCAAAGGCATAGGTAATACCTTTTTTATTTTTAAAGTTATAGCTGTCGCTAATTCTTTCTCCATCTTCAGTAATATAGTCTCCCAAATCCGCATGAAACTTTGTTGAATGCCATTTTTTATTTTTATCTGGAAGTCTTGAAAGATTATAGGTTACACCCGGCTTTCTTACAATTACTGCTACGCTCCATATTGCCTTTTCCCAATTTTCATTTTTGAATTCATCTACATGTAATACATTATTAGGATCCATAAAATCATAATCTCTCATGAGAACCAGAGATTCATACCCATTTGGAATCCATACCGCAGTTAGTTCATTCCTATTTTTAAGATATTTCTTTTTTAATTTCGTTCCAGGCAATATCAAAGATGAAAATCCACCACCTTGAATGTGGCTATCATAATCATAATTTTGAGGATTCATTCTTATATCAAGCCTGTATTCTCCATAATTGTAGCACATCAAATCTGACCATCCTAAAAATGTATGTCCACTTAAAGTGGGGGTTCTAAATACATAGTAATCTTCATCTCCCAAGCTTGATATATTATCTATATAGCTAGCAGACATATTGTAATAACTATCGGGATAAGTCTCTTTATCAGCATAATAATATTTTATTAGATTAGGTCCTACGGTTTGGGCCAAAAAATTTGGTTTTAAAAAATGTATTACAACATTCCCAACTTCATCTGCATAAAACCAGTTTGGTTTTCTCACATCTTTTGACTCATTTAGTATTATTCCATAAAAATGATATCCAGTGTTATCTTCTGTGCCAGTCAGATGCCAGATGTCATAGGATGAGGCATCCCAGTTATTAAAGCCTACAATGTTTTCTTTTACATATTCTTCAATATTAAAGCTGTTATAAAATAGTCTCCATGACAAATCTACCCAAGCCTGTTTGTCCGGAACCACACTTTTAAATATGTATGGAGCTAAATTGTAATATTCCTCCTCCAGATTGATGGAGGAAGACATATCCTCAACGCTTCCCGTCAGATCCGCTTCATACCAAAGAGGAAATTCCGCCTCACCGTCCACATATCCATAATCCCGGTACTGAATCATTCCATTGCGGTCCTCAAATTTCCAGAACCTTTTCCCGGCTTTTTTGACCTGGGAATAATATTCCGGGATTTCCTCTGGCTCCACCTGGATAAACTTTCTCACCGCCTCCGATGGGGTTGCCTTTTTCCCTGGTTTTTCTGCCTCCGAGGGCGTTGCCTTATCCCCTGTGCTTTCTGCCTCTGATGGGGTAGTCACCTTCGCTACAATTTCCTCTGCTTCTTCCATTTTTGAATTTGACATTGTAGTAAGCGCTAAAGATGGTGGTGCATATCCAACCGTGGTTACTACAATGATGGTAGCAAGAAAGAGGCAAATAACTCTTTTTGCATTTCCTTTCATATTTCTTTCTCCCTTAATTTTTTATCTTTGTATTCTTTAATCCATTGAATTTGTTCCTCATCCTCCTGATCTTTGTTACTGAATGCAACTACCACACAGGACACTGTTATGAAAATAAAAACCACGATGGATGCACAGATAAAGCCAAACAATATAAAAGGCAGTATGTTCATAAATCTCTCCTATCCCTGAGGAATCGTCATAACCGGTCGGATCCCGATATTTGTCTCCGAAGCATTCACCGGCTGTATATTACCATCTATCAGACTAACCGCGTAAATGCCTTCTCCATACAAAAAATCTTCCAGTCCGCCACTTTGAGGAGTCCGTAGATAATAGCCATTTGAGTAAGCAGAGATCTGGGAATCCGGATTATTTGTTTCACTGCCATTAAATCTCCATAGACAATCCCGATACTTTAATGCCTCTTCCACGGACAGAATAAAGACTTTATCCTCCATAGACTGAAACAGACGCTCATATCCCATTAGGCTGCTCTCTTTTAGCTGCTCATAGGTTCTTCTTCCGGTTGATCCTATGTATGATCTGGTAATACCTATAAAGGCATTATGTAAAAATCGCGAATCTGAAGCATTGTTCTGCAGCCACTCTCTCACTTTTGAATATTTATAGTTATTGTTATCTCCAAAATTAAGCTTTTTTGATGTCCCCATAATGTCGGACCGAATCACGCTGTCACATAGAAACAAAGCTGTTTTCTGGCTGTTGTTTATGACATCTTCATAATCCTCATCGATGCATCGGAATGAATAGGTTCTATTTCCAATGGTACGGTACTGGACATCCCCAATACTGTAATGGACGGCACGTGGTGTTTCCTGTACTGGCTGATAACAAACGTCACAGATCCCATCATGATCCGTATCTGTATGTCCCATAGCAGGTAATATCACTGTTTCCTGCTTTCTGCACTTTAAGCATTGAACGGTTTCATAACCATTATCTATGCAGGATGGTTCCACCCGGTCAATCACTTTGTAGCTGTGGTTGCAAGTGTTTTCATCATATGTTTTCTTAAACCCAACCCGCAAAATGGTATATGCCTCATTTGCAATTGTTAATTTTTCCAATGAAAGCTCTGATACGTTCTTGACCGCTGGGAACTTCTGGCTGATAATTGCAGCATTTGGGGTATATCCCTTTGCTATTACATAAACCTCTATCCGGTCTGCCCCATCAGCCATGGATACCAGGTTAAGAAGTCTCTCATTTGCTTCCGCCTGGCTTTCACTGATAAGCTGTCCGGCCAATGGTCTTTCTCCTGTAATGCATTGATCTGCTTCACAGGAAACATCCAGCCAGTAATTTAATCTTTCTTTCATATCTCCATCTGAATCTGGTATTTCCGGTAAACGATCCCCTTTCCGGTATTCAATATAATATTTCTGAATACCATTTCCATTCACCATAACACTCCATGGACTTGGAACCAGGGAATGGTAGTAATATTGATCACTTCCTATAATTGTTACTGGAAAATCAATTAACAGTTCCTTACCTTCCTCCGTCTTACCCTTCTGCCCTTTAATAATCTCCCTATCTGACTTCCCTTCTTCAATAAACTTTAAGTCCCAGTCAATTTTTCTGGCCTCAGATGGGGAAGCTGTGATATCTTTCTCGTAATAAATATTTAAGGCAATCTGATCACCGGTTAATAAAAGGGCTTCTTTCTGGCCTTTAGATATCGTATATCCTTCAATGTCCGGCTGGACTAATTCTATTGTTTCTCCTACATTCCCTGTTCCGGTAATAATCTGAAGAATTGTTTTATCAGCAATATCCATATACCTTACGGTATATTTGTATTGTTTAACCGGTACCTCCGGGACTTCCTTCCCACCACTTTCAACCGGATCAGCTGGCTTTACAGGTTGTGGCTTACTATCAGGCTTTTTACCTTTATTTTCATTCCTGGAATTGTTTGAGCTGCTGTGACCTCGGCTTCCGCCAGATCCTCCGCCACCGGAACCTCTGGAAATGACTCTGCCTGCTGATGATGTTTTTTCTGCAACCGTTTGTATCCCTTTCCCCGGAATTTCAACGACTCCTCCTTCGTTAACCCATGCACCGGATTCATTGACGATGTATCCGTCGGGAGTCATACCATTCTCATACATAGAACCCTGCGGCCAGTTTCCCTCATTTGCAGGAGAAAGGAAATAGCACTTTCCGTCAATCCACTGCCATCCAGTCAGCATCTTTCCTTTTGTTCCATCAGGAATCGGACTAAAAAAATACCATTTATGGGAAATTTGTTTCCAACCTGTGGCAATATAGCCGTTTTCACTAAAGTAATACCAATTATCAGCTATCAGCTCCCAGCCATTCTTTCCGGTTGTCCTGCTTTCGTTATAAATCCGATTAACATCATCCTGTATACATTCTCCATAGCCTAAAATTGGAATATATAAAAATGATAAAAGCAGACTTAATAAAGCCAGCGATTTTCTCTTTTTCATTCATACCACCAATCTTCTTTTATTTAATATTAGTTATTACATCTAAGTCATATCTGCCAGTTTTATTCAGCAGACCACCTAATCCCCTCCTCTCTATATAAATAAATCAAAATTTCTCCTTTCTATTTTTTATTTAAGCTGAACTAAGTTCAGTTCATACCGTATCAGGATTAAATAAGGCTGCAAAAAATGTGATTAGTATTTAATTCTTTAAATCAAAAAAATAATAAATTTGTTTGGAATATAATAAAGAAAATGAGATACAAGAAATCAAATATGAGATATATAAAAAGATATAAATGAATAGATAAATAAAAATGCCAAATCCAGAGAACGTTTAAATGAATAGAATAATTAGGGAATTTAGTTTGAACAATCTAAATAAATACTAGAAAAACAGAATGTTATAGAAGGTTATTTCATTGAATTGTATTATACCATAAATTTAATATAATACCAACATATATTTTTTAAGATATCACCACTTTATTAAATTTAATCTTTTTATAGAGCTATTTCTTCCATCACCACCATATATTATTACAAAAAGCTATTAAGGATTACTTATGAACGTAAGCATTGGAATGAAGGCTCCAGACTTTTCTGCAATGACAACATTTGGACCCATAAAATTATCTGACTACAAAGGCCACTGGGTAATACTTTTCTCCCATCCCGGCGACTATACTCCGGTCTGCACTACCGAATTTATAGCTTTTGCTCAGGCCAATGACCAATTTGAAGCCTTAAATGCCAAATTGATCGGTTTAAGCATAGACAGCAATCCATCCCATCTTGCCTGGGTAAACCAGATCTATCTGTTGACAGGCATTCAGATTCCATTTCCTATAATTGCAGATCGTACGGCCGAAGTGGCGGGTATGTATGGAATGATAGCACCCGATGCCTCCAAACAGGAAACTGTCCGTAATGTCCTTTTTATTGATCCTGATCAGATTATCCGGGCGATACTTGTTTATCCTCTTACAAATGGCAGAAATATTTGTGAGATCATACGGCTCTTAACTGCACTTGAGACAACAGACCGCTGTAATGTTGTAACTCCGGCAAACTGGGAGCCAGGCAGTCCTGCTATGGTACCTCCACCCCGTACGTATGACCAGATGATAGAGCGGATTAATAATCCACAGGCTCAAAACTTAAATTGCATGGACTGGTTCTGGTGTTATAAAGATAAACCCTGCTGATCCCGCTTTAGCGCAAAAAACCTTCAGGATTAATCCTGAAGGTTTTTATTATGACCTATCCGAGAATCGAACTCGGGTTTCCGCCGTGAGAGGGCGGCGTCTTGACCGCTTGACCAATAGGCCAGTACGAATATGATTCATACAAAATCGAGGCGACAAGATTCGAACTTGCGACCTCTGCGTCCCGAACGCAGCGCTCTACCAAACTGAGCCACGCCTCGATTACGTTACGTAGTATAATATAAATTTGAGACAATGTCAACTGTATTTTCAAAATTTTTTTATTTTTTAAAAATACTGGAAAAATAGCATCAGATTTCAGTTACTCTTTTAATCTTCCGCTGCAGAGTAAAAAATAACAATCCGCAGCGGAAACTGCTTTACGCCAGATCAAACAGGGAAAGCTGATTGGACTCGGGAAGATCCCCCAGAAGTCCCAGATCCCCCATAAGATCACAGACAGTCTTACTGACCTTTGTCCGGTTTCTGAAATCCTCTCTGGATAAGAATTTTCCATCCTTACTGGCATCAACAACCGCATCTGCCGCTTTCTCTCCCAGTCCATCTATACTGCTTAAAGACGGCATTAATTTTCCGTCAATGATCTGAAAATGTCTGGCTTTTGCCTGGTAAATATCGATAGGAGTAAAATCATAACCCCTGGCGTACATTTCCTGGACAATTCGCATATCACGAAGAGTATCCTGCTCTTTTTTAGAAAGAGTGTCGATCCGTTTCCTGTAATCTGCCAGATAATGCTCCAGCTTTTCTCTTCCCTGGCACATCAGTTCATAGCTGAAGCCATTGGCACGGATACTGAAAAACGATGCGTAATAAGCCAGTGGATAAAACACTTTACAGTACGCGATTCTCCACGCCATCATAACATAAGCGGCTGCATGGGCTTTTGGGAACATGTATTTAATCTTTTTACAGGACCAGATATACCAGTCCGGAACCCCATGAGATGTCATCTCCTCCTCCCATTCGGGTTTTAATCCTTTTCCTTTACGCACGCTCTCCATAATAGAAAAAGACAGACCTTCTTCCATACCCATGGAAATTAAATATATCATAATATCATCTCTGGTACAAATGGCTGTCTGAATGGTAGCCTTCCCTTCCTGAATGAGAGCCTGGGCATTACCAAGCCACACATCCGTACCATGAGCAAGCCCTGCAATGCGGACAAGATCAGAGAAATATTTGGGCTGGGTGTCTATTAACATCTGCATGGCAAAATCGGTACCAAACTCCGGTACTCCCAGCGCTCCCAGCTTACAGCCGCCAATATCCTCCGGCATAATTCCGAGTGCGGATGTGTCCTGAAAAAGTGACATAACTTCTCTGCTGTCCAGAGGAATATCCTTTACAGGATCAAAGCCGATCAGGTCCTGAAGCATACGGATCATGGTCGGATCGTCGTGTCCCAGAATATCAAGCTTTAAAAGGTTATGGTCGATGGAGTGATAGTCGAAATGGGTGGTTACCGTCATTGTTGTCATATCATTAGCCGGCCTTTGTACCGGTGTAAAGGAGTAAATCTCCTCGCCATGGGGAAGAACGATAATTCCCCCCGGATGCTGGCCAGTGGTTCGTCTCACACCTACGCAGCCCTGAACAATCCGGTTAATTTCACAGTTTCTTTTTCTTACTCCATGTTCTTCGTAATAATTTTTCACATAACCAAATGCCGTCTTATCTGCAAGAGTACCGATAGTCCCTGCACGGAATGTCTGCCCTTTTCCAAAAATAACTTCTGTATAATCATGGGCCTTACTCTGATATTCTCCGGAGAAATTCAGATCGATATCAGGCTCCTTGTCTCCCTTAAATCCAAGGAATGTTTCAAATGGAATATCAAAACCATCTTTTGATAATGGGTGCCCGCAAACCGGACATATCTTATCCGGCATATCGCATCCAGCCATTCCTGTAAATGCCTTAACTTCTTCTGAATCAAAATCATAGTAGTGACAGTTCTCGCAGTAATAATGAGGACTGAGAGAATTTACTTCTGTAATTCCCGACATATAGGCAACGAAAGAAGATCCAACCGATCCCCTGGATCCCACCAGATAACCATCTTCGTTGGATTTCCACACCAGTTTCTGTGCAATGATATACATAACCGCAAAACCATTGGATATAATGGAATTCAACTCTCTCTCCAAACGTTCAGTAACTATCACAGGGAGATCCTGTCCATAGATGGCATGGGCTCTGTCATAACAGATTTTTCTTAAATCTTCATCTGAATTTTCAATGACAGGTGCACATTTATCCGGCCGTACAGGTGAGATTCTTTCACACATGTCCGCTATTTTTCTGGTATTCTTTATTACTACTTCTTCTGCCTTATTAGGGCCTAAATACTCAAACTCCTGAAGCATCTCCTCCGTAGTCCTAAGATATAAAGGGGCCTGGTCATCGGAGTCTTTAAAGCCTTGTCCAGCCATAATGATCCGCCGGTAAACCTCATCCTCCGGGTCAAGGAAATGAACGTCGCAGGTAGCGCAGACAGGTTTTCCAAACTGCTCCCCAAGGGTTACGATCCGCTTATTAATATCAATTAAATCCTGCTGGGTCTTTACCGTACTCTTTTCGTCTCTTAACATGAATGCATTGTTACCAAGGGGCTGTATTTCCAGATAATCGTAAAAGTTTACAAGTTTGGCTATTTCCGCATCCGGAACGCCTCGTAAAAGAGCCTGATATAACTCTCCTGCCTCACAGGCAGAACCAATAATTAATCCCTCTCTGTACTCATTTAAAACGCTTTTGGGAATTCTGGGTCTTCTGGCATAAAAATCAATATGTGAACAGGAAATCAGGCGGTATAAATTAACCCTGCCAACATCATTGGCAGCAAGAATGATCACATGATAGGTGGGAAGCTTTTTAATCATATCCGCCGACATGGCACTGAGTTTGTTTAACTCATCTAAGGATTCTACCCCCCGCTCTCTGAGCATTTTTACAAATGCGGCAAATATTTCTGCTGTACATCCTGCATCGTCAACGGCTCTGTGGTGGTTCGCCAGGGATATATTTAAGGCTTTGGCCACTGTGTCCAGTTTATACCTGTTTAAGCTGGGTAAAAGAAGTCTGGATAAAGCCACGGTATCAATTACCGTAGGGTTAAACTCCAGCTGAAGCTGCTGAGCATTATAAGAGATAAAGCTTACGTCAAACGAAGCATTATGGGCCACTAAGACAGAATCTTTGCAAAACTCCAGAAACTGTGGGAGAATTACATCAATTTTGGGATGAGGGAGCACCATGCTGTCATTAATTCCCGTCAATTGTTCGATTTCAAAAGGAATTGGTACATCCGGATTTACGAAAGCACTAAATTTATCTTTAATTTTTCCATCTATTACCTTCACTGCACCAATTTCAATAATCCGGTTTCTGGATGAACTGAAACCCGTTGTCTCAATATCAAAAACCACGTAGGAATCCGAAAAAGTCTGATTTCTGGAATTTTCAACAAGCTGCTTTAAATCATCAACCAGATATCCTTCCACTCCATAAATAACTTTAAATGTATCACCTTTATCAAGCGCATGGTTTGCATCCGGAAAGGACTGTACACAACCATGATCCGTAATTGCAATTGCTGGCATCCCCCATTTTTTAGCACGCTTTACAAGATCTTTTACCTCAGAGACACCATCCATGTCACTCATTTTTGTATGGCAGTGAAGCTCCACCCGTTTCTCCAAACTGTTGTCCGATCTTTTTCCAGTAAAATCTTCTGATTTTTTAATACCCACAACAGATCCCAGGGTCAGCTCCCCGTCAAACTTGTCAATGGTTGTAACACCTTTAATTTTGATAAAGGTACCTTTTACCACTGCATTTTTCAGATCCTCCAGCTGTTCTTCCCTGGCAAACATCTTCACTGTAATCGTATCCGTAAAATCTGTTACATCAAAAATAATAATAGTCTTACCACTTCTTAATTCCCTGCTGTCCGTCATAATAATCTTACCACGGACCACGACTTCTCCGATTTCCCCGTCAATTTTTTCAATTTCCATGGTTTCTTCTTCAAAATCTCTGCCATACAAAACATCGGGATTATCAGAACGGCGGCCATTATAGGAATTCTTCCGGTAATCTTTCCATTCCTTCTTTCCGGAGTCGGACTCTGCTGCTTTACCGGATTCTTTTTTATCCCCTTCTTTTTTACCACCCATGCGTAGTGCAGCCGCAGGTGGCTGGCCTTCCTGTGTGAAAGGCACTTCATCAGAATAAGTGGCTGCCAATGCGTCCAGTGGACCATCTGCCATGGAAGGTCCGCCATATTCGTCTGTCTGGCTTTTTTGCTGCCCAGCAAATGAAGTTCTGTTAACGATCTCCTCTACTTCCCTCTGCATCTGCAGCTCTTTTTGTTTGGCCAGGACATTCTCCTTAGGCTCAATAAATTCATACTGAACTTCAACAGGCAAGCCGCATCTTTCGTGAAAAATCTTTTCTAACACCCGCTTTAACTCGCCGGCTTTTTCATGGGTTACAATGGTATCCTCCACTGTCATCTTTAAAAGATCCGGTTCTGGGAACTGGCACTGTGCCTTCCGGAACATATTATATTCAATGATGCTGTAATTTTTAAGCTCCGCCAGAAGACTTTCCCGATAGATCTTTAACAGCTTCTGTGGCGTATACTGTCCCGATAACCGAAATCGTTCAATAATTTTAATGGTGATCTGCTTGGAAGGAAACAGCTGTTCTTTAATTCCTTTTTCCAGGCTGTATATGTTTTGCTTGTGTATCAGCCTGGGACTGATTAAGTAAACACGAATAGAGCTTCTATCCCTGTTTGATGTGACCTTTTCCACATCTACCAGATTTAAAAGCTCTTTTAATTCGTCAGTAATATGTAAGTTTGGAAAAACTTCCAAAAATTTCTTTGCCATTCTATCACCTATTGCATTTTCATAAGTTCTTCCTGAAGGGCGCTAAGAAGTTCTTCTTCCGGAACCTTTCTGATTACTTCTCCTTTTTTAATAAGAAGTCCCTCTCCGATTCCACCGGCAATTCCAATGTCTGCTTCTCTTGCTTCACCTGGACCGTTTACCACACAGCCCATTACTGCCACCTTAATATCCAGATGGTCGTAAGCAGAAACCATATCTTCTACCTGATTGGCCAGAGAGATTAAATCAATTCTTGTTCTGCCGCAGGTGGGACAGGATATTACCTCCACCCCTCCCCTCTTTAGACCCAGAGATCTTAAAATGGTTTTCGCTGCCTTTACCTCCTCTAGGGGATCGCCGGTAAGAGACACTCGGATGGTATCACCAATTCCCTTATGAAGAATAATGCCCAACCCAACGGAAGATTTAATGGTTCCAGATATCAGGGTTCCAGCCTCTGTAATACCCACATGAAGGGGATAATCCGTCCGCTCTGCTATCAGTTCATGAGCCTTGATACACATAAGTACATCCGATGATTTAATGCTGATTACCAGATTCCCATAATCCATCTCCTCGATCATACGTACTTTATTTAATGCGCTTTCCACAATTCCCTCTGCAGTAACTCCTCCATATTTTTCAATGAGATTTTTTTCAAGGGAACCGCTGTTAACTCCCACACGAATGGGAATCTGATATTCCTTAGCCTTATCCACAACAGCTCTTACACGATCCAGAGAACCGATATTGCCAGGATTAATCCGGATCTTATCAGCTCCTGACTCTATAGAAGCCACAGCCAGCCGATAATCAAAATGAATATCGGCTACCAGAGGTATACTGATCTGCTTCTTAATCTCCTTAATAGCTGCCGCCGCTTCCATATCAGGAACAGCAACTCTGATAATATCGCATCCGGCCGCGGTCAGCTTTTTAATCTGATTGACTGTAGATGCAACATCCTGAGTTTTCGTATTGCACATGGATTGGATCAGAACCGGATTGCCTCCACCGATGACCTTGTTTCCGATCTGAATTGTTTTCGTATGATCCCTGTTCATAAACTCCTCCATTCATACTTTATCAGGTGAATCTGCTAATGTCGTTAAATACTACAAAAATCATCAGCGCCATCAAAGCTGCCATACTGATCATGTTTACAAGACCCTCTTTTTCCGGGTCCATTCGTTTTCCACGTATTGCTTCTATAATTAAAAACAGCAATCTCCCACCATCAAGAGCTGGTATGGGGAGCAGATTCATCACACCTAAGTTGGCACTTAATAGAATACACATACTGATGACATTCATAAGCGCCGCAACTACACTGACAGTAAGGCCCGCTTTTACAGAATCATCGATCATAACAACAATTCCTACCGGACCGCTTAAATCATTGACACTGGCCTTTCCGGAAAATAGCATACCAAGGCTCTTTACAGTCAGTTTTACATCGTATTCCATTTCCATATATCCATGCTTAACCAGATCACCGGCATTTGCTGCCTTTTTGTTTTCAGGCGCAATTAATATACCAATCAGATATTTTTTACTCTCCTCTGAATATTGAGGAGTAACAGATACAGACTGGATTACCTGATTTCCTGTCTGAGGATCTGTTCTTGAAAATTCCACCTGGTTCATCTTATCATCCGGTTTCATCAGCTTATAAAGAATATACTCCTGATACATGGAAACTTTCTTTCCGTTAATTTTTAACAATTTATCTCCGGAGCGCATTCCTGCTTCATAAGCAGGCGAACCTTCTGTTACTTCTTTTATATAAGTAATGTCATATCCACTCATACCTACCAGAACCAAAGAAAGTAAAAAGGCAAGAATAAAATTAAAGATAGGCCCTGCGGCAATAACTGACATTCTAGCAGGAATGGATTTATTCTGAAAAGCCCGCTCATCAGGGTTTTCTTCATCCTCTCCCAGCATCATGCAGGATCCGCCTAAAGGAAGCAATTTAATGGAATACGTTGTTTCTCCCTTCTTAAAATGCAAAAGGCGGGGTCCCATTCCTATGGAAAATTCCACTACTGCGATTTTGTTCATTTTTGCAAATAAAAAATGACCTAATTCATGAATTAAAACAATTAAACCGAATACCAGAATTGCTACGATAATACTGGACAATTTACCACCTGCTTTCTATATATTCATAAGCTGCAGCCTCTGCTTCAAGAATCTCTTCCACGGTAGGATTCTCTTTTACAGTATGCCCGTTCATCGCTCCCTCTATCATATCTGTGATAGTAAGATATGTAATTTCTCTGTTCAAAAATTTGGCAACTGCCTTTTCGTTAGCAGCATTAAAAACAGTCGGGAGCGTTCCACCGGCACATCCGGCCTCATAAGCCAGTTTCAATCCCGGAAAATTAACAAGATCCGGTTTTTCAAAATTAATTTGACCAATGGACCAGAAATCCAGACGATCTCCTTTTAAATATCTCCGCTCCGGATAATAAAGTGCGTATTGAATAGGAAGCTTCATGTCCGGAGTTCCCATCTGAGCCATAACTGCTCCGTCTTCAAACTCTACCATAGAATGAATAATGCTCTTAGGCTGAATTACTACCTGCACCTGATCCATTTGAACATCAAACAACCATTTGGCCTCCATGACTTCAAGCCCTTTATTCACCATAGTTGAAGAATCTATGGTAATCTTTCGCCCCATGGCCCAGTTTGGATGGTTAAGTGCATCCTCCACTTTTACATTCTTTAACTCTTCTCTTGTTTTACCACGGAAAGGACCGCCAGAAGCAGTCAGAAGTATCTTATGGACAGATCCCTTATTTTCTCCATTCAGACACTGAAATATTGCACTGTGTTCACTGTCTACCGGCAGAATCCTGACACCCATTTTCTTTGCCAGAGGCATAATGATGTGACCGGCAGTTACCAGAGTCTCCTTATTGGCAAGTGCGATATCTTTCCCCGCTTCCATCGCCGCAATGGTGGGCCGGATTCCTATCATTCCAACTACTGCAGTGACAACAATCTCTGAAGTTTCTTCCACAGCAGCCTCGATTAACCCCTCCATACCGGAAACAACGCGAACCGGGAGATCTCTTACTGATCTTTTCAGTTCCTTCGCTTTTTCTTCTTCGAAGACACAGGCTATTTTGGGGCGGAATTTTCTGATTTGTTCCTCCAACAGGCGGATGTTGCTTCCTGCAGCCAAAGCAGTCACTTCAATATCGCCTTGGTTCTCCACCACCTCCAAAGTCTGCGTCCCAATGGATCCTGTTGACCCAAGGATTGCTATTTTCTTCATCTTATGCTGTATACTCCTTTTCTTTTCCTGAATTGTGATTTAAGGTAATACTTTGTCAGGCTCTTATCGTAAAAATGTAACCACAAAATAAATAACAGGGGCGGTAAAAAGCATACTGTCAAAACGATCCAGTATTCCACCATGCCCTGGTATGAGTTTTCCATAATCCTTAACCTGATGATCCCGCTTTATGGCAGATGCAGCAAGATCGCCAATGGGTGATATAATTGCGGCAAATGCACATGCAAGAGTACAGGTAATCTGCGGATAATCAAGTACAGTCATTGACTCACCAAAAATTGTAGCATATAAAAATCCCAGAAGTGAGGCTCCTATAATTCCGCCGATGGCTCCCTCTATGGATTTATGAGGGCTGAGCACAGGTGCCAGTTTATGCTTTCCAATGAGATTTCCAACACAATATGCGCAGGTATCACAACCCCATGAACTTAAGAACACCAGCCACACCAGATACTTTCCGTCATTCATAGTACGAACCTGGTATAAATAGGATAACATGACCGCTACATAAAAAAATCCAAAAAACGCTCCAGTCACTTCCTCTGTTTTATATTTTGGAAAAGCAAAAACATAAAAGCACAAAAGAAGCATCATGAAAACAATAGACATATACAATGCATACTGCTGCATCTGGAACCATAACAACCCGTAATAAACAACTACAATGAAATATCCCATATATCCCATGGGATGATCATGGATCTTAAGCACACGATACAGCTCATACAAGCCAATCATGGATATGAAAATCGTTGTCGCAAACAGCAGGAGCCCACCACTTCCTACTGTTATCAGTGCGATCAAAACAAGAATAATACCGCTTATCAGCCTGGTTGTAAACATCCCGCTTCCTCCCTCGTGATCACTTCACTCCTCCAAATCTCCGTTCTCTGCTATTATACGCTGTAATGGCTTTTTTCATTTCTTCCATATTAAAATCAGGCCAATAGCAATCAGATACATATATCTCCGTATATGCAAGCTGCCATAAAAGATAGTTAGACAGCCTTAACTCTCCGCTGGTACGGATCAATAGATCCGGATCGGGGATTCCCTTTGTGTCAAGATAGCCGGCAAATCTATCTTCCGTTAAGGAATCCGGTGAAATCTTTCCCTCTCTGGTATCTTCCATGATCTTTCTCGCAGCCCGGACAATTTCATCCCTTCCGCCGTAGTTGACCGCGATCACAAAGGTCAGTCCTGTATTATTCTTCGTCTCTTCCACCAGACGTCCAATTCCCTCTACAATATCAGAGTCAAAACGCTCTCTGTCTCCAATCATCTTTACACGAACATTATTCGCTTTCGAAACTTTTAAGAGTCTTACCATATAATAACGAAACAGCTGCATCAGAGCTCCCACTTCCTCTGTGGAACGCTTCCAGTTCTCTGTTGAAAAACCATATACCGTTAAATACTTAATTCCCAGTCTTGCTGCATCTTCAACGGTCTTCTCCACAGTGACACAGCCTTCCTTATGACCCATGCTTCTGGGAAGTCCCCGTTTTTTTGCCCATCTGCCATTTCCGTCAAGTATAATAGCAACGTGCTCCGGAATCACCATATTATTCAATTCTTTATCCATAAAGTATCACTCCTTTTAAAACACAAAACAGGACAGGCATAATGCCTGCCCCCCTGTTTATTTTATACAGTAAGAAGATCCTTTGACTTCTCATCAGTTGCTTTTTCAATCTGCGCAACCATCTTATCTGTTAATTTCTGAATCTTGTCTTCTGCATCAGCAAGTTCATCCTCAGATATCTCTTCTGCTTTTAACTGTTTCTTAAAAGAGTCATTGGCATCACGGCGAATGTTACGGATTGCAATCTTCGCAGCTTCTCCCTTTTTCTTTACATCTTTCACAAGATCTTTTCTGCGCTCTTCTGTCAGCTCAGGAAATACCAGACGAATTACATTACCATCGTTCGTTGGATTGATTCCCAGCTCAGAAGTAAGAATCGCTTTTTCAATGGCTTTTAGCAATGTCTTCTCCCATGGCTGAATCACGATCATACGTGCTTCCGGAATTGTAACGTTGCCCACCTGCTGAATTGGTGTTGGAGTACCATAATAATCCACTCTGATTTTATCCAGTACATGGGGATTGGCACGTCCTGCGCGAATGGTCATAAAATCATTCTCCAGCGCTTTTAATGTCTTATTCATTTTATCTTCATATACCTGTAAACTCTCCTGCATATCGTCCTCCTGCTTTATGCGGTCACTATCGTGCCGTTTATTTTACCCTGCATTGCATTGGCAATGCCATCTTTTTCATTCAAACTGAATACTGCAAGGGGCATCTTATTTTCCATACACATAATGGAAGCGGTCAGATCAATTACCCCAAGCTGCTTTTCTATCACTTCATCAATGGAAATTTCATCGTATTTAACTGCATTGGGATTCACCTTGGGATCACTGTCGTAAACTCCGTCAATGGCCTTCGCAAGCAGAATGCAGTCAGCATCCATCTCGATGGCACGGAGTGCAATTCCCGTATCAGTTGAAAAGTATGGATGACCAGTGCCACCGGCAAAAAACACCACTTTGCCCTCTTTAAAATACTGATTAGCCCGGTCTTTGGAAAACAGTTCTGTCATGGAGCCGCATTCAAAGGGGGTGAGAATCCGGGTGTCCATTCCTGCGTTCCTGAAAATCTCCGAAACATAAATGCAGTTCATAATGGTGGCAAGCATACCAATCTGATCCGCCTTTGTGCGGTCAATTGCATTACTGGTTCTGCCTCTCCAGAAATTTCCTCCGCCTATGACAATTCCCAACTGAACGCCAGCATCAACGGATATCTTAACCTGCCGTGCAACCTCTTTAACAGTGGCCTCCTCATATCCTGTCTTACTGGAACCGGCAAGAGCTTCACCGCTGAGTTTTAATAATACACGTCTTGGATTCATAGCTTAAACTCTCCTGTACTTTTGTATTGTCTTAAAAGATTATAGCATACTTTTAGATGGTTGGAAAGAGGAAGTTTCCCAGCTGCTGGAATGTAAATTAAAGCGGATCGTTTCATCTGGTCAAAAAAACACCCAGGAATCTATCCTGGGTGTCAGTTTCATAAGAAATAAATCTTATTCCATGGTAGCATACTGGAAGAACCAGAAGCTATACGGAGAATACCATGTGCCTTTCAGCTTTGGATTCTGTAAATAGAATTCATTCTTATAGGTAATTGGTACAATCGGAGAATCTTCAAGAAGCAGAGACTCTGCCTCATGCAGTTTTTTGTAATGCTCTTTTACGTCAGCAGTGGAATTAGCTTCGTTAAGCAGCTTATCAAATTCAGGATTGTTATACTTAGCATCATTGTTACCGCTGTTAGAAAGGTTAACATTCAGCAGGTTGGAAGGATCATCAAAGTCGAATCCCCAGCCGCCACGTGATACCTGATAATCGCCTGCACGACGGGTAGGAGTAAAGGTTGCCCACTCTACAATTTTGATGTCCATATTGATGTTAAGAGTCTCTTTCCAGCAGCTCTGTAAATATTCTGCAACTGGCTTATTGAATCCAGCATCATTGGTCATATACTCAAATGTAGGGAATCCCTGTCCGTCTGGATATCCAGCTTTCGCAAGAAGTTCTTTTGCCTTTGCAACATCAGAAGCATGATCATCAATATTAAAGAAAGTTTTACCTTCTTTTGCAGTTACGTCATTAAAGAAAGTTCCGCCCTCTGCATCAGATACGCCATCTGGTACAAAGTTGGTTGCTGGTGCACTGGTACCCTGCATAACTGTTTCTGCCACGTATTTACGGTCAATTGCAAGGCTTAACGCTCTGCGGACATCAGGGTTATTAAATGGCTCTTTCTGAGTCTGGAAATTTAAATAACTAACGCTCATGCTAGGATCAATATGAAAAGCATCTGTTCCCTTCAGTGCAGGAATTTCTTCTGTTGGAACATACTTAATCATCTGTAACTCACCAGCCTGATATGCACTGTAAGCAGCATTAGAATCTTCCATAAGAACGAATTTTAATGTGTTTAAAGTAACCTTATCTGCATTCCAGTAGTTTTCATTTTTTGCAAAAGTAATGTGGGAACCAGGAACCCATTCGGTCATCTTTAAAGGACCGTTAGAAACATAAGTCTCAGGCTTTAAGCTCCACTGATCACCAGCGCCTTCTACAGCCGCTTTCTGTACCGGTACCATGGAAGCATGAGTTACCAGTTTAACAAAATATACACAAGGGGAAGCTAACTCTACTACAAAGGTTTTGTCATCAGGAGCGGAAACACCCAGAGCATCCAGGTTTCCAGCTGCTGCTTCTTCATATCCTTTTACCGGTCCTAACATATCAGCGCCATATGGAGCTGCAACGTTGGGATCTGCAAGTCTCTTCCATGCATAAACAAAGTCATTTGCAGTTAACGGTGAACCATCACTCCACTTTAAGCCATCACGAAGCTTAAACGTATAAGTAAGGCCATCTGGGGATATATCATAAGACTCTGCCTGTCCTGGAACAATTTTGTTCTCCTTATCTACAATCAATAAGGTTTCAAAGGCATGCATAATCATATTTGCACCATCAACTGAAGAGTTTAAAGCCGGATCAATGGTCTCCGGATTCGGTCCAAGTTGAACTGCAAGGTCAAGCCCCGCGGAATTTCCATTTGCAGCAGCTGTAGTTTCGCCAGCCGCAGCAGCTGTAGTTGTGTCAGCACTAGCTTTTGTTTCTGCTGGCTTATTACCGCCACATGCAGTAAGCATCATGCCAGAGGCTGCAAGTACAGCAAGCATAAGTGACATCTTTTCATAACGATTCCTCCTATAAGATTATTTTAATTAACGCAGTAGCACTTTATTCGGCTACTGCGCCAATTCATTTTCTTAGCATAACATAAATGCGTTAAAAGTTCAATCTGATTTTAATTAACTTTATCCAAATGATGGCAAGCGGCATAATGTCCGGTTGAAACTTCTTTCCATTCTGGTTCCTGCGCTGCACAAAGTTCATCTGCATAAGGGCATCTGGTGCGGAAGCGGCAGCCTGATGGAGGATTTACAGGACTTGGAACATCTCCCTCAAGAACAATTCTCTTAGATTTACGGCTGGTCTCCGGATCCGCAATCGGAATCGCTGAGATCAGACTCTTGGTATATGGATGAACACTATGGAAAGTCAGTTCATAGCTGTCAGCAAGCTCTACCATCTTACCTAAATACATAACACCGATCCTGTTGGAAATGTGTTTTACAATAGAAAGATCATGAGCAATAAACAGATAAGTAAGACCCATTTCTTCCTGCAGCTTTTCAAACATATTAACAACCTGTGCCTGAATGGAAACATCCAGAGCAGATACCGGCTCGTCACATACAATAAACTGAGGATTTACTGCAAGAGCTCTGGCAATACCCACACGCTGACGCTGTCCGCCGGAAAATTCATGAGGATAGCGGTTCGCATGCTCTGAGTTAAGTCCGACCGTTGATAAAACAGAGATAATCTGATCCTGACGGTCTTTCTTGCTGGCAGCCAGATGATGGATGTCAATTGCCTCGCCAATAATATCTCCAACCGTCATACGGGGATCAAGACTTGCATATGGATCCTGAAATACAATCTGCATCTTTTGACGATAAGGAAGCATGTTTACCTTTGTAATGTCCTGTCCGTCAAAAAATATCTTTCCGGAAGTAGGCTCATATAGTCTGAGCAGAGTACGGCCTGTAGTCGTCTTTCCACAACCGGATTCTCCAACCAGTCCAAGGGTTTCTCCTTTTTTGATTCCAAAGGAAACGTTATCGACTGCTTTTACAACTTTCTTTTCAAATAATTTACTACCTGCAACAGGGAAATACTGCTGTAAATTCTGTACCTCTACAAGATATTTGTTATCCATCATGCATCTCCCTTCTGTCTTTGCTGTTTCTCAAACTCTTCTTTCTGAAGCAGCCAGCATGCACTGTAATGTATATCGGTTATATCCGTATATTCCGGCATTTCACGCAGACAAATCTTCATGCAGGCTCTGCATCTTGGCGCAAACGGACATCCTGCAGGCGGATTCAGCATATCCACCGGGCTTCCTTCAATGGGAATCAGCTTATTATGCTCTTTCTCCGTAAGTTTTGGAATACTGCGGATAAGACCCTTGGTATATTCATGGCTGGGGTTATAGAATATATCATCAGTATTGCCATACTCTACCACTTTACCAGCATACATAACAGCAATACGGTCACACATGTTGGCAACAACACCAAGGTCATGTGTAATCATAATAATTGCCATACCAAGTTTTTCTTTTAATTCCATCATCAGTTCCAGAATCTGTGCCTGAATTGTAACGTCTAAGGCAGTAGTTGGTTCATCTGCAATCAGAAGTTTTGGCTCACAAGCCAGGGCAATGGCAATCATAACACGCTGACGCATACCGCCGGACAGCTCATGAGGATACTGGTTCAGACGTTTCTGCGGCTCATTGATACCTACCAGGGTAAGAAGTTCTCTTGCCCGCTCGGTAGCCTGCTGTTTGTTTTTATTAGTATGAAGCATAACCACTTCTGTGATTTGGTTTCCAATGGTATAAACCGGATTTAAGCTGGTCATTGGGTCCTGAAAAATAATTGAAATTTCATTTCCCCTGATCTTTCTCATTTCCTTTTCCGTCATCTTCTCAATCTGATGTCCGTTAAACTGAAGGGAACCGCCGATGAGACGACCCGGATAAGCCGTAAGACCCATAAGACTGTAAGCAGTTACAGACTTACCGGAACCAGACTCTCCTACAATTCCCAAAACCTCACCTTCACGAAGATGAAGTGATACATCATTAAGCGCCTTGACTTCTCCAGCCGGAGTAAAGAAAGAAAGACGTTCATTCTCAATATTAACTAAATATTCACTCATGGAATCTCTCCTCCTTTAATCTTTCAGCTTCGGATCAAATGCATCCCGAAGACCATCACCCAACAGATTGAAACTTAAAATAATAACTGAAATCATCAGTGCCGGTGCAAATAAACGGTGAGGATAGCTTTGCAGACCATTTAATGCAGCACTTGCGAGGCTTCCCAGTGAAGGCATGGGTGCTGCAACACCTAATCCAAGGAAGCTTAAAAAGCTCTCGGTAAAGATAGAAGAAGGAATCTGAAGCGTTGTTGTTACAATTAATGTACCAATACAGTTGGTAAGCAGATGCTTTTTAATAATATGTCCGCTGGAAGCTCCCAAAGCTCTGGCAGCCGTTACATATTCCTGCTCTTTTAAAATCAATATCTGGCTTCGCACAATACGGGCCATACCAACCCAGTAAAGCAGCGCAAATACAACGAAAATACTGATTAAATTAACACCAATAAGCTGAATCCATTGGAATCCAGGCCTTTGAGCCAGTGCTTTTAAAGGTTGATCAAATGCTACAGATAAAAGTACAATGATCAGAATATCAGGAACCGTATAAATCATATCCACAATTCTCATCATTATCATATCTACCCAGCCTCCGAAGAAACCTGCAATAGATCCATAAAGAGAACCAATGAGCAAAATAATAGCAGAAGCTACCAGACCAACAGTCAGAGAAACACGGCTTCCCATCATAACTCGGATTGCGTAATCGCGGCCCAGGTTATCGGTTCCCAGAATATGCGGAAATACACTCTCTCCTGAATCCATAGCAGTGATTTCTTTCTGGGAATACTGCATGGGAGCAAGATTTTCACTTCCTCTGATCTGCTGCTCATAGCTATAT
The DNA here is from genome assembly GCA_013036995.1 of Lacrimispora defluvii. Lineage (GTDB taxonomy): Bacteria > Bacillota > Clostridia > Lachnospirales > Lachnospiraceae > Lacrimispora > Lacrimispora defluvii. Next base: position 22,888 of record JAAOXG010000086.1, read on the forward strand.
GGATAAAGCTGAGGTACAATAAATGATAAAATAAATACTAGCAAGATTACAACAAGGCTAGTCATTGAAATCTTATTCTTCTTAAGACGTCTGATTCCATCTTTCCAGAATCCTACGCTTTTACGCATGACTGTCAGGCTTTCTCTTTCTGCATCACTAGCCGGGAGAAAGTCTTCCACATTAAGCTGCACTGATAATTTACTCAAACTTCGCACATA
>JAAOXG010000087.1 GCA_013036995.1 Lacrimispora defluvii
AATAAAATGGTACCCATAGAAAGGACAATGCTCTGACAAAAAGGCATGAGAAATAGACTGCTGGTTGACAGCGAAGCAGGAAAAATAGACATTATTCTGCCAACGATGCAAAAGCAATGGACACAGGGTTGACAAATGCCAAAAGAATCATGCAAAATATGAGCAGAGCCTATGGGTGAAGAACATGGCAAAAAAATGTGGTGCCAAAAAATATTCAGAAGAAGAAATGGAAGCACTGCGCAAAAATCCGAATGTGTTAGAGGTTTTGGAAAACCGTCTATCGCTGACAATTGAGTTTAGGCAGCAGGTCTATGAGGAATGGGTTTTAAAGCCTGAAAGGTCAACCGTCCGAAGAATGCTGGAAATTAACGGTTTTGACACGCAGCAGCTCGGGCAGAATTTTACCCAATCGGTAGGGTCTGTTTTTAAGCGAGGGGGACGCCCGAAGTATTCCAAGGCATCGCCCGAAACACAGGCAAATTGGTCTAAAACAATGAATATGCCCACGAAAACCTCGGAGGAACTGCTTGAAAGCGGGAAATTCATTTGGGATGTCAATCGGCTAATCCTGCACCCGGACTTTGAGGCGGAGCTATATCGAAACTATCCAAAACAGTCCATAGAGGATGGTTTGCTTGCACATGGAATAGCTCCGGCGGATGTAGGCTACCACAAAATTTATTGTCTAAAGGAAAAATTTGAGCGTTCCTCAGGTAGAGATACTGGCCGCAGCATGAAAAAAGGCCGCAATTCGGGTTACGATGCCGCAACCGTGAAGCAGTACACAAATCACCCCTATATTCAAACGGCTACTCGTGAGAAGATAACGCTGCAGGCTGCGTTTTTTGAGGCGGCAGCGCCGATTTCCTCTCTGCCGATTGACGATATTTTCCGTGTATTTGACATTGAGCCAAGCATATTTTCTGCGACGGAGCGATACCGTATCAGCCGAATTTTAAGCCAATGGGTTAAGACAGACGGTGCTGATGTCCCGGAGGTGATTCCTACACGAGAGATTCTCCGCAGCAGAATAAATGCACTGGATGGTATTGCGGAAAAAGGATTTCTTCGAATTGGCGACATCGTCCCTGCTTTGAATGTGTTTCAAAGAAAGGCTCTTTGCTTGTGGCTTCAAGAACTTATGGCAGATCCCGGGCGAAAATATACGGTGAAATATATTCTGTCATTGCTTGGCATTTCTCGCGCATCATACTATGCGATCTTGAAAAATGGGAACTATGGTCAAGCGGTCATCAAACGAAATGAAAAGGATGCGCAAGATGCCCAGCTTATTCGAAGGGTGATGGAATACAAAGGCTTCGCCAAGGGATCAAGACAGATTTATATGATGCTGCCCACTCTCACGGGGCAGCACTTGGGACTAAAAAAGATACGCCGCATCATGAAGGAATATGGGATCACATCATCCATTCGGAAATCGGATTCCTCAAATCGTATGGGTGGAGCAGCACTCCGAAAAAATGTAAAACCAAATCTTCTTGGACGTAGATTTCGCCTCCACAGACCGAACGAGGTGAGGTTGACAGACGG
>JAAOXG010000088.1 GCA_013036995.1 Lacrimispora defluvii
AAGGTTATCGATTATTGTGTTTTTCTGCAATGGATTTTTGAATACTCAGAATACTCCAACTTGGGTGCTTTCTTTGAATGCTGCCCGTTCCATAGAGGTACATCTGAGACCTTATGCAATTATAGGGAAATTCCCGATGCAACTTTGGGAATTCTGTCTGCAACTTTTGGTATTTCTATTATGCACTAAACACGCTGGCTGGCCGGACAATTATTGTATGACTTCGTTTCGTCTGGAAAGCAGTTTAAATGGAACTAATTGGACCACAGTGGATTCTGTAACCAGCAATACAAATAATACGTGTACGCGAGTGCTGGTAAATCCGGTATATGCCAGATATTTCAGACTCTTCGTTCCTGGAGAGGGGGGATTACAAGCCAATAGATCCGCCGCGTCTGTCATGGAACTGGAACTGATAGAAACAGATGTGGCTGTTCTGACTTCCCTGGAAATAAAGGATAAAGAAGAGCTCACAGCAGTGCTGACTCCTGTATTTCATTCAGATACGCTGTCATATACGTCCAATGTGGGATATGATTCTGATCGTATCACAGTGATTCCTGTTGCATCAAAAACTACGGCAGCTATTACAGTCAACGGGCAGGCTTTGACGGAGGGGAAAGCTTCTGTCGATTTGATTAACGGATCAAACAGGGTTGAGATTAAGGTAACTTCGGTAGACGGTTATAAAGTGACCTATGTGATAACTGTTACAAGGGCCAGCAGTCCTTATCTGACTACAGTGAAATTTACCGGAATCCGTTTTGCCGGATTTGTAAAGACAACGTATAATTATAATTTGAGTGCAGGTACGCATACCAGCACTGCAGTTACTCCCACTGCGGAAGATCCGCAGGCAGCAGTTGTGATTACCTTAAATGGTGTTATATATAACAGCGGTCAGTCGATTCCACTGCTTGATGGCATGAATCCCATCAATCTTGTTGTTTCCTCGAAAACAGGAGTTGATAATAGAACTTATGTTTTCAATATAAATAAAACCACATGATTTAATTAATTAAAATTTCTCAGCGGCATAAAGTATAGAAAAGAGTTTTTCTCTTTATGTTGCTGAGAATTATGATGGAGAGATGATGCAATGGCAATAAAGAAAAAGAAGCGTTTTTTAAGTGGAATACTCATTGCAGCGGTACTAATGTCTGCAATTCCCGTAAGTGTATATGCAGAGACAGGGCAATTATTAAGTTTCGATGACCAGGACGCAAAGTCAGTTGCTGGCTGGATTGGTGAAATTGATAGTAGAAGTGGTTTTGATTTTTATAATGTTGTGCCAAATGCTGATTGGTACCAAAACAGTAACACCGAATTTGTGCTAGAAAAATCGCCAACAGATACTGATGATAATACAACCGATGTAATTGAATATAACCCGTTTTATAAAACTAAAAATAACAGCAAGGGTAAAATATATAAAGATTATCCACTGAATATCCCTGGATATTATATCCTGTCAGCCTCTTGTGATATATCCCTGCAAAATCCTAATGACATAGGAAAGTTGCATATTGAATTGTTTGATAATACTGAAGGCGGTGAGCCAATTAATAGCGCTTCATCTGCTTCGGCTGAATACCAATCAGGAGGTTGGGATCATGTTTTAATTAACAATTTACAAGTGACATCACGAGTAAAAATGATCCGGGTTGTTTTAGAGGCATCAACTGATCCGGTTGATGAAAACAATTATATTGATTTTGACGGACTTAATGTTTCACTTACACAGTCTGCCGCCCCTCCCATTATCAGTAATCTTGATGGAGATACAGTAACATTTACTGAAGGCAGTGTTCCTGTAAAATTAGATAAAGACAGCAACGTTACAGTAAAGGTGGATACTGATTTCGGCAGAACATATGCCGGAGGCTCAGTTACTGCATCTATAACAAGTAACGGTGTCGCCACAGAGGATGTGCTGGAGATTGCGCAAACAGGTGGTATTACATTGTCTGGAAGCAATATTCTCTATAGCGGAACCCCAATCGGTACGTATTCAGGAGGCACTTCAGGAACAAATTTATCCATCTCGCTGAATTCAAGTGCGAATGATACCAATGTCGCAGCATTAATTAATGCGATTACGTACAAAAACACCAACACGGTAAAACCCGATACAAAAAAAAGAACTGTTATGGTATCAGCAGCAGATAACACCAATGCAACAGAACCAGTCTATACCACTGTTAATGTGCAGGGGGTAAACTACGCACCAGTCAGGAAAAGCGGTGTGGGAGCAACTGCATCAGCCAGCTTACCGGTTAAAAATGCATTTTCCATAGACCTGGGTACAATATTTGAGGATCCGGATACAGATTCCATGACCTATAAAGTCAAGATTAATACTGACTCTCAAGTGACAGCAACAGAAAATTATTCATTTATGCCTCCTGCTGCAGGCACATACACCCTTGTGTTTACCGCCAGTGACGGAGCTGTTGACTCTGCAGACACCTATACAGTAACACTGAATGCAGTTAATACAGCACCTGTCAGAAAGAGTGGGGTGGGAGCGTATAAATCAGAAGATATAACAGTGAATACTGGATTTACCATTGATTTAAGTACAATTTTTGAAGATTCAGATGAGGATGCTTTAAATTATAAAGTAAAAATTAATGGCCAGGCAGAAGAGGCGGTTAGTGATAAACCTACCTTCACTCCAAATGCTATTGGAACGTTAACGCTGGTATTTAAAGCAAATGACGGAATTGCAGATTCAGATGATACCTATACCGTGACCCTGAATGTGAAAGCAGCCAATACGCCACCCACAAGAAAATCCAGTGTAGTTGCCAGCGTAACAGACAGTGTACCAGTTAAAAAAGCTTATCCTATTAACCTGAATACAATATTTGAGGATATTGACAGTGATAATTTAACCTATAAGGTAAAAATTAACGGAGGAACGGAAGTGACCGCTGATGAGAGCTATTCCTATACCCCCGCCGCTGTAGGAACGGATACACTGGTGTTCAGAGCAAATGATGGAAAAGCGGACTCCACAGATACCTATACGGTAACACTTTCAGCTGTTAATTCGATCCCGGTGAGGAAAAGCGGAGCAGGAGCTGTTCAGTCCGGAAATATCACAGCTTATGCCACTTATTCGCTGGATTTAAGTACAATATTTGAAGATGAGAATAATGATACTCTCAGCTATAAAGTAAAAGTAAACGGGGAAGCCGAAATGGCAGCTGACGAGAGCTATAAATTTATTCCGATAGCAGTTGGAACGTATACGCTGGTATTTAAGGCCAATGACGGAATTAGTGATTCAACTGATATCTACACCGTAACTCTCAATGTGAAAGCACCAAATACTGCTCCTGAAAGAAAGGACGGAGTAGGAGATACGTTAACATGTGAGCAACCAGTCAATACTTCAATTAATGTAACCTTAATGAATATTTTTCAGGATGCAGACAACGATCCTCTTACCTACAAGGTAAAGGTTGATAATGAACCTGAAGTGACAGCAGACAATGACTTTTCCTATAAGCCGACCACCACAGGTACGCATACTCTGGTATTTAGAGCCAACGATGGAATTGCAGATTCCACCGAAACTTATACCATAATCTTTACAGCAACAGAAAATCCTGTCATATCAATCGCACCATCTGAAGCTGTGACGGGGATAGCCAACGGTACAGCAAAAACAGCTTCTGCGCTTGGGCTGCCTGAGCATGTAAATCTTATTACGTACACAGGCAATGTACCGGCTGATGTAACCTGGGATGTAGAAGCAAGCTCTTATGATCCCACTCAGAAAACAGAGCAGACCTTTGTTGTGGAAGGAACTGTGACACTGCCCGCAGGAGTTTATAATCCTGACGGTTTACCCCTTGATGTAACGGTTAATGTTACTGTAAAAGCAGAAGTGCTGGTGGATAAGGTTCTGGAGAGTATTTCTCCGGTGTCCCCTGTAACAGGAATTCCAAACGGTACAGCCAAAACAGCCGCTGCACTTGGGCTTCCTGTAAATGTTGATCTTGAGACGGATAATGGAACCGTACCGGCCAATGTTACCTGGGATGTGGCATCCAGCTCCTATGATCCTGACCTGAAAACGGCTCAGACCTTCGAGGTAGAAGGAACCGTGACTCTTCCGGCCAAAGTAATTAATCCTGACAGTGTATCTTTGGATATTACAGTTGAAGTAACAGTGGATGCAGAGTCATTGACTGATAAAATCCTGGAAAAAATTTATCCGCTGCCTTCTATAAAAGGAATTCCAAACGGAACAGCCAAAACAGTCACTGCTCTCGGTATACCAGCCAGAGTCAACCTTGGAACCGATGCCGGAAATGTTCAGGCAGATGTGATCTGGGATTTAGATTCCAGTTCCTATGATCCCAACATCAGTGAAGAACAAACCTTTTCTGTAGAAGGAATCGTGGAACTTCCGGATCACGTTATTAATCCTGATGGAATCCCCCTGGATGTAACCATTAATTTGACGGTTATGGAAGAAGAGGCAGAACAGGAGTATTATACGCTCCGAATCAAAGTGACAAAAAGACCGGATAAAGTCAGCTATACACTGGGAGAGGATTTGGATACACAGGGACTTGAGGTAACCGAATATCAGAAAGCCAGCCCTTCCAATGCAGTCAGAAAAATAGTTTTACCAGAGGGGCAGTATGATCTGGAATATAATCTTGCCAGAACAGGAACCCGGACGGTTAAGGTTATTTATTATGCAGCAGACCGGTATGGAAATGAAAAAGAGTTCACAGATGATTTCACGGTAACAGTAAAAGATCTGCCCAGAGACGACAGTGATGATGATGACAGAGATATCACAGAGCCTGGAAAACGAACTGGCGGAGACGATGATCATTATTATCCCGGTAACTGGCAATCAGATGAAAAGGGCTGGAAGATTACCGGAAAAGATGGCAGCCAACCGGTAAACCGTTGGGTGTATACCGACTGGAAGGGAAAAAATGACTGGTATTTCTTTGATGAAAACGGATATATGGTAACTGGCTGGTTTGAATACAAAGGAAGTATATACTATTTAAATCCGGTCAGTGACGGGAAAAAGGGATATATGTATACCGGATGGAACATGATTGATGGTAAATGGTACTATTTCAGTGAGGCAGCAGGTGCTGCCAAAGGTTCCATGCTCAAAGATACCGTTACACCAGACGGACATCGGGTAGGACCGGATGGAGAACGTATCTCTTAGTGCCAACGGATTAAAAAGTTCATTACCCTATTTACTCTGTAATAGAATAAGAAGTTCCCCAGATGCAAAAAAGAAAGGGCGCATGCGGCATGAAAATGGCTTGTCTGCGTTCTTTCTTTTTGTTGTATTGTATAAAATATTTATATTGCTATATTTTACCATAAATAGTAAAATGAACAAAAATACTAGAAATTTTATGCATGATCGGCAACAGATCCGGGGGAAGAATTAAATAAACAATGAAGGAAAAAAACAAGAAGAACAGAAAGGCCCTGTTATTTTTGATTCTGTCAGTATGTCTCATATCAGGACTGGTTAGTATCCGGAATCAATATGTCTCCAATTCAATAACAGACGGATATTTAAACCTGTCCAAAGAGAAGCTGGAAGAAAAGGCTGTTCAGTTAAATGGTGTTTGGAAGTTCTATGAAGGTACATCAGAAGATACCGGTTCCCAGGTATCAGGCAGCTTAGAAGTTCCGGGGTCCTGGCGGGGAAAGGTGATTGATGGAAAGAAGCTGGGGAAACATGGTATCGGTGTATATGAACTGCGGGTAAAAGTACCATCTCCCGGTGATTACTGCATGAAGCTTAATTATGTCTCCAGTGCATATCAGCTTTACATAAATGATAAAAAAATTGTGGAGAACGGAAAAATCGGTACAGATAAAAGTACAGAAACTCCAAGCTGGGCCCCTCAGCTTGTTTACTTCCATGCGGATCAAAGCGATCTTGTAATCAGAATTAAGGTATCTAATTTTCATTGTAACAATGGAGGGATTGTCCTTCCTGTCTATATAGGGAAACAGGTTCCCCTGTTTCGGTTCCACCTCATTAACCTGATGAAAAATATCGGATTCATAGGTATTCTGGCTGGTATGGCGTGCTATCTGTATGTTTTTAACTGGTGTCTGAATAAAAAAGCCCAGTCCATATACCTCTGGATTTTCTGCATTTCTGTGCTGGTTGCTGCTTCTATTATAGACGGCGAGAGTCTGGTCAGTATTTACCCGTTTCTCACCATTGATGAAGTTCTAAAGACAGAATACGTGTCGTTTATGGTTCAAATCACCTCCATTCAGTTTTATCTGTGGAGTATGTACCCGGAGCTGGGCAAAACACACCCAAATCGCTTTTTAAAGATTTTAGATCTTTTCTATACCGCCGTTCTTATTTTTCTGCCGGTTATGCCGGTTTTATATGACGATATGGTATTCATACCCATTCTGTTTGTGAATGCAATTTGTTATTTTTTTAAGATTGCCAAGGCGTTCCAGCTGAAAAAGCCCAATGCCGGGCCGGTTTTTCTGGGCTATTGTGTGTTTATTGTGTCTTGTGTCCTGCAGATTGTGGATATCCAGCATAATATCAATGTAAAATACTTAAGCGATTTTAATTTCTACTACTTTGGAGTGCTATTTTTCCTCCTTAGTCAGGGATATGTTCTGGCAGTCAATGTGGAAGATACCTTCCGCCAGTCGGAACTTGCCCATGAGATGGAGATTGCTTCTTTGCAGGCGCAGATTTCCCCTCACTTCCTATTTAATATTCTCCATAACATATACTGCCTTATGGATACCAATGTAAATATGGCAAAAAATATGCTCATGTGCCTGTCTGACTTTTTAAGGGTAAAATACAGGTTTGATTACAGAACCTATACCCTTTATCAGTTAAAGGAAGAACTGGATCTGGTAAAAGCATATGTGGAACTGGAAAATGTGAGAATGAACGGTGCCTTAAAGCTTGAGATTGATGCACCAGATGAACTTCTTTCAAATGGTATCCTTCCTCTCACCATTCAGCCGCTGGTAGAAAACTCCATCAAGCACGGGTATCAGTCTGGTGAACTGAATATTCTGATACGGGTCATGGAGGCTGGTGGCAGGTTAGTAATCAACGTAGAAGACGATGGCAGGGGGATCGGCCCGGAAACAATTGAGACCATTGATAAAGGCGACACTTCAAAAAACGGAACCTCAAAAAGCGGTGTTGGAATCAGCAATATCAATTACCGCCTCAACATATGCTTTCAAAGCAGACTGGTCATTGAAAGCCAGGGCTTAAAGGGAACGAAAATCAGTTTTCAGATACCAAAGAGGGGGTAATGTGCAGGTATGCAGGTTGTAATTATTGATGATGAAAAAAATTCAATTGAATATCTTACAGAATTGCTGAAGAAGAAAGAGGAGTTTTCTCTGGCTGCGGCTTTTTGTGATTCCAGAGAGGGGCTGGCATATCTATTAAAAAACCCCTGTGACCTGCTGTTTTTGGATATAGACATGCCGGGAATCAATGGCATGTACATTGCAGAACAGATCAGCAGTCTTCACCCGCATACTAAAATCTGCTTTGTAACTGCTTATAATGGTTATGCAGCCAAGGCTTTTGAACTGAATGCAGTGGACTATCTGCTAAAACCCTATACCCAGGAGCGGCTTTTCAAGTGCCTGAACAAATTAGAAAATACCACGATCGGGCTAAATGTGTATCAGGAGATTAGTGGTCAGTATGATTATAATTTAGATATGATTTGTGGATTCAACGAGGAAGATATTGTTCTGATACCGGCGTCTGAAATATATTATATAGAAGCGTTACAGGGAGGGTGTATGATACATACCAGGGATCATGTATTCCGCGGAAATAAAACCTTGAATTTTTATGAGGAGAAGCTGAAGAAGAATTCCTTTTTCCGCACTCATAAATGCTATCTGGCCAATTTAACCAGAGCAGACCGGTTCCGGCCACGGATTAACTATACCTATGATATGTATTTTAAGGACATTTCCGATGTGATACTGATCAGTCGGAATAAGGTAAAAGAACTGAAACAATATTTTAATTAATTCAGGAGGAGAATACGATGGGTGAGAAAGTCAAAGTTAGTGAACTAAAGGCAGGAGATATCCTTTTACTGGAGCCGAATAACGAAAAGATATCTAAAATTATTGCCTGGGTTACCAGATCGGAAGTCAGCCATACCGCCTTAAGCTGCGGGCCGGACAAGCCTGTAGGAACTGTGATCGAGGAAACGCCCCCCAATGCAATCCAGGATACCATCCTAACAAGAACAGCAAGAACTGCCTATGTGATGCGGTTAAATCCGGGAAATAACAATTGCCAGCCAGTCATGGATATCGCAGCCCGCTATGTCAGTGAGATGCTGCCCTATGCACATGCCCAGCTTCCGTTTATCGGCCTGTATTGTATCACCAACAACATGCTGGGTGATACAGGGCTTCAAGGCCTTGTAACAAGGATTGTGAAGCTTTCCATGGGTATCTTGATGGAACTGGAAGATGCCTTAATATACAAAGGCAGAGAAGCGATGATGTGCTCCCAGTTTGCTTACCATTGTTATAGGGAAGCAGGAGATGAGTATGAGATTCATTTAAAGGGTACTCCAGGATTCCCTCTCATTGACCGGATTATTGAAATCATACAGAAAGATCCTTCCACCTATAACAACCGGATATTTCAGGCAAATGTGGAAAACAGCCCTGTGACCGATGAAAATGTGGATGAAGCCATTGATCAGCTATATGAAGCACTTAGTAACAATCAGAATGGATCGGAATTATCAACCTCTTATGAACTATCGGATGACCTTATTATAGAAGTAACCCGTTTTTGCATTCAATTTGTAAAGACTTTTACCAATGGAACAGACAGTGGTAGCAATGATGCAGTATCTTATTTGCTGAAGTTAAAGGATATGTATGAGTACTTCATCTCTCCGGGAGACCTGTTAAAAAATACCTTAAACTTAACCTGTATCGGAACGGTTGATTACGAAGGTTATCAGGGGTAAGGCAGTATCTGATCAACCTAAGTAAACCGTTTAACCTCTCTCATTTACCAGTCGGGGTGTTTTTTTGCATCTCAGGGATATTCCCCCTCCAATGAAAAAAATGCAGATATAATGTAGCCAGTTGATAGTCAAAAATCAGCTGGCTTCTTTTTGTGCAAGAAAACCACATAAAATAGTCGTTTAAGGAAGGCGGGAGATTGAAATGGATTATGAAAAAACCAGACAATGGCTGGATGATCATGGCATAATACTGGAAGAAAGCTTCTACACTGCACTAAATAATCTGGCCAGAGACTATAAAAAAACAAATGATTTAAGGCTTCTCGAGGAGGTCTATCAGAAACTGGGAGTGAATAAACAGGCTGTTTCCTGGTGGAAGAATCACCCGTGCAGCACTCAGACAAGACAATCCAAGATCCAGTTGATTGCCTCCTGTGCAGAAATATTTCATTTAACTTCAGAAGAAACAGAGCTACTGGCCAATAAGGCAGGTCTTTCTCTAAGCAGTGATCATGATTTTTGCGGGTATTTCAGACAATTATTAAATGGCAGAAGAGGAAGGTGCAAGACCATCTGTGACGCGGCCAATGTTAGTGAACGGATGCTGCAATACATTAAGAGCCATAAACAGCCGTCAAAGGAGACACTGCTGGCAATCGCCATTTCTCTCGGTCTTGGAATTGATGAAATACAGCATCTGCTTAAAAAAGCGGGATACGCGTTGTCCCCATCTCTTCCCAATGATGCAGTTGTCTGCTGGTTCCTATCCGGTGACAGAAAGACGGCTGGAAGTGTTCCAGTGCTGTTTTATATTAATGAAGTGCTAGACGAGCTTAAGCTCCCTCTTCTCATGACGAGACTTAAAAGCTCGTGAGTACAATAGTGCAGAAAAATCAAACCTCTTTTTTTCAGCCGGACTCAGTGCCGGCTTTTTGAAGTTGGGCAATCAATAAATAGATATATGGCATTATATTTGTGAAAAATCTGACGAGATCAAAAGACCATATGATAAATTAAAAAATTATCGGGAAAACCTTTATAATTAATATCAATTATGTCGACAATATAAGATTGAAGCCAATCGCATATCTAGTGCCGGACTGATTTTGACATGGCATATGTAGTACTTCTTTTAAAAAGATCATAGATTAAATGGTTAAGTTGACTAAAATAAAGTAATAAATGTCGAATTATGCGATAAAATTCACTTTTCAAACACTTAGAAAGGACTTATATTGATTACAAGAAAAGCAGAAGAAGGAGGGGGTATCTTTATGACAGATGCTGAGAAACTGCGGATTGTAGAGATGGAGAATGAGAAGCTGATGGAAGAAAATTCGAGACTCCATAAAGTGATTGAAAGGTTGAATCAGACGCTGAACAGATTGATCGGACGTTACATAAGTACTGACAAAATCGCCTGACAGGGGGATGGATAAGGAGTGCAGGGGGGCACTCCCGGAATGTCCCTGTCAGGGATCAATCCCCTTAGGGGATTCATCCTGATCACTTATATTTAATCCTTTGTTTTTACGTACCATTTCCCAAATTGTCTGGTGCATCCATTCAATGGTTTTATTCAGTTTTTCATTTTCAATCTCCAGTTCGGTGATGCGGTCTCCCATTCGGGCAATGATTTCCCGGTTATTATTCACTTTGTGAGGCACAAGAATGCGCTTTACATAGGGAGACGATGAAGCAATGATTTGAGAGGAAAGCAATTCGTCCCTTTCTTCACAGGACAAATCCATGAAAGCCTGATAGCTGATGGACAAAGCAATCATGTCCACCTTGCACTTTGGGCATACCGCATTCCTCTCCAGCTGATAATAACCATAATACCCGCATTTGGAACAATAGTATACGGACAGTTCTCTCATTGGTCTCCTCCTTTTTTTATAGATTGATAAACAATCTACTCCTATATGTATAACGTTGAATCGACAAAAATATAACGCAAAAACTGAAATATCGATAAAAAATTACTATTTAGGCATTTTGTATAGTTACAACTCTTATAATTGTTAAAAACAAATAAAAGCCCGCAGCTGTTACACTGCGGGCTTTTTGGCAATTGAACGGATGTTTCATTTATAAAGGTGTTCTATTTACTGAATAATACCATTTACATCAACAACATAAACTTTTTCATTGGTGTCTTTGAAATCTCTGAAGCCTGCGCCAAGCTCTGGTTTTGCTGTAGACTTAGATGTGGAGGAAGCTTTCTGAAGAACACCATTGGTATTCACCAGATAGTTTTTGCCGTTAAGAGCGAAAGCAGCAACTCTTAAATCCGCATCTGCTTCTTTTCTTAAACCATACTCATAAAGAGTATCGTCAAGAATACCGTGGAAGCCCTGACCTTTCTTGCTTCCGGAAGTCACAAAGTACCAGATCTGGTTCTCGCCTAAATCTTCGTCATAGATGGACTGTTTTCCAGTGTTGATCACGCCGTTGTCTGCGAAATAGAAGTTTGCAGTATTTCCGTCTTCCAGATTAACAATCTTAAGACCGGTCTGCATTTCACCTTTTGTATTAAATCCATATTTCTGGGAGTTTACAGTGAATAATTCAATACCCTTTTTCGCAAAGTAAGGAGCACCGTTTTTAAAGAAGAACCAGTGCTGTTCGCCTTCTGCGCTGATGCCCTCGATGCCTTCGATTTCTCTCCAGCCATCGACTCTTGCACCGCTCTCATCATAGTACTGATAGCCTGCTGCGGAAGTCTTGTTGTCAGTATTTTCGGCCGCTTCTGAAGGAGTTGCTGTTACAGGAAGTTTGTACCAGCCGGTCTGCATTTCGCCATTTACAAAGGTGAAGTAGGAACCGTTAATTTTTTTATCTACCTGATCTTTAACCATAACGCCGTCTTTGTCAAAATAATACCAAGCACGTGTATGATCGGAATCTTCTTTCGCACTCTCAAGCTCAAACCAGCCTGTTTTCTGTGCGCCGTCGTTTTCGTTGCCCAGGTAATAAGTAGAACCTGCGATTTCTACCTTGCCGGTAAGCATCTGACCCTGTTCGTCAAAATAATACCAGTTGTTGTTGATCTTCTGCCATTTGGAAACCACTTCTTTTCCGTCTTTTCCATAATAATGCCAGTAATTTTCCGGTGAATCAGGGGAGTCCCAGTAGCTGTCATTGGTAACAGAAACCCAGTAATTGGATACTCTCTTTCCACTCTCGTCTACATAGTACTCATCAACTTCCTGACCGGTAGCGATTTCGCCATCCTCATTTAAGTAATACCAGTCTTCTCCGTACTTCTTCCAGGAATCAGTGGCGTAGTAATCACCCTCCTCATAGAATTTCCATGTACCGTTTTCTTCTACCCAGCCAGTTGCCTTGGCATAGACAGTAGAGGCTGTGTTTAAGATGCCCATTTGTGGGGCAGCTGCAGTTAAAATACCGGCAGCGGATAATACAGCCATCAATTTAATTTGCTTTTTCATAAATATGTTCTCTCCTTTTTTGCAGTAAGTTTTATCGTGGCCGAAAATCCATAGTTGCATTACTCTGCGATTATAACGTAAATGAAAGGAACAAAGAAAGTGTGGTTTCATGGCAGATATGGAAGGAGCTAACAGAACAGGAGAAAAGTTGTTGACAGGCAGGGGTTACCCGCAATGTGCCAAAACGCTGTAAAGCAGAGAGTACCGGCGGTTGCCTGTAAAATAAGGCGGAGCGGCGAACAAACGGCACATAACTGGTAAAGTTGCCAAAGAAAGCATGTTTTTTGGAAAAATGGAAGCTTTTAGAAAGTAAGAAAACTTTAATAGGAAAATAAAGTACGGTGTGGTATAATCACAGACAGATAATTACCATTCCTTAATAAAGGAGAAAATAACATGAGAATGAAAATATCCAATTATATTGCCCAGAGGCTGGTGGAGCTTGGGATCTCCCAGGTGTTTACGGTAACAGGAGGAGGTGCCATGCATTTAAACGATGCATTGGGACATCAGGAAGGGCTTACCTGTCTCTATAACCATCATGAGCAGGCATGTGCCATTGCTGCCGAATCCTACGCCAGAATCAAGGGCCAGATTGCCGCTGTCTGTGTGACCACAGGCCCGGGGGGTACCAATGCCATAACCGGAGTTTTAGGCGGCTGGCTGGATTCCATTCCCATGCTGATTCTGTCAGGACAGGTTCGCTACGATACCACAGCCAGATGGTCCGGCGTAGGAATCCGTGCCATGGGAGATCAGGAATTTGACATTACAAAGGCAGTTGACTGCATGACCAAATACAGCGAGATGGTGATTGATCCCATGCGAATCCGCTACTGCCTGGAAAAGGCAGTTTATCTTGCGTATTCCGGCCGTCCGGGACCTGCCTGGTTGGATATCCCTCTGAATGTTCAGGGTGCTTACGTAGAAACCGGCGATCTCATTGGCTTTGACCCGGAAAATTATGAAAACGGGGGAGACGGATGGATTTCAGCCAGTGATGCTAAGATAACTGAGGACGAAAAGGGACTTGGAGAAAAACGTCAGATACTGCCCCCAAAGCCCGATAAGAATGCAGTACGTGAGGTCCTGTTAAAGATAAAATCAGCCTCCCGCCCTGTGATTAATGCAGGGAATGGTATTCGCATCGGACAGGCCCATGACGCATTTATGCGTGTTGCGGAAAAGCTGGGAGTTCCTGTTGTAACCGGCTGGAACAGCCAGGACTGCATCTACGATGCCCATCCTCTTTATACAGGAAGAGGTGGTGGAATGGGAGACCGTCCCGGTAATTTTGCCATTCAAAACAGTGATCTGGTGCTTTCCCTTGCCAGCCGTTTAAGCATCCGTCAGGTTGGATATAATTTTGCAACCTGGGCCAGAGAGGCTTATGTGATTGTAAATGATATTGATCCCGAGGAGTTAAAGAAACCATCGGTACATTCCGATATGCGGATTCATGCAGATGTAAAAGATCTGCTGGCAGTGATGGAAGATCTTCTGGATCATGAATTTATGGCAACCAGGGAAGATCCTCTCTTTCAAGGCGGAACAGGGATAGATTCCCTTACCTGGAACGAGACTTGCCGCATGTGGAAAGAGACCTATCCGGTGGTTCTTCCAAGGCATTACAGCCAGGATGACCACAAGGAAGTAAACATTTATGCATTTATAAAGGAACTGAGCTCCCGCCTTCCTGAAAACAGGATTACCGTGGTTGGCAATGGATCCGCCTGTGTGGTAGGCGGTCATGCTTATGTGATAAAACCGGGCCAGCGCTTTATTTCCAATTCTGCTGTGGCCTCCATGGGATATGATCTGCCTGCTGCCATCGGTATTTCCAAGGCCGATCCGGGAGAAGACATTATTCTGGTAACAGGAGACGGAAGTATACAGATGAATCTGCAGGAACTGCAGACGATTATACATCATCGTCTTCCCATTAAGATATTTGTAATCAATAACGGGGGTTATCATTCCATTCGCCAGACCCAGAAGAATTATTTTGGAGAACCGCTTGTGGGAATTGGAGATGACAGCAGAGATTTAAGCTTCCCCGATATGGAGAAACTTTCTGCTGCATACGGATATCCCTATGTCAGTGCCCGCCACAACGGTGAGATTGACCAGGCGCTCCTTCGTACCCTGTCTTTGAACGGACCGGTGATTTGCGAAGTATTTGTCAGCAGAGATCAGAATTTTGAACCAAAATCGGCTGCAAAGCGGCTTCCTGATGGAACCATGGTTTCTCCTCCCTTAGAGGATTTGTCTCCGTTCCTTTCCGAGGAAGAGATGGACCGGAATATGATTATTCCCCGGATCAGGGACTAGACTTTTATACAGGGAGGAAATAAGGTGAACGTTGTTGTAACAGGAGCGACCAGCTTCCTGGGAAGAGCTGTGGCGAACCGCCTTTTAAAGCAGGGCAGCAGAGTATATGCGGTGGTTCGCCCCGGTTCGGCGAATTTAAGATATCTTCCGTCTGATCAGGACGGTCTGGTAATAATAGAACGGGAACTTGGTGAGCTTGATACACTGGATCAGGTAATTGATGAACCGTGTCAGGCCTTTTACCATTTTGGCTGGGATGGATCCGGAAGTGAGAACCGGATGAAACGGGAAGTCCAGCAGAAAAATGTGGTGGACGCTTTAAAGGCATTAGAGGGAGCCAGACGTTTAGGCTGCAGCCGTTTTCTCTTTAGCGGTTCCCAGGCGGAATACGGAATTCACAAAGAACCCCTTTCTGAGGAAACTGACTGCAGCCCGGTTTCTGAATACGGAAAGGCAAAGCTGGACTTTTTAAAACAGGCAACAGTAAAGACCAACCAGTGGCAGCAGGAAGGGATATCTTCCATGGTGTATATCCATGCGCGGATTTTCAGTGTGTACGGACCGGGAGATCATCCCTGGTCACTGGTAGAAAGCTGTTTAAGGGCATTTGGAAGAGGAGAGTACATTTCTCTTGGAGAATGCACCCAAATGTGGAATTTTTTATATCTGGAGGATTGTGTCCGGGCGCTGATGCTTTTAATGGAACAGGAAAAAGAATCGGTTTCCGGAATTTATAATGTAGCAGCGCCGGAACGGGAAACAAAGCCCTTGCGGGAGTACATACGGCAGATGTATGAAACCATGGGATATCATGGCAGCTACAGCTATGGAAGAAGACGTCCCAATGCAGAGGGGCTTGCAAATTTGATTCCGGACATAAGTAAGCTGGAGAAAAACACGGGATTTTCCCCTCTTGTAAGCTTTTCTGAGGGTGTGAAGAAGACCTGCGGCTATTAAAAAGGGATTGACATGGAGGAAATTTTGTGGTATGAGAGATAGGATTTGTATTGTATGCGGACAGGAGCTTGATGGGCAGCCTTTGATGACACTGGATCACATGCCCGCATCTGCCCAGGATATCCCGGGTATGGAAGATCTGGCAGAGGACAGGGGAATCAGTTTAAATCTGCATCAGTGCAGCTGCTGCGGTCTGGTTCAGTTTGATTGTGAGCCTGTGCCATATTATAAGGACGTTATCCGGTCAGGCGGATTCAGCACCACTATGGTGGAGCTAAGAAAACGCCAGTACCGGCATTTTATTGATTTCTGCCACCTGGAAGGGAAGAAGTTAATTGAGGCTGGCTGCGGTCAGGGAGAATTTCTTTCTGTTCTTTCCCGGTTTCCAGTTACTGCATGCGGGATTGAGCACAGGGAGAGTCTGGTTTCACTTGGAAAAGAAAAAGGACTGAACGTCTGGAAACAGTTTGCAGGGGTGGGAGAGATCCTTACGTCTCCCGATGGAAGCACCAGTGGCCCTTATGATGGATTTTTGTCCTTTAATTATCTGGAACATCAGCCGGATCCCGTGGGGATGCTTGGCTGCATTGCAGATAATTTAACAGATGATGGGGTGGGACTGATTACCGTGCCCAGCCTTGAATATATTCTGGAATACGATGGCTATTATGAACTCATCCGGGATCATATCGCTTATTATACCTTTGACACGCTTCGTTTTGCAGCAGACCAGGCTGGTTTCGAAGTGCTTGAAGAGGAGATGGTAAACAGGGATACCCTGTCCGTCATTGTCAGAAAGAAAAAGACTGTAAAAGAGAACGCAGGAAGGAAAAATCCTGACAGACTGGATGTCTCCGGTCTGCTGAAAAGCCGGGTGATCATCGATGAGGAACTTAAACGTCTGGTTGATGAGTTAGAATCAGAAGGGAAAAATCTTGGGATATGGGGAGCCAGCCATCAGGGCTTTACTCTGGCATCCACAACGGTAATCGGGGATTTCGCCAGATATATTATTGATTCAGCACCCTTTAAGCAGGGGAGGTTTGCACCTGCGTCCCATTTGCCAATCGTGGCACCGGATCATTTCCATACGGATCCGGTAGATGCCATTTTAATTGTGGCACCAGGTTATACAGATGAGATCGCTAAATCCATTGTGGAAAAATTTGGACGGAATGTGGAGATTTTAGCGTTGAAATCCAATCATTTGGAAAGGATATAAGAAAAAAGTATGAAAGCATTTGTTTTGGTTGAACCGGGAGTAGTGGGCTGGCATGATGCGCCGGAGCCGGAGCTTACGCCTTATGGGGCGATTCTTCGTCCTGTTGCTGTGGCGCCCTGCTCCTCTGACGTTCATACCGTTTACGGCGGAGGTTCAAGAAAAGCTCCGAATCTTATTTTAGGCCATGAATGTGTGGCGGAGATTTTAGAAACCGGAGATCTGGTAAAAGATTTTAAGCCTGGAGAAATTGTTGCAGTTCCTGCCATAACACCGGACTGGAGAGCCATGGGCATTCAGGAAGGAAATTATAAGCATGCATCTGCTCCGTTTTCCGGTCATCAGCTGGGCAGATCCATTCCCGGCGTATTTGCGGAACGTTTTCTCATCCCAGATGCGGATACCACACTGGCAAAGATTCCTGAGGGAGTTACTCTGGAACAGGCTCTGATGTGTGTGGACGTTGTGACCACCGGTTTTACCGGAGCGGAATACGCTGATATTCAGTTTGGCGATACGGTAGTGGTTATGGGAATTGGCCCCATCGGTCTGATGGCCATTGAGGGTGCCAGACATTTAGGAGCAGCCCGGATCATTGCTGTGGGGACCAGACCTGTCTGCACCAGTCTTGCCCTGGAATATGGGGCGACTGAGGTTTTAAGCTATAAAGACGGCAATATCGTTGATCAGGTGATGGAACGGACCGGTGGTCTGGGTGCCGATGGCGTTATTATCTGCGGAGGCGGTGATGAGGTATTTACCCAGGCTGTTGATATGGCCAGATACGGAATTGGAACCATTTCCAACGTGAATTATTTCGGCGGTACCGGAAACCTCGGTTTCCCTAAATTTTCAGGGGGCAGGGGAATGGCCGGAAAAACCATTCATACAGAACTGGCAAAAGGCGGAAGAATCCGGATTGAACGGCTTTTAAAGATGATACAGTACGGCAGAATTAATCCCCAGAAGCTGGTGACCCATCACCTGCATGGACTGGATGAAGTGGAGACTGCGCTCCGGATGATGAAAGAAAAACCTGCAGATTTAATAAAAGTGATGGTTAAGACAGATGGGAAGTGAACAGATGAAAACAATAAGCATTGTAGTTCCCTGTTATAATGAGGAAGAAAACGTAGAAGCCTTGTATCAGGCAATATCAGGCGTTTTTAAAAGGGAATTAAACAAATACCGTTATGAACTGATTTTTATTGATAATGATTCCTCGGACAGGACCAGGGAGATAATCCGTAATTTATGCTCAAAGGACCAGGGGGTAAAGGGAATCTTTAATGCGAAAAATTTTGGACAGTTCAACTCCCCATACTATGCCATGCTTCAGTCGGACGGCGACTGTACGATTTTGATGGCGGCAGATTTTCAGGACCCGGTGGAGATGATCCCCAGATACGTAAAGGAATGGGAAGACGGCTATAAAATCGTAATCGGAATTAAAAAGTCCAGCAAAGAAAGTAAGATCATGTACTGGCTGAGAAGCTGTTACTATAAGATGATAAAAAAACTGTCCGATGTGGAGCAAATCGAACATTTTACCGGATTCGGACTTTATGATAAGACATTTATTAATGTATTAAGGCAGCTTGATGATCCCACTCCGTTTCTTCGTGGAATCGTGGCAGAACTTGGCTTCAGAAGAAAAGAAATTCCTTATGAGCAGCCCAAACGGCGGGCAGGAAAAACCAGCAATAACTTTTATAAGCTTTATGATGCAGCCATGTTAAGCATTACTTCCTACACCAAAGTCGGACTTCGTCTGGCAACCATTTTCGGAAGCATCTGCTCCTTCGCCAGCATGATGGTCGCCCTGGTTTATCTGATTTTAAAGCTGATTTACTGGGACCGTTTCCCTGCTGGAATGGCGCCTCTCCTGATTGGCATGTGCTTTTTAGGATCCGTTCAGATATTTTTTATCGGTCTTGTAGGAGAGTATATTCTTTCCATCAATGCCCGAATTATGAAACGTCCTCTTGTGATTGAAGAAGAGCGGATTAATTTTACCTGCGGTGCACAGGAAGATACAGATGAGGACCTGCTTCTTATGGCAGCCTCCATGGAGGATGGGAATCAGAGATGAAATATAAGATAGATGTTATGAGGATCCGGGACAATTCCATCGTACTAAACGGCTGGGTGATCGGAAGAACTCCGGAAGAAGAGGTACAGTTCCAGGTGCTTGGCGAACAGGATACCCCTGTGGAGTTCAAATACGTGCCGGTACGCAGAGACGATGTAAGCCAGATTTATTTTAAGAAGACGGTTGAGAAAGATCTTGGATTTGATATCCGGATTCCTTATGTGAGGGACAGCAAAAAAGACCGGACTCTGGTGATTAAATGTGAAAACAAATCAGTGGCGGTAAAACTGAACGCAGATATTATTGAGAAGCAGAACAGTTCTTCCCACAAAAAGTCAGCAAAGTTAAAGAGTATGATGAATAAGCAGACCCTGCAGTCTGCCATGGATTTTCTTATGGAAAACGGACTCAAAGCTTTCATGATTAAATCCAGACATAAACTTCAGGGCATTGACAGCGATTACGATTATCCGGAATGGGTATCCCTTACAAAAACAACGGAGGAAGAGCTGGCACAGCAGAGAGAGATTGTATTTGACTATATGCCAAGACTTTCCGTTGTCATACCTGCTTACAAAACACCGGAACGTTTCCTTTCCGCAATGCTTGATTCCCTTCTCGCCCAGACCTATACAAACTGGGAGGTCTGTGTAGCTGACGGAAGTCCAAAGGGAGAAAGTGTGGAGCGGGTATTAAAGCGTTACGCCATGAAGGATGAAAGGTTCCGTTATGTGATACTGGGAGAAAACAAGGGCATTTCCGGTAATACCAATGCTGCCATTGAGATGGCTACCGGTGATTTCATTGTTCTCGCAGATCATGACGATACGCTGGCACCGGATGCACTGTTTGAATGTGTGAAGGCCATTAATCAGGATCCTGAGATTGATGTGGTTTATACCGACGAAGATAAGCTTGATATCGACGGTGGAGAATTATTTGAACCTCATTTTAAGCCTGACTTCAGCCCGGATCTGTTAACCAGTGTTAACTATATCTGCCATTTGTTTGTGGTAAACCATGAACTGCTATTGGAAGTTGGATTATTTAAGGAAGAGTTTGACGGAGCCCAGGATTATGATTTTATTTTACGGTGTACGGAGAAGGCAAGGAAAATCTGTCATATTCCAAAAGCACTTTACCACTGGCGGTGCCATCAGGATTCAACAGCCAGTAATCCGGAAAGCAAGCTTTATGCCTTTGAAGCCGGTGCCAGAGCTGTGAAAGCCCATTATGACCGGCTGGGAATCCCTGTGAAGTCTGTTGAAAAGGGGATAGACTACGGCATCTACCACACTACATTTGAAATTACGGGGGATCCTCTGGTATCTGTGATTATTCCAAACAAGGACCACAGTGCAGACCTGGATTTATGCATGCGTTCCCTGATTGAAAAATCAACTTATAAAAATCTGGAATTCATTGTAGTGGAAAATAACAGCGCGGATCCGGCAACATTTGCCTATTATGAGAAGATTCAGAAAGAATTTGAATTTGTTCATGTTGTAACATGGGAAAGAGAATTCAATTATTCTGCCATTAATAATTTTGGTGTTACCTTTGCAAAGGGAGAGTACCTTTTGTTCTTAAATAACGATACGGAGCTGATCAATCCCGAGAGTATTGAAGAGATGCTAGGATACTGCCAGAGAGAGGATGTAGGAATTACGGGAGTGAGGCTTCTGTATTCCGATGATACCATTCAGCATGCCGGAGTCGTTGTCGGATTCGGCGGAATCGCAGGCCATACCTTTATTGGTCTTCATAAGGCGGAGAGCAGCTATTTCAATCAGGCCATGTGCGCAAGAAATTACAGTGCGGTTACTGCAGCCTGTATGATGAGCAAGCGGTCCCTGTTTGATCAGGTGGGAGGATTTTCCGAAGATCTGGCGGTTGCATTTAATGACATTGATTACTGCATGAAGATTCGTTCCTTAAATAAACTGGTTGTTTATGCGCCCTATGCCCTGTTCTATCATTATGAGTCAAAGTCCAGAGGACTGGAGGACACACCAGAAAAGGTGGAACGCTTCAACAGGGAGATTAAGAAATTTTCAGAAAAATGGCCGGATATTTTACGGGACGGTGATCCCTACTATAACCCCAATTTAACTCTTCGCAAATCCAATTTTGCACTGAGGGATTTAAAGAAAGAAAAAATAGGGGAACCCTATCAGTTAGAGGTTTAAGATGCAAAAGAAAGTAACAATCATTATTCCCAATTATAATGGATTAAAATTTATGGAACCGTGTTTTAAGGCCTTAAGAGCTCAAAGTGATCAGAACTTTGAGCTTCTTGTGGTGGATAACGGCTCCACTGACGGCAGTGTAAAATGGCTGGAAGACCATCAGATTCCGTCCATATTTTTAGAAGAGAACACTGGATTTTCCGGTGCTGTCAATATCGGAATCCGGGAATCCGTGACACCCTATGTCATATTGCTAAATAATGATACAGAGCCTCAGCCGGATTACGTAAAAGAGATGGTAAAAGCCATCGATCGTTCCCCTAAGATATTCTCCGTCAGCAGTAAGATGATTCAGCTTTACCATAAAGATCTGATGGATGACGCAGGAGATATGTACAGCGTATTGGGCTGGGCCTATCAACGGGGGGTGGGACAGAAAAGCAGCGGGTATAATAAAGCCTGCCGTGTATTTTCTGCCTGTGCCGGTGCAGCCATTTACCGGAGAGAAGTTTTTGATAAGATCGGTGGCTTTGATGAGGACCATTTCGCATATCTGGAGGATATCGATGTGGGATACCGGGCGAAGATCTGCGGTTATGAGAACTGGTATTGTCCCAAAGCTGTGGTATACCATGTGGGGAGCGGAACCAGCGGTTCCAAATACAATTCCTTTAAAGTAAAGCTGGCTGCAAGAAACAATCTTTATCTGAATTATAAAAATATGCCTCTGCTCCAGTTAATCCTGAACTTTCTACCCATTCTGGCCGGAATGGCAGTAAAATATATGTTTTTTAGTCGGATTGGCTTTGCTTCTGATTATATGGAAGGAGTGAAGGAAGGGCTGAAAACTTTGAAAAAAACAAAGAAAGTCAGGTTTCAAATGTCCCGCCTTGGTAATTATATAAGAATTGAGGGAGAGCTGATTTGGGGCACATTTCTCTATGTTTGGGAATTTATGAAAAGGAAACTAAAAATTGACAGGTCAATTTAAGAATATTTTAATGGCATCATATTGACATATCATGTATAATAAACGGGAAATTATCATGGAAGAGTATGGAGTCATGCAAGTAGGAAGGTTTTGCTGCTATGATTAAAGATAATCAAAAAAAATTTAATGGGTTTCATGTAGTACTGGATGGACTGGTTATAATTCTGTCTTATGTGATTGCCTGGCTGCTTCTTTTACTGGGAAACAGGTTATTCAGCCCCTATAAGCAGGTTCTGCCACCTCAGTACTATTTTGCGGCGCTTCTCCTGATTTTGCCGACCTATCTGCTCCTCTACGGCATTTTCCAGCTGTATGCACCGAAGCGGGTTCAGGAAAGGCGTTACGAGTTCACTAATATCTTAAAAGCCAACGTACTGGGGCTTCTGCTTTTTACCCTCAGTCTGTTCCTGGTTAAGAAAAACCCGTATTTCAGTGAGTTTTCAACCAGACTGGTATTTTATTTCTTTGCTGTCAATGTCATATTGGAGACAGCGGAACGAAATTTAATCCGTATGGCCCTTCATTCCATGCGGACCAAGGGATACAATCAGAAGCATATCCTTCTGATCGGCTACAGCCGCGCAGCGGAAGGCTTTATTGAACGGGTGCGTATGAATCCTGAATGGGGCTATCAGATCAAAGGGATTCTTGACAATAAGAAGGAATGGGGTTATGAGTTTAAAGGAATCCATGTCATAGGTAAGGTAAGTGACTTAGATGAGATACTTGCCCTCAATTCCCTTGACGAAATTGCCATCACCCTAAGCATCAGCGAATATGCGGATTTAGAACGGATCGTGGCTTCCTGTGAAAAATCAGGAGTTCACACCAAATTTATACCTGATTATAATAATATGATTCCCACAAGGCCTTACATTGAAGACCTCCAGGGGCTTCCTGTGGTCAATATCCGGCGTGTGCCGCTGACTGACCCGGTAAATGCCATGTTAAAACGGGCGGTAGACATATTTGGGGCAGCTTTTGCTCTTTTGGTCTTTTCACCGATTATGCTTCTTACTGCCATATTAATCAAGCTTACTGCTCCCGGTCCTCTTATCTATAAGCAGGAGAGAGTCGGGCTTCACAACCGGTCATTTCATATGTACAAATTCCGGTCCATGGTGGTACAGGCTCCTTCAGAGGAAAAGATGAAGTGGACAACAAAACACGATTCCAGAGTTACCCCGGTGGGGCGTTTTATCAGAAAGACCAGTATCGATGAGATGCCGCAGTTTCTTAATGTATTAAGGGGAGATATGAGTCTGGTGGGTCCAAGACCCGAACGGCCTCTTTTTGTAGAAAAATTTAAAGAGGAAATCCCAAGGTACATGATTAAGCATCAGGTACGCCCCGGAATTACAGGCTGGGCTCAGGTAAACGGGCTTCGGGGAGACACTTCCATTACAAAACGGATTGAACATGATCTTTATTATATTGAAAACTGGACACTGGGATTTGATATTAAGATCCTGTTCCTAACTATGTTCAAGGGGTTTATTAATAAAAATGCGTACTGATATCGGATACGACACAATTAGGATGAGGATAAGTAAATGAGAAATGATTTTGATGATGAATTAAACCGTGAAAACACAAGAAAAGAAAGACGCGGTTCTGATTCGAAGCCAGATTCTGCCAGCAGCAGCGGGCAGCCCATGTTTAAAGGACAATCATCAGCAGGCAGGCAGCAGCCTTCGGCAGGTACAACACGCAGACAGCCGGAAGACTCTGTAAGACCCCAAAGGACTGCTGCAAGGCAGCCGGAAGAGAACAGGGCCAGAACCAGCATGGAACAGGAAAACCGCAGAAGACGCGCCCCTAAAGAGGAAGGGAGAACTCCTGCAAGAGATCAGATCGTGATCGGAGACGGTGCTTCCAGACAACAGCCAAGAATTTCTCCTCAGGAGAAGGCCGCTGCAGCCAGCCGGTTAGCTGCTCATACAGAAAAAAAGAGACGGATCCGTAAATTCATAATCCTTGCAGTTGCAGAAATATTTACCCTCGCACTTATTTTCTCCTATGCATATGTGGCGAGACTCATGGGGGCGATCCAGAAACCCGATAATTTTAATACAAATCAGGTACGCAACGAAGTGATGACTGCAGATCAGAAGAAGCATATGACCGGATATCGGACCATAGCAGTATTCGGCGTTGACAGCCGTGACGGTAATGTAAATAAAGGAAGCAATGCCGATGTTATTATGCTTTGCAATATAAACAGAGGTACTGGAGAAATAAAAATTGTATCTATTTTCCGTGATACATATTTAAACATCAATGAAGGAAATACTTATAATAAGATTAATGCCGCCTATGCAAACGGCGGTGCTGCCCAGGCACTTGCAGCAATTAACAGAAACCTGGATCTGGATGTCACAGAGTATGTGACCTTCAACTGGAAGTCCGTGGCAGATGGAATTAACATGCTGGACGGCGTGGATATCGATATCAGCAAGGCAGAATTCCGTTATATCAACTCCTTTATCACAGAGACTGTTGAGAAAACCGGAGTCCCATCCGTTCATTTAAAATCAGCTGGTCTCAATCATTTAGATGGTGTTCAGGCTGTGGCCTACGCCAGACTCAGAAAGATGGATACAGACTTTGCAAGAACAGAGCGTCAGCGCCTTGTAATTCAGAAATCCTTTGAAAAGGCAAAGAAAGCGGATCTTGGTCTGCTTAACAGAATTCTTCTTATGGAAGTTGATCAGATCGGCTCTAATTTAACA
The DNA here is from genome assembly GCA_013036995.1 of Lacrimispora defluvii. Taxonomy (GTDB): domain Bacteria; phylum Bacillota; class Clostridia; order Lachnospirales; family Lachnospiraceae; genus Lacrimispora; species Lacrimispora defluvii. The sequence continues at coordinate 24,996 of JAAOXG010000088.1, forward strand.
TTCAGTGATTTTACTGAACTGTTATTGGATATTGGTAAGTATCACATTGGTGAAACAGGCGGCTTCCCATATGCCCGTGGCGATATGGATATAGGTAAAAAAGGTGACTGCGTAATTCCTCAGACATTGGAAACAAACGTGGTACAGCTGCATAAATTCCTTTTTGACAAGGACAGCTATGAACCCTCCGATATGGTAAAAAAGATCAGTGCCAAGATTGCGGCTGATTCCGGCATGTATAAGCAGGGAACAAGCGTGGATCATGTGCCCACAGACAAGGGATATGATGGCGAAGACAAAACCAAACCGGCGGTAAAGGAGACGAAGAGTACAGAGGCAGAAGAGACCAGCAAAGAGGAGAATGTAAATGCCACTGACGAATTCGGAAACCCTGTAAAGACTACTGAAAGCTCTGAAAACGTCACAGGTCCCACAAAAGAAACCAGGCCTTCTGAAACCACCAAAGGCTCTGGAAAACCGGGGGAAACAAAACCAGCCACCACAGGAGCCACTGAGACAACTACTGCATCCGCTGGACCTGGAACCAGCCAGACAACCAAGGCAGCTGTCCCGGAGGAAACAAAGACGACAGGTCCTGGTGAATCTCCCACGAAACAGCAGCCCGATACGGCTCCCACCACAGCAGCAACAGCTCCAGGGGGCAATACAGATACAGTTGTAGTTCCTGCACCTCCAGTCAATTAAATTTTAAATAAAACACAAAATTCCTGCACACAGCGCTTTGCAAAAAAGCTCTTTTTGCAGGGATTTTTTCAATTCACATATTCAATATAGATTTATCACAGAATGGTCACATTTCATTGGTAGACTTTGTTTATCAGATGAGATAACAAACATACATGAAAGGAGATTGATGTTATGTATGACGAAAATGACAAGATTGAAACAGGCCGGGTAAATCCGGAAGCCAATAAAGAAGAAGCCGTAACAACCAATTTTATAATGAGAGATCCGGAACCGGAAAAGGAACAGTCTCAGAACACCATTCCCCATTATCAGGAATACCGTTATCAGAGAACACCGGACCTGACCCCTTATGAGGAAGAAGGAAAGAGACGAAAAAAAGGCAATTTCGGAAAAAAGGCAGTAGCAGTGGTTGGAAGTGCTCTGGTCTTTGGAATCGTTGCCGGCAGCACCATTGTGGGAATCAACTGGGCAGCAGGCTCCTATGCTCACAATAAATCGGTAGAAATAAGCCGTGCGGAAACCCTTCCCACAACACCGGCAAACAACTCACTTCCAGCTTCCAATACTTCCAGTATTTCCACAATCAATGACGTTTCTCCTATCGTTGACAAAGCAATGCCATCGGTAGTTGCCATTACAAGCAAGGTGGTCTATGAAAGCCAGACATGGTTTGGCCCCATGCAGCAGGAAGGAGAAGGAAGCGGTTCCGGAATTGTTGTTGGCAAAAACGACGATGAGCTTTTAATTGTCACCAACAACCACGTGGTTCAGGGAGCCAAGGAGTTAAAAGTTACCTTTATTGACCAGACAGCCGTAGATGCAGCCATTAAAGGAACAGACGCAGACAGTGACTTAGCAGTGATAGCAGTTCCATTAAAAAATATCTCCTCTGACACATTATCCAAAATAGCCATTGCCTCACTTGGAAAATCCGAAACATTAAAAGTAGGTCAGGGCGTTATTGCCATCGGTAATGCACTTGGATACGGCCAGTCCGTAACCGTAGGTTATATCAGTGCACTTGACCGTTCCGTACAGACAGAAGACGGAACAAACCGTGATCTGCTTCAGACCGATGCAGCCATTAACCCAGGTAACAGCGGCGGCGCACTTTTAAATATGCAGGGAGAAGTAATCGGCATTAACTCAGCCAAATATTCCTCCACAGAAGTAGAGGGTATGGGATACGCCATTCCGATCTCCAAAGCCCAGACAATTATAGACGGTCTCATAACCAAGAAGACCAGAACACAGGTTGCAGACAATGATCAGGGTTATTTAGGAATTCAGTGCAAGAACATTGACTCCACCACCAGCCAGCAGCTAGGTATGCCTCAGGGTGTATTTATCTACAAGATTGTAGAAGGCGGAGCAGCATCCCAGTCAGATCTTCGTGAAAAAGACATCATCACCAAATTCGACGGACAGGGAATCAAAACCTATGATGACTTAACAAGCATGCTCAAATACTATGCAGGAGGAACAAAAGTATCTCTGACTGTACAGTCTCTTGAAAACGGCCAGTATATAGAACGTAACGTTGACATCACCCTCGGCAAAAAGCCAGCAGACGCCAATCAGCAATAACAAATAAAAAACCAGACTCCCGGAATCCTCAGAGGAATTCCGGGAGTTTTTCCATTTCATTAAAAAACTCTAAACTGTCTGTCTCCTCTTGTACGACTCTTTTAAATGCTTTATAATAATCTGATATACAGTATAGAATTACAGACAAAAGGAGATTATACTTTGAACGATAAAGATTTTCTGGAGGAGAAGATGGAAGACAATAAGATCCAAAACTCTGATATTGATAAAGAAAAAAAAGAAGACGAATCAGAATACGAAAAAATCTGTTACGTATGCCGCAGACCAGAAAGTAAGGCAGGTTCCATGGTATCCATGCCAGGAGGCATGAACTTATGCCACGACTGTATGCAGAAAGCATTTGATTCCGTCACTCAGGGGGGACTTGACTTAAGCAAGCTTCCCGGAATGCCCTACATGAACTTAAACCTTAACGATCTTGGAAGCTTAAACAAAGATCTGGAGATCCCCCAAAAGCAAAAAATCAAAAAGAGATCCGACAAAGAGCCCAAAAAGCAGCTGGAACGAAAAGACATCCCAGCCCCTCATACCGTCCGCCAGAAGCTTGACGAATATATCATCGGACAGGAGCAGGCGAAAAAAGCCATATCCGTAGCGGTCTATAATCACTATAAGCGGGTATACCTGGCAGACACAGCGAAAAACGACGAAGATGCCGTCCAAATCGAGAAATCCAACATTCTCATGATCGGGCCTACCGGCAGCGGCAAGACCTATCTGGTAAAGACACTGGCCAGACTCTTAGATGTCCCCCTTGCAATCGCAGATGCCACCTCCTTAACAGAGGCCGGGTACATCGGCGATGACATTGAAAGCGTGGTATCAAAGCTTCTTTCTGCCGCAGACAACGATGTAGAGCGGGCAGAACGTGGAATCATCTTCATCGATGAAATTGACAAAATTGCAAAAAAGAAGAATACCAGCAGCAGAGATGTAAGCGGCGAGTCCGTCCAGCAGGAACTATTAAAATTACTGGAAGGAAGCGCAGTAGAAGTCCCTGTAGGCGCAAACCAGAAGAATGCCATGACCCCCATGACAACCGTACGCACCGAGAACATCCTGTTTATCTGCGGCGGTGCCTTCCCTGATCTGGAAGATATCATAAAAGAACGCCTCAAAGAAAAGACCTCCATAGGATTTTCCTCTGAATTAAAAGACAAATACGACAAGGATGCCAACATACTCTCCCGTGTAACCAACGAAGACTTAAAAAAATTTGGTATGATACCCGAGTTTCTCGGACGGCTCCCCATCACAGTCACCCTGGAAACCTTAACCAAAGAACTATTAATCCGGGTATTAAACGAGCCAAGGAATGCCATATTAAAACAGTACCAGAAGCTTTTGGAACTGGACGAGGTAAAACTGGTATTTGAAGACGAAGCCCTGGAATGGATTGCCGAGGAGGCACTGAAAAAAAAGACCGGTGCAAGAGCCCTCCGTGCCATCATAGAGAGCTTCATGCTGGACATCATGTATGAGATACCCAAAGACCCCAACATCGGTTCCGTCATCATCACCAGAGCTTACTTAGATAAAAACGGAGGCCCTCTCATCCAGATGAGAGGATAAAGGAAAGGAGAGTGAAACATGCTATATATCGGTATCATAGGTATCCTTGCGGCTCTCGACTTATTCATAAAGCAGGCCATAGAACAGCAAAACGAATCAGACTTCCCCAAAGAATTACAGAAAAGCGGCGGCAAGATTCTTCTATACAAGAATCACAATCCCGGCTTCTCATTTGGTTATTTAAAGGACCACCCGGAACTTGTTTCCATGATTCCCCTGGCAGTTGCCTCCTTCATAGGAGGAATGCTGACCTGTCTCTTAAAAAGCAAAGGAAAGACAGCAGAAAAGCTGGCCTTTTCCATTGCCCTTGGAGGAGCGGTCAGCAATTTGTATGACCGTCTGGTCCGTCATTACGTAGTAGACTATTTCAGTATTCAGTACGGCAAGCTGAAAAAAGTAGTTTTTAACCTGGGTGATTTATTCATCTTTCTGGGCGCCGGCCTCATTATCATCATTGAAACCATTCGTACATTCAAAGAACGCTGAATCAAAAAAAACGGCTGTATTCTTGACACAGCCGTTTTTCTATTGTACAATCATTCGTAAAATATAAAAAACAGGAGTTGATTTTTTTGGATTCGAGTGACTATATACAGTTGCTTATGTTAATTTTATTAGTTTTATTATCAGCATTTTTCTCATCCGCTGAGACAGCACTTACGACGGTGAACCGGATCAGAGTCAGAACTCTGGCAGAAGCAGGCAACAAAAATGCCATTACGCTTACAAAGATACTGGAAAACCAGGGCAAGATGCTCAGCGCAATTCTCGTTGGAAACAATGTGGCAAATTTAACCGCCTCTTCTTTGTCCACCACACTTGTCATGAGTATATGGGGAAATAAGGCGATCAGCATTGGAACCGGCATTCTGACCCTTGTAATATTGGTTTTTGGTGAAATTTCCCCTAAGACCATTTCAACCTTATATTCCGAAACAATTTCTTTAAAATATGCAAAAATCATTTACGCATTTATGACAATCATGACACCTGTCATCTACGTAGTACACATCCTGTCCTCCAGCTTTTTGCGTTTCATCCACGTGAACCCCAACAAAAAGCAGGATTCCATTACAGAAGACGAACTGAGAACCATCGTAGATGTAAGCCATGAAGAGGGCGTAATTGAATCAGAAGAAAGAAAGATGATTAACAATGTATTCGATTTCGGTGATTCCGTAGCCAGGGACATCATGATCCCCCGTATTGACATGACCTTAGTAGATGTAAATGCCACATACGAAGAGCTGATCGATATTTTCCGTGAAGAGATGTACACCAGAATTCCTGTGTACGAGGAAACCAATGACAATGTAATTGGAATCATCAACATGAAAGACCTTCTTTTAACCGACAACAGTACAGATTTTAATATCCGCAGTTTCCTGAGAGAGCCTCTCTATACATATGAGTACAAAAAAACAGCTGAACTCATGATAGAGATGCGCCAGACCTGCAACAATGTGGTTATCGTCCTAGACGAATACGGAGCAACAGCCGGCATGATCACCCTGGAAGATTTACTGGAGGAGATTGTAGGAGAGATCCGGGACGAATATGATGAAGACGAAGAGAACGAGCTGGTAGAAGTAGCCCCCCAGGAATATCTTGTGGAAGGTTCCATGAAACTTGACGATCTAAATGACAGACTTGGTCTGGAACTGGAATCAGAGGACTACGATTCCATAGCCGGATTAATCATCGGACTCTTAGACCGTCTTCCCGAACAGGGAGAAGAGGTAATCTGCGGTGATATCAGGCTGGTAGTGGAGGCTCTGGACAAAAACCGAATTGATAAAGTGAGAATGTATCTGGGGGTTGAAGAAACAGAACAGACCAAGAGGGGCTGAGACGGAGTTTCGGCGGGAGAACTTCTAAGACCGGAGAGGCACAAAAAACATGGGATCGGAAACACTTCACCCGAATTTCTGAAAGAAATTCGCGCTCAGGGTTTCCTCGGAAATTGGCTTTGAAGCCAATTTCCGCCCATGTTTTTTGCACCTCTCCGGCCTAAGAAGTTCTAACCCCGCCTCCAAACCGTCTCAGCCCCTCTTGGTCTGTCCCGTTTCCCTCGACGCCGCAGGCCCCTCTGAAAATAAAACACTCCACGTCTTCGATTTTAACGAAGTAAATATGCTTATTATAACGTTCCGACCGCGACGATTTTTCCCAGATGGAGAATCAATGTTGAACAGAAAATGAGGAGTCCGGTTCCCGGATAAAGCGATTTGTGGAGGGCGTCGATAGGTGTTAGGGAGAGGAAGTGCAAAAATGAGGACAAAAAACGGACTCACAAAGTCCGTTTTTTAGGCGCCCTGAGTCGGGTTTTCATCAGGAAAACCTGACGAATGGTGCCGGTGTCCTTATTTTTGTGCTTTCACTCCCTTACACCTATCCCGCCCGAAACCATGAGCGTATCCGGGGACCGGACTCCTTATTTTCCGCCAGCCCCCATGACTCCCATCTCATAAACCGTCCCCCACTAACTAAGCATCCCCCCCGCAGTCCCACTAGCTGCGCAGATCGCCATGGTAGTCAGTATCTGATTCATCGACCCGTTAATCCCTCTGTTCAGCATAAAGGAAACTGCCAGCAGCACAAGGAAATACAAAAGACCCAGTAACAGGCCCCAGAAGAATCTCCTCTGCTTTATGCTTTTCCCCATGAGAATCCCTCCAAAGAGACAGGTGATAACGTAAACTGCATTCACACCCAGCCGGATCTGACCTTCCTTCAGCCGGAATCTATAAAGCGCTAAGGCCAGGATCACCAGCAGGACTCCGGTCAATATGTAGGTGACAAGCAGATTTCTAAGTGTGACCTGAAGCTTTGATTTTTCCATGTTTTTTCTCCTTATGTCTTGTCTTCTGGTTCAGTATATTCGTCCATCATGGAGGATATTCGAATATATTGGCAGTTGAAAAAAATGTTTCGGCGGCTCCCTGAGGGGGCAATTCATCTTGCACTGGTTAAAAACATGTGGTATAATCTCAAAGAATTAGGCAAATACAGGAGGTGTAAGTTTATGAAACACGTAAAAACATTAAGTTCCAGTACATTAAAAGAATCTATGAAAAAAGGCGGCTGCGGTGAGTGCCAGACTTCCTGTCAGTCAGCTTGCAAAACATCCTGTACAGTAGGTAACCAGAGCTGCGAGAACAGCAATCGCTAGTATAAAACTGTATAGTACAGCCATAAGGCAGATAAGCACATGCCCCTACGGTCGTTAGACGGTAGGGGTTGCTTCGCTTGTCTGCTAAATATGATTACGGGTTTAAATTTTAATTAAGGAGAATACAAGTGATCCATCAATATATTAATAATGGCTTCCATATTATTATGGATGTCAACAGCGGGTCTGTTCATTCGGTTGATCCGGTTATGTATGATGCTGTAAAGATTGCAGCACCGCTGGTGCCGGATATGGAGAAGGCCGCAGCGCTTCCAAAGGAAGCGGAAGAGAAAGTGCTTTTGGAGCTTTCAGGTACCTATGAAGAGGCTGAGGTGAGAGAGGCTCTGGAAGAAATTCAGTTTCTGATCGATGAGGGGGAACTGTTTACCAAGGATATTTACCATGATTATGTGGTTGATTTTAAAAAGAGAAAGACCGTTGTGAAGGCTCTTTGCTTACATATTGCTCATGACTGCAACCTTGCATGCAAGTACTGCTTTGCGGAAGAAGGGGAGTATCATGGACGCCGTGCGCTGATGTCATTTGAGGTTGGTAAGAAGGCACTGGATTTTCTGATTGCCAATTCCGGCAACCGTAAGAATCTGGAAGTGGACTTTTTTGGCGGCGAACCGTTGATGAACTGGGACGTTGTAAAACAACTTGTTGAATACGGACGCTCAAAAGAGAAAGAATATAATAAGAACTTTCGTTTTACCATGACTACCAACGGCGTGCTTTTAAATGATGAGATTATGGAATACTGTAATCGGGAAATGAGCAATGTGGTGTTAAGCCTTGATGGACGGAAGGAAGTCAATGATCAGATGCGGCCGTTTCGGAATGGGAAGGGAAGCTATGAACTGATCGTTCCTAAATTTCAGAAGTTCGCAAAGCTGAGGGGGGAAAAGGATTATTATATCCGGGGTACGTTTACACGGAATAATATGGATTTCTCAAAAGATGTACTGGAGTTTGCAGATCTTGGGTTTGAGAGCATGTCCATTGAGCCGGTTGTGGCTCAGGATGAAGAGGATTATTCCATCAGACAGGAGGATATTCCGGCTATTTTAGAGGAGTATGATAAGCTGGCTGTTGAGTATATTAAGAGACAGAAGGAAGGGAAAGGATTTAATTTCTTCCACTTTAATATTGATCTGACTCAGGGACCCTGTGTGGCTAAGAGATTGTCTGGCTGCGGTTCAGGGACCGAGTATCTGGCGGTTACGCCATGGGGTGATTTCTATCCATGCCACCAATTTGTCGGAGAAGAGGAGTTTCTTCTGGGCAATGTAGATACAGGTGTGACAAACACACAGATCCGCGATGAATTTAAACTTTGCAATGTTTATGCAAAAGATAAATGCCGGGATTGCTTCGCAAGGTTTTATTGCAGCGGGGGCTGTGCAGCTAACTCCTATAATTTTCATGGAAGCATTACGGATGCGTATGATATCGGCTGCGAGATGCAGAAGAAACGGATTGAGTGTGCGATCATGATTAAGGCAGCATTGGCTGAAGAATAAGACTGAAAGTTCCGGCTTTCAGACTTAAACTTGTTTTATTCCAAAAGTGAAGGAGAAAAGTCATGAAAAGTAACAAAGGCAAGGGCCTGTTAGGGCTGATTTTTGCACTGGCGATGGTTGGGTTATTCGGTTATTTTGGATATACTACCATGGGTGACATTAAGCTTGGACTTGATCTGGCGGGGGGCGTCAGCATTACCTATCAGGCAAAAGAAGAAAAACCAAGTGAAGAGGACATGAAGGATACCATCTACAAGCTGCAGCAGAGAGTTCAAAACTACAGCACTGAGGCAGAGGTATATCAGGAGGGTGACAACCGCATTAACGTTGATATCCCAGGCGTTTCAGATGCCAATACAATTCTTGAAGAACTTGGAAAACCTGGTTCCTTAACATTTACAGATGAAGCTGGAAAAGTTATTTTAAATGGTAATCAGGTGTCTACAGCAAAGCCTGTTATTACTGAAAATAACGGCATCAAGCAATATATGGTAGATTTAACGTTTACTGATGACGGAAAAAAGGTATTTGGTGATGCAACCACTGCCAACGTAGGAAAACGGATTGCGATTATCTATGACGGAAAGATGTACTCAAACCCTGTTGTTCAGGAACCAATTACCCAGGGTCAGTGCCAGATCAGCGGAATGAGCTCTTATGAAGAAGCGGAAACACTGGCTTCTACCATTCGCATTGGATCTCTTTCCCTCGAGCTGGAAGAATTACGTTCCAATGTAGTGGGTGCAAAACTGGGACAGGAAGCGATCAATACCAGCTTAAAAGCAGGTGTAATCGGATTTGCAATTGTGGCTGTATTTATGATGCTTGTTTATTTGCTTCCGGGAGTTGCTTCTGTTATCGCACTGTCTATTTATGTAGGCGTGATCTTAATTTTGTTAGAGGCGTTTGAGGTGACTCTTACTCTTCCTGGAATTGCAGGTATTATTCTGTCCATCGGTATGGCGGTGGATGCAAACGTAATAATCTTTACACGTATTAAAGAAGAGATTGGATATGGAAGAAATGTAAAAAGTGCCATTGAGGCTGGCTTTCATAAAGCGTTGTCTGCGATCATCGATGGAAATGTTACAACATTAATTGCAGCAGCTGTGCTGTTCTGGAGAGGATCCGGTACAGTAAAAGGCTTTGCTTCCACACTGGCCATCGGTATCGTACTTTCCATGATAACTGCTCTGTTTGTTACAAGGTTCGTATTAAACAGTCTGTTTAAACTGGGATTTGAAAATGAAAAAATGTATGGTATCAAAAAGGATAGAAAGCCCATCGATTTTGTTTCAAAGCGTATGATCTGGTTTTCTGTCTCCCTCATTATTATAGTTATTGGTCTTGCATGGCTTGGAGTGAATCAGTCCCAGACTGGAAGTATTTTAAATTACAGCATGGAGTTTAAAGGCGGTACTTCCACAAATGTGACATTTAATGAAGATATGACTCTGGAAAAAATCTCTTCCGATGTAGTTCCGGTGGTTGAGCAGATTACCAAAGATGCCGATGTACAGACTCAGAAGGTAGCAGGTACAAACGAAGTTATTATTAAGACAAGAACATTAACTGTGGATGAGAGAGAAGCGTTGAATAAATCCATGGTAGAGCATTTTGGGGTAGAATCAGAGAAGATCACTGCAGAGAGCATTTCCGGAGCAATCAGCCAGGAAATGAAGCGTGATGCAATTGTGGCTGTTATTATAGCTACCATCTGTATGCTTCTGTATATCTGGTTCCGGTTTAAGGATATCCGGTTTGCAAGCAGTGCGGTACTGGCACTGGTTCATGATGTGTTGGTTGTACTTGCTTTTTATGCAGTCTTAAAATGGTCTGTAGGCTCTACATTTATTGCCTGCATGCTTACGATTGTAGGTTATTCCATCAACGCTACCATTGTTATTTTTGACCGTATCCGTGAAAACTTAAAGACTCAGAGTAAAATGGAACTTGCTGAGATTGTTAACTTAAGTATCACTCAGACGTTTACCAGAAGTATTAATACCTCTCTTACCACATTTGTTATGGTATTTGTTCTGTTTCTTATGGGCGTTTCCTCCATTCGGGAGTTTGCCCTTCCGCTTATGGTGGGTATTGTATGCGGTACCTATTCTTCCGTATGCATCACAGGATCCCTGTGGTATATTATGACTGCGAATAAAGGGCAGAAGAATTCTGGCGTTAAAGCAACTGGGAAAAAAAGCAAATAATAAAAGTAAGGAATTGTAAATGAACTATAAAATCATTGCAAAAGACGGACGTGCAAAACGGGCAGAAGTGACTACGGTGCATGGTACAATCCAGACACCGGTGTTTATGAATGTAGGAACGGTAGCAGCCATTAAAGGCGCTGTATCCACCGATGATCTCAGGGAAATTAAAACCCAGGTGGAACTTTCCAATACCTATCATCTTCATGTGCGTACTGGCGACCGGTTAATTAAGGAGTTTGGCGGTCTTCACCAGTTTATGAACTGGGATCGTCCCATTCTTACAGACTCTGGCGGCTTTCAGGTGTTTTCCCTGACTGGTCTTAGAAAGATTAAGGAAGAGGGTGTCTACTTCCAGTCCCATATTGACGGACACAAGATCTTTATGGGTCCGGAAGAGAGCATGCAGATCCAGTCCAATCTGGCATCTACCATTGCAATGGCATTCGATGAATGCCCTCCTCATCCCGCTACCAGGGAATATATGCAAAACAGTGTGGATCGTACCACCAGATGGCTGGAGAGGTGCAGGAAAGAGATGGCAAGGTTAAATGAGCTGCCTGATACCATTAATAAAGATCAGCTTCTCTTTGGTATTAATCAGGGCGGAACGTTTGAAGATATCAGAATAGCCCATGCCAAAACCATATCTGCCATGGATCTTGATGGATATGCTCTGGGCGGTCTTGCAGTAGGAGAGAGCCACTCGGAGATGTACCGGATTCTTGATGAAACGGTGCCTTATCTGCCTGAGAATAAGCCCACTTACCTGATGGGAGTTGGAACTCCGGCCAATATCCTGGAGGGTGTGGACCGGGGCGTGGATTTCTTTGACTGTGTTTATCCGTCAAGAAACGGCCGTCACGGACACGTTTATACAAACCAAGGAAAATTAAATTTATTTAATTCCAAATTTGAACTGGATCATAAGCCGATTGAAGAAGGGTGCCAGTGCCCCGCCTGCCGTTCCTACAGCAGAGCTTACATCAGGCATTTATTAAAAGCAAAAGAAATGCTCGGCATGAGATTATGTGTCTTGCATAATCTGTATTTTTATAATACAATGATGGAAGAGATTCGCGAAGCAATCGAGAATCACCGTTATGGAGAGTATAAGGAGAGGAAACTGTCCGGCATGATGGCCGGTGGTTCCGAGGCATAAGGCCCCCTTTTCGGACAGGCAGACGGCAGATCGATATTTAAGGAGGAAACGGTTATGTTATTAGCAACAGGCGGTACAATGGGCATGGGTTTCTGGGTAATTTACATTGCAGTAATCTTTGGCTTCATGTATTTTATTGCGATCAGACCACAGAAGAAAGAGAAAAAAAGACAGCAGGAGATGTTCGCCAGTATTGCAGTCGGTGACAGTATATTAACCAGCAGCGGATTTTATGGAGTTATTATCGATATGACTGATGATACCGTTATCGTTGAATTCGGCAACAACAAAAACTGCAGAATTCCTATGCAGAAGTCACAAATTGCACAGGTTGAAAAGCCAGAAGCATAAAAACTATTACCCGGAAAAGGATTTCTTTTTCCGGGTTTTTTCTATACAGGGTTGACAGGTGCTTTCCTATGAGATATACTTCAAAAGTAAACGGTTCAATAATGAACTATTAAAAGCGCTGTAATAGCTGCCATAGTATACAGTGAGGATATTTTCTCATATGATTTAGTAAGGGTGTTGTTATGAATGAGTCTATAACCAGTATGCCAGGAGAAAGAATGAGACAGGAAGAAGAGTGCTGTCTGGCATGTTTTGTAAAAATCGATAAGGTATACCAGAAGCTGTGCAGCCAGTCTGTATCAGAATATGGTTTTACTCCCAATGAGATAGTAGTTATGATGTTTCTGGCAAATAGTGAGGGACTGAAAAGTGCTTCGGAGATTGCGCAGTACAGAAATATCTCCAAGGGCCTGATCGCAAGATCTGTAGATTCTCTCAGTGAAAAAGGATATCTGACAGCAGACAGAGATAAAAATGACAGAAGGCTGGTCCGCCTTCAGCTTACGGAGAAAAGCGAGGTAATTGTGGAACGGATCAGGCGGTGCAGGAAGGAATTTGTGGAAGAACTTCACAGGGACATTCCCGAAGAAGATCTTAAAATTCTTCACCGCACCGCGTCAATCATGAATCAGAATGTAGAGAGCTTATTAAATAAATCCTCCGTCAAGACCGATGATCTGACCGGTTAGATAGGAATTTTTATAACCCAGGTGATAGACAAGATCTGCCACCTCTTCCGCTTTTCCCAGTCTTCCGGCTGGAATCTCATCGATGAGGGCGATTAATTCATCTTCGCTTAGAAACTGATTCATCTCCGTATCGATGGCTCCGCATGCCACTGCATTTACCTGGATATTGCTTGGTGCCAGCTCTTTGGCAAGAGCTTTGGTGAATGCATTAATCCCACCCTTGGTGGCGGAATAGGCTACTTCACAGGATGCACCCGAGACACCCCAGATAGAGGAGATGTTTATGATTTTTCCCTGCTTGCGTTCCAGCATTCCCGGAATTGCCAGCTTGGAACAATGAAAGGCACAGGTTAAATTGGTCCGTATAATTCGGTCCCAGGCTTCTGTCGTCATATCCTGAAGGAGTCCGATGTAGGAGATTCCTGCATTATTAACCAGTACATCCAGAGAACCAAACTGTTTTTTTATCATCTGGAACAGTTCCTGGCACTGATTCATATCTCCCATATCACCCATATAGGAAAGACAGGAGATCTGATAGGACTCCAGTTCCTTCCTGGTCTGCAAAAGGCGGTCTTCATTATGAAGACAGTTAATGACCACATTGTATCCTTTTTTTGCAAATTTGACAGCAATGGCCTTTCCGATTCCCCGGGAAGCGCCAGTTACAAGTACTGTTTTTCTAGACATAAAACCACCCTTTCTGTCGTTATGTGATGCTATTATTTTAACAAATTCTGCTTTAAAATGCAACGAGGGCATTGCATACAAAAAGATGGGTGAGATATAATGATTACAAAAGATTCTGTAATACAAAATAAAGAAAGCAGGTAGATAAAATGAATGAGATTTATGACGTTGTGATTATAGGGTCAGGTCCGGCAGGTCTTACTGCTGCAGTATATGGAAAAAGAGCTGAACTGAAGATGGTAGTGATTGAAAAAGAAGTCGCCAGTGGCGGCCAGATTCTCAATACCTACGAAGTGGATAATTATCCGGGACTTCCCGGAATTAACGGATTTGACCTGGGTATGAAATTTCGGGAGCATGCAGAAAAACTGGGAGCAGATTTTGTTACAGACGAAGTGCTTCGTATTGAGGCAGCAGACGGAGAATTTACCGTTGTAGGTCAGGAAAAGTCCTATGTAACAAAATCAGTCATTATCGCAACAGGAGCTCTGTATAGAAAGCTCAGCGTCGTTGGAGAGAAAGAACTGACCGGAATGGGTGTTTCCTATTGTGCAACCTGTGACGGAGCATTTTTCCGAAACAAGGTAGCCGCCGTTGTAGGCGGAGGCGATGTGGCAATCGAAGACGCCATATTCCTTTCCAGAATGTGCAAGAAGGTGTACTTAATTCACAGAAGAAACGAACTGCGCGGAGCAAAGACACTGCAGACACAGTTATTTAACCAGGAGAATGTTGAAATTATCTGGGATACAGTAGTCGAAGAAATAGAAGGCGGAGACCAGGTTGAGTCCCTTACCATTAAGAATTCCAAAACGGAAGAAACAAGCAGACTTTCCGTTGACGGCGTGTTTATAGCAGTGGGAATTAATCCGCAGAGCGAAGCATTTGATAACCTTGTAGAGATGGATCATGGTTACATCAAAGCAGGAGAGGACTGTGAGACCAATGTTCCCGGTATATTTGCAGCAGGTGATGTTCGTACCAAACAGTTAAGACAGGTATCCACGGCAGTTTCAGACGGAGCCAATGCAATTACAAGCGTAGAGCGTTATCTGACAAGATACGGAAAATAAAAACTGATTAAAAAATAAGGGTGGAAACCGATACTGGTTTCCACCCTTAACTGACTTTAATTATAGTAATTCCGGCTCAATCAATCCGTAAGTGCCGCCTTTTCTTTTATATACCACATTTACTTCATCGGTATCTCCATTAAGGAATACATAGAAGCTGTGTCCAAGAAGCTCCATCTGTACACAGGCTTCTTCCGGATCCATGGGTTTAACAGCAAATTTCTTTGTTTTGACAATTTCCACATTTTCATCGACTGCACTTTCATCTTCTAAAAATGCTGTTGAAAAGGAGGGAGCGTTTAATTTTTTGTCGATTAACTTGTTTTTATATTTTTTCAACTGGCGTTCCAGGATCTCTTCTACCAGATCAATGGAAACGTACATATCATTACTTGATTCTTCGGCTCGAATTATATGTCCTTTCACTGGAATAGTAACTTCAATTTTCTGAATATCTTTCTGCACGCTGAGTCTTACTGTTGCCTCTGTAGCAGGTGCGAAAAAACGGTCCAGTTTTCCAAGCTTGTCCTCAACTGCCTCCCGTAACCCTGCTGTCACCTCAATATTTCTTCCTGTAATTGTAAAACGCATAAGTCATCAGCTCCTTTTTCTTGAGATAGGTATAGTATAGCACATTTATTAGAATAATTCAATCATGTTGTAAAGTATTAAGATAATTTAAGAAAAGATTTTGTAAAAAGACTCTTCTTATATTTTATCAATTTATTGAAAAACTATAGATAAGGTTAAAAAAAAGTCAAGGGAAAAATGGATTTTTTCGTCGAAAAAGAAAATTTTATGACAAGTATACAAAAATTAACGTATTTGTCATTGTGATGGGAATGCTGGTATTATGTGGAGAATAAATGTGGATAATGTGGATAACTCGGTGTATAACTGATTTTTTTCGCAAATCCGAGGGTTGGGGGTGGGGATAAAAATGGGGGAAAAATACACAATCCAATGTGGATAATGTGGAAAAGTCGGGAATCGAACAAATTTTTTGTGCAATGTGTCAGGTTAACCATAATTTTTACTTAAATTTGCTGGAGGTTGCCGAAGAAAATGGCAGTAGCTGGCAATATAAGGTCAGATTATTACCAGAATGTTAATTTTTTATGAATTCGTTGAATTAAAGGCAGGTTAGTGCTACAATATACAGGATTGTACGGTGTATATTGAAAGATAGAGTAGGAGAATAAATCATGAACTTGGTTCAAAAAATATTTGGAACTCATAGTGAAAGAGAATTGAAAATCATTAATCCCATTGTGGATAAAATAGAATCTCTGCGCCCGACCATGGTTGCACTTACGGATGAGGAATTGAAAAACAACACGAAGCTTTTTAAGGAAAGACTGGCAGCAGGAGAAACTCTTGATGATATCTTACCTGAAGCGTTCGCAACTGTAAGAGAAGCCGGAAGGCGAGTTCTTAATATGGAACATTTCCGTGTGCAGTTAATCGGTGGTGTGGTATTACACCAGGGACGTATTGCGGAGATGAGAACTGGTGAAGGTAAAACCCTTGTGTCCACATGTCCGGCTTATTTAAATGCACTGGCAGGCAACGGAGTACAGATTGTAACCGTTAACGACTATCTGGCAAAGCGTGATGCGGAGTGGATGGGAAGAATCCATGAGTTCCTTGGCCTCACAGTAGGCGTTGTATTAAACGACATGAGCTCGGATGAGAGACGTGATGCTTATAACTGCGATATTACCTATGTAACCAACAATGAGCTTGGTTTTGATTATTTAAGAGATAACATGGCCATCTATAAAGAACAGATGGTTTTAAGGAATTTAGATTTCTGTATCATTGATGAGGTTGACTCTGTTTTAATTGATGAGGCCAGAACACCTCTTATTATTTCCGGACAGAGCGGCAAATCCACAAAGCTCTATGAGGTCTGCGATATTCTTGCTCGCCAGTTAGAAAAGGGCGAAGCTTCCGGCGAGTTTTCCAAGATGGGTGCCATTATGGGAGAAGAAATCACTGAGACCGGTGATTTTATTGTGGATGAGAAGGACAAGGTTGTCAACTTAACAGAGCAGGGTGTGGAAAAAGTAGAGCAGTTCTTCCATATCGAGAACCTGTCAGACCCACAGAACCTAGAGATCCAGCATAACATCATTCTGGCTCTCCGTGCCAACTATCTGATGTTCCGGGATAAGGACTATGTGGTAAAAGACGATGAGGTTCTCATTGTAGATGAATTTACAGGACGTATTATGCCAGGCAGACGGTATTCCGACGGTCTTCACCAGGCAATTGAAGCAAAAGAGCATGTGAATGTTCGCAGAGAGAGCAAAACGCTTGCGACCATCACTTTCCAGAACTTCTTTAATAAGTATAATAAAAAAGCAGGTATGACTGGTACTGCTCTTACAGAGGAGAAGGAATTCAGAAATACCTATGGAATGGATGCCATTTCAATTCCCACAAACCGTCCCATTGCCCGTATCGACCAGGAAGATGCGGTTTATAAGACGAAGAAGGAAAAATTTGAAGCAGTATGCGACGAAGTGGCGGCTGCTTATGAAAAGGGTCAGCCAGTACTGGTTGGTACCATAACCATTGAAACATCTGAGATGTTAAGCGGTATGTTAAAGCGCAGAGGCATTCCCCACAAGGTCTTAAATGCAAAGTATCATGAGCTTGAGGCTGAGATCGTTGCTGATGCAGGTGTGCATAAAGCAGTTACCATTGCCACCAACATGGCAGGCCGTGGTACAGATATTAAGCTTGATGATGAATCCAAAGCTGCCGGAGGCCTTAAGATTATCGGTACAGAACGTCATGAGTCACGCCGTATTGATAACCAGCTGCGTGGTCGTTCCGGCCGTCAGGGAGATCCGGGTGAGTCCAGATTCTATATCTCCCTGGAAGATGATTTAATGCGTCTGTTTGGTTCTGAACGTCTTGTAGGCATGTTTAATGCACTTGGTGTACCGGAAGGTGAGCAGATTGAGCATAAGATGCTTTCCAATGCCATTGAAAAAGCTCAGATGAAGATCGAGACCAACAACTATGGTATCCGTGAGAACCTTTTAAAATATGATGAGGTCATGAACGAACAGCGTGAAGTCATTTACGCAGAACGAAGAAAAGTTCTTGACGGAGACAACATGCGTGATGTTGTCTTAAAGATGGTTACTGATATTGTGGAGAATGCTGTGGATTTGTCTATCAGTGACGAACAGACTCCGGAAGAATGGGATTTAAATGAATTAAATACCCTTCTTCTGCCGGTTATTCCTCTTCAGCCAATCACCATTCCGGAAGACAAAAAGGTGAGAAAGAATGAGCTGAAGCATATGCTGAAAGAAGAAGCCATTAAGCTTTATGAAACAAAAGAAGCAGAGTTCCCTGAGGGAGAACAGATCCGTGAGATCGAGCGGGTGATTCTCTTAAAGGTAATTGATAATAAATGGATGTCCCATATTGATGATATGGATCAGCTGCGCCAGGGAATCGGTCTTCAGGCTTATGGCCAGAGAGATCCTCTTGTGGAATATAAGATGAGCGGCTATCAGATGTTTGATGAGATGACAGCGGCGATTCGGGAAGATACTGTACGTATCCTCTTCCACATCAGAGTTGAGCAGAAGGTGGAACGTGAACCGGCTGCTAAAGTGACAGGAACCAACAAGGATGACAGCTCAGTGAAAGCACCGGTAAAAAAGGCTGATAATAAGGTCTATCCCAATGATCCATGTCCATGCGGTTCCGGCAAAAAGTATAAGCAGTGCTGCGGACGCAAACTAGTATAGTATTTTTATGAGATTGGAGTCCGCTCCCTTTTATGGGATCGGACCCCAATTTTGTATTTATAAATTAAAAAACGAAAGTGGGTGACACAGTGGTAGAGTTAGATCAGTACAAATACGAATTATCAACGTATGAAAAACCATTAGTGGAAGTGAGGGATTCACTTTGACTTGGATAACAAGTTAAAGCGAATTGATGAGTTAGACAAGTCCATGGAAGAGCCAGGCTTCTGGGAAGATCCGGAACAGTCAGGTAAGATCGTCCAGCTTGCAAAGAATTTAAAAGATACCGTACAAGGCTATAAAGAATTAGAACAGCAGTATGAAGACATTGGGGTCATGATCCAGATGGGCAATGAAGAAAACGATGCCTCCCTGATTCCTGAAATAGCCCAGATGCTTGCTGAATTGAAAGAACATCTGGAAGAGATGCGTATTAGTACGCTGCTTTCCGGAGAATATGACAGCTACAACGCCATATTAAGACTGAATGCCGGTGCTGGCGGTACCGAATCCTGCGACTGGTGCAGCATGCTTTACCGCATGTTCTGCCGCTGGGCGGAGAAAAAAGGCTTTCAGACAGAAGTACTTGATTATCTTGATGGTGATGAAGCTGGAATTAAATCCGTAACCATACAGATTAATGGTGTCAATGCTTTTGGTTATTTAAAGTCAGAAAAAGGGGTTCACCGTCTGGTACGTATTTCTCCGTTTAATGCGGCTGGAAAGCGTCAGACTTCCTTTGTATCCTGCGATGTTATGCCGGATATTGAAGAGGACCTTGATGTGGATATTAACGATGAGGATTTAAGAATTGATACCTACCGCTCCAGTGGAGCAGGTGGACAGCATATCAATAAAACCTCTTCTGCCATTCGAATCACTCACCTTCCTACGGGAATTGTGGTGCAGTGCCAGAATGAACGGTCTCAGTTCCAGAATAAGGATAAGGCGATGCAGATGTTAAAAGCAAAGCTTTATATGTTAAAGCAGCAGGAGAATGCGGAGAAACTTTCCGGAATCCGTGGAGATGTAACGGAGATCGGCTGGGGAAACCAGATTCGTTCCTATGTGTTACAACCCTATACCATGGTGAAAGACCACAGGACCAATTCAGAGACCGGCAATGTAAACAGTGTCCTTGACGGAGCGCTGGATCAGTTTATGTATGCATATCTGAGATGGTTAAGCACTGGGGCAAAAGCTGGTGAGGATTCAGCAGAAATCTAGTTTTTTCATGCATTTTTTTAAATACCGAATAAAATAAACACAAAAATAGTTGCATACCATGCATAAATATGATAATATCTTCCCTATGAGCACAGATGTATTTCCGATGCGGACACAGAAGGGAAGATATTTTTTTATGGAAGATAAAAGTAAATATTTTGTGGTAAAGCAGAAAGCTGTACCTGAAGTATTGCTGAAAGTTGTTGAGGCAAAAAAGTTATTAGAGTCGGAACGGGTTATCACCGTACAGGAGGCAACTGACCGGGTTGGAATCAGCCGCAGTTCCTTTTACAAATACAAAGATGATATCTTTCCGTTTTATGACAATGCCAAGGGAAAGACCATCACACTGGTTATGCAGATGGATGACGAACCTGGTCTTCTTTCGGATTTGCTTCATGTGGTAGCTGTGTACCGCGCGAATATATTAACCATTCATCAGAGTATTCCAGTCAATGGCGTTGCCACCCTCACATTGAGCGTGGAGGTTCTTGAAACAACAGGCAATGTTTCAAAGATGGTTGAGGATATGGAAGAAAAGAATGGAGTCCATTACGTAAAAATTTTAGCCAGGGAGTGAGAATATGATGAATGTTGCAGTTATGGGCTATGGTACCATCGGATCAGGAGTTGTTGAAATTCTGGAAGAGAACAAAGATATAATTGCCAGACAGACCGGTGACACGGTGAATGTAAAATATATTCTCGATTTAAGAGAATTCCCCGGTACACCGATTGAAAAAAAGATTGTTCATGATTTTTCCGTCATTGAAAAGGATCCGGAGGTATCCATGGTAATTGAGACCATGGGAGGCTTAAATCCCGCTTATCCTTTTGTGAAAGCAAGCCTTCAGGCAGGCAAGCATGTGGCTACCTCCAACAAGGCGCTGGTAGCAGCATATGGAACGGAACTTTTAAAAATAGCAGAAGAGAATCATGTAAACTTTCTCTTTGAGGCAAGCGTAGGAGGCGGTATACCCATAATCCGTCCTTTGTATACCTCACTGGCCGGTGAGAAAATAGAAGAAATAACCGGTATATTAAATGGTACCACCAACTACATACTGACTAAAATGGACAAAGCCGGAGAGACTTTTGAAGAGGCACTGAGCAAAGCCCAGGAACTGGGATATGCGGAGCGCAATCCCGAGGCAGATGTGGAAGGACATGATACCTGCAGGAAAATTGCCATATTAACTGCTCTGGCTTCGGGACACGAAGTGAATTACGAGCATATTTATACAGAAGGGATTACTAATATAACGGATGTAGATTTCCGTTATGCCGACGCTCTTGGAACTTCTGTTAAATTATTTGGATCCAGCAGAATCAGTGATCAGGGAGTTCATGCGTTTGTAGCTCCGGTTATGATAGGAAAGGATCATCCGCTGTATTCTGTAAACGACGTATACAACGGCATTCTGGTAAAGGGAAATATGCTGGGTACTTCCATGTTTTATGGAAGCGGAGCCGGAAAACTTCCCACAGCCAGTGCAGTTGTAGCAGATATTATTGAAGCCCTTAAAAACCCGGGTCATCATGTGAAGATGGGCTGGGATGGAAATCGCCTTAACATCTCTGCCATGGACAGCGTTTCCTTCCGGTATTTTGTAAGAATCAAGGGAATTGCTGCAAAGCGGCTTGCTGAAGCAGAGGCTGCTTTTGGAAAGGTAGAAGTAACCGAACTGGACCACATGGATGAATTTGCAGTCATGACAGAGGTTATGACTGAGGAGGAATACCATTTAAGAGCGAAAAAGCTGCCAGGAATCAGACAGCGCATCCGCGCAGAAATTTAATTTTCGCCAGGAGGCATCAATGTTAGTTGTTAAAAAATTTGGCGGTAGCTCCGTCGCAGACAAAGAAAGAATATTCAATGTAGCAAAACGCTGCATTGAGGATTATGAAAAAGGCAATCAGGTAGTTGTGGTTTTATCCGCTATGGGGAAGACAACAGACGGTCTGATCGCCAAAGCTCATGAGATAAACCCCAATCCTCCAAAGAGAGAGCTGGATATGCTTCTGGCAACAGGAGAGCAGGTGAGCGTGGCACTGATGTCCATGGCCATGAATGCTCTCGGCGTACCATCTGTATCATTAAACGCGTCACAGGTAGCTATGCATACCTCTTCTGCTTATGGAATGGCTAAGTTAAAGAAAATCGATACGGAGCGGATCCAGCATGAACTGGAAGCGAAGAAAATCGTTATTATCACAGGTTTTCAGGGTATTAATAAATATGATGATCTGACAACTCTTGGACGAGGAGGGTCAGATACCACGGCTGTGGCTCTGGCTGCTGCGCTCCATGCCGATGCATGCGAGATTTACACTGATGTGGACGGAGTTTACACAGCAGATCCACGAATTGTTCCCGATGCCAGAAAGCTATTGGAGGTTTCCTATGATGAGATGCTTGAGTTTGCTTCTCTGGGAGCCAAAGTGCTTCACAACCGTTCGGTAGAGATGGCAAAACGCTATGGAGTACAGCTGGTTGTACGATCAAGTCTGAACAGAGAAGAAGGTACCATCGTCAAGGAGGAAACGAAATTGGAAAGAATGCTGGTGAGCGGAGTTGCCGCAGATAAAAATGTAGCCCGTATTTCCGTAATCGGGGTTAAGAATGAGCCTGGAGTCGCATTTAAAATCTTTAATCTTCTGGCAAAACACAACATTAACGTTGATATCATTATCCAGTCCATTGGCAGAGAAGAAAGAAAAGACATCTCCTTTACGGTGGCGAAGCAGGATTTAAAAGAAACCATGGATCTTTTAAACGAACACAAGGATGGGATTACAGCACAGAATGTAACCAGTGAAGAGGATGTGGCAAAGCTTTCCATCATCGGTGCAGGTATGACCAGTAATCCGGGAGTTGCTGCAAAGATGTTTGAGGCCCTTTACAATGCCAATATTAACATCAAAATGATTGCAACATCTGAAATAAGGATTACGGTTCTCATTCATGAAGAGGACGTAAACCGCGCCATGAGAACGGTTCACAATGCCTTTGATCTTGCAGATTAAACGAAGGTGGAACGAATGATCTGGTTAGAAAAAATTTGGAAAATAGGATCCGTCTGTATCTTTCATTCCCTCACCGGGCTCTACTGTCCCGGCTGCGGGGGAACGAGAGCAGTTCGGACTTTGTTACAGGGGGACCTGCGGATGAGCGTTCAGTATCATCCGTTGGTCCTTTATACTGTTATCGCTGTTTTGGCTGAGGTAATCATCCGGTTTTTATCAAAAAAAAGAAAGCACCCGCTGGACCATAAAAAAAGGGAACGGATACTTATTCTTATTGGAGCTGAAATTGTAGTTATAAACTGGATCTTTAAGAACTATATGCTGGTGGTGAAAGGGATTGATCTTTTACCACCATTAAAATAATTATCTGCCTACGCCGCCCGTGGGCATCAGTGCCTGCGTGGTGGCTTCAAATACCTGTCTGAAATACAGCCCCAAAGGGGTATTGGTATCCATGACATCATAGACAAATATAATAAACAATGCCAGTAACAGGCCACAAACAGCAGATATGATGGAAAGGATCAGACCAAGCTGTGCCTGATGGCTGAAGGGCTTACCTTTTTTTGATAATATGGCAAGAGCAATGCCTGTGAGACCAAAAATCAGACCTGCCGGCAGATTCCAGATACTGAATAAGGGAAGGCAGTCTGTCAGCAGTCCCAGGCCGCCTAAAAGGACAGACCAGAATGCAAAGAACGAACCTGTATTCGGAGTTTGCGGAAGCATTCCTTTATTGCTGTTATAATTTTCTCCCATTAATGTTTACCTCGTATGTGTATAGTACAGATATCATCCAGGATTTTCCTGATTTGAATCTGTATTTTATGATTGTAGCACGAAAAGACCGCCGTGTCCAGACGGGTATTGCATAACGGGGAATGATGAATTATAATAGTTGAATTGAACCAACTATGAAAAATAAGAGGTACAGCATGGATATAATAAAGATTTTGCAGGAAGAACTTTCCATTTCCAGAAATCAGGTGGAAGAAACAATCAGACTTATTGATGAGGGGAATACCATTCCTTTTATAGCCAGATACCGAAAAGAGGTAACCGGCTCTTTAAATGATGAAGTTCTGCGTAATTTAGATGAGAGGCTTCGTTATTTAAGGAATTTAGAGGAGCGGAAAGAGCAGGTACTTTCATCCATCAGAGAACAGGAGAAGCTGACACCGGAGCTGGAAAAAAAGATTCTGGAAGCCCAGACACTGGTTGCAGTGGAAGATTTATACCGCCCTTACAAGCAGAAAAGGCGGACAAGAGCCACTATTGCCAAAGAAAAAGGGTTAGAACCATTAGCAGATCTCATTATCCTTCAGATGATGAAGACCCCGCTTCTGGAAGCTGCAGCGGACTATGTTTCGGAAGAAAAAGGAGTGGCCACTGCCCAGGAAGCAATTGACGGAGCAAAAGATATACTGGCTGAGCGGATTTCCGATCAGGCGGAGTACCGCACTTATATCCGGAACGCAACCATGAATCAGGGCAGCCTCTTATCCGCTGCAAAGGATGAGGAAGCAGAATCTGTATATGAGATGTATTATAATTATGAAGAACCTTTAAAGAAGGCAGCAGGACACCGGATTCTTGCCATTAACAGAGGCGAAAAGGAAAAGGTTCTTACTGTGAAGGTGGTGGCACCGGAAGAAGTGATTCTTCGTTTCCTGGAAAAGCAGGTGATCATTGGGGACAATCCTGTTACTTCTCCCATATTAAAGGAAGTTATAAAAGACAGTTATGACCGTCTTATTGCACCGGCAATTGAGCGGGAGATCCGCAGCGATTTAACGGAAACAGCGGAGTATGGAGCAATCCGTGTATTTGGCAAAAATTTAGAACAGCTTCTTATGCAGCCTCCCATTGTAGGAAGAGTGGTTCTTGGCTGGGATCCGGCTTTTCGTACCGGGTGTAAGCTGGCGGTAGTGGATGAAACAGGCAAAGTGCTGGATACCGTTGTAATCTATCCCACTGCACCTCAAAATAAAGTGGAAGAAGCCAAGACAGTTTTAAAGAAGCTGATTAAGAAATACGGAATTTCCCTGATTTCTGTGGGGAACGGAACTGCCTCAAGAGAATCTGAGGCCATTATTGTAGAATTGTTAAAAGAAATCCCTGAGCCGGTTCAGTATATCATTGTGAACGAAGCCGGAGCTTCTGTTTATTCCGCCAGCAAGCTGGCAACGGAAGAATTCCCCAATTTTGATGTAGGACAGAGAAGTGCAGCTTCCATTGCAAGAAGATTGCAGGATCCTCTTGCAGAACTGGTAAAGATTGATCCCAAGTCCATTGGTGTGGGTCAGTATCAGCATGATATGAACCAGAAGCATTTAAGTGAAGCATTACAGGGAGTTGTGGAAGACTGTGTAAATAAAGTAGGTGTGGATTTAAATACGGCCTCTGCTTCTCTTCTGGAATATATATCCGGTATTTCAAAGCCTATCGCAAAAAATATTGTGCTTTACCGGGAGGAAAACGGTGCGTTTGAAAGCAGGAGCCAGCTGTTAAAGGTTGCAAAGCTTGGACCAAAAGCATTTGAACAATGTGCCGGCTTTATGAGAATCCAGGGAGGAAAGAATCCTCTTGATTTAACCAGTGTTCATCCGGAGTCCTATGATGCGGCTAAAAAGCTGCTGAAAAAATTGGGATATGAGGCAAAGGAACTGATGAACGGGGGATTAAACGGAATCAGTAAAAAGATTCATAACTATAAAGAGCTGGCAGAAGAATTAGAGATTGGTGAAATCACTCTCCGGGATATTGTAAAGGAACTGGAAAAGCCGGCAAGAGATCCCCGTGACGAGATGCCAAAACCCATATTACGCACGGATGTTATGGAGATGAAGGATTTACAGCCCGGGATGGTATTAAAGGGAACGGTTCGAAATGTAATTGACTTCGGTGCGTTTGTGGATATAGGAGTTCACCAGGATGGACTGGTTCACATTTCCCAGATATCGGACAAATTTATCAAACATCCCTTAGAAGCTGTCAGCGTAGGAGACATTGTTGAAGTAAAGGTAATAAGTGTAGATGTTCCCAAAAAGAGAATCGCTCTTACCATGAAATTCTAAGCAGATACAGTGAAATGCTGTATAAAAGGAGGAAAATGTGGAACAGAAAAATCCGCTTGTATTAGATGTGAAACTGACTGCAAAAGATCTCTGGAAATTTTCTATGTACCATTCATACCGGGGATTCCAGGGGATTTTCAGTTTTCTTTTCAGTGCTGCTGCTCTTTATGTGCTCATTGCAACCTGGACGACATCATCCCGCCCTTACCGGATTCTGATTCTTGTCTGTGCGCTGATGTTCACAGTCTGGCAGCCTTTCGTCCTATATACAAAGGCAGCAAGACAGGCAAAAAAATCTGCCATTCGTGATGGTATGACCCTTTCTTTTTCAGCAGAAGGAATTGTGGTAACCCAGGGGCAGGAGAAACTGGAATTATTATGGGAAGACGTGATGGTGGTAAAACGAATCGGCAAGCTTCTGATTATTTATATGGACCGGATTCATGCCTATCTGCTTCCGGATTCTGTTGCAGGCGAGAAAGCACCGGAAATAACGGCATTAATGAAAGAAAATCTGCCTCCGGAGAGGCGAAAGAGGATATAAATGATGGTAATAGAAAGCTGGAAACCAGAAGATACCTTTGAATTAGGAAAAAGACTGGGAGAGGAAGCTGCTCCTTCCGCCATATTTTGCTTAAATGGAGATCTGGGGGTGGGGAAAACCGTATTCACCCAGGGGTTTGCCGCCGGGCTTGGCATTACAGAACCGGTGGACAGTCCAACCTTTACCATAGTAAAGCAATATGACGACGGACGCCTTCCGTTTTATCATTTTGACGTTTACCGGATTGGTGACGTCAGTGAAATGGACGAGATCGGCTATGAAGACTGCTTTTACGGGGAAGGTGTCACATTAATTGAATGGTCCGGTCTGATCGAAGAGATACTTCCCAAACAGGTTATTACAGTAACCATTGAAAAAGATTTGCAAAAAGGATTTGACTACAGAAAAATCACCGTGGAGGGAATGTAAATGAACATATTAGGAATTGAAAGTTCGTCACTGGTTGCATCGGTCGCCCTTCTTTCGGATGACATACTGACTGCAGAATACACAGTCAATTTTAAAAAGACCCATTCCCAGACACTGCTCCCCATGCTTGATGAGATTGTAACCATGACAGGGGTCAGCCTGGAAAATGTAGATGCCATCGCTGTTTCAGCAGGACCAGGCTCCTTTACCGGACTTCGGATCGGTTCTGCCACAGGAAAGGGTCTGGGACTTGCGTTGAAAAAACCGCTTATTTCTGTACCTACAATCGATGCAATGGCCTATGAGTTCTACGGCAGTGCTTCTATTATATGCCCAATTATGGATGCCAGAAGAAACCAGGTCTATACCGGTATTTATGATAACCGCACCGGATTCTCCATCGTGAAAGAATCCTGCGCCATGGATATCAGAGATTTAATTGAAGAGCTTAATTCCATGGGAGAGCGTGTAATTTTCTCAGGAGACGGCATACCGGCATATAAAGAAAGTATAGAAGAATTCATGAAGGTTCCATTTGAATTTGCACCTGCGCATTTAAGCAGGCAGCGGGCAGGTGCAGTAGCAGCTTATGGAGCCCGTCTGTTCCTTGAGGGGAAAACGGTAACAGCAGCGGAGCATGCTCCCGATTATCTGCGAAAGCCCCAGGCAGAGCGTGAAAGAGAAGAGGCGTTAAAAGGAGAGTAAGATGATTGGTGAGATGACTCCGGAGGATGTGTTAAGTGTACTGGAAATAGAAATGCAGTGCTTCTCCAATCCGTGGTCTTATGAGATGATTAAAAATGGATTAGAAAGCAGTCTTGATACCTGGCTGGTGCTTTGGGAAGAAGGAACAACTGCAGGATACTGTGTTTTCCGGACAATAGCAGATGAATGTGAACTGCTTCGGATCGCAATTCTTCCTCGATTCAGGGGGAGGGGCCTTTCCAAGAAACTTATGGACCAGATGGTTTTTTATTCCAGACAAAAAGAAGTAAAATCCATATTTTTAGAAGTAAGAGAAAGTAATGACAGGGCAAGAAACCTTTATAAATCCTATGGATTTGTGGAGGAGGGGATCAGAAAACATTACTACCTCAATCCCAGTGAAAATGCGGTCCTTATGGTCTGTCACCATATTTGAAACATTTACCACTAAAAATAGGGCATAACACCGTTTATAATGTAGGGGTATCCAGTAAGGATGCCCTTTTTTCTATCTTGGTGTGCAGGGAGGTGGAAAAAGGGATTTTTCTGGAAAATGAGAAAAAGGAACGCCTTGCAGGCATACCATTATGCCCGGAAAGAAAAGCATGGGCGGTAAAAGGAAAGGTGAGAGTAAGATGAGAAAGTACAAAAACGGCGGTCAGCTAGAAACAGTTGTTTGCAACTGCTGCGGCAAAAAAATTATTGTATCAGAAGGGATTGCCAGGGAAGGGGTCATCAGCATCAATCACGCATGGGACTTCTTTTCAGAGAAAGATGGGGAGATCCATCATTTTGATTTATGTGAAACCTGTTACGATGCACTGATATCTGAGTTTAAGATACCAGTGGAGGTAGAGGAACAGCTGGAATATTTATAGTTGCTAATTCCCTCTGCTTTGTGTTATGATTTTATGTGGCAGTTTTTTGTTCTGCCCACTGAATGAGACAAAAGCGAGGAAATTCTATGTTGGATATATGTTTGCTGGGAACCGGGGGCATGATGCCTCTGCCATACCGCTGGCTGACAGCTATGATGGCACGGTGTGATGGCAGCAATCTTTTGATTGACTGCGGGGAAGGAACTCAGATTGCATTAAAAGAAAAGGGCTGGAGCCCAAAACCCATTGATATTATCTGCTTTACCCATTATCATGCGGACCACATCAGCGGTCTGCCCGGTCTTCTTTTAACAATGGGAAATGCAGAGCGGACAGAACCCTTAACTCTGATTGGTCCGAAAGGGCTTGAGCGGGTGGTGGGAGCACTTCGTACCATTGCGCCGGAGCTTCCTTTTGAACTAAAATTTATTGAACTCTCCGAAAACAGAGAGCAGATAACCATGGCGCCTTACGTAATTGATGCATACCGCGTCAATCATAACGTTGTCTGCTATGGTTATTCCATTTCTATTCCAAGAACCGGAAGATTTGATGTGGACCGGGCCAAAGCGGCAGAGATTCCTCAAAAATTCTGGAGTCGTCTTCAAAAGGGAGAAACCATCGATTATGATGGTAGAATTCTGACGCCTGATCTTGTTTTAGGGCCGGACAGGCGTGGCCTTAAGGTGACCTACTGTACAGATACCAGACCCGTACCGGTGATTGCTGAGTATGCAAAGGATGCTGATCTTTTCATATGCGAAGGCATGTACGGCGAAGATGGAAAAGAGGCAAAGGCAAGGGAATACCGCCACATGACATTTTATGAGGCTGCCAGACTTGCAAAAGAAGCTCAGCCAAGACAGATGTGGCTGACCCATTACAGTCCCTCTTTAACCAGACCGGAAGATTTTATGGACAAGGTCCGTGAGATTTTCCCCAGGGCAAAAGCAGCAAGAGATGCCTGGACGCTGGAACTGGAATTTGATGAGGAATGAGGGAATGGCGATGAAGAAAAATCATACAGAAGAAGATGTCTATATACTTGCAATTGAAAGTTCCTGTGACGAGACGGCAGCAGCGGTAGTGAAGAACGGAAGGGAGATACTGTCCAATGTAATCTCCTCCCAGATTGATCTCCATACCTTGTATGGCGGAGTCGTTCCCGAAATTGCTTCCAGAAAGCATATAGAAAAGATCAACCAGGTCATAGAGTCCGCACTTTTGGAGTCTGGGCTTACACTTGAGAATATGGATGCCATCGGGGTTACCTACGGCCCCGGGCTTGTGGGAGCACTTCTAGTGGGAGTGGCAGAGGCGAAGGCAATGGCTTATGCAGCAAACAAGCCATTAGTGGGAGTCCATCATATAGAAGGTCATGTATCCGCTAATTTTATTGAGCATCCAGACCTGGAACCGCCTTTTATGTGTCTGATTGTATCAGGCGGACATACACATCTGGTGATCGTAAGGGATTACGGAGAGTTTGAGATACTTGGAAGAACCAGAGATGATGCGGCAGGCGAAGCATTTGACAAGGTGGCCAGGGCAGTGGGGCTTGGTTATCCGGGCGGACCAAAAGTCGACAAGGCAGCAAAAGAGGGAAATCCGCAGGCAATAAAGTTCCCGAGAGCAAAAGTAGACGGAAATGCATACGATTTTAGCTTTAGCGGGTTAAAGTCTGCAGTATTAAATCACATTAATCATGCCAATATGATGGGAGAGGAAATCAATGTACCCGATCTTCTGGCATCCTTCCAGAATGCTGTGGTTGATGTTCTGGTATCCCATACCGTTGATGCTGCAAAAGAATATGGCTTTAAAAAAGTTGCAATAGCAGGGGGTGTGGCGTCTAACTCTGCGCTTCGAAAGGGTATGAAAGAAGCCTGTGAAAAAAATGGAATTAAATTTTATTATCCTTCTCCCATTTATTGTACGGATAATGCTGCCATGATTGGAACAGCAGCATATTATGAATTTATTAACGGAGCCAGGGCTGGCTGGGATTTAAATGCAGTTCCCAATCTGAAACTGGGAGAAAGGTAACCGGACTATGGAAAGAACAGCAGCAGTCGTCCTGGCAGCAGGAAAAGGCTCCCGCATGGAAAGTACAATCCACAAACAGTATATGGAGCTGTGCGGCAGGCCCCTTCTTTATCATACCTTAAGAGCCTTTGAAGAAAGCTCTGTAGATGAGGTTGTTCTGGTAACTGGTCCCGGCGAGGTTTCTTTTTGCAGGACGGAGATTGTGGACCGTTTTGGATTTCGCAAGATAACAGCCGTAACAGAAGGCGGAAAAGAGAGGTATCACTCTGTTTACGCCGGGCTGAAAGCAGTAAAGAACTGCTCCTACGTTCTTATTCATGATGGCGCAAGACCCTGTGTTACCAAAGAAATTATTGATACATCAAAAGCTGGGGCAATGAAATACGGAGCTTGTGTGATCGGCATACCTGTTAAGGATACCATTAAGATATCTGATGAAAATGGATATGCGGCATTAACTCCGGATCGTGCAAGCCTTTGGCAGATCCAGACACCTCAGGCATTCCGATTTGATCTGGTTTTTAAGGCATATCAAAAACTGATGGGATCGGAATCTTATCAAAAAGGGGTTACGGACGATGCTATGGTGGTAGAATCCATGACAGAAGAAAAGGTGAAGTTAATAAAGGGCGATTATACCAATATAAAGGTAACTACACCGGAGGACTTAGAGATCGCCAGTGTATTTCTTAACAAAATATATGGGAAAAAATAAAAGGAATGCTGTAGGAGCAGCTTCCTTTTTATTTTTTTCCACCTGTTTTTAATAGATCCTTAACTATCAGATGTAGGTGCTCAAGCTGCTCTCGATTTAAATGCTGTGCATCATCCATAAGTTCTTTGACTTTGGCAGGACTGGTTACATCGCGGGAAAAGAATTCAGCTGGTTCAATATCCAGATACTCACATATATAAAAGAAACCCATCATGGACGGAAGCGCCCGCCCATTTTCTATTTTATGGATATATGTGGGATTCTGTCCGAGAGAAAGACTCATATCACGTGCGGACACACCCTTTTGAGCCCTGAGCTCTGAGAGGCGTTTGGAAAAATTGAAGTCTATATACATGGGTAACTCCTCCTGATTCCATAGTATTGCATTAAATGAAATATGTGTAGTAAATAATGCATTCCATCACTTGACATGTTGCATTCATTACAATATTATTATTTATATAGAGTATTTAATGTATGATCAGGCTAATAAATCCTTTATCAGGATTACATGGCTATTAGATAGTATCAGCTGTTTCGTCAGATGAAAAGTAGGAAAGAAGGTACAATAGATGGAAACTGGAAAAACCAGGAATGAAACGGATACAGGCACCAGGGAGGGTTTACTGGAACGAATTGCATCAGAATTAGGCTGCATGTATTTATCGGATCTGCGGGGGAGCACAGGCAAAGCTAGATTCCGGGTCATCGTTTCTGATATTCCTGCAATTGATTATTCAGTAAAAGTATGGCAGGATGCGCTTTACTATATAACTGGAATAGAAGAAAACTTTAGCACTGCTGAGCAGGCAAAGCAACGTCTTTTAGAGCATTTGTAGATGGGCTAAAAAATATTTGAAAAATATGTAAAAATATGTTGACAGATGATATAAACAATGATAAACTATCGAAGTTGCCGCTGATGAAGACGGTAATTGAGAGAAAAAAGCTCCAAGAGATTTGAAAAAAATAGAAAAAAGTGCTTGACAAAAACACAAACTTCTATTAAAATGTAAAAGCGCGTTTGGAGAGGTATCGAAGTGGTCATAACGAGGCGGTCTTGAAAACCGTTTGTCCGCAAGGGCGCGTGGGTTCGAATCCCACCCTCTCCGTTGGCAGGTTTTAAGCCGCTAATAACATAGAATCAGCTAACTGCAGAAGTACCCAAGTGGCTGAAGGGGCTCCCCTGGAAAGGGAGTAGGCCGTTAGTAGCGGCGCGAGGGTTCAAATCCCTCCTTCTGCGTCAGCATTGAGAAGAGACAAGCGTTTCTGAAAGATGCAAACAGCACTTTGAAAACAGAAGATTGAACAGTATGTAAAACCCTGAAAATTCTAATGATAAGCTGTGTTTGAACAGCT
>JAAOXG010000089.1 GCA_013036995.1 Lacrimispora defluvii
CAGCCAAAGCCCATGCACATGACAGGGGCAATCTATGCTTTTTTACTGTCTGGTGACTTTGATCGGTAAAATATCCTGACAGTTATAATCTGATTGTCTTTCTGATCCGGATCTTTCCTTGACTGAAAGATTTCAATCCGGTCAATAAACTGGTGCAGCAAATCGGAAGCGGGAACTTTTTTTTCCTTTAACTCATTTATTAAACGATCCACAGTATCCACTGGCTCCTCAACATTTTTCCCCACAGATGCTGTAATTTCTTTCATGGCATCTACTTCTGCCCCAATCACCTTTAACTCCTGTTCATAAGAAGTGAGCAGCTTACAGAAACGCTCTTCTTCCACCACTTTATTGACTCGATCTTCGTAAAGCTTTCCAATAATTCGCTCAATCTGCCTCTCCCTCTTTTTTAAAGATGCAGCCGCCCGTTTCTCTTCTGAATTGCCTCTGTTTCTTCCATAGAACTCTAACTGACCCGCAACCTCCTTTCTCTCTTCTTCTGACAATGAAATGAAAGTCTCAAGCTCCTGAGATACAATCTGGCAGAGCAGGTCATAGTTCATATAGTGGTTGGTGCATGCGGCTCTTCCAAACTGCTTATATCCGCTGCATACCAGCTTTCTGTCCTCCGTATGGCTGCCCCCGGTTGTGGTCATCACTCTTTTGCAGTCCCCGCAGTACACCAGTCCGGAAAATGCATTGGTAAATTGAGCTGATTTTGATCTTTTCCGTGGTACACTCCGCCTTCCTGCCTGCTCAAACAAATCTCTGGATACAATGGCATTATGCTTGTTTTCTACCACAATCCATTCCTCTTTCGGAATCCTTAAGGTCATCTGACTTTTAAATGACAGCTTGGTGGTTTTGCCCTGCACCATATCTCCTGTATAAACCCGGTTGGAAAGAATTTTGCAGATGATGCTGGAAGTCCAGCCTTTTTCTCCCCCAATAGTCTCCAGGTCCACCTCCTGCCGTTTAAAACGACGGTAACTGGCCGGAGTTTTAATACACCTCTCATTCAGCAGCTTTGCAATCTTTAACGGGGGTTCTCCCCTGGAAGCCCGCTCAAAGATGTCCCGCACCACAGGTGCCGTCAGGGGATCAATTAAAAGATGGTTTTTATCTCCAGGGTCCTTTCGGTATCCGTAAGGAGCATAATTTCCGATATATGCCCCATCCTCCATTTTAGTTCTCAATGCGCTTCGAATCTTTTTTGATGTATCTCTGGCATACATTTCATTGACAATATTCTGAAAGGGAGCCAGATCATTTCCCCGATTGTTTGAATCATAGCCGTCATTTACTGCAATATAACGAACCCCTTTGGCTGGAAAATATATCTCTGTGTACTGACCTGTAAGTATGTAATCCCTACCAAGTCTGGAAAGGTCCCGGGTGATTACAAGATTTACCTTCTCCGCCTCTATATCTGCAAGCAGGCGTTTCCATGCCGGTCGGTCATACGTAGTCCCGCTGTAGCCATCATCTGCGTATTCTCCGTATATAAAAAAGCCATTTCGGTCGGCATAGGAACGCAGCATGCTCCGTTGAGTATTTATGCTTGCGCTCTCCCCAGTCCCGTCATCTTTGGAGAGCCGCATGTACAAAGCCGCCTTATACTGCCGCCCCTCTTTGTCTCTCTCTCTAATCACGGCCTCCAGCCTCCAGCCGTTTCTTTAACAGGCAGAGAACCAATTCCTTTACGGATGCCTCTCCTTGATAACAGCGCTCGATCAGAACCGCAGTCTGCTTTTCTCCCCATTTTTTTTCATAGGCGCTCTCTTTAGACAAATCCATGATGCCCACCTCCTGAAAAATCTTATTCATAATGGTTTGTACCATATACATAAGTGAATCTGCTCCTATTATCCCATCAGGACAGTCAGGGTACGGTTGTGGGAATCATGGGTGCGGACTTTGACGCAGAATCTATTTATAATGAAATGGAGCATTTCAAAAAGGTCTGTTTACTGGTTCTGGTGATATTTACAGGAATTATTACCATTGCAGGGTTACTTTTTTCAGATAAAATATCCCGCTCCATTAAACGATCCTCTGATTTTGCCAAAGAACTGGCTGAATTCAATTTACAAATCAGTATTTCAAAAAAAGAATTACGTAAAAAAGATGAATTTGGTATTTTAGTCAATTCATTGGAAAATATCAGAAATAACTTTCAAGCACTGATTGGTAAGATAAACGCTTCCTCCAGTCAGGTTGCTCTTACCTCTAATCAGCTGACTGCCGCTTCCACTCATTCGGCCAGAGCGGCCGAAGAGGTTTCCCATACCATTCATGAGATAGCTGCCAGAGCAGAAGATCAGATGGAAAGCACCATGGAAGGAGCTTTAAAAACAAATTACCACGGAACAAACTCATCGGGTTGAAAACAGCAGAGCCACTTATCAGGCCATTAATCAGGCTATGGAAAAGTCTAAAAATGCTTCACTGCAATTAAATGATGCCGGGAAAGAAATGTATGATATGAAAAATACAATACTGGCTCTACTTGAAAATCTAACCCACATTGCAAAGCAAAATTCCCAGGCCGCCGGAGACTTGAATAAATCAATGGAGGAGGAAGCCGGCGCGCTGGAAGAAATTGCTGCCTCCAGCGATCTCTTATCCCAACTTGCAAAAGACTTACATGACATGATTTTAGAGTTTAAGATATAGTCATAATGCACACCATTAACGTAAAAAAAGAAACAGGACAGGAAAATCAAGAAATGAGTTTTCCTGTTCTGTTTCTTTCTGTCTTACTGATTCTCTGCTCCTGTCACACCAGGTCCCACATTCACAGCCTCATGGGTCTCACCTGGTTCTTCTGTCGGAGCTGCTGTGGTGCTTTCCGGCTGACCATGAGTTTCCTGTACAGTCTCTTCGTGCTTTAAGGTTGTATTTCTCTGAATCACCTGGGGTTTTCCTTTATAACTGCTGTTATGAAGAGGCTCTTCCTTTAATACAGTGTCGCCCTTCTTTAATACACGGTAGCTTTTAAAATATCCGCCGATGGTTCCTTTATCCACTACCTTTTCTGTTCCAAAAGGCAGCGCTGTGTTTTCCTCATAGGTAACCGGAAGAGGATCGGAATCCTTCACCTTCTCCGAACGGATGGTAACCTTTACCCCCTCCTCCAGAACCGGGATTCCTACGATAGATATTTTTAAAGTAGTTCCCTCTAAAGATGCTCTCAATACCACAGATGAACTACCGGTATTGATAAATTTTAAATCCGGTCCTGCATAGCCGTCAAAGCTGACCATGGCATCCTGTCCCTTTTCCACGTAGGAGGGGGCAAAGCTGTGAGAATTCCGTTCTGTGGTTTTAAACCCGCTTTCTATAATCGCATGGTACAGTGTAGTGGAGACCTGACATACGCCGCCACCAGGCTCTTCAATTAAAACGCCGTTTCTGTACGCGCCTGCAGGCTGATACCCCTTTTCACTGGTACGGTTTCCTGTGGTATTATTAAAGGAAAATTCCTCACCAGGCTTTAAGACCACGCCATTGATGGCGTTCACTGCAAGGCTGATATTCTGATTCCGGTTTTTATTGGTGGTGGTTTTGGTAGTAAAGGTACCGATTACCTTATACTGTTCCTTTGCCTGAGCCTGGGTCCTGGCAGGTGCCTTAAGGGCGAACTCTGCCGGGATCTCTGCCTGAAAATTCTCTTTCTTAGCAGCATCCAGAAGCTGATTTACTAACTTCTCCTGGTCCAGTACTCTTCCATTCTGCTCTTTTGTATAACTGTACGCCCCAGTTTTCTGGTCAAATGATTCTACTTGGGAATTGACTCCGTCTTTGTTCCAGCGCTTAGCAAGGGCTTCTGCCTGCTTTTTAAATGCTTCCTTCATGGAATCGTAATCCAGCTGATAATCCTGTGGCTGATCTGCCGGGGTTTCACTCAGCTGCTTCATAATCTTTTCCAGCTGACTGTTTACTATATCATCTATTACAACTGTATCTGTTCCGTCTGTAACCGTCATTCCCCACTGATAACGCTCTTCAATGGTGTCCTTTGCCTCTTTTACAGTCAATCCGGAGAGATTTGTACTTCCAATTCTGGCTGATACCAACACTTTCTCCTGGACTGTTTCTTTTTCTTTGGTTTCTGTGATCACCTGGCTGCTGTCAGAATCTTTGGTTTTTTTACTGTTTCCAAAGCTATATAAAATACCAACCGTTGACAGGGCAGCTATTAGCAATGATCCATAAACGATTCTCCGATTTCTTCTTTCACGTTTTCTTCTGGCCCTGTTTTTATCCATACTATTAGTTTCTTACTCCTTTCCTTGTCTGATCGATAATACTCTTCATAGTGTCCTCTGATAACTGTCCGCTTGCATATCCAAATACATTGCCATCCCGGTCAATCATAAAGGTTGTTGGATAGGAGTATATCCCATACGCTTCGAATAATTCTGCATTGGTATCCATGAGCACCGGATAGGTGTATCCGTTATCTTTTAAAAACGTTTTGATTCCCTCCTCATCCTTTTCATTCCCATAACCGGGAGCTGCTACTCCAAGGACAATCAGACCGTCATCGCCTTCTGTACTGTAGGTCTCATATATCTTCTGTATATCCGGCATTTCTGCCCTGCAGGGCGGACACCATGTCGCCCAGAAATTTAAAAAGATAGTTTTCCCTTTATAATCCGATAGGGAATGTGTTTTACCAAACTGGTCTGTTAAAGTAAAATCTATGGCCGGAAGGATCTGGTCTTCTTCGTTCCGGGTTTCCTCTGCCTGCGATTGGGATTCAGCCGTAGCTGCCTCTGTGACAGATTCTTTTACCGTTTCAGACACCGTTTCCCTGGTTGATGGTTCTGTCTCTTTTGCAGGTTTTGTTGATTCCCTGGTAAATGGAGACTTTACAGAAGACAGATATCCCGTCACAGAATTCATTTTTCCTGTAAACATCAGCAATCCCATGAGTATCATCAGAGCACCGCCAACTTTAACCGCATTTTTAGCAACATTCCTGTGTGTCTTAAAAAATTCAAGAACAGATGTGGTAAAAAATCCCACTGCCAGAAATGGCAGAATGAATCCCAGAGTGTAGACTCCAATCAACATAAATCCCAGTGTTTTGGTGGAAGCAGATGCTGCCATAATCAGCACACTGGCCAGAGCAGGTCCTACACAGGGTGTCCAGGCAAAGCTGAAGGTAAATCCCATGAGCAGGGCAGTAAACGGAGACATGGCCAGTTTGTCAAACGAAACGGAAAGCCTGCGCTCCTTTCCCAGGAAAGAAGAATTACCCAGAAATCCCAGCTGATACAATCCGAACATGAACACAAGAATTCCGCCCAGTCTGGCAAACAGAAGCTGATTGGTTTTAAAGAAGCTTCCAAGTGCTGAGACACCAATTCCTAGAAGAAAGAAAGTAAAACTGATTCCAATCACGAAACAAATGGTATGTAACATAACCTTGCTCCGCTTATAATAGATTCTTCCATCCTCACCTGTTACTCCGGTTCCCCCTGAAAGATATCCAATATAGAGAGGAATTAAAGGCAGCACACAGGGTGAAAAAAAGCTTACAATTCCCTGTAAAAATACGGTTAATACCGGAACACTCATGTCAATTGAAAATCCCAAATGATTACCTCCTGTAAGTGATACTTTTACCGCCTGATTATGGCAGTTAACCTCGTGTTTCTGTACTATTTTTAATTACAGTTTATATTTGTAACTATAACATTCAGAATAAAAAGTGTCAAGACAGTAATCCAGGATTTAACATTGAAAAAAAGCATAGATTTCTTCTGTCACATGGTCAGCGCCTGCTTT
>JAAOXG010000009.1 GCA_013036995.1 Lacrimispora defluvii
GTTTTGAGGGTATATGTATTATATGTAATACTGCTTAAAATAGGAATGCGTAAATCCAGGTGTGGGTTTGCGCTTTTTTTGCTTTTGAAAAGTACTGTTACCAATCATGGAAAAGTGAGATGATTATATGAATAAAAATGTAAATAAGAAAACTCCAGTCATATTGATTACCGGATATCTTGGTTCAGGCAAAACCACACTGCTTCAGGGATTACTTGAGAGCGGGGACAACAGTGGTCTTGCATTGGTTATTAATGATATGGGCAGTGTGAATGTGGATGGAAAGCTGATAAAAAGTGAAGATTCTTCACTAGAAACTGCGAAAATGGTGGAATTGCAGAATGGATGCATCTGCTGTTCTTTGCGGGAAGAATTTATGAATCAGATAGAAGAACTTTCTAAGGATCAAAGGGTAGAAAAAATATTAGTGGAAGCATCTGGAATCAGCAATCCGGCATCCATAGCGGAGGGTTTTTTGCTGTCTGATGAAGAACCGGATTCTTCCGGTGTATACTTACAATCCATTATTACTGTGGTGGATGCGGATCGGATTTATTATGAATTCCTGGATGAGATGGAAGAACCGTTGAATGAGGAGATAGAAGAGGAGCCTGATATCATTAACCTGGTTATGGATCAGATTGAATTTTGCAGCACGATTATATTAAATAAGTGTGATTTATTGACTCCGGTTAAAACGGAACAGGTAATAAGTACAATAAAACAGATTCAGCCTGAGGCAGAAATTATTCAGACTGCATGGGGGAAAGTAGATACACAGCTGATATTTAATGGAAGAGAATTTGATTATGACAGAGTTATGAATTCCTCCTCTTTGCAGAAAGCACTTGCCAGAGAGAAGCAGCTTAATGATTCTGGAACAGATGATTATGGAGTTTCTTCATTTGTTTATGAAGAAAGAAGGGCGTTTGACCGGGAAAGTTTTATGGAATTACTGGAAAATAATTATCCCGAAACAATTATACGGGCGAAAGGCTATATCTGGTTTTCTGATGATTCGGTACATGCCCAGCTGTTTGAGCAGGCGGGGAAAAATGCTTCCATTTCAGAAGCTACCAGTTGGGTGGCGGCACTTCCAAATGAGGAGAAAGAGGAGATCTTTCAGAATTATCCGGATGTGTTGGAAGATTGGGATGAGATTTATGGAGACCGTTTGAATCAGATTGTATTTATTGGCAGGAATTATGATAGAGAAGAACTTATCAAAGCATTAGGTAATTGTATTTTAGAAAATTAAGTGAGGTATTCTATGAGAAATTTAATACGACTGAATGATTTTTCAAGAGATGATGTATTAAGAATATTTCAAATTGCAGATGATGTATTGTTGGGAAAATATAAGAAATACCTGGAGGGGAAGACGATTGTGATGTTCTTTCCAGCTTCCAGCATTCGTACCAGGGTGACATTTGAGAAGGGAATCCATCTTTTAGGAGGACAATCAATTTTATTTGCTCCTGAAACCCTGAATAAAAAAGAAGACATTAGAGATGTGATTGGATATTTAAATAACTGGGCAGATGGCCTGATAGTAAGGCATAAAGATATTGGATTACTGGATAAAATTGCAGATTACGCCCGGGTACCTGTTATCAATGGTATGACGGATATAAATCATCCATGTGAGATGATGGCAGATATGTATGCATTGTCAAAAAACCGAAGGGATTTCACAACAGATGAATTTCTCTTTGCAGGTGCGGCCGGCAATATTGGCTATGCATGGAAGGAGGCATCTGATCTGATGGGATTCTCCCTGGTACAATGCTGTCCCAATGGATATGAGATAGAAGGGTTACAAACATACAACGATTTATATGATGCAATATCTGATAAAGATATTATCTGCACAGACTCTGTAATAAGTGATAATTTAGAAGAATTCAGGCATTACCAGGTTACATTGGAACTTATGAAACGGGCAAAGAAAGACGCAATATTAAATCCCTGCCCTCCGTTTTACCGGGGGGAAGAAGTATCTGATGAGGTAATTAACAGCCCTTATTTTGCAGGATATGATTTCAAAAAATGTTTAATGGAGATTCAGCAGGCTATTGTAATATTTTGCATGCAAGAAGAAATGAAAGGAGTTTAAAACCTATGATAAAGATACTATTCGTCTGCCTTGGTAATATTTGCAGATCACCCATGGCAGAATTTGTAATGAAGGATCTGGTAGAAAAGGAAAATTTAGCATCAGAATTTTATATCGCATCCGCGGCTACCAGTTCAGAAGAAATTGGCAATCCGGTTCATCATGGTACGAGAAATAAATTAAAGGAATTCGGGATTTCCACAGCGGGCAAGTGCGCGGTTCAGCTGAAAAAGAAAGACTATGAAAATTATGATTATATATTGGGAATGGAACAGAGGAATATTGCCGGAATTATGAGAATTGTAGGAAGTGATCCAAATAAGAAAATAAAGAGGCTTCTGGATTACAGTCCGAATCCAAGAGATATTGCGGACCCGTGGTTTACCGGTGATTTTGAAGTGACGTATAACGATGTAAAAGAAGGATGCCAGGCATTCCTGGATGCGATTCTTAAGGCAGAAGGATTCAAATAAACATAAAGCAGGTGGGCGTTTGCCAGATTCTTTGGTGAGCGTCCACCTGTTTGATCTATTCTGCTAATCATCCATGTCTATTATAGTGATATTAAGTGCTTCACTTGATAAATTAATTTCCTTGCCTGCCACACTGACAGGATTAATGAATCGGATGATTGGACGAAGTGCAAATCCTGGTGTATTATCTTTAACAACAGCTGTGCTTCCATCACTTAATCTGACAATTGTACCTATTGGATAGGCAGAAACACATTGGAAAAAGGCGGATAGCAGTTCCGGGTCAAAATGGGAATTACAGCAGCTGGTCAGATAATCAAATATCTTTCTTGGATTCCACGCCTTTCGGTATGGTCTAGTGGCACTTAAGGCATCATACACATCGGCAATAGCAAGTATGCGGCCATATAGAGGAATGTTCTCTCCTGCAAGACCGAATGGATATCCGCTTCCGTCGTATTTCTCATGATGGGTCTGAATTCCCTGAAGCACTGCCTGGGAGATGGAATTACAATCAAACAGCTTATCATAGGAAAGGCTGGGATGCTGCTTCATGATCTCATATTCTTCGTTGGTCAGAGGTCCTGGCTTATTGGTGATTTCAATGGGTATATCAGTTTTCCCGATATCGTGGAGAAGACCGCACAGAGCCAGGTCATTGAGCTTGGATATGGGGAGTCCGATATAACGCCCAATGAGTACACTTAAAATCCCTACATACAGGCTGTGGGAATAGGTATAGCTGTCATAGTCTCTGATGTCAATCATCTGAAATAGATACTTGTCCATGTTTAAAACATTCATAACCACGGATTTGGCTACGTCGGCAATATTCTCATATATCTGTCTGCTGGTCTGAAAGGTGACTTTTTTCAGGCTTTCTTCAAACGTTTCCTGTATGCTGATCAGCATTTTGGCCTTTAATTCAGGTTCCACAATATCTTCTGGCTCAATTCCTTCTGTAAGTTCAGTTTGAATATAAGCTCCCTGAATTCCAATACTCATCATTCTGTTTATCGTGCGATCATTCAGGATGTAGCCAGTTACGGCGAAAGGCAGCATTGGGTTTAAACCTGGTATGTTGCGGGCTAACTCCATACCTGCAGTCAATTTCTCAATTGGTAAATAAATCAATTCTTTACACCTCAACAGACTATATGGCAGTCTCTTCTTTCTGTTCAGTAGTTTCCTATTTATGTTAGAATTAGAAATAATTGTATATTAATATCTTAAATTATAGTTGGATTTGACAAATGCGTCAATGAAAATTTGATATCTGAAAGGTGGATAATTGTACAAAATTGTGGTTTCATTTTGTACAATTATATTATACCGTGGTAAAATATGGTAATTTTAACGTAAAATTAATTCGTAAGAAATTAAAATAGAACCATTCATACTTGACTGTCATCCTGCATAAGTATGTAAAAACGTCCTAGCAGGGGGATTTTCTTGAAGGAATATATTGAAGAACGCGCGGTTGCGATCGCCAACTACATCATAGACTACCATGCAACCGTTAGGCAGACAGCAAAGAAATTTGGAATTTCCAAATCTACGGTACATAAGGATGTGACAGATCGTTTAGAGCACATCAATCCGTCCCTGGCAGCCCGGGCCAGGGTCATCCTGGACATTAACAAATCCGAGCGCCATATCAGAGGCGGTCTCGCCACAAAGGAAAAGTATCAGCACCGCCTTCAGATGTGCAGTAAAAAAGATCTATAAACAAATGAGTGGGGAGGCAGCCGCTGTTTGAGAAATGGTAGATTTTCTCAGACAGCGGCTGTTTTATTTCATAAAAGACAAAAATTTTACAAAAAACAGGTTGACATGAATCCGCAAAATATGTTATTCTTTACCCCAGTATGAAGAGACATTATCGTTTTCATGCAAATATTGACCACTTCGTAAGAAGTTAAGCCCAGACGGACAGGCGGGTCAGCTGCCGAACGTGGGAAACCACATTATTGATTGAGTTAGAAGCTCAAATTTTATAAGTTGATTACTTTATAATCAGTGCATCTGCACATCATCTTGTGAAACGATCAATAATAGCAGGGACAGTATATTTGCTATGTAGACTCGAAAACGGTAATTGTCATGAATAGAAAGCAGACGGAGGATGATTCCGTTAAAAGATTCATGAGATTTCAGGCAGGTGATGTACATTCACCTGCTTTTTTTGATTGTAAGGAATTTTATTGCAGAGAGGTAATTTGCCATATGAACAGAGACGATCAGATGAGAGCTCCGATTTATGATGCTCTTGAGACATTTAGAAAGAAACGAGTAGTGCCCTTTGATGTACCAGGGCATAAGCGGGGAAGAGGAAATCCGGAGCTGGCACAGCTTCTTGGTGAGCGTTGCGTGGGACTTGATGTAAATTCCATGAAGCCGCTTGATAATTTGTGCCATCCGGTGTCAGTGATCCGGGATGCAGAACGTTTGGCTGCAGAGGCTTTTGGAGCGGCAGATGCGTTTTTGATGGTAGGTGGAACGACTTCGGCTGTACAGAGCATGATTCTCTCTGTCTGTAAAGCTGGAGATAAGATTATTCTTCCGAGAAATGTCCATAAAAGTGCGATTAACGCTTTGGTGCTTTGCGGAGCAGTTCCCGTTTATGTTAATCCAGAAGTAAACAGCATGCTTGGGATTTCCCTGGGAATGGAGATCAGCCAGGTTGAGAAGGCAATTGAGGAAAATCCGGATGCAGTGGCGGTGTTTGTTAACAATCCCACTTATTACGGAATCTGTTCCGATATCCGCTCCATTGTGCGTCTGGCTCATGCACACGGTATGAAGGTTCTGGCAGATGAAGCTCATGGAACCCATCTTTACTTTGGTAAAAATCTGCCTGTTTCCGCTATGGCGGCAGGAGCAGACATGGCCGCAATTTCCATGCACAAATCAGGAGGAAGTCTGACACAAAGCTCCCTTCTCCTGCTTAATACCGGTGTGAACGGGGATTATGTGCGTCAGATCATTAATTTAACTCAGACCACAAGTGCGTCCTATCTTCTTCTTTCCAGCCTTGATATTTCCAGACGGAACCTGGCACTCAGAGGAGAAGAATCCTTTGCAAAGGTGACTGAAATGGCAGAGTATGCCAGGGAAGAAATCAATTCCATTGGGGGATATTATGCATATGGCAGAGATTTG
Source organism: Lacrimispora defluvii (assembly GCA_013036995.1). Taxonomy (GTDB): domain Bacteria; phylum Bacillota; class Clostridia; order Lachnospirales; family Lachnospiraceae; genus Lacrimispora; species Lacrimispora defluvii. The sequence goes on from JAAOXG010000009.1 coordinate 5,752, forward strand.
ATAAATGGTACCAGCATCTTTGATTATGATGTGACCAAGCTTTCCGTTTATACACTGGGTAATGGTCTGGCAGGAATTGAAGTGTATGATCTCCTTCGGGATGAATATGATATTCAGATTGAATTCGGAGATATCTGCAACATCCTTGCCTATATTTCCATTGGTGACAGAATTCAGGACATAGAGCGTCTGGTGGGTGCTCTGGCAGATGTAGAGCGGCTTTATAAAAAAGACAGGACAGGTATGCTCTCAGGAGAGTACATAGCACCAAAAGTGGTGATATCTCCCCAGAAGGCATTTTATTCAAAAAAGGTATCTGTTCCGGTAAAAGAATCAGCTGGTAAGATCAGCGGAGAGTTTGTAATGTGTTATCCGCCCGGAATTCCGATACTGGCGCCTGGAGAGATGATCACGGAAGAAATTGTGGAATATATTGTTTACGCAAGAGAGAAGGGATGCTCCATGCAGGGAACAGAAGATCCGGCAGTGGAAAATTTAATGGTACTGACAGAGTAATTTCCGGTAAGTGGGAAAGATGGAGGAAAAGATGGAGATATGGTTTTCGGAATTGCATACATCCAATGTAAAGCTTTCCGTACGGATTGACAAGCAGCTTTTTTCCGGCGAAAGTGAATATCAGAGAATCGATGTATTTGAATCCCAGGAATTCGGAAAGTTTGTGGCTCTTGACGGAGACATTGTTTTTTCGGACAAAGATGAATTTATTTATGATGAAATGGTTACCCATGTACCCATGGCGGTTCACCCCGATGTCAGGAATGTGCTGATTATCGGTGGGGGAGACGGCGGTGTGGCGAAGGAGCTTTTGCAGTATCCTTCCATCGAATCCATTGATGTGGTTGAGACGGATAAACTGTTTGTAGATGTATGCCGGGATATATTTCCTGAGGTGGCATGCGGTCTGGATGACAAAAGAGTAAAGGTTTATTACGATGACGGACTTCGTTTTCTGAGAAATAAAAAAGAAGAATACGATCTGATTATCAATGATTCCACCGATCCGTTTGGACATACTGAGGGACTTTTCACCAAAGAGTTTTATGGAAGCTGTTATAAGGCGCTTAAAAGCGACGGAATCATGGTTTATCAGCATGGCAGTCCTTTTTATGATGAAGATGAGCTGGCTTGCAGAAGCATGCACAGGAAGGTATATCGTTCCTTCCCGATCAGCCGTGTTTATCAGGCCCATATTCCGACCTGCCCGTCAGGATACTGGCTGTTTGGTTTTGCCTCAAAAAAATATCACCCGATTAATGACTTTAAACCTGATAAATGGAACAAAATGAATATAGAGACATGGTATTATACCACCAATCTTCACACAGGAGCATTTATGCTGCCAAAATATGTGGAAGACCTACTGGAAGAGGAGGAAAAGGAATGAGCAGATTATTAGTAATCGGATGCGGCGGTGTTGCCGCAGTAGCAATCAACAAATGCTGTCAGAACAGCGAGGTATTTACAGACATCTGCATAGCAAGCAGAACAAAGGAAAAATGTGATGCGTTAAAGGCAAAGCTGGAAGGTAAGACAAAAACAAGAATTGAAACCGCGAAAGTTGATGCAGATCACACAGAGGAAGTCATTGCCTTAATTAAGAGCTATCAGCCTGATGCCGTATTAAATGTGGCACTTCCCTATCAGGATTTAACCATTATGGATGCCTGCCTGGCTGCAGGGGTGAATTATATCGACACCGCGAATTACGAGTCGGAAGATACAGAAGATCCCCAGTGGAGGGCAATCTATGAGAAGCGGTGTGAGGAGCTTGGCTTTACAGCCTATTTTGATTATTCCTGGCAGTGGAATTACAGGGAGAGATTTGAAAAGGCAAACATTACGGCTCTTCTTGGAACCGGATTTGATCCTGGCGTTACCAGTGTGTTTTCCGCTTATGCTTTGAAGCATTATTTTGACGAAATTCACACCATTGATATTTTAGACTGTAACGGCGGAGATCACGGATATCCATTTGCAACAAACTTTAATCCTGAGATTAATTTAAGGGAGGTATCTGCAAACGGATCTTACTGGGAGGATGGCCACTGGATTGAGACAAAACCCATGGAGTTTAAATCCAGATACAATTTCCCGGAGGTGGGTGAAAAGGACATGTATCTTCTTCATCATGAAGAGATCGAATCTTTGGCTAAGAACATTCCGGGTGTTAAGAGAATCCGTTTCTTTATGACCTTTGGACAAAGCTACTTAACACATATGAAATGTCTGGAAAATGTTGGTATGCTTTCAACGGCTCCAATAGAGTTTAATGGCCAGAGCATTGTTCCCATTCAGTTTTTAAAGGCACTTCTTCCTGATCCGGCGTCTCTGGGACCAAGAACTGTTGGAAAGACCAATATCGGATGCATTTTTACAGGGATCAAAGATGGAAAAGAAAAAACCATTTACATCTACAATGTATGCGATCATCAGGAGTGCTACAAAGAAGTGGAATCACAGGCAATTTCCTATACAACCGGAGTTCCGGCTATGATTGGCGCCATGATGGTGGTGACAGGACAGTGGAAAAAGCCAGGAGTGTTCAATGTAGAGGAATTTGATCCCGATCCATATATGGAGGCTTTAAATAAATGGGGACTTCCCTGGGTAGTCTGCGAAGATCCTGAGACAGTAACTGTGTGGAGACAGGAATAATCATGAAGATAGAGGAACTAAAGACTCCCTGCTACGTAATTGATGAGGGAAGGCTGACTGATAATCTTAAGATTTTAAATGGGGTAAGAGAGAGAACCGGATGCAGCATTCTTCTTGCACAAAAGGCATTTTCCTGCTTTGCAGAGTATCCGTTAATTGCAAAATACATTGACGGGACCACTGCAAGCGGTCTGTATGAAGCCAGACTTGGCAAAGAGGAGATGGGACTTTCAAACCATGTTTTTGCCCCTGCTTATAAGGAAGCGGATTTTGAAGAACTGACAAATATCTGTGACCACATTGTATTTAACTCTTTTTCCCAATTGAAAAAGTATAAGGACTGCCTTAAGGGCGTAAATGCCGGTATCCGGGTAAATCCTCAATGTTCCACACAAGATGGGCATGCCATTTATGATCCCTGTGCACCCGGCTCCAGGCTGGGTGTGACTAGGGAGCAGTTTGAGGAGGAATATCTGCCTTATATCTCCGGCATTCATTTTCATACTCTTTGTGAGCAGAATGCAGATGCACTGAAAATCACTCTGGATGCGGTGGAAGAACAGTTCGGAGAATATTTTTCCCGGTTATCCTGGATTAATATGGGCGGAGGACATCATATAACCAGAGCGGATTATGATCTGGAGCTTTTGGAATCCTGTATTAAAAGAATTCAGGACCGGTACGGGCTTCGTGTTTATTTAGAACCTGGAGAGGCAGTTGCTTTAAATGCTGGTTATTTAGTAACAGAAGTGCTTGATGTGGTGGATAACGGAATTAAGACCTTAATTCTTGACGCTTCCGCAGCCTGCCATATGCCGGATGTACTGGAAATGCCATATCGTCCCCCATTAAAGGACAGCGCAGATCCGGGAGAGAAATCTTTTACTTACCGCCTCTCTTCCTGTACCTGCCTGGCTGGAGATGTAATCGGAGATTATTCCTTTGACCATGAGATAAAGCCTGGAGATAAACTGTATTTTATGGACATGGCTATTTACTCCATGGTAAAAAACAACACATTTAACGGCATGCCACTTCCTTCCATAGCAATTATGGATCAGGATGGAGAATGCCGCATTATAAAAGAATTTGGTTACGAAGATTTTAAAAACAGGCTGTCTTAATGGGCCTGATATGAGGAATGAAATATGATAAAGCGATCCACACTGCCGGCAGAGGAAGGATTTTACATGCCGGGGGAATTTGAACCTCACAGAGGCTGCATCATGATCTGGCCCAGAAGGCCGGGCTCCTGGCCATATGGGGCGGTAAAAGCAAGAAAGGCTTTTGCGGAAATTGCAGAAGCCATTGCAGACAGTGAGCAGTTAATCATGCTGACCCATGAAGATACGTATGACAATGCCAGAGCCATGCTTTCTGATCGGATTGAAGTGATGGTGATGGAATCTGACGATGCGTGGGCGAGAGATGTTGGTCCTACTTTTGTGAAAGACAAGTCAGGTCGTGTCAGGGGAATTGACTGGCAGTTTAATGCCTGGGGAGGTACCTTTGACGGCCTGTATCAGGACTGGGAGAAGGATAACCTTCTTGCTGGCCGGTTTTGTGAAAAGCTGGGATATGAAGTTTATGATGCCGGACATTTCGTTCTGGAAGGCGGTTCCATTCATTCGGATGGGGAAGGGACGGTTCTGGTAACGGAAAGCTGTCTCTTAAGTAAGGGGAGAAATCCACTTTTGACCAAGGAGCAAATTGAGGCAAAGCTTAAGGAATATCTGGGAGCGGAGAAAATTATCTGGCTGAAGTATGGCATCTATCAGGACGAAACCAATGAGCATGTGGATAATGTCTGCGCATTTGTACGTCCCGGTGAAGTGGTGTTAGCCTGGACTGACGACAGGGAAGATCCTCAGTATGAAATGTCTATGGAGGATTTACGGATTCTTGAGAAAGAGACCGATGCAAAGGGGCGGCATTTTGTTGTTCATAAGCTGCCAATTCCTAAGATTCCTGTCTGTATTACGAAAGAGGAGCTGGCTGGCTTTGCCTTTGAACCCGGTGAAGATGAACGGGAGCCTGGTGAACGGCTGGCTGCCAGCTATGTGAATTTTTATATTTCAAACGGAGGGGTAATTGTCCCTCAGTTTGAAGATGAAAATGACAGGGAAGCAGTCCGCATTCTATCTGATTGTTTTCCCGACAGAAAGATTTATCCGGTCTATGCCAGAGATATTATTGCAGGCGGAGGAAATATCCACTGCATTACGCAGCAGATACCAAAAGGAGAAATAGATGAGAAAGGTAACAGTTGCGGCAGTTCAGATGAAGTGCTGCGAGGAAGTTGATAAAAATATTGCCAATGCAGAGAAGCTTGTAAGGAAGGCAGCAGCAGAGGGAGCCGAAATCATACTGCTTCCGGAGCTGTTTGAACGTCAATATTTCTGCCAGGAGAGACGATACGAATATTATGAATATGCGAAGCCAGCTGAGGAAAATGATGCAGTCATTCATTTCTCCAGAATCGCAGCAGAGCTTTCTGTGGTAATCCCGGTCAGCTTTTATGAACGGTCTGGTAACTCCATGTTTAATTCCGTTGCAGTTCTTGATGCAGATGGGACGAATCTGGGTATTTACCGGAAAACCCATATCCCCGATGACCACTATTATCAGGAAAAATTTTATTTTACCCCCGGAGATACTGGATTTAAAGTATTTGATACAAGATACGGAAAAGTAGGGATTGGGATCTGCTGGGATCAATGGTTTCCGGAGACAGCAAGAAGTCTTGCACTTTTGGGTGCAGAACTGATTTTTTATCCAACTGCCATTGGAAGTGAGCCCATACTGGAATGTGACAGCATGGAACACTGGAGACGCTGTATGATGGGGCATTCTGCCTCCAACATTATACCAGTTATTGCCGCAAACCGCATCGGTGAGGAATCGGTATCACCCTGTGAGGAAAATGGCAATCAGAGTTCTTCTTTAAAGTTTTATGGATCATCCTTTATTACAGACAGTACAGGTGCTTTGATTCAGTCTATGGGAAGAGAAGAGGAAGGCGTGATTCTGGCAGAGCTTGATCTGGATGAGATCAGCAAAGACCGCAGAAACTGGGGACTTTTCCGGGACAGAAGACCGAAACAGTACGAAATTATCTCAGGAAAGATCAAATAGCAGACGGGTAGTTCCCCTCTCTGATAAAAAAGATTCATAATAATGGCTGACTCCCCATATAAATAGTAATAATCAATAAGTTGGGGAGTGCGCTATGAAGAGACTGTTTAACAGGAAATGGATGATTTTTTTCGGCCTCGCTATGTGGGTGCTGGTGGTTCGTACCTTAAGCGGGTGTACAGTAAACGGGGATAATGGAAACAAAGTACGGGATATGGATTTCACTGTGGTTGCAGACACGGATATACCCCAGGAACTCAAACAGATAATAGCAGAAAAACAACAGTCACCCTTTAAACTGACTTACAGTGATGATAAAAATCTTTACATAGTAGTAGGATATGGAAAGCAGGCCAGCGGCGGTTACAGCATAGCAGTCAATGATCTTTATCTCACTGACAATTCCATCGTTCTTGATACGGAATTAATCGGTCCGGAAAAGGGAGAGAACACAGGAACAGAACCATCTTATCCATTTATCGTGATTAAGACGGAGATGTCCGAACTTCCAGTTGTATTTCAATAAGTAATTATGTAAGAAAATGGCTGTTCTGTAAATAAGTTGCAGAGCAGCTATTTTAAATTTCTCTTTTTTCTTTTGCCGCCATATGTTATACTACATCAAACAGGAGTCGAAAGTAAGGAGAAGAGGAAGGTTCGTATGATATTAAAAGATATATGGCTTGATGTGAAGGCAGTAAAGCAGCGGGATCCGGCAGCCAGGAATGAACTGGAGGTCCTGCTTTTGTATCAGGGAGTCCATGCACTTATCTGGCATCGCTTTGCCCACTGGTTTTATGAACATAAGTTGTTTTTTATTGCAAGAATGATTTCCCAGACTGCCAGATTTTTTACGCTGATTGAGATTCACCCCGGTGCGAAAATGGGGCATGGAATACTGATTGATCACGGTTGCGGCGTGGTAATCGGGGAAACTGCGGTTGTAGGGGATAACTGTACGATTTATCAGGGAGTTACTCTTGGTGGCGTTGGTTTAAATAAAGGTAAGCGCCATCCTACCCTTGGGAATAATGTGACGGTGGGAGCAGGGGCTAAGATTCTTGGCTCTTTTGAAGTAGGTGATAACTGTACCATAGCAGCCAATGCAGTGCTTTTAAAGCCTCTGGAGAACAATGTGACGGCAGTGGGAATTCCCGCACGCCCGGTAAAAATTGACGGTGTTCCCATACCAAAGAAAGAAAGCAATATGGTTACCATGGAGCATTACTGCATGATGGAAGAACGTGTAAAGGAATTGGAAGAAAAACTTCATAAACTGGAAAACCCGCTTTCAGAAAAGGAAACACAAAATTCAGAGGAAGAGGAGAAATCCCAGGATTAGAATAAAAAAAGTATATTGGAACATGCACCTGCATACACTTTCTTAAAGGAATAAAAGAAGGTAAGGCAGGTGCTTTTTCATGTTGGAGCTGGTGAAGAAAAACATACATATGAATCGTTGGAAAGGAAACGCCACATCCCAGATTACGCTTGACGATGATTTCATTGTCCCTGACAGCATGGATGATGTGGAGCAGATTATTCTTAGTTCCGGTGAGATTACCATGGATTCCGTTAAGAACCAGGCGGAGCGGGTAGTAGTCCGGGGAAAGATGGATTTTACCATATTGTATCGTGGAGCAGAGGGCGGACTTTGTACGTTAAGTGGGAGCATTAATTTTGAAGAGCCAATTAATGTCCCGGGACTTGATGAGAAAGATTTAGTTTCAGTTACTTGCGATTTGGAAGATTTAAACGCAGGGATCATTAATTCCAGAAAATTAAGTGTAAAGGCGATTGTTACTCTTCAGGTAAAGGTTGAGACTCTTTGCGACGTAGATGCTGCCGTAGAAGTGGACACGAAACCCACCTCAGGTGATGCTCCCAGTATAGAAACTTTTCGCAAAAAGGTGGATGTTGCAACAGTTGCACTTCACCATAAGGACACGTTTCGGATAAAGGATACCATCAGCCTGTCTGGGAATAAGCCTAATATTGATCATATATTATGGAATGAAATGATATTAAGAGGCGTAACCACCAGGCCCACCAACGGAAAGATGATGCTTGACGGGGAACTGATGGGCTTTATTATTTATCAGGGAGAAGGGGAAAATGCTCCCGTTCAGTGGATGGAAGAAAGTATTCCATTTTCGGGAGAAATAGAGGTTCCGGATGTAACTGAAGACATGGTGCCCGTAGTCACAGTACGGCTGATCCACAAGGATATTGAGGCGAAACCTGATTCAGACGGTGAGATGCGTGAAATTGATGTGGATGCAGTTCTGGAACTGGATATGAAGCTCTATAAAGAAGAGAGTATGGAGCTTTTAAATGACTTATATTCTACAAACCGTGATCTTACGCTCCAGACAGGAGAAGCCTGTTTTGATAAGATCCTGACCAAGAACATGAGCAAATGTAAAATAGTTGAGAAAATAACCCTGGAACAGGCGGATCGGATACTTCAGATCTGTCATAGTGAGGGTATCGTTAAAATTGACGATACGGAAGTGAAGGAAGACGGACTTCATGTGGAGGGTGTTCTGGAAGTTAAGATCCTATATATGACCTCTGATGACAAACAGCCCATTCAATGTGCAGTGGAGGATATTCCGTTCCATTTCCTGATCGAGGCTCCTGGAATTAATGATTCCACCATCTGCCAGCTGAATTCTGGGCTGGAGCAGTTAAGTGCTGTTATGATTGGCGGAGGAAACGTTGAGGTGAAAGCAACCATTTCCCTCGATCTTCTGGCCTTACAGCCGGTTTGCGAACAAATTATTACCGGAGTTACAGATTCCCCCATGGACTTAAATAAATTACAAAAACTTCCTGGAATTGTTGGTTATATTGTTCAGCCTGGCGACACTCTGTGGAAAATTGCTAAAAAATTCCATACAACTGTTGATACCATAATGAACACCAATGGTCTTACGGAAAGTACGATTAAACCAGGAGACCGCTTAATTCTTGTAAAAGAAGTTTCTTAAAAATAAGTACCAGACAAAAGCACCTGCTTTTGTCTGGTACTTTTGACAGTGATCTACTGAATGATTTTAGTAAAACAGGGTATTATAAAGATTGCTATTCACATATCGGCAAGTACTGTTATATAATATATTATAGCTTAAGCTTTGTTCAACCATCGACGGCGCCATAACGCATCCAGCTGGTGCTTAAGATAGATGACAGGTTAGCCTGGGCGGTAGTGACGCGATTGCAAGGCGTTATTACCGTTTACATAGCATCATATTTACAGATGGAGAAGGAAAATGAATTATACTTATTTGGTCAAATGTGCGGATAATACTCTCTACTGCGGATGGACAAACCATTTGGAAAAAAGATTGGAAGCCCATAACCAGGGAAAGGGTGCCAAATACACAAAGACAAGAAGACCGGTGGAACTGGTTTATTATGAATCTTATCCAACAAAGGAAGAGGCTATGCGCCGTGAAGTACAGATTAAAAAGCTTTCCAGAAAGGACAAGCTGTTCCTGATCGAAAAATCTGAAACTCTCCATTGACTTTTTTACTTTCTTACTTTAGTATAGTAAATTATTACATCAAGGAAAGACTATATTGACGGAGGAATCTGGAATGGATCAGTTTGAGCGTGTAGCAGTAATAAAGAAAGCAAATATCTACCATGGCGGTAAGGTAACCAGCCGCACAATTTTGTTTGAAGACGGAACCAGAAAGACCCTGGGAATCATTTTACCGGGAGAATATGAGTTTGGTACAGATGAGAAAGAGCTCATGGAAATTCTTGGCGGTAACTTAAAAGCCCTTCTTCCAGGCAGCGATAACTGGGAAATTTATGAAGCAGGACAGGCTTTTACAGTACCCGCTTCCAGCAGATTTAAAGTTTCAACGGATGAAGTTACGGATTATTGCTGTTCCTATATAAAGGAATAGAGAAAAAAAGAAGACTGATCAGGCATTCTGGCTGAATGCACTCAGTCTTCTTTCTATTTTAAGTTAAGCCACAAAGTGATACATGAGAATATAGTGACAGAAACTTCCTCCCATTACAAACAGATGGAACAGCTCATGATTGCCAAAGCTCTTATGTCTGGAGTGAAACAGGGGAAGCTTTAACGCATAGATAATGCCTCCGATTGTATAAATCAGTCCGCCTGCAAGAAGCCAGATAAAGGCAGCAGGAGGAAGTGCTAATACGATTTTGCGAAAAGCCAGGACACAGATCCAGCCCATGGCAATATAAATGACGGATGAAAACCATCTTGGACACATTACAAAGAACGCTTTAATAATCATCCCTAAGATGGCAATGCCCCATACAAGAGCAAGAAGGCTTAAACCGGTTTTATCACCCAGAACAATTAAACAGACTGGAGTATAGGTTCCTGCAATCAGGATAAATATCATCATATGATCTAATTTTTTCAACAGCTTATTAATCTTAGGTGAAATATCAAGGGTATGATAAATGGTGCTGGCTGCGTAGAGAAGCACCATGCTGATGCAGAATACCGCCAGGGCTGCAAGATGAAGTTCTCCGTCTGCAGAAGCCTTTATCAGCAGGGGAGTAGCGGCGATCAGGGCGAGAAGCATGGCTATAAAATGAGTGCCCGCGCTGACGGGATCTTTAATTTTTATGTTCATAGTAAAACCTCCTTGCATGAGAAATAAAAACATGTGATGTAGTATTGAAAACTATGTTATATCTTTTTATATACTATACACTTTTGGGGAAAAGAATGCAAGTATTTTTTGAGTTTCAAAGTAAAAATCTTCATTGCTATTATTGACAATTTGAAATATAATCAATGAAATAAATGTGTTAAAAAAAGAGGAATATAATCATATGAACAATACGATGAAGGAACTGATGGAGAGAAAGTCAGTCCGTGTTTATGAAGAAAGGCAGATTGAGCAGGAAAAGAAGGCGGCTATCGTGGAAGCAGCACTGCAGGCACCTACGGCTGGTAATATGACCTTATATTCCATTATAGATGTGACTGATCCAGAGCTAAAACAGAAGTTGTCTGTAACCTGTGACAATCAGCCATTTATTGCAAAGGCTCCTATGGTTCTTGTGTTCGTGGCAGATTATCAGAAATGGTACGATCTTTTTTGCAAGTATGAGGATATAGTCAGAACTCCCGGAATGGGAGATTTTATGCTGGCGGCTGATGATGCGTTAATTGCAGCACAGAATGCAGTTGTTGCAGCAGAGTCAATGGGAATTGGATCTTGTTATATTGGGGATATTTTAGAACAGTATGAAACCCACCGGGAATTATTCTCTCTTCCCAGATATGCTGTGCCAGCTGCAATGGTGGTTTTTGGCTATCCTGTTCCCCAGCAAACAGAGAGAGTGAAGCCGAAACGATTAAGACCGGAGGCGGTTGTTTTTGAGAATACTTACCGTCGTATGGAGCCGGAAGAATTTCAACATGAATTAAATAAGGTCACAGACAGAGGCGAAGATTTTGAACGGTGGATCCGGGCATTCTGCCAGCGCAAATGGAATAGCGATTTTAGTATTGAAATGAGCCGCTCTGTTAAGGCTATGATGAATCAGTGGGAAAATAAGGAGCAGCAGACAGATGAAGCTTAATATATTATTTGAAGATGATGATATTTTTGTGGTGGAAAAACCGGCAGGAATTGAGTCTCAGTCCGGGAAGACGTTTGAACCGGATATGGTCAGTGAAATAAAGAAACATATCAACATGCAATCCACAAAGAATGGGGAGCCATATGTGGGAGTTATCCACAGACTGGACAAACCTGTTGGCGGCGTAATGGTTTATGCAAAATCTCAAATTGCCGCAGAGGCTTTAAGCAGACAGGTTTCCGGGCATCAGATGGAAAAAATTTATTATGCTGTTGTTTGTGGAAAACCTGTGGATAACTTTTGCACCTACGTGGATTATTTGTGGAAAGACGGAAAAAACAATTGTTCAAAAATTGTGGAAAAGGGGATAAAAAGTGCAAAACCTGCAGAACTGGATTATTGGTTTGTGGACAGCAAAATTTTAGATGGTAAGGAAGTGAGCCTTCTTAAAATAAAGTTAAAAACCGGGCGGCATCACCAGATCCGTGTACAGATGGCAGGTCATGGCACACCTTTGTGGGGAGACCGCAAGTATAATCCTGAATTTCAGAATCATTTTACAAAAGGAAATGTTGCTCTTTTTGCATCCGGTCTCACATTTATTCACCCGAAAACAAAAAAGAAAATGACATTTTCCATAAAGCCAAAAGAAGGATTGTTTGAGCTTTTTTCCTGGCAGAATGCATTTTAAAAGGAATTTTTTACTATCATGGTTTCTGCATATTTTTCGCCGTTTGATTTATAATAACAGTGTACAAAAGAAGTACAAATCAGAAACAGGTGAGTCCATGGAGAAACCGAGCAGGAAACTGAAGAAAACAATTTTAATATTGGGAGTTACAGGGGCAGTCTATTTAAGCTTTCGATTTTTGCTGCCTCTTGTGATTCCCTTTTTGATTGCATATGTATTTGCCCTTTCCCTCCGGCCCTCTGCCCTTTGGATCGAAAGAAAAACCCGGTTCAATTATAAAAAAAGAGTAATTTCTCTCCCTCTTGCCCTGATTGGCGGAGTTGAAATCTTTCTTTTTATGATTGTTCTCGGCGTATTCCTTTATTTTGCAGGCAGAAAGCTTTTTTTAGAGGCAAAGCTGTTGTTGGAAAATCTCCCTCAGATATTAGACGGTATCAACGCCTGGCTTATGGATAACTGTTCCTTTGTGGAACGGTTCTTAAAGCTGCCTGAGGGTTATATGGTGAACGTGGTCAGTGATATTTTAATTGGTGGGGAAGCTGCCGTGAAAAGCAGGGCTATGCCTTTTTTAATGTCAAACTCCATGACCGTCTTAAAATGGGTGGTTCAGCTGACAGTTATTTTGGTGATATTAATGATTGCTACTGTTTTATCTCTGCAGGAGATGGATGATATCCGCACCCGACGGGATAATTCCATGTTCTGCTACGAATATGCAATGCTTGGTAACCGTCTGATGACAGTAGGCAGTGCGTGGTTAAAGACTCAGGCAACCATAATGCTGTTTACGATGATAATCTGTTCAGTGGGATTGTTTCTTTTAAAAAACCCGTATTTTATTCTGCTGGGAATTATAATCGGATTACTGGATGCCATGCCGATATTCGGAACGGGAACTGTTTTAATACCATGGGCGCTGATTGCTCTTGTTGAAAAAAGATGGCTTACCGGAGTGGGCCTTATTATTATTTATATTATCTGCTATTTTATAAGAGAAATAATGGAAGCTAAGATTATGGGAGGAAAGGTGGGTTTAACACCTTTGGAAACTCTTGTTGCCATGTATGTGGGGCTGCAGCTTTTTGGAATTCTGGGGTTTATTCTGGGACCAATCGGTCTTTTGATTATTGAAGATATCGTAGAGCTTTATGGGGGAACGTGCTATAATGACCAAAAGAATGACAGGAAAAAGGAAAGAGGAGAGGTGCCATGAACCCGGAACAATTAATAGAATTTTTAGGAATCCTGGAAAATTTAAAATGCAATACCCGGCATAACTGGACGACGAACGGAAGGCAGGAAAGTGTGGCAGAGCACAGCTGGAGGCTGGCTGTGCTTGCGATGCTGATGGAAGATGACTTTCCTGAGCTTGATATGAATAAGGTTATCCGCATGTGTCTGATCCATGACTGGGGTGAAGCTGTCACCGGAGATATACCAGCATTTATTAAGACAGAGGCGGACGAAGAAAAAGAGTCTGATGCGATTGAAACACTGCTAAAGAATCTGCCGGAAACAATTTCTTCTGGTTTTTTAACCATGTTTAAGGAAATGTCGGATCTTACCTCAGATGAAGCCATACTGGTAAAGGCTCTTGACAAAACAGAAACATTAATACAGCATAACGAAGCAGGTTCCGGTACATGGCTGCCTCTGGAATACGATTTGAACTTAACTTATGGTAATGAAGTTTGCGGGCATTTTGAAAAGACCCGGCAGCTTCGTGACAAAGTAAGAGAGCATACGTTACGGATTATCAATGAGGAGAGAAGAGAGCATCGTGAGTGATACATATGAACAGATATTGAAAGAAATAAAAAATTTGAGAAAAGAACTTCATGCCTGTCCGGAAAAATCCGGATCTGAGAAGGAGACCATGAAGCGTTTGAAAGATTTTTTGAAAACCCGGACTTCTCTTAAGATTATAGATTGTGATACGTGGTTTTACGCTGTACATGAGGAAGAGAAAGCCTGGACCAGCAAGGCATTCCGAGCTGATATGGATGCAGTAATGGGGGAGGACGGCCAGATTTTTCATGGCTGCGGGCACGATGGTCACAGCGCCGTGCTGGCCGGATTATGTCTGCTGCTGGAGGGAAGAAAGACGGGAAGCAATGTATATGCAATTTTTCAGCCAGCAGAAGAAACCGGTCAGGGAGCCAAGATCTGCAGCAGAATTCTGGAGGAGGAAGGAATTCGTGAAATATACGGATTTCATAATCTGCCTGGATATCCCGCAGGAAAAGCGGTGGTGAAAAAAGGAACCTTTGCCTGCGCTTCCAGAGGACTCATACTGAATCTGGAAGGCAGGCAGTGCCATGCGGCATATCCGGAAGAGGGAATCAATCCTGCATGGCTGATCGCTGAATTGATCAGCAGTCTGCCATCGCTGACAGAAAAGGCCGGTTCTCAGGGAATGGTGCTTGCTACCATTATTGAAGTAAAGGCAGGAGGAGAAAATTTTGGCGTCTCTCCAGCTGACGGGAAGCTGGCATTAACTATCAGGGCAGAGCGTTTGTCGGAATTAAACCGGCTTCAGTCTTCCATACTTTCACTTGCCCAAAAGCGTGCTGTTGAAGGAGGATTAAAGTTTCAGTATCAGATATTGGATGAATTTCCCGATACATACAATGAACCTGATATGGCTGATGCCTGCAAAAGGAGATTTGAGGAAGGGAAAATTCCTTATCTGGAAGAGAATGCACCCTTTCGCTGGTCGGAAGATTTTGGCTGGTATTTAATGAAAACTCCTGGATTGTTTTTTGGTGTGGGAGCAGGAGAAGACTGTCCGGGTCTTCATACGGCTGCCTATGAATTTCCAGATGAGATTATGGAATCTGCAGTACGTGCGTTTGAAGCCCTTTTATAGGAAATGTATGGGAAAATGCTTTGTACTCCTCTTGACAAACATATTTAAATAACGTAAAATCAACCATACGATCTATAAAATTATAGGAAATATGACGTTGAAGAGGATTAATAAGTAATGATGTATCACAGAGAGAAGGCCCTTAGCTGAAAAGCCTTTATACCACTCATCACCCAACCTGCCTCGGAGTCCCGCAGAAAACTGCGGCGCATATCCGGCGTTATCGGATTCAAAGTGAGCCGCATGAAAGCAGCGGCTAAATTGGGTGGCACCGCCGAGCTGTTCGGTCCCTTTTATAGGGATTGGATGGCTCTTTTTGTATCCATCTATGCTCAAAGAGCGTGGGCTTTAACAATGAAACACCCTACGGGTATCCCTTTATGCCCAAAAAGCATGGGCAGGAATAATGAAACACCCTACGGGTATCCCTTTATGCCCAAAAAGCGTGGGCTTTAACAATGAAACACCCTACGGGTATCCCTTTATGCCCAAAAAGCATGGGCTTTAACAATGAAATACCCTACGGGTATCCCTTTATGCCCAAAAAGAATGGGCTTTAATAATGAAAGGAGAGATTAGTCATGGCAAAGGACAAGAAATTAGTAGAGGCAATCACATCCATGGATGTGGATTTCGCACAGTGGTACACAGACGTAGTTAAAAAAGCAGAATTAATCGATTATTCCAGTGTAAAAGGCTGTATGGTAATTAAACCAGCAGGTTATGCAATCTGGGAAAATATTCAGAAGGAACTGGATTTCAGATTTAAGGAAACAGGCGTAGAAAATGTATATATGCCCATGTTCATACCAGAAAGTTTATTAGAGAAAGAAAAAGATCACGTAGAGGGATTTGCTCCTGAAGTTGCCTGGGTAACTTATGGCGGACTGGAACCATTACAGGAGAGACTTTGTGTAAGACCTACATCTGAAACCTTATTCTGTGATTTTTATTCCAGAGAGATTCAGTCTTACCGGGATCTTCCAAAGTTATATAACCAGTGGTGCTCCGTAGTACGCTGGGAAAAAACTACCAGACCATTCCTTCGTTCCAGAGAATTTTTATGGCAGGAAGGTCATACTGCTCATGCTACTGCCGAAGAAGCTGAGGAAAGAACAGAAATGATGCTGAACTTATACGCCGATTTCTGCGAAGAAGTACTTGCAATGCCTGTCATCCGCGGACAGAAAACGGATAAAGAAAAATTTGCCGGTGCAGAGGCTACTTATACAATCGAAGCCCTGATGCATGACGGAAAAGCTCTTCAGTCCGGTACCAGCCACAACTTTGGAAGCGGATTTGCAAAGGCTTTCGAGATTCAGTATTCAGATAAGGAAAATAAGCTTCAGTACGTTCACCAGACTTCCTGGGGATTAACTACCAGACTCATCGGAGCTATTATCATGGTTCATGGTGATGACAACGGGCTTGTACTTCCTCCAAGAATTGCTCCGGTTCAGGTTATGATCGTTCCTGTACAGCAGCAGAAGGAAGGCGTTCTTGAGAAAGCGTTTGAATTAAAGAATGTTCTTTCTAATTATAAAGTAAAAGTTGATGATTCAGATAAGAGTCCTGGCTGGAAATTCAGCGAATCTGAGATGAGAGGAATCCCGGTTCGTGTTGAGATCGGACCAAGAGATATTGCTGAAAATCAGGCTGTTCTTGTCCGCCGTGATACGCATGAAAAAATGACAGTATCCTTAGATGAATTAAATGAAAAGGTTGGAGAGCTTTTAACTACCATTCAAAGCGATATGCTTGCCCGTGCCCGTGCTCATAGGGATGCCCATACTTATGAGGCTGTGGATATGGATAGCTTTGTAAAAACCGTGGAAGAGAAGCCGGGCTTTGTTAAGGCAATGTGGTGTGGATCCCAGGATTGTGAGGATAAGATCAAGGAACTGACTGGCGCCACATCCAGATGTATGCCATTTAAGCAGGATCATCTGTCCGATACCTGCGTTTGCTGCGGCAAGCCGGCAGTTAAAATGGTTTACTGGGGCAGAGCTTATTAATCAGGAAGTATAAAGATGCAGGAGGAAATGCAGTGATAACAATTCAGGTACCAGATGCAGCAGGAAGAATCATAAAACAACTGAATACCCATGGGTTTGAGGCATATGCGGTGGGCGGATGTGTGAGAGACAGCCTGCTTTCACGGGTACCAAAGGACTGGGATATCACCACCTCCGCAAAACCAGAACAGGTTAAGGAAATATTTGCAAGAACGGTTGATACGGGAATTTTACACGGTACAGTAACCGTGCTGATGGAGCACGAAGCTTATGAAGTGACAACCTACCGCATTGATGGAGAGTATGAAGATGGAAGACACCCCAAGTCTGTGGAATTTACCGGCAATCTGCTGGAAGATTTAAAACGAAGGGATTTTACCATCAATGCGATGGCATACAGTGATAAAGACGGTCTGGTAGATGCCTTTGGCGGAGTCAGGGATTTAGAAGCCGGGATTATCCGCTGTGTTGGAAATCCCCTGGATCGTTTTAATGAGGATGCTTTGCGGATTCTCAGGGCGATCCGGTTTTCGGCACAGCTGGGGTTTGAGATTGAAGAGGAAACCAATAAAGCCATTTCCGCAATTGCACCAAATATGGAAAAAGTCAGTAAAGAGAGGATTGCTGTGGAACTGACAAAGCTTCTTCTCTCTGACTATCCTGAGAAAATGGGAGCTGTATTTGAAAGCGGGATTGCGCCATATGTTTCCCAGCATTTTAACACGGCTAAAGGAGGTCTCTTTCAGCTTGAAAAGCTTAAAATGCTGCCTTCCACCAAGCATGTACGCTGGTCTGGTCTTTTGCGTTTCTTAGAACCAAAGGAGGCAGCAGGAATTCTAAAAGAACTGAAACTGGACAATGATACTGTTGATCAGGTTAAAATTCTGGCTGAACTATGGAAGAATGAAATTCCTGCGTCAAAGCCCGAAATCAGAAAAGTCATGAGCAGAATTAATGCTCCGTTATTTGATGATCTCCTGAACTTTCAAACTGTATTTTTAAACGGTTCTTATCTGGAACAGTTAAAAACAGTGAGACAGTATGCCGGGGAAATCATTGATGATGGAGACTGTATCTGCCTGAAGGATATGGCAGTAACCGGGAGGGATCTGATTGAAGCAGGTGTAAAACCCGGTCCCCAGATGGGTGAAATACTAGAAGCATTATTTAACCAGGTTATAAAAAATCCGGAACATAACAGCCGTGAATATCTTCTGAATTATTCCAAAGATCTCTTATGAAAACAGACCTGAGCATGGATAACTTTCCCATGGAGTTTGCATATTTTTTTCCGCCCCTTCATACCCTAGAAGTAGCTGATTAGCTAAGAGTTGGAGGGGTGGTTGTGAACGAGAAATACACAGAGGTGCTTTCGCAGTATGAGCTTGAAATTCTGGATGTGAAACGCGGCCGGGGCGCCTGGCTGTGTGAAACAGATCAGGGGCTTAAGCTGCTGAGGGAATATAAAGGAACCATCAAGCGCCTGGAATTTGAGGATCAGGTATTTTTACAACTGGAAGAAACCGGCCACTTGAGTGTGGATCGCTACGTTAGAAATAAAGAAGGTGAAATTCTTTCCAGTGCAGAGGATGGCACCAGATGGATTGTGAAAAACTGGTATTCAGACCGGGAATGTAATTTAAAGGATAGTAAAGAGGTGCTTTGCGCCATTGAACGGATTGCTTTATTACATAAAATGTTTCGCAAAGTTGAGTTTAAGGAAGAATGGAACTTAGGCTCCATTCTGGTACAGCAGCCGGCTGAGGAGATGGAACGTCACAACAGGGAACTGATACGAGCCCGCAGTTTTATCCGAAGTAAAAGAAAAAAGTCCGAATTTGAACTATGTGTCATGGGAAATTATGACGTGTTTTTTGATCAGGCTATGGAAGCCTGTAAGGGACTTGCAGGCTTTTGCGAGGAATGCGGGATTGGGGAGGGGTATTTGTGTCATGGGGACTTAAACCAGCATCATATTCTGATGTGCACCCATGACGTTGCAATTGTAGAATTTAACCGGATGCACAGAGGCATGCAGATGGAGGACCTTTATCACTTTATGAGGAAGGCTATGGAAAAGCATGACTGGAATTTAAAGCTGGGTATGTCCATGCTTGATACTTATTCGAAAGTGCTTCCTTTATCAGGTGCAGACAGGACCTGCCTGTATTATCTGTTTTTGTATCCGGAAAAGTACTGGAAGCAGATTAACTTTTATTATAATGCCAATAAGGCCTGGATACCGGCCAGAAATATTGAAAAACTAAGGGATCTGGAGATTCAGCAGCCGATGCGGAATCTTTTCCTGTCGAGAATAAAATAATGGGAATCTGCTTTCCTTTTGACATGTTATGATTTATAATAACCATAATATGAAGTGGAGAGAAGGGAGCATTTTGCTTATGAAAGATTACAGAAGCATCTATGAAGAGTGGTTGTCAAATCCATACTTTGATGAGGCGACAAAAGAAGAACTCCAAAGAATTAAAGATGATGACAATGAAATCAAAGAGCGTTTCTACCAGGATCTGGAATTCGGTACCGCCGGTTTAAGAGGCGTGATCGGAGCAGGCATCAACCGCATGAACATTTATGTGGTCAGAAAAGCCACCCAGGGTCTTGCAAATTATATCATAAAACAGGGCGGAGCCCACAAAGGCGTAGCCATAGCATATGACTCCAGACATATGTCTCCGGAATTCGCAGAGGAGGCTGCACTGACACTTGCTGCCAATGGTATCAAAGCATATAAGTTTGAATCTCTGCGCCCTACTCCGGAGCTTTCGTTTGCTGTAAGAAACCTGGGCTGTATCGCAGGTCTTAATATAACCGCCAGCCACAATCCTCCGGAATATAATGGATATAAGGTTTATTGGGAGGATGGAGCACAGTTTACACCTCCTCACGATCAGGGAGTTACTGCTGAGGTTTTAGCGATTACAGATATTTCTACGGTTAAGACCATTACAAGAGAAGAAGCTGTTGCAGCAGATAAATATGAGATAATCGGTGCGGCAGTCGATGATGCTTACATCGCACAGGTAAAGGCTCAGGTTATGAATCCGTCTGCAATCCATGAGATGAAGGATGAACTTTCCATTGTTTATACCCCTCTCCATGGTACAGGCAATGTACCGGCCAGAAGAGTCTTAAGAGAGCTTGGATTTACCAAGGTTTATGTGGTACCGGAGCAGGAACTGCCAGATGGAGATTTTCCCACTGTCAGCTATCCCAATCCAGAGGCAGAGGAAGCCTTTCAGCTGGGTCTTTCCCTGGCAAAAGAAAAGGATGCAGATCTGGTTTTAGCCACAGATCCCGATGCAGACCGTCTGGGTGTATATGTAAAAGATTATAAATCAGGAGAGTATATTCCTCTCACCGGCAATATGTCAGGCTCCCTGCTCTGCGAATATGTATTAAGCCAGAGACAGGAACGGGGTGACATCCCATCTGACGGACAGGTGGTTAAGTCCATCGTAACCACCAATCTGGTAGATGCAGTGGCTAAGTCTTACGGATGTGAACTCATTGAGGTGCTCACTGGATTTAAGTATATCGGACAGCAGATTTTAAAAGAAGAGGCTACCGGTTATGGTACCTACCTGTTTGGTCTGGAAGAAAGCTATGGCTGCCTGATCGGCACCTATGCACGGGATAAAGATGCAATCTCTGCAACGGCCGCTCTCTGTGAGGCTGCCGCTTATTATAAGACAAAAGGCATGAGTCTTTGGGATGCCATGATTGCTATGTATGAGAAATATGGATACTATAAAGATGCGGTTAATTCAATCGGATTAAAAGGCATTGAGGGTCAGGCAAAGATCCGTGCAATTATGGAAGCTATGAGAAGTAATACACCAGCGGTGTTTGGTGGTTATAAAGTTCTTTCAGCAAGAGATTATAAGGCGGATACGGTAAAGAATATGGAAACGGGAGCGGTTAACCCCACTGGTCTGCCGTCTTCTGACGTGCTTTATTATGAACTGGAGGAGGATGCATGGTTATGCGTCAGACCTTCCGGAACAGAGCCTAAGATTAAGTTCTATTATGGTATTAAGGGTAGTTCCATGGCAGATGCAGAGGAGAAATCTGCGAAGCTGGGTAAAGCTCTTATGGCAATGGTAGATCAAATGATATAGATAAAAAAAGAAGGATCCAGTTAAGAGCAGTTAAGTGGATCCTTCTTTTTTATTTTTTGAATTTTTTTGCATTTTCCTTTAATTCCCGAAGTGCTTCCCCAAACATACGGGATGAAGCAGAAGGGTTACGTCTGAGAAGGCCTTTCGGGTAAAATGTAAGCCGGCTTGTTATTTTTTCCCTTGTTTCAGTCAGGGCCTGAAGCCTCTCTGCCAAAGTGGATTCCTTAATGGCATTGGTCGTTTCTGTTTTAAGAGAAGTAAGCTTTACCATGGTTTCTTCTTTTACAGAAGCCGCCATTTGCATGGTTTCAGATTTTAACTCGGAAACCTTCTGTGCGGTTTCGGCTTTTAACAATGACATCTGTACCTGAACCTCTTCCAGCTCCGCCCTGATTTTAGTTAAGGATTCCAGTACCTTGCCAAGATCAAGAGCTGCCTTGGTGGATTGGATGGTGTCATAGACAAATAGGATGCCAATCCCAGTTACCAGGAAGATACACGACGCTGCACTCAGGCGAAACACCAGCCATTCTAAGGGGCGGTGTACCACTTCTGTTAGAAGAATGGTGAGAAAGCCCCAGGCGATGGAAGTTCCCAGACAGACATATCCGTTTAAATTTAAAGGGTTTTTACTGTAATCCCAGTATTTCATTTTAAATAACCGTTCCATGATATAACCGGTTAAGTACTCAAGAACAGAAGCCCCGACCATACCAAAGAGAAAAACGAGAAGCAGGTTGCCTTTCACAGGAAGAGACAGAAAAAGCATAAGGATTGCGCCGCTGCCATAGAGCGGGAGTAAGGGAAGCCGTAAAAATCCACGGTTTACAAAATGAAAGCTCTTTACGGAAACATAAGTCGATTCGATTACCCAGCCGATAAAGCAGTAAATGAAAAAAAACAGCAGCCACTGATACCATGTATATACGTACATGCTTTGATTCCTTTCTTCATGTATTCATGTTGGATCTATCATATACGGTTTTGTCCGTTTTTGCAACCAAAATGAGTAAGAGTAAGGCAAAATATGCTTGCCTTAATTGCTCGGTTCATGTAGAATTATGATGTTTCGGTTAGTGGAATTGCACTTATGAAGGAGTTTTTTGATGAGTATATTAAACGTAGAACATTTGACCCATGGATTTGGAGACCGCGCCATCTTTCAGGATGTGTCATTCCGGTTATTAAAAGGAGAGCACATCGGTCTGATCGGAGCCAATGGAGAAGGTAAATCCACATTTATGAATATCATAACGGCAAAGCTTCAGCCGGATGAAGGTAAAGTTGAGTGGGCAAAGAGAGTCCGTGTGGGCTATTTAGACCAGCATACTGTATTGGAAAAAGGGATGACCATCCGCGACGTATTAAAAAGCGCATTTGCTTTTTTGTTTCAGATGGAAGAACAGATGAATGAGATCTGCGACCGTATGGGAGAGGCAGACGAGGAGACCATGAATTCCATGATGGAAGAGCTTGGTACCATTCAGGATTTATTAATGGCACATGATTTTTATATCATTGATTCCAAAGTGGAAGAAGTGGCCAGAGCATTGGGATTAAGTGATATGGGTATTGATAAGGATGTAACGGAACTGAGCGGAGGCCAGAGAACCAAGGTTCTTTTGGGAAAGCTGTTGTTAGAGAAGCCGGATATCCTTCTTTTGGACGAGCCTACCAATTACCTGGATGTACAGCATATTGAATGGCTGAAACGTTATCTTCTTGAATATGAAAATGCGTTCATTCTGATATCCCATGATATTCCGTTCTTAAACAGCGTGGTAAACATTATCTATCATATGGAAAATCAGGCTTTAGACCGCTATGTAGGTGATTATGACAAGTTCCAGGAAGTATATGCTGTAAAGCGGGCTCAGCTGGAATCAGCTTATAAGAGGCAGCAGCAGGAAATCGCAGAGCTGGAGGATTTTGTGGCGCGCAACAAAGCCCGGGTTTCCACCAGAAATATGGCCATGTCCAGGCAGAAAAAGCTGGACAAAATGGATGTAATTGAGCTTTCGAAAGATAAACCAAAACCTGAGTTTCATTTTATGGAGGCCCGTACTGCAGGAAAACTGATATTTGAGACAAAGGAACTGGTAATCGGATACGAGGAACCATTATCAAAACCGCTGAATCTGATCATGGAAAGAGGAGAAAAGGTAGTTTTATCAGGAGCCAACGGCATTGGAAAGACTACTTTATTAAAAAGCATTCTGGGACTGACACCTTCTTTAAAAGGAAACGTGGAACTTGGTGATTATCTTTCCATTGGTTATTTTGAGCAGGAGATGGCTCCTGGAAATACGACTACCTGTATTGAAGAGATCTGGAAAGAGTTTCCTTCCTATACCCAGTATCAGGTTCGTTCTGCTCTTGCCAAATGCGGACTTACCACAAATCATATTGAAAGCCAGGTGCGTGTGCTCAGCGGAGGCGAACAGGCAAAGGTCCGTTTGTGTAAGCTGTTAAACAGAGAGACCAATGTTCTTTTGCTGGATGAGCCGACCAACCATCTTGATGTGGAGGCAAAAGAAGAGTTAAAAAGGGCGCTGATGGAATATAAGGGCAGTATCCTTTTGATCTGCCATGAACCGGAGTTTTATGAGGGAGTTGCAACGAAAGTAATTGACTGCCGGGAGTGGGCATTAAAGTTATCCTGATAATACAAAAAGACGGGATTTGATTTCTTGAAAAGAATCAAATCCCGATTTTGAATAAAAAAAAAACGCTTCCGCTGTTGGGAAACCGCTTCGTAAATTTTTTAGGGGGGCCGGACGGTTTGCACCGTCCGGTATGAGTATGAAAAAGCTTTGTGATTTCAAGTAAGTTACTTGAAACAAAAGGCCCGTCATCCTTTCGGATAACGTATTATCAGTATATGATATAAATGTGAAGAAAATGTGTCCCGTACATTAAAAAAACATAAACAAAATAAAAATTAAAAAAACCCTTTCAAAACGTAATGTTATTGTATATAATAAGATAGAAAATGCGACTTCATTTACCAATTAACATAAATTTGAAGATAAAGGAAACCCTGGGAACAGGATACAGCGAACAGGAGGAAGATTATTATGATGATGTCTAATGACATTGGAATTGATTTAGGTACAGCAAGCATACTTGTTTATATCAAAGGAAAAGGTGTAGTTTTAAAAGAGCCGTCAGTTGTGGCAATAGACCGTGATACCAATAAAATAAAGGCAATCGGAGAAGAGGCAAGGCTGATGATCGGAAGAACACCCGGTAATATTGTAGCAGTCAGACCTTTGCGCCAGGGTGTTATTTCTGATTACACAGTAACAGAAAAGATGCTGAAGTATTTTATCAACAAAGCAGTAGGAAAGAAAACATTAAGAAAGCCAAGAATCAGTGTCTGCATCCCCAGCGGTGCCACTGAAGTTGAAAAGAAAGCAGTAGAAGATGCAACTTATCAGGCAGGAGCCAGAGAAGTTGCGATTATTGAAGAGCCGGTTGCAGCAGCAATTGGGGCTGGGATTGATATTTCCAAGGCCTGCGGTAATATGATTGTTGATATTGGCGGCGGTACTTCCGATATCGCGGTAATTTCATTAGGCGGTACAGTTGTCAGCACTTCCATTAAGGTGGCTGGTGATGATTTTGATGAGGCTCTTGTCCGTTATATGCGTAAGAAGCATAACCTTTTAATTGGTGAGAGAACAGCAGAAGAGATCAAGATCAACATCGGTGCTGCTTACCGAAGACCAGAAGTATTAACCATGGAAGTAAGAGGAAGAAACTTGGTAACAGGTCTTCCAAAAACAATTGTAGTAACTTCGGACGAGACTCTTGATGCGTTAAAAGAGCCGGCAATGCAGATTGTAGACGCCGTTCATAATGTTCTGGAGAGAACTCCACCAGAACTGGCTGCTGATATTTTTGACAGAGGAATTGTTTTAACAGGAGGCGGTTCTTTATTAAGCGGATTAGATGCACTGATCGAAGAGAAGACAGGCATTACAACTATGATAGCAGAGGATCCGCTGACTGCAGTTGCCATTGGAACCGGTAAATTTATTGAATTTACACATGGCGGAAACAATAAAACAGAATTTTAATCAGCTTTGATGATTAATAAAACTGCTCTTAACAGCCCTGGCGGTATCCATTGATTCCGGCAGGGCTCCTTTTGCGGCAGTCTCTTACCATTTACGGAGGAAACATGGCGACAGTCTGCGGATTTGTAGAAAAAATTAAATACAGGAACGAAGACAACGGTTATACGGTGCTGAGCCTTTCAGAAGATGGTGAGGAGTATACGCTGGTAGGCAACTTTCATTATATCAGTGAAGGGGAACGGATTGAAGCGGTTGGGATTTTAACGGAACACCCCGTTTATGGGGAGCAGATGTCTGTGGAAAGCTATGAAATTAAAGCTCCTGAGGATACTGCTGCCATGGAACGTTACTTAGGTTCCGGAGCCATAAAGGGTGTGGGTGCTGCATTGGCAGCCAGAATTGTCCGCCGGTTTAAAGCCGATACCTTCCGGATTATGGAAGAAGAGCCGGAACGCCTTTCCGAGGTAAAGGGTGTCAGTGAAAAGCTTGCCATGTCTATTTCCAATCAGGTGGAACAAAAGAAAGAGATGCGCCAGGCTATGATGTTCCTTCAGGAATATGGCATTTCCATGAATCTTGCGGTGAAGATCTACCAGGAATATGGCCCCAGGCTTTACAGCATTGTAAAGGAAAATCCTTATCAGATGGCAGATGACATATCCGGCGTGGGATTTAAAATGGCGGATGAGATTGCCAGAAAAGCAGGTATTTTTACAGATTCGGATTTTCGGATTAAATGCGGAGTTTTGTATACCCTTTTGCAGGCGACTTCAAACGGCCATACTTATTTGCCGGAAGAGGAGCTCCTTTCATCTGCCTCTGAGCTGCTGAAGGTAGAGCAGGCATCCATAGAAAAGCATCTGATGGACATGCAGCTGGACAAACGTCTCGTGATCAGAGAGACGGATGGAAAGCGGACTGTCTATGCCTCCCAGTATTACTATATGGAACTGAATGTGGCAAAGATGCTTCATGATTTAAATATAAGAGGAACCATGCCTGAGGACGAGATCAGAACCAGGCTTATTAAGATTCAGGAAAAAGAACAGATTGAGCTGGATGAAAAGCAGGTGATGGCGGTAGTAGAAGCGGTAAACAGCGGCCTTTTGATTATTACGGGAGGACCTGGAACCGGAAAAACCACTACCATTAATACCATTATCCGTTTTTTTGAAAGTGAGGAGATGGAGATATTGCTGGCAGCTCCTACGGGCAGGGCGGCAAAGCGCATGACAGAAGCTACGGGTTATGAGGCACGGACCATACACCGGCTGTTAGAACTGTCCGGTGTTCCGGGAGACGAGCGTTCCGTATCCATGCATTTTGAACGGAATGAAGAGAATCCTTTGGATGCCGATGCTGTGATCATCGATGAAACATCCATGGTGGATATTCATCTTATGCAGTCTCTCTTAAAAGCCATAAACCCCGGAACCAGGTTGATACTGGTGGGAGATGTGGACCAGCTCCCCAGCGTTGGACCCGGGAATGTGCTTCGGGATTTAATTGAATCCCAAAGTTTTAATGTGGTCATGCTGACTAAGATTTTCCGTCAGGCGAACCAGAGTGATATTGTTGTAAATGCTCATATGATTAACCGGGGGGAAACGGTTCCTCTTGGGAAAAAGAGTAATGACTTCTTATTCATTAAAAGGGAAGAACCGAATACCATCATCAATGCCATGATTACACTGGTACAAAGTAAACTTCCTTCCTACGTACAGGCAGATCCCTTTGACATTCAGATTATGACACCTATGAGAAAAGGTGCCATGGGAGTGGAACGGCTCAATACCATTCTTCAGGAATATTTAAATCCGCCTTCCGAGGCAAAGCAGGAACGGGAATCGGCAGGAGTGATTTACCGGACCGGCGATAAAGTGATGCAGATTAAGAACAACTATAATATGGAATGGGAAGTCAGAAACAAGTATGGGATTCCGGTGGAAAAGGGAACCGGAATTTATAACGGAGACATAGGAATTATTCGTGAGATGAATTCCTTTGCCGAGCTTGTGACTGTGGAATTTGACGAGGGCCGGCTGGTGGAATACAGCTATAAGCAGTTGGAAGAATTAGAGCTGGCTTATGCCATAACCATTCACAAATCCCAGGGAAGTGAGTATCCGGCAGTGGTAATTCCTGTTTTTCCCGGACCAAGAATGCTGATGACGAGAAACTTAATCTATACAGCAGTTACCCGTGCCAAAACCTGCGTCTGCCTGGTTGGTCTGCCAGGTACGTTTCAGGATATGGTAAACAATGAAATGGAACAGCGCAGATATTCCGGTCTGAAAGATCGTATCTGCGAAATATATAAGCTGCCTTAAATTCTTTGGGCAGACAAGGATCTATGTCTGCCCGTCTTTCCATTCTTAAAAGGAGAATCAGTCCTTATGCAATCCTCTTTTTTTATCGACCTCTTATTTCCAAGAAGATGCCCGGTCTGTGACGGAATTGTCATGCCAAAAGGCAGGCTGATCTGCCCCGGTTGTGTCAGAGTGCTTTCCTTTGTAAAGGATCCTGTATGCAAAAAATGCGGAAAGGAACTTTTTAGCAGTGACATGGAATACTGCTTTGACTGCGTAAAACACAAAAGAACCTTTGAGTATGGCAGGGCTCTGATTAATTATGATGAGCATGCAAAATCCTCAATGGCAAAAATAAAATATAAAAACAAACGGGAGTATCTGGATTTTTACGGAGATGCCATTAGTCTGCGTTATGAGAAGATTATAAGACGTATGGAAGCCGGCGGTCTGGTCCCCGTACCGGTTCATCCTTCTAGAAAAAAAGAGAGAGGATTTAATCAGGCGGAAGTTCTTGCACAAAAAATCGGAGCAAAACTAAACATTCCCGTTTTTCCAGACATGCTGGTAAGAAATAAAAAAACCATGCCTCAGAAAGCCCTTAATCCCACAGAACGTTTAAAAAATCTGGAGGAAGCTTTTATGCCGGGAAAAATAGTTCCTGGTGTTAAAAATGTGATTTTAATTGATGATATTTATACCACTGGAAGTACAGTGGAAGCATGTACCCGTGTACTGAAAAAATCAGGAATTAATAAGGTGTATATTTTAACAATTTGTATTGGACGAGGGCAGTAGTTTGATGTATGATACTAAAATAAATAATACTGATTAACTCAGGAGGAATGGGAATGAATATCAGGACCGCAGAAGAAAAAGATATGCAGCAGCTCTTGGATATATATAATTATGAGGCAGAACATGGTTTTGCAACCTTTGATTTTACTCCAAAAACCATGGAGGAACGTATGGTCTGGTTCCGTGAGCATAATGTGAAAAATCACCCCCTGATTGTGGCAGAGGAAGATGGGAAAGCGGTTGGCTATGCAAGTCTCTCCGCTTATCGCCCAAAAGAAGCATACAAAGAGACCGTAGAGCTTTCTATATACGTTGATAAGGATTACCGCAGAAGAGGAATTGCCGGAAAGCTGGCGGTGGCGATTCTTGATATGGCCAGAGAAAGAGAAGATATACATACAGTTGTATCCGTAATTACAGGAGGCAATGATGCAAGTATGAAACTTCACGAACAGCTTGGTTTCGTTCATTGCGGAACAATACGTGAAGTAGGGAAAAAATTTGGAAAAATTCTGGATATAGAAAATTATCAGATTATTCTGTAATAAGGGTTTAATGGAGAGGGGGAGAGGAATATGAATCATATGGAGGGATATTATACTTCCGGGGAGTTCGCAAAGAAGGCCAGTGTCTCTATACGGACGATTCGTTATTATGACAAACAGGGACTATTAAAGCCGGCATGCATGAGTGCCGGCGGATACCGGCTTTATACTGATTCGGATTTTGCTAAACTGCAAAAGATACTCTCTCTCAAATATCTTGGTTTTTCATTGGATGAAATCCGCTCCATTACCATTAATGATAAGGATCATGACTACGTGGGAGAATCAATCAAGCTTCAGCTGAGTCTGATCCGTAAGAGAATTGAACATTTAAAACTGGTAGAGCAGACGCTAACAGAAACCTCAAAACTGGTGGAAGACCGCCAGGCTGCAGACTGGAATAAAATTCTTCACTTAATCCATATTACAAATATGGAAAAGACTCTGGTGGAACAATATAAGGATGCTGCCAATGTAAGCATTCGGATTGGTCTCCATAAAAAATATGCCACCAATCCCGAGGGCTGGTTCCAGTGGCTTTATAAACAGATGGAGCCTTTAAATGGCAGGCACATTCTGGAACTTGGGTGTGGAAATGGAGAATTATGGCGGGGGGATAAAAAAAAGAGTTTAATTAGGGGGGGAAAAAAAAAAACGGATTCCCGCCGATGCCAAGCTATGCCTTACGGATGTATCAAAGGGTATGGTTCGTGATGCCCAGGAAAACCTAAAACAGGTAAAGGGGCAGATAACATTTGAAGTTATGGACTGCAGACAGATTAAAAAGCCGAAAGAAAGCTTCGATGCTGTCTCTGCCAATCATGTTCTGTTTTATTTAACAAATCTGGATTCTGCATTGACTCAGGTTACCAGCGTCTTAAAAAAAGATGGAACCTTTTATTGCAGCACCTATGGCAGGGAACATATGAAGGAGATCAGGCAGCTGGTGATGGAGTTTGATTCCAGAATCGCTCTTTCTGAGGTAAATCTTTATGATGTGTTTGGACTGGAAAATGGAGAAGAGATTTTAGGAAAGCATTTTAAATCTGTAAGAAAAGAAATATACGATGACCATCTGGAAGTGACGGATGCAGGTGCACTGATGGAATATATATTATCCTGCCACGGCAATCAGCAGGAGTTTCTCAGCGACAGATATGAAGAATTCCGGGACTATCTGGAAAAGAAGATGGGAAAAAAGGGATATATTCCTATTACAAAGCAGGCAGGAGTATTTATTTGCAGAAAATAAGAAAAAAGTAATAGAAAAAGACTTGACCGTGACGTTACGTCACCCTTTATGATAGCTGTATGAATGAATATGGAGGAAACAAATAATGAAGGGAATAATTCTTGCCGGGGGGTCCGGCACCAGGCTGTATCCACTTACCATGGTAACGTCGAAACAGTTACTGCCTATCTATGATAAACCCATGATTTACTATCCGCTTTCCGTTTTAATGAATGCAGGAATCCGGGATATCCTGATTATATCCACTCCCGATGATACACCGCGGTTTGAGGCACTGTTAGGGAATGGATCACAGTTTGGAATTCAGTTATCCTACGCAGTGCAGCCTTCTCCCGATGGTCTTGCCCAGGCATTTGTTATCGGAGAAGAATTTATCGGAGACGACAGCGTTGCAATGATTCTTGGAGATAATATCTTTGCAGGCCACGGTCTTACCAAACGGCTTCTTCACGCGGCGAATAAAAAGGATGGAGCAACTGTTTTCGGTTATTATGTGGATGATCCGGAGCGTTTTGGTATTGTGGAATTTGATTCCGAAGGAAAAGCGGTTTCCATTGAAGAAAAACCATCTGCTCCCAAGAGCAATTACTGCGTGACAGGACTTTATTTCTACGATAATAAAGTTGTGGAATATGCGAAGAACTTAAAGCCTTCCGCCCGGGGTGAGCTGGAGATTACAGATTTAAACCGCATTTACTTAGAAGAAGGAATGCTTGATGTGGAGCTTCTGGGTCAGGGCTTTACGTGGCTCGACACCGGGACTCATGAGTCTTTGGTAGACGCCACTAATTTTGTCCGCACCATGGAAACCCATCAGCACAGAAAACTTGCCTGTCTGGAAGAAATTGCTTATTTAAACCACTGGATCACACAGGATCAGCTGGAAAAGAGCATTGAACCGTTAAAGAAGAATCAGTATGGTCAGTATCTGATGGATGTGCTTGCAGGAAAATATATCGATAAATAAAGGAGCAAATCAATGAAAATAATCGTTACCGGAGGAGCTGGATTTATCGGCGGAAACTTCGTACATCATATGGTAAATAAATACCCGGACTATGAGATTATCAATCTGGACCTTTTAACCTATGCAGGTAATTTAGAGACTTTAAAGCCGGTAGAAGACAAACCGAATTATCGCTTTATCAAAGGTGATATTGCAGACAGAGCCTTTATTTTTGAACTGTTTGAAAAAGAAAAACCGGATATGGTGGTTAACTTTGCAGCAGAAAGCCACGTAGACCGTTCTATCACAGATCCTGAAAGCTTTGTAAGAACCAATGTAATGGGTACCACCACACTGCTTGACGCATGCCGCACCTATGGCATTAAGCGTTACCATCAGGTTTCCACCGATGAAGTTTACGGTGATTTACCACTTGACCGTCCGGATTTATTCTTTACAGAAGAAACTCCGCTCCATACATCTAGTCCTTATTCCTCATCAAAAGCCAGTGCTGATTTATTTGTTCTGGCATATCAGAGAACATTTGGACTTCCTGTTACTATTTCCAGATGCTCCAATAACTATGGACCCTATCATTTCCCTGAGAAACTGATTCCTCTTATTATCAGCCGTGCCCTGGCAGATGAGGATCTTCCTGTATATGGAACAGGGGAAAATGTAAGAGACTGGCTTCATGTATCAGACCACTGCGAGGCGATTGATTTAATCATTCATGAAGGCAGAGTAGGAGAAGTCTATAATGTAGGCGGACACAACGAGCGCACCAATTTAGAAGTGGTAAAGACTATTTTAAGAGAACTGGATAAACCAGAAAGCTTAATTAAATATGTAACAGACCGTCCGGGACATGACAGACGTTACGCCATTGACCCGAAGAAGCTGGAAACAGAGCTTGGCTGGAAACCGAAATACAATTTTGACACCGGAATCCGCCAGACCATTCAGTGGTACCTGGATCATGAAGACTGGTGGAAACATATTGTAAACGGAGAATACCAGAATTATTTTGATAATATGTACGGAAAACGTTTATAAATTCCATTTGTAAAGTGAGGCAGCGATGAAAGTATTAGTTACTGGCGTAAAAGGCCAGCTTGGATATGACGTAGTAAATGAGCTGAAAAAAAGAGGCCATGAGGCAGTGGGCGTGGACATTGAAGAGATGGATATCACGGATGAGGAAAGCGTGAACCGGGTGATCCGGGAAGCCGCTCCTGATGCAGTCATTCATTGTGCCGCATATACAGCTGTGGATGCTGCAGAGGACAACGAGGAATTATGCAGGGCTGTCAATGCCAGGGGAACCGGTAACATTGCCAGGGTGTGTAAGGCACTGGATATCCGAATGATGTATATCAGTACGGATTACGTATTTAACGGTCAGGGAACCCGCCCCTGGGAGCCTGACGATAAAAGAGAGCCGTTGAATATCTATGGGCAGACCAAGTACGAGGGAGAACTGGAAGTAGAAGAAAACCTTAAAAAGTATTTCATCGTACGAATTGCCTGGGTATTTGGCGTAAATGGCAAAAACTTTATAAAGACCATGCTGAATCTGGGTAAAACCAGGGATAAGCTGAGTGTGGTAGCAGACCAGATTGGTTCTCCTACTTATACTTTTGATCTTGCCCGCCTTCTGGTGGATATGATTGAAACGGAAAAATACGGCCGTTACCATGCGACCAATGAGGGACTCTGCAGCTGGTATGAATTCGCCTGTGAGATTTTTAGACAGGCAGGGATGAATGTTACAGTTGAGCCGGTCACCTCCGATCAGTTCCCGGTCAAGGCGAAACGCCCGATGAACAGCCGTATCAGCAAGGATAAGCTGGTGGAAAACGGTTTCCAGCCGCTGCCTTCCTGGCAGGATGCATTAAGACGGTATCTGACAGAGATCGAGTATTAAAAACAGACACGGGAAACTTTAGGCTTGCTTTTTAAAGTTTCCCGTGTTATAATGTCTGAATCCTACAATTTAGCAGGTTTTACAAAAAAAGATTGACGAATCCAGTCCCATATGTTATAGTAATTGGGCGAATGGAAGAGCTTAGGTCTTTTTTTTATGCTCAAAATTTCTTGAAGCAGAAAAAAGGGACTGAAAACACAACAACGATAATTTAAGTGGAGGTGGAAGTCGTGCGCACAAAAATCACACTGGCATGTACTGAATGTAAACAGCGTAACTACAACATGACCAAGGATAAGAAGACTCATCCGGACAGAATGGAAACCAAGAAGTATTGCCGATTCTGTAAGAGCCATACAATGCACAAAGAAACGAAGTAATTAGTTTAGGAGGCAGTTTATGGGAGATACAGTGAACAACGAGGGAGTTCAGAAAAAAAGCTTTTTCAAAGGCATAAAGTCTGAGTTCTCCAAGATCGTTTGGCCTGACAAAGAAACCGTAACGAAACAAACAATCGCTGTAATGTCATCTGCGGTTGCTCTAGGACTGATTATTGCGATTCTTGATCTGATCATCAAGTTTGGTCTCAGTTTTATCTTATAATTCGTAAGGGTTAAGGTGAGTTTATGTCAGAAGCAAATTGGTATGTAGTCCATACCTATTCAGGTTACGAAAACAAAGTAAAAGTTGACATTGAAAAAACAATCGAAAACAGAAACTTGCAGGATCAGATTCTGGAAGTATCGGTTCCTCTTGAATCCGTCATTGAACTGAAAAATGGCGTGGAGAAAAAGGCCGATAAAAAGATGTTCCCCGGTTATGTACTGATACACATGTTCATGAATGATGATACATGGTATGTTGTACGTAATACCCGTGGTGTGACAGGCTTTGTAGGTCCTGGATCAAAACCGGTTCCTCTGACAGAAGATGAGATGCAAAAGCTTGGATTCAAGAATGAAGAAGTCATTGTTGGCTTTGAAGTGGGAGATACCGTTGTGGTAACTTCCGGTGCATGGAAGGATACTGTTGGTGCTATCAAGTCCATCAACGAAGGTAAGAAAACCATCACCATTAACGTTGAGATGTTTGGCCGGGAGACTCCGGTAGAACTGAACTTCAGCGAGATAAAGAAGATGTAACAAGTAAAAGCGGCTTATACCGTTGTATAGGCTCGTGGGAGGGAAATCCCCGACAATACCACATTTATTTAGGAGGTGCCTAATTATGGCAAAGAAAGTAACGGGATATATCAAATTGCAGATTCCAGCAGGAAAGGCTACACCAGCTCCTCCTGTAGGTCCGGCACTTGGACAGCATGGTGTAAACATCGTACAGTTTACTAAAGAATTCAATGCAAGAACAGCTGACCAGGGAGATTTAATCATTCCGGTTGTTATTACTGTTTATGCGGACAGAAGCTTCAGCTTCATAACCAAAACTCCGCCAGCTGCTGTATTACTGAAGAAAGCCTGCAAGCTTAAATCAGGATCTGCAGTTCCAAACAAGACAAAAGTAGCTACCATTTCCAAGGCTGAGTTACAGAAGATTGCTGAACTTAAGATGCCAGATTTAAATGCTGCATCTGTTGAATCAGCTATGAGCATGATCGCTGGTACCGCAAGAAGTATGGGTATTACAGTAGAGGCTTAAGCTTCTTAGCAAAGCCAAGTATAGCGCCGGCAGAGTTTCGTAACTCATGCCGTTCGGTGAGCCGCGAAGCAAATCGGACTTCCTTTATCTTGGATGGCGATGTTTTGTAACGTGGGAGGGAAAATCCCCGACAATACCACTAGGAGGTTATTTAGAATGAAAAGAGGAAAAAGATACGCAGAGGCAGCTAAGACAGTAGATCGTGCTGTTCTCTACGATGCACCAGTAGCAATCTCTTTAGTAAAGACGAATGCAAGTGCTAAATTTGATGAAACCATTGAAGCTCATATCAGAACCGGTTGTGACGGACGTCACGCAGACCAGCAGATCCGTGGTGCCGTAGTACTTCCTCACGGTACAGGTAAGACTGTTCGCATCTTAGTTTTCGCTAAGGGTCCTAAGGCTGATGAAGCACAGGCTGCAGGAGCAGATTACGTTGGAGCAGAGGAATTAATTCCGAAGATCCAGAACGAAGGCTGGTTGGATTTTGATGTAGTTGTTGCTACTCCAGATATGATGGGTGTAGTTGGTCGTTTAGGACGTGTCCTTGGACCTAAGGGCTTAATGCCAAACCCAAAAGCTGGTACAGTTACCATGGATGTAACAAAAGCAATCAATGATATCAAAGCTGGTAAGGTTGAGTACAGACTTGATAAAACAAATATTATCCACGTGCCAGTTGGAAAAGCTTCTTTTACAGAAGAGCAGTTAGCGGACAACTTCCAGACGCTTGTTGATGCAATCGTTAAAGCAAAACCAAGTACAGTTAAAGGTGCTTATTTAAAGAGCGTTACCCTTGCTTCCACAATGGGACCTGGCGTAAAGCTGAATGTAGCAAAGTTAATGAACTAATTTTGCTTTGTGGTTGACATGTATTATATATAATGTTATACTAATTTAGTATTAACTGCCGAAGACAGCAGGTGCCGAAAGGCATAAGGTGATAACGCCTGCCGAGGAATGTACAAGAATCATTTTATGTAAATGAATTGTAAACCTCTCTGTCCATTTGGCGGAGAGGTTTTTCTTTGGTATATTTTTCTAAGTGAGGCCATGGGCAAGCGTTGACTGAATTTTGAAAAATAGCCGTTCAGTTAGCCCTCTGGGCTAATCGGACTTCCTTTGCAGTTTATACGAACAGGCTTTTGCAGGCAGCTGCAGGGCTTAGACTAAACAGGAGGTAAACCATAATGGCAAAAGTTGAATTAAAACAGCCGATAGTAAGCGAAATTAAGGAATTACTGGAAGGCGCTGAGACCGCAGTTGTTGTAGACTACCGTGGTATCACAGTTGCTCAGGACACAGAACTTCGTAAGAATTTAAGAGAGGCTGGAATTTCTTACAAGGTATATAAAAATACCATGATCCGTTTCGCTGCTAAGGGAACAGATTTTGAAGCACTGGGCCCAGTTCTGGAAGGACCTACAGCAATCGCTGTATCCAAGACAGATGCAACAGCTCCAGCAAGAATTCTGGCTGAATTCGCAAAAAAAGCTCCAGCTCTTGAAATCAAGGGCGGTGTTGTAGAAGGCGTATTCTATGATGCAAAAGCTATGGAGAAGATCTCCAGCATTCCTTCCAGAGAAATTCTTCTTGGAAAGTTACTGGGAAGCATCCAGTCTCCTATTACAAACTTCGCACGTGTTCTCAAGCAGATTGCAGACGGACAGGGCGCAGAAGCATAATTTTCTTAATGAAAGCAAGCGAAACGCAGCTTGAATTTAGAAAATTAGCTGTTCAGTGAGCCAAAGGCGAGCTGAACTTCCATTAAAAAAATCAAACATATTAATTACGGAGGTATATTATCATGGCAAAGTTAACAACAGCTGAATTTATCGAAGCGATCAAAGAATTATCTGTATTAGAATTAAACGAATTAGTAAAGGCATGTGAGGAAGAATTTGGTGTATCTGCAGCAGCAGGCGTAGTAGTTGCAGCAGCAGGCCCAGCAGCAGAAGCTGAAGAGAAGACTGAATTCGACGTAGAATTAACAGAAGTTGGTCCTAACAAGGTTAAAGTTATCAAAGTTGTTCGTGAAGCTACTGGCTTAGGCTTAAAGGAAGCAAAAGACGTAGTTGACGGAGCTCCTAAGGTATTAAAGGCTGGCGCTTCCAAAGAAGAAGCAGATCAGATCAAAGCTGCTTTAGAAGCAGAAGGCGCAAAAGTTACTTTAAAGTAATTAAATTTTCGTCAATAACAGAACAGGGCCCATACCTCTTGAAACAGAGATTGGACCCTGTTTTTAATATAGGGGAATATTAGTTTTGGCTTGACATTTTTGCGTTTTCGGGGTAGAATGTACGTGTAATATCGAATGGAGTTATGATTTCACATATTTTTGTAAGTCATTATTTTCGGATGATGGTTTACAAAAATATGTGATTTTTTGTTTCATCGATATATCAAATTATTTTTTATTTATTATAGGAGGTACACGTTATGAACAACGGTACAGTAAAATGGTTTAATGGTGCTAAGGGATATGGTTTCATCGTTAATGATGCAACAGGCGAGGAAGTATTCGTACACTTCTCCGGAATCGTTTCTGATGGTTACAAGACTCTTGAAGAGGGCCAGAAGGTAACTTATGAAACAACAGAAGGAAATCGCGGTCTGCAGGCAGTTAATGTTTGCCTGGCTTAATTAGATCTTTAGCTGACATAAGCCTTTTAAGGGCTGTCCCCATTTTTATGGCAGGGCAGCCCTTTTTGCATGGGCAAAACTATTTTTCTTTATAGAATCTTTATATCTGATCCCATATCCCCACTATCATTTTTATGAGTATATTTTGTAAAATAGGGTTGAAAATGAGTATGAACCGACAGAAGGGAAGGACGACCTTATATGCTATTTCAAAAAATGAAGACAATTATTATTGTTGGAGCCGGCGAGTTTGGTATGGGACTGGCCAGCCGGCTTTCGACACGTAATACAAGAATGATAGTGATTGATTTGTCAGAGGAAGCATTTTACAGACTGCCCGGAGTATTTGCCGGCGAACAGGTGCTGGGAGACGGAACTGATGCAGAGCTGTTAAGGAAAGCAGACATCAGCCAGGCTCAGATTTTTGTTGCAGCCACTGGTGATGATAATGTAAATCTTATGGCAGCTCAGATTGCAGGAAGAATATTTCATGTACCGGAAGTATTTTTAAGATTAAACGATAAAAGCAAGGAAAAGCTGATTCAGGAGTATAATATAAAGCCAATCTATCCATTTGCTCTCTCATCTGATGAATTTGACCGCCTTACAGAGAAATTATATGAGGAGGTATCTGCATCATGAAAATTGGTATAGCAGGTGGGAGAGAGGAAGCGGATTACCTGATCGGACTTCTTGTGAAAGACAAACACAGACTGATCGTAATAAATGAAGACCGAACATACTGTGAGCATCTTGCTGCTGAGTATGATAAAGTGTCCGTTGTTTACGGTAACCCTGGAAGTGAGGAAGTATTAAGTGACGCAGGCATCAAAGGAGCAGATGTAATGATTGCATTAAGCGGTAAAGATGCAGATAACCTGGAGGTATGCCAGTTGGCAAAACAGATGTTTTCTGTGAGGAAAACAGTCTGCATGGTAAAAAATCCTGGCAATGTGGAGATTTTTAAGGAGCTTGGAATTGATCAGGTCATCAGCCCGGTTCATATTCTGGCACAGTGTATCACACACTCATCATGATGGAGGATTGAAGAATTACCCGGTTTGTGCTATGTTAGAAGAAATAAAACGGGAAGGAAGCAGCTGATCATTCATGGAGATGAAAAAAAGGATCTTTACTGGATTCGGAAAACTAAGAAGTTTCGGAAAGATAGCAGTTATCTGGGTATTGTCTACATTACTTGCCATTATTTTAAGCCATATAGGCGTAAGGGCTGAAAATCTGCTTTTGATTTATGTGGTAGGTGTCATCCTTTGCAGTGTGGAAACCAGAAGTATGCTCTGGAGTATTTCATCTTCCATTGTGTTTGTTTTCACGTTTAATTATCTTTTAACCTCACCCAGGTTTATCTTTTCAGGTGGATGATCCTAATTATATTATCTCTTTGCTGATTTTTATTATAGTTGCATTTATTGCGGCATCATTAACCGATAAGCTGCAAAAGCAAATGAATCTGGACCGGGAACGGGCGGAGATTCTGCTTAAACTAAACACCATAGGAAGTGGTTTCCTAAATCTTTCCGGGCGGCAGGCCGTTATCTCCTACAGTGTGAAGAGCCTTCATAATCTGACCGGGAAAAAAACGGAACTGTTACTCAAAATGAAAGATGAGAGATTTTCCGACCAGGCGGCTGAGTGGTGCTTTCGTAATTCCACAGTGTGCGGCTATGGAGAAATCCAGTTTGGGGATAGTTCCTGTCTTTATGTGCCGGTCTGCAGTCTGAGTAAGACCTATGGTGTAATTATCTTCTGGTGCAGCAATGGAGGGCTTACAAAAGAGGAGCGTATGTATGTGGAAATGGTCATTTCCCAGATTACTCTTGTGCTGGAACGGGAGCAGCTGAATGAGGAAAAAGAGGAATCAGGACTTCAGATTGAACGGGAAAGATTAAAAAGTACATTACTGAGAAGCATTTCCCATGATTTAAGAACTCCCCTGACTGGAATTGCAGGCAACTCCAATTTCCTTTATGAGAATTATGATCTGGTGGATGAAGAAAGTGCCAAAAGCATGCTGTTTGATATCAGTACAGAATCGGAGTGGCTTAATTCCATGGTTGAGAATTTGTTAAACATGACCAGGATTCAGGAAGGAAAGCTGGAAATACGAAAGAAAAGAGAAGTGGTGGATGATTTGATATCGGGTGCAGCCACGCTGGTTTCCAAACGGCTGGGAGCTCATACATTAAAGACGGTAACACCACCAGAGATTGAACTTATAAGTGTAGATGCAAGACTATTTACCCAGGTTCTGGTAAATCTCATTGATAACGGAATCCGCCATTCAGGAGATAATACGGTTATTACCGTATCTGCAGGAGCAGAAGGCGGGAACATGGTATTTACGGTAAGTGACAATGGAACAGGCATTCCGGAAGATAAGCTGGATCATATTTTTGACAGCTTTTTTACAGCCGCTTACCGGGGAGGAGACCGTCAGAGGGGTGCTGGTCTTGGGCTTGCTATATGTAAGGCGATTATAGAGGCTCATGGCGGAAAAATTTTAATTGACCAGAGTTGGAAAAAAGGCGCAGCTTTTCGAATTGAGATGCCTATGGAGGAGACCTATGATCAATGATATCAGCGTTCTTGTGATCGAGGATGACAAGAGCATTCAGAATTTTATCAGAATTACCCTGAAAAGCAAGGGATACAACTCAGTCTTTGCAGATGATGGTCTTACTGGAATTTCTTACTTTTATGCCAATAACCCGGATATTATACTTCTGGATCTTGGTCTGCCGGATATTGATGGTATGGAGGTTTTGTCCCAGATCAGGAAGAAGTCTGATATTCCCATTATAGTGGTATCTGCGCGGGGGATGGAGCAGGAAAAAGTAGCTGCTCTTGACGAGGGGGCAGATGATTATCTGACCAAACCTTTTCATGCAGGAGAACTGCTGGCCCGTATCCGTGTGGCATTAAGGCACAAAAGCGGTATGATAAAACAGGAAGCGGCTTTTGAGCTGGATGGGTTTTATATGGATTTTGAAAAGAGAAGATTAATTGTCAGAGGGGAAGAGGTTCACGTTACTCCCATTGAATATAAAATGCTGAAACTGCTGGTTTTAAATGCTGGAAAGGTTTTAACCCACCACTTTATTCAGAATGAGATCTGGGGATACGATACAAATGATGATTATCAGACCATACGTGTTTTTATGGCTAACATCAGAAGAAAAATTGAAGAGGACTCTGCCAATCCCCGGTTTATTATAACTGAGGTGGGAGTGGGATACCGGTTTACTGAAAATTAAAACAGGCAGGAATCAGAAATAATACAGGGTTTTTCTGGTTTCTGCCTGTTTTTGTTCTGTAAAATAATTTAAAGTGGGATTATGTATTCGTTTTAGTCGGATCAGATGATGAGGAGTCGGCATAGAGATGTTTGATTGTGTCAATTGTTTGTGGAATTCCAAGCTTGCTGATGTTAAACAGAATCTGATGGGATTCAATACTTCCCCAGCTCTGGTCTGTATATGTTTCGTAATACTGTTTGCGGCGGTGATCCATTTTTTTAATGGAAGCCTCTGCTTCTTTTTTTGAGATGTTATAGCGTTTCATAATGCGCTCTGTGCGGTCTTTTTGTGATGCGTAGACAAATATATTCATGCACTGGGGATATTCCCGTAAAACATAATCTGCGCACCTTCCTACGAAGATACAGGGCCCTTTTTGAGCCAGGCTTTCTATGATTTTACTTTGTGTCTCGAACGTGCTGTCATTTAATGGCACTCTTCTTGGGGCAAAACCGTTATAACGGTAGGATGAAAGAAATGAGTTAAATACAGATTCATCCACTGCTTCCACCGTTATTTCTGACAAACCCAGTTTATCCGCTGCCATCTCCACCAGATCCCGGTCATACATGGGAATCCCAAGTTCCTCAGATAACCGGAAGGCGATTTCATGCCCTCCACTTCCAAACTGTCTGCCGATTGCAATGATCTTGTGCTCCATTTAAATCCGCTCCTTCCACATAGGGATTGTACACAATAT
Source organism: Lacrimispora defluvii (assembly GCA_013036995.1). GTDB lineage: Bacteria > Bacillota > Clostridia > Lachnospirales > Lachnospiraceae > Lacrimispora > Lacrimispora defluvii. Next base: position 47,039 of record JAAOXG010000009.1, read on the forward strand.
TTAAATATATATTTCTAATAACATAATTATAACGCATTTTAGAGGGAAAAGATAGAAAGAAACAGAAATATTCTGGTTGTATTTTCCCTTCATAGCCCATAGATTGATTAATAAAAGCAGAAAGCCGGCTTGTAAGTTTATGAAAATCAGATGGAAATTGGCCTGTCTGTTGGCGGTCATTGTACTTGATATCGTCTTTGCGGGGGCGTTGTTTTATAATTATAGTGAGGCGAAAAATACATTGTTTCTTCCAGCAGATGCCGGAGGAGAAGCAAAGGAGGAAGTTCGGGAACAATTTTCCGGCAGTAAGCAGATTGCACTGACGTTTGATGACGGACCTCATTCTGTCTATACGCCCCTGCTTTTAGATGGCCTTCGTAAGCGGGGTGTCCATGCTACCTTTTTCCTGTTGGGAGAAAACGTGAAGGGCAAGGAAGCAATTGTAAAGCAGATGCAGGAAGATGGGCATCTGATCGGAAACCACGGATATAGTCACGTTCAGATGAGCAGAGAGGAGGTAGCCAATGCCTGTGAACAGATTGAAGAAAATAATCGCCAGATAGAAGCGATTACTGGAGTCAGACCCCAGTACCTCCGTCCACCCTATGGGTCTTGGAATGAGGAACTGGAGTGCACAACCAATATGACAGTGGTACTGTGGGATGTGGATAC
>JAAOXG010000090.1 GCA_013036995.1 Lacrimispora defluvii
TTGTGTCGATGTTTTCTTTCTCAAAGTGGATGGAGATGCCCAGCCGAAGAAGCTCCCGCACATACTGGATATATTCCTTGGTGTTTCTCGCAAAGCGGGATATGGATTTGACGAGGACGCGGTCAATCTTTCCGTCGCGGCAGTCTTGAATCATGCGGTTGAATTCATCCCGCTTGCTTGCCACAAGACCGGAAATGCCCTCGTCGGCATAAATGTCCGCCAGCTCCCAGCTCTCCTGTGCGGCGATATGACGGGTGTAATAATCCACCTGTGCGATGTAGGAGTTCTGTTGATCCTCCGAGTCGCTGCTCACACGGGCATATGCTGCCACACGGAGCTTTGCAATTTCCGGCTTTCTCGCCTGTATCAAGGTGATTTTAGGCGCTTCCGCCGATGTTGCATTGGGTTGATACATCTTTTTTCCCTCCTTTCAACGACATACACTACCACACCTCCCGGCATATAGCTACTGAATAGTTGATAATATTCAGAAAACAATTCCGGGACTCAGCAGGGAGCGATGATGGTGGGGCGCAGCCTGCGTTCCAAGTCTTTTCTGACTCTTTCTATTTCCTGATCTGTCATGCTCTTGGCAGCTGCAAGCCGTATGAGCTGCTGCAGAGCGGCAGCGTACATCAGATTATCGGATACCTGTGCGTTTGTCATGGTGTTTCCCTCCCTGATAAAATAGGCGCCGGAGCCAGCCCGACGCTGATTGCCAGTGCCTCGTCAATTTTTTGCATTTCCTGTTCATCCAGCCTGCCGACATATTCCCGTAGCCTGCTGCGGTCGATGGTGCGTATCTGCTCCAGAAGCACAAAGGACTCCTTCAGGCGGCCGCAGGCATGACCGATGCTTGCATGGGTGGGGAGCGGCTTTTTCGGCTTCGCGGTAATGGCGGCGGCAATCACGGTGGGACTGTAGCGGTTTCCAACATTGTTTTGCAATATGACAAGGGGCCGAACGCCACCCTGTTCCGAGCCAACCGTTGGATTTAAATCTGCGTAGTAGATGTCACCTCGTAAAATGGTATTATGGAACTGTTTCAAATACACACCTCTTTCCTATGCCCATATTCTTAATGGCACAAAAATAGAGACCGCCCTGTATGATCTGCTTTGCTGTGAGAGTCTTTGCAGGCAGGGCGATCTCCATTGCTTCTAACATTAAGATTTTTCTCGCTGTGCTTAATTCAACACTATTCCCCAAGCACGCAGAGCTCTGGTGTATACGAGCTCAAAAGGCGACGGCCTGAACTGCGGCTGGCTTCACCGCATCATAGGAATCTCACCTCCACCGGGATCTCCGCTGGCTGCCCTCATTGCGTGGTCCCCCTGTCAAGGGGGGCTGTGACTGGACAGAAGTATCAATATAGGCTGACGGGGTCATTGCAAAACAGGATGCCACAGCCTGCTTTTCGGACGAATGGGTACCGCTTTGCACCTTATTTGGCCGTCTTTGATAGGAGCAGAAAGAAACGAACGAACAGAAAATAAGTGCTTTCGTTTTCTTACTGCCTGCCTACAGGTGGTCTTGGCGCATCCTCCGTGGTCGCTTTCCCTTTTTTGGGGCCGTCAGCTAACGTATTCAGGTCGTCGGATATGAAATTTTCAAAGAGCAGTGAGGGTGAATAGAAAACCCCCCTCACTACTAAGCCGATTTCGTGAGGGGGTCTACAAAAAATATTTTTACTTTTCTATCATTTTTTTGAGCTTCAGCCGAATCTGTCGTTCACGGTAGCTGATAGTTTGTTGCTTGATACCAGTTTCCCGCTCCAATTCCGCCTGAGATTTTCCTTGAAAATACAGGGCAGAGATTAGCGCCTGTTCTTCCTTTGAAAGCTGTGCGAGACACTGGTGGAGCTTTTCCGTTATGAGCTTGGCCACGACCACATCCTCCACGCGGGGAGAGACAAGGTCCGGAATACCATCCTCACCTGTAGTTTCCGCCGTATCCATGGCACTGTAATAAAAGACGCCGTTTGCCGTATCCCTTTCCTCCAGATAGGTTTCACGGCGCTTCATGCGGTGATAGGTAAAATAGACTTCTTCGCTGACCGGCACAAGCTGACCCTGCACTTTGATTTGGTATTTTTTCTTGCTCTCCCTCTGACGCTGAGTATCTCTTTTGATGCTTTTCATAAAATTTGCTCCTTTGAATTTCAAATTTTTGAAATCCGCCGGAACCGTTGAATCCGCATAAACGAAACAAGACGGCAGGAGAACCTCCTTTGCAGGAAGTTCCGCACTGCCGTCTTGCGTTCTGGCGGATTTCATTTTTGTTACTGAGGTACGGTTATGCTACAGGTTTTACACGATCATGCGTTATGTTCAATGTGCCATCGGTATTTACGGTGATGCGAGTAACGCAATCTTTTATTTGAATTTCAAACAGACGTTGATCGCTGCTCATATCGCCGATGCGTTTTTTATTCAGGTTTCTTACTTCGGTCATAGAAATACTTCCCTCCCCTCGACTGATTTTTGAGTGTTCAGGCATATAAAGCAAAAGCTGTTATCGCCTTACGCAATAACAGCATACTAATTTATGGGACAAGCTTGGAGGTGTGGGAATAGCTTTCCAGTAGCGTGTGAGTAGCGAATTTTTAATATTGTACCAAGTTCATACATGAAGTCTAAATATGCAAAGCCAATATCAGCGTTAATCAAGTTAACCTTGATATCAGTCTCAAAACGTGATAAAATATTCCAAATAGGCTATTTGAGGGCAAAGCTCTTTGGAGGAGATATTATGGCGTTCAGCTACAATAAGCTATGGAAAATACTGATAGATAGAAAAATGATGAAAAAAGATTTGATGGCTATGACGGGCTTAACTACAACTACTATGGCAAAGTTAGGCAAAGAACTGCCGGTCAGCATGGACGTTTTGGCGCGCATATGTAAGGCTCTCAGATGTAATATTGGAGATATCGTCGATTATATTGATGAAGAAAATAAATAGGATACAGTTCAGTTTGAATGGAGGGTTTCGGCATGAGGTTATGTTTTGGCTCATATTTAGCGATTCTTGTTCCGTGCAAGGCAGTTAATATTGATAATAAGCAGTTGTGCGAAGCACTTCTTCATTCTGTTGCCCCCAATTATGAGTTTACATTTTCAGGGCAGGAAAATGCAGATCGTGTCAGAGAAGATGCCACATCAAAATTATTGCGGTGTGAACAAAATCTCTCAAAAGATATTACTGGGCCAGCCCGCAGCGCCGTTCCACAAGAAGTAGCCAGCTACTTTAAGAACAATGTCATCAAACTGTTGGACAGTAATTTATCCAAGCAGATAATCCTGACACTTAAAGACATGATTGGTAATGATCTTCCTGAAAAAGATGGGAAGAAAATACATGGTATTTACGATGATACGAAAGTCGAGCTGGTCAATGGCATAACCAAAAAAGAATTGGCATCACAAACCGAATTCTGTTTTCATTCGTTTTTGGCCGGAGTCTTTTTATATGTTGTCACAAACACTACGAACCGAAGCGGTAAAAAGACGATTCGATCTGTTACACAAGAGTATGTTCTTTCCTTCACATCTCGGATTGAAGAAATAACGCTCCTTGAGGATAATGTGTCAGATCGGGTCCGCACTTATGATCATAGAAAAGCAACACCAAATATCTCTATCTCTGACTTTGAGGACATTTGCTTTGCACGTAGCTACAATATATCAAAACTGGTATCCTCATATAAAACTCAAGACTTCTTTATTGCTTTTGCAGAGGGCGGCGCAACAGGTTTTTTTGGCTTTGCAGGAATACCTTTCAACTTAGTCCTGAGTACATTTATTTATTTTAGAGCCGTACAATCGATAGCAATGTATTACGGCTACGATGTAAAGAATAGCGCTGAAGAATTAGTAATTGCAAGCGAAGTCTTTACAAAAGCATTAAGCCCGACTCAACAAGATGTAAATAACGAATTGACAGCTACAATCAGTAAAGTAATGCTAATGAGTCAAGCTTCTATGATTAAACAAACGGCCCAAAAGACTTGGTCTGATATGGCCTCAAAAGGCGGCATTCCTCTTTTGATGACACAAATGAGAGCCTTGGCATATAAATCTGCACAAACAGCACTCGATAAAGCGGGGCAAAAGGGGCTTGAAAATAGTCTGTTCAGAGAGGTGTTTGAACAAATTGGCAAGAAACTTACAAAAGAGGTTATAAAAAAGGGAGTTCCCTTTGTTTCGGCAATAATGGGTGCATTTATAGATGCGGCACAAATGAAAAAGGTATTAGACTACGCTGACGTGTTTTATCAGAAACGATTCATTTTAGAAAAAGAAAACCGCATCATGGAGATTAGCGGTGAAGACTGTATCATTATTGATACCGACATAATTGTAAACGAGAACAAAACCGATTAAAATTGTCGCTTTCGAAGTGACCTCTCGCCTCGCTGGAGCTGTTATCCTTAAGTCATCAACAAAACTTAAGGAGGACATAGCAATGAAAAAGGGATTAACAGAGCTGGTTTTTATACTGGACAAAAGCGGATCAATGAGTGGTTTGGAAAGAGACACGATCGGCGGCTATAATTCCATGCTTGAAAAGCAAAAGGCGGTTGAGGGTGAATGCCGCATTACTACGGTGTTATTTGATAATAACTATGAGCTGCTTCATGACCGCATTGGAGGATAGAATCATAAACGTTTTCGAGCCAATGAATATGTCGCTAATATATGATTAATGAGTTTTTAAATATCTATATCAGGAGGAATATAAGTGAAAAAATTTTATCAAATGTCTTATGATGAAGTTATCAAACAGTTAAATAGTCAGACAACTGGCTTATCTAGTGAAGATGTATCGAAACAACGCGAGACCCATGGAAGTAATATACTTGAAGAAAGCAAGAGTGTATCTACGGCTATTATTTTTCTTTCACAGTTTAAAGACTTTCTTGTTGTCATACTTATGGTGGCAGCGGCTGTCTCGGCAATGATGGGAAAACTGGAGAGCACATTAGTTATTATAGCTGTTCTTATTATTAATGCTTTACTGGGAACGATACAACATGTAAAAGCAGAGCAATCATTAAAAAGTTTGAAGGCTCTTTCTGCACCAAGTTCAAAAGTTTTACGTGAAGGGTGTTTGATCGAAATTCCTTCTTCAGAAGTTGTCGTGGGTGACATCTTAATTGTTGAAGCCGGAGATTTTATTGCTGCAGACGCCCGAATTATCGAAAGTAATAGTTTACAGGTAAATGAAAGTGCATTAACTGGTGAATCAGTTAGTGTGGAAAAAGTAATTGAACCTATTAGTAAAGACGATGTGGCGATAGGCGATCGAGTGAATATGATATTTTCGAGTAGTCATGTGACCTATGGGCGTGGTAAAGCTGTAGTTACAGGTGTTGGAGTATCTACTGAAATAGGGCACATCGCATCGTTATTAAAAAGCGCCCAAGAAAAAGCTACACCACTTCAGGAAAACTTAGATAATTTTGGAAAAAAACTAGCAATACTAATAATTATTATTTCTAGCATTGTATTTGGACTGAATTTGTATCGTGGAGCACCTATTATGGATTCACTCATGTTCGCCATATCTCTTGCAGTGGCTGCAATTCCGGAAGCCCTAAGTTCAATTGTAACGATAGTTCTTGCTTTTGGAACAAGAAAGCTAGCTGAAGAAAATGCAATTATTCGAAAATTACACTCTGTGGAAAGTTTAGGCAGTATATCAATTATTTGTTCCGATAAAACAGGTACATTAACACAGAATAAAATGACAGTGCAAAAAATTTTTACAGATAATAAGTTAATTGATGTTGACGCCATTGACAAAGAGAATAGTCTTCATTATAAACTGGTGATGGCAGGACTTTTATGTAGTGACGCAATTACAACCAAAGAAAAAGAAATTGGCGACCCAACAGAGATCGCCTTAGTCGATCTTGGGGAACGTCTACATTTAGATGAATTGATTGTTCGTGAAGTTACACCACGTATTTCAGAGTTGCCCTTCGATAGTGACAGAAAGCTTATGACGACATTACAACATATTGATGGTAAATCCGTTGTTTTCACAAAGGGAGCTATGGATGTATTATTAGACCGTTCGACGCATATTGAGACTGCTCAAGGGGTTCGACTGATTACGCAGGAAGATAAAGATATCTATAATCAGATTAACTTCGAACTAGCAAATCAAGGATTGCGTGTATTGGCTTTTGCGTGGAAAGAAGTAGAGGAAAATACGTTAACATTTGCACATGAAGGTGAGATGATTCTTTTTGGACTAGTTGCTATGATGGATCCTCCAAGAGCTGAATCGAAAGGTGCTGTAGAAAGTTGTATAGCTGCTGGTATTAAACCAATTATGATAACAGGGGATCATAAAGTGACAGCCTCTGCCATAGCACGACAAATCGGTATTTTACAGGAAGGGGATCAAGCACTAGAAGGTGCGGATATTGAACATCTTACGGAAGAAGAATTGATTGCTTTAGTTCCGAAAGTATCGGTCTATGCAAGGGTATCACCAGAACATAAGATACGTATTGTTAGTGCATGGCAAGCTCTTGGTCATGTCGTTGCCATGACAGGGGATGGTGTCAATGATGCACCTGCTCTTAAGCGTGCGGATATCGGTATTGCGATGGGAATTACAGGGACAGAAGTGGCAAAAGATGCAGCTAATATGGTTTTAACGGATGATAATTTCGCTACTATTATCAAGGCAATTAACAATGGACGAAGCATTTATGGGAATATTAAAAATGCCGTAAGATTTCTCTTATCAGGTAACACTGCAGGGATTTTAGCAGTAGTTTATACCTCTATTATGGGGCTGATGGCACCTTTTTCGCCAGTTCACTTACTCTTTATTAACTTATTGACAGATAGTTTGCCGGCTATAGCAATTGGTCTTGAGCCAGCTAATAGCGGGTTAATGAAAGAGAAACCTCGAAATGCAAAAACCCCAATTCTTGATAGGGCTTTCGGGTTGCAAGTGCTTTTTGAAGGGACTATTATTGCTGTTGTAACCATGATCGCTTATTATTTAGGCTATCAGAATGGCAGTCATAGAGAAAGTATGACAATGGCTTTTGCGACATTAAGTTTATCACGCCTTGTTCATGGTTTAAACTGTCGAAATGATGCGCCTCTTTCTCTAAAAACATTATGGATTAATCCATTTAGTTATTTAGCATTAATATTAGGGGCTTTATTGTTATCAGCAGTACTGTTCTTAGAACCGTTGCATAAGATATTTGAAATAAGTATCTTAACGAACCAACAGTACATGAGTATTGTACTTTTATCAATAATACCGCTTATTGTTGTTCAGATTGTTAAACGCATAAAATATAGAAAGTAAAAAAGGTCGGTTGTAAAATGAAGTTGGACACTTGAACAGAAAAATCCACAGTGATTTTCCTACATGGTATGTGTACTGATGTGGCTACCATGTTGAGCGGTTCGTGCCGCCCCGCAGATTAAAAGTATTCAAACAATTCCCCACAAAGGGTAAAATATCGATCAAGAAAGAGTTGATCCCTTACATCGCCGCAGCAACAGAATAATTCAATCAATGTGATGGAGGGCGAATATCACAACAAAGGCAGAAACACATATTAATATCTGTCGAAATTAGTCGATATATAAGATATAGGGAGTACCCTAACACCACGACAAGATACGACCTCTGGAAAATTGAGTTTTAACAAAATAATGGATAGGGGGAATCAAAATCACTTTCATTTGTCTTGCATAATAAAATCAATATAATTACTTGGAGGGAAAATTGTGAAAAACCTGTCTATCAGCAAGAAACTTATTGTTGGCTTCGGCGCCATTCTGGTCATGCTCCTGATTGCCATTGGAGTGGCCATTTTCAGCATCAGCAACATCAATGGACAAATCCAGTCTTATGCAAAATATACATTGCCCAACAGCACAAGCATTTGGATTCTTCGGCGCAATGATGTATCCATTCAGCGAGATATATCCAGAGCCTTGAATGAAACAGACAGCCAGAAAATCGCAGAATTGTTCGCAACAGCGCAAACGGATTGCGATACCCGTATGAGTGAGCTTGATAAATATGCTGCCAACCAGAGGGATACCAGCCGAGACGCACATATAGCAGAACTGCGGGAGTTGTGGGCAGAATCTGGCAAGATAAGATTACAAATAGCTGAGCTGATGGAGAACCCTACAGAAGCTAATGTCCAAAAGGCAAAGGAAATGTTCGACAACAACTATGTGCCTGTCGCGAATCAGGCAGCAGAGATTTTAGTCGGCTTTACCACTACGGCAGACGCACGCGCCGTACGCCAGGAACAGGATGCGACGGCTTCGGTTCAGTTTGCATTGGTTTCACTGATCGTATGTGGAATTGTCGCCGTTGCACTTTCCGTACTGCTGACAGGGATTATCCGAAGATCCATCCTTGCCCCTGTCAACGAAATTGTGGGCGCTTATGGTGAAATATCCAAAGGCAATATGAAAACTGCAATCAATTATCAAAGCCGCGACGAGCTGGGGCAGATGGCTGCGCTTATTCAAAAAACCAATGCGATGCAAAGCACAATTGTCGGAGATGTCATTGACAAATTTACAAAAATATCCCATGGCGATTTGCGGCTTCGTGTGGATTTGGATTATCCGGGAGATTATGCGGTTCTTAAGCAGACTATAGAAGACACAGTATCTACCCTCAACAATACCATGCTGCAGATCAACTCAGCCGCCGAGCAGGTAGCGACAGGCTCCGACCAGGTATCCAGCGGAGCACAGGCCCTGGCAGCCGGCTCCACAGAGCAGGCTGCATCTGTGGAAGAGCTTGCTGCCACCGTGGATACCATTGCAAAACAGGCGGAAGAAAACTTGACAGAAGTTGCCACTGCCGCCAAGGCAATTGGCCAGACAGGGGCAAGAGTTACCGATGGGAATGAGCATATGAACCATCTGGAACAGGCGATGACAGAGATCAGTTCTACCTCCAACCAGATCGCTAGCATTACAAAGGTGATTGAGGATATTGCTTTCCAGACCAATATTCTTGCGCTTAACGCCGCTATTGAAGCGGCACGGGCCGGCAACGCCGGAAAGGGCTTTGCCGTCGTTGCGGATGAGGTTCGCAATCTTGCCGCGAAATCGGCCGAGGCCGCCAAGCAGACCAGTGAGCTGATACAGTCCTCCGTTACAGCCGTGGAAAAAGGCGCTGAGATTACCCAGCAAACAACCAAAATCCTTCGTGATGTCGGCACAGGCGCAGCCGAAGTAACCGGTAGCTTCAGAAAGATTGAACAGTCTATCACAGAACAGACCGTTGCCATCGAGCAAATCAAGGACGGACTTTCCCAGATTTCCTCCGTTGTGCAGACCAACGCTGCCACCGCTGAAGAAAACTCCGCCACCAGTGAAGAAATGTCTGCCCAGGCGGTCACCCTGCGGGAAGAGGTTGGTAAGTTTAAGCTGGCCGATAAATCCGCTAAATCTGCATCGGGGTTGCCCCTTCTCTCCGCAAGCGAACGGAATCTTGAAAATCGCTTGCCTGAATCTGCATTCAGCTTGGGGAAATATTAAGCGAGGAGGATAGAATATATGGAACTACAAGATAAACTTTATATAGACGAGCGGTTAGATGAATCCCATATGCGCTATCTCACCTTCCTCACGGATCAGCAACTGTTCGGTCTGCCTATTACGGAAGTTGTTCAGATTACGCAGATGCAGGAGATTATACCGCTGCCAGAGCAGTCACATTATGTAAAGGGGATCATCAATCTGCGGGGGCAGATTGTTCCTGTCATTGATGTGCGCCTGCGCTTTGGAAAAGAAGCAGTGGCCCCCACCGAACGAACCTGCATCATCATCGCTCATGTGCAGGGAAGCGACTTCGGCCTGCTTGTCGATGAGGTGGATGAAGTTGTTGATATTGAGGCGGAGCAGATTTCTACACCGCCAAAAATAGGAGCGGATTCGAATACGGTAAATGATTACCTTACCGGAATCGCCCAACTAAAGAAGTGTGAGAACCAAAAGGATCGAGTGGTGCTTCTCCTTCATGCGGGGAAAATCCTCGGAGAAGGTGAGGTCGCCTCTCTTTCACAGAGTGCGGAGGATTTGAGAGCCGCAAGCATGGACAGGCTTTAAGCTGCAAATAACCTGCCCTTTATCATTGAGATACCGCAAGAATGGAGATTGACATTGATTCCATAAAACAGGGTATACCGATGGTGAAATGATTCTATTCATGTGCCGTGCAGAGCGATGCTTCTTCTGCACGGCACATCTGCAAATATTCCTATTTTGGAAGGGTATTCGGAGGAAATAACATGGACGTAGGCTTTCGTGAAAAAAAGAGAATAGAACGCCACATCTATTCTGTACAGGGATTTATTAAGCGGGTGATTCTAACGCTTACCGCATTGGTAGCCGTTTCTTCGGTTGTCCTTTTTCTTCTTCTCTATCTGCCGCTGAAAACAGAGTTGGAAAAAAGCCTGATGGATAACTTTGAGCAGGTTTCCTTTATCCGCTACGCTTCCCTTCAAAACCACATGGATCGCGACTTGGAGGGTGCAAGGAGTTTATCCAGCAGAACCGTGATACAGAATGCCATCCTCGAATATAGAAATGGCGATATGGATATGGATGAGCTGATGGCAGCTACCCAATTACGGTATGAGGACGGTGCAAAGGCCCTTGAATACCTAATCCGTGCCGAGCGTTTTGTGGATGGTACGATCATTGCCAGTTATATCTCTGAAGAGTATAAAGAGCATTCCTGTACGACGGACGATAGACTTGTAAAAAACAATGAAATATCCACCGCACTATGCTTGGTGGAGGATCATTCGTATTTTGTGGTACTGTCCCCTCTTCTTTCAGAGGGGCAGGTGCTCGGCTACGACAAGCTTATTTTTGACCTGAGCGGCCAGATTCATACGCTTCACACCGATACAATCAAGACAGAGCTTATTGCCCAAGATGAATTTGCGGGATTGATTTCGGGTGCGACCTTAATGCGTCGCAGCGATACTGCCTCTCTTTTCTGCAAGGAGGGCTTTTACCATCAGGCATTTCATATGCAGGACAACACCCACTTTGTTTCCAAGCAAAGCGAAGCTTCTTTATTAGACCCCGTTCGGCGGTTGAGCCAGCAGACCCTGCTGGTGGGAATCGGTATTCTGCTTAGCTTTACAGCGGCAGTCTACTTTTTAGTGATTCAATATGCAAAAGATGAGCTGAAGGACAGCCACTGTACCGCAATGGATGCCATGTCTGAAGCCAATACCGATCCCCTTACAAAAGCGGGATCCCGAAGGTTTGGAGAAGAATTTCTCTCAACAGCGTTTGAAGTCTTTCAAAAGGGCGAAACATCCCCTGCCGTTTTACTGTTCGATATTGACTCTCTCAAACAGGTCAATGATACATATGGCCATTCTGTAGGGGATTTGGTCATCCGTTCGGTTGCTGGGGCCGTTCAGATGAGCGTTCGCAGCGGAGATGTGCTGTTGCGCTGGGGCGGAGACGAGTTTATTGGAGTCTTTGCCGGGCTAAGCAAAGAAAATGCCATGCCCTTCGCCAAAAAGCTGCTGAATGCCGTGTCTGACCTGCAAATTGAAACCGGTTCGAAAGCAATAAAACCGACAATATCCATAGGAATATCCTTCTTCCATACGGATGATCGAAATTTTATTGATGCGGTTAACAGGGCGGACCGTGCCATGTATCAATCAAAGGCCGAGGGCAAAAACAGAGTGCATGAGCTATAGATGTTGGATTGCCATCAAGGCTTTAGTTAATTGACCTCTTAAAGAAGGGGGATAGGTCATGAAACAGAAAAAAACATCGGGAATTTCATCCCAAAAAATGAAAGCACGTATAATCATCCCCATAATCTCCATGCTTCTAATTGCGGTTATACTAGCTGGGCTTTATCTGCGCTTTTCTTGGAACCGGTATCACCAAATGGCTGAATCAGAGGCCTTGCAGATGGCGCAATCCGTAGAATCGCTTTTGCATGCTGAGCATATAGAAACATTGATATTTGATGATTCTACACAGGCAATATCTGATGCCAGCTTAGTAGAGCAATCACTGGTGCGGCTGGTTGAGGCTACGGATTCGATCTATTATGCCTATATTCTAAAACAGCAACACGGGAATATCGTTGTCATTGCGGATTCCTCCGCTGCCGACTCCGGTACATTTAGCCCGATGATACGTAGCTGTGAAGAGACATCTGAAATCAATCGTCTGATCTTTGAAACTGGTCGAAGCATGGTAACAGAATCCATCTCTGCTCCCTGCGGCGATTGGATCAGGACGCTTGTTCCGATTTTCGGCACAGAGAATAACAACGTAATCGCTGCCCTTGGGCTGAGCTATTCTGCTTCAGAATGGCAAACAAACTTGCGGACGAAGATGATTCCTGATATCGCAGTCGTTACCTGTCTGGCAGTAATTATTTTGGTATTAGCTAATCTATTTCGCAAGAACTTGGAGTTTAAAGAAGCGGAGAAATCCCGGCAGGAAAGTGAATGCAGCAAGGAAGTGTTTTTCTCTCATCTACCTGGCATGGCTTACCGGTGTAAATACGACCAAAACTGGACCATGGATTATGTATCGGAGGGTTGCTATGCACTGACCGGTTACCCCGCAGGGGGGCTTATTGCGAACCGCGAGCTTTCTTATAATGAGATTATTCTGCCTGAATATCGTAGCATTGTTCAATCTGAATGGGAAAGAGTATTAGTTAAGCATGAGCGTTATCATGGTGAATATGAAATTATCACGAAAACCGGCGAACGAAAGTGGGTCATGGAACTTGGTCAAGGCATTTACAATGCTGAAGGTAATGTAGAAGCACTCGAGGGCCTTGTGCTGGATATCTCTGACCGAAAAAAGAAAGAACATCAGATTGCCTACCTGCGCGAACACGATTTCTTGACCGGTCTTTTTAATCGCAATTATTTAGAACAAGAAAAAAAGCGCCTCGATCAGTCTGAATATTTGCCGCTATCGATTCTTATATGTGATATTGATGGGTTACGGGTGATTAACGATACCTACGGCCATGAAGAAGGTGATCAGCTGATTATAAAAACAGCCAAGCTGATCCAAGGATGCCTGCACAACGACTATGTATTAGGCCATACAGGCGGTGGTGAATTTGTTCTGCTTTTACCATATACAGATAGTCATAAGGCCCACCAAGTAAAAATTGATATCGAAAATACAATTGCAAATTACAATAGGGCCCAAAAGGATGCGCTTTATGCAATCAGTGTCTCCATTGGGCACAGCACAAAAGACACCGTAGAGCAGCCTATTCAAGATATAACAAAGGCTGCGGAAGAATACCTAAACCGGCGCAAATTGCTGAACCAAAACAGCTCACACTCAGCCATTGTCTCTTCTATTATGGCAACATTGTATGCAAAAAGCCAAGAGACTGAAAAGCATGGACAAAGATTGGGAATGATTTGCCAGATCATCGGAGAACAACTGGGCCTAACTCCAAATGAGTTAGGTGACTTACAGTTATTGTCCAAGCTCCATGATATTGGTAAGATTGGTATTGATGATCGCATTCTCAACAAGCCGGGTAAGTTGAGTGAAGAAGAATGGCAGCTCATGAAGCAGCACCCTGAAATAGGGCGCAAAATTGCCATGTCTACGCCACAGCTGGAGCATATTGCCGAGTATATCTTATGCCATCATGAGCGCTGGGACGGGGCAGGCTACCCCATGGGGTTAAAGGGGCAAGAGATTCCGGTTCTTTCGCGTATTCTCTCCATAGCTGATGCCTTTGACGCCATGACTGAAGATAGGGTATATCGCAAGGCCATGACCTATGAAGCGGCAATACGAGAAATTGAGCGGAATGCCGGCACGCAATTTGACCCGGAAATCACAAGGCTGTTTGTAGCGCAAATGGCAACGTATCACACAGTGTGAAAAAGCTAATGGGGGATCGCAAGTCATCATGAAGAAGAAAGCAGAAGTATTTTACAAAAGGGCATTCATGCTTGTCCTTGCAGTCTACCTTTTTGTGGCCTTTGCCATGCCTGCAAAGGCGGGGGGTATTGCTTTCTCCCAGGAAGAAAAAGAGTACTTGGCTGAAGCAAAGATTCTAAAGGCAGTTTCCATTGACGGTGCGGCGCCACTTCACTACCTGTGCATAGCATTCCTTCAGAAAAAAGAACCGAAGGCTATCATTACTTTTTACCCTGCGGAGATGCACGCATTTACCCTATGCCCTTCGGATAAACATTCAGTCAACCCCTGCCTTTTTTAGATTGACAATTTTAGATTTACCGCAATAAAATCCGCAAAGACGTCGGAAGGTTCACGCATCCCTTTGCGGGCGGACACTTGCGGGCAGATTTTTTATTAGAAAAGCTCCCGCATATCATAAATATAGGCAAGCTCCGGGTATTTGCTCCAGCTTTGCCCACAACTCAACTCTTTAAGAAGCTTAGCTGGTGCCGACAGCAGGTAGTTTTGTGCTTGCTTTACCTTTTCAAGCACTTCCTTCAGATGTATAACCTGTAGCATGGCGGTTTTCTTGGAACGTGTCCACTTTGATATTTCACGCTGCAAAACACGCTGATCCCTTGCTACAACCATGGTGGGATTTTTCATGATTTCCTGCGCTGCTTCCTTTTTACGTGCATGAGAAGCTCTTGCTTTTTTGTTTTTCGCTGTGGCTGCATTAAGCCGTGCCGTTACTAATGCTCCAATCGGCATAAGCTCCGTTGCTTTAATTCCGTAATAGTTGTCCATGGGATAAATCCCGGTGGTGATGTATGCGTAGTATTCGGACGGTGTCAGTCCTGCAAGGGCATATTGATAGTGCTCGTTATTGTAGGCATCTATGTAGCCAGAAACCATGCGTTTGGCAGTCTCCGAATCTGGGCAGAGCGCAATCAGATCAAGCATTTCGCATTTCATTCGACCGAAGAATGATTCCATGGGTGCGTTATCCTGCGAGTTTCCCCTGCCGGAAACAGACTGAACAAACCCATCGTCTGTCAGTAGTGCCTGAAAAGTAGTAGACAGATATTGAGAACCTTGATCACTATGGATCACGCATTGGGCGCCATGTAATTCTTTGCCATGCTGCTCCATCATGGCATTGTAAGCATTCTTTACAAGCTCTACTGTCATATGGGTGTCAATATCGTGCCCAAGAATTTCTTTGGTGTAAGCATCTCTAAAGGCG
>JAAOXG010000091.1 GCA_013036995.1 Lacrimispora defluvii
TGTGACTAAATTGAGTTAATGAACGGAAGCACCACCGACTTCTAAACTATCCTCTTCGTCGGCAGCGTCAGATGAGTATAAAATACATGATAGCATATATTAGGGCATTTCCGTTAGAGTATAATTATTATTGGCAAAAGGAATTAAAATAGGAAGTAGAGAAATCCCTACTTCCCAAATCATACAGTTTTTCTTAGAATGTTAGTTATCGAGAAAAACACGAAAGAAGGCTGTATGATGAATACTATTGTAAATGAAAAAATGATTCCTTTCAAGGAATTAGAGAAAAAAGTTTATGGTTATGTCTGTGAAATGGGTCAATTAATAATACAAACGATACTTGAGAGTTATGATGAGCAATTAAGAGAAAGCCGTAACAAGAAGGAGTTCCGCTGTAAAGGAACCCGACAGACTACAATTAAAACAATAATGGGTGAAGTGGAATATAACCGTAACGTCTATCAAACGAAGGATGAAGCAGGCCGTAAAGCATGGGTGTACCTACTGGATCAGGAACTGCAGATGGATAAGATTGGATTTTTTTCTACGAATCTGGTAGAAAAAATAGCAAATGTTGTGACTGATAATTCCTTTCACACAACGGCTGAAATCATAAGCAGTACTAGTGGTCAGAGCATAAGCCACGGTGGAGCATGGCTCCTGGTTCAAAGACTTGGGGAACGAATTTCAGAGGAAGAAACAGCTAAGGTAAAGGAAATGGATTTGACCGGCGGAAAAGGAGCCAAGGAACTAAAACTGCTTTTTGAGGAAATGGATGGTGTATGGCTCAAGATGCAGGGAAAAGGGCATAAGAAGGCACCAAAACAGGAAATGAAGGTTGCCACCATGTATGAGGGTTGGGAAGATGATGGACGCAGCTGTAGCCGCTTGCTTGGGAAGACTCTAATTGCTGGGATGGAAAAGAGTGAAGAGTTTCATGCCAAAAGAGAAGCTAGAATCCGAAGCATTTATAATGCTGATGAAATAGAAGTGAGAATATTAAACGGGGATGGAGGAAGCTGGATTAAGGATCCCTATGAACCGGACACAGTATTCCAGTTAGATCGTTTCCATATCCAACAAAGTATAAAGAAAAATATAGCATCACCGGATGCACAGAAAGAAATCGGAAGGTTATTTGAAGAAGGCAAATATGATGAAATGTTTGAATATATCCTTATTTATGCGGACAGTGTAGAAAGTAATGACGAAAAAGATAAAAGCAGCAAGAAAGCGAGGGAGCTCTATCAGTATCTGAGCAATAATAAAAAAGGACTGGTGCCATGGCAAAGGCAGCGCGATGATTATCCCGAAGCTCCGGAAGGGATGGTATATAAGAACATGGGTGTTCAGGAAAATCAAAACTGTACAACCATAACTTTGCGTATGAAGGAAGGCAGAAGAAGATGGTCAAAAAATGGAGCCAATAACATGGCAAAGCTACTCACTAGCAGAGAAAATAAAGAGCTTGCTGATACGATAGAAAAATATACAGACGGAATGATACTAGCAGAACCGGTACAGGAAATACTACGAAGTTTGAGTGCGGCTAAAGCGCCTAAGAAAGATGGGAAAGGGAATCCATATATTGATGTGCTGAATCACCATATGCCGATACTTGATGCATTACAGACAAATGCAAGAAAGATATTCAGAAAAGCTTTCTGTGGTTAGCCATATCAGGATAAGTGCGCCCATTCAGAGGGAGTGTGGGCAGATACCGGAAAACGATTAGCCGATTTTCGAGGGAGTATCCGCATGCTAGTTCGTTTTGCGAGTGACCGACGAACTTATCAGGGAGGAGCAAAACGTAATAGACGCATGCAGATACTCCCGAAAATAGAGCTTGTTTTATGGTACTGCCTACATCTCCGATGAAAATGGGCAAACTATCCGTACGGAAGTTCAAGAAAAATCAAGTAGAAAAACTGAATGGACCTTTGCCAATAAACGCTTGACACAAAC
>JAAOXG010000092.1 GCA_013036995.1 Lacrimispora defluvii
GGTACTGTGGGATGTGGATACGTTGGATAGAGATGGAAAATGAAGTGAGACATGATCTAGTTAATTAATATATTTTTGCCATTCATCATTTTTTTCATCACATGTTTTAAAAATTCAGAGTAAATTTGCTTGGCAAGCCCTATTTCTATACTGGTATAATAATTTTTATCTAACCAGCCGCGTTCCAGCCAATAATTATATTCCACATTTTTCTTCTGTGCTGATTTGATGGCTTTACACTGCATCGCCCGGAACATTGCCAGTTGATATAAGGAGGGTTGACCTTCTTTTTTGTTTTTGCATATTTTATCTACCAGTTTACCAATTTTACTCTGCACATCCATTTTATATTTCTCATCAGTTGAAAGCGAAGATCCACAGACGCCTATCACTCCTGCAATATCAAATCCCCAGCCAATTGCCGTCATTTTCATATAGCTCAGTGTTTCTTTTAGACCAGAACCTCCCGTGGAAGAAAGAAGAATTGCTTTTTTGCCAAAAAAACGTGGTCTATGAAACATAAAGGAAAAATTATCATAAAAATTCTTCATTAATGCGGTAACCTGCTGCTCGTAAACCGGACAGGCAAAAATAACGATATCGCTGTCTGTCATTTTATCAAGTAACAAACCGGTAACCTGATTATGGGGACAGTACTGTTCTCCTTTTGTATAACATAAGAGACAGCTTTTACAAAAACCTAAATCCAAGTCTTTGAGAAATACATAGTCTACCTGCGTTTCACTGATCCTGTTAAAGCTGTTTTCTAGCATTTTAATTGTTTTGAAACAATCACCGTTTTTTCTGGGGCTTCCAATAATTGCTGTGATTTTCATGATTTTTCCTCCAAAATATTCTTTGCAACAATTATGTTACAACATTATGGAGCTGATGAAATCAGTAAATAGTATGAATTATTCCTTTTTTTTCTGCTTCCACCACTGCTTTAGAACGACTATTCACATCCAGCTTCGTAAATAGATTCAGGATATGGCTTTTTACTGTACTGATTGAGATATATAACAATTGGGCAATTTCTTCATTACTTGCCCCGGAACTGATCAGTTTTAATACCTCCAACTCTCTTTTGGTTAAAAGTGGAACACCTTTGTCAGCACCTTTAGATGTATGATCAAGATAGTTTAAAATGTCTTTGGCATACATGATACTTCTATTATCAGAGACGGTATTTTCTCTGGTCAGAAATTCAGTTAATATTGCTTTTATTCGGGTTCCATAATTGATGAATAGTCTTAAATAATTTTCATTCCGGCATTTAATCAGAGCCTTGTGTAACTCTGTAAAAGCAGATTCAGGCTTTGATAAACTTAGCCATGCGTCTGATTTCAGTATCTCTAACTGAGTTTTATAAAGCCCGCCAATATCGTCCAGTTTTAATAATTCATCAATATAGAGAAGGGCATTTTCAGATTCCTCTCGTTTAACCAGTATCTCGGCAAGTAAAATATAATCATGCAGATTGTATTTCTTCAAATTATCCGTGGGGGATAAATGATATTGTTCAATGAATTCCTCTGCTTTTTCAATATCATCCATATCCAGAAAAATTCTTGCCCTGCAGTATTCGATATGTCTTTTAAAACCATAAGTGTTTTCTTTTTCTGAAAGAATCAAAGCTTTATCAATTACTTCAATTGCTCTATGGTCATTACCTTTTGCTAATAATGATCTGGCTTTTATTACATAGCAATTATTTTTTATATCAAAGATACCGCCCTGTTCAAACATTTCAATTGCTTTATCCGAATAATCAACAGCAAGTTCTATATCATTTTTAAAATAAAGGATTTCAGATAATCCGGAATAGACAATACCTAATAAAGGTATGGAGTTTCCTCCTTTTTCTTTTAAATATTTTTCTGCTTCCTGATATAGTATTTCCCCTTCTCTGAATCTGCCCTGGCAGGTCAGCATCATGCCAAGACCTCCCCATGAATAAGCGGCCGAATAAAGATTACCTATTTTAATGCTTGCCGTAAGAGCTTTTAAATAATATTGTTCTGCCTCCCAAACATCTCCATGAACAA
Organism: Lacrimispora defluvii; assembly: GCA_013036995.1. Taxonomy (GTDB): domain Bacteria; phylum Bacillota; class Clostridia; order Lachnospirales; family Lachnospiraceae; genus Lacrimispora; species Lacrimispora defluvii. Next base: position 2,049 of record JAAOXG010000092.1, read on the forward strand.
TGTATGTAGTTGCAATACTCATTAATGCAGATGCATAGTTGGGATTAAACTGATCCACCATTTCCATGGCACTTTTTAACAGGTGAATACTCTCTTCCAGATGATTCATTTTAATGAATGCTTTTGCAATAAGATATTCCCCTTCCATATCAAGCTGTTTTTTTAATGCTTCCTCTTCATTTTCAATCAGTTCTATATAATAACTGGCGTCACTGATTTTATGTCTGGATAAATAAATCCATACATAATCCAGCATCAGCCGTATATTCCCGTATACATATTGTGCAGGTACAGATTCCATCCATCTTTCAATTACTGTAAACTGCCCCTGATAAATAAGAGGACTACTGATCTGTTCAATCAGATAAATTGCCTTTTCATAGCATTGTGCTTTCAGATAGCAGGTGCAGGCTTCCTGTTGATAGCCTTTTAATTCGTACCACTTTGCCGCTTTTCCATATATATCTTTTACTAATTCAGGCGAGTTTTCGTTTGCTTTCTTTCTTAAAAAAGCTGCAAAAAGATTATGATACCGATACCATTCCTCTTTCTGGTCGAAGCAGGAGAGAAAGAGATTCATTTCAAGCGCCTGTCTTAACAGATCACCGCTGTTTTCCATATTAGTCACAGCCTGGCACAGTTCAAGGGAAAACACATTTAACAGAGATGTCTTTATGAGAAACTCATAGAGATCGGGAGGCTGGCTGTTTAAGATATCCTCCATGAAATAATCTGCAAAATTCGATTGAAGTATCATTGTTTCAATGTCTGATAATGATTCTGCCCCCTTACGCTTACAGTATAATGCGGCAATCTGAAGGCCCACCGGCCAGCCTTCAGTTAATTCATAAAGCCTGGTTAACTGGTCGTAAGTGAGTTTTAACTCCATAATCTCGTTTGTATATATCTCTGTCTCTTTTCTGGTAAACTTAAGCTCATTCTCTCCAATTTCTATAATACTATTTAGGTGCCCGATTCCTGACAGCTGGGATGCTATATGCAGGCGGCTTGTAAGAATCAGATGTATATTATAAGGCATGTGATTAATAAAAAATTTCAGCCCACTAAAAATCTGCCTGTTTTTAATTACATAAAGATCTTCCATTATAAAAAGAAAGTTTTTACCGTTTTCCAGAATCTCATTGATCAGTACCGTAATCATTGTTTCTATACCGCCTATCCTGGAGGTATTTAATAGATTTAATGACTTTTCGCCAATATCTGGTATTGCTGATTTTATAGCAGTTATAAAATAAATCCAGAACCTGTTTTCTTCATTGTCGTCTGCATCCAGAGTGAGCCATGATGCAGTTAGTGATCTTTTTTTATGCATTGTAATCCAGGAGCTTAAAAGAGTAGTTTTTCCGAATCCGGCTGGCGCACTGATAAAGGTCAGTCTGTTGTTCAGGGAATCATCCAGTATACCAAAGAGATTCTCTCTTGCTATGGCTTTTTGCCGGTAAATATGATTAATGCAGTATTTTGTTTCCAGAAGTTCAATCGGATTACCCATTATGCGATCCCTGCCTGATATATATTTTTGTTATTATAGATTATACTATATATGATATAACGCTACAATCCTTAACCCCTATAACAACCAATGGGAATCCGCATGCCTTGATTTATAAGGCATTCAGATTCCCATTGGTTGATTTAATTATCTCATAAAGCATCTTTCCCACGTTCTCCGGTTCGGATTCTTACTACGTCATCCACATCATAGATAAAAATCTTACCGTCACCGTAATTACCGGTATTTATTTGTATTACTATTTCATTGACAATGACTTCAGCAATTTCTTCAGGTACCACAGTTTCGACTTTTAATTTTGGAAGCAGATTAACGGTTGTTTCCGTTCCTCTGTAGATTGTCTTATAACCCTTCTGGTTGCCATAGCCCATAATATTTGAAATCATTAAACCATTTGCATTATTGTCATTGAGAATTTTCTTTACATCTTCCAATCGTTCGGATTTAATAATAATCTCCAGCTTTTTCATATATATTACCTTCCTTCGGCACATTGCCCTAATGTTTCGTTACCCCTTTTTAAATCTGTCTAACTGTTTAATCCCTGCGTTATCAGCAGAATCAAAATCCAGTTCAGACTTTACTAACTGAAGATCCGGATATGCGGCTACGCCCATTTCTGGTATATCCAGTCCGGCAAGTTCTGCTTCTGGTGATACCCTTAAGCCCCAGATTTTGTCCAGTACTCGAAAGAATACATAAGATACACCAAATCCCCATACAAAAAGAACAATTACTGCAATAAACTGGGCTGCAAACTGGGACGCATCCCCGTAGAACAAACCCTTCACCCCACCTGCAACACCGTTGATTCCATCCCCGTAGGCTCCATCAGCAAATAAGCCTAAAGAAAGAATTCCCCAAAGACCGTTTACACAGTGAACAGAAATGGCACCTACCGGATCATCCAGCCTTAAATGATTCTCTACAAAAGATACTGCCAGACAAACCAATATGCCAGCTATTAGTCCAATAATAAAAGAAGAGGCAGCATTTACAAACGCACAGGGAGCAGTAATGGCAACCAAACCTGCCAGTGCACCGTTTGCCGTCATGGAAGGATCCGGTTTCCCATATCTGAACCACATATAAAACATGGCTGCCAGACCCCCGATTGCACCGGCTATCATGGTGTTGGTAGCAACAACAGAAAGCCTGAAATCCGAAGCATTCAGAGTGGAACCGGCATTAAAAGAAAACCAGCAGAAGAACAGGATAATGGTTCCAATAATGGCCATAGGGATATCGTGTCCCGGAAATGCCCTTGTAGTTCCGTCTTTTTTGAATTTACCAATCCTTGGACCAATAACGATTGCACCAGCCAGTGCCAGCATTCCACCCATGGAGTGAACAACTGCAGAACCGGCAAAATCTACTACGCCGTGTCCCAAACCAAAGTTTTTACCAAGAGTTGACAGCCAGCCACCGCCCCATACCCAGTTTCCGAACAGAGGGTAGAGAAACATGGAAATAAAAAATGAAGTAATAACAATCGCGGAATATTTAACTCGTTCTGCAACAGCACCGGTTGGAATCGTTACGGTGGTATCCATAAATACCATCTGGAAGAAAAATAATGCATAGATACCAGGATCATAGATACCGTTGCCGGATAATAAAAATCCCTTATAACCCAGAATACCGCCAAATCCGGGTATTGAAAGCATGGCATTGAGTGCACTTCCCCCTGTTCCCAAGCCTGCAGCGCCGCCGGAGCCGCCAAACTGGAGTGCAAAACCAACAAGAAAATATCCCACAGCGCCAACTAAGAATACCATAAAGTTCATTGTCATGGTGTGAGCTGCATTTTTACCACGGCAGAATCCGGTTTCAACCATAGCAAAACCGCACTGGAAAAAGAATACCATAAAGCCGGTTATCATAATCCAGGTAAAATTAGCACCATAATAAGCTTTGTTTGCCATGGTAGCCACATCTGTAATTGTCTCTTTTCCGGTAGGCATTACATAGGAAGCACCTGTTGGATCTGCACTGCCTGGTGAAGAAAAAGCCAAAGCCAATGCAATTGCCGCTATCCCTAATACCACCAGTAAACCAATGATTGTTCCTGTTTTTTTCATGAAAATAACCTCCTTTTTATTGAAACATTTTTTACACCCAACAATCTTACTTCTTTTTTTCTTTCATAAAATGATTCCAGCAAAACTCCGACGTACTTTTATAGACTTCCTCCTTAAGTTTCCCTACCGAGAAATAATACCGGATACCCAGATACATCACCAATAACCCCAATATACCCCCGGGAATCTGTGAATTTAAAACTTGAAAGCTAATATTATTGAAGAAACTAAAAGCGCAAAAAAACATACCAAGAAAAATAATGAATAAGGCTGATCCCCAAAGTATTGTTATTGTCAGGGCTTTTTGCCTTAAGACGGTTGACTGGTTTTGCTTTTTCATAAATTCCTCCTTTAAATTTAAATAAAAAAAGAGCCTAGCCTAAGAAAGCATAAACTCCATCGTTAATAGTTAATATTAAGTTTTCAAATAAAAGAAGTCAGAACATGGGCGTTCTGACTTCTTCGTCGATTAAATTAATAATATAACGTTAATATATAACTTTGTTTCGTAAAATGCAACTGTATTCTTTTATTACCAGCTATAAATCGTAATACAATTTTTGACATAATGTGTCATGTGAAGGTGATTCTATGGCAGTACCATGGAGCGGACAGGAACTTTTCTCTAACCTGTACAAAGACAGATATATATGATATACTAACTCGAGTTAGTTAAGACTTACTGAAGACAGGAGGTACTCATATCATGAGTAAATACAAGAGAAAAAGTATACTTGCAGCTGCAGCATTATCTGCCATACTGCTTACTGCCTGCGGAGCAGCAAATAAAGGAGCAGCCACGGAAGCTGGTTCAAAGGCTAGCGAACAAGCCGAAGAGATGACTGCAGGCAAAGACACAAGAGTCATTAAGATGGAATATGGAGATGTAGAAATACCGGCTAATCCAAAGCGGGTGGTGGTTGCATTCTTTCAGGGTGATTTGCTTGCGCTTGGGATTCACCCGGTAGGTACCTCTTTTAACGATGATGCTGTATTTGAGCAGGAGCTGGGAGACGTTACTGTTGTGGATGCCTTTGAATTAAATCCGGAAGCCATTATGGAGCTGGATCCTGATCTTATTATCTGGAACAATATAGATGATTACGAGAGCCTGTCAAAGATTGCACCAACTCTTGCCAGAAATTACTACGATATGGAAGTCGGGGACCGGCTTGCATTTTTCGGAGAGGTATTTGGAGTGCCGGAAAAGGCAGAGAAGATTATGTCAGACTTTAAGAAGAAGGCAGAAGAATCTAAGAAACAGCTTTCTGAAAAGGGACTGGCGGATAAGAATGTCATACTTCTGGAAAACCAGACAAAGGGAATATTAAGGGCCTTTGGTGATGATTATGGACGTGGCGGTGAGATCATCTATCAATACTTAGGCTTAAAAGCACCGGAGAGAATCCAGAAAGAGGTTATGGATCAAGAAGGTGTGAATTTCATAGATATTTCCTATGAGACCCTTAAGGATTATGCAGGAGATTACATATTTTCTGATCAGAGGATAGCTGAGCTGAAAGGTGTGGAGGTGTGGGAGAGCCTTCCGGCAGTCAAGGAAGGCCGGCTGGTGCAAAACTCCAGCGGAATGTTCTGGTTCAGCGACATTACGTCCATGAACGCACAGATGGATTTTATTATGGATTCTTTACTGGAGACAGTGGAAGGGCAGTCCCGTTAAAGTAAAAGGTGAGGGTGCTCAAATCCTCAGGGCAGATATGTTGCTCTGAGGATTTTTTGTAAAAGGTCTTTACTAAATATAATTTATCTGATAGGATGAAATTGTTAAAATCTAAATTCATTTCTGTGATTGCATTATAAAATTCTTGGTATTTAAATTTATTTCCCTTTAAACGTATTATTTGCTTTTTATATTATTGTAATGATCATTATTCTAAATGACAGCTATTTTCCTTTTTTCTTTGTGTATTCTATTTTAATTTTCCCATGTTGTTGTGTGCATTTACAAAAAATCAATAATTTCTTTTTGAGAGGAGGTGCCAGGTCAATCTACGAAATGAATGAGATGATTTGAACAACTAAATAACGATAGTCTCTCCTCTGTCACATCCGGACAGGGGAAGAATGGAGGAAAAAATGAATCGGGTAATTTTAATGGGAAGGCTGACAAGAGATCCGGAAGTGAGATATTCACAAGGAGAACGTACAATGGCAATTGCCAGATATACACTTGCTGTTGACCGCCGGGGACGCAGAAATCAGGACAGCACTGAGCCAACGGCTGATTTCATTAACTGCGTATCATTCGATAAGACAGGAGAATTTGCGGAAAAATATTTCCGCCAGGGAATGCGGGTGCTGGTGTCTGGAAGGATTCAGACCGGAAGCTATATAAACAAAGATGGAATAAAGGTTTATACATTTGAAGTGATTGTGGATGAGCAGGAGTTTGCTGATAGTAAGAACTTAACATCAGGAGGAAGTCAGGTACCAAGGCCGGAACCTTCCGGTGCAATGGGAGATGGGTTTATGAATATCCCTGATGGAATTGATGATCCGGATTTGCCGTTTAACTAAATTGGCTGTGACAACTAATAGTTTTTTAATCAACACCGTCTTTTTCATCTTCCTGTCTATAATAACTGGTCCTGTTCTGTCTTACGGGGCTGAAGAATCCATTGAAATCAGAAAAGATATCAGGGCGGGCGATGTTTTAACAGTTGATTCCCCAGCGTTTGTGGGCAGTTCCAAAGAATATGCACCTATGGAAACTGTAATAAAAGAGGGAAAAAAATATCATTTAACCAGCAGTGAGATTTTGGACATTTTCACTAATGAAAAAACTGAATATTCGGAAGCCTCGATTTTATATGAAGGAGTGGAGTATATTGACCGTATACCGGAGACGGCATGGGTACAGGTAATAAATGAAGATTTGAAGCTGGAACAGACTGTAGAACTGCCTGTAGTTTCCCAGGTGGAAGAACGCTTCTACTGGGATTATGATTTTACATTTCCCATAAAGGTTTCCGGCTATCAGGAGGATACCTATTTGCTGGGGAACAGAGAAATCCCCAATGGTGCACCGCTAACAGACTATACAGAAGAATTTTTGAAGTATTTAAATCTCCCGGAAGATTATTATGAAATAACAAGTATTGTCTGGACTGGAGAACCGGTGGAGCGAAATGGGGATATGGTACGTTACGCTCATGCGCAAGGGAAGAAGCTGGTTAAAGATATCAGAGCTGTATATGGTGGAGCGGTCGCAGTTCCGTCAGTGCAGGCCCGGATTTACCGCGGGATTTATGAGGAGGACAGGATCGAAAACCAGACAGATCCGCTAATTTATAAAAATAGAGAGACTGCCGTTTATGAACGCCAGGCATGGAATGGATACCGAAAGATAGTAAAATATATAATTACAATAACCATTACACTGACAGTATTACTATTGCTGCTGATCATCATGCTGATTTTTCTTAAGAAGAAAAAGGCGGAAGCTGATACTGAGCCTGAATCCCAATCTGATTAAAAAGATGCCTGTCTATGTGGATTAAATATCACTGGCTGACATATATTGAAACAAGCAATTACATAAATGAGGTGAATTCGTACCGCATGAAAGTCGAAAATATTTATCCCGTTTATAAGACCATTCAGGACCGGGAAAATCATGTGCAGAAGGTGTATGAAGAGCTTCAACTAGTTTTTTTTCATAAATCACAATCCGAAAAAAATGGTTCTTTTTTAGTAAAAGAGCAAATGGTTCATATAAAGAAGGGGAAGTAATAAAGCCATATGGATGCGATTTATGCCAGACAGTCAATTGATAAAAAAGACAGCCTCTCCATAGAGACCCAATTAAGTTTTGCCAGAAGTATGGCAATTGGGGAACCCAGATTATACATAGACAGAGGTATATCAGGGAAAGACGTGGTACACAGACCGGAATTTCTAAAATTGTTAAACGATATAAAGACGGGTACGATTAACCGGATTCTTGTTTATAAGCTTGACCGGTTTACCAGATCGCTTCTGGATTTTACCAATACCTGGGAATACATGAGCAAATATAAGGTAGAGTTTATTTCTGTTACGGAAAATTTTGATACCTCAACTCCCATAGGAAAAGCAATGATATTTATTATGGCTGTGTTTGCACAGATGGAGCGGGAGCAGATATCAAGAAGAGTCTATGATAATTATTATGACAGGATTGAACTGGGGCGATGGCCAGGAGGTCCCGCCCCTTATGGTTACAGCAATACAACAGTCACTCAGGGCGATAAAAAGGTGTCTTCACTGAAATTAGAGGATAACATAAAGATCCTGGAAGAGATTATGAAGGTTTACGCTTATCCCACCACCAGTCTGGGAGATATCAGACGAATGATGGCAGACAGACAATTACCTGGACCAAACAGCCAGAAATGGTCTGCCTGCTCCATCGGGCGGGTGCTTCGAAATCCTGCAAGTGTGAAATGCGATCATGCAGTTTATACATACTTTAAAAAACTGGGAGTGAACATGATTAATCCCCTATCTGATTTTAATGGGGAGCACGGCGGTATGCTGGTAGGAAAAAAGGGAGCGGTGACAAAAGACGCTTTGGATTCCAGCGGGGCCACCTTTGCTATAGGAAACTGGCCTGGATATATTAATTCTGAGCTATGGCTTCGCTGCCAGAGAAAGCTGGATACCAATGAGAAGGTAGCTTCCAATGATGGCCCCCGCAACAGCTGGCTGACGGGACTGTTAAAATGTGCAGATTGCGGCAGGGCAATTATGGTTCGAAAATACAAGCGTAAATCAGATGGGGAAACAGTCCGTACCATAAGGTGCCGAGGAAAGGATTTTCTGGATTGTGATTTAAAACCTCAGATGAGAATTGAACAGATTGAGAGTTGTGTACAAGCGGAGCTGCAGAAGCTTCTTGACAGATGCAAACCTGCTCCCATGGAGACCAACAATGGAACCAATGAACTGGAACTGGAATTGATCCGGATTGATGAAGCAGTTGGGAATTTAATGCAGGTTTTGAAGACAAAAACAGTCAGCCCGCTGACTGTGGATTACGTTAATAAAGAACTGGAAGAGCTCTCGGAGTCTAAGAAAAAACTGTTGGAAGAGAAAGAACGGTTAGCTTATGAATCCGTATATCCGGAAAAAATAATATTTTCCCAGTTAAGTAAAGAAGACAAGCGGGCTGTAGCCTTTTCATATCTGGAAACAGTGGTGGTCAGGGAAGACTATATCAGTCTCATATGGAAAGTGTGATTATAATTGTAACATAAAAGAAGTATCCGCAGAAAACCATGTGTGGATGCTTCTTTTATGTTTATACTCTAACTTACCATACAATCATGAAACTCATATAATCCACCATCTGATCAATGGAAGTGCGCATGCCATTTTGCAGCCACCACATAATTAACGCTATCGCTGCTCCTGTATAATATTCAGACATAATGGCTATAGGCACCGGACTAGGTATGCCCAGCCGCTTTTCATCCATATGAAAACACCGGTTAAGATAGGTACTGACCGTGTTTTTTAAAAGATAAGCCATAAAATCATTTTTAATATGAGAGGTACTTTGAACGAAAAAATCTTTATATTTACTGGCATATTCAAACATTTGGCGGATAATGCGCCGGTAATATTCCTGTTCCGTTTCCCCCTCTTCAATATGTAATTCAATAAATTTACGCTGTTCTTCTGAAAACATAGTTTCTAACAGCTGGTATTTATCTTCAAAATGCTTATAGAATGTGGTTCGGTGTACCATAGCCTTTTTACAGATATCAGTCACAGTAATCTCTTCAAACGGTTTTTTCAGAACCAGTTCAAAAAGCGCATCACTAAGAAAATGGTAGGTTCTGATCATACGCAAGTCAATTGTCTGCTCATCCATATATATACTCCAATCTACACTTCCTTGTAATATGTAGTTTAGGCTACACATTGCAAAGTCTGTTTCTTGCTTTTTCTCTGAAAAAATAATATCATGCAAAACGATAGGTGTAAACAAAAATACAGATAAAAGCAGAGCGGCAATCATGGAGGAGTTAGTCAATGATAAAGAAAATAAGAATTTCCAGATGGGCGACAGTCCTGGTTTTGTGCGCATTGCTGCTGACTGGCTGCAGTGGTGATAAAGGACAGGAGAAAAAAGAGGCAAGGAGTATTTCAGTCGCGACAATAAGTGAGGCAGCCTATACGGACACACTAAATTTAAGCGGCAATGTAACACCGGTTGAAACTGCAAATCTTTCTTTTAAACTTGCAGGAAAACTGAAAGAGGTATCTGTGCGGGAAGGTGATTTCGTGGAAATGGGGCAGAAGGTGGCGGAACTTGAAGTGGAGGATTATTCATTGCAGGTGCAGGTGGCTCAGGCTCAGTTTCGGGCAGCCGATGCCCAGTATGCCACTGCAAAGATGCAGGTGGATATAGATGCTCCGTCAAAGATAGCTCAGGCCAAAGCTCAGCTGGTGCTCACACAGAAAACTTATAACAGAGTAAAAGCTCTTTATGAGGCGCAGGCAGTATCCCAGAGTGATCTGGATGAAATTTCGGCAAAGCTGGCGGCGGATTCTGAGACTTATCAGCAGGCACTGGAAGGGAAAAATATGGCTGTAGCACAGATGGAAGCAGCAGGAGCCCAAAAGGATCAGGCAGCTGCAGCCGCAGATAAAGCAGCCAGGGATTTATCGGATACTGCACTTAACAGCCCCATGGGCGGTGTCATATTAAAAAAGATTATGAATGGAGGAGAAACGGCAGCAGCTGGGTATCCGGTAGTTGTTATCGGACGAACGGATGATGTTTACATAGAAGTTGGCATTTCAGATGAGCAGATTAATGAGATTAAGCAGGGACAGAAGGCAGATGTATCGGTTTATGGCATTGAGACGGCATTTCAAGGAAGTGTTGCAGAAATAGGCGCATTAGCAGATAGTAATACCCGTACTTTCACAGTGAAAATCCGGGTAAAAAATCCCTCAGGCGTGTTAAAACCGGGAATGATTGCAAATGTTCTGCTTCATACCGGTTCCCAACAGGCTGTATTAATTCCTCTGGACAGTGTACTGCAGCGTGCAGATGGGTCAGTAGTATACGTCTATGATTCTGTAAACGGATTGGTAAAACGGAAAAATGTAACAACCGGAGAGATTCGTGGAAATTCTATTGAAATACTTACCGGACTGGAATTTGGAGAACAAATAGTAACGGAAGGCCAGTTCTTATTATATGACGGCGATGCGGTTCAGCCTGCTAAGGAGGTTATGCCATGATTGCGTGGAGCGTAAAGCATAAAAGCATTCTTGCATTGCTGACCGGATTATTACTGGTACTTGGAATTTATTCGTATATCGTAATGGAGAGGCAGGAAAACCCGGAGGTAACCAGCCCGGTTGCTTCCGTCACCTGCATTTATCCGGGAGCAAGTCCGGAGGATATTGAAAAACTGATTGTGAAACCCATTGAAGATAAAGTCGATACTATTGCAGAAATTAAGAAGCTGGAAAGCTATTCAGTTGATTCGGCAGGAGTAATACAGATCACATTAAAAGATATGAGTGACAATGAGATTAACAAAAAATGGGATAAGCTTCGTGAGAAAATAGATGAAATTAAGGCAGAACTTCCTGCAAATGCACAGGCACCAGTAATAAAAACAGACTTTTCCAGTTCCTACGGACTTATCCTGGGACTCACCGGAGAAGACAACACCAATCAGGAAATGGCCGATGTAGCCAGACAGATAAAGAACATGCTGTCTAAGGATACTGATGTGAAGGCCGTGGATATTATGGGAGATGAAAGGCAGCAGGTTGAAATAAACTTAAATATGTCAAAGCTTCAGCAATATGGTATCTCCCCTGCTGCAGTAGCCACTCAGCTTGGCGCCCGCAATATTAATATACCAGGGGGGAATCTGGAACTTACAGGCACTAAGATTCCAGTTCAGGTATCCGGTGAATATCAGTCTATAGAGGAGATAAAAAATACGATTGTCTCTGTTTCAACTGATTCCGGTACACCTGTTTATTTAAAAAATGTGGCTGAAGTTCTTCAAACGCCGATGAAACCAGAAAAACAGGTATACGTAAATGGAAGCCAGGGTGTGCTGATTGGCGTTAAATATGCAGACGGAATAAATATACTAAATGTAGAAAAGCGTCTTCATGATAAGGTCAATGAGTTTGTAAAATTAAAACTTTATGCAGGAATGAAGCTGACTGAATTGAACAACCAGGCCAATTTTGTAAAGGATTCCATTGACATGTTTGCCAATAATCTGATCGAGGGAGTTCTGCTGGTTTTCGTAGTAGTTCTTATTTCCATGGGCTTACGATCAGCTGCGGTGGTCTCCATACCAATTCCAATTATCTGCATTCTCGTATTTGGCTATATGTATCTCACAAGAATTCCTCTTCACCAGGTAGCAGTTGCTTCACTGATGATCTCTTTAAGTTTAATGGTCGCAAATGGAATTGTTGCAAATGATAACATTCATGTTTATCTGGCTAAAGGTGAGACTATTACAGATGCCTGCATTAATGGAGTAAAGGAGGTTGGTATCCCTATTTTAACCTCATCACTGACAACGGTCGCTTCCTTTCTTCCATTGGCAATGATGAATGGAGATGCGGGTAAATTTGTAAAAACACTTCCTATTCTGGTAAGTGTCGCTCTTGCGGGCTCCTATCTGACTTCGCTTACACTTGTTCCGGCACTGGGGCACCTGCTTTACGGAAATCAGGCAAAGGAAAAACCAGTCAAAGCAAAACCACCAAGGTATGCAGTATGGATTGAAAAAGCAGCTGAAAAATTGCACTTAAAGCAGCTTTTAGATAAAGGACATGAATTATACGGACGGATATTGAATTTTTCATTAAGCAAACCACGAACTGTACTGTTGTTTTTTGCCGGGCTGCTGGCAGTTTCCGCTTTAGTAGTTCCAACTCTTGCGGTACAGCTTTTCCCACCGGTTGAGCGTGACCAGTATGTGCTCAATGTAACAACTCAGGATGGGAGTACGTTAGAAAAAACGCTGGCTCAGTGCCGTAAGGTTTCCGCTGTTCTGGAAAAAGAAAAATCCATACAATCCTTTGCTAGTACTGCAGGTGATGGTTTTATGAAATATTATGTTACATTTGAACCGGAGCAGCAGGCGACCAATAAGGCTCAGTTTTTGATTAATGGAACCCGGGCAGAAGCAGCGGATGTGGAGAAAAGAATTCGTGAAGCAGTTCCGGGGATTAATACCACTCTTAAATATTTAGAAATCAGCCTTCCGCTGACTTATCCCATCCAGGTGCGCATATCAGGTGATAATATTGAGAAACTCCGGAGGCTGGCTTTAGAGGTTGAAGAACGGTGCCGTACAGTACCAGGAACTCATACAGTGGAAGATAACTATGGAAATAACAGCTACCGCTTAAACGTGAATGTAAACGAGGAAAAGGCCAATCTGGTAGGAATTACCAATTATGATGTAGCCAGCACGGTGAGAATGGCTGTAAACGGATTAGAAATATTAAAGATGAAGCAAAAGGATCTGGAGAAAGATTCCCTGCCTGTTATTGCAAAGATATCAGATAAAGATAAAACCAGCCGGGAGATACTTAACACCATATTCTTAACTTCTCAGATCACAGGAAAAAATGTTCCATTGACACAGATTGCTGCCATACAGACCCAGTCATCATTAAACCAGATTATCCGGCGAAACAGTCAGCGTACAATAACTGTGGGCAGTTATGTGGCAGATGGATACAATACGGCGTCAGTGATGGAAAACGTGGAAAAAAGCATGGAGGGACTCCAGCTCCCAGATGGCTATACATTGGAATATGGCGGCGAAAGTGAAAACAGTACAGATGCATTTTCTTCCATGACTTTGCCAACAATTATTGCGGTTATCCTGATTTATATTATACTGGTCTTTCAGTTTGGGGATCTTGTGGAACCGCTCATCATCATGGGTACTATTCCATTGTCCTTTATCGGAATTATCTGGGGCTTAAAATGGATGGGGTATCCCATTGGATTCATGGCTCTGCTGGGGGGCATCAGCCTTATGGGCGTTGTTGTAAATAACGGTATTGTACTACTGGATTACATTAAGGTGCTCCTTCCCCAGACGGAAAACGTGAAGGAAGCCATTGTTCAGGCATGTGAAACACGTATGCGTCCCATAATGATTGGGATGGTAACGACTGTTTTCTCCCTTCTTCCGCTTATGACTTCAGGAGGACCGTTATGGGCACCTATGGCTACTGCAGTAATTTTCGGAATGATTCTGTCTACCGTTTTAACAATGATTGTCATACCCTGTTCTTATGCGATGATTGCGTACAGTCGTGCAGAACGGAAATAAGTTTCTAATTAAGTTAAAAAGGTTTTGTTCACAATTTTATGAACAAAGCCTTTTTTATTGCAGATAAATTAAAAAACTATGAAACAAATAAATTATATATTTTTGAAAAATATGATATTATAGTGTAAAAGATTGAAAACGGGAGGTACTATGGAAAATCATATAAAAATAATCGAAGCCATAAAGGAATACTGTCTCAGTCATCCTGGTGCCTATGAAGCCAGGCCATTTGGAGAGTATCCTATTTGTTATAAGGTTATGGGGAAAATATTCGCGCAGCTTAACCCCCAGGAGAATTTTTATAAAATCACCTTAAAATGTGAACCGGAAAAAGCATATCTCTATCGCCAGCTCTACCCCGGGGTAATAGAAAGAGGATACCATTGCCCTCCCGTTCAACAGCCCCATTGGAATACCATTGAATTAAATGCATTTTCAGATCAGGAGTTTCTGTTTCAGATGATTGATGAGGCATATGAGTCTGTAATAAATAAGTTTAGTAAAAAGGCAAAAGATAAATTAAGCAATGTGTCAAAGCTTGAATTTAAGGATACAGATGGGGAAGATCCTGATTTTGTGATGCTATGCACAAAGCTGGATCAGGCGCTTGACGAAATAGTTGGAAAACAATATCAAAGAAGTAAGTATCACCAGTTCAATCAGAGAGACAGCATACATGATGTAATTGTGGCATACAACAATGGTGAACCAGTTGCATGTGGAGCATACAAACGCTTTGATGAAAGTCATGTGGAGATTAAGAGGGTCTATGTGGATCCGTCACAACGTCATATGGGGCTGGGAGCGGAAGTAATCCGAAGATTAGAGGCAAAGGCCAGAATTAACGGTTACAGATGGTGCGTTCTGGAAACAGGGCGGCTGTTGGAAGCGGCTCATATGATGTATAAAAAAGCAGGTTATCAGATCATTCCAAATTATGGTCAGTATGCTGGGATGGAGGATTCCATTTGTATGGAGCATAAAATTTAATGGGAGAACAAATAATAGAAAAAAATCAACTTGGATTGAAGAAAAAATCATTTTCTATGTTTTTTAATGGAGGGGAGATATGGTTTGAACATCTGGATTCCCTTTATGATCAGACAGAATTGATTAAACAAAAATTGATGCAGGATTTATTGGAGATACAGAGACCATCTACCAGTTCGTTTATAGCTGTCATTCTGAATGAATCAAATATTAATGGAGAAATACTGGATCTGATAATAAATGAATTTTCAAACTTAAACAAGCAGCTGCGTAAGGTTGTGTTTATCGGATTAACGATAAAAATGAAACGGTATGTGAAAAAAAGAAGTGCACATACAAACTTTCTAATAATCTGTATGGATGATCTGGAAAAAGCAAAAGAGTGGCTGGTTGAGAATTGAAGGGAATGCTATGAATAATAAAGAAATTTTTGATATTGCCATGCAGCAATCAGCATTTGACAGTAATTGCATGATGGAGGATTTTAGAAGCAATGTAAATAAGGTAGTACTCTCTGAAAAAAGCTCCAACGCCAGAAAGTATTTAAGACTTCCCTTTTTATGTGATTTAACATCCTATGGGAATAATATTGTGGCATCTGCATCCAAAGAATTAATAAAGGAAGTGGAGTGGTATATAACAAAATATCAGGTTGAGCACTGCTTTGAGACACCAAATCTACATAAATTAATGGAAAGATTAAAGCCTTATAATCTGAATGTCTGTTTTATGGCAGAGTATTTTTTACCCGATATGGAAGTATTAAAACCGCTACCCTGTCAATATGAAACGAAGGTTATGGAACCTGAGCATTTTGCAGAATACTATCTGCCAGAATGGCGCAATGCACTATGCGAAAAGCGGAAAGAACTTGATATTCTGGCAGTAGGAGCATTTGATAACGGAAAACTGATCGGGCTTGCGGGAGCATCTGCCGATTGTGATACCATGTGGCAGATCGGTATAGATGTAATGCCGGAATATAGAAGACAGGGAATTGCTTCCAGTCTTACAAGCAGACTCGCTTTAGAAATATTGGGAAAAGGAATTGTTCCATTTTATTGCTGCGCATGGTCAAACCTGAAATCTGCCCGCAACGCCATAAAAAGTGGGTTTCGGCCTGCATGGGTACAGCTTACGGCTAGAGAGGTTAGTTATATTGCAGAAATGAATGAATAAGGAATTAATAAAAAGATATTCGGAGAGGTAAAGTATGGTTATAAACATGGAGTTTTTAAAGGGTGAAGATATTTACCTTAAACTGGATAAAAAGACGGCTGGAAATATTCGTAAGCAGTGGCTCCCGGCCTATCATTTTACAATCTGTGATATGCATGGAGACCAGGTAGGCGGTTGTGACTTGCGGATTGGATATAACAAAAATGCATATTATGGCGGCAATATCGGGTATCATATAAATGAGAAATACAGGGGACACCATTATGCTGGGAAAGCCTGCTTGTTGCTATTTCAGTTAGCGAAAAAACATAAGATGGATTATCTTATTATCACCTGCAATCCTGATAACCATGCTTCAAGGAAAACCTGTGAATACGCTGGTGGAATATTAGAAGAAATTGTGGAGATACCAGAGGATAATGATATGAGAAAAATCGGAGAAACGGAAAAATGTATCTATCGGTTTAGTTTGCAGAATTATTAAGATTAGTGAGGTAACTTACAATGAAAAATGAATTACACATCTTTTTTGATTATATCTGTCCGTATTGCCTGAGAGCGCATAACTATTTAAAAGAACTTATGCCGGAGTATCCGGATCAGGCCATCGTGTGGCATCCTTGTGAATCTCATCCAAGACCAGAGCGGTTTGGTCCCCATAGTGATCTGTGTATACAGGGATATTTTTATGCACTTGAACATGGAGTTGATATTTTAGAATACCATGACCGTATGTATCAGGGGGTCTTCCAAGATCATGTTAATATTGAAGACATTGATATTCTCGCCGATTACGTCAGTGATCTGGTTGATGTTACTAAATTTAAATCTTCATTAGAACAGGGAACGTACCTTGAGAAACTGAAGGAATCCAATGAACTTGCATTTGAACATTCCGGTGTATGGGCGGTCCCTGCGTACAGGAAGGGAGATTTAAAATTGGATGCAGTTGAAAATGTGGGGGTTACCAAGGAGCAGATCCGGCATTTATTAGAACAATCCTAATAATGTGATGGGGGGAGTGCGTTGGAGAAATATTTCATCAATAAAGAGATCATTACTGCTCATAAAAACGGGGGTTAAAACGATGCAAGTGTTTGTTGTGTATTGCCATCCAAGTAAAAAAAGCTTTACTCATGATATGAAACAGGAATTTTTAAAGGGGCTAAACGAAGCAAATCACAAATTTATTGTTTCTGATCTGTATGACATGGATTTTAATGAGGAAATGTCAGAAGATGAATATGAAAGAGAGGCCTATTATAGTACTGAAACTCCGGTAGCTGAGGATGTAATGGAAGAACAACGTAAAATTCAGCAATCTGATGCAATCGTATTTATTTACCCTGTTTTTTGGACGGAGGCTCCTGCAAAATTAGTAGGATGGTTTGACCGTGTATGGACAAGTGGATTTGCATATAATCCAAATCCAAAGATGAAAATACTTAAAAAGGCATTATTTATGGTATCTGCAGGAAAAACATTGGAATCACTGGAAGAAACCGGAGAATCCAATGCGATGAGAATTGTAATGCTGGGTGATCGAATCAGAAACAGAGCTCTTGAAAAAGAAATGATTATATTTGACGGCACTACCCATTGGGATGAAGCGCAACGAAAACAGCGAATAGCCGAACATCTGTTAAATGCGTATAAGGCAGGCTTAAATTTCTAACCAGGGGGATGGTTATTATATGAAGATTGAAAGCACAAAACTGAAGGAAGTTAAAATTATAGAATATGATTTTAAGTCTGATAACAGAGGATTTTCATACTGTATTTATTGCAAAGAAGAGCTGGAGCAGGCAGAAATAAATTTCGATTACATAGAGGAAAGGGTGTATTTTTCAGAAAAATCAGGTACACTCTATGGCATCCATTTTCAGAATAATCCCAAATCCCAGACAAAACTTTTGTATTGTATCAAAGGCAGAGGTATTGATTATGCAATTGATTTGAGAAAGGGCTCACCTACATATTTACAGTGGGTTGGAGTGGAATTAAGTGCTGAAAATAAAAAGCAAATCTATATTCCAAAAGGCTTCGGCCATGTCTTTTTGTCTCTTGACGATGGTACGATGAATGTAATGCGTTTTGATGAACCTTTTGATCCGCGGTTTTCTCGCCAGATTGCATATAACGATCCTGATATTGGAATTAAATATCCCATAGACAATCCCATACTGGCACCTCATGACAGAAATGCCCCGATGTTAGCGGAGAGTGATTTGAATCTATAATGGAGGAGTAAAATTTGAATAAAGAAGTATTTAAGAAAACAGAAGAATTTATGCTGGTCTGTATGAAAGATTGTGCCCATGATAAGGATCATATTTATCGTGTACTCTATTTAGCTTTAGATATTGCCAAATATGAAGTGGATGTAAATATCGATGTGCTGATCGCTGCTTGTCTTCTCCATGATATAGGGCGACAGGAGCAGTTTGATGACTCCCGGATCAGGCACGAAGTGGCAGGCAGCAAAAAGGCATACACCTTTTTACTTAATAATAATTGGACAGAAGAATCAGCCCGCCATGTATCAGACTGCATTTTGTCTCACAGTTACAGAGGGGGTAGCTCTCCAGATAGTATCGAGGCAAAGATCCTGTATGATTCTGATAAATTAGATGTAACAGGTACGCTGGGAATTGCCAGGACATTATTGTATTTAGGCATTGCATCTGAGCCTCTTTATTCATTAGATGACGATGGGAAAGTTTTAGATGGATCTAAAGATGCCCAGCCATCTTTTTTACACGAATATAAATACAAACTGGAAAAAATCTATAATGAATTTTATACCCAAAGGGCGACTGAAATAGGTAATGAGCGAAAGGAATCTGCTGTTTCTTTTTATAACAGTTTGCTAAATGAGGCTCGATCTTGTTATACATATGGAATGGATGAATTTTTTAAGATGGTGAAATAAACGGTGTCTTAATAAAAAATTATTCTGGAGGCTGAAATGTTAATTACGTATCGAATCCCAACACTGGCTGATATAAAGAAAGTCAGTGAACAAATCATGCTGAGTTACGTGTCCGCATATGAAGGTTTAATGAATCCTGAATTTTTATCTACGCTGAAAGCAGATCACTGGGAACCTATACTGCAAGAGAGTATTCAAAATGGGGACACCTGTCTTATTGCAGAATATAATGGAAACATTATCGGCAGTACCGTATTTGGAACGGTCCTTGTCGATGGAAAAACCTATGCCCAGTGGCATGCATTTTATCTTTTGCCTGAATATATCGGCATTGGTGCTGGCCATTTATTTTATCAGAAAATAGAAGAAGAGATGATGCGGCAAAAATGTATACGATGTACACTGGAGGTATTGTCATCCAATAATCGGGCTATCAAATTTTATATAAGTCATGGTTTCAAAAAGTCAGAAACTTTTGAAGTGGAAGAAAATGACATGATACTATTATGTGATAAAATGACAAAAGACTTCGGGTAAGGAGTATTTATGGTACTATCGAACCACCGCTGCCCTTTGATCATCAGGGGAATATGGATGACTGGCTGATTATTGACAAAATTGAGGATGTGGTTGTTGGTACCAGTATCCCTTATAGCTATGAAAAGTGTAACTGCTAATTTTATTTAGTAAAGGACATATGAAATGAATCCATCCAGATTAAAAAAAGGAGACACCATAGGAATTATTTCTCCCTGCCATACGGCAGAACGGGAACGCTATATGCCATTTCTTGCAGGTATCAGAAATCTTGGATATCAGGTAAAAGAAGGAAGTAATTTATATAAAAATACATATGGTTATGCGGCAAGCGAGCAGGAAAGAGCAGATGATTTTAACAACATGGTTTTAGATCCACAAGTTAAAATGATATTGTTTGGCGGAGGCAATGTGGGAAATGAATTTCTTCCGGCTATTGATTTTCAGGCAGTTAAAGATAGCCCAAAGATTATCTGCAGCTACAGCAATGGTACAACAATCTTAAATACGGTTTATGCCCAGACCGGTTTAACGGTTTATTATGGACAGTTTCCTGGTATGTTCCAAAATTTGAGTCAATACGATCTCAAACAGTTTCAGGCACATTTTACAGGTGAAACTCCATTTGCATTTGAGAAAAACAGTGAATGGTCAGCTATCAATGAAGGGATATGTGAGGGAACTCTTATTGGAGGCTATACCACGCGCTTTGCCTGCCTAAACGGAAATAAGTATTTCACTTTTGATAAGAAAAAAGAATATATTTTATTTCTGGAAAATTACGAAGCTTTCAATGAGCCGTCAAAAATAAGTGCTCATTTAGCACAGATTGAGCAGGGTGAGATTATTGAGCATGTAACGGGTCTGCTATTTGGACATTACTCTGAAAACAAGAATGAAGAGCTGATAGATATTCTGAATCGCTTTGGTAAGAAAAATAGATTACCGGTCATGTGCTGTGATGACTTTGGACATGGCAAAAATCATGGGATACTGCCAATCGGGATTCCAGCCAGAATGGATACTTATAAGAAAACACTGGAATTTATTAAATAGATGACTATTTGTTTGTGCCTGTCTAGAGGAAAGGATAAAAACAATGTTTCGTTACGTACATACTAATATTATTGCCAATGACCCTGATAAACTGATAGCATTTTACAAAGAAGTGTTCCGCTGCAAAAGTATTGGCGAGGAACGGGATTTAAAGGGGCAGTGGCTGGATAAGTTAACAGGTTTACATAATGCTCATATTACTGGAGAACACCTTCTGTTGCCAGGATATGGAGAGGATCACCCTACGCTGGAGATATTTTCCTATGATGCAGTCAGAGAGTCCGTAATAGGTGAAATAAATCGCCCTGGTTTTGCCCATATTGCATTTGAAGTAGATGATGTGGAAACGACCCTGGAATTAATGATACGTGCCGGGGGTAGCCAGGTGGGAGAACTGGTAACTGCAGATTATCCTAACAATAGGGAAGCTGTCTTTGTTTATGCCAGAGATCCGGAAGGCAATATCATTGAGCTGCAGAGTTGGAGGCAGAAAAAGCATACTGGCAGATTTGATGAATCAGACCAGCTGGGATCAAATAAAGATACTGAACATTGATACCCGTTGGGATGAAATGCTTCAGTTTATTACAGCTGCTGGTTTTCACAATACAGTAAATCAGTATGAGATGAAACTGGAATTTCAATAATAAAGAAGAAAAACAGGAGAAGGTCAATGAATACAGGGGAAATAGTTGGTGTGGGCAACACTGCAACTGTATATGAGTGGGAAAACGGGAAAGTAGTGAAGCTTTTTCGTGAGGGATATCCTTATCAGGATGCAATACGGGAATATGAAAATGCCATTGCTGTTAATGCCATGGATTTTCTTAAACCAAAAGCGTATGAATTTATTACATATGAAGGGAAAAATGGTATTGTTTATGATAAGGTAACGGGAGAATCCCTCCTGGACTGGACCTTAAGAACCGGCAATCTGAAGGAATGTGCAATTCTCATGGCAAAAGCCCATGAGGCTATATTAAAACATGACATCAGAAATGTGCCGGATTATAAGGATTTCCTGATCCATCAGATTAAGAAAGCTTCCATAATAAAGGAAGAACGGCTAAAAGCCCTTCATCTGGCTGAACAGCTGGAGGATGGGACAACTCTGTGTCATGGTGATTTCCACCCAGGCAATCTTATGCTGTCTCAGGGCAGCATATCTGTCATAGATTTTATGAATATCTGCAGGGGAAGCCGGCTCTATGATATTGCCAGAACCGTATATTTAATTGAATACACACCGGTACCAGCCGGTGCAGATAATCCGGAGGAGATAAGAACTCTCAAAGAAACACTGTCCCGGTTTTATCTGGAACAAATGAAATTAACGAAAGATAATATAAAAGATTATCTGTCTGTAATCGCTGTTGCACGAATGGGCGAATGTCCAATGGAGCAAGGGGAGGCGGGAAGAGAGGTGCTATAAAATGAAAATTCTATTTGAAAACAGATACTATACGGATGATAAAATGTTATCAGAATATGTATATAAGGTATTATGTAAAAGAATTAATTTTATGGGAGCAGTATTTACTCCCATTGCGTTTATCATGACAGGAATCACCCTGATGAAGAAGGATTATATCCTCGCTGCAGTTTTTGGAGTCTGTCTGTTTATCTTTATTTTTACAATTCTGATTACACCCCCTTTAACCATAAGACAACTGAAAGAAAACAATAAGCGGTTGCTTAATGGAAAAGATTATGAAGCAATAATACAGTTTGGGGATAATATTAAAATCAACCAAGGGACCTTTTCATTGACAATGGAATATAATCAGATTCTAAAAATACATGAACTAAAACATTCCTATGTCTTAATGTTTGCAAAAAGCAGCGGTATCATTTTAGATCCGGCTGGTTTCACAATAGGTGATTTTAATACATTTAAGGAATTTATGGGGGCGAAAATAGCTTGATCTAAGACATTGTTGTTACAATGCTAAATAATTAAAATATTTATAGATAAAATTGTAATTGTTAACTAATAGTCAAAAATGTGTTAAATATTAAGAATTAAACACTTATTTGTCCTGCGTTTTTGTCGATATTATCCACAAGAGCTGAAGAAGTACCAGCTGACTAACATTGTGGAGGTAAAAGCTATGAACATTAAAAATTTAAAAGTGGCAAACAAATTATGGCTGATTATTTTTCCCGCGATATTCGCACTCATATTTTTGCTGGTGTTTTTTATCTATCGATCCAACCAGATTATGGAAGATTCAAAAACGGCTTTATACGATGAAGTTTTTGTCAGTACCGATGAAATTTTAAATGCAGACCGTGATTTTTATCAGGCGTACATTGCTCAAAAAGAATTGTATTTAAACATGAATAAATTAACAGAGGAAGACAAAAACAAACTGATTGCTGATTATGAAGAAAATATCAAACAGGTTCAGGATCGTGTTACCTCCGCACTTGACAATGTAAAATCCAACGAAACACTTTACCGGAAGTTTCCCTATTCCACTGCAAATGTTACCTTAGAGCAGTTAAATACAGCATTTCAAACAGATTTTCAAACATGGCTGAATGCATATGACATAGAAAATGGAACTGGAGATATGGAACTGTCCCAGTCCAGCTTTGCCAAAGCAAGGGAAAATATTAATCTGATGACAGAATTGCTTGAGAATTATGCCAAAACCCGTTCAGTTGAAATTGAAAGCACCGTAACACGCAGTATACAGGCATCGGTTGCTGCCATAGCTGCAGTAATTTTTATCATTGCACTTTTTTCGATTCATACCATCCGTTATCTAAAAACAAGTATCCAGTACATTACTGGAATCAGCAAGCGGATTGCCCAGGGGGAATTGTCTCTTGAATTAGACGAGAGCAGGATTACCAAAGATGAGCTGGGACAGCTGTGTGATGCAACCGGACAAACACTCCGGCAGCTGAATGAATATAATTCCTATATCAATGAGATTACGCAAGTTCTGGATATTATGGCCAGAGGAGATATGAGAATTACGCTGAGCCAGGAATATACAGGCAGGTTTTCCTCTATCAAAAATTCCCTGCTTGGAATTTCCGCCTCTCTTAATAAGACACTGACTACGATTGCGGATTCCTCCAGACATGTAGATTCCAGCTCCAGACAGATTTCTGATACAGCACAGTCACTGGCTCAAAGCACAACGGAGCAGGCAAGCTCTGTAGAAGAATTATCAGCTTCCATAGCAGATGTATCCCAATTGGTACATAAGAATGCTGTCAGTGTGGCAGAGGCCGCTGATTATATCGGAGAAACTGTTATGGATATCAGGGAAAGCAATGCATCCATGAAGCAGATGCTGGAGTCCATGGAAGACATTGGTAATTCCTCCGGAGAAATCAATAAAATTATTGCAGTGATTAATGATATTGCATTCCAGACCAATATTCTCGCATTAAATGCTGCTGTAGAAGCAGCCAGAGCAGGCTCCGCAGGAAAAGGCTTCGCAGTGGTAGCAGATGAGGTACGGAACCTGGCTACCAAATCTGCTACAGCCGCACAGCAGACCTCTTTCCTGATTGAAGATTCCATAAGAGCAGTATCGGATGGCTCTAAACTGGCAGAAAACACGGCAGCTGCCCTGGAACGGGTTTCCTTAAAAGCGACACAGATTAATGAGATTATACTTAAAATTAAAGAAGCCTCCTCGGAACAGGCCATTTCTATTTCCCAGATCAACCAGGGAATTGAACAGATCTCATCCGTTGTACAGACCAATGCTGCTACTGCAGAGGAAAGCGCCGCTTCCAGTGAGGAACTGTCGGGGCAGGCGGCTCTGTTATACAGGGAGGTGGGCAAGTTTAAGCTGGCGGATGCATGATACCCAACCATTATCAGTTTATGAAAAAATAGTAATAGAAGCCCGGACTGTAATTTGATAGTCCGGGCTGTATTGATTTTTAGACACAGGCTTTGTTGTTATATTTTATTAATTAAGCTATAATGTTTTTATTGTATAAGTAATATAAAATGGAAATGTGGAAAAACTGCATAAAAATAAGATACGGAGGTAGGAATTATGTTTGAATCAATGATTGCCGCACTGAAAATGCAAAAAAGGCGGATCGTTTTTACAGAGGGTACTGATCCAAGAATATTAGAAGCAGCCAATCGTCTGCATCACGAAGGAATTCTCACTCCAATACTTTTGGGAAATCCGATTGAGATTCAGAATGCTGCCACTGCGTGCAACTGGCCGGTAGATGAAATTGAGAAAATCGATCCTCAGAATTATAAAGAAATGGATGAAATGGTATCAAAAATGGCAGAATTAAGAAAAGGCAAGATGGACGAGGCGGCTTGCCGGGAAGCCCTGAAAAAGGCCAACTATTTTGGCACTATGCTGGTTAAAATGGGAAAAGCCGACTGCCTTTTAGGAGGAGCCACTTATTCTACTGCAGATACAGTGAGACCGGCTCTTCAGCTGATTAAAACCAGACCTGGCAGCAAAATCGTTTCCAGCTGTTTTATTCTATACAGGCAAACGATGGACAAAAATGAAATGTATGCGATGGGTGACTGTGCCATTAATCTTGATCCCAATGAGGAAGAACTGGCAGAAATCGCTTGTGAAACAGCCCGGACAGCCAGACGGTTCTCCATTGATCCCAGGGTTGCACTGCTTTCCTATAGCACACTGGGCTCCGGAAAGGGTGAGTCGGTTGATAAGGTGAGGAAGGCAGCTGAGAAATTAAAAGAATTGAATGTGGATTTCCCGGCAGACGGAGAACTGCAGTTTGATGCGGCATTTTCTCCAGTTGTGGCAAAAACAAAAGCTCCGGACTCCACAGTTGCAGGAAAAGCAAATGTCTTTATTTTCCCGGATATCAATGCCGGTAATATTGGTTATAAAATTGCTCAGCGTTTAGGAGGATTTGAAGCGTTCGGACCAATCCTGCAGGGATTAAATGCGCCGATCAACGATCTTTCCAGAGGCTGTAATGCAGACGAAGTTTATAAAATGTCTATTATTACGGCAGCTCTTATATAATTAACAAAAATTACGTGAAGAGGAAAAAGGAGAGTTCTTGCAGTCTTAACAAGATACTCTCCTGATATAGAAGAAGGCCAATTCCAATTATTATTAAAAGCTAAATGAATCAACCAGTAATTTCAGCGATACCGCCTGAGCAGATAATTCTTCTGCTGTGGAAGCACTTTCTTCTGCAGCAGCAGAATTGGATTGAACAACCTTGGAGATTTGATCAATACCTATAAGCATTTGGTTAATGGCATCATTTTCCTGTTCTGTTGCTGTAATAATTTCCCTCATACTTCTTACTGCTGTTTCTGTTTTCTCTACAACTTCCTTCAGTGAGTATCCAGTTTCGTCAACCATACGTGACCCTTCTTCAACAGCAAGAATGGACCTTTCTATCAGTGCTGTTGTACTGCTTGCAGCCTGACTGGATTTCGCTGCCAAGTTTCTTACCTCATCTGCTACGACTGCAAACCCTTTTCCAACGCTTCCGGCGCGCGCAGCTTCCACCGCTGCATTGAGAGCCAGTATATTGGTCTGAAACGCAATCTCTTCTATTACCTTTATTATTTTTCCTATTTCTGCAGAAGTGGTATTTATTTCCTTCATTGCGGTAATCAGATTATTCATCTGGTCGTTGCTGAATCTGATCTTTTCCCCCAGTTCTGACATGTATCTCTCAGAAGATGTGGCATTGGTGGTATTTAGTTTTGTCCTGGACGATATTTCGCCAAATGATGCCGCCAGCTCCTCTACAGAAGAGGCCTGCTCAGTAGCACCCTGTGCCAGTCCTGTTGCACCGGCAGCCAGTTGTTCTGCTCCAGCAGTGACCTGGCTGGAAGCAACTTCAATCTGTTGCATAGTACCGGATATATTTTTTTTCATATAAGTAATGGAAGTATAAATTTCATGCATATCACCGACATAAGCACTTTCGGGTATCTGAGGCATTGCTGAAAAGTTTCCTCTGGACATTTCCCCAAGAAGATATTTTACATCTTCAATGATTGACCGTAGAGAGCTGGTTAAGGTCTTAGCTGACTGGGTCAGCAGCATTGTCTCATCATTTGTCGTAATATCCTCAACGATACTATGGAGATCACCTTCTGCCAGTTTCTCAAGCCGGGCTGTACATATCTGAACTGGTTTGCCAATGGAGTTTGCTAATTTAGCAGCGGAGAGAAAGCTTATTACAAGAGTCAGTATAATTACTGCAGCGGTCATGACTATACTTTTAATTGTTCCGCCCAAAAAATCATAAACAGGTGCGCTGATTGCGATACTCCAGCCGTTTGTATCATTAATTGGAGCATATGCAAGATATTTATTCTGGCCTTGGTATTTATAAGATCCAAAACCATTTTTTCCAGAAGTCATTTCCTGCAGTACGGCAGCCAAAGATGCATACTGGCTATCCTTTTTAGACTCTTCTATATAGTTTGTCTGATTTTTAATTAATTCATAATTTGGATGTGCAATCATGGTTCCTTTACTGTCAGTTATGTAGGCATATCCATTCTTACTGACATTTATGGAAGAGACAAGAGTATTCAGAGAACTTACATCCATGCATGCCATAACTGCACCAATGACTTCTGAATTCTGGATGCCATCCCTCCAGATTGGTGCTGCAACAGCACACACATATTCTCCGGAGTCTCTGCTGTAAATTGGATCGCTGATATTTGATTTTCCCGCCAGAGCAGAAATAAAGTATTGTCTGTCACTAACGTTTAAATCTGAATTTGTAAGACTGACCCCCTCTTTATTGAATAAATAGACTTGATGCCAATTATATGATTTTCTGTAATGGTCTAATAATTCCATCTTTTCATTTATAGGAATATTATCTTTTGATAATTCTCTTATTGTGCCCAACGTTTCAATAATATTCAAAGTAGAATTCAGACGGTATTCCACCTGACCGGCAGCAACTGCGGCAGTTGTAGTTAAATTGTTTTTTAGAATATAAATAGTTGACGAAAAATTAAGTAAGCATGTTAAAAAACCTACAAACAGAAGCGATACAGAAACCAATAATGTTGTTACAAACCTAATTTTGCCTTTAATTGTTCTTTTCTTTTTAATGTCGTAATTCCCCATGGCCTTCTCCTTTTTGTTAATAAAAGTTAAAAATAAAAGTAATTTATGACTAAATATTAATATATTTTTCCTAAATTGTAAACTAAATATTTTTTATATATCGTTTATTATTTCGACATAATTCGACAAAAATATACAAATAAAAGGTTTTAATTTTATGAGTACGGACATAATATTTTTGCTTTAATGTTATATGAATGAATTGTATGCAATTAAAAGTAATTAGAGTATATTATACAAATAAATTATATTATATATGATAAAATACAAAACTAAATAATAATAATGGATAATTATTAGCCATACAATAAAATTGAGCTGATGTATTTTGTCGAAATTTGTAAGTTAAATATTTAACAAAATATGAGTCTATACGGCATAAATTAAGTAAATTGATTTGAGGTTTCATAATGAATCAGAAAGTGTATTTAGGGTATGGTCATTTTAAATCATTTGATTTATCATATGATTAGCACGTCTTCTGTATTTTGGTAGATTTGTGGGAAAGTTGAGTAACTTGCAAACAGAGATTAAACGGTCTTCGTGAAAGGAGTTTTATATGTTTAGAGAAATGCGGCGTAAAAATCAGCTACTGTCATCAGAGGAATGCATTCAGGTCTTAAATCGGGCAACATCAGGAGTGCTTGCTGTGTCAGGTGATGATGACTACCCTTATGCAGTTCCCCTGAGTTATATTTACCATAATAATAAAATCTACTTTCATGGAGCAAAAACAGGTCATAAATTAGATGGAATCATGAGAAATGAAAAAGTCTCTTTTTGTGTCATTGACCAGGATGAGATTGTGCAGGAAGAGTATACTTCATATTTTCGCAGTGTTATAGCATTTGGTAAAGCACGCATTTTGGAGGGAGAGGAGAAAAAAAGAGCGCTTGAAATTTTAACAGCAAGATACTCCCCTGATATTGAAGAAACCCAGCGTTCTCAGGCAGTGGATAAGGGACTGATGGGTGTTTGCATGATTGAGCTTGAAATTGAACATATGAGTGGGAAAGAGGCCTCCGGACTGGTGAAAGCAAAGAATAAAAAATAGGATATTATGAATTCATAAGGCAGGTTCACGAATATTCGGACCTGCCTTAACTATGACCAGATTATGATACCGTATACTGGATGTATATTCAGCCAGATGTAAGCCTGTAATTAACAGGTTCTTCCATTACATGGTCATGCCGGTAAGCTGAAAAAATCAGACCAAGAAGGATCACATTACAGAGGATACTTAACTGCCCTTCTGAAACAAGGGGCAGGTTTGGGAAAGAAGCATATTGATGTCCGAAATTCCCTAACAGGTATAATACTCCCTGCCACAGGAGGCACTGGCTGCAGCCAAAAGCCAAAGAGGAGGCCAACTGCCCATTGATTCTGAAAGAATACGTAAAAAGAAACAGATAAAATAGTCCGATTGCTCCGATTAGCACGAGTCCTGGAATCCAGCCAAAGAGAAAGATAAATACAGCTATTATATAGTTATTGTAGTAGTGCTGAGGCAGGATATCCCAGAGAGTCACATCCTCCAACTGGTAATCAATATACCTGGGTAAATACTTTTGCTGGTGGAGTGCTTCCATTTTTTTATCGATTTCCCCTTGCTGTTCCGGTGTTTTAATGCCGGTTGCATCAATGCCGATATTTCCTGGATCACGGGAAGTAAAATACCATGCCCCTGTGCCATATTCCATCATTTCCTCTGGTGTTAGTTTCAGGCCGTGAGTAAGAGGCGTTCTTGAAAGCAGCTCCTGTATGAGAACACCATTGTAAGTATCGTCCCAAGTGCTGTTCACAGAGGATTGGGGAGATAGAAATGCATCCATGTTATGTCTGCCGGATTCAGAAAGAAAAAGCGGGCTTCCAATAAATACTATAAATGCCAGTGCGACCGGATAAAGATATTTTTTAGGGCCGGTAAGTATACCGCGGTGAATCATGAAGCAAACGGTTCCCAGTGTACTCAGAAGAAAAATAATCTCTGCAGTATCCCCAAGAAAAGGGCTGACTCCATACATAAAAAGCATCCATACAGTGGTACAGATCACTGCTATTGTCAGGAATTTCTTTTTATTATGACGGGAGCAATATAAAAGAACTGTAATCACGGGGACAAACAGTATTGTAGCAAAATAGGCAGTGCTGGGTATTCCATATTGGCGTCCATTAACAAGCGTCATTAGAAAGAGCAGTATTTGAACCAGATAAAGAAGGGCTGTAAACACTGCAATTGCTTTTCTGTATCTGATCAGGAAAGGATATCCTTTCAGCACAGTGAATATAAGGAGTGTAACACCAGCAATGTAGTAGAGAGAGCTGCTTGCCATATAAAGTGGCCTCCATGACATAAAGCTGGTAAAAATAAAGCCTGTGAGTAAAAGAAGAGCGCTGATCAAAGTAAGCTGTGGGGCCTTCTGTATCTTATGGGCTTCATTCAGCTCCGTACCAATCGTTACAGCATCTCCCATGTCGCGAAGTGCCTGCTCCTCTGCGTCAGAATGGGAAAGACCGTCCGCTTTGTAATCCTCCATTCGGTCATTCATATGATTTTCCAGCTCCTGGCGTATGGAAGGGCGCAGCGGCTCATAGGAAATCTGGTCAGTTACTTCATCTAAAAATTGTGATACTGGTGATTCAGGGTTTTTATTATTCAAACAGAACACCTCCAATTACCTGGTTGATGGCGGTCTGATAAACCTCCCACTCTTTCAGTTTCTCGTCCAGTAATTTCTGACCGTGAGTGGTGATTGCGTAATATTTGCGCAGCCGCCCATTGTCTGCCGTTTGCTGATAACTGGTAACAGCTCCCTGCTGCTCCAGAGTGTGCAGGATTGGATAGAGTGTGCCTTCCTGCAGTTTAAAGACATCACGGCTCTGTTGTTCCAGTTCTCGTATTATCTGGTATCCGTACATGCTTTGGTGATTTAAAAGTTTTAGAATCAGCATGGAGGTTCCCAGGGCCATATACCGTTTGTCCATAGAATGGTCTCCTTTCTTTTTCATAATTGTCGTTGATTCTATACATAGATAATCTAAGTATATGAATACTATACCTGGAATACAAAGGTATGTCAAGGAAATAAAAATATAAGTGCCGCAGAGAGTGTTTGTTTTGCATTGAACCCTAAAGCATTCGGTGATATTCTATACTAAGACCTTTTATGATCAAATACAAAGCATAAAGGAGTAATTGCTATGGAGAAATGGTTTACACTGGAACAAATTGATTCAGATACACACATTATCAGTGAATACCGCCATTGGGAGGAAACGCACTGCTATTTGCTTGAAGGAAAAGAACGGTGTTTGCTCATTGATACCGGACTTGGTATCTGCGATATTTCAGAAGAAGTAAAGAACCTGACAGATAAAAGGATCACTGCAGTGGCAACACATATCCACTGGGATCATATTGGAGGGCACCAGTACTATCCGGATTTTTACGCACATGAGGCGGAACTTGACTGGCTGAATGGCGGTTTTCCACTGTCAATGGAAACAATCCGGGATATGGTCACTGACCGGTGTGATTTACCAGAAGGGTATCAGGTGAATACCTACCAGTTTTTTCAGGGCGTGCCAACGCGGGTATTGGAAGATGGTGATACCATTGATCTGGGCGGGCGGAAGATCACTGTATTACATACACCCGGACATTCTCCGGGGCATCTTTGCTTTTGGGAAGAGGATCGGGGATATTTATTTACTGGTGATCTGGTTTATAAGGACACGCTGTTTGCTTATTATCCCTCCACCGACCCCCAGGCATATCTGGCATCACTTGAAAAGATAGCAGCACTGCCAGTAAAAAAGATATTTCCGGCCCATCATAGTCTGGATATTCAGCCGGAAATAGTGAGCCGTATGAGAGATGCATTTTCTCAGCTGAAAGCGGAGGGAAGGCTTCATCATGGCAGCGGAACCTATGATTATGGCGATTGGGCTGTGTGGCTTTAATATGATTTAACACAAATATTACAAATTAGTAATGAATTATAAAAATAATAAATAATGAGGTAATATAATATTGAAAAAAGAGACTACATCATGCAGACATCAGTATATTGTTGGCTATTCATTCAGAATGCCGCAACCTTTTTTCTGTAATCTGCCTTGTGATAAATGCGGGTGCAGGATCAAGCTGAGCTTTTCTTGGAAACTTCTTTATGTTTTAATAGATTTTTTCAGCCTGTTCCTCGCCTATAAGGCAGCAGAATCAGTAGATATCCGATTTTTAGGAAGTACATTTTTACCCTGGCTTGTTATATTTGTTTTTATCAGCTGGATAATCGGACAATTAAACAGACTGGTACTCAGATATGGAAAATGGGTGAATGCAGAATAAATTGATTTTCCAGGTAAATCCAATGAGGATAC
>JAAOXG010000093.1 GCA_013036995.1 Lacrimispora defluvii
AACTGCAAGCCGCATAATAGCTGAACTTTGACAACTGAATAACTGCCAGGTATTGAATTTTCAAGGTGCATAGCTAATTTCTATGTGCGAAGTTTGAGTTAAATTACATATCCGAAATGTTTCCATGGGCAAATAACAGTATGGCGGTTAAAATGCAGGGATTTGAAAAAGAGATTCTGCCCGTAGGAAGAGAAAAGATCAAACAGTTTAAGCAGATTATTGGTGTCTAGCTGCTGTTTATGCATAAATACCTGCTTTTCATCCGTTTTCCATTTATTATTGTGCACATTTCATTATAATTATGGTAATGATATGTTTTAATAATAGGAGGTAGGCAAATGATAAGTTTCTTTTTATGTCTGTTGCTGCTGATTGCAGGTTTCTTCTTCTACAGCAAAATCACAGAAAAAGTATTTGGACCTGATGACAGAGAAACACCGGCTCTTTCCATGACGGATGGCAGTGACTATGTTCCCATGGGGACCCCACGCATCTTTTTAATCCAGCTGTTAAATATTGCAGGCCTGGGGCCAATCTTCGGCGCACTTGCCGGCGCCTGCTGGGGACCCAGCGTATTTTTATGGATCACCTTTGGAACTCTTTTAGGGGGCGGTGTGCACGATTATATGATTGGCATGATGTCCATGCGGCATAAGGGTGCCAGTGTGTCAGAACTGACCGGCTCCTATCTTGGCACTGCCATGAAGCAGATCATGCGGGTATTTTCAGTGGTTCTTCTTGTATTGGTGGGTGTAACCTTTTCTACCGGGCCGGCAAATCTCTTAGCTATGCTGACACCACATGTACTGGATTCCAGATTCTGGCTCATTGTTGTACTTGTCTACTATTTTATTGCGACCTTTGTCCCTATTGATAAGGTGATTGGAAAAATCTATCCTTTCTTCGGAGTCTGCCTGATTGTCATGGCACTGGGTGTCGGCGGTGCGATTCTATTTAAGGGATATCACATTCCTGAAATCACCCTGTCCAATCTCCACCCTGCCGGAACACCAATCTGGCCGACTATGTTTATCTCCGTTGCCTGCGGTGCCATATCTGGATTTCATGCCACACAGTCTCCTTTGATGGCCCGCTGTCTTACCAATGAGGCAGACGGCCGGAAGGTATTTTATGGAGCCATGGTCGCAGAAGGTGTCATTGCGCTCATCTGGGCTGCAGCGGGTGTCGCTTTTTATGACGGAACCGGCGGTCTTTTAACTGCACTTGGAAATGGGCAGTCCAGCGTTGTCTATGAAATCTGCTTTCAGCTTCTTGGACCTGTTGGTGCTGTTATAGCCATGATCGGAGTCATCGCATGCCCCATCTCTTCTGCAGATACGGCTTACCGGAGTGCACGTCTGACTCTGGCAGACTGGTTTAAGCTTGACCAGAAACCAGTGAAAAACCGTCTGCTCCTTACCATACCGCTTCTGGGAGTTGGCTCTGTTCTGACTCAGTTTGATGTACAGATCGTATGGAGATACTTCTCCTGGAGCAACCAGACACTGGCAATGATCGCATTATGGACTGCAAGCGTTTATCTATTCCGCAAAAAACGGTTTTACTGGATTACAGTACTACCTGCAACCTTTATGTCTGCCGTTTCCAGTACCTACATACTGATGGCAAAGGAAGGACTTCAGATTTCCACCACCATTGCTTATCCCATTGGAATCCTTTTTGCAGCTGCCTGTTTTGGAACCTTTTACTATACCACTGTCCTTGGAAAAGGCAGGAATGCAACTGCTTCATCCTGTGAGACAGAGTATGCTGCTGCAAAATCAGACTAAGCATTCAAAAAACGGAACTGACAGGGCACCGATTCCTGGCAGTTCCGTTTTTTATTCCCTCATTGCTTTGTTGCATAGGGAACAGTTTGCACAGTCAGAAGGACTGCAGTGCATTCCGGGCCGTACAAACGGTTCTAAGGTAAATCCGCACGATTCCAGATCATATCTGTCATTTTCGATCAATACTTCTCCTGATTCAGGAAAAAACTCCACTTTAATCCCGGATACAGTGAGTACTTCATCATAGAGAGGATGGGGCTTTATGTGGGGAGAATACTTTTTCATCACCGCCTCCTCCGTTTGAACGTATATGGAATGATCACAGGTGATGAGACTTTTTATCTCTCCGCTTTCCGTAAATGAAAGAGAATTGCTGTCAGCATTAATTCCGATCTGATCCGGATCGTAAGCGGCAATTTTTCCAATGGGAGTTGATACCAGGACAGGCTCTGCCGGTTCTACTGATTTTAAGTTTCCCGACTCATATAAGGAAAGTCCCACCTTGGTCTCCACCATTCCCATGGGAGTCTGTATGGCTGCCCTTTCCCCTGGAAACAGTGTAATACTTTTTATATCTCCGCTTTTATAAAAACAAAGACCGTTAATCATTGCCCGAAATTCTGTAAAGCCAAGATCAAAGGTCAGATAAATGTTAAGCTCCCGTTCATCTTCCTCCGTCCAGAAACCGCTGATCTGTCCATCCAGAATAAATATCCGGTGAAGCTCTCCAGTGGGGTAAAATTTAATCAGTTCGACTGGAAGCTCACCAATGGGGGTAAGAACCTCCTGCTGCTCTTCTAACGCCACACTAACCACCATTCCCTGCCTGTCAAATTCCACAGACGGCTTCTTTTTTCTTCTGCCGTTTTCCGTATAAGCCGGAATCAGCTCTCCGGCCTGGGTAACAATCATATTTTTTTCCGACAGGGTTACTCCAGATAACTCTCCGTCTGGATGACAGAGAAAGGAATCCACCCCACCCAGAATTCCATAAGGAGTCTGAAGTGTCCCAGCGTCTAAAACCATGTAATTTACCATCTCTTCCACCTCCTGTTAACACTGTTTTCTGGTTATGGTTAAATGTACTTTTCCATTTCCATTACACACCTTTTTTTCATAGGAATCGGCTGTTTCAAGCCATGGCGGAATGTGGGCACAGACAAGCTGAAGCTCAAGAAACGGAGTATTGGAAAGGAAGGGCAGAAGTGCCTTTTTCGAAGATACCTCCGGACACTCTGCCTGAAGCTGTACCAGATCCAGAAAGTAGATTCCAGGCGTCTGCGTTTCCACTGGTCCGGCATTCTGAATCATCTCTTCTTTCCTTCTTCGTTTTTCATCACTTTCTTCTATATCCTTTATCATTCCGTCTAAAGTGTCCTGATCCGCTTTTTCTGAACAAAAGATGCAATATCCTTTTTGGTTGAATACGGAAAATGGGATTCCTGAAAGCTCTCTGCACAAAACTGCTTTTGCATCTTCTGCGAGAGTCATGATTGCCTGCGTTTCTCTTCTCAGTTTTTCCATTGTATTTCCTGTTATGGGAGAAAAGGAAGCGGTACGCACCGCCTTCCACTGTGCCCCATCTTTTTCAAAAATTTCCACCCGATTACAGGATTGAAAAGGTACCAGTTCCTGATCTTTGCTGAACACCGCTATTTTTTCCACCTGTCTGCTCCTCCTTTACCCATTAATTTCAACTACATTACCATGGATCAGTTTTGCAAGAAACTCCTCCAGCTCAAGTCTTGCATCTTCTTCATCAATACTTTTTTCCTCCGATAGCAGAGTGATTAATTCCTCCACTCCTGCCCCCCTCTCCAGGCTGTTCCATAGAAAAATACAGATCTCATTCACTGATGGCAGACCATCTAAGGAACCGTTCTGGCTGTCTCTCTCGTCGAAAATACAGAATTCCCCTCCCAGTTCCATTAATGCAAATCCAGGCTTCAGCTTCACTTTTCTGATGTTCATATCAGCTCCTTAACCTTTCTATATCCACTCCGCTTTTGATCAGTTCTAAATCCTCTCTGTCATATCCGGTACTCACCATGACCGCTCCTGTTGTCAGCCACATGACAATCAGCCCACAGATCTTTTGAATCATAAGAATCATCAGGTATGCACTGAGTTCCTCATTCTGAAAACATTTCTTCATGGATTCTGTCAGGAACATTTCTGCTTCTGATCCGGCTTGAAAGTTGATTAAATCATCTTTTTTCAGTACTCCAAACTGCTTTACAGTCTGATAATAAGCTAATGCAGATTCAATTCTGCGTTTCTCCTCCTTCGCCTGAACTGTGGTATATCCCCCCGCGTAGATTACAGGCGCACAACCCATTAATCCTGCAATTCTGCCCCGCAGCATCTGCTTGTCGTAATAATTGGTTTTGGGATCCCCAATCCGGTCTTTAATTCCATCAATCCGCCTGCATATCCGGCTGTTATCCCCATTTCCTTTCATAATTGTATAAGAACCGGCGGCTGTTACTGCTTTTGCCCGCCCCAGCATGGCCGGAGAAATTTCTTCCATCTGGCATGGATAAATACCGTCAAATACCAGCGTATCCGTATACACCGCAGCATCCTCAAAAAGATCCTCTTTTCTCCTGCCGATTCCCGGCGCCTTCATGGCTCTTACATGAATGCGGTTCTGTTTTACATTTGCATTGAGAAGAGTCAGGGCTTCCCCCTCTATCCCGTCAGCCAGAATGAATAGATTCTGCTGTCCGGTCTTTTGAAGAAGGGGATAGATGCTTGAAAAGGAAGTGATGGGGGTTTTAACAATCAGAACAAGGGCATCCCATACCGTTCCTTCCTCTCCCACTGTCAAACCTCCATCAAGACGCATTCCTTTGATTATTTCAAAACTGGTTTCCCCGGACATGGATTCTTTTACAACCAGTTCCCCCGCTTCTGATCCTTCCACAATCATTTGGGCAGTCTTCTGGTCTTTGGTAATTCCTTCTATTAGATCTGCGTTTACGTCAGTCAGGGGGATTGCTTTTTTACCAACAAATTCTTCCAACGCCGATGCGGCGGCTTTTAGTTCCCTTGCAAGAATTACCGGACTGATTCCAGATGCGGATTTCCTTTCGCAGTAAGCCAGAAGCCGGGCTGCGAGACGGGCTGACTCCCCGGTACCACAGCCTGCTGCCTGATTGATTTCACCAATGGCTGCGGCTGCAAGACGGATTCCCTGGTTAAAAAACAAATCTGTTCCCTCAAGCTTTCCAGCTACCTCAGAGGCAGCAAAACTGTAAGCTCCATTTACCATTACCTGCCCCTCACAGGAAAGAACCCGGCAGAGACTTAATATTCCTTCCGCCATTTTTTTTCTGCCCTCTTCAAATCTGATCTTCCGAATCATTCTTCTTTCCTCCATTCATTATGGATTTTAAAAGATTTTCCCCTTTTCTGATATCTGCACTGCTTACATTTAAATCAAACTTACGGGCTGCACTATGGACAAATTCATAAAGGTTACAGTTACCTGCACGCTCCCCGATTCCAAGCAGTGTCCCATCTACCATATCAGCCCCGGAAAGCGCCATGACCATGGAGTTGGCCACCGCCATTCCAAAGTCATTATGTTCATGAACCTCGATCATGATTCCTGTCTGCTTGATTTCCCGCACCAGCTCCCCTGCCCGTCTGGGGAACAGCACCCCAACAGTATCTGCAAGGCGAATGGTCTCCACTCCCTTTTGCCGCATCAGACGAATTAAAGATACCAGGAACGCCACATCTGCCCTTGACGCATCTTCCAGACCTACTGTAATGGGAATGTTATAATTCCTGGCGACTTCCATACATTCCTGCAGGGAATTCTCAATCCATTTTTTATTTTTCCCCAATTTATTATAAATCTGCGCGTAGGATACAGGAGTGCCGATATGAATCAGATCCGGTTTCTGTCTGGCTGACTCTTCCACATTTTCAGGGTTTAATTTAGACCACAGGGAGACGGCTGCCTGTTTTTTCTTTTTCATAATTTCGCTGATATAATGAACGCCCTCTGTACCTACATCATAAATCCCTGCTTCAATTTCGGAAACACCGATGCTGTCTAAAAACAAAGCCAGACGCACTTTATCAGAAGGAGAGAATACAACGCCCGGACACTGTTCGCCATCCCGAAGAGTGGTATCAACTATTTTGATTCGCCTTTTCATACTTATCACACTCACTCATCATTGTTAAAAACTCTTCATCAGTTACTTCCCCGCCCTTTTTAATACTGAGACGCTTTACCATTTCTAAAAGGTGCTCCACCGGATAACAGTCTTCCATCTGGTACTGCTTCAGCTTATACCGAATGGATGTGCCCCCCGAATGCTTTCCCAGAATCACCTTTCTTGATGCTCCCACAAGCTCTGGAGGAAATGATTCGTAATTGGATGGCTTTTTTAAAACTCCATCCACGTGCAGACCGGATTCAATATAAAAGATCTTTCTTCCAATAACAGGGGTATGGCCCGGTATCTTTGTGTTTGTCATGGCTTCAAAGATATTTCGCAAGTCGGCCAGCTTCTCAAAGCTGTTATTTGGTTTATAACGTTCCACCACCCTCATGGCAAGAATAACCTGTTCCGTGGCCGCCTTGTTTCCGATCCCGGTAAAAGTGGTCATCACCATTCCGTTATGGTGATTTTGTAAATAATCCGCCGCAATGGCAGAAGCACAATAGCAGGAGTTTTCCGGATACAGGATGGGAGAAGCCTGGATTAACAGCTTCATCCCCCGCTCATAGATATCACGGCTTTCATAAATGAGTAAATCGTCCAGCCCCGTAAGCCTTAAACGGTTATCTGGTCTGGCACATTCCAGCCCCCTTAACTCTGATACATCATTGACCTGTATATTACGGATATACTTTCCTGTACCATCGCAAAAAGAGGAAAAAAAGAAATGAATTCCGGGATATTTAACGCTTTCTGATGGACTGGGAAGTTCCATATACCAGGTGATTCCCTGAGGTAAATCCCCCTGCATTAACTGGTAAACTCTTGGTGTTAACACTGCTCCCCATATACAAAGGCTCTCTAACGTCCGGGCAAATTCATACACCAGCTCCTTTTTTAACGGATATTCTTCCAGCATCGTAAGTGTTGCATCAATGATTTTAATCAACAGCAGCCCCTCCTTTTTCCTGTGCTTCCTTCCGTATCATTACAGGTATTAAATCAATAAATCACGAACCGGATTTCCTCCTTCAAAATGCTCATCAAATATTCGTTCCACATCATCCTCTGATACATTGCCGTACCAGACTCCTTCCGGATAAACCACAACTACAGGACCTTTGTCACAGATTCCAAAGCATCCGGTATTGTTTATGACTACCTCTCCGGAAAGATCCCTGTCTTCAATCTCCTGCATAAACGCCTGGATTAAGTCAACCGCTCCTTTCTGGTAACACATCCCTTTTTGTGTTCCGTTAATTCTGCAGCTTGTGCAGATAAATACATGATATTTTGGCTGTACCATCTTACTCCTCCTCTTACATGGCTTCCGCCGCTTTTTTTACTGCATCTTCAATCATGTCATAGGTATTCACCGGCTTAATTCCCAGTTTTGTCAATTTTTTGGCCGGCTCCATTCCGATGCGCATGGCAATGACTCCGCTGCAGCCATTTAAAGCCGCTATAATCCGTTCTATTTTATCCTCTTTTTCCCCGCATTCTTCTTCACCCTGACAGTACTGCTCAACACTTCGTTTTCCTGCAAACCGGACTTCTCCATTGCGGTAGTCATACAAATAAAATTCCTTTGCATGACCAAAGTGGGTATCCACTACCACCCCGCTTTTGGAAGCGACAGCAAAACGGAGGCTTTTTGAAACAGGAACGAGAACCGGTCTTTCCTCTGCCACAAATCCCTTTAATTGTATGGATTTGTCATCGGTCAGGGTTCCAACTGCATCCGCCCGGCAGTGCTGGCAGTGATACATCTGGGGCATGATCTCTTCACACTGCTTTCTGATCTCATTTAACTGTTTGTTTGAAACCGGCTCCACATGTTCCAGCGCGCTGCCCTTTACCGGAATCATCTGCATAATATTAGTAATAAAGCAGCCCAGTGATTTGACGGTCTTTACAACCTCCGGTACATGGCTGTCATTGATTCCTTTCACTGTCACAATATTAACTTTTACCAGTATTCCATTGGAGATTAACAGCCTGATTCCTGCAATCTGGTTTGCTACCATAAGAGCCCCTGCTGCGTCACCGGTGTATTCTCTCCCCATATAACGGATATACTGGTACATCTGTCCGCTGATATGGGGATCCACCGCATTCATGGTTACGGTTACATGGGAAACGCCCAGTTCCTTTAATTCCTGCGCATACCGGGGAAGCTTCAGCCCATTGGTGGAAAGACAGAAAGTAACTTCGGGGTCCTGTTTTCTTATGAGTTCAAATACCTTTCTTACATTCTCCCAGTTTTCCAGGGCTTCTCCTGGTCCGGCTATACCCACGACGGTTAAGTTGGGCATTTTCTCTTTCACTGACAGATAACGGTTAAGTGCTTCCTCAGGCGACAGAATGGAAGAAGTGACTCCCGGCCGGCTTTCATTGGGGCAGTCAAATTTTCTTACACAGTAGCCGCACTGAACGTTACAGGCAGGAGCTACCGGAAGATGAATTCTGGCAAACTGATGAGCCTGGCAGTTATAGCAGGGATGCTCTTTTGTTTTGCGTTTCATAATCTCTTCTGAGGTTTCCGGCTCCTTCTTCTGATCAATGGCTGTATCTTTATAATAAGTATCATATAAGGTCTCCCGAAACGTAGTTTCAACCGTATCAATCAGCTGATTTGCAATCTCATCCATATATTCCACCGATCCTTCATAGCCCAGCATTCTAAGCCGCTGTCCTCCCACATGATCGTGAATGGGAAATCCTCTTCGAACCAGGGGAAGGTGTAAATCTTCTGCTATCCGTCTTCCGTCAGAACTGCCTGCAAGGATATTGGCCTTATAGGTTAGAACCATCTCCTCAATATCCTTAAAATCCGCTTTATCTGCAATTTTATACTCATCTACCAGATACAGACCGGCAAGCTCAGAAATCTCCGGTCTGATCAGTCCGTCAAGTTCCGGGCTTGCCGATCCCGCTGCACAGACTACCGGCATGACTCCGCATTCACACATCATGCGCACGGTGGAATATATCAGATCCGGTTCCCCAAATACAGCCGCTCTCCCTGAGGAATGGTATTTATGAGAATCAATCATGGCATCTAAATAGCGCCCTCTCTCTTTTTTTAATTCATCAGGGATTTCTTTACCGGAAATGCGGGACAGTGTATTTAAAAATCCATCCGTATCTCTTAATCCCACTGGCAATGGCAGCCGCTCATAAGGAACTCCATATGTCTCAGACAGATATTCTCCCACAGAATTCTTATGGTGAAATGCGGTCAGTTCCAATGTAAACTTCGCTCCACCCATCTGCTTTAACCGTGCCAGATCCGTTCCCTCATGTGGAAGGCGGTTGTAACTGGGGTCGTGGGCTCCGTCTAAATTATCGGATAAGTCAGGTAGGAGGACGGCATCAATTCCAAAGAGCGAGAACATTCTTTTTAAATATCTGGTATCCGCCGGGCTTATGGGTGCCGTAATGACATTTACCAGATGATTCTTTTCTGTCTCCATTTTAATAGAAGAAACAATGGCAGAAAGAGCCGCGAAATATCCCTCATACTGGCTTCCGCCGTATCCGGGTGAATGGCAGGGAATCAGCGTAATGTCCTCATACTCTGGATTTTCTTCCAGAAAAGACTGTAAGATCCCCGGAACATCCTCCCCTATGGTTTCTGCCAGGCACGTTGTCATGACGCCGATGATTTCAGGGTGGTAAAGCTCAATTAAATTCTTTAATCCTTTTTTTAAATTTTCACTGCCGCCATAGACCGTTCCCTGCTCGGTCAGAGAGGAAGAAGCAATATCCACCGGTTCATTGTAATGGGTCGCCATATGACGGCGGATGTAGGTAGCACATCCCTGGGAACCGTGAAGGATTGTCATGCAGTTCTTCAGACCATAGAATGCCGTTGCACTGCCCATGGGCATACACATTTTACAGGGATTGATATTTAGATTCACCAGAGGTTTTACTTCACTCTTCATCGTCATTCCGCCTTTCTGTCAGCTGATATAGCCCCATACCGGACTGTTTATGCTTTTATTGATTTCCATGGTGAAATTGACCACCCCTTCAAAACCGGCTAAGGGAAACTTTCTCTCATGATTGTGATCACAGAATGCGATTCCCAGCTTATAGGCCAGAGGTCTTTCCTTGACACCTCCAACCAGAATATCCGCTCCCTTTTCTTTCATAAAGGTTTCTAGCTCTGCCGGATTGGCATCGTCTAAAATTACGGTATCAGATTTTACCAGACTCTCAATCATTTCATAATCTTCTTTTTTCCCTGTCTGGGTTCCGACCACCACTGTTTCCATCCCCATTGCCTGAAACTGGCGAATGAGGGAGATTGCCTTAAATCCACCGCCTACGTAGATAGCTGCTTTTTTTCCCTCCAGGTTTTTCCGGTAACGGCCTAAGAAATTTTCCAGTTCCGCCGCTTTTCTCCTGCAAAAATCCACTGCTTTTTTTCTTGCCAGTTCATTGTGAAGTGCCTCCGCCGTCCTGATTAAGGAATTGGTGGTATCTTCGATTCCGAAGAAACTGACCTTGATAAAGGGTATGCCAAATTCCTCTTCCATACGGTTTGCCAGATAGGTACTGGAACCTGCACACTGGACTATATTTAAAGCAGCCTTTGGGGCTTCAATCATATCCTCATAGCAGGTGTCACCGGTAAAACCTGAGATCACATCAATGCCGATTTCCCTGAAATAATTCTTGATAATCCACATTTCCCCTGCCAGATTAAAATCCCCTAATATGTTAATGGCAGTTCTCTTCTCTTCACTTTTATGGGGCAGAAGCACATTCATAATCGCATCACATGCCATCCGGTAGCCGGTGGATTTATTGCCGGAAAAACCAGGAGATTTTACAGGAATCACCGGAATGTGATACTGCTCTGATTTCATCCTGCACAAGGCCTCCACATCATCTCCGATTACACCCACAATACAGGTGGCATAGATAAAGATCAGCTTTACGTTGTCTTCTTTCTCCATCAGCTCATCAACTGCTGCCTCAAGCTTTCTGATTCCTCCAAATATAATATCTGTTTCCTGCAAATCCGTGGAAAAGCTGTTTCTGTAAATATCCTCCCCACTGGTTAAAGATCCCCTGATATCCCAGGTATAGCTGGAGCATCCGATGGGACCATGCACAATATGCCAGGCATCGGTAATGGGATTTAATACTACTCTTGCTCCGCAGTATACACAGGCCCGCTGGGACACGGAACCGGATACACTGCTGCTGTCACATGAAATTCCGCCCCCCATGCCGCTGCACCCGTCTTTCACAACAATGGAACTTTTCCTTGCGTCCAATATATTCCGGATGCTGTTCTCCGTTTCCATATTCATACTCCTTTCAAAGACCCGCAAATTTAAACAGAAATAGGGAGGGGTCGGCTCCCTCCCTGGTTCCATTTCATAATTGATTTACATAACTACATCAAAATCCTCATCTGCCGCATCCCGGTCCTGCCGGTCCATCATGGCATCTACGATTTTCTCCGTATACCGGATTGCACCTGCATATCCTACAGTCGCCTGTATAGGATTTCCATAACGGTCCAGTACGGGAAAGCCCATACGTACCAGAGGAATATCTTCTGCCTTTGCGATCTGTTTTCCATAACTGGAGCCTAAAAGAAGATCTACAGACTCATTTTTAATCAGCTGATGGAGATAAAACAAATCCGTATCTGCCTTTACCACATATTCGCTTTCATCTACACCATACTGATCCATCAGCTCTTTGATCTCTTTCTCCCAGTGTGCTTTCGGTGTACCGGTTATGATGTATTTGGGGCTCATGCCCAGTTCCAGACATAAGGCGGTGAAGCCATACACAATATCCGGATCTCCATAAATGGCGGCTTTCTTCTTATATACATACTGGTGGGAATCCAGCATTAAGTCCACCAGTCTGCCCCTCTCATCTTCCAGCTCTTTCGGAACTTCTTTCTTTGTAAACTTCTGAAGTTCTAATATGTACTGATCAGTCAGCTTGACGCCGACCGGAACTGGAATATTGGAGAAAGGAACTTTATATTCCTTCTTTAAATACTCCGACGGTTCCAGAGAACAGTAGATTCCCATGGAGATCAGCTTTTCACAATCTCCCAGTGCTGCAATATCTTTGGCCTTGGTTCCTGCATTGTCATGAAAATACTCACTCTTACCATCCATTGGGTGATCCAGTATCCCCTCATGATCTGGAAAATAAATATATTCTGCGCCCATTAGCCCTGCAATCTTCTTCAACTCCCTGTCATCTCCGGGATTGACCCAGCCTGGAAAGATGGCCACTTTTCCATTGGAGGTCCCGGTTTTCTTCGTCATATACCGCATGAAGCCAATCATCATGTTGGAGAATCCCTGAATATGGGAGCCTTCATAGGAAGGGGTACTGGCATAAAGAACGGTTTTCCCCTCCGGCACTTCCATATCCATAATATAGGAACCAACGTCATCACCAATGGTTTCAGAAAGACAGGTGGTATGAATTGCCATAATATCCGGTTTATAAATGTCAAACACATTCTTCACAGCTGTGGTGATATTGCTGCGTCCTCCGAATACGGAGGCTCCCTCTGTAAAGGAGCTTGAGGAGGCAATGGCAGGCTCTTTAAAATGCCGGCTTAACACCGTTCTGTGATAGGAACAGCACCCTTGTGATCCATGGGAATGGGGCATACACTTTTCAGCACCCAGTGCGCAGAACATGGCGCCTACGGGCTCACAGGTTTTGCAGGGATTGATGGTCATGTGACGGT
This sequence comes from Lacrimispora defluvii, assembly GCA_013036995.1. Lineage (GTDB taxonomy): Bacteria > Bacillota > Clostridia > Lachnospirales > Lachnospiraceae > Lacrimispora > Lacrimispora defluvii. The sequence continues at coordinate 12,720 of JAAOXG010000093.1, forward strand.
TTTCCATAATTTCTTTTGGTGTTAATTCAAGCATCAGCCTGCACCTCCTAACGTTCCTTCTAACATTGGCATGGTCTTCCACGGCGGCTTTACCAGCGACCAGGCGTTGGTATAAAGGCTCATGGTTACATCTCTTCCAAAATTTACTGCTCCCCGAAAGCCTGCATAAGGTCCGGAGTAATCATAGGAATGCATCTGGCGGGATACAACTCCTCCATGCTGTATGGCGTATTTATCTTTGATTCCGGAAAAGAAAATGTCTGGCTTATACTCTTCAATCAGCTGGTCGGTTTCAAACATGTTGTAATCGTCCACTACCATATAGCCTTCCTTCATATCTTTTATCATTCCGTTGTAGGTATCCAGCTCCACCCCCTGGTTTCGAAGACTGGTTAACTCTTCCACAGAGTATCTGTCATCATATCCAACCGCTCTCTCCACCGATATTTCTTCAATGTTTTTAGAATCTGCATCTGCCTTGATCTGGGGTATGACATCCCGTCCCTCGTAATCATCCCGGTGGGCAAATTCATAACCTGCAATGGTAGTTTCCATACCAAAATCCCTTAAAAGCATCTGGTAGTGATGGGAACGGGAGCCTCCTACAAAGATTCCGGCTGTTTTTCCCTTTAATTTGGACTTGTAATACTCCATATCCTCATTAATTTCTGCCAGTTCCTCTGCAATCACTTCCTCTGTCCGCCTTGTAAGCTCCGGATCGTTAAAATATTTAGCCATCATACGCAGTGATTTGGAGGTGGCCCCAACTCCGATGAAATTCACCTTCAGCCAGTCAACTCCATATTTTGTTTTCATCATTTCGGCTATGTAATTAATGGACCGGTGGCACATGACAAGATTTAAATCTGCCAGATGGGAATTTTTTAAGGTTTCATAGGAACCGTCTCCGGTAAATATAGAAACTACTTCGTATCCGATTTTCTTTAAGATCCGCTCCTGTTCCCATCCATCACCTCCGATGTTGTATTCCCCCAGAATATTGACGCTGTATTTTCCCTTTGGCGCCTCTTCCCCTTTTCCGATTACATAGCGCATCAGTCCGTTGTTGGCAATGTGGTGGCCAGCTGACTGGGAAACTCCCTTATAGCCTTCACAGGAATATCCGATGGCTGTAATACCGTATTTTTCCTCCACTCTTCTTGCCACTGCCTGCACGTCATCACCAATCAGACCGATTGGGCAGGTGGAGCAGATGAAAATGCATTTGGGATGGAACAGCTGCATGATCTCATCGATTCCCTCCTCCAGTTTCTTTTCTCCTCCAAATACAATATCCGATGCCCTCATATCCGTACAAAAGGAATATGGAACAAAGTTTGGTTCGCCTTCATAGGAGGGCTTTGCCTTATTCCTTCTGGTTCCCCAGGAATAGAAGGCACAGCCAATGGGGCCGTGTGTGATAACCACAGAATCTTTGACAGGCCCTACCACAACGCCTTTACAGCCTGCATAGCAACAGCCCCTTGCTGTAATAATCCCTGGTATTGCCCTGGTATTTGCTGTAATCTCATCCGCATTTTCACCGAACTCCAGCTGGGTGATATGACTTTTTCTATTTTTAAATACTCTGGATGAATATTTATCCAGCAATAAATCTCGTTCCTTTGACATCTCCCTCACCTCCTGTCAATAAGCCTCAATTGTGCTTTCTCCGCTTCTGACGGTATAAGCTTCATAAATGGGAAGCACAAATATCTTTCCGTCACCTGGATTTCCTGTCTGGTTTGTTTTTATCAGAATATCCACCACATCCTTCACCTGGTCATCTTCTACAATCAACGTAATCAGCCGTTTTGGAATCCAGCGGAACGATTCAGTTAAATATTCTCCTTTGGGAGACATGGGAAGCTCCCCTGTTTCCAGAACCAGGGATAAAAGCTCCGGATCAATCCGCTTTTTTCCTCTTCCTAATACCGGTCTGCAGGTAAATGCAGGAAATCCGCCTTCTGCAAGCGCCTTTTTTGTAGGGTTTATTTTGTTCACCCGGATAAATGCCATTACTTCTTTCATAGCAATCGTTCCTCCTAAAGTCCCTGCTTTCCTGTGCTGATGGTGTAGGCATCTTCTACGGGAGATACAAAGATGCGTCCGTCTCCGTAATTGCCTTCCCCTGTTCTGGCAGTTCTCATAATCACCTTAACCAGATCATTCTTATCTTCGTCACTGCAGAAAAACAACAGCATTTCTTTTGGAATTTCATCGTAATGAACATCACCTACCGTAATTCCCTTTTGTTTGCCCCTTCCATATACATCCATCTTGGTCACAGCCTGAAATCCAGCTTCTGACGCTTCCTTCATAACATAATCCGCTTTTTCCGGCCTGATAATCGCTCTCACCAATAACATAATATTTTCTCCTCTCCTTACCCCTTAGTCCATAACTCCGTACTGCATTAAAATTTCTTCCAGTTCATCAATTTTCATTGGATTCGGAATGACAAACATTTCATTGGCATCCACTTTTCTTGCCAGAGTACGGTATTCATCTGCCTGAGGCTCCTCAGGAGAAAAATCGATTACGGTTCTTTTTCTGATTTCAGCCCTCTGAACTGCATTGTCTCGAGGTACAAAATGAATCATCTGGGTTCCGATCTTTGCTGCTACTGCCTCCACAAGATCCTGTTCCTTATCTACCTTTCTGGAGTTACAGATCAGACCTCCCAGCCTGACACCACCGGTCTTTGCATACTTGGTGATTCCTTTGGAAATATTATTTGCCGCATAAAGCGCCATCATCTCACCAGAGCATACAATATAAATTTCCTGTGCCTTCCCTTCCCGTATGGGCATTGCAAAACCACCGCACACGACATCACCAAGAACGTCATAGAATACGTAATCCAGATCGTCGGTATAGGCTCCCAGCTGTTCCAGCAGATTAATGGAAGTGATAATGCCCCGGCCTGCACAGCCTACACCTGGCTCCGGTCCGCCGGATTCCACTCCTTTAATTTTGCCATAGCCTTCTTTTAACACTGCCTCCAGCTCAATATCATCGCCTTCATCCCGAAGGGTATCGAGTACCGTCTTCTGTGCCAGACCTCCTAAAACCAGTCTGGTGGAATCTGCTTTCGGATCGCACCCAACAATCATAATGTGCTTTCCCATCTCTGCCAGACCTGCCGTTAAGTTCTGAGTCGTTGTGGATTTACCGATACCGCCTTTTCCATAGATAGCAACCTGTCTCATAACCAATTCCTCCTTACATAAAAGAAGAGGCGGAAGGCAGATCTATTACAGATCCTGCCATTCCACCTCTTTGTGAATAGAAAATGAAAAAGTAACCCTGAAGTTTTGTCGACGACTTAGGTTGCTATCACTATATATGTTTTCACCATTGAATTCAATACCACACAATGCACAAATATAAATCTTGAAACTGACTATTTACAGTATTTTATACAAAGTAATGCTTGTTATCTAAAAATTATTCCATCTAAAAAAATAACAGCCTGCCCGGTCTGCCGCTGTAGTAAAAGAAAAGGGGCTGTAAAAAAACT
>JAAOXG010000094.1 GCA_013036995.1 Lacrimispora defluvii
TTTCTATTATGCACTAAACACTGTAATAGGTATTATATATGGAGATTCTAATGGCGGTAAATCAACATTTGTTAGATTACTATCCAAGATGATGTGTGAAATTAAGGTCTCTTATCTGTCCAAAGAAATATGAGAAGTAAGAAAAAGAAGTTTTATTTGAAGAATGCTCAAAAGACTATGTAATAGCAAAATCAAAAAGAATAAATAATTTTCGATAAATCTTATCTACCATATTTATGTATAAATTGGTGATTATGATTTGAGGTATAGAAGTTAAGAAAAAGTATGATCATGTTATTTATGGTATTTTATTTATACAAGTGATAATGATAAATTATAAGCAAATTTAGATTTAGAGATAATTTAAACATAAGAAATATACTTATGGATATATTCTCACATACGACGCTCACTTAAAATATTAAAATTTATCCATACTGACCACTCAGTCCATGGTGTTAGAGGAAACATATCGATACTGAACCTTTTAATTTTAACTATACTTTTTAATTATTTCGCCTGAATGAACGTAAGGGTATTCAAGTTAGATTTAATCATAAACGAGCCAGTCGAAAAACTAAATACGTTAGCAATCTAATGCGTTTCACAAGTCCGAGGACTTCTCTAAACGCCCTTGATTTCAAGCCTTTTCCGGGTTTAAGCCCAGGAGAGGGCTTTTTATTTTTGTATCAAAATCTGCATGAACATAGACCCATGCATGGGAAGTGCGCATATTCTGATCTATGCGTTCGAAGTACTGATGGAGATATATCGTGAGTGTCGATATATAGACAAAGATGCAGCAGTTAGTATTATCGAGAATAATCTATATGGATTAGAAATTGATGACCGTGCATATCAAATGGCATATTTTGCATTGATGATGAAGGCAAGAAGTTATCATAAATCATTTTTAAAGTTAGATATAGAGCCTAATGTTCGTGCAATAAAGGAAACGCAGGAAATAGATGTAAGACTTACAAAAGGGATTGGACTATCACAGAAACATGAAAGTATCGTTGAATACCTATATAAAGAATTTGAAAATGCTAAGGAAATCGGTTCGTTACAACTATTAGAAACATATGATTATATTGAATTAATGAATAAGATAAAAGAATTATCAGCAGGAAATGGCCAGATTGATATGTTTACTACAAATGTTGCAAATGAAGAATCTTCAAGTATTATAGACTTAATTCAGCAGGCTATTATCATGAAAAATAAGTATGCTGCGGTGGTAACGAATCCACCGTATTTAAACAAATTTGAAGGTGCATTAAAGGATTATGTTAATGAGCATTTTAGTATTGCTTCTGGAGACTTGTATTCTTCTTTTATATTAAGAAATACAGAATATTGTGTTAACAATGGTTATGCGGCCTTTATGACTCCTTTTGTATGGATGTTTAATGATTTATACGAAGATATGCGAGCATATATCTTAACAGAGTTATCTGTTTCTACATTAATACAATTAGAATATTCGGCATATGAAGAAGCAACTGTACCAATATGTACTTTTGTATTGGAGAAAACAGCAGAAGTTGAGAATGGATTATACATTAAACTATCTGATTTTAAGGGAAATATGGATATTCAAAAAAATAAAGTATTAGAAGGTATTAAAAAAAAGGTTTGTGATTACTTTTATCTTACACCTAAAACTGTAATGCATAAAATGCCAGGATTTGCTTTTGCTTTTTGGATTACAGAGGAGGTTGCAGATAACTTTTCAACAAATGAATTTTTAAATCAAGTTGCAACAACTAAGCAAGGACTAAAAACAGGAAACAAGGATTTATTTTTACGCCTTTGGTTTGAAGTAGATAGAAGTAATATTGGGAGTAAAACAAATAAAACTACGAAATGGTATCCATGTAATAAAGGTGGACTATACAGGAAGTGGTATGGAAATAATATATATGTTATTGATTGGGAAAATAATGGTGAAAAAATCAAAACATATAAAGACCAAAATGGAAAGTTGTTATCTCGACCGCAGAATTTAGATTACAATTTTAGAGAAGGAATAACATGGTCAACTGTTTCTTCAGGGCCAATTGCATTAAGGTACAGTGATGAAAACAGAATATATGAATCTAAGGGGTCAGGATGCTTTCCTTTTGAAAAAGAAGAGTTGTTTAATCTTCTTGGATATTTAAATTCTGTAGTTGGACTTGAATTTATCAAGGCTATCGCACCAACAATAGACTATTCGGAAGGATCATTACTAAAAATCCCTTATCACACATTTAAAAATGATAAAATAGCTGAATTAGTTAAAAACAACATAGATTTAGCAAAATTAGATTGGGATGAAAGAGAAATATCTCCTGATTTTAAAACTACCCCTATTTTTAAATACATGAAAGAAGATAATAAAATAGAGAATCTAATTGAATTATGGAAAAATGATGCAAAGGTTCGATTCGAGACAATGCGATTAGCTGAAGAAGAAATCAATGCTTTTTTTATTAAAGACTATAAATTAGAAAACACATTAAGTAATATTGTTAAAGATAATGATATTAAGTTAATAAAAGTTGATAAAAAAATCGAAATACAGCATTTTTTATCTTATATAGTCGGTTGTATTTTGGGTAGATATCAAATCCAAGAAATAACAGAAGACGAAAATATTATTTGTAAAAATGGAATTGTTATTATTACAGAAGAAGGAAATACTGAAGACAGCTTAACAAATAAAGTACTATTATTGATAAGAATGGTATTTGGTGAAGATGCATATGAAGAAAATATACATTTTATATCCCAATCATTGGGATATAAGAACTTATTAGATAAACAAGCCATTTACAAATATTTTACTGAAGATTTTTATGCATTTCATTGTAAACTGTTTTCATATAGAGGGGCTGGTAAACGGCCAATCTATTGGATGTTTGATAGCGGAAAAGAAAATGGATTTAAGGCACTAGTATATTTACATCGATATAATCCAGATACAATTGCTTTGCTTCGTATAAGTTATTTGCATAAGATGCAAAATGCTTATGAAAATGCAATTTCAAGTATGGCTGCAATTATTGAATCGGAAGCACCACAAGGTGAAAAGACAAAAGCAATGAAGCAAAAAGAAAAGTATATGAAACAGCTTGAAGAAATAAGAGTATATGATCACGCAGTTGCTCATATTGCAAACCAAAGAATCGATTTGGATTTAGATGATGGAGTAAAAGATAATTACGAAAAATTCCAAGGTATAGAAACAAGTATTGATGGACATAAGAATATAAAAATAGATCTTTTAGCAAAGATATAGAAGGGAGGTAAGGAGTTGCTTACAGATGATTCAATCATAAGTATTTCACATTTGATAATAGGAGACGAGGGAGATCTATATGCATATAAATCCGGAAGTCAAATTGTTAAGTTTTTTAATGGATATTTTGGCTATTCGGATACATATGGACAAGGTTTTCCATCACGTTGGATATTTGCACATGATAAACTAGTGGATATATTTAATCAAGGCAAGTTTTCAAGATTTCTTAATTTGATTTTGAGTAAGCAATTTCTTACCAAAGATAAAGGAATCACAGAGGCGTAAGCAATTATATTGATTCCGGAACTATGACAGTGAATATATATATCTTAGCCGTAGCGATTGGACTGGAACATGGACAACAACTTACGCAGATGGTAATTGGGAAGTACCACAGGAATTATTGGAGCAGCAGAAGTCACTGGATATAAGTCTAAGGGGGAAATTGTGACTATTAGGCATTTTGCTTTTTAACGATCAGGAGACCACCGAGATGGTGGCTCTATGTTCTTAAATGAACAGAGTGCCAGAGAGATATACTTACTTCCGTTTGAAATGTGTATTGAAGATTCAGATGCTAATGGTATCATGAGCAGTATGAATCGTATTGGAGGAACATGGGTTGTTGGAAATAAGGGACTTATGACCAATACTCTCCGAGGTGAGTGGGGATATAGCGGATTCGTAATGACAGATCAGACATCATTTTCCAGCTTTGTCTACTGTGAAATTCATGAAGGATTGGCAGCAGGAAATGATCTGTGGTTATGTACTTCTAAGAGACTGTGGGAACAGGATGAAGAAGATATGACAGCCACATTTATGCAGAATGTAAGAACAGCAGCACATAGATACTTATATGTTGTAGCAAATTTCAATGCTATGAATGGTGTTGATAAAGATACCAAAGTATCCAATGTACTGGCAGGTTGGCAAAAACTGATTTTCCCAGTGTCGTTATTATTATCTTAATTGATATTGGAATTTTCTTTGTAGTAAGAAAACTGCAGGGTAAGAAGAAAATGACCAAAGATGAGAAAAAGGCGGCTAAGAAAGCGTAACATATGTTTATAAATGTAATTTAGCAGAAACAGCGCACGGACTCCATATTGGAGTTCGTGTCTTTGTGCATTTATCGTGTTATATTTGCCCCGTAGTAATTGTCAGAAGAGGACTTGAGCCTGAACTTATCCGTAAGTGCTTGATTACAACAAAACGAACCCCGGTGAGAATGCCAAGAGAATGGAATGACTTGACATTCTCACCGGGGTTTGCTACGTGATGGATAGATGAATTGAAGGATGATATTATAATGAATTGATTATACTGGTGTTAGAGCAAATTGATAGAATCAGTGAAATAATCGTAAATTATCACGTAATGGTGCAATTTGTAAATATCAGTTCTTGTTTTTTTTGCGATATTCTTGCGGTGTAATTCCTGTAAGTGTACGAAAAGATTTTGTGTAATAACTTGCAGAGCAAAAATGTAGTCGTTCACTAATGACAGAGATACTCTCTGTTGTCGAGGATAATAGCAGCTTCGAATGTTCGATTTTAGCATTTCTAATATAGTCGTTAAGACTGATATTCATTTCTTTTTTGAATTTCTTTGCCAAATATTCCTCAGAGTAATTGGTGTGTTCAGAAAGTTGCTTTAAGGAAAGATCAGTTTCTATATAAAGATTTATGTAATCACAGCAGGCTTTTGCAAAGGATGAACTGTTTTCTAACTTGCATTTATGAACTCTGGTAATAAAGTCGCAAAGAATAGGATGCCAGAGCTGATTCACTTCAGCTTGTGTCTTACATAGTTCAATGTTTTGAATATAATTGTCACTTAAGGTGTAGGCAATTTCAACGGACAGACCACCTTTTATGGAGGCTCTTGTAGCGAGTACTACAAGTGTGATAAACATATTTTTACTCTGACGAAGGGAATCTCCAACACTCATTGTTCCTACATCACCACCATATGAAAAATTTTTCTTACCAGAAATATAGTCAATATTACCATTTTCAATAATATTCATTAGCTGTTTTTCAAAAAGATAGTTACTGTAATTGCTATTGTTATGAATGATATCAAGGTCAGATTTCTTTTGATATGTTTGGGCAGACTGCTCATAATAGTCAAAATCACTAATAGAGATTTTTTCTTTATTGATACAGTAATGAAACATGATGCCATACTGCAAGAGTTGAGTGCTGGCTATTATAGGAATGGAATCGATTAACGCTATAAAGTGCCGTTTGGAATTCAGTGAAATAGAAAGCTGCCCTAAATAGCTATCTTTGTTTTGTACAAAATTATTATCAGTAAATACAGGACCGAGAAAATGAATGCGAATGATTTCTTTGCTGTCTGATTCAAATACGGCAATCCATGTCATGTTCAAAGAATTTGTAAAAAACAAAGGCATTCGCTTAGAAGTTGAAAATTCTTTTATTAAATTAATAAGGTTGTTTTGCATCAGTCCCATTTGAAAAATTTCATGGTGCAGGCAATTGGTTGATAAAATGTTCATATTGGAATCGCATTCCCAAAAGTAAAGATTAAAATTACAGGATACGAGTTCAAAGAAAAATGTTATCCTGTCTTCTATTCTGTCCATAATAATACCTCTTTTTTTCTTTTTTGTTTTCTTCTAAGATAGTATAAAAATCCGGATAAATCAATAAAATATTGGACACAAAGCAATTATGTATCTTTAAAGTTATAGAAATATCTGATATGTTATACCACTATTATCATCTCTTGTTTATAATCAACCTATCGACTGAATTAAGAAAACAAATTTAATGTGGAGGTCACGTACAGATGAAATTGCGACAGGATATTGAATTATCGGATTTCTTCGAAAAAATAAAGCAATGTGAAAGTGAAGTTTGGTTCAAGACAAACGAAGGTGATGTTCTAAATCTGAAATCTCAGTTATCTCAATATATTTTTATTTCTATAGTTCATAGAAAAGATTTTAAAATGATAGGAAATGGAGAAAGCTCATATAGAACAAGTAGTATCTATGGTTGCAGAACCCAATTCTCAGTATGGAGCCGAGGTATTTGAGGAATATGAGAAAGCGATAGAGGCACCTGAAATTGATCTAGGAGCAAATTTATCTGCACGAAAGAATGCTGGTAAGTCCAGATAGAAGAATCCAATGATGGATAAGAAATAAGGAGTAGAAAGACAAATTATTCTGGTTGTGTTTTATGTATGATAAGGAAGAATTGAAATACTATAAACTCTGCATGCAGTGTAAGAATAATTGTAAGCAAAGTTTTCGGATTAGTGGGATAAGATGTCCATGGTATAGCGCTAAATAATGGAAGATATGTGGCGGGTACCAGCACTACATTATCGAATACAAGCTAACATTAATGAGGGGTATGTATGCAACATACCTCCTTTTTGTGGAAATTAATAATATAATCCAATTGAGCTTGAAGGTAGTTAATTATTAAAAATAAATACTGCGTCATCTTTAGACTTTAATATAAAGAGTAAAAATGATAATATTAAGGCATGTATATTGAAACCAACAAGATATTTACATCAGTGCAGAGTCAATATTATAAGAATTGGTAGTTATTAAGTATAGAAAGAGGATTGATAAAATATGTGGATAATATATGCTTTTGGATCTGCTTTATTTGCTGGATTGACTGCAATTCTAGCAAAATGCGGTATTAAAAATATGGATTCCAATGTAGCTACAGCTTTAAGGACAATTGTTGTTTTAGTGTTTTCTTGGTTACTTGTTCTGTTGACCGGAAACGTGGGAGCGATGGACGAAATAAGCAAGAAAACCTGGAGTTTTCTAATACTGTCAGGATTAGCTACAGGTGCATCATGGCTATGTTACTTCAGAGCTCTTCAAATTGGAGATGTTAATAAAGTAACTCCGATTGATAAATCAAGTACAGTCCTTACCATGTTTTTAGCATTTGCTTTTCTGGGTGAAAAAATCACACTTCTAAAAATTATAGCAATGATTCTTATAGGAACAGGTACTTATCTTATGATACAAAAGAAAGAGGTTTCTGTTCAAAATAATGAAGAGGAAACACAAATATCTAAATTTAGGAAACAATATGAATGGATTATTTTTGCATTTGCTTCAACCATCTTTGCAAGTTTGACATCCATTCTTGGAAAAGTTGGAATTGAAGGGGTAGATTCTAATCTGGGAACTGCGATTCGTACGGTTGTAGTGCTGATAATGGCATGGATGGTTGTGTTTGCTACAGGCAAGCAGCATACAGTAAAGGAAGCAAATGCAAGAAATTGGTTGTTCCTCATATTATCAGGAATAGCTACCGGAGCTTCCTGGTTATGTTATTATCGTGCTTTGCAGATGGGAGATGCAAGTGTGGTTGTGCCTATTGACAAGTTAAGTATTCTGATAACGATAGCATTTTCGTTTATTGTGTTAAAAGAAAAATTGAATATCAAATCATCAGTCGGACTTATAGGTATAGTAGCAGGAACTTTGATATTGTTGATTTAGCAAAGGAACTAATATCTGATTGATTGAAATTCATTTGAGATTCATTTCAACAGGATATAACGATTAAGAGGTGATGTAGATGAAGCTATTGATTATTGAAGATGAACATGATTTAAATAATGCATTAAGTAAGCATTTAAAAAAGAATGGGTATGGAGTAGATTCATGTTATAACGGTATGGAAGCGCTTGAGTATATGCAGGTAACGGTTTATGATGCAATTATATTGGACATCATGATGCCGATTATGGATGGCTATGAATTCTTAACAAGGATTAGATCAAGCAATGACCAAACGCCAGTACTTTTACTTACAGCACGAGATAGTTTACAGGATAAAGTGTCTGGTCTTGATAGTGGTGCAGATGATTATCTTGTTAAGCCATTTGAATTTGAGGAATTATTAGCAAGAATACGGGTGATGACACGCAGGGCATATGGTCAAGTAAGTAATGAAATCAGAGTGGATAATTTGATTCTTGATTTAGCGAAAAAGAAAGTGGTACGCTCGGGAAGTGAAATTAATTTAACATCAAAAGAATATGAGATTTTGGAATATCTAATGAAAAATAAGGATCATATATTGACAAGACAACAAATTCAAGACCATGTCTGGGATTTTGATTATGAAGGTGCATCCAATTTGATTGATGTGCTAATAAAAAATATTCGAAAAAAAATAGATCTGGAAAATTCCAAGCCATTGATTTATACAAAAAGGGGGCTAGGTTATGTTATTAGAAATACAGAAGAAAATCAGACAGATGAAAGTGATAAGAATGATTAACCGCCTGCCTATTACAATTAAAGTAACTGTATGGTATACAACTTTTTTATTAATTCTGTTAGCAACTTTGGTTGTTGTTTCTTTTTTGATTACGGATAGTTTTGCAATAAGTATGAGTGAACAGGAATTAAAAAAATCTGTAAATGATATTGTGACTGGAGAAGAAGACTATGAGCCATTTGATGAAGGTGTACAATTATTATTTTATGATGCAAGCGGAAATTTACAAAATGGAAAAGTCCCAGATTCTTTCAATATAGAACCGTCTTTTAGCGAGAGTGTAATAAGAGAATATTCAAATAGCGGGAGCCAATTTATTTACTATGATTCGCAAATATCTGATGGCAAGTATCAAGGAAACTGGATTAGAGGTATCATTTCCGTTAATGGATTAAAACAGAAACTCTCTATGATTTCAATTGCTCTTTTAGTAATTTGTCCAATGATAATAATCATTATATCTTTAGGTGGATATACTATTATAAAACTAGCATTTAAACCAGTTAAAAGAATAAGTAAGACTGCTATTGAAATTGGATGTAATTATGATTTAGCGAAGAGAATCGAACTTGAGGAAGGCAATGATGAAATTCATCAGATGGCGAATGCTTTTAATGAAATGTTGGATTCGTTGGAGGAAGCTTCTCAGCATGAAAAACAATTCACCTCAGATGTGTCGCATGAACTCAGAACTCCAATATCTGTAATTTTGGCAGAAAGTCAGTATGGAGAAGAACATATTGAAAGTCTTGATGAAGCTAAAAATTCATTTCAGATTATTTCAAGGCAATCTAAAAGAATGTCAAAGTTGGTAAATCAATTACTGGAAATATCCAGAATGGATAGAGCGTTGGAGGTTGAAAAAATGGAATTCAATCTTTCAGAGGCGTTACGTTCCATGATTGTAGATTATAGAAGTTTAGCTGAAGCCAATGGATTAGCGTTAATAGAGCGGATTGAAGGAGATATTTATATATATGGGAATAAGATGATGGTACAGAGGGTGTTTGACAACTTTTTTACAAATGCTCTTAAATTTACATCCACTCATATAATTATTTCATTAAGAAGAAATCAGCAATTCTGTTATCTTTCGGTGGAGGATGATGGACCTGGTATATCAGAAGAAAATCAAAATCGAATATGGGAGCGATTTTATCAGACTGATTATTCAAGAAATAAAGAATCAAATACTGGATTTGGATTAGGTCTGGCAATGGTAAAAAAAATCATGAAGATACATGATGGTGATGCAAAGGTCGAAACAAAACAAAATGGAGGAAGCATATTTACAGTATCATTTCCTGTAGTAAAATCATAAAATTCTAAATTATTAGCACTGGCATGAGAATGTTGGTGCTTTTTTTAAATTCATCTAGTATTCATTTTTGACTGGGATAATATATGTAAAGACGTAAACAGATAATTCTGAAAGATAATTGATATCTGATTAGATAAAGTGAGGTGAATAGAGGATGAAAGTGTTGATTACAACGGATTGCTATGTTCCTACAATCAATGGTGTAGTTGTATCCACCATGAATTTAAAGAATGAATTAATGAAAAGAGGGCATGAAGTAAAGATATTGACATTATCTGAAACAAGGCATTCCTATGAAAAAGAAGGTGATATTTATATTGGTTCAACAGGAGCATCATTCGTGTATCCGGAGGCAAGAATCACTTTTCCCCGAAACAATAGGTTTATACAAGAACTAATAAATTGGAAGCCTGATATAGTTCATTCGCAGAGCGAATTTAGCACATTTATTATGGCAAGACGAATTGCCAAAAAACTGCAGATACCTATTCTACATACTTATCATACAATTTATGAAGATTATACGCACTATTTTTCACCTGTGGAAAAATGGGGAAAAGCATTTGTTATTACTTTTACAAATTCAATATTGAAAAATGTGCAATCTGTAATAGCCCCAAGTGAAAAAGTAAAAAATCTTTTGAAAAGTTATGGATTCACAGGTGAGATTCATGTAATTCCTACAGGTATTGATATTGAAAAATTTAATATACAAGACCAAATAAAAAATAGGGAGAAACTTAAGAGTAGGCTTGGTATTTCCAATCAAGATAAAATTTTAATTATGGTAGGAAGATTAGCTAAGGAAAAAAATCATGAAGAAATATTGCACTATTTTAAAAAGTTAAACAGAAATGATAGTAAGCTGATTATTATTGGTGATGGACCTAATCGTTCCAACTTGGAATCATATGTAAATGAATTAGGGATTTGTAAAGATGTTGTCTTTACAGGAATGGTTCCTCATGAAGAAATAGGCGGATATTATCAGATGGGAGATGTTTTTGTTAGTGCATCTAGTAGTGAGACGCAGGGACTTACTTATTTTGAAGCATTAGCAAATGGGATACCAGTAGTTTGTCGAAAAGATGATTGTCTTACCAACATTGTAAAAAATGATGTAAATGGATGGCAGTATGAAACTTTTGAACAATTTAACGAACAAATAGATATAGTTCTTAATCATAAAGGAAGTGATTTTTATAGAACTGCGCGGGAAAGTTTTTGTAAAGATTATTCTCTAGCAACGTTCGCACAGAAAATTGAAATGACATATTTAGAAATGATAACTGCCTATAAAAAAATTGAAATTTTAGATTTAGGAATACCATTTGAAGGGAGAATGACAGGTGATGAAAAGGAAAAATACAAGAAAAGTCATGAATGTTACAATGATAGTAATTACAATCATAACCTTGTGTTTTGTCGTTTACGGCGTTAAAAATAATCTTTTTTCATCGCAAGGTTCACTAGAAACATTCGTTGTAAAATTTGGGATATGGGCACCGCTTATTTTTATGATTTTTCAAGCAATACAGGTAGTATTTCCTATTATACCGGGAGGAATCAGCTTGCTTGCCGGTGTATTCATTTTCGGGCCGGTAAATGGTTTTATTTATAATTATATTGGTATAATAACTGGTTCTGCAATAGCCTTTTTATTAGCCAAATATTATGGAACACCACTTTTAGAAGTGCTGTTTGGTAAAAAACTTAAGTCGAAATATTTGAAATGGGCGGATAATAAAAAGTTCCCAAAACTCTTTGCTATTGCAATTTTTATGCCAGTTGCCCCGGACGACTTTTTATGTTACTTGGCAGGTACAACAAATATGCGCTTTAGAAGCTTTTTAACAACGATATTATTAGGAAAACCTTTATCGATTGCTGCATATAGCTTTGGGTTAAATGTAGCCTTGACACATTTGCCTTTTCTGGCGCATTAAGTTCAAAATGGAGAAAATTAAAATGAAAATATTAATATATTCAGGTTTACTGAAAATTGTCAGTAAAAGTGGTGTTGGAGAAGCTGTTAGACATCAGCGTAAAGTATTAGAACTATTGGAAATTCCTTATACAAATGACATAAGAGAAGAATTTGATATCATTCATTTAAATACTATATTTCCGGATTCACTGATCATTAGTAAGTGGGCAAAATGGAAAAAGAAAAAGGTGATTTATTATGCACATTCTACGAAGGAAGATTTTCAAAATTCGTTTCGTGGATCTAATTGGATTGCTCCACTATTTAAGAAATGGATTACCTACTGTTATAACAGTGGGGATTTAATTATTACACCAACTAATTATTCAAAAGACCTGTTGAGGACATATGAAATTAAAGCTGTTTAGTGTAAAATAAAACT
>JAAOXG010000095.1 GCA_013036995.1 Lacrimispora defluvii
TTTCTAGCTTAACCAATACGATTTTCACCTGCGGGTGCGGGTTACTCATCTAAGATACATAGCGTTGTATCTTATGGTCTTAGGTTTGTTCTTTACCGTACGTCACGGTAATTGAACGAGTTTTTATTCGGTTACATCTTTCGATGTAACACCTCGGATGTCTTGATATTGTCTTTTTACAAAGACTCTATCTAGATATATTTCAATATGTGGTTTTCAAGGTACATGCGCAGTATAACCAGAAAGCTACACAGATAATCAAGTGCGCTTCGCAGCTCTACCGCTGTGACTGAAGTTTATCAGTCATTTGAAAGCTCAATAAACTCAAACTTACAAATCACTGGTAAAAACCAGTTATATAAAACAGCACTGCCCTGCTGAATCAGGTTAACACATTCTTTAACACAGGTTTCGCTTTTCCCTCCACCCATTGGAACGTGTCCGTTCTATATAAAACACTTTTTCAAGTGATTTTTTTTAGGTAATCTGGCACCCACCTGCTCTCCCATACCGTCTCCAGTATAGTACCATCGGCCGCTTAGGTCTTAACCATCGTGTTCGGGATGGGAACGGGTGTGTCCCCTAAGCGCATCGGCACCAGAAATTCTTTGTCTTCTGATGTTTCCTATTCAATTTTATTTCTTTGAAAACTTAAGACTCAACAGTATATAAAACCCTTACTTCTTCTTCCTTAGAAAGGAGGTGATCCAGCCGCACCTTCCGATACGGCTACCTTGTTACGACTTCACCCCAGTTATCAGTCCCGCCTTCGGCAGCTCCCTCCTTGCGGTTGGGTCACTGACTTCGGGCGTTACCAACTCCCATGGTGTGACGGGCGGTGTGTACAAGACCCGGGAACGTATTCACCGCAGCATTCATAT
>JAAOXG010000096.1 GCA_013036995.1 Lacrimispora defluvii
TTCTATGGGTACCATTTTATTACTTTTTCGCTTTTATAACCAGTTAGACTGGGTAGTTCAAGGGGGCTGCAAATTGACCCCCACCCCCGGCCACATAAAAAGATCAGCAACGCAGGGCAGAAATTGCTCTGCGTTTTCTTTGCCCGTAGAGAAAATTTTTGGAAGTTTCAGCCCATGGGTAAATACAGAGTGAACTGGGGTATGTATATGGTGGATACAGGGTTTTGGCTCATGCTGTGGTGATTGGTCATCTGCTATTTTCTCCGGTTGATGATTATACTGGTTCTGTTTAGAAACAATAGTTACAAATGTAATACGCTCCGCCTTATATTCGCTTTTTGGTGTGCTCTGTCTCGCAGGTTCTATGAACTCCCTGTTGTCAGGGTTGTTGTCGTTTTCAGGCGTGGGAGCTTCCTCTCGGAATATCAGCGTATAGAGATTTGAGGTCTGCCCACAGTTATTTTCACGGAAACGGCTATCTTTTTTTAGAAAGCCAGCGTCCACAAGCTCCTTCAAGGCACGTTTCACTGTGGATACCGAGATATGTAGCTGCGCCGCCATGGTTGGAATGGCAGGAAAACAGGTTAAATCCATATTGGAGCGATCAATCAGATAAATCAGTACAGAAAGCGCACGGCTTTTTAGATTGCTGGCATACGCCTGTTGTTTTAGTTCAGCTTGCTTTGTCATCATAATAAATTCTCCTTGTGCCGGAGCATTACGCTCCGGCGATATAGTTTGCTATCACGGTTTTATACTGTTTTGCATTGACCGAGCCATTGGTCGGCTCCGGCTGATATTCAAGAAACAGCACCTTGTGGTAATCATTTTGCAGCGCCTGTGCTAAATCATCACGACTAGCCTCCTGTACAAAGGGACAGAGTAAATAGGCGCGGGTGACTTCCAGCCTCTTTTCCAGACGAATAGAAGCTCCCAGCTCATAAGGTTTTGTGCCACACACCAGCACTGGCAGATCCGCCTTATCTAAAAGCTCCTGCTGTAACGTGCTTCCCATATCAGAAACAATGAAATTCACAGTTTCCTCCGGGGGCTGTCTACGATACTGCACACCTTCAAACTGCCAGCCAGACTGCGACTGCTCCATTTCATAGCTTCTGGCAAGGATGGCAAGGTGCCCACTGGTATTAGCTTCCACATAACAAACAGTTGCGCCCACACTCTTTAACCACGCACAAAATCCAATCGCTGCCGTAGTGGTTCCCACCCTCGGCTGTGAACCGACAAAAGCAATATGCACGTTCTGACAATCAAAGCGATACTGCTTCATCCCTTCCGCTTTTTTCTTTCGCTCCTTGGGGTTATAACGGCTCATTCCATGTTCGCTCAGACATTCGGTAATCTCCCGTTGCATGGCTCTGATTTCCGTATCACAGACAATATTACCAACACCACTATCCAGCAAAGCTGTAAAAAGTGGATCAGACTGTGACAGTCCCTCACAGATTACTGTAACCCGAGCGTTATACATGGTCAAGAATTCTTCAATGGCCTGGGCAAACTCTGCGTCACTGTCCCCAAAGGCCAGGCGATCCAGTACGACATCCGTAAAGTGGCTGAAATTACGCATATCATAAATAACAAACTGCTTTAGCATATAGCTGCCCACCAGCTTCTTGATGGGCGTTTCACTCTCCGAGTCATGCCAACCGGTAAAGTCCAAAATGTTGGTATGCTGGGTTGAGGCAAGATATAAAATCATAATGAACCCTCCATTTCTTACTTACCAATCGCCCAAAAAGGACCTCCTGCGGCGGCACCCTTCCGTGCTTCGTCCATAATCAGGGACAAATCCCACTCTTGTCCGCTCCGCTTATAGCTGGCAGGGTCAGCCACAAGGATTTTACCCTCGCTTGTAACACCACGCAGAACAATAAAGTGTCCGCTGGAGGTAAAATGTCCCTTACTCATAATTGCCACCACCAGTTTACCCGAGGAAAGTGCGTCCACAACTTCCTGTGCAGATAAATCCCCCTCACAGGATAACCCCCAAGCCTCAGCGGCTCCCGGTATTAAGCTGTGGTAAGAGCCGTTCCCCTCACAGCGGTGTCCATTGGCAGCCGACCAGTTTGACAGCTCCACAGGGTCATGTGATTCACCTGTCAACGTAGAGATTACGATAGACATGGCAGTGGGACCGCAGCCAGCTTCTCCGATGGTGCCGGAAGTACCATACATTACATTCGCCCATCGCTCGTCCAACTGATTGTAGTAAGTAACCTCCATGCCGCCGTCTGAAAATGTGATTCCCTCGTAGCTCTGTCCGCTGCCTTCTATGTAATCCTGTTCATAGATGCCGATATTCTGGTTATAGCCATAATCCTTTTGAAAGGACTCAATCGCTGCTAACTCCTCGCTGCCAAATGCCCATGATGCAAACAGAGACAACGGACTTGTGATTAGGTACAGGATAAATGCTATGAGTAAAAGAACCGTAATAACAGGCGCTAAAATAGTAATGAGCAGGCGTTTTCGTGCCTGCTCATCGGTTGCGGCCTGTGCCGCTATGTGTGCCAATATCTTGGCGGTGATTGGATCTATTGCCATAGGCTCTCCTTTCAATATTCGCAAAATTTTCATTTATATATTTAAGCTGACATGATATTATTAAAAGCACAGAGGTTCTTTTGGTAGGTGGTTAAATGGGAAAAAACAAGAAAAAAACAAAAGCTGAAAAACGACAACAGCGATTACAAAAAGCGAAACAATGGCTAACTACCTATACCGGCAGTCCAAAACATATCGTTAGAGGTTACCGCAAGAAATTCAGTGTAGATGCCATTTGTGCTGTTTATGAACTGCAAATATTAGGCTGTGAATTCACACAGGAATATTTAGATGCATTAAAGCATAATGAAGAATTACGTTTAAAGCAACGAGCGGCTGAAAAGCAAAAGAAACTGAAACAGGAATTTAATGATCGCTATCCTGATTCTGATGACCGTTTTTTCTTTATTGCAGGATATACTTCCGGTGGTGCACCTTATGGTACAACATGGGAAGAAATGGGCATGGAGCCTTATGGCTCTTTGCCCAGCGAATTTGATTCGGATGATGAGTTATGTTAACAAGGTGGTAGGAGCAAAAATCCTACCACCTTGTTTTTATCTACCGCCAGCTTTTCCCATATACATCATCTTGTAATCCGGAATCTCAAAGTTGATATGCAAGCGCTTTGCTCCTACCATGAACAAGGCATGGCCACGCTTTCGTGCCAATAACAATTCCTGCTCTGCTTCTGTCAAATCATAGAGCTTAGCAGTTTCCTTTAGGTTTGGGCCGTCTGTTCCCATGAGCAGCTTGTAGCACGGAATATCTAGGAGTGCTTGCCCATACTGCTTGATGCTTTCTGAAAGAAAGTCAATGACACTATGGGAAATAATACCCAATGCACCTTCGTACTTTCTGGCTCTTTTCATGACGTTGCGCAGATAAACAAGGGACTGCGGTACCTTCTGGTCAATCATCAAGTACGCCTCATCGCAGATCAGCAGCACACGTTCCTCACGATTTCGGCTCATCTGCTCCCAGCAGTAGGTAAGGATATTAAAATATTGCGTCCTCTTGATACTGTCGCTGGTTTCCTGCAAGGCATTGGTATCCAGCACGATAAACTGGCTGTCGCTGGTGATGGTACTGTGACCGTTCCAAATAAAGCTATCAGCACCGTTTGCAAGGTCATTGAGCAACAACGCAAGGTCTGCATAGACCTGTTGCCCAAACTCGCTTGGGTTTCCTGTACCGGCCGCCGCCCTTTCCTCCACCAGTTTGTACAGGTCGGAAAAGACGGGAAAATCCTTTGCCGTCAGCTTACTTACATCGGTGTCCCATGTAATATGAAACTGCCTGTAAAGCTCTACAAGGCATTTTTTCAACACTGCTCTTTGCATATCAGTGATAGAGGGAATATAGAGATTAAAGAAGATTTCAAGATTTTTCATATGCAGGGCAAGGTCATTCATGCCGTAGCCCTCGTCACGGTACAGTCGCTCACTGTCCTTTTCCTGCTCATCATCATGAGGAGATGGGCGAACCTGCAAAGGGTTAATCATACCGGTGGATCCACCCACTGCGTTAATCCAGTCACCACCGAGGTTAAAACAGAGGTCTTTGTACTCGGATTCGGGATCTGCTACGATGATTTTTGTGCCTTTCATGTATTCACTCATCAAAATATGTTTGATGGCGGTGGACTTACCAACACCGGAATTACCCATGATAACAAAGTTGGAATTGGTGCGGTCACTACCACGCTTCCATACATCTACAATGACAAGACCACCACTGGCATCCTGTGCAAAGTAATAACCCTCCCCATCGTTGAAGCCACTGCTGGCAAAGGGAAAGCCGCCCACAAAGGTAGAAAGCGGCACGATTTTTTGTAGGATACTTTCTATCTTGCCGTTGGTAGGAAAGGACGGTGATATGTGCTGAAAGCACTCCTTTTGCAGATTTGGAATGGTACGCATTTTGCATTTCATTACACTGACAATGCTCTCTGCACGGCGGCACACCTTTTTAAAGGTCTTTTCGTCCTTGGCGATAGGCATGACGGATACACTCATTAGTCCTACCGTTTCGCCCTCACGGTCTATCTGCATGATGATTTTCTCCCCATCATCTGCCGCTTTTTCTGCCCTCTGCCGGGATAAAGGGTCTTTTGCTCCCTCAGCCATGCCACGCTGCTGTACCACACTTCGGGAAATGGCATTGATGAGGGTAGCGTTATCCACCGGCTTAAAGCCGATTGATACAATAGTGGCAGGAATGTTCGTAATCTTGGAAAGCCATTCCACCTCCACCTTTTGGGGATAACGGATCAGCCCATATACCTTGCCTAGATTTTCACCCACTGAAAGGCTGTTCTTGGTAAATTCAAGCCCCACAGGGGTGATGACATTGAGCAAGGCGTTATTTTGAAGGTTCTGTTCCTGATAATCTGTTTTTTTACGCATAGATATCCTCCTTCAGTGTGGGGATACTGGCCTCAAACTCGGTGTCCTCCAAATGGGTGTAGGACGGATTGTTGACGAGGTTTAAAAGCCTTATGATTTCTTTTTCACCCAGCACATCACAGCCAACACCATTAGTAGTAAATTTTTCAGCAAGCAGGGATGCACGTTTCAGAAGATCCTTTTCTGTACCATCTTCCCTCTTATCCCAAATGGAAATATAGAATTGTCGCTCTACAATCTCACCGGATAAGGCAAAGCTGCTCATCTGCAAAATCTCCTGCCGGAGCAGTTCCTTTCGCTTGTCATCAGCGGTTTTCAGCAAACTTTGCATATCCGTAATCAGGGGCGAAATATCCACCGGACGGGAGACAGCCATAAACTTAAAGGGGTATTGGATATCGGATAGCTCGGCGGTGAGCTGCTTAATCAAGCTGTTTTTCTCTGCCTTACTGTATAAATCAATACTAATCGAGTGTATGCGCAAAAAGGCCAGTACCAATCCGTCTTTGGTGTATAGGTATTTATCTCTCGCGTCTTTGACATTGATAAACTGCTGTGCTGTCTGCATGGCAAGAGTTTCTTCATCTGCGGTGTGCTTTGGCTTTGTATTCTTCAGCACCAAAAGCAAAATGCCGCCACCCACAAGGGTGACGGCAAGCATAATAATCGGGAAAATAAGTCCCTCCATATGTTATTGTTCCTCCATTTCTTCTTCGTCCAGTTCTGCCTGACGGTCTACGATCTCCCTATAGCGGCGGCGATCTTCCTCCGCCTGCGGTGAATCCAGATATTCCTCGATCCACATATGGCCACGGGCTGACTCCAGCTTTTCTTCAAGCCCTGTACTGCGGTGGTAGATGGTAAGAAGCCTGCCAAAATCAGTAATACTGTGTTCTTCTGCATGAGCTAATAACCTGCGCACATTTTCTACTCCTGCATCAAGGTCGATAGAAAAACTGCCCATGGTGCGATACCACGGACAGTTAGGGTTATATTCCAGCAGACAATCGTTTTCGTCGAGGTCAAGCGTGATTTTCATTTCCAGTTCTCCACGCTGAGCATAACTTTGCTCATATTCGGGAATGGAGATAGGTTCAATCCGTTCACAAAACATATCAGCATCCATAAGCCGTGGATTCTGATATTGGCCTTTGTAGTCCAAATGCTCAAAAATGTGGGCAAGGGAATGAGATTCGGATAACTTTGTTTGCAACTCCTTTGCCTGTGTCAGCCGCAAAAGCGGTGACAGAGCATTTGCTCCCATGTGGGAGTAGAAATAGTTGTTTTCTCCTCTTTCGATAAGCGTATAGATTGCACGGTTTCCCATATATGTTCACCTCCAATCGTAAAAAAATCAGCCTGTCGATATTTCTATCCACAGGCTGATTTTTACTGTTTTTCGAGCATCAAAGTATACACTCGCTCTTCACATTTTTCAATTTTATTCATGTGGTTTAATTTCTCCACTCCGTTCAATCCTATCAAGATATTGACCACCATACTCATATTTCCATTTTTGTCTACCACCAAATCTCCAATATGAACTGTAGAAACTGGTCTTGTTGATCCGTCTGCCATAGGTATCAATGTGTTTTCCGGCAAATCAAAATAGTCTTCCTTATACTCCATTCTGCATTTCTCCTTCCATGATAATTCTCATTTTACTATTAACATGAAAAAAATTCCACATTTATTGAACGGGGCGAATATGCCAATCAGAAAACAGAGATTCTCTAATGGTCAAATCATCCGTTAGGTTAATTTGCAGCATCCCGGCCGGAGTCCATGAATCTAAGCATTCCGTGTAGGTAGTATACCCTCCGTCCGGGAACCACACAGGCGAAAAATGAACCGATCTGCCATAGGTACTGTACTTGTTTTTCTGGAATTCAAAGGTGCTGGAATAACCGGTGTTGAGCCGTTTCAGTAACCTCCAATAGGTGGTGTAATTGAATTCAGGGAAATAAGCCACTACATTCTGCACTCCGGTGAGATGACTGCTGGGTGCAGAGGAACGAACCTGTGCCGACACATTGGCATTGAGTCCATAGCCGCTCTTCATGGTCTTTCCTGATGCCGTAGGCGATTTCTCATCCGGCTTTGTTTGCAGGGTGGCGGTCAGGCTTGCAGAGTATGAGAGCCAAGCGTACTGCCACCACCCATGGTCACACCAGTAACCGTCCTCGTCCTCGTCACCGCTGTGCCATACCCAATGCTCATGCCACCAGCAATCCCACTCTCCCCAAGTAAGGCTCGTGGTATTGGGATTATTCGGAGCTGCCGGAATGGAGTATCCATCGTTTCTGTCATTAGCCTGCGGATCAGGCGGCGGGTTCTTATCAAGGTCAACAATCTGCGCCACGATCTGGCTGGTACTGACGGTGCAGTTGCTGGTAATGGTAATCGTCACATATCCCGGTTCTGTTGGCGTACGCCATTTGACCCACGCAAGCTGGCTGCTATCTTCGGGGATATAAATATCCTTGTGGGAGTAGGTTCTGCCGTTAATCGAAAACCGTGCATAGGCAGGATTGTCGGGCGTTTTCTGTGAGCCTGTGGAAAGCGTAACAGCGGTAATCACCTCGGTATCGCAGCGATAGATTACATTGCTTTCTGGTGCAGGCGCAGGGTCTGGCTCGGAAAAGCGGATGATGCCAACACCAAGAGAAGAAATAATGTCCTGATCGGATTGTTTGGTGATGGTACTTCCACCCCAAGCAGGAAAGCCCAAGTCGGCGGTTTCCAAAAACATAGCAAGGGGCAGATTCTGACTGGTAAGAGAAACCATTTTACGCCGTAAATCGTTATTAACCTTTTGATTAAACATTGCCGCTTCGGTGGCGGTCATGGCATACACCACACCGCCGTAGGTAAAGTACGCAATTGGTTCCAGCAAAATCTTATAGTTGCCGCTGATTAAATCATCATAGCTAAATCCAGTGGCGGAAGCAATATCACGGATAGTCCCCTCACGGCAGAAATAGCTTCGGATCGCCGCAATGTTATTGCCGCCGCTGGAGCTGACGATTCTGGGCATTGCAGTTGCTGGCTTTATAGAAGAATATCCATTTTGTTTAGGTGTTAATGCTGCTCCGTTCCGGTACTGGATTTTGTTCTTAAACTGGAAATGAATTTGTATATCACCATTTGATCCATTGGAAAAATCAATTGGGGTTGATACTGGTGTGTTGTCGTTGTCACGAATAATGGTTGCTCTTACACCATCACGCCCCGGCGTCCATTTGTTTTGACTGGTTCCTTGCCCCATACCACCGCCGCCGCCATCAATATTAGAATCAGCAGCAAATGCAGGAATTGCAAGGCTTACCGTTAAAACGACAGCCAATATAAGAGAAATAAGTCGTTTCATTTGCACCTCCAAAATAAAAATGGGATGCAGCCATTAAACTGCATCCCATAAAATATAAGTATTTACTTTTACATATCGCCAACTTTTTCACCTGTTCCGGCATTCGGTGCAACGGTCGTAGTATTTTCCTCACCGCTGTCCTCAACCCAACCAAATCCCGGTACATAAATTGCACCGCTGCTGTTCTTATCTCCGCTCTGCGGCTGATTGGTGTCAGACTGAGGCGTATGCTCCGGCTGGCAAGTACCACTGGTATCAGGATTTTCCACGGGAGCCTTGTCGGTTTCCGTAGGTGCTTCGGTAGGCGGCGTGGCCTCAGATGGAGATTTCGGCTTATTTGCGGACGGTTTTTCCTGCACATCACCGGTTACAGAGGGTGTACCATCGGTAGCTTCTGTTGTATCGGAGCTGTCAGTTATGCTATTAGCAGAGGTTGTACTCTCCGGCTTGATTTCCGGCACAATAACCTCAGCCTTTGTGTCAGGCTGGCTCTCCGTCTGCGATACAGGCGGTTCAGCATTGTCAAGCGTCCCCATGTAGTAGAACAGACCTCCCGCAAGGCAGATTGCTGCCAGCGAAAGAGCGATAATCGTTATCTTTTTCTTTTTGTTATATTCCTTACTCAAACTTCGCACATAG
>JAAOXG010000097.1 GCA_013036995.1 Lacrimispora defluvii
GATTTCACTCCGGATTACTCAACTGTTGGATTCTTTAATATCTGCTTTCGATCGAATATAATCATCTAGCTCATTCATACTCTCATTGGACATGGGCATTCCTACAGAAATCACGAAATCATAGGGATAATAAGACTTAAAATTAACCTGATATAGTGTACCCATAGATATTGCTAACGCCAGTGTTCCGACGGATACAAAAATCAATATAGCACATACTACTGTTTTCCTCCAAGACTTATGGGAATTACGAATAACCTTACCCATAAAATAAAGATGAAGTTTTTTTGTTTTCCATGTTTTAGTCTTTCTACACACGAAATTCGCCAAACTCCAAAATGATTTGTAAAAGATAATAATTCCAAACAGATAAGAAAGGAATGCAACTATCAATAAAATAACTATATTAGTATCCCCCTTGGTATTTAGCAATAACCATGAAGAAATACAACCCAAAGTAAGTAAAAATAATGCAACTATTGAAATAGTAATTTGATTATCTTTCGCAAAAACTACTTTTTTCTTAAATTCTTGATTTTGGTATTCCATCTCGCTACCTATAACAACTGATAAAGATACTACCACTTGAATGAAATAGAACAGAAGAAAACATATTGCAGTATACCATATGGCTTTACTAGACAATTCAATGGTATATTCTTGATTTAGATTAAATATTCTAAGTGCGAAATATGTAAGTGGTTTATTTAACAGACTTCCCATTATAATCCCACATACTAATGTCAAAATTGTAATAACAAATTCTTCAGCGCCAAGCATTAGCATCAATGATTTTTGGCTCATACCCAATGTATGATAGACTCGAAATTCTAACATTCTCCTTTCCAGCATAAATTTGACTGTATATCGAACTACAAAGGAACCTATTAAAAAAACAGTTATAGTTATCCACATTATTATACTAAAAAGCATAGACATATTATCACTTAGCGAACATATTACATTTGACAGAGATAAATTAAAAAAAGCAAACACCATTGTAGCCAAAGCAGTCAATGTAAAGAAAAACAATCCGTATTCTATCATACTTTTTTTAATATTTTTCAATCCAAGACTTATATAATTTACCATTACATTATCCTTTCATCTGAACGTTATACACATTGAATCAAATTTTCGTTAATTAAAAGCCACAGTTTGAACAATACTATCTTTATAAGAATGCCCATTCTGCCTACTTATTTGCTCAATTATTTTACCATCCTTCAGAAAAACAGTCCTCTTCGTATAAGAAGCAGCAATAATATTGTGTGTGGCCATAATAATCGTTGTTCCAAGATTATTATTCAAATCGTATATAAGTTCTAAAAATTTCTCCGAAGATTTGCTGTCCAAAGCTCCCGTCGGCTCATCTGCAAAGACTATCTGAGGCGAGTTTATCAATGCTCTTGCACACGCACACCTCTGTTTTTGTCCACCTGAGATTTCTCCAGGATATTTATTTAGAAGATCTTCAATTCCTAATTCACCTGCTAATTTCTCAACTTTGTCCCGTAACTCAGCTTTTCCAACATTACCGCTTATAATTAAAGGTAAGATCATATTTTCTTCAACAGTAAGATGCTCCAATAAATTATATTCCTGAAAAATATATCCGATATCATGGCGTCGAGTTTCTAGTAATGATTTTCTATTTTTATAATTAATTTGATTACCGTCAATGATTAACTCACCTGAATCGATGGGAATAAAAGTTGCCAAACACTTTAAGAGAGTTGATTTACCGGAACCAGACTGTCCCATTACAGCTATAAAGTCGCCCTTTTCTACATTTATATTAATTCCATCTACGGCCTTAATAACACTTTCGCTATTATAATAATATTTTTTGATGTTGGCTGCTTTCAAGATCATAACCTACATCTCCTTCCTTGTCACCCTAACTCATAAATTATGTAAGTTAAAAAACTCTTCTCTTTGAGCATCAGGCATTGACAAATACTTTCGTAATATATAATCATATACTTCACGCATGACATGACATAATGCCGCATCAGGTACTTCTATCACTTTATTTTCCTGATAATTCTCATATGGGCAACCTCCCCCACATAGGACAACGGCCCAGCAATCTTGACACTGACTTTCACTTAATGAAAATTTTAGTTTCCCAGTTTTTTCTTCATTTATTCCTTGGTTCAAAGTACCTATCTGTGTTTCTTTATTTGAAACAAATCTGTGGCAAGGGAATGTTATAATACTTATATGATGTCTGCCTGCCACAGGAGGTATTTTATTATGGATGATAAAAATAAACAATACAAACACCTTACCCTTCAGGATCGATACGATATTGAAGAAGGCTTAAACCGCAACTATTCTTTTTCACGTATTGCAGATATGCTTAGAAGGGACAGAACCACTATTTCTAAAGAAGTTTTCAAACGTAGAGTCGGAAACTCTCTACGTAATTCTCCTTCTAATGACTGCCTGCACAAAGTTCAATGTCCCAAACAACATTTATGCGCTGATTGTCCTCTTAACAAGCGATGTTCTATCTGTCGCAAAACCGATTGTCGTTCTCTATGCCCTGACTATTTCTCTGATTCTTGTCGTTATACAACAAAGTCTCCTTTCGTTTGTAATGGTTGCAGTATGGTTTATGAATGTTCCAAGCCTCACTTTTATTACAGAGCTAATTCTGCACATACAGCTTATCTTGACTCTTTAAAAAACTCCAGAGAAGGAATCGGACTTTCCAGACAGGAATTGTATGAATTTGACTGTCTGATCACTCCACTGATCAAACAAGGACAATCCATCGCTCACATCTATTGCGTACACAAAGATGAAATTCCCTGCTCCATGAAAACACTTTATAACTACATTAATCAAAACATACTTACGATTAGAAATATTGATCTGCCCAAAAAAGTAAAATACAAAGTTAGAAAAAAGAAAAGGGCAGATAATGAGACAAATTTTACTTATCGTGAAAATCGTACCTACAAAGATTTACAAGATTATATTTCTGAACATCCTTATGAAAACGTCGTCGAACTTGATACAGTTCATGGTTCTAACAAAAAGGGCAAGGTATTACTAACCATACTTTTTCGCAACTGTAACTTCATGCTCATATTTTTATTGGAGGAATGCACACAGTTATGCGTTCAGGAAGTTTTTGATAGGCTAGAAGAAGGATTAGGACTTGAACTCTTTCGTCGCCTATTCGGAATCATCATCACAGATAATGGCTCCGAGTTTAAAAATCCTGTGGCATTGGAGACTAGTCTGGATGGCTCGTTACGGACAAAGATTTTTTCTGCGATCCTCTTGCTTCCTGGCAGAAAGGAAAACTGGAGAAAAATCATGAATATATCCGCAAAATTATACCTAAGGGTATTTCTCTGACCGATTATACGCCACAGGACATCATTTTAATGACTAACCATATAAACAGTACAGCAAGAGCCAGTTTTAATGGTCGTACCCCATTTGAACTGGCTCTGTTACTTCTTGATTCAAAGCTGCTTGAATTATTACAGCTACATATAATTGAATCCGATAAGATTATTTTAACACCGAAACTTTTGAAACATTAATTACTGTTTCACTTTCATCTTGCAGACAGATATCATTCCATGAAAAACAAACTTCGGCATGTGGATTTTACTTTTGCAAGTATTTTTCAGATGTCTGGATATCTTGCGCAAAAATATCACTTTATTATAGTTTCTTCCGTTATTATAATCACTTTTTCTTAAATTTGAAACACTTATTTCTTCAAGAAAAGTAGTTATTTCTTCAAATCTTTCAACTCTTATTAAGAGGGACTCTCGGTTTTCATTCAAGCTAATCTATATTTTCTGTATTAGTTACAATAAATGAACTTGTTTTTGTGCATTATATACATTTTTTATGCAATAAAAGTACCGCCTCACTCAATTAAAAATCGGGTGGAGCGGTACTTTTTTAGCTGTTTTTTTGGCTGTCCGCATAATATCCCATAGCTTTACTTAAAAATGCGGATAATCCCTCTGCATACTGATCTATATTCTGAGTAAAGCGTGAGTCTGATATATAAAGCTGACCCAGGCCTGCAAAGGCTTCCAGAGTATAGGTAACGCCAAAGTTCTCATTGAAAAAACGGTACATGCTATTGATTGCATTTTGTACCACTTCTGATTCAGGTGATTTCCTGCAAAGCTTTGCCAGCTCACGAAACATCTGATCCATATTTTCAAAAACCTGATTCTGTTCCTCTTCGGTCATGGAGCCAAGCTTTTCATTGCTTTTGTCCACGGCCTCATTTCCCCAAAGACGTCTGGCTTCTTCCTCATATGGGTTTTGTTTTTTCCCAAATCCATAAAATTTTTCTGACTGCGTCATTGTTTTTTCTCCCTTCCATGATTTCATTGTCTTATCAAGAGTTTTCAGCATGGCATTAATACGCTTTTGTTCCTGCATAAGACATTCCCTTTGCAGTACAAATGCTTTTTCCCGGTCGAAATTTGGATTGGCAAGAAATCCCTTGATATCAGTAAGAGAAAATCCGCATTCCTTGAAAAATAAAATCTGCTGCAGCAGATCTAAATCTTCATCGGAATAGTTCCTGTAACCATTAACCGGATCACGGTCTGGACACAGCAGACCAATCTTGTCATAGTGATGCAAAGTACGCACACTGATACCGGTAATACCGGCTGCTTCCCTGGTGTTCATAGAAATTACCTCCTGACATTTACAATCATAGAGTATGACGCAGCGTTGTAGTCAATCCTTTTTTTAATTATTTTTCTAACTATCCTATTATACACAAAAAAACGAACCTCCCACCCAATAAATACTATCGGGCG
Organism: Lacrimispora defluvii; assembly: GCA_013036995.1. GTDB lineage: Bacteria > Bacillota > Clostridia > Lachnospirales > Lachnospiraceae > Lacrimispora > Lacrimispora defluvii. The sequence goes on from JAAOXG010000097.1 coordinate 4,821, forward strand.
GAGCAGTTCATTTCAATTTCCAATTCAACTATATTAAGATCTGAGAATGTTTTATAAATCTTTTACTGCATTTAGATATGAGTTCATATGGTTTTGAAAGGCTTGTAACGTTTTGTCAAGAGATCCGGAACGGCATGCATCAATAATTAACTTATGTTCGTCAAATTTTTCTTTCTTAATACCTAATGTGGAAATATCCTTATTCATTGCGATCAGCAATTGAAAATATTGATTTTCTAAAATTTCAGCCCGTCTGAAGCTCTTTGACTTCTTCCAGAAAAATTCATGAAAAGCCAGGTCATTTGAATTAAAAATAAAGTTCTTTTCCTTTTCACCGACGGCACTGTCACAATCCAACTTTATCATATCATTATTTAAAGTCTCCAGATAATCTAAATCCTGCTCCTGTAGCAGGGATTTTTCGAAAATTATGGTAAGAATCTGCATTTCAAGTGGAATCCGTATGGAAAAGACCTCAGTAATATCTTGATAATCCATCTCAAGAATCTGGCTGCCCTTCTTAGGAGAGAAAGTCAGGATCCCCCTCATATTAAGTTCTCTTAAAGCCTCTCTTATAGGTGCCCTGCTAATCTGTAGTTCTTCCGATACATCTGTTTCCACTAATCTGTCACCGCTTTTTAATTCTCCAGTTAAAATCTTGCTTTTTATATAGGAAACTACAATTTCACTTAGATTTGCCTTTGAATATGTAATCATATGGCTTATTTTATCGTATGAATTACTTATCATAATATCCACCTCTCAATATAGATTCTATCACTAACAGAATATTATACTATAGATGTAAGACAAATCATATGAATAATTAAATATTCTGACAATGTTTTTTAGCAAAATTAATAAACAATTCCTGCGCAGGAGTTAAAATCATATCTTTTTTCTGCACGCAAAAAATATTTCTGCTTAACAATTCCGATTCGATTTCCACAACGTTAATCAGATTCAGATGATTGTAAATCTGTACTGCTGTTTTTGAAACAAAAGAAATTCCCATTCCCTGTGCAACAGCTTCGATAATTCCCTGAGTATTACTAAAATATGCAATCGTTTTTAAATCTTTTACCGAAAGGCCATGCTTACTAAAGAACGCTTCCATCTCTGTTCTGGTGCCAGATCCCCCTTCTCTCATTATAAAATTCTTTTCAGCAATAAATTTTATAATCTCATCCACCTTCCGGCTGCCGTCGTACTTCATTCCTATCGGCAATATCAAGACCAATTGATCCTTGTATAAAGGCGTCTGTGTATAACGGCTGTTATCATTTTCCATTCCTACAAATCCGATATCATACTGGTATTTAATCAGTTCCTCAAACACTTCGCCGCTATCTTTCTGATATAAATGGAACACTATATTGGGGTATTCCTTATTAAAATCTGCTATCACCTGAGGCAAAATATACTGAGCCGGAACACTGGAGGCTAAAATATTGACTTCACCCGTACATTCTCTTGAAAATTTACTCATTTCATACAAAGACTGATCCCTGATAGCCAGCATTTTTTGAGCATACTCATAGAAATGGATCCCTGCTTTGGTGGGATATACCTTCTTTGTGGAACGGATAAACAATTGAGTTCCAATATCTTTTTCCAGTGCATTAATCTGGCTGCTCAGTGCCGGCTGAGTTAAGAATAAGGATTCAGAGGCCTTTGAAAAACTTTGAAGCTTTGAAATCTGCACGAATGCTTCTAATTGTTTAAATTCCATATGACCCTCTTCTTTCTAAAAACACAGCCCGATTGTGCCTGCACTTTAACAGAAAAAGAGTGCAGACACCTCAGGCGTTTTAAGGTTTAGATTTTATTACTTTTTTGGGGGTTCCTTTCTCAGTTCCTTTATCAGGCATACACAGCATAAAAGCATGATAATGGCCAGCGGAAAAGCGGCTACTATGGAACAGGTCTGAAGTGCACTAAGTCCGCCTGTCATTAACAGAACCAGTGCCAGTAAAGCCTGAATCACTCCCCAGAATATTTTTTTACTATTGGCTGGTTCCATGTCGCCATCAGAAGAAAACATGGATAATACAAAGATACCCGAGTTGGCTGATGTAATAAAAAATGTTCCTAAGAGACAAATTGCTATAATTGAAAAGATAAGGCCAAGTGGATACTGTTGTAAAACCACAAACAATGCGGTTTCTGTTGTTTCAATTGCTTTTGATATAATGTTCTTATCCAGATTTAAACCAAGGCTTCCGAAAACGGAAAACCAGATAAAGGATACTAATGATGGAGCCAGAATAACGCCGATAACAAACTCCCGAATGGTTCTGCCTTTTGAGATTCTGGCAATAAATGTGCCTACAAAGGGTCCCCATGCAATCCACCATGCCCAATAGAATATGGTCCATGAACCAAGCCAGGACTTATCTCCAAAAGGATTTATGGCAAAACTGTCTTTTACAAAATCATTCACATAATTACCAATGGAATTTGTAAAAACATTCAGAGTCAGAAGTTTGGGACCAACGATAAACGCGCCAGCCAGAATTACAACTGCCAGTATCAGATTGATATCAGACAGCAGTTTGATGCCCTTGTCTATTCCACTTACGGCTGTCCAGGTGTAAATAACCATCAAAACAACGATGATAATGACCTGAACCAATCGGGTCGTGGGAACATGGAACAGGAAATTCAAACCGGAATTGATCTGCATGGTACCTTGGCCCAGAGAAGTTGCAATTCCGGCTACCGTTGCAAAAACCGCAAAAATATCGATTAGTTTTCCGATCGGTCCTTTGATCCCTTTTTCACCAAGAATTGGTAAAAAGATACTGCTAATCAGACCAGGTGCATTTTTTCTGAACTGAAAATAACCAAGTGCCATACCAATAATAGCATATGCAGCCCAAGGATGGAAACCCCAATGCATAAAAGATTTTTTCATTGCAAAATCCGCTGCTGATTCCGTTGCTCCAAATGTCATAAAGTGATTGAGTGGTTCCGCAACGCCCCAGAAAACCAACCCAATCCCCATTCCAGCACCAAAAAGCATGGCAAACCACGATCTGTTGCTGAATTCCGGAACGGAATCATCCGGTCCGAGTTTAATACTTCCATATTTGCTAAATGCTATTCCTAAAGAAAATGCAACAAACGCAAACATGGAAATCAAATAAAACCACCCCAAATTATTAACAAGAAAATCATTTGCTGCCGATGTAGCCTTTGCAAATGGCTGGGGCGCAACCAGACCAAATGCAACAATTGTCAATGTAATAAGAAACGAAATGTAAAAAACCTGATTCTTCTTCAATTTTGCCCTCCTCTTTAAAATAACCGTATGCCGTTTTCATGCAATCCGATTTTATGAGACAGGAAACCTACCTATCAAAAGCAGATTTCCCGCCACATAAAAAATTAAATTAAATTTTAACTTTAAAGAGTTGAGGTTCTTTTATATCCGTGGTTATCGCATCAAGAGCTACCCCCACTCTGTGATAGCGAAGCTTAAACTGCTCTTCTTTTGAAGTAGCAGGATCTCCCAGCGGATATGGAATGGAAATGGTTGGGACAAGTCTGTTTACTCCAACCGTTTTAGCTACTGGAATCAGGTTTGCCATTTGAACAATAGTGATTCCTTCTCTTTCAATTTCTCTTGTCATCGTTGCACCGCAACGTGTACAGGTCCCTCATGTGGAGGTCAGAATTGCAGCTCTGATTCCATCCTTTTTCAATTCTCTTGCAATTTCTTTTCCCATTCTCGCAGCTTCGGCCTGAGTTGTACCCGTACCAACGGTAGAAAAGAAATACTTATATACTCCGCCTATTTTTCCCTCTTTCTGGTACCGTCTCATTGCATCAAGAGGAACTATAACATCAGAATCATTATTTGCCGCAGCCGGATCAAATCCGGCATGAATGGTCATATATTCTCCTTTTACAAGGTCATCCGTTCCGGAAATATCATATTTTCCCCACTTAGTCGCCGAAGCGGACTGAATGCGGTCAGGATTTCCTACCGGAACAATTCCTCCGGAGGTGATAAGAGCAACCTCCATATGGCTAAGATCTTCCGGAGTGATAGACGGAGCAATGGCAACTCTGTCTGACTTGGGTATGGGAAGCTCGGTATTATATGGTTCTCCCTTGATTTTCTTCAAAAGCATATCAATTACCCGGTCTGCTGCCGTTACAGGAGGATCCAGCCAGATCTGATCCCGCATTCCTCTTCCAAAGTAACCCTCTTCTGCTGCAGGAAGCAATTTTTCTCCCTTTAACAGCTTAAGCGCAAACTTTGACATGGCTTTTACGTCTTTTTTCATAGCAGCCGCACTGGCACCGCCTTTAAATATGTACATTTCCTTTTTAAACATTTCAACCCCAGGGTTTTCATCGTTCATGGAAGTGAGTACTGGAACACCGAACTCCTTTTTTACAGCTTTACAGATATGACCGCAGGCTGCTCCGTAACGTCCCGCACGGAACGCTGGTCCGGCAAAAAAGACATCCATTTCTTTTCCCTTTAACATGGAAATAATGGTCTCTACCGCTTCTTCCGTGTTTGAGCCTATAAAGTTATCGCCGCAGATGATGGTATGTGTAATCTGTACTTCATCGCCTAATTCCTGCTGCAGCGCCATCGCCGGGCCTACAAGACCCTCTCTGATTTCTGGTTTAAAATCAGCCAATTCTTCCCCGCCGATCTGACCAAAAAACTGATTCAAGTATAAAATACCTTTCATATCGTCCCTCCTTCTAGAATTCTACCATAGTCTTAACCGACCATCCTACCACCTGGTCTCCGCAGAACATAGCATTGTTTTCCATGATGATTGAGCCATCCTCTTTTACGGAAGCTCCAAGAATTTCATCATTGGACCAGCCTCCGGAAAGCCCGTCTCTTGCAAGCGCCTCCAGTTCACCCAGAACCGTTTCCATCTTAGGAAGCCGGATCAGCGTTGATACGTTTCCGCAGGAAACGATGGCATCTTCTTTCTCATCCAGGGAAACCAGCGGCTGGCTTGCGCCGTCTCTTCCCGTACATTCATTTGTAAGTCCTACCGTCTTAATACCGGCATTTTCCAGGGCAACAATACAGCCTGTAAAGTCCGCATCCGGATTACCATATCCTTCTTCGGCAACAACAGCAGAGTCAGCTCCCAGGCTTTTGGCCATCTGTGCCACAAATAACGCAGCTCTATCTTTCTGCTCCAAAGCAACGTTTAAGTTAGACATAATAACACCAAGGAAATTAATGGTCTTTCCATGTTCTTTGTAAAGCCTCCGGATCATAGGAAAGTTCTGGAAATCATAGGTGGACCATTTGGAGGAACATGGCATAAAGGATCCGCTGATCATTGCCCCGTCCAGTACCTCATTGGGATGCATAAAGGTAGGAAGCATCCGGTTTGTATCCCAGCCATAATTTAGATCATTATAGCCCCCTTCTTCCATCTGGGACTGAGGCTGAAGCACCAGTACCACACTTGGAAGCTCATTTATTTCCTTGCTTCTTTTTGTAACTGGTTCCAGCTCAAAGGTTTCCACCTCATCCGGTGTCAAGTCCTTGACTGCCGCACCGATGTACTCGGCCAGGCGCATGCCGGCCCATCTTAATGCCCTGTTCTTTTTCTGCTGTTCCTTCTGCTCAAAAATTTCATCTGTATCAGCTACCAGAACAAGATTTTTTAATTGTGAGTAGTAGGTGTATTTTGCACCCTCCCCGCTCATGTCAATCAGTCCATCCTGAAAACCGCCGTAGTGTCTGCCTACAACCAGAACACTCATATCCTTCAGTGCATAAGTGGTTCCGTCTCCTGCCTGCATTAAATCTCCCGTCACTCCGGGAAATACAGGACCTCCTCCTACGCGGTAACGGGGCTCTATAGCTTCCTTTACAGGAACCAGCCTGACACGATCCCCAGGCGACACAATATAAAGTTCTGCTTCCGTGATATGTTCGTCTTCTTTTACTACTGCAAGAGCTTCTTCCTTATTCACGGTGAGAAGCCCGTCTTTTAAAGAAGTCTTATCGCCAAAGCAAATCTCTTTTACATAAAAATTTCCCAATTCCAGCTTCATTCCATATCTCCTTTCAAATTGATTATTTTGTTTAAAAATTCTGCTGCTTCAAAAAGGTCTTCCTCGCTCATGGTTCTTACATCAAGCAATACTTTGTTTTTGTATATTCTTGATATAATGGGAACGGAATTATTTCTCAGCATTCGTTCCAGCATATCTGCCGAGATATGCTCCATGGAGATACTGACTGCATAAGATGAAAGATTGACTCCCGGCATGGACCCTCCGCCGATCTGTCCGGTTGTTTCTGTTACTTCATATTGTACATCCGGCCTTTTTACCAGCAGACCATGTAATAGCTCCGCTTTTTTCTTTAAGTTTTCCAGAGGCTCCGTAATCATTTTCAGAGTAGGGATCTGCTGAACTGCCATCTCAGGCGTCAGATACTGTCTGAGGGTAAATTCAAGTGCCGTTAAGGTCAGTTTGTCAATCCGCAGCGCACGGAGCAGATGATTTTTCTTCATCCTGTTTATGTACTCCGCTTTGCCCACAATGATACCGGCCTGAGGTCCGCCAAGCAGCTTATCTCCGCTGAAGCATACGATATCCGCGTTTTGTTCCAGACAGCTTCTGACTGTGGGCTCATCTCCGATTCCATATGCTTTAAGATCTACCAGCAATCCCGATCCCAGATCATATATTAAGGGCAGACCATGCTTTTTTCCAACCTCTTTCATACGCTCCAGAGAAACCTCATCTGTAAAGCCGATAATCTTGTAATTGCTGGTGTGGACTTTTAATAAGGCCCCGGTGTTTTCATTGATGTTCTCCTCATAATCCGATTCATGGGTCTTGTTTGTGGTTCCCACTTCTACCAGCCTGCATCCGCTGGCCGTCATGATTTCCGGAACGCGGAATGCGCCTCCAATCTCCACCAGCTCTCCTCTTGAAACGATAACCTCTTTTCCGTTGGCCACCGAGTTTAACACCAGATACACGGCTGCCGCATTGTTATTGACTACCAGAGCTGCTTCAGAACCGGTTAAAAAGGTAAGCAGCTGTTCTACATGCTCGTACCTGGTTCCTCTTTCCCCCGTCTCCAGATCATACTCTAAATTGGAATAGGATCCACAGATTTCCTTCATGTTTTCCGAAACCATTTGAGAGAGTCTCGCCCTTCCAAGGTTCGTGTGCAGCACAACTCCGGTTCCATTGATTACTTTTCGCAGATGGGGCTGATTCTGCTTTTCAATTTCCGCTTTGATACGCCTGATCAGATCTTCCCTGGAGTACTGATATGGACTGCCGGATAAAATTTTCTGTCTTTCCAGTTCAATTTCTTTTTGGCAGGCAAGCTTTACCAGAACCGCGGGTACATTGGTTATACCTTCTGATGCAATGCATCGTATCATCTCATCCACTTTTGGCAGCTGCCTCATAGAACTGTTTTTATCTGTCATCTTATCATTCCTCACTATATAGTTTCAATCGTTCAAAGCAGTCTTATGACCGTGTCAGCCAATGAACTTCTTATCAGTAAGAATTTCCCTGGCCTTTTTCAGATTATGTTCCCCTATCAGGACTACCGGACCTGTACAGCCCATTCCGCTCTCGGCATAAATACCGGCCCCCCATAAGCAGGATACCGCTTCCTCCAGATCCATGATTTCAATCCCAAGGATTTCTTCCGTCACCACTTCCTTTGGGGGAGCTTTTACTTCCTCTGCTGACTCTGAATTTTTAGTTTGCCTGCATTCATTCAGTATCTGCTCCAAACCTGCCTTCTTTGCCCTTGCGAATTCATCGGCAAGAACCTTCTGATAATCACCATCAAGCAGTTCCTTTGCAAATTCCAGGGCTCCTGTGATGAGAGGAATTCCGGATGCCCTTGAGACGATGAGGATCAGCTTTTCGAACCCTTCTCCGATTCCAGGACCGTATCCAAAACCAACCGACTCATAATTGCCTCCAGTGGTATAAGCGGAAAACATCTTGGTCAGAACATTACCGGTCAGGGAATCCATAACCATCACATCCGCAGAGGCTGTCAGAAGATCGTTGCCCCTCATGACAATTCCTCCATCCGCCCTGTTGGACGAAGCAAATTGGATGTCATAACCATTTTTTTTCAGCTTTTGCAGTGCGATCTCTGTCTGCCTTGCTCCGTCAACGTTTAAAATGCCAACCGTCGGGTTTGCCACTCCGCTCGCTTTTGCAGTAATGATTCCGTAGATGGCGTTCTTTATCATGCTTTCAATCCTGTTTACGGATGAGGTCCCTGTAGTAGAAGCAAGATACATCTTTTTCCCGGCTGCCGGAGTAATGACACGTCCCACCGTAGAGACTCCGATGGGGAAAGGATAATGCATGGTCACCGCTGCATAGGCTTCTTTTTTCTGGAGCATATCATCCATCTTTTTATGCCCCTCATCTTCCGAGGCGACCGGTATGACCTCCAGATTCTCCGCTTCCATCTGCCGGCTTCCGATCACCTTTACAGATATTCCTTTTTTTGCTGCCTCACAAGCTGCCTGATATATGGTTTCTTCTCCATGCTCACTTCCCATTGCAGTTATGGCGATGGGCATTTCCCTGCCGGATTGACCAGTCTCAAGCATATGAGCCATTTCAAAAAAGGTCTCTGCAATTAACTGTTTCACCTTACCTTCAGACATATGATCACCCCTCGTCTTCCTGAAGATGCTTTGCAAAATCCTTTAAAGATGCGGCAATCAGTTTCCTGATTTTGTCCTCAGACACCGTTTCCTCCTGTCCTGCACCGCTGTTTTGCTGAAGAACAAAGGATACTCCGTCAAACAGATTGGTCATTCTTCCAAGAAACAGACTTCCTTTACCGATAACCATAGCTCTGGTGATTTTATTATCCATCAATTCCTGTCTGGCAAAACCAAGATAAGGAACTCCGGAAGGGATATGTCCCTGAGTAGGAGCCCAGCCCACCATGCCATGCTCAGATACAAAATCAGCCAGCTGGGATTTTTCTATCTCTTTGCGCATGGCAGCAAGCGCTCCTATCATCTTATAATTAGCCTCGGGCACGTTGCCGGCGCCTGCTGGCTTCGTAATATCCGGATTCTGCATTTCTACCGTATACTTATCAATATCGGTCAGCTTCAGCCCTGCTTTTTCAAGAGCAGATGCCGTCAGTGAAGAAATCACGTTCTGAGGAGAGGACCCGGTTCCTACCGTATGCCTGCCCACGATATCGGTATTGATCTCCGGGCTGACTCCGTCATTAGCGCTGACGAGAATGGCAAAACCAGCTACACAATCCTCCAAGATGGGAATCCCTTTGCTTACATGATCCTTTCCGTTCATACCAAGCTTTGCGGTAGATCCTCCGGCAGCAACGATAACATTCTTAAATGTTCCTGCCTTCACCATAGTAGCTGCATGAATCAGTGCATGGGTCGGACCTGCACAGAAGCCTCTTACATCGCACCCTGTGGCGTTTACAAGACCTGCGATTTCTGCTGCTGCTTTCGCAAAGTTTCCTCCGCCTCTCTGGTTCATATCACCGCACGCTTCTTCCGAACATTCGATCACATATTCAATTTCTTCTTTCCTGATATCATTCTTATCAATTAAATGTAACAATGACAAAACACAGGAAGCCTTTGAAACAAGGTTTTCAAAAATCACATGGGCGGAAAGAGAATGGTCAATATCATGTGCCGCTTTGATGCAGCCGACAACCATTCCTTCGTAATACAAAGGCTCTGCATGTTCGTCTGCAATGAAACCGTTAATTTCTGACAACTCAAAGTTTTTATCAAAGACGCTCAAAAACTTTGGATCTATAAGACTGTGAGTTTCTAATTTTTTCTTCACGGAAACAGCAAATTGTGATTCTAATTTAACAAGATCAAATACATCACAAATTGCAATCAACCCGATAAATTCATCCTCCGGCATGATTTCTCCAAATCTGCCTTCTCTTTGTATGTAATCGGATTTCTGCTGATACCATGGCTGTGCATAGCCAGCCAGCTCATCAGGCGTTATGTTTCCAATGTAAGTCTGATTTGGCAGATATGCTTTACATTCATCATAGGACCGCAGACTCTTATCCAGATTTTTTAAATATTCAGAATCAGGATCAATGGTTCTCTGAGTTGTCTGTGTTGTACCATTATGAATTACCATATCTGGCGTATGAGCAAGAATGTAACTTGCTCCTTTTAAGACGCTGTACATATTTTGCCTCCTATAATAAATCAATTCCTGCAAAATGTGATGCCGTATACCATTCGCATTTCACAAGAATTGATTTGTGAAGGGATGAAAGCTAAAACTTACAATATTCGTCCCTTATTGTTGACATCTCTTTTCGGATATCATCGACATCCAATACCATTTCCATCATACTGATCTGCTCGTCGTAGACAGCACTATCCACTTCATCTTTAATTTCCGGCTCACAGGCATGGTATACTTTTAGTCCCAACTGGACTCCTGCCAAAGGTCCTGCAAAAGTAGGGTCTCCTGCCGTAACAGTTTCAGCAGCAAGGCCGGCAGCCTCACCTTCTGCGGCTCCTAAAATAACAATAATATTTTCAGGGCCGTACTGTTCCGCCAATGCTTTTACCCTCTTCTGATTTTCCAGGTCCATGGCACCCGCAGCCGTTCAGACAAAGCATTCAGTTGACGAGAATACTACTTCTGCACCGGCTGTTTTAACACACTGCTCAATTGCAGGTCCGGGAATGCCGTCTCTGTCACCGATAATGATTGCTTTTTTGTCTTTAAGCATATTAACTTCCTCCTTATTCATATATTTATAACGTGTGCCAGCAGGATAAAAAATTTAAACTGCAGGCTGAAACATAACTTTCCACGTTATGTACATGGTTGTTTTACTCAAATGCATATTTCTTTATCATTTCTTCAATTCTCTCAGGTGTTGCATCCTCTTTTACTAATTCTTCTATTTTTTCCCCGTTTTTATAGATTGCCATAACGGGTAATCCAAGGATTTTCTGAGAAATGGCAAGCCTTCTGGCCTTTGTGGTATTCAGTTTTGTAAATTTAATTTTATCGCTGTATTTTTCTGCAAATTTTTCAACATGAGGGAGCAGAGCCTGGCAGGGCACACACCCGTCCCCAAAAAAGTCCACAAATACAATTCCTTCTGCCTTCAGCACTTCTGGTTCAAACGTATCTTTATCCACAACTAACATTCTAATTCCCTCCTTTATTTTCTATATATTTCTCTGCCATGACGGCCGCGATGGCTCCATCTGCACAGGCAGTGACAACCTGTCTTAAACTCTTAATTCTGATATCCCCGGCAGCAAATACACCCGGTACATTTGTTTCCATATTTTCATTTGTTCTAATATAACCGTATTCCATATCCAGACTGCCCTCAAAACATTTTGACTGGGGCAGATATCCGATAAAACCAAAGATTCCGAATGTTCCATCTTCTTCATCGGCAACAATTTCCGTTACTTCCCCTGTCTTCACGTTTTCCACCGACATACTCTGGACCATTCCATCTCCCTTTATTTCTTTCACCACAGAATCCCACATAAAATCTACTTTCGGATTATTAAACGCTTTTTCCTGAATGGATTTTGCGGCACGAAGCTCATCTCTTCTATGGATAATGGTCACCTTCCGGCCAAATTTTGTCAGATAAAGAGCCTCTTCAACAGCAGTATCTCCGCCTCCGACAACAAAAATTTCAAAATCCTCAAAGAAGTTTCCGTCACAGGTTGCACAATATGACACTCCTTTTCCGATTAATTCCCTTTCTCCCGGACAGCCGATGGGCTTTGGGTATGCTCCAGTGGCAATGATCACCGTTTTCGCGTGGTACTCATTCCCCTTTCCCTTCAATACCTTGATATCTCCGGAGAAATCAACGGATTCGATACTGTCAGACGTTCTTTCAATACCAAATTTCTCTACCTGCTTTGTCATTCTTTCCACCAGAGTGCTGCCTGACTCCTCCGGAAGACATCCCGGATAATTTTCAATCTCGGAAGTAATAACGATTTGTCCCCCATCCTTATCTTTTTCAATCAGCAGCGCATTCAGTCTGGCTCTCCCTGCATAAAGACCGGCAGACAGGCCGGCAGGTCCTCCACCAACTATTACAACATCATAAACTTTCAAAGCGCACCTCCATTTATTTTTTAGTATTTAATACCCTGTCTTCTCCCTCGCGTCTGGTAAATCGTTCCTGATCAAACCTCTCCAGAAGCATTAATGCAAACTTTCTGCTGGTTTCGATGGAATCCCTGAAATCGGGAAGTTTTATTATGCCTTTTTCCATAAAAAGTCTTTCTGCCAATTCTTTGGCCTTTCTATACTGTGTCTCCGTCAGAATAAATTGTCCGGGTAACACGAAGAATTCACTCTGGAGCATAAATTCAAGTACCTGCTGCCTTTCTTTCCTATTCTCCGTAAGCTCCGCAGCTGTTAACAGTGTATAGCCGCTTTCCATAACCCGTTTTTTCAATTCATCTCTGATTTTCTTTTGGCCTTCTGTAAGAACTGGTTCAAAATCACAACATGAAACCAGATTCTGTTCCACCTTTACCTCGTTTTTTGCGGCCAGATATTTTAACATGATCTCACACTGCTTCTTATTAGATATATCAAGCTTTTCCAGTAATTCTGCTTTAGGAATTCCTTTTCGCAATCTGTTATTTTTATGGTAATCCCTTAAGACTGCCTCCACCATATACCTGTAATGGGCCACATATTCCATATGGATATACTGCTTTTCAATTGATAAAATAATTCCTTCTTCTTCCAGCTCTTTCAGTTCTTCTTCTTTCATGTCTTTATTTAAAAAAGCAGATATCCTGGAAAAATCAGAAAATGGATTATTTTTAATATATTCTTCTACAATATCCTTGTCAGAGGCTGAGTCCTTTATCTGAAGCGACCGCAGCCGTTCCTCGGGATCATTTTTATATTTCAAAGCTTTCGGATCTATGATGACTCCGCCGCCGATGGTTGTGACCGGAGAAATCGTTCTTAATACAAACCGGTCACCCTTCAAAACAGCTATTTCATGATCCAGCAGAATCTGGGCATAGCCTTCATCTCCGGCCTTAACTTTTTTATGGGTGATCGGTACAAATCTCGCCACTTCCTCTGATGCTCCGGTATATAACTTCAGCTTATAAAACTTACCGAATTCAAGCTTTGTGGATTTAACGATGGAAAAACTGACATCAATCCTGTCCGTTACGTATACACCGTCCCTTGCAGCAACTGTATTTCCTCTCTTTAATTCATTCACCGTTATATTGGATAAGTTGATTGCCGTTCTCTGTCCGGCGTATGCTAAATCCACATTATGTTCATGAACCTGAAGATTCCGGACTTTCGTAAGAATTCCCTGAGGATAAACCATCAGTTCATCTTCTGTTCTCAAGATACCTTCCATCAAAGTACCGGTAACTACGGTTCCGTATCCTTTAACAGAAAAAACCCGGTCTATATTCATTCGGGGTTTTTTCGTGAAACTGCGTTCCCGGATATCTGAAGTCAGGATCTCAAGCTCGGATATCAACACATCAAAACCTGTCCTACTGACAGAATCAACTTCCACGATCTTAGTTCCTTCTAAAAAGGTACCCTTTATAAACGACCGGATATCTTCTACTACCAGCTCCTTAAAATCCTCTTCTACCAGATCAATCTTCGTAAGAACAATCAGAAATTTTTGTATTCCCAGGTAGCTGAGGATGTCGATATGCTCTCTTGTCTGGGGCATAATCCCTTCATTTGCCGCAATAATGATCATAGCAGCATCAATGCCCGTTGCGCCGGCCAGCATATTCTTAATAAACTTTTCGTGCCCTGGAACATCAACAATTCCAAGCGTACGTCCGTTAGGAAGCTGAAAGCCGGTAAATCCAAGATTAATTGAAATTCCTCTTTTCTTCTCTTCCGCAAGGGTATCCGTATCATGGCCTGTCAGCGCTTTAACCAATGCCGTTTTGCCATGATCGATATGCCCTGCCGTCCCTACAACTATGCTGTCCATTTATTCCTCCCAAAAAGGCATATTGTTAATTTTTTAACTATGCGGGCGCTATTTATGTAAATGTAAATTATTTTTGGCGGAAGCATATGGGAATCGAACCCACCCACGACTACAAGCCGCAACACGGTTTTGAAGACCGGTAGGCACACCAGTTACCTCTCTGCTTCCATTCATATATTGTAGATTGTCTACAATCTTCTTTTACATTATAACTATATTTTTGTACTATATCAACAAGGTATTTTTTATATTTCAAACTCACTTTATTTATTTTTTTTATATTTTCTAAAAACTTCTCAAAAAAGCATACATATAAAACAAAAAACACAAGCTATAAATCACTTGTGTTTTCTGCATTTTCTAATTTTTATTCTGACTGCATTTAACGGCATCGATAGCAAGAACCACCATCAATGCCAGAAGAGCATCCCGTTCTTCTTCTACATCAATCATATAAGTATCCGTAAAACGGAACAGCTGTTTTTCTATCTGTGCCACTACGTTACCTTCTCTGGAATATATGGAATAATCCCATTGAAAAAAATCACCTTTTACCTCCCAGCCATTACAGTCGATGTTAAATGAGGGGGTGAAAAAAGTAAATTCTTTTGTTATGGTTCCAACAGTTTCGCCGTTTATAATAATATAAAACCTGGGAAGAAATGTGAATATCTGCTCTTTCAAAGTAGCCAGATGACTGCCGTTTTTGTCATAGATTTCCAACTTGTGACCCCAGGCAGGTTTTCCGCTGACTGTGAAAACGCAGCTGCCTTCCTCATCATAAATGTCATAACTGTCAAACCAGGAAAAAAAGCGTTTTTAAACATTAACTTCATTGTCTATTCTCCTTTTATACGTTCCCAATCCCTATATTCACTGAATACCTTTGAAACATTCCCTTTTTTCAAAGCTATCTTTTCATTATTAGATTCTTCTCTCACACCAATCGCCCAAAATACATTCTTCGCACTTGGCCTTTCTGGCTGTGCAGACCTCTCTTCCATGATAAATCAGCTGAAAATTAATCCGGTTCCAGTGTTCCTCAGGCAATACCTTTTGTAGTTCCTGTTCCACTATAACCGGATTCTTCCCCTCTGCCCAGCCTAACCGTCTGGATATCCGGAAAACATGGGTATCTACCGTAACTCCCGGAATTTCATACGCATCAGCAAGAAACAAAGTGGCTGTTTTCCGTCCCACTCCCGCCAGTTTTAGCAGTTCCTCTATTTCTGACGGAACCTCACCGCCATATTCGTTTACAATCTGAGTACAGCATTTCTTTAAATTCTTCGCTTTATTCTTATAAAGGCCAATGGAACGGATGGAAGCCTCAATCTCTTCCAGAGGTGCATCTGCCAGCTGGGCAGCAGTCTGAAACCGCCTGCAAAAGTCAGGCAGTACCTCTTCTACCTGCTTATCTGTACTCTGTGCACTAAGCATAATCGCTGCAAGCAGCTGCCAGGGCTGATCATGATAAAACCCTTCTTTTGTAACTCCGTATACGTCATCCAGCTTTTTAAGAATTGCACCAACGTTATCTTCTGTCATCTGCTTTAGTCCTTTCCTCGCTTTTTTCCAGTGGAAATTTCATCAGGATCAAACAGCTTTATGATTCCGTATTCCCCGTCATAGCCTGGTATTCGTTCCACTTTTCCTTCCCGAAGCCGGCTCACTCCTTCTGCAATCATGGGATCTGATCTCTTTCTGATGTCTTCCAGGGGAACCTCCCTTAATATATCAAATTCTGACCCCAGCCCACGCAGCAGTTCAAAGTACTGATTTTGAACCTTTTTACTTGCTGCAGAATACCCCAGGCAGCCAGCGATCACCTCAGGCAGGGGAACCAGACTCTCAAATGGCTTTCCCTGGGGTAATACAAAGCCCTCACCCCGGTCAGACAGCTGCTTAATCCGGTTGGATACTCCCATGGTCAGTTTACCACCGCACACCGGGCACCTGCCGGAATGCTGTTCTGCCTCAGAGGGTGAAAAACAGATCCCGCATTTTCTGTGACCGTCGTGGTGGTATTTTCCTTCTTCGGGAAAGAATTCAATGGTTCCTATTAATCCACTGCCGCTGGTTAAAGCATGAGAAAGTCCGTCAAAGGACAGCTCGATATCCAAAAGGCTGGCTTCCCTGCCAAGCTTTGCAGGAGAATGGGCATCGGAGTTGGAGATCAGCTGAAAACGGTCCAGCGCCGATATACTCCAGATCATGGAGGGATCAGAAGAAAGTCCGGTTTCCAGTGTATGTATATGAGGAGTCAGATCTTCAAAACACTCTTCTATGGTATCAAAGCCGGAACATGCTCCGAACAGGGAGAAATGGGGTGTCCAGATATGTGCGGGGATATAAACCGCCCTGGGATCTGTTTCCAGCATCATTCCCAGAAGATCGTGGCAGTCAAGTCCTAAGATGGGTCTGCCGTCAGAACGGATATTGCCCACAGCCTCAAGTTTCATGGAGAGCTCCTCTGCGGCTTTCAGTCCAGACATAAGAATAAGGCTGTGCACCTTTCTAGTCTTCCCGTTCTTTTTATAACTCAAACTTCGCACTTA
>JAAOXG010000098.1 GCA_013036995.1 Lacrimispora defluvii
AATTAATTATACGTCATCGAAGTTCTTATGGAATCCGGAACTTTAACCGGTTCCGTACACGTATACTTTATTGTACATCATAGGAAAAATGGTCGGGATATGGAGGCTTATTTGGCATGCCCAAAAACAGCATACAGTAGCATGAACTATTGAAACAGCTCTAAATGCAAGAAAAGGGCGGGATTCATACGGAATTCCACCCCAACTATTGACAAAGAGCCAAAGAAAAGAGCCAGATTCCCTTGATTTTACAAGGTTTTCTGGCACTAGATATTTTAATCAAACTCTATGTTGGCATCTATATGTTGTGTCTTGTTAGTTCTAAAGGTATGATATATGGTATAGCTTTTCTAATTATTCCAGCTCGTCCACGGGTTTTAATGAGTTTATGTAGACATTTTAAAGACATTATAAGCATTATGAAATACTACATCTTTATTATAATATAACATATCTAACAGCATAAAATCCTTTTATGTATTCAACTCAGCCTTTTCAGAATATCACTGCCTATTGGGTGTGCTTTACTACTTACTCTTCTAATTGCAGATACTTCAATGCCCAAGCTTCTGCATTCTAATCAATGAATTCTAAATTCATCTAACAGTACCGCAGCCTTCTCATTTCTTATTTCTGTCAATGATATTAGTATGTCTTCATATGCATTAATCAGTTTCTCATCCTTTTTTATTTCGTCACTATAATGAATAAATGCTTTTAAGATAATCATATCAACTATCACTTGTGAATCATTTATGTCTTTTATGAATTTTTCTTTGCTATTTCTAATAGACTTTGTAAAGCACGAACCGATGGACATCAGGATTTCTGGTAATAGCTCATCAATATTGAGCAAATATACTGTATATAGAACATCCATCAAATGATTGTAACCATACTTTTTAATCTGCGTATTCAAAAAGCACTTATCTTTAAAACTATATTCTGCCTTAACCTTGTTTACATCCCATCTTGTATATCTTCCTTTGCAAAGGAACAGCCTCTTTTCAAGTGCATTTTTCACAAAACCATCTGGAATGTTCTTCACATAAGTTTCAAGGGTTCTTATCTTCTTCTCAATATCAGTTCTTTTTCCCTTCTCCCTAAACCCATCAACATATGCTGATAAAAAGCAACTAAAAATATCTTCATAAAAATCCACTGTCTCTCTAGTAAATACTGAAAAATCAGTTTCTTTAAAGAGAAGATCATAAACTGCTTCTGGGCTTCGACCTACTATGTTCAATTCTCTTTGAAAATAAGAAGATACCTTATTCACTTGAAATGTATCTATTATTTCATGAGCACGCATTTCTCTACAAGATTTATGCCATATTTCAATCATACATTGTACAAGCGACTTAATAACAATGGCAAATCCCTCATCTTGTGTATCCAACCCACAACTAGCAGCATTGCAGAGAAGGGCAATATCATAATTGCTTATATCAAATTCAGAAAGATTAACCTCCTTCCCATTGTACAGATAATCCTGAATTATCTCATTCTTCTTACTTTCAAATGCATTTTCATTGTTTTCTTGCATCCATCGATCCACACCATATAATTTAGGAGCCATATTGGGAATGAATTCATACTCAGCATCTTTTCGATTTTCCTTTATATATTCCGCATTGAATTTCTGATGATTCATCTCGTCTTCAGCAAGCATAATAATCGTATAAAATATCCTTCTTGCATAATTCTTATTTTTTATCAAAAAGTAATTTAGTAAAACAGTCAATCGACTGATTAAACCTGAATTTTTTTCATTAATAACACTTTCTAACATCATAAATAAAATCCGATGCTTAAGATCGTTATTTATATCTTTATTCAATTGTTCCCACAATGCAATTTCCATATTAACTTCAGTCACATAGGATTGATTTAAAAATATTTTCTCTACACGACTAATCCATTCCGCAACCAGTCTGTTTCGCTGTTCATCTGTAAGATCAGAATTTATCAAAGCTGAGGCAATTAATGCAACGAGTGTTGATTCAAACTGCATTTCAATACGATGGTCATTCTTCATCTTTTCACAAAGATTATCAATTACTGAAACAATTTGATCAACATTAGCTTTATTCTCTTTAATATCCATCATCAAATTATTTATTGCTTCATTTAAGCGTAATATTGGTTCATTTGCAGCCTCATTGTTTTTTACAATCTTTTGAGCTTCCCCTTTGATCTGCGGTTCAATCATTATTGTTTTTTCATCTATTTCTATCACAGCAGCGTCTCGGAAATCCATTTTTTGAATCTGCAAGTTCTCATTAGAATAAGTTTTTTCGTCATATAGAGAATACAAGTAATCCAAGATAGTATGACATCTAATTTTTATTTCTTCATCCCCATAAAGATATGAATTAGTAAAATATTGTTGTAAATTACAAGCACCCTTTTCATCTTTCTCATATCGTCTATTTATTTCTGGTACTCCCATCGTTATCATTATCTGTTTTTCCAACAGTTCTTTTGTCGGATTAGCAATAAATTCGCCACTACGATGAATATCAAAATAGATTAATTCCATGCTGGATACTAATTCCAATGCATATCCTAGCATTTCTTTCTGATAATTCATTCCTATAGCCTCAATAATAGACAGAAGCAATATGTTATTTGACTTTTCATATATAGTCTTCTTGACATATTCTGCCAAGCCCTTAACATATTCTCTGTCAGAAGAATTTTTCATAGTATTAATTACAGTCTTCTTTATTACAAAAACAATGTCCGTCAAAACTATCGGAAGATTATGCTCCATGATGTCTGCCATCCATAACCATCCATTACCCCAATATGCTCTTTTCCTTTTTTCCGCCGGAAAGTATATTTCTATATTTGTTATCTCATCAGGCTTTTTCTCTGCAAATGTCTGTACCGCTTTATTAATAAATGATATTGCCCACTCAAGACCTTTTACAAAATTGCATCTCATTACATACCAGATAAATGCGTTATTATATACACCATTGTCATTATTGTCAAAATGATTTGCATTATCCGATAGGCCATACGCTCTTACATTATTGTAATCATATTCATCATACGCAAAATGCTTTCTAGACTTTCTTTGTCCCCATAAGGTTTCCGCCGATTTGCATGCTAATTCCGGTAATTCCACGGCAAATGAAATCGTACACTTTTTTACAATTGCCTTTAGAATTTCTTCTGCAACGCTATCCCTTCTACTAAATCCGGTGCAGTATTCGGCTATCATATTTTCAATAAATTCTTTCAACCATTGTTTTGAAGCTTCTGCCATTTTTATCACTATTAAGAAAAGCCGTACGATTTCTTCATCATATTTATAAAAAGATTTTTCCTCTTTACCTTCTTCAATTAGTTCATCAATAAATTCAATTATTATTTTGCATGCTTTTTCTTTAATTTCCTTAGTTTTATAAAAATAATTTGCATAATCATCACATAATTTAATAATTGAATCTTTATTATTCTCTAGATTTATTCTTCCATCAAAAACTATACTAATTAAATACTCTCGTGCAGCACCCACTGGTGTTACCTGCATCATTAGTGCTGGCGAATGATTGATTTTTGCCTCAAATGCATATAAATTTGTTATATCTATTAAGTTTCCAATCACTGTTTCATCGAGTAGCTCGTGAAATTCTTCAAAAAACAATCCACAGTATTTTGATTTTACTATCCCTATATCTGTTTGCTTTTTCCAATTTAACTCAATGTCACCATCCATTAACAGTGTATATACAAATTTCTCTCGAGCCGCTTGTACAAACAACTTATTAGATATCCAGATCTGATATCTCCTATATATACAACGACCAAATTTTTCGATTTCAGCAAAGAAAACGTTATACACTCCATGACATGAATCGAATGCCTTATCTATGTATCGTTCAAAACAAATATCTTCAAAAATATCATATTTCAAGCGTATCTTGTTTCCGCTTTCAACAATGATTCCTTCTGAATGCAATGCTTCTAGAATATCACTATCTACAATATCACTATCTATACCGACAACAAAACCTTTCGCACGCTCAAAAACAATACGTTCAACTGTTTTTCTAACATTACTTTGCAAGACATCATATTTTCCGCACTTGTCTTTTAAGCAGATAATTCTTTCCCATATGAGATTTCTAAAGTTATTCTCATCATTAATGTT
Source organism: Lacrimispora defluvii (assembly GCA_013036995.1). Lineage (GTDB taxonomy): Bacteria > Bacillota > Clostridia > Lachnospirales > Lachnospiraceae > Lacrimispora > Lacrimispora defluvii. Next base: position 4,166 of record JAAOXG010000098.1, read on the forward strand.
TTCTTCTACAAACCCACCGGATATAATTAGGTTGATATAAAATGGTACAACTAATAAATCTGAATACTTTTTATTCTGTCGTAAGGATGCAATAATGGGGTAGTTTTGGGCAATCTTATCTATCTCATCATTTGACAAATCCGGAATTTCATATGTTTTAATTTTATATTTAGTATTTATCTTCATAAATGCAGAAATATCAGTGCTTCTGCAAGAAGTAATTATTCGTACGTTGCTATATTTTTCCGCAAGTCTATATATCTCTTGCAACAATGGAAATGCATTATCCCCACAATCAGCAATAAATTCTATGGCATCAATAAAAATAAATAACAGCTTATTGCCTAACCACAGAATTGCATCCTCTAAGTCACAATCCCACAATTCATTTACTTTTTTCCCTGCAAACAAATTCTCTGCTCTTGTTACCAATACATATTCATTTCCCTTTAACAGCTTCTTACATATTACTGATTTACCGGAACCAGCATTTCCATGTATTAATATTAATCTTTCTCCTTCTGCTTGTATCATTCCAAGCAATTCTGACCTATTAATTTCATATTCATCATTAATAAATTCTTCTATATTTCCAAGTTCTATATCTTTACTTATTTCAACTGCATATAAAAACTTCTTAATATTTTCCTTATGAGGCTGTTCTTCTATTGAATCCAGCTTATCCATTATTTTTGAACAATCTAACGTTAATGTATTATGTAATGTTCTTTCTCCACTTGACATAAGAGATTTCGTATATTCATTATAAGCAACAAAAATATCATTAATAATCTGAGTTATTTGCTTTTTATCTTCATAATCTAAACGCAGTTCTTTATTATGATCAAAAAAACCCTGAATGATATCGTTAATTTCTTCATCAAAAAAAATATACTCCTTGTATTTATCCCCCATATCTGTTTTAAATCTGTCAAGGCAAGCCTGAACTAATGGATCGTCTGAATCCCAGTTATTAATATCTATCTCTTTTTTCTTTAATTTGTCCTTTACTACCTGTAACCAACTTCGACCTGCCTCTTCAAAAGTTACTAGAGAGCTAATCAACCCAATTGCTGCCACTAAATCCATTTATTAATCACCTTCTTCTATATGTTTTTCCACCAAAATTATCTCAAAAAAAGATAATCCTTTCATCAAAAATAATCTCTAGATCTCCTTATATTAGCACTACCTATCACCTCTCCATTCATTATTTGTATATTGCTAATATCTCAATCATTAATACAGGTCCATCCACAACAATTGATTGTAACTCACCTTTGTCTAAATCTGCGCTATTTCTTCTGTTGTTATCTTTCTTACATCACCTTCAATTAAATGTGTATTCGGATGGTTTGCTTTGAATGTGTCAAATTCATTTGCGACTGAAATATTAAAACCTGCTTTTTCAAATCCAAGATCAAGTCCTCCACATCCACTAAATAAACTAATTATATTCAATTTTCTTCTTCACTTTCCTTAATGATTTTCGATGCTTCTATTAATGCCGTTCTTCTCACAAATTCACTATATGAAGCATATGCTTCCAATTTAGCAGCTTGCCTAAACTTTTCTAAATCTCCCTCGCTGACTCTTATACTAATTGATATTGATTTCTTCACATTGAAGCCTCCTTTGGAAACCATATTATTCCATTCGTAGTGTATAACAATGTCTACGCTTTGTTGCACGAACAATTGTTCTTATATTGTAATATATACCTATTATTTTTTCAAGTACTTATACTTCATTTTTATAAAACTATATCTTTATCTATTGCAAAAAGTAAGCATCACTGCCTATTTTACTGTGCACTGCTGCTTACTTTTTGAGATATTTTTTAAAGATGGTTGGATTAATTAATTGGAATGGATGGTTGGTTTTCACCTGTCACTATATGCCATTATTCCACCAATTGGAAACGCAATAATTCCAATCACCCCAAAGAAATGTCCTATAACTATTACACTTGCAACACACACATTAAACCATGATTCCTGATTGATGGATAGGATTGTTTTGTTAAGATCTGATGCAAAAACTACGATAGTAAGTATCATTAATCCGACAAACACTGATATTTCATCTGCCTGCTTAGTCTTAAAGAATCGTATATACTTCTTGCCCAGAACAAACACTGTCTCCTATTACACCGATAATCACACCATATACTCCAAATACCAGTTCCATTAACAACGATTGCACGAGGATTCTGTGCTTTCATCTCTGCATTGAGTTCTTTAATCACTTCATATGCTTTTGCTCTGGATACACCGAGATCCGATTTGATGGTTTCTACACCGACAAATAAAGGTAATTTTTCTTCTGTCATATGTTTTTCTCCTTTCCTATTTTGCGTTTACTTTTTCATTTGTTTACTATTTGCATATATACTCTTTGAGTACATTCTGATACACATGTACGATAACATCAAGTGATTTTCGTAAATCATAAAATTTATCTACTCAAATCGTAACTTAGTGATATAATCAGTTTAATAAATATTGAAAGGACAAGATAACATGGGTTACGGACAAAAACTAAAAGGAATTCTTGATGAAAAGAGTATGTCAGTAAGACAATTGGCTAAAATATGCAATATAGCTCCAACACCCCTTTATTCAATCGTTCAAAGGGATACTGATATTAGTTATGATTTTGCTTACGAATTGCAAATGCATTAGATATACCTGTGGCATCAATCTGTAGCGACTTGCCATATGATAAGAAATAAACTCTGCCAGGCTTACCTATTATGTTTGGAGATGAGCACAACAAAAAAGCGTACTTTTCAAATCGTACACTTGAGATAGCAAAACTTTTTAATTATAAGGATAATTGCGGAGTTTTATATACTCGATGATGAGTCTAGGAAAGAGATCTTTAAGATCATAGAGATGAAACATGAGTCGCATGATGATGAGGAACGAGTGAAGAAATTAAAAGAGATCAAATAGACTTCAAAAAACAGGATGGAGAAACTAAAATGCACAAAATAATAACTGCCTTTATTGAACTAATAAAAGCAATACTTGAATGGACAAAAACTAATTCTGATGGGATAATGGCTAGCATAGTTGCTGCCTTTATTTTAGCAATAATAGTACGCTTTATACAATATATAAAAAACAAACCCAAAGAAATAAATGAACTTCTGAAACACGAAAATTTTAACGATATAAACTGGATAGAAGAATTAGACAAATCTTTAGAAATTAAAGATACAATGAGGAGAAATTTTCCCGAGTATTCTGATTATCTTTTAATTCAATATGGCTCCTCTGTTGAAGCAAATAATAAATTACCACAAGATTACGACTTCATTGTATTGATGTTAGGAATTCCGAAAGAAGAACGAAGATATCTACACAACAAAGGTACTACTGGTTCAGATGAAGTATCATCAAAAGATAGCATATATCAAGTAGATATTGTTTATAGAGATTACCTATCTTTCCTGTATGCCGCAAGTTCTGGAATGCCTTATGAAAATAGTGTCATTGCAACAGGTAAACTTTTAAAAGGTCATAAAGGCTATTTTCAATGGCTAAAAAACATTACACAAAACCATCTATACGATAGAGATTTTTTGATAAGAAGATTTGAAGATAAAATTTCAGCGGAAAAACAGGAATTTCAAAAATGTCTTTTTGAAAACCTAAAATTTAAGCATGAAAAATATTATGTTATAAGAGCCGGATACTATTACATAACATCTTTGTTACAACTAAATCATATAAAGAAATTTGATAAAGTTGTTTTCCAAAATGACGTAGTTGGTTTGTAAGCGCTTAATAAAACAGT
>JAAOXG010000099.1 GCA_013036995.1 Lacrimispora defluvii
TGAGTAATCCGGAGTGAAATCCATCACCTGTCCGGCACATGGAAATCAACATTACGTTTTGTAAGAAATCATGATTCCGCTGTTTTTGAAATCATTTTCTATATAACCTATAATGGAATTATGCATCGAAAGGTGTAAATCCATTATAAGGAGGTCACTACTATGACCAAGTATCGTGAAATCATAAGGCTTACAAGCCTCGGATTCACACAGCGCAACATCATGATAAGTTGTGGTGTTGCTCAAAAAACTGTCGTAAAGGTTCAACACCGTGTCAAAGAATTAGATCTTAAATGGCCACTAGATGAATCCATGACAGACATTGCTTTAGGACACCTTCTGTTTCCTAAAGACAGTAAGCTGGCAACTAATAAAAGGCTGCCTGACTATGCTTACATCCGCAAGGAGCTGCTTCGAAATGGAGTAAGTAAAAAGCTTTTGTGGACCGAATACATGGAGGACTGCCGATTAAGAGGCGATGAACCTTTAATGTATTCACAGTTCTGCTATTACATCCAGCAGGATGAACAGAAACACCGTGCAACCATGCACATCAATCGCAAACCAGGAGAACAGATTGAAGTGGACTGGGCTGGAGATCCGGCACACATCAGTGATCCTGATACTGGAGAAATCATCAATGCATATGTATTTGTTGGCGTAATGACTTACAGCCAGTATGCCTATGCAGAAGCTTTTATTGATGAAAAACAGCCTGCATGGATCAGAGCACATGTTCATATGTATCAGTTCTTTGGTGGCGTTGCCAGAATTCTAGTTCCAGACAATTGTAAAACAGCTGTAATACATAACAACTGGAACGACCAAAGAATTAATGCCACTTACCAGGAAATGGCTGAACATTATGGAACTGCTATTATACCAGCAAGAGTGCGTGCTCCAAAAGACAAGCCAAATGCAGAAGGCTCCGTTGGAAACATTTCCACATGGATTATAGCTGCTCTGCGTGATGAACAGTTCTTTTCACTGGCCGAATTGAATCGTGCCATTCGTCAGAAATTAGAAGAATTCAATAAAAGGCTCTTTCAAAAGAAAGAAGGCAGCCGATTGGAACTCTTCCGCGACGAAGAACTGCCATTGCTGGCTCCCCTACCCGCTACCTCTTTCGAACTGGCAGACTGGAAACAGGCCACCGTTCAGTTTAATTATCACATATCCATCGACGGAATGCTATACTCAGTTCCATATGAATATATCAAACGCAAGGTAGATGTCAGGGTAACAGATACTACAATTGAAATTTTTTATAACCATAACCGCATTGCCTCTCATAAAAGACTTTATGGACGGAAAGGCCAGTATGACACGATTCTGGAACATATGCCAGAAGACCACCAGAAATATCTGGAATGGAATGGTGACCGTTTTCGTAAATGGGCGGATCGGATTGGCAGCAATACGTACAAGGCAGTGGATGCAATTCTCACCTCCAAACGTGTGGAACAACAGACTTATAAAAGCTGTATGGGGCTTCTAAAACTCGCTGATAAGTATTCAGAAGAGCGATTGGAAGCGGCCTGTAAAAAGGCTCTCAATTACACAGCGACGCCTAGTTACAAGAGTATTAAGAGTATACTCACAGCCGGGCAGGACAAATCTGTTGAGAAAGAAACAAATACAACCATACAGAATAAATATGGCATCACAAGAGGTGCCGACTATTACAGGAGGTAACCACTTATGACAAACCAGAGTACGATGGATAAATTAATTGAAATGCGTCTCAGCTCAATGGCAGATGCATTTCGGAATCAGCTAAATGATCCAAAAATGAAGGACATTTCATTCGAAGACCGCTTTGGAATGCTGATCGATATTGAATACAGCAGTAGAAAGAATAACCGGCTTAAAAGATTGGTTCATAATGCTGGATTCGATCAACCTGAAGCAAGTATAATGGATATAGATTACACTTCAGGACGTAAGCTGAATAAGGAACTCATTAAAAGACTTGCAGCTTGCGAATATATATCTGAACACCGGAACTTATTTATAACCGGTGCAACAGGCAGTGGTAAAACTTACATGGCCTGTGCCTTTGGTATGGAGGCATGTAAGCAGCATTTCAATACAAGGTTTGTCCGCCTTCCTGATCTTGTGATTGAACTGGAAATGTCCAGAAACGAAGGTACTTACAAGAAAGTTATGGCTAAGTATGCCAACCCGCTTCTTCTTATCATTGATGAATGGCTGCTATTAAAACCAACTGATACTGAGCAGAAGGACATTTTCGAACTTCTGCACCGCAGACGTAAGAGATCATCTACGATTTTCTGTTCCCAGTATTTGCAGGAAGGCTGGTATGAACAGCTTGGTGGTGAATCCAGTCCACTGGCAGATGCCATACTGGATCGAATTGTTTATGATTCATATAAAATCAATATCCAAAGCATTGATCCATCTAAAGATATCTCAATGCGTGAGGTATATGGTCTGGACAAGAGTATTTGCGAGTAAACTCGCATTAAAAACCTGATGATTTCCAGTTCCGGACACATGATTTCCAATGCCCCGGAACTGCGATTTCATCGCACAAGAATATTCA